>NZ_MTBC01000003.1 GCF_002072105.2 Croceivirga radicis
TAAAATGCGTAAATTAGCGTTATATTTGTAAGACAAAACATGCTGTAAGGGTTTACATACTATAAATTATAGGACAAATATACAATTAGGTAAAACTGCGCTAATACCACCGTATTTGATATAATTGTAGATATAGCGACACGCCAGTGTTCTATATCGTCAACAATTATGTCATAGCAGTATTACAGAAATGGTCGTTATATATGCTACATTATAGGACAATTGTAGCTATGATAACCTTTAGGCTTATTTCGGCAACGATATTATGTAAAAAGAAATTCTGCTAATAACTCCAACACTTTATCTCACCGTCAAATAAAATCATCTGCTAGATAATTTTATTCGCCACATATGTCAAACAGTTTTACAGGATATTCAATAATATATACGTCACTAAAAATTTTACGGGCAGTTCGTCAGCTTGCCGCAAAAGCTAAAATTTCCCTGCGAACCTATTTTTACATATTTTTTATTTGTGTAAATCCAATAAAAGTTTTCTTTTTAGAACATCTATATATTTAGTCTTAAAGAAAAGAAATCAACTTCAGGAGATTCACGAACTTCACTGTTAAAAATACCAATGCGTGAGCTAAACAAAAATCAAAACTTCAAAAACTTTAGAAACAATTAATGCGCCTTTTGTTTAGCTAAAATTCTATTAGGCTGGATACTTGATAGTCCAACAAAGATTAATATAATAAACAGTAATAAAAATGAAATGTATTTAACTTCTCTAATTGTAATTAAGTCTATTCGTGTTTAATATAAAGAAAACCGTAACCTGAAACTACTATTTTGCTTTTAGAAAAATTTATATGACTAATAATATCAGTTTCTTCAAATTCTAATTCGGTAGTCCATGTCTGTCCCGCATCTAAAGTCGAAATTACCTGATTTTCAGTAGATACTGCGTACCATTCATCTCTGCTTCTGATATAAAAACGTTTTATACCAGAACCTACAGTTGACCACGTTTTCGCTAGGTCTGAACTTCGCAACAAATTATTTTCAGAATCGATTGTAAGGATTAAATCAGTATCAAAAAAATTACCTCGGTAAAGGGTTCTTGCTGTGTTAACAGTTACAGAATCTATTACTTCCCAATTTTGATAATCATCAGATCTCATTATTAAATTCGTATCAGGTTCATCATACTTCCATCTTTTTCGATATACTCCAATACCGTAAATTTTACCATCAGAAGGAGCTTTTTTAATAGATCTTATTGATCCATAATATTGCGCTCCACGCATACCTTCATTTAATAACCAATCTGTATATTGTTTTTTGTAAGTAGTACCAAAATCAGAGGAATACCCATAAGTATACATAAGATTTGAATAAAATACTTGATTCTCGTCTAGTAATATTCTCATATATAAACCACTTCCTGGATCTTGTACAGCTGCGGCCTCATAAATATTCTTTTCCGTTTCGAATTTATTCTCAAATAATTGAAGGCTATACCCGTTGGAAACAGCTGCATTTCCCGTCATGCTATCGATTTCAAAGTTGCTAATACTACCATTCATTATATTAGGTACTTGGGTGGAAATGAATTTCTCAGGAGAAGGTGAGATTTTAAATAGTCTATTCGACGAACCGCTGCCGGAAATAAGGTCACCTAAAACGTATATATCATCTTCTTCTTCTAAAACCACTGCTTTCTTAAATTCACGATTTCTATCGAGAACAAGTTTGTTCCAACCTTTTTTAAGTACGTAAATGAAGGCACTTTCGCTAAGTTTTCCATCTACTTCCACGACGATTTCTGATGGTCCCTCCTCTTCGGGTTCTAGCATAAGTTTTATTTCCGTAGAAGATAATGAACTCGGTGCAATCAATTTATTGTTGACAAAAACTTTCGTTTCGAAATCGATTTGAATAAAATTAGCTCCATTGATAACTAACTCGTCACCCATGAATAAGTATTCTTTAGAAAGGCTGCTTATTGTAGGAATAATGGCTTCTGGCTCTTTATCAATTGGTACAGGAGCTTGAGTATCTGGGTCATCTTTTCCGCATCCTGTAAATAATACTATAAAGAGGGTTATAAAAACTAAGTTTTTAAGTTTCATATTGAGGAATCATTTTATATCCTTAAATAACTATAAATATACCCTATTATTGCTTATTAATGAGTAAACTTTTATAATATCGTATCTATTGATATTAGCCTATGCAATATACATTTCCTCCCTCCTACCGTCGTCGCATAAAAAGTGTTTATTCATGTCTTGTTATTTTTTTTAAAGGTATTCATGAACCTCCTGCGTCGGTTTCATTACCTTTTAGAAAAGATTTTTTACAAGAAATTTTTCTAGAAGTTACTGTGCGGCTTAATCGATTTAGTCGTAAATTTACCACTACTTTTAATGCGCCATCATACTCGTATCGCACTAAAATAGGTCCATACAATAAACAGTATTTGTAAAGGTATTCTAAACCACAAATAAGAAACACCATTACCGTCTAACGTTCCTTTTTGGTAATTCACATTATGTAAAGAAGCATATATGTTTGCCGGTAACATTAAAAGGAGGAAAACAATTAGTGTCCAACCAGATATCACTTTAAATTTTGGGATTAAAAGACCTATGGCAAGTACAATTTCAAAGATTCCCGTTAGGTAGACCATATTTTCTTTAAAAGGAATAAAGGGAGGTATCATCATTGACATGCCTTTGGTAAACACAAAGTGTCCTACAGCGGTGAACACAAGCATTAGGGCCATGGCAATTCTTGCTGCTAAGGCAAAGTCGTACTCTTTTCTTATAAACTTAATGGCAATAAGTGAGCCAATAAACGTGACAAAGAGTATAATTAAGGGTTTCATAATTTTTTAAATTGCTATGGCACAAAGATTAGAAAAGGATAATCAAAAAAAATGAACCCAAGTTAAGAAATGCGTTTTCGTATTCTACTTAAGGCTTGTGGCGTAACCCCAATATAGGAGGCAATATATTTTAGTGGAATTTGCTTTACTAATTTTGGTCTGTCTGAGAATAAGTCCAAATAGCGTTCTTCGGCTGTTTTATTTAAAAATGAAAGTTCTCTTTTCGATTTTATTAGAAACATTTTTTCAGCCATTTTTCTTCCAATAAGATTTCCGTTTTTAGTTTTTTTATAAACTTCCTGCAAATCGTTAGTAGAAATTTTCCACAAGATGGTTTCTGTTAACGTTTCTAACTGATATTCTGATGGGCTCTGGGTTAAAAAAGAGTCGTAGGCGGTAACAAACTCATTATCAAACACGAATCCAAAAGTTAAATCAGACGTTTCTTTTGGAATATATAGTCGGATTATACCTTGTGAAATAAAGGATAAGTACTTTTCCGTTTTACCAACTTCTAAGACTACTGTATTTTTCTCAAGCGCTACTTTTTGCAGTTTAGAAGCGAAAAACTCCCAATCAGAATCGTTCATTGGCGCTATCGTATCAATAAACTTTCTAATTTCTTTCATTTTTTTGCTTGTGTCTAACCCTTAACTATCCGTTATTATTCGAATAGCTGTATGGCATAAAACTACTAAATCTTAGGTAAGGTTTTTAGTCAAACTACATTCACCTCAAAAACAATTGGCCACACAAAAGTTATACAGTTCCAAAATACCCTGTAGTATCACCTTTTCTTTGGATAGGGCTTGCACTACTGCCGGACAATCATAAAAGTAAGCCATTAAGCGTTTCTTTTTAAACCCAAAAATGCCATGCGTAACCCGTACCAGTTCCCTAGAACCCGGTTTGTAGAAAAAGGGTATGGAATCCAAATAAGAATTGTCATCATCTAGGTATAACTGCTCTAGGTACCAAAGCTTAGGGCTGCGTTTTAATACTCTTAAAAATACCTTGGGAGCAGCAGCATCCGTATAATATCGGAACTTAAAAAAGTTGCTTTCTTCCCGTAAACGCATAGAAATATAGTGTTCATTGGCAAATCCGTAACCTAAAATGGCATCTGGGCTAAATTTTTTGGTTCGGGATTTTTCTTTTTGCCTAAACCGTAGGTTATCATAAAGGGCTACAAAAGGTTCTGGGGAACGGTCTTTAATAAAACCGTTTAAGGTATCTCCGTTTTTTGTTAAGATATACCCTGCTACAAACCCTTTGGGTTGTGCATATACCCAACCACTACCCCAACCCAAAACCAGCAGCAAGAGCTGTACGCCAACTATTTTTTTCATACCCTTTATGTAATTGCCAAAACATAGCACAATAGTTGTACCAAGATGGGTTGCGCAAACCTGGCTTTTAACCTACGCCACGCAACACCTCCAACGGCGAGCTTTTTAAAACAGGACGTATATTACTTAAACCAATGGCTACTACCAACAATACCAATGCAGGCAAAAACACCAATAAGGGCCAAATAGTGGGTGCAAACGTTTCCTCAAACAGGTAAAATGCCAAAGCGGCGCTGCCCGCCAAGGCCAATACTAAGCCTACCAAACACCCTAAAACACCTAAAAAAAGGTATTCTAGTATGGCTATGGTAACAATATGCTTGTTTTTTGCTCCCAAAGTACGTAGTAGTACGGCCTCGCGTATGCGCTGGTATTTAGAGGTGCGTACAGAACCAATAAGCACTATAATTCCGGTAAGTATGCTAAAAAAGGCCATAAAATTAATAACCCAAGACACCTTATCCAGTATATCCTCTATGATGGTGTATACCTGCCGTAAATCTATCAATGAAACATTGGGGAACGATGCTACCAAGTCGCGCTGCAAATAGGCAGAACGTTCCTCGTTAGGAACATGGGCGGTAAGTACATTAAATTGCGGAGCATTTTCTAGCACCCCAGCGGGGAAAACAATGGAAAAATTGAGTTGCAGGCGGGTCCAATCTACTTGTCGCACACTGGCCACCACGGTTTCCATTAAAACGCCCTGCACGTTAAATACCACTGCATCGCCCACTGCTAATTGGGCATCCCTAGCAATGTTATCAGATATGGATATTGGAATGGTGCCTTGCTCGTAATTGGCTATCCACTCCCCTTTTTGCAACTTTTCACTCCCTATTAAACTGTCCCTATACGTAGTTCTAAATTCATGGTTTAAAATCCACCCCCTAATGGTACTGGTGGTGTCTTTTCGTATCTCGTTAAGGCCAACCCCTTTTATACTGTGCATGCGCATGGTAACCAAGGGAATATTGTTGATAATATCAATCTTATTTTTATTGAATACCCCTACCACGGCATCCAACTGCTTGGTCTGTATATCCAAAGCCACCAGATTGGGACTTTTGGCATTGTTTTCTATACTGGTTTTGGCCAATAGCATATCCTTGCTCAAATACAACGTGCTAATTAAAAAGGTACCCAAACCAATGGCCACCAACAATACCATGGTTTGGTTGTTGGGCCTAAACAGGTTTAACAAAGGCTGCCGTAGGGTGTAACTCGCTTCTTTTGGAAAAAAGTACTTTACCAATTTCATGGTAAACAGCGCAATACCGGCCAAAATAGCAAAGGTAACCACTACCCCAACCACAAAAGCCAAAGCATACGCACCGTCTTGTAACAACCAAAACGAAAAACCATACAAAAAGCCAAAAATTAAGATACCCAAAACCCATCTGGCCAAAGTAGATTGTACCGTACCGCTATCATCAATACGCAATACGGCTAAGGGGGATACGTATAAGGTTCTCAACAAGGGCAATAACGCAAATAAAACGGACATAAAAACACCGAGCAACACGCCTAAAATCAAGGGTTGTGGTAGTAATTCTATGGTTACATTAAATGGCAATAAGGATTGCAATATATAGGGAAACATACTTTGAACGCCCACACCCAAGGCCGTACCCAATAAGCCACCTAATAAACCAATACCCGCAATTTGGATACCAAAAATCAAAAAACTTAGTTTACGGCTGGCTCCCAAACATTTGAGCACTGCCACAGCGGGTAACTTTTCCTTAATATAGATGTTCACAGAACTGGCAATACCCACGCAACCCAATAATAATGCAATAAAAGCCACCAAATTCAGGAATTTACCCACATTATCGTACCGCCGTCCTAACCGACTACTGGTACTGGTGTGGGTATCAATATCGGCATTTTCCATATCCAACATGGGGTCCAACGTTTTGTCCAATAGCGCCAAATCTACCGTTTCGTCCTTAAAAAAGTATTGGTATTCTTTACGGCTACCAAATTGGAGCAATTGGGTCTGTTCTACGTAGGCATAAGGAATAATTACCGGTGGCGCAACGGAGGTAGAAATAGCCGTTGTACCCGGTATGGCTTTTAGAGCACCGGCAATGGGTAAGGTAACCTCCCCTATCTTAATAGAATCTCCGGGAACCACATTGTATTGAAGCATTAAGGTAGCATCTACCAAGGCTCCGCCTTGCTGTTGATAGGTGTTTCCTGCAGTTGGAGGCTCCGAATCAATTTCGCCATAAAAAGGAAAATCGCCAGCAATACCCCGTACGCGTACCAAACGGGTACCGCCATTTTTTGGAAAAGCCACCATGGAAACAAAATTCACTTCCATGGCTTGCGGACCTAACGAATCAATTAGCTGCTGGGCCCTCTCCGTGGGTTCTTGGTCCGTATCTATTAGATAATCCGCGCCCATAAGGCTTTTAGATTGCCCTTGTATATTGTTTTTAAGGTTACCGCTAAATAGTTGAATGGAGACAACGGCCGCAATGCCTAAGATAATAGATGCCATAAACAACAGTAAACGGACTTTACTGGCCTTGGCATCTCGCCACGCCATTTTAAAAAGCCATGCCGTGTTGGCTTTTTGGGTTGGTTTTAGGGGGATGTTGTTCAAAATGCCGCTACTGGTTGGTTACTAACTACTTGGCCGCCTTTTAAACGTAAAATTTGCTGTGTTCTACGGGCCAAATCCATATCGTGCGTAATTATTACCAATGTGGTACCCGCATCCTGATTTAATTCTAACAAAAGCTTAATAACGGTTTCACCTGTTTCTTCGTCCAAATTACCCGTGGGTTCGTCTGCAAATAAAATAGAAGGTCTGTTGCTAAATGCCCTGGCCAAGGCCACCCGTTGCTGCTCCCCACCAGACAATTGGGATGGGTAATGGTCTAACCGATTGCCCAAACCTACTTTTTCTAACAACTCTTTTGCTATTTGGGAGGCCTTTTTATCTCCTTGTAAATCTAAAGGCACGCTTACATTTTCCAAAGCGGTTAGCGTAGGTAACAGCTGAAAATTCTGAAATATAAAGCCCACTTCTTGATTGCGAAGTTGCGCACGTTGGTCTTGGGTCAATTGTTGCAAATTGTGCCCGCAAAGGGTAACCGTACCGGCATCTGCCGTATCCAAGCCTGCACATAGACCTAACAAAGTGGTTTTACCACTACCAGATGGGCCAACTATGGCAAAGGTTTGTCCTTTGGCCACCTCAAAAGAAACGTCTTGTAAAACCGTAAGTTGTTTTGCGCCACTAGTGTAGTTTTTTTGCAGCCCATTAATCTTTAATATCTTTGAATTATTCATGTTAACCCCGTTATACGCCAATGTCTAAAACTAAACAATCATACACAGATACACCACTCCAAACCAACCCAAACTTCTTAAAATTCTGTTATTTACTTGCCGTTTTACTGCTGTTTTCTTGCAAGGAAGCCCCTAAAGGAGAAAAAAGGGAGGTAGCGGAGCCCAAAGAGGTTACGGAAGAAACGGTTGCCACCACGAACAACAAAGTTATCTTGTTCTTTGGTGATAGCCTTACGGCCGGGTATGGTCTGGACGATACCAAAGATGCCTATCCTGGGGTAATACAAACAAAAATAGATTCTTTAGGTTACCCGTACGAGGTGGTCAACGCCGGTTTAAGCGGCGAAACTACCGCAGGCGGTCTAGGGCGTATTAATTGGATATTGGCACAAGACATAAGTGTTTTTGTACTAGAATTAGGTGCCAATGATGGGTTAAGGGGTACCGCCCTATCTGAGACCAAATCTAATTTGCAAGGAATAATAGATGCGGTACGTAAAAAAGATGCGAATATTCCCATCATATTAACCGGGATGCAATTACCACCCAATATGGGAAAAGACTACACTACAAAATTTAGTCAACTATTTAAAGACTTGGCCGAAAAGAATGACCTGGTGTTGGTGCCTTTTTTACTAGAGAATGTTGGTGGCGTAGCCCAATTGAATCAGGCCGATGGTATACACCCCACAGCAGCAGGACACCAGATATTGGCCAATAATGTATGGCTTTACCTAAAACCGATTTTGGAACAGTAGTTTAAAAACGCCTACATTTTGGCTTTTGATTACGGATTAAATTGCAATTGCTATTAACCATAATGGTGCAACTAAAATATTGTGGGTAAAGCGTTTAAATCTATAAAAACCACAAATTATATGCCTTTCCCAACAAAACTGCAGCCAGCAACGAATTATTTATTTTATTTGTAAGTTTTGTATTACAAATAATCGCATATAGCCTATAATGATTAAAATTCCCCGAGTCATTTTTGCCTTACTCCTATGTTGGAGTTCTTATACATTGGGGCAAGCTACAAAAGATTCCATAGTCTTCCACCCTATTGGAGGCAAAGCGTTCCAAGGTTCCTCTACGCAAATTTATCAAGATAGTAACGGCTTTATGTGGATAGGAACTACCAATGGTATTTACAAATATGATGGTGGTAATTTTAAGTTGTTTGATGCCACAATTGACGGTAAAGTAGGTCTTACCGACGGATACATCAAATGCTTTATAGAGGACGACAAACAAAACCTAATTATAGGTACGTTATTCGGCTTAAACATCTATGATAGAAAATTGGACGTAGTTAAACCCTATACGTTTAAAGAGACAGCGCAATTTCTACAATCCAAATACATAAACGCTTTATTTCAAAAAGAAGAACAACTATGGATTGGAACTTTTAGAAATGGACTTTATAGACTTAATACAGAAACTGGAAATATTACCAAAATAACCCTCCCCAACCCCAAAAAAAGTGTAGATGTAGGCATTTACGGCATTCACGAACATCAAAATAGTAATAAATATATCGTAGTAGCTAGTGGAGCCGTATATTCCGTAAATAAAGACAAAGGAGATTTGGTATTCGAAACAAACGAGTACATTCAAAAGTCTTTCTTAACTCCAGATGGCAATACGCTTGTATTAGGTACCAGAAGCGGCAAATTATTGCTTTTAGACCTGCATGCAAATAGAAATCTAAACGCCAAAGAAGTAGCAATTACACCCAACCATACCATACTATCTTTAGCAACGGATAGGTATGGAAATATTTGGTGTGGCACCGAAAATAAAGGAGTTGTAATTTACCATCCTAAAACAGGTACCACTAGTAGATATATAAACGATTTAACCAAACCCTATGCCTTGCAAGGGAATTCCATTTGGAGTTTGTATTATACCAAAGACAATACCATGTGGCTAGGTATTTTTAAAAATGGGCTTAGCGTTTATGACTCCAATTACTTCAAATTTGAGCACGTAAAAGCAAATCCGTTTAAACAAGATTTACTCAACAATAATAAGATTAATTGCTTTTATGAAGATCAAACTGGTAATGTATATATTGGAACAGATGGTGGTGGTCTTAATTATTGGGATAGACAAACAAACACCTATACACACTACAATCTAGACAACAATAACTTTTACACCAACGTGGTTCTTTCTATTTTACCAGATGGCCACGGCAATTTATTGATAGGTTCTTGGGCAAACGGATTAGGTATTTTCAATTTAGAAACGAAGAAATTTAGAGTATTGACCAAAGAAAATTCGTTTTTGGATTCGAACCACATATTCGATATGACCAAGGATAAAAAGGGACGTATTTGGATTCCCACTTTTTATGGTGGATTGCATTGGTATAATCCGGTAACCAACGCTAGCGGTACTATACCTCTTAAGAGCAACAAAGGTATTGGTGATGCCAACAGTATTTCTAGAGTATTAACTGCAACGGATGGTACTATTTGGGTAGGTACCCAAAATACCGGACTTTATAAAATTATAGAAGCAGAAGACGGTAACTGGATTATAAAACAATTTCAAAAAGGAGGTGATAATTCACTTACCAATGATTTTATCAATTCAATTTACCAAGATAGGGACAGTACTATTTGGGTGGGAACGGAATCTGGTTTAAATACGTATAATGCTAAAGATGATATATTTACCCCAATTAACATCGAAAATACCCTAAAAGGTAGTCCCGTAAGAGCCATAATACAAGATGCTGACGGATACTTTTGGTTAAGTACGGACAAAGAATTGTTACAATATAACAACACTACCAAAGAAATCTTTAGGTATACTATTACAGATGGTTTGCAAGCCAATGAATTTAATAGAAGTGCTGTTTATAAGACCAGTAATGGCCAATTATTATTTGGTGGTAGTGACGGATTTAATTTGTTTTTTCCTTCAGAAATAAAAAAAAGTACAAAACAACCGCCATTGTATATTTCTAAGCTTAAAATTTTTAATCAGCTTGTAACGCCTAATGACGATTTTGCTGTGCTGGAAAAAGATATTAGCCAAACCGATTCTTTAAAATTATCCTATAAACACAATGTAATCGATTTTGAATTTAATGCCATTACCTATAAAAATGCAGCAAAAGTTAAATATGCCTATTATTTAGAAGGGTTTGAGAACGAGTGGAATTACGTAGAGAATAGAAACACGGCAACGTATACCAACTTAAATCCAGGAACGTATACCTTGCATATAAAGTCTAGCAATGCAGACGGTATATGGGTAGAGAATGCCGTAAGTGTGTTTATAAAAATTACGCCCCCATTTTGGGAAACCTGGTGGTTTCGTATAAGTATAACATTGGTATTAATTGGATTGGCCTATGCCTTTTATCTTCAAAGAACCAGACGTATAAAAGCGTATCAGCGGCGGTTAAAAAAAGAGATTAAAGCTAGGACCTTTGAATTGGAACAGCAGCAACATAAATTAATAGAAACCGCCAACCAACTTTCTGAAAGAAATGAGGAAATTAAACGGTTTACCTATGCCCTATCTCATGATTTAAAAAGCCCTCTTGGCAACATTACCTTGCTCACCCGTTTTATTGCAGATGATTTGGGGGATAAGAAATCCAAAGACACGGAAAAGTATCTAGAATTTATAGATGAAGCATGTACTACGCTACAGACCTTGATTGCAGATATCACTGAAATTGCCAAACTAGGACATATTAAAAATAAGAACGAAGCGGTAGATACACGACAAATTGCCCAAAAAGCAATAGCTATGATGGTTAGTCGTGTACAAGAACAAGACGTTAAAATTCTAATAGCCGAGAATATGCCGGTTCTTGTAGGTGATGCTAACCGATTCTTTCAAGTGTTCGAAAACTTGTTGGATAATGCCGTAAAATATATGGGTGATCAAAAAAATCCGTCTATTACCATTGAATCCCATACTACTGTTGATGAAATAAAGATTACAATAACGGATAATGGTTCTGGAATGGATAAAAATGCGCTCAACAAGTTATTTACGCCCTTTGAACGCTTTAATTCCAGCACAAAGGGTACCGGTTTAGGCTTGTTTATGACCAAAAAAGTTGTGGAATCGCACGAGGGGACTTTAACCGCTAGTTCTGCTGGTAAAGGAAAGGGCTCAACATTTGAATTAAGCTTTCCGCTTAGCCGTTTGCACTGCGCTTAAGGTAGTCCCTACTCCACACAAAGTTGGCTTTTTTTAAAGAACAATCATTTGGTTCTGCAAATGAATTGGCTTAAGTATTAGATGTTCTATTCCTGTGATTTACTAATGGATTATATCAGGTTTTATACTTTTGTTTAATAATTAACAAATAATATTAAACAATATCCGTACTTTTATAAAAAGAAATTTAATTGAACTGGGAACCAATAAGCCGTTCCACTGGAATTAAAAGCTATGAAAGAAAAAGATTTAGTATTAGAAGCATTAACGGGAACCAACGGGTATTTAAACGGACATACACATGAGGAAATAGGAGACGACCATCTTTATACTGGTGTGGAAACGCCTTTGAAAGCGAATGCCTTTGAACTTAGCAATCAAGAAAAGAAAAACCGTATTGCGGAATTGTTTGCAGAAATAATGGACGTTATGGGATTGGACCTCACGGACGATTCCCTACAAGGAACCCCTATGCGCGTAGCCAAAATGTATATAGATGAAATTTACTCTGGTTTGGACCCTGCCAACAAACCTAAAGTGGCCTTGTTTGAGAACAAATACCAGTACAACCAAATGCTGGTAGAAAAAGACATTACCTTCTACTCTAATTGCGAACACCATTTTGTACCTATTATAGGTAAGGCCCACGTGGCATACATATCTTCTGGTAAGGTAATTGGTTTATCTAAGCTGAATAGAATTGTGCAGTACTTTGCCAAAAGACCACAAGTACAGGAAAGACTTACCAACCAGATTGCACTAGAACTTCAAAAAATATTAGATACAGAAGACGTTGCCGTTATAATAGATGCCAAACATTTATGTGTTTCATCTAGAGGTATAAAAGATGATACTTCTGCTACGGTAACATCCTTTTATGGAGGTACATTCAACACCCCAGAAAAGATTCAAGAATTATATAACTATATAAACAATTAAAGCGGCCCTGAGCCACCTTAATTGTTTACAAATTATGCGCAGGCCTACCCTTTTTGTAGGTCTGCCGCTTTTTTAAAAGCCTCCTTTGCAGGTGCCTCATAACCCAATTTATCATAGGACTCCCCTAACTTTTGCCATACTTCTGGCTTATTGGGATACGATTCTGATAACAATTGGTATATCAATAAAACACCTTCATGTTGGCCTTGAAACGTCATGTTCTCCGCGGCTTGCATAAAGTGTTGGTCAAAAGGAATATGGGCATAGATTGGGTCCCTTAAAATTCTGGCAGATTCTGCACGCAGCTCTTCTATTTTCCCTGCAACGAATAAATCTGTTAAATGTGCCATGGGGTCGGCAATAAAACCTTCCAAATTGTTTTGTATTATAAAATCCACCACAGGATCTTGATTTTGTTGGTATTCCTTAAACGTTGGCTCAATAGCGATAACTGGCACCGTTGCATCTGCGTTTTCCCATTGCGGCATATCTTGCCACCAAGCAAAAGACAGATAGGCTCTAACTTTGGAATTGGGTAATTCTATTTTCTTATTGTCTCCATAAAAATTCTTGTTTTCTGCCGTTGGCTCGCCAATCATAATAGCATTGGTATAGTTTTCTATCTCATTGGTTAAATTTTGACAAGCCGAAAACGTTTGCCTACCGGTAATGAAAAAGAACTTACCCTTTTGGTTCAATTTAGGCCTAGCCAATATGGCCTGTATTAACCCTTTGTTATTATAGTTATTACCACCGCCGTTTAAACGAACATCGTAAATAAATTTAGTTACCTCATGTGTATCTGCAAAAGCGAATAATCGCTCATAAAAATCCTTGATAGTTTCTGTTTCATGATTAAAAACAGAACTCTGGCGAACGTAAAGTGTTTTGGATTCTTCCAAATACTCAAAGTTAAAATAAGTGTCGTTCAACTGTTTTAAATAGAGTGGCGTTTCGGACTGATTTCTTGCGCTTACCCAATTTTGGTTTGGTATGGTAAGTAAATAATCTGTAGAGCGGTCTTTGTACGCTATGTGTGGTAAAGTATAGGTAAAGCGTTTGCCTTCTTTTTCGAAAGTCATTTCCGTAGCGTCTGTATAGTTGGGTACCACCCCTTGGGCATGTAATACAGCAGGTACCGTTAAAAAGCGTAGCCCGTATGCCTTGAAATAACTGTTGTTCTCTACAGGCACAACAGGTCGTATCCGTTCTAAAGCTTCTGTAATTGGTGTTTCTCCAACTTTAATCACCTTAGCTCCTAGTATTTTTTTATGTTCCTTAGTAGTACCTTCTACAAAAACCCCATCTTTAAAATGGTATAGGTTAAGCGGTAACACTCCTTCTTTACCAAGGGTACTAAAAGGCACCTGGGTATGGCCGTATTGAAAAAGAGATACAGTTCTAGAGAACCCTACTTTAATTTCATGTGGCTCCAAGTTGGGTATTTCTTTATACAATTGCGCAACGGCCTTGTCCCAATTTTCTTTTGTTACTTTTTTAAATAGAAATGGAAAGTTGGCATGTACTTGGTCTTGAAGAAAGGTTAAATCTTCTTGCCATTGTGCAGATGTTAGTGTTGTTTCTGTTTGGGATTGTCCTTGGGCAAATACCAAAAGAACTAATACGATGATTGTTTTTTTCATGATGATTCTGATTTGTTAGTACATCACAAAAGTGCATCTTCTTATACATTACCAGCAATACAATTTACTGAATTGTAGAATTTAAGGCGCGAAATGTAAATAGTTAGAGACTGTATTTTACTTAATTAAAAGCTTCAAATGACGGTTGTAAAAACTTAAATACCAATATTATATTATTCTTTAGACTTAGCTACAACGGCTTTTGGTAAACTAAAGTGAAAGGTAGACCCCAACCCTTCTGTGCTCTCTAACCAAACCTCGCCTTTGTAATGTGTAACTATCTTTTTAACTATAGATAAGCCAATACCAGAGGAGCTTGCGGTATTATCTAGTTTGGTGAAAATTTTAAATATGCGGTCAAAATAGGCTTGGTTTATTCCTTTGCCATTGTCTTTAACATAGAACTCATAAGCCTCTGGCCTATCAAAATATCCGATAGCAATTTTACCCTTTTCTTTGTCGGAATATTTTATGGCATTCTGAATTAAGTTTTGGAACACTTGTCTAATACGCCATGTATTTCCATAAAGTTTAGGTAAAGGTTCTTGAACTTGCAACGTAATGTGTTCTGGAACCAAAAGGGTCTGTAGTACTTCATTTATAATTAAATCCGTACTAACCCAAGTGTCTTCTTCAGAAATACGGTCTACTGTAGAGTAGTCTAAAATACCTTTAATGAGCAAATCCATTTTCTCTACATTAAAAAGTACTTGTTTAAGGGTTTGCTTGTCTGCTCTATCCAAGCTCTCCCTCTTATCTTGCATATACCAAGAAAGTAAGGTATGCATATTTATTAAGGGTGCCTTCAAATCATGCGAAACCACATGGGCATATTCGTTCAAGGCTTGGTTTTGTTCTGAGAGCGATTGTAATAACTCTTCTTTTTTAGCCTCTTGTTCCTTAATTTTCTCTTCTTGTTCTTTACGCTGTATTAAATTGACCAACATGTTGGCATAAACAAAAAGAATATCTTTTTCGTTATCGTTGTATTTGTTGATTCTTCTAACCGAATCAAAACCAATAAACCCAATAAGTTCATTGTTTTTAATTTTAGGTATGGTTATAAGGCTCTGTATTCCTTGTGGTTCTAAAATAGCCCTTAGCCCCATTTCTCCGTCGTCTGGCAGTTTGCTAACATCTTCTACCCAAAAAGCCTCTCCTTTACGGTGGGCTGCTAGCCATTGCGGTATAAAATCTACCGGAACATTTTTTAGATTATCTATCTCTGGTGTTATGCCATCTGCACACCACTCATAGGTATTGGTGGTTGTATTGGTTTCAAAGTCATAAGAAAAAATATAGCTCCTATCAGATGCTACAAACTCTCCTATTTGTTTTAACGATTTATTGATTAGTTGGTCAATATCCGATAGGTCAGAATTAATATAAGTAGTAGAAATACTGATAAGTAGTTCTTGAAAGCGCAATTGGCGTTCAATGATTTGGTCTTTTTCTTGCTGACTTATAAGATTCTCGTTCATAAACCGATAGTGCTTAGGTTATTAAAAATACTACAAACCAAGATATTAATACAACTGAATTACCAGAAAGCTTTGTTAATTGAACAAAACGCAAAAAACCTGCGGTAAATTGTATCTTTTAAGAATGAAAACCAATTCTTTTACCGAACGTTTATACGACTATCTCAACAACGAGGAAGATGCACGTGCCTGTAGTGCTATTAGTGAAGATGCCTGCAAAGAAACACCCAACAACTATTTTCTGATTCTTTTGAGCAATACCCTTACCAAATTAGGTGACACCCTTAGCAATCCTAAAACTGTATTAACATGGGTAATGAGTTATGTTAACGCTCCAGTATACCTAATTAGTTTTATTGTACCTATACGGGAATCTGGCTCCATGTTGCCCCAGATTGTAATTGCCAGTTACGTTCGTACGCAAGAACGGCGTAAATGGATCTATGTAATAGGAAGCGTATTACAATGCCTGAGTATTGCCGCCATAGGTTTTGTCACCTTATACACAGAAGGTGTTACCGCAGGATACACTATAATTCTATTGTTGGTTCTTTTTAGTTTATCGCGTGGCTTATGCTCCATAGCATCTAAAGATGTATTGGGAAAGACCATTCCGAAAAAAAAGCGCGGTAAATTAAAGGGCTATACCGTTTCCGTATCAGGAGTATTGGTTTTGTTAGCAGGTTTATACATTATTTACAGGTCTAAAAGCGATGCAAACGTTACGTTTTATGCTGTTTTGTTATTTTTTGCCGCTAGTTTATGGCTATTTGCAGCACTGGTCTATGCTTTTATAACAGAAGAAAAAGGTGCTACGGATGGCGGTAAAAACGCTTGGAAGGAAGCATGGCAAAGAATGAACATAATAAAAACCGACAAGCATTTTAGAAACTTTGTTATCGCTCGATCCCTTTTATTGTGTTCGGCACTTACCGCACCTTATTATGTATTATTGGCACAAGACAATTTAGGTAAAGAAAGTTACTTGTTAGGGTTATTTATTTTGGCAAATGGTCTTGCTTCTATTATTAGCGCACCTATATGGGGTAGAATGGCAGATACGTCTAGTAAAAAAGTTATGGCCATAGCAGCATCTTTCGCTGCCATTTTAGGTATTGCCATGTTCTTTATCATCGCCTTTTTGCCCACTATTAAAAGTAGCTTTTGGCTGTATCCAATCGCTTTCTTTCTTTTAGGTATTGCCCATAGCGGAGTAAGGCTAGGAAGAAAAACATATATAGTGGATATGGCAGAAGGCAACCAACGTACAGATTACGTCTCCGTAAGCAATACATTGATTGGCGCCATACTATTATTAACCGGGGGTATTAGTGCATTGGTAGCCTTAATTTCTACCAAAGGTGTAATACTTGTTTTATCCGTTTTTGGAATTTACGGTGCATACCGTAGTTATAACTTACCTAATGTAGAATCCAAATAGATTTTATCAGAAGTAAATTACTTGTCCACACAATTTAAACGTAAGTTATTTTAAGTGTAGCTTTAACTATTTAGTTGTGATAAAACTTAAGATTTATCTAGATTTACACGAACAGCGTTCATTCCACGTTGGCCTTTTTCAAGCTCAAAGGTAACCTTGTCATTTTCTGTGATTTCGTCATTTAAACCACTTACGTGACAAAAATACTTTTCGTTATTTTCAGAATCAATTATAAATCCAAAACCTTTAGAGTGGTCAAAGAAAGACACTTTTCCTTTACGGATAGGGTCAAATTTATCCTCTTCGGTTTCTTCTTTCTGTGGAATTCCCAAAACTATTTCAGAGGCATCAATTTCTTCCTCTTCTGTTGGTTCTGGTGGTGTATCGGTAAGGTTACCAAATTTATCCACGTAAGCAAAAGGTATACCACCGTCGCTATCCTTAGATTCGGCACGCCTTGCTTCTTTCTTTTTTAGCTTTTCTTCTCGTTTTTTAAGCTTCTTTTTTTCTTTTTCCCTTTTATTAAAGGTTTGTTGTGATTTTGCCATATTCTGTGTTAGCCGATAAGGTAAGGCTTTCTATACTAATTTCCTTGTATTATCATAAAAAAAGCCCATCTGTTTCCAGATAGGCTTTTTGTTTTTGGTTCTATAGGGTTAGATGACCTTTACGTTCACTGCATTTAATCCTTTTCTACCTTGCTCTAAATCAAACTCAACTTGGTCACCTTCGCGAACTTCGTCAATTAATCCAGAAACATGTACAAAGTGTTCTTTGTTAACACCCTCTTCAACTATAAATCCAAATCCTTTGGTGTCGTTGAAGAATTTTACTGTTCCTTTACTCATGTTATTGTACTTAATATTAAATTGGCCGCGAATGTCGTACTAATAAATGATTATAGCACTATAAAAGACAATAATTCTTTAAAATAATAAACACTTGGTTGGTTGTGCACATAAAATTGTAGAAATAACTAATCCATTCATTATCTGGCGACTAGTACTTAAAGCTAGAAATTGTGAATATCTATTGCTTTTTTATACCAAATTGGCGTACCCTAAAACCTATATTTGGCACCCCAAAAATTATGAATTATGAGTGCAACTTGGTACGAGTGTAAGGTAAAGTATAGAAAACTAGATGAGGCAACTGGAATGCAAAAGGTAAAAACCGAACCCTTTTTGGTAGATGCAATATCTTATACGGAGGCAGAAAGTAGAATTACCGAAGAAATGCAAGCGTATTTAATGGATAGTGAAGAAATTAAGATCACCAACATTAAAGTGGCCAATTATGCAGAAATACATCCATTTGAAAATACGGACAGATGGTTTAAATCTAAGGTTGCCCTAATTGCATATGATGAGGAGAGCGGCAAAGAGCGGAAAACCAACATGTATTTATTGGTTCAGGCCAACGATGTTAAGGAGGCCTATGATAATACAATTGAGGTAATGAAAGGAACTATGGGTGAGTATACCATACCGGCCGTTTCCGAATCTCCTATCATAGATGTTTTTCCTTATTTTTCTGGCGATGAGGACGAAATAGAACGACTTGAAAAATTTAACGCAGCTAAAAATTCCGTACCAGAAAAATTAGAAATGGACGAGGACTTAGAAATGGCCGATGTGCTGGCAACTGTAGATGAAGAAGAATAAATTATTAAAACGATAATTAAAAGACCGCTAACCTAAAATTAGCGGTCTTTTTTATGCAATAAACTATCTTCGCGCGCATTATGTGGATGTATCTTGGATTATTAGCGGCCTTATTTTTAGGATTACACAACCTTTGTAAGAAACATGCCGTACGCAATAATGAGACTTACACCGTGCTGTTGGGCACTTTGGTTGCAGGCTTTTTGTTGCTTTTACCATTGTTCATAGGTTCTCTTTGGCAACCAGAATACCTGCAACAAATACAGCTTTATGTAACTCCATTATCTATTAAAGAACACGGATACATAATTATAAAAGCAATGATAATGGCTGCTTCTTGGGTTTTGGCCTACCAAGCGCTTAAGCATTTGCCTATAACCATTGTAACCCCAATACGCTCTGCAGGCCCTTTCTTTACTTTTATTGGCGCGATTTTAATTTATCAAGAACGACCAAATTTTTGGCAATGGATTGGGTTCTTTCTAATAATTTTATCTGTTTTTCTGTATTCCCAGATTGGTAAAAAAGAAGGAATAATTTTTAAAAGCAATAAATGGATATACGCCATTGTGGCCGCAACTTTTTTAGGAGCAAGTAGCGGATTGTATGATAAATTTTTAATTCAAAGTCTAAATCTTAATCCCCCTACCCTACAGTTTTGGTTCTGCACGTATACCATGCTCTTTATTGGTGCCATTGTACTTTATAAAAGAAATAAAAGTATTGCCGTTAAGCAAAGTTTTCAGTTTAGATGGACCATACCTGCGGTTGGCGTATTGTTGCAAATGGCAGACTATTTTTATTTTAAGGCCTTACAAGACCCCGAAGCACTAATTATGTTGTTATCTGCTATCAAAAGAAGCCAGATATTAATTGCGGTAGTTTTAGGTGGTCTACTCTTTAAGGAAAAGAACAAACGAAAAAAATTGGTACCCCTATTTGGAATTCTCATTGGGGTGTTCCTTATACTTTATAGCAACAAATAGTTTATCTACACTAATCCTAAGAGAATGCTAAACCTTAAATAAAAATGAATGTTCATTCTTTTTTATGGCTAAATTTGCTTAGAAAACATTAGGAATGGCACGGTTACAAAAAAGTTTAGAAAAGAAAGATAGACTACTACAAGCTACAATAAGCCTGGTAAACAATAATGGATTTCATGCTGCGCCAATGAGTAAAATAGCCAAAATGGCACAGGTATCACCTGCTACCATTTATCTATATTTTGAAAACAAACAGGACTTGGTAAATCAAGCCTACTTAAATGTAAAAGCAGATTTTACCTCTTATATATTTAAATCGGAAACCGCACACCTACCCCTTAAAACAGCCTTTGAACGTATCTGGCGCGCTATATTTAATTACAAGCTAGCCAACCGTGCAAACGCTTTATTTTTAGCACAGTGTGACAGCACGCCCATGATAGATAAAACTATTAGAAATCAAGGAATAAAACATTTAGAACCCTTATTAGAACTTTGGGAAAAGGGAAAAAAAGAAAATCTAATAAAACCATTAAGCAATTACTTGCTCTATGGCTTTACAATTAATCCTATTGCCTTTTTAATATTAATGGATGAACGTGGCAGTTACCAAATAAACAATACAATAATAGACCAAGCGTTTGAAACGGCTTGGCAAAGCATAAAAGTTTAACTAAGAGAAATGATTTATTATGATAGATACTATTTTATTTAAAAGTAGACCGGTTGGAGAACCTACTTTAGACAATTTTGAATTTACCCAAGAAGAAACGGCTGAACTTAAGGATGGACAGCTTAGGGTTAAAGCAGCATATATTTCTGTAGATCCTTATCTAAGAGGTAGAATGAGTGCCGCCAAGTCTTATATACCTCCCTTTGAAGTAGGCAAGCCCCTACTATCTGGTATGGTTGCCGAGGTAATAGAATCTAAGAACGAAGGGTTTAAAAAAGGAGAATTTGTTTCAGGGATGCTTCCATGGAAAACCGAACAAGTAGTAGCTACTGAAGGATTGCAGAAGGTAGACCCAAATTTAGCTCCCTTAAGCGCTTATTTGGGCATAATTGGAATGACAGGACTAACAGCTTATTTGGGCTTACATGAAATAGGCAAACCAAAAGAAGGTGAAACTCTGGTCGTATCGGGAGCGGCTGGTGCAGTTGGTAGTGTTGTTGGGCAAATAGGCAAAATATTAGGACTTAGGGTAATTGGTATTGCAGGAAGCGATGAAAAAACAGCAATGCTAAAATCTAAATTTGGGTTTGATGCCACTATCAACTACAAGACCACGGAAAATATGCAACAAGCTATAGCGGAAGCCGCTCCTAATGGCGTTGATATCTATTTTGATAACGTTGGAGGTCCAATTTCAGATGCGGTACTATTCAATATCAATCGTTTTGCACGTATGATTATCTGCGGTGCAATTTCTGTATATAACAACACAGAAATACCAACCGGTGTGGCAGTGCAACCCTTTTTAGTAAAGAATAGCGCACTAATGCAAGGATTTATAGTTTCTAATTATGCAGCTAAATTTCCAGAAGTAGCAAAACAGTTGGCAAATTGGTTGCAACAAGAGAAATTAACGTATACCGAAACTGTTGTAGAAGGCTTCAAAAATACACCACAAGCGTTTTTGGACATGATGAATGGAAAAAACAAAGGAAAAATGGTTGTAAAGGTATAGGAGTTGTTGGTATTCTTAAAATAAAAAAGCCCGCAAACTGCGGGCTTTTTACGTATTATAAAAATTCTATTTCTTTTTGGTGCTTACAAAACCAATTGGTTGTAGCAATACTTCTTTTTCTGCAATATTAAGTCCGGCATCACCACCTTCTGCCGTAAGCGTATTTGGGTCTACTCCTTCGGTACCTTTGGGTAAATCATAAGATTCTCCAACGCTTGCAGCTCCATAACCCAAATCTTTCATAGAGCCTGCTGTTATCCTACTTAAAGGATTTTCGCCCAAGTTTAAGAAACCTGTCATTAATTCATTATTTAATACAGACTCTCTCCAATGGCCAAATGCAGTCCCAGGACCACCTACATTTTCTATCGGTAATTCATTTAAACCACCTTCTGCATTCCAAAATACATTGGCTTTACGTCCTGCAAAGTAAGGTTCTTCTAAAGTACCTTGTAATAATTCTCTATCCCCAGCATTCCATAAAGTACCTACGCCCAATACGTGTCCCATCTCATGAACAATTACTTCTTCGAACAAATCTATTTGGTCTAAGAAGCCCAAATCATCCACATCAAAAAACATAACACCAGATAGCGTTAAAAAGTCGCTAGTACGCACAAATCTAGGACCTGCTTGTCCTAAAATACCTCCAGGGCCATCAATTGGTGCCAACGCCACTTCAATGATGATATCATCAACGGTTTCGTTATCCAATACTGGTGGCAAGCCATTAAAAGCAGATGGTAATGTACCTGTAAAAGAAGGTACGTCTTTAATAATAATACGTTCCCATCTTGCCGCTGCTGCTTCAAAAACGTCTATTTGACGTTCAGTAGGTGGTACAATATACTTTAAGGTTATATTGAAACGGCCACGATCCGGGCCAGGTGCCGTGGTTGTTTTTCCTATTAAATTATCGGTATTGGTTCCTTCTATGTAAATATAATCATCTGGGTTTGGTGCAATGGTTAAACTAGTTTCCTTGGCCGCTTCTACAAACGTTTCTGGTGTTTCTTCTACTTGCTCTTCCGCGCAAGAACCAAAAAATAAGGTAACAGCCATTGTTCCTATTCCCATGTAAGAAAATAGTGTTTTGTTTTTTTTCATAATTAGTCATTAAAGTTAGTAATGGATTCTAGTGCAGTAGAACCGTTCTCGTTTTGTTAAATATAGTTAAAATAGTCTAGTTACAACTTCTTGTTAACCATTACCATCATTGCATTGCATCAATTTTAAGTGTATTACCGTCAATACCTTGCAGCCATTGCTACTACATTTAAACAAAAAATTAGATGGTTAACGTATTAAAAAATCAAACCGCCTTGATAACGGGTAGCAGTTCTGGGATAGGCAAAGGTATAGCAGTTGCAATGGCCAAAGCTGGCGCTTCCGTAGTCCTTATTTACCATAATAATAAAGAGGGGGCAGAAGAAACGGCACAACTAATTAATTCGTTAGGTGCAAAGTGTATTGTATTACAAGCAGATGTGAGCAAAGAAGCAGCAGTAAAAAAGTTATTTACCACTGCCATTAAAGAGTTTAACACTGTTGATATTGTAGTGCCCAATGCAGGCATCCAAAAAGACTACCCATTGCATAAAATGCCATTAGCGGCTTGGCAACAGGTATTGGATATAAACTTGACCGGGCAATTTTTATGTGCCAAAGAAGCCATAAACCTATTTCTAAAACAGGGTATTAGAAAAGATATATCCAAAGCGGCCGGTAAGTTGATCCACATAAGCTCCGTTCATGATGTAATTCCTTGGTCCGGACATGCCAATTACGCAGCGGCGAAAGGGGGTTTGGATATGCTAATGCGAAGTATTGCTCAAGGATATGCGGCGAATAAAATACGGTGCAATGCCATAGCGCCCGGGGCAATTAAAACCAAGATTAATGAAGACGCAAGAGATACGAAGGAAGAACGAGAAGCCATGCTAAAATTAATACCGTATGGGCGTATTGGCGAACCGGTAGATATTGGTAATGTAGCTTGTTGGTTGGCAAGCGACTATTCTGATTACATAAATGGTGAAACAATATATGTAGATGGGGGTATGACAACCTACCCAGGATTTAAGGGTAATGGTTAAAAAACCTTTAAATAACGGTTAACGATAACATTAAACCTATTCGTGTTAATAGCAATTTTTGATCTAGAATATCTTCGAAGAAACAGACACTTAAAAATAACGCTATGACACTTATTGAAAACGAAATTACGCCTTGTACGAGTTTCTTATCCAGAGAGAAATTTGAGGATAGATTAGAAGATTTTTTAGTAAAGGAAGACCATCCTTGTATTATGGCACAGACCGTACATAAACTGGATAAAATGACCTACCACCTTTATGACGATATGCGCAAAAATAGTACTGCAGGTAAGTTACTTAAGCATTTAGAAGATTATTTGAACAATTATGATTTTAATACGAATAAATTCGAGTCTTTTTTGGCCGTATTCCCTTTAAATGGATTTAATAATGAAGAAGAATTTGAAAACGCTTTATGGCAATTGCTACAAAACATTCACTTACAAGACAATGAGCCCTGGGACCCCAGCGTATCCAGTAATCCGAACGACCCGAATTTTAGCTTCAGTATCAAAGGAAAAGCATTTTACATTGTAGGCATGCACCCATCTAGTTCTAGAAATGCCAGAAAGAGCCCTTATGTAATGCTGGCCTTTAATCTACATTGGCAGTTTGAAGAATTACGTAGGCAAGGTCTATATGACAATGTAAGGGATACCATTAGACAACGAGATTTAGATAAAAACGGTAGTATAAATCCAGTATTGAAAGATTTTGGTACGGCCAGTGAGGCCCTACAATATTCTGGTAGAAATAATGGAGCCAATTGGAAATGTCCGTTTCATAAAATTTAATTGATGAATAGAATAGCACCCAGAACCGGTACTGCCTTTTTATTACATAAAGGGCAGTACTTAACGGTAATAGACATTAATGGCCAACAGGTTTCTGATATGGTGGTCTTTAATGCAGAAGATACCGGTGAATATATTTCGTCGGGAAAATCAATAGATTTTGAGGAAACCATTCGATTTACTAAAGGTAACTTTATATGGAGCAACCGCAGCAATAAGCTTTTAGAAATTGTGAAAGACGATGTTGGCGTACACGATTTTCTACTGGCACCTTGCAGTAAAGAAACATTTGAAATAATGTACAAAGACCATGATACACAATTTAGCTGTAGAGATAATTTATATAAAAATTTGAGGCCATTTGGTATTCAAAGCGATGCCATACCAACCGCTTTTAATGTGTTCATGAATGTTAAAATCAGTAATCACGGGGCCGTTTCTGTGGAAGCCCCTATATCCAATAAAGGAGATAAGATAATTTTTAAAGCCATGAAAAACCTAATTGTAGCCTTGACCGCATGCAGCGCCAAGGATAGCAATGGCGGTTCTTTTAAGCCTATTGGTTATAAAATTACCACGGACTTGGATTAATGGATTGAGTTAAGCTATTTTTTAAATGCGTTCATACTTAAATACGGCTAACTCTAAATTTGAGGCATACTAAACCGATTAATTTTTACACAAGAATGTCATTAATAACAATACTCTTAAACATATTTTTACCGCCATTGGCAGTAGGGTTAAAACATGGAATTGGATTAACCCTGCTTATTAGCATCTTGCTAACGGCCCTGGCATGGTTGCCTGGTGTAATACACGCCTTTATGGTAAATAAATAGGAACACTCACTTAATTACTTATATATCCAAAAAAAGGACTCAATTATGAGTCCTTTTTTTATGCCATTTATTCGAATTTGATAATTAGAGAAAAGAAAAAACCGCTTACCTAAAAGATAAACGGTTGACTGGTTTAAGTAATTAAAAAATAATGTATTAAGTGGTTACCGCCATTTTAATTTTTGATTTATATTCCACAGGAGAACAGTTGTATTTTTCTTTGAATATTTTAGAGAAATAACTTCTACTGCTAAAACCAATGGTATAAACAATTTCGGAGATGGTAAAATCTGTTGTTTTTAAAAGCATCTCAGCCTTATTAATTCGTTCGTTTCTTATAAAATCGTTAACCGTAGTTTTGTGCATCAATCGGAAACCTTCTTGAAGTTTCGCTGGCGAAATACCTACCTTAGAAGCCAAATCCACCACTGTTTTGTTGGTTTCTGGATAATTTTGAATAAAATCCGAAACTTCTTTTACCATTTTACGATCTCTACTATTTAAAGAACCAAGCGCTTCGTCTTTTAATAGACTGTCTCTTTGGTGTTGCTGTATTTCCATGGCCAATATGATATGCACCAAGCCTTCGGTCATTAGCGCCCTAACCATACCATTCATCTTAAGGTTGTTTAGTTGTCTAATACTATCCGCAATCTTTAAATTATAAGACCCTACAAAACGATAGTCCTCTTTCTTGTCTTTTATAAAAGTCTCCTTTAATTGATATTTTATGGTTTCAGGATTATCTGCCTCTTGCATACCATAAACACCAATAATACTTACATTGGTTGGTTCATTTGCTTTAAACTCCAAAACGTTGATAGGAGAAATACTATTTGCCATGATAGCTGTTTGGAATGGCTCCAAAACAATAGTCTCACTATGCTCACTAAATTTATGGCTTAAACTACCATCTACACAGTAAGCAAAAAAGAGTGAATTTTGGGTTTCTGTACCCAATAATACTTGAGTATCTTCTTTAAAGGTAACATTGAATTCTAAATAGTTGATTCTTCCCTTTAAAGCTACACCTACTATTTGCCCTTTTCCAAGCACATTATTAAAGGTAAGTTGCTTTTCCTTAAAATTGGAAACAGCTTCGGCGTTTAATTGTTCCTTAAGTTCTAATAATCCTTTGTTAAGCGTATTTGAATGTATTGTGAAGGTATTCATACTGTTGTTTTTAAAGGTTAATGACTTTTTTCTACTAATTGGTTTTTTACCACGGGAATTGTAGGTTGCGGAAAGTATTTGGATTTTTCGATAGTCCTCCCTACTCGGGCGAACAATCTTGATGTATTGGAAGGTTGATTTTTCATGACTTTTCTTTTTCTTAAAATTCGATGTTGTAAAAATCGTTTAAGTAAAAGCAAAAAGCATTACACAATTTTTAGCTTGTGTTATAAGATTTTTAGATTGGTCTTAAAGTATGCTAAAATTATGTTAAGAAAGAATTCTTGTTAACATTTTATTAAGATGTGACTGGTAATTCTATAGTAAAGGTGGCCCCCTGACCTAGGGTACTGGAAGCGTAAATTTTACCCCTATGTTTGCCCACAATTTTTCTGCAAATAGCCAATCCAATTCCTGTACCTGTGTATTGGTGCTTTTGGTGTAAGCGCTGAAAAATATCAAATATTTTTTCTCGCTTATCATTGTCAAAGCCCATACCATTATCCGCTACGGTAATTAGATGATAATCTGTGGTAACTATTAGACCATCGTTCATAGCAACTTCTTGTTGAATAAAGTCTGATTCTATCTTAATGGTAACGCCACGTTCCTTTACCCTATATTTAATAGCGTTACTTATAAGATTGCTAAACAACTGTTCTAGTTGAAAGGGAATACCTCTTACAACTGGCAATTCTCCCAGAATGATTTCAGAATTGGTTTCTTCTAATTTTATGGAATAATCATTTATTAGACCAGTTAATACATCGTTTAAATCTACTTTTTCAAACACCTCTCCCCTTTTATCGATTCTGGAAAAAGAAAGTAAATTGTTTATAAGAACACGCATACGCGAACAAGCATCCATGGCTCTATTTACATAAGCCAATTTGCGTTCCGGTAGCGCTTCTTCTTGATTTCCCTCTAAAATTCTAGATAAGTACATCTGTACCTTACGTAAGGGTTCTTGCAAATCGTGACTGGCTACCCTATTAAAAGATTCAAGTTCTGTATTCTTTTTTAGAAGGCTATTATTTTGGTTTAATAGGCGTTTATTTAAACGCACTTGCTTACTAATATCTTGGATTACACCAATCATTACCCTTTCTTCTTGAGTATCATCAAAAACGCCATGTGTATACAAGTGAATCTCTTTACCCGATTTTTTAATGCCCCTAAAGTTAAAATCTAACGGCTTTTTTAAGTCAAACGCGTTTTGTACGTGCTCTTCATACTCCGCCAAATCATCCTCATGCACAAACATTTTAAATTTCTCGGCAGACATATCCATGTCTTCCTTTTTATAACCTAAAATACGGTATACGTTATCAGAAAGTACACTTTGGTCTTTATCCAAATTCCAAATGTAACTACCCATAGATGCAATTTTCTCCGCTTCGTTAAGAAGGGAGTTGCTCATTTCCAATTCGGTATTCAATCGTTCTAGGTTTGCGGCATACATCTTATTTTCCGTAACGTCTGATACCAATACCTTTACATTGTTTTTAGAGGGGAAATACCTTACCCAGAAGTAGCGTTGCTCTTTAAATATTTTAAAATCTAGAATATCGTTAGCTGGTACTTGTTCATTAAAACAATTGATTAGACGATCTAGTTCTCCTGTAGTTTTTAAAAAGGGGAACGCTTTGGAAACTAAGACTCCCCGCAATTTTTCTGCTTTAAAATTGGTGATATTTTCATTGGCTTTACTCGCATATTCAATTTTAAAATCTATAACCTCCCCATTTTCATTGTATACTGGCAAATAAAGATTGGCAATTTCTTCTGTAGCCTCTAGCACACTTTCTAAAAATTCGGTTGTATTTACAATGTGTTTGTTATCTTTTATAATACGCGTAAACGCCAGAATAGAAATTAATAAGGATATAAAACCGGCGGCAAAAAATAGAATGGCATAGATACGGTTGCTTTGTTTTACCTTCTCTTCGCTTTGTGTAACGTTGCGTTGCTGTTCTGCTATTATTTTGTCTTTAGTGGCGTCTATAGAAGATAAAATGGTATTCATCTCTTTAAAAATACGCCGCACATCTAAACTATTACTGTTTTCAGCGCTTACAACTAAATCTAATTTGGTATAGGCTTTGAGCAAACTATCTTGTTGGCCTTGCAACCTAGACAAATGATTTATTTGTGTTGGGTTATCCTTGAAATCTATTTCTAGATCCGATATAATTCGTTGACAACTATCTAACAAAGCCTGAAATTGCAAAACAGGTACCTTTTCCTTTACAAAAGAAGATTGTAACTGGGCAATTTGTAGCTCGTTATAGGTATTAAAAAGCTTCTCTGCCTTAATTTGTTCTTTAAATTGTGCAGACGATTTTGCCCGATCACTATCCAATTTAAAATACCTGTTGTAAGAAAAAATAAAAACGGCCAATAAGACAGCAAATGCAACCAACATTGCAAATGTAGAAGCCTTATTGGAACGTTGTAACGCTCTATTTGGCATAATTTAGACCCTTAAAAGAAAGTTTTCTTTATTTAAAGAAGAAGTATGGTATTGCCAATTCATTTTTAGTACCCGTTGTATGGCGTTCTTTAACTCAGTAAAAGAACTAGGTTTGGTCAAATAAATGTCTGCACCTTTTATAAACGTATCTTCAATGTCTTTTTCTGATGAAGATGTAGAGTAAATAGCCACTACAATATCTTTTAGCAAGGGTGAGGATTTTATTTGCTGTAGACATTCCATACCATTCATAATGGGCATGTTTAAATCTAGGAATATTAAATCTGGTTTGTTGGCCAAATTAGCGTTTAAAAACTCCATAAGTTCCGCGCCATGACAGAAAGTAGTTAATTCCGTATTCATTTTAAGGTCGTTAATGGCCTCTTCAAAAAACAAACGATCGTCTACATCGTCATCTGTTAAATTAATTCGTAATCTGTCCTGTAACATCGTGGTGGTTAATTAGGATTAATACTATTTCTTTTTTGAATAATTCTTTGAAAGGCCGATGGTGTTAAACCAGTGGTCTTTTTAAATTGACTTGATAAATGTGCTACGCTACTATAATTTAAATCGAATGCTATTTCTGTTAATGATTTATCTGTTTTTAGTAATAGATCCTTTGCCATTTCTACCCTTCTTAAGATTATAAAACTTTCTATGGAAGAATAGGTTGCCTCTGAAAATAAACTAGACAAATAGGCATAAGAGTAATCCAATTCTTCTGACAAATAATCGCTTACATTTTTTGTTTGTACCTCTTTATGTTCTAAATAAAAATTAATTAAAAGCTTAACCCGTTGTACTAGACTTAGCTTTTGATCATCTACAATAGAAATGTTGAATAAACTCAATTGTTCTTGTAACTCTACTTTCTGTGCTAAGTCCAATGCTTCTTTTAATCTTATTTCATTTAGATTCACCAAATAATAATCAATACTTAAATTCTTTAAGACAAACTCTATTACAGATTTATAGGTCTGTGATAGGTCGTATTTAAGATGTAATGTCATACACACTAAATTAGCTACACGCTTTTGTAAACTTAGAACAAAACTATAAACAAGATTCTGATTTTAACAGAAAAAATGTTTAACGCTAAGTAAAACTAAATAAACAAAAGTAAAAGGTTAAACAAAATTATCGTTATAATAAACGATATATGAAATTATACCTGAACTCAACCTATTGTTATTCTCGTTACTTCTATGATGTTGTTTAATTTTCTTACACATCTGTATTAAGATACAAATTTTGTTTAAGCTTTAAGAATTTTAAGAGAAAGGCTTTCATAAAAAAAAGATTGCACGGAAGTGTTGTGCAATCTTTTTCAAACCAAACTAACCAAAAAACTGTATTCTCTATTTATTCTCTTTCAAGCAATTTCTTTTTTACACTTACAAATTTGTAGCAAATAGATAAACCACTTTAGCCCTATTAACCAAATAGTTAACTCATTTGCTTCTTATTATAAAAACGCAAATGAGCACCCAAATTTGGCTTTTGCGCTAATAAGTATTACTAAAAAGAAGGAATTTGTGCCGTATTTAAATAATTAGGATATGGGTTTTTTATCATTTAATCAGCAGAAAATTATATTGTTCCATTCTAATGATTCTTTTGAGATTAAAGCATTGGAAGAAAAAGTTAGTGGCGGAAAAGTAAGACTTATAAATTTAGCCAAAGAGCCTATTTTACCAATTATCTGGCAAGAAATTGAAGCGGCCCTACGTGATAAGATTTACATTAAAGAACAGGATATTGTTGCAGTAGATAAAAACAGCGTAAGCATTTTAAACGGAATAAATGCTTTAGAATCCTTTTTAGCTACTAAAAATCAATTCAGTAAGACAACTACCAAAACATTAGAAGCCAGTTATTCTGAAATAGCATAAATACTAAGGGAATAATTTGAATAATCTGGTTTGCTTTTGGGCAAATTAATCCATGCTTCATAGTAACTTTAAGACAGCCAATTAAATTCTTAATACTAATTGGACCTGGTATAATACGTTCACTACTATAAAAAGCGTAGTGAAACTTAACCGCAAGAATATCTACACTTTATCCATATTGATTATTCCATCCAACTAAATTTATAAACCCACTTAAAACTGTTTCTCAGGTTTAATATAGCAATACCTACTATATCTCTAAAAAGAGTATTTAGTTGACAACCGCTAACTTAATTTATAGGCAAGTATACAACATAAAAAAAACCGCCCTATCACAGACGGTCTTTTCTCCTTCACAAAATAATATTTTTAGAACGCATTCTCTAAATAATTTGCACGATTATAGCTTTGTTCAATTTTATTTTTTTGATTGGTCAACACGTTAATTGTACTTGCTGGTAACGTTGTTTCCTTCAGTACGTCCTCATAATCTTCTAAGGCTACTTTTTCGCCATTTCTAACTTCTTCTAGCATAGCCTCTTCATCCGCATTGGAGAACAACGCTTTGGTATCCATCCACGCTCTATGTACTGCTCCTTTAAAGGAACCGGTATATTTGGTCACGTCCATTCCCTTGGCTGTAAGTTCATGCTCCAATTCGGCTTTAAACTGATTGCGCTCATTGGCTTTCTGTTCAAATAGACGTTGTAAAGCTTTACTTTCTACTTGATTTGCAGCTTTGGTAAATCCTTGCTCTGCATCATAGGCCCTAGCTAAAAGACCGTTTAATTTTTCTTCTGTATTCTTTTCAAAAACTGACATAGTGTTATTTTTTTTGTTCAAAACAAAGTTGAGATTATTTACAATTAGACGTTAGTTCATTTACACATTGGTTTGACTCTTTAAACTAGGACACAAACTTTTAGCTAATTCAGGTTATACAAGGTTTAACATCTAGCAAATACGCTAAGGTTTTCCGTATTAAAGCAAAACTTTACAGGTAGCTACTTATACTTTTGAGGCGAATTAAAACAATAAAAACAGATCGTATGAGAAAGACATTTTTATCTTTAGTAGTAGCTACCCCAATTTTGTTAGGAAGTTGTAAAGTAGACCAAAAAAAAGAAGCAGAATTACCAGAAGTGGATGTTGATATAGAAACAGCAGCCGGACAATTACCATCTTACGATGTGGATTGGGCAGATGTAAACGTAGGTACAACCACTAAGACCATGGAAATACCCAAGGTAGTGGTAGTAATGGAAGAGGAAGAGGTAGAAGTACCGTACTTAGATGTAGATATGCCAGAAGATTATGGCGAGAAAACTGAACGTACACTACGCGTTGAAGCAGAAATTGCAGACACCACCCATAATTTGGATATTGAAAAAATATATGCCAATGAGGATAATTTAATTGTGGTTTCGTCCCTGGAAAAAGGTGAACAGAGTCTAGGCAATAAAACGATGCGTATTTCTGACCAAGTAACATTAAATGCACCAGATTTAAATGTAAAGTATTACATAATTGGCGAAAGACCAGAACAAGTATTTAACTCCTCCTATACTTATGTAAAAGACATGGAGACCTTAAAAAATAAATTGGAAGGTTACCAAGTAATCTATGAGAGTTAATATATTTTGACACCCTCAATAAAAAAAGACCGTTTGTAAACGGTCTTTTTTTGTTTTAACAATTAGAAAAATCTTAATCTACCCAAATGGTTTTTGTATTGGTAAATTCTCTTATGCCGTAACTAGACAATTCTCTCCCATAACCACTATTTTTTATTCCTCCAAAAGGTAATCTAGGATCTGATGCTACTAGTTTATTTACAAACGCATTACCAGCTTCTAATTGTAAGGCAATTTTTTCACCTCTCTCCTTATTACCAGTTAATACCCCTGCCCCAAGTCCAAAATTGGTGGCATTTGCCAAACTAATAGCCTCTGCTTCATTTTTTGCTTTGATTACGGAAGCAACCGGTCCAAAAAGCTCCTCGTCAAAACCAACCATCCCTGGTTTTAAATTGGTGAGAATTGTTGCAGGGTAATAAGCCCCTTTTCTATCCGGTACTTCACCACCCAAATGTAACGTGCCTCCTTGCGATACGGTTTTTAAAACTTGTTGGTGCAACTCATCCCTTAAACCCACTCTGGCCATTGGGCCATAAAAGGAATTTTCATCCTTAGGTTCTCCAAGAATGGCATTTTCCATACGTTTGGTGAATTTTTCCAAAAACGCATCATACACTTCTTCTAAAACAATAAAACGTTTAGCTGCGATACATGTTTGCCCATTGTTTTGTAATCTACCAAATACCGCAGTTTCCACGGCAGTATCCAAATCCACATCATCTAAAATAATGTAGGCATCACTACCGCCTAATTCCAATACCGATTTTTTTAAGTGTTTGCCAGCTATTTTTGCTACAGACCGCCCAGCAGGTTCACTGCCAGTTAAGGTTACTGCAACTATGGTATCGTTGGCAATAACGTCCTCAATTGCGGAAGACCCAACATTTAGATTAGCAAACAAACCTTCTGGAAAACCTGCTTTTTCCATTGCAGCTTCTATGGCATAGGCACAACCCTGCACATTAGAAGCATGCTTTAACAAAGCTGCGTTACCCGCCATTAGCGCTGGGGCCAAAAAGCGAATTACTTGATAGAAAGGAAAGTTCCATGGCATTACGGCCAGTACCACACCCAAAGGCTGAAAAGTAACATAACTTTTTGTGGCTTCCGTTTTAACTTCCTCCTTAGCTAACAATTTTTCAGCATTATCTGCATAATAACGGCATACCCAAGCACACTTCTCTATCTCGGATTGGGATTGTTTTAAAAGTTTACCCATTTCATCTGTAGCTAATTCTGCGTAAACTTCTTTATTCTTTTCAAGAACATCGGCCAGTCTATGTAAATATTTGGAACGCTCTGGTAAGGTTTCTCCTTTCCATTTTAAATACGCATTATTAGCCTGCTTTATTTTCGAGATAACTTCTTCTTTTGAATGTCTAGGATATTCCTTAATCAGCTCTTCTGTTGCCGGATTAATACTTTTCGCTACTTCCATGATTCTACATTTATCTTCAAAATTAAGCACAACAATTGGTCTAACAGGCTCCGTTTAGCAAATTGATTAGCCGTATTGCGCTCAAGATATTTCACTTGGTAAGTGTCCGTAGAATTTTTTAAAGGCTACGGTAAAATGTTGCGGATTCTTATAACCTACCTGTTGGGATATTTGCGCTATACTCAACTCTTTAGCCAACAACAAACCGTATGCCTTTTGCATACGTAGTGTGGTTAGTTGTTTAAAAATGGTTTTTCCGTAAACTTTTTTAAAATCGGTTTTTAATTTGGTGGTATTTATACCTGCAAATTGAGCCAACTCTGGAATGGTTACGGACCGGTGCAAGTTATAGGCTAAATAGGCATTTACCTTAGCCATCAAAGTGTCTAATTGCTTTGGTGGCCGTGCTGTAATTATGGGCCGCTGTTTTTTTTCGTTTTTATGGAATAGTAAACGTAAAAGCTCAACCGTTTTGGTTTGAAGATAGGCCTTTTTTAAGTCGCCCTCCAAAGTAACCGTATCAAAATCATTTAAAACATTGCAAATGGCAGCATCAAAAGGTTTGTTCTCTTTCCAATAAGTAGTTAGTTCGTTAGACATGTAGAGTTTATTTAAAGAAGAAAGTAGTTCATTGTCATCTTCAAATAAATGGGCCATAAATGCTAATTGAATAGTTAATATGTAACAAGCAATGGTTTTACCAGCTGCATTAACAGATAGGTTACCGGCTGGGTTTACAATTAAATTATAAAAACCCTCTTCTACAGCAACTACCTTTTTGTTGAATTTTAAGTGATTGCTACCAGATACTTGAAAAACAAACTTTAATGCTTTTTGCTCTTGTACTAGTTGGAGCCGTAACTGTTCTTTGGGTTGATAATACAAACCCAATAAGACACAACCATTTAACTGATATCTTTTTTGAATTCCATTTTCTCCAATAAAAGCAAGTTGTGTTCCATTTTCCTCGAATTTTTTTAATAAAAATTGAGGCGCATTAGTGCCTTTAAATTGCATTTTTTCCTTTTTACCCATTATAAAACTTCCTTTTGGGTCATTTTAACTTCCGTTTGCGTTATCGTTTGCTTTTAGTTGCCTTTTACTTTTGCAAACCTAATTATTTTAAATCGTTCTAAATAAAAATAACGTGCGTTTTTATTATTTAATCCTACTAGCCCTTTTCAATTGCATTTTTATGCAAGCCCAAATAAACCGTACTATTTCTGGTAAAATAAGTGCTGCCAACGGCGAACCACTTTTTGGAGCCACAGTGGTTATAATGGGTACCCAAAAAGGAACGCAAACAGATATTAACGGGAAATATATACTTGAAAACATTACAGAAGACACCTTTGTATTACAAGCTTCTTACATAGGTTATTATAACAAAAAACAAAATGTAACCTTTCTTGCAGAAGAGAATAATATAACGGTAGACTTTGCCTTAGTAGAACGAACCAATAATTTGGATAACGTTACGGTAAATGGAAAATCTAAGAAAACTGCTTTAGAAACTGAAGGCTTTGCTGTTACTGCGGTACAGACGGAAGAAGCGAGTATACGTAACATACAGACCAATGAACTATTGAACACCACCGTTGGTGTAAAAATTAGACAAAATGGTGGTTTAGGCGCTAATGCAGAATACAGCTTAAACGGATTGTCTGGGAGTGCTGTGCGTATATTTATAGATGGTATACCAATATCTATTTATGGTAATTCTTTTAACCTTAATAGCATACCGCCTTCTTTGATAAAAGAAATACAGGTGTATAAGGGAGTTGTGCCAGGCCATTTGGCAAGTGACGCCCTTGGCGGAGCCATTAATATTGAACTCCACAGCCAAGCAAGAAACACGTTAAACGTATCTGCTTCTTATGGATCGTTCAACACCCTACAGACCAACGCGAATGCCGTTTATAGGATGGACTCTTCTGGTTTTACGGTTAAAGCATCCTTATTTCAAAACTATTCTGATAATGATTATGAAGTTTCTGGTCGTAGCGTTGTAGTAACAGGTCTTGGCGGGGTACAAACACCAATTACCGCAAAACGCTTTAATGATGCCTACCGTTCTGTGGGCGGCATTGCCCAATTTGGTTTTACAGATGTTTCTTGGGCAGACCAATTCTTTTTGGGTATCACTGCTTCAGATGATTATAAGGAGGTGCAACATGGCGCTTTTATGACCATAACCCCTTACAAAGACCGTTATTTAGAGTCCGATGCCTTGTTGGGTAATCTTACCTATAAAAAGAAAGATTTGTTTACCAATGGTTTGGATTTAAATATTATAGGACTTTACGGTAAACGCAACAGACAGGTGGTAGATACGCTTGCAGCCGCCTATGCATGGAACGGGCAGCGGGCCATAGACTTTAGAGGAGATGAGTATGAATACACTTGGGGCTCACAGCAAGAAGGTGGTCCTACCCTAGCAAAAATTAAAAGAAACGTGGCTTCGGTAAGAAGTGGAATTTCTTATGCTTTTAATAAAAACCATAAGATGCTGTTCAATCATGTTTTCAGCAGTATTGATAGGGAAGATAGTGATGCCCTAAACACCTTGTTAGAAAATATATTTGTGGGTACAAGAGACTTGCGCAAGAATATATTTTCATTAACCTATGATGTTTCTGCGTTTGAGAATCGATTTAAAGCGAGCTTATTTGGTAAGTATTATCAGCAAAAAAATATTAGCAAAGACCCAGCAATAACAGAAGATGAAGAGGGTAATTCTACAATAGTTGAAGAAGTTGTAACCAATAATACTACTAATGAAGGTTATGGATTTGCAGCGTCTTACGCTATTTTACCAGAGGTAACCTTGCTTACCTCTGCGGAAAAAGCCGTGCGTTTACCCAATGAGACCGAAATATTTGGCAATGATGGGGATAACGTCGTCGCCAATTCTAGTATTAATCCCGAGCGTAGCGATAATTTAAACGTGGGGTTCCGCTTTGGTTCTTTCAATATCAAAAAGCATCAGTTTTCTGTATACACCAATTTTTTTACCAGAAACATTAAAGACCGTATTGGCCTACCAATAGAAACTTCTTTAAACGTGAATGATGAACTAATTGTTTACGTAAACCAAGGTAGTGGTACCTCTAAGGGTATTGATGCCCAATTAAGCTATACCTACAATAACAATCTGGCATTAAATTTTAACGTGTCCAAATTCGATTTAAAAATAGAGAATAGAGGCACTGAGATAGATGTGCCAAACACACCCTTCTTAACCATGAACGGTAGCGCCAGGTATCGTTTTAATAATGTAATCCAGAAAAACGCACAATTAAACCTTTTCTATAACCTATACTACACAGACGATTTTTCCTATTTGGTTCCTCAAGGTTCTAACACCACGGGAGACGATTTCTTTAGGGTTCCTGAACAGCTGGTCCAAGATTTAGGGTTTAGTTATATGTTTCCTAAAAAGAACATCATTTTAAGCTTTGATGCCAAAAATATATTTGATAAGCCGGTTTACGATAATCTATCTGTTCAAAAACCAGGAAGGGCTTTCTATCTAAAATTAAACTATAACCTAAATAATTTTTAATACTTACAAATACACTATACAAAATGAAACGTACTAATTTAAATTTTAAAACAGTTGTTTTAGCCATACTTACTGTCGGTCTTTTTACCGCTTGTAGCAATGAGGATGATGGTCCAGGAACAACACCAGACCCAGACCCAGACCAAGAAGACGCCAGATGGATTACGGTTGCAGCTGCTCGTATGGGAGAAAATCCTGGAGATGGTAACGGCGGTACGCTAATTTATGCTTTAGATAGTGAAGATGCTAAAGACCCTTCCGTTTCTATTGCTCCTTTTGATAATGGCTTTATTGTACCCTCTAATAGAACGGCCAGATTACAAGCTTCTGAAGATGGAAGTACTATTTTTAACATAAGCTACGCAGGCGATACTGGCGGTAATTACACCAAATATTTGGTAAATGGTGGGCAAGATTTTGAACAAACAGGTTCCGAAATAAGTATTGCTCCTTATGTAGGATCTGCCCCCAGATGGATTAAATTATTTGATGGCGATAAAACGGGTGCCGCTGTTTATGTATCTACGGAAAATATGTATGATGATAATGATACCCCGGATGACGAGACAGATGACACTTATATAAATACGGTTTCTACTATGGGGGTAGTAACTTTAGATTTGGAAAATTCTGCTATTATTAATTTTGAAGAATCTACCTTTACTTTAGATGCTGAAGATGCTGCAAACGGCTATTATATTGATAGGATAGATATGCCAACTTTAAACACAGCTGGAGACAAATTGTACATAGGAGCACGAGTTAGAAAGTTAGATCCGGCAACTGGAGAAAGAGAGAGCGATTATGAAATTCTAGGTTCTAAAACCATTGTTCTAGACTATCCATCGTTAACAAATCCTACAATTATTACATCAGGAATTAGCAATGGAAACACTAACGGTTACCGTAGTATCAATTCTTTTGAGTACAATGGAGCGGTATACCAAGCCAACCAAAGTGACCCAAATGGTTCTTATATTCTAAAAATTGGTGCAGACAACCAGTATGATGATTCTTATGTTTTTAATCTGGATGATGCTTTAGGTGTAGAAGGTGCATATGTTTTGGCATGGAGACCTGCTGCAAATGGTAAGGCTGTATTAGCTTATAGGCATAACGGTTCTGAAGAGGGTGTTGCTGGTGCGCAAGGCTTCTTTGCGTTGGTAGATTTAAATGCCAAAACAGCAACAACACTTACAGACATTCCTTACGACCCAGATTTCTACTTATTCCAATATCAAAGCTTTGCGGTAGATGGTAATGAAATTTACCTTACACAAGCCCCAGTGGGCAAAAACGGAAATATCTATGTAGTAGATACAGAAACTGGTGCCGTTACCAAAGGTGCAGAATTGGTTAACGTAGAAGGAAGCCATTTTATAGGCGCTTGGTAATAGCCATTTAAATAATAACCTATTAAAAAAGGGTTTCTAGTGTATAGCTAGAAACCCTTTTTTTTGTCAAGTTTAGATATTATTTTACTTCAAAATCGCCGTTAGAACGAACGTAAATTACCGTTTCAACATCGGTGCTTAAAAATGGTGATGCGTTTTCTTCTGCACCAAAATAAGAACCTGCTTCCAATTCATTTTTAGAATCCTTTTTAGAAAATTGATGGGTTATTTTACCAGAAATAACCACAGCTCTAAAGTTTGGACTTAAATTTTTGATACGTCCTTTAAAGCCTGCTGGTAATTTTAATAGTGTTGCTCGTAACTTGTCAGCATTATGACTTCCCCATAAAAAAGCGGTTTCTACATTACTCTTTTCAGAAACCCACTCCATATCCTTGGCATGTAACCAAACTAAGTTGGATTCATCCATGTTAATGGGGCGTTCTCCATTATCAAAAGCCTCATCTGTAGGTTGTACCAAATACGGCCCTTCTTGTATATCTAAAAAAGCCATATTTTCTTCTCCATCTGCAGCGGTTACGTGTCCTTCACCGGCAGGCTGCTGCCAATAGCTACCTGCGGGCAACCACATTTCTTCTGCCTTTGGGTCATCGTTATGTAGCAATCCCTTAATAACCACTGCTCGATAGGTAATATTATGAATATGCGGTGGGGAAGAAAATCCTTTCTTGAATTTTACTAGAAAACCGGAAGGTTCATTCTTGGTACGGTCTCCCCATAATTGCCCTGCAGCAGGACTTTTATCGCCCCTAGCCGGGTTTAACCAACCCCAATTTATCTGGTCTTCTGTTACTACCTCATTTTTACTTTTTGTAGTATCCGTGGTTGGTGTTTGGGCAATAGCCGTACCCGTTAACGCTAAGACAAAAATGCCTAATAGTATATTTTTCATTTTTAGTATTCCTATTTCCATGTCACAATATCGGACTTCTCCCTTCTTACCTTAGAACGTTCAGGATTTGCTTTTCTATAGCCAAAAGCGACCATAAAGGCTAAGCCATATTTATTGGTATCAATACCAAATTTGTCTCGTAATAGTGGCTCTATATCTGTTTGATGAAACCCTTCTATTGGACAACTATCTATACCCACTAAGGCAGCAGATGTCATCATATTTGCCAAGGCGATGTAGGTTTGTTTCGTAGACCAGTCAAATAATTTTTTATCGGTGTCCAAGTTAAAATCGCGTTCTTGAAATTCTCTATAGAATTTGGAATACATTTCTACCACATCTTCTGGAAATTGCTTCACTTTACGCATCATATCATCTATATATTGTGCATCGTGCTTTACCATGGGGGCTTTCATGGCCAACCCGAGTACAAAGTGGCTTGCCGTGTCTAATTTTAAAGGAGCGCCCCATGCAAAGGGTTTTAAAGATTCGCGCAAATCTTTGTCTTGTACCACTACAAAATGCCATGGTTCAAAACCAAAAGAACTGGGCGATAAATGTGCAGTATCTAAAATAAAATCAAAATCTGTATCTGGTATTTTTTTAGTCGAATCAAATTCTTTTGTTGCATGTCTAAAATTGAACGCTTGTAAAATGTCCTCTTTTGCTATCTGAAATGTATCCATGAAAAATGTATTATTTAAAATTGAGGACACGAAATTAAGGATATAACTATCATTTTAATTTGTACAAAAAGAGGTTTGCATGGTACATTTAAAGGTTGTTACATAGTATTAACAATAGTTTAAGGTATTTTTAAACTATTTTTGTGTCCAAAATAGCGTTATATGGAAGTTTTACAGGCAATAAAACCTTTAGATATACAAGAAGTGCGACTAGATATGTGGGAACAACGGCCCATTAAAAACAATTTTTTTGAGTTGGTTTTGATTAAAGATGGAAACGGGTCTCAGTGTATTAATTACAATGAATACAAGTACACCAAGGGCGATATTTTTCTACTACCACCGTTAAAATGCCATTCTTTTACCATAGTAGAACCTACTACATTTATCTTTCTTAAGTTTTCTGACGCATTTTTTAAAACCACTAGCAAAATAACCATAGACCGCAATGCTTGGTTTAAAGAAGCTGCATACATTCTTTCTAATTACAACCAAATACCGGGAGATATTATCACCTCTAACGTAGACCGAAAGTATATTACTAATCTTGTTGATATGATTTTACAAGAGTCTCGTAATTTTTCTGAGGATTCCCATAACCTTATTACCAGCTTAATGACCAGTATTTTGGAATTATTGATGCGTAATATTAAGAAAAGTATCTTTTTAGACAGTACTTCTAATTCTCTGGGCGATGAACGTATTGGTAAGATGCTAAACTACATTAATGAACATTTGGATAAACCTGCTCTCTTAAAAGTTGAAAATTTAGCAGCAGTTTTTAATATGTCTTCGACTTATGTAAGCGAATTTTTTAAGAAGCAAATGAATCTATCCTTACGGGAATACATTATAAAGGCCAAACTTAAATTAGTAGAAATTAGGCTTCTAAATAGTGATTATACGTATACGGAAATAGCAGACGAGCTGGGTTTTACAGATGTGAGCCATCTTTCTAAAACCTTTAAACGCTATTCTGGTTCAACACTAAAAGAATTTAAACAAAACGGAGAATACCAGTTGTTAAAACGTAGCGTTTGTAGCGCTTAAAATCGTATTCCCAAAGCATTAAACAAATGGCTCATGGTCCATGCCGGACCAATCATTAGAAATTGTAAATCTTTTAAAAAAGACGGCTTTTTACCTTCATGATTGTGCCCAATAAATTGACCAATCCAAGCTACTACAAAAATACCGAGCATTAGCGCCCAAAGCGGTGCAAAATTTAGTTGTGCAATAGCATAAATGCCCCAAAGTACGCCAATAGAAAACAACAGCATCCCAACAAACAAAACTATAGATAAGCGTAGATAATAGAGCAATCCAAAAATAATCAGTAAAGTTCCTACGTGAGAAAAAGGTCTTAAGAATGTGGGTAATTCCGATGTTAGGGTATCTGGTAACGGAATACAAGCCAATAGCCCTATTAAGCTAAAAAAGATAAGCGGCACGCAGATGTAATGTATACTAATATTTAATTTGGTTTGGTGGCTTTCGGCATATTCAGATAATAAAGCATCTATAGTTCTCATTGGTAATTTTTTTAGTTAGTAATTAGGTAATGTAACAAACTGGCGCATTTGCTGGTATTCTTCTACCCCCTTTTCCGTTAAATGTGGAATTATGAGCTGCCATAGTAAGGATATACTACTTGTTTGGTTTACTTTATAGTTGGGGTTATTAATTGCGATTTTTTGAGATTGCCAAAAAGTGCTCAACATCCAAATAGCGTATATCACTTGGTCAAAATCTACGAGACCATGTGTTGCTTTCATTCTTCCTGTTTCTATGTAATAATCTAACAGTTTACGGGCTGCCTTAAAACGCTCTAAATTCCCTGCCTCATAACGCTTGGCAATAGTTGGATGGGTTTTAATGATGTTTACCAAATCGTTAAAAAAGAAGGCATATTCTTGTTGCAACGCATCAAATTTGCCCATCATTTCTTCCAAATGAAACAAGGTTAGATAGGTGTTTTTAGGCAAGATATAATCAAGGGTCACCGTGTACATATCTTCATATAGCGCTTCTAACAAATCCGATTTGGTATTGTAATGGTACTTTAAATTACCTGCACTTATTCCCATGTTGTCTGCCAACTGTTTCATAGAAACATTTGACATTCCCTCCTTATTAAACAATTGTATTGCTGCTGCCTTTATGTTGGCTTTCATTATAGATTTTTAAATCAATTACGTAAATATATAAAATATTAGTAAACGTTTACTAATTTATATCCACAGGCCACATTGCCTAGCTTAAACCTTTAAGATTAGCAGGGTAAAATTTTAATGGTTATATCTACAAGATTATAAGATTACATCTTGCAGACCCTTTTCAATATTCTTGTAGAGGTAATTAAAAGGTGACTTGTTTTTATCCCTGCTGACGTTTATGTGGCTGTCTTTATACCTACTATCCTTGTTTTTGGTATTATTAGGCATAAAAAGATTCAACAAGGTATTCAACACCTTTTTACGTTTATAACTGTCTGGATGCAGTAAGTAAACACTAACATCCTCATAGGCAATTTTTAAATCTATGGTAGAATTATCGTTTTGTCCGTAAATAGTAAAATATAAATCTGTCATCTGCCCTTCTACCTCTGTGTAGGCGGCTGGTATGGTAAACGCATTAACCTTAGCAAAATCTAAATCGCGCAGTTTGCCTTTAAACGAAAAAGTATCCTCTTGGTCATTTGGGTCAAATGTCCAGTCTGCTACAAATGGGGCTGCATTCATAAACTTACTTTTAAAATGCACTTGAACCGGTGCTCTATAACTATTCCCCAAATTAGTTATGGTGGCGTCCAACGCGTTAAAGGTTAGCTCCCCTCCTCCGTTATTGGGCTTGCTCTTTTCTATGTAAATGATGTTAGCCGCATTTAAGCTAAAAGTATCTACGGCAATACCAATTGGAGCCTCTCTCAAAAGAGAACCATAAAGTGGTTTAATACTAAAGTCGTCCGCTATTAACTTGTTCCTATAAATAGTAACCTCTGGGTTATTAAACGTGATGGAATTAGATTTTAAGGCCAATTCTTCATTTATGCTTTCCAAGCGTAGATTTTTAAATAAAATGGTATTTACTTGGACGGAATAATGGTCTCTTTCTTTTACCAATTGCGCATCAAAGCGTTCTTTGGATAATGCTGTCTTGTAATTAACATTGTAAACATGCGTATGGTTGGTAGTTCCATTTATAGAATCTATTGTAATATTTTCAAAAGGAGTGGCTTTAATAAAAACGGGACCAGATACTATCTGATAACTTTCGCCAGTAAAAGGAAAACGTTTGGCCAGGGTTTTATCCGAGACAAGAATATTTTTAATGGTAAGATTAAAGTCTGTTAAACGTAACAGCTCTTCTTTTTTGTCGGCATCAAATACCGTAAGTTTCGTATTGGTTAGGATAAGTTCTTTTAAATTAATTACAAAGCCTATTTCTTCTTTAGTAGCCTTAGTGGCGTTAACCGCATCTTCGTTTTGCTTTAGCTCTATTAATTGGCCATCTAAGCCATTCATTTCTATATATTCAATAGGAAGCTTTCCTGTCAATAATAAGCGTACATAACCAATATCCTTAATTATTATGTCTGTCAAGGATAAGTTACCGGTGAATCCAGAATTGGTTTCTTTAGAAAGTAAAATAGTAGGTTGTATAAACTTGGCGGTACCTTGAAAAAGTTTAAGTTCCAAGCCCTTATAATTCACTAGAACCCCTTGGGCCTCTTTGTTGGCTAAAAATTGCTGCAACCTAAAGCGCACGCCTTGGTCCACTGCAAAATAAGCAAGCACTATTCCTAGCAACGGAATAATGAAAAACCGAATTAGTTTGTTTCTAAAAAGCAAGAATTTTGTTTTAACTAAAGATACCTAAACCGGTATTACTTTCCCTTTTTCTTTTCGGGTTTTACTAGTTTATCATTTTTCCAAGTTCCGCTGGTTATAATCTCTCCAGTTTCCCCGTAAAAAATACCCGTTCCGTTACGTTTATCATCTTCCCAATGTCCCACATATTTTTCTCCATTGGGCCAGAAATAGGTTCCCTCTCCTTCTCTTTTGTCTTGGTTATAATTACCAATATAGTATTCCCCATCTGGCCAGTAAAATGTACCTTGGCCATGTCTAAGGTTTTGCTGCCATTGACCTTCGTAACGGCTGCCCGTCTCTAATAATGCAATACCATACCCGTTGGCTTTACCGTTTTTTACCTGACCAACATAATGTAGAGCACTCCCTTTTTTACTTTTAAAAGTTAAGTATTCACCAGCAGCGGAGTTTTGCAATTGTTGTTTTAAACGGGTAATCTGTACTTTGGCTTTCTGCAACGCAAAGGCCATAGAATCTAATTGCTTTACGGGCAATTGGGTATTAGAAAAGCGCATTCTTAGACTATCTAATAAAACGGAATCCAATTCTTTTTTTGGTACCACAGGTCCACCACCTAATGCCCTCATTTTTTGGGTTAAGGCAATTCTCATTTTTAAATCTTTATCGTAACCCTTGGGTTCTTTTTCCAGTTCTTTGGTGTAAGCCTGTAACGCATTTTCATAATCACCATTAACCAGCATGGTATCTATACGAAGTACAGCCTCTCTTTCGTTCAGGGCCTGTTCTAATGCCGTATTCGTCTTTTGTTCTTCTTGAAGCTTATTGCTTAATGTTGTGGATTTTACATAGAAAAACGTGGCCATTCCTAAGGATACTACCGTTAGGGCTATTACCGCAAATAAAGTTCTTTTCTTCATGGTTTAGTCATCTAAATGAATGTCTGGTAATTTTTTTCTGACACGTCTAAAATCTGGCGAATAATACATATGAAAACGCATAGTCCACGCCTGTTTGTATTCACCGCCATTTTCTAAGGCCTGCCCTTGACTGTACATGAGGCCTGCCGCTACGGTTAACCTAGGTGTTAAAATATAACCTACGGTAGTGGTAAGTCGTAAATCTTCCATAGGACTAGCAACCACAGCCTTGCCACTTTGCATTATTAATTCTGCTTCGGGAGAAACGTAAAGCGTCTTAGGTTCTAATTTATGACTGTTCAAAGGTATTTTAGCACGAAACATATACCGCCATCTATTTCTAAAAATATATTCACTGTCTTCTGCAAAACCTTGTGTCCATCTATGTTCTATACGTATTCTATGATAGATCATAGCACTATACAAGGGCATTGCAAATTGGTATTGGTGCCAAATACGCCATTCTGGAACCACATTTCTATCTATGGAGTCTTCATCCGTATTAAAGTTTACCCTTAAAACTCCACCTAGACTAAAATTTACCTTTTTGTTGTAAATATAGCCAAGGGCATGTCTATTATAGATTTGGGCTACCTGACCAACAAATGGGGTTGCTTCTGTTTCTTGAAACCTAAAATGCGTTTGAGCGTCCCAAAAAAATCGTTTCCCAATCCTTATTTTCCCGTACGTATTTACCCAAACTTTAGAGGTTGGATCTTTATACTTAGATTCTTTGGGTAAGTACACTTTATCTTCCTCTTCCTGTGCAACGGTAATAGAACTACCTAGTAATACCAATACCAAACCAAAATATTTGAAATTAAAACTTTGCATTACTACTTGGATTTTTTGGTATTAACTTCTTCAAAAAGTTGTAAGACTTTTTCAGGATTTTTTTCTCGTTTTAATTTTCGTTCCAGTTTATGTGTATCTAAGTTTCTTAGCTGAAGCATGCGGTTATAAGCAAATGTCATTTGGGTGTGGAGTGCCGCTGCATTTTCACAATTTAATTCTTGTTGACTCTGCTTATAGAAATAAGGTACAAGCACCTTTTTATAAGCACTCGTTATTCGCTTTTTAATTTCTTCGTTCATTACAGTAGCCATAAACGGATTCCATATGGGATCTAAATAGGCCTCCTCTATGGTCTTGACATTTTCTGGTAATTTGCTAATTTGATTTGCAATTTGCAGTAGTGTTTCCGTACAGGTTATTTGATCCTCTGCAAATGTTTTTTTATCCGCTATGGTTTCTAAATTTGCATAAACTCCTAAATTGGTTTCTAAGAGTTCTTGAATAGCGGTCAAAGCCCTTTTTTGGTTGTTATTACCATATTGTTCTAAACTATCTTTTACCAGTAGAATGGCCTCTTGTTGTTTTAGCCACTGATCTTCAATTGCTAGCAATTGTTGTTCGCCCTTTTCTTCACGAATTAAACGCTGTAGCTTTTTATTGATTTCGGTTATACTTATAGCGGTGAATTCTGCCATCTGCGAAAAACCCTTATAGCTATTTAATGCTATGGTTTGTAGCTCATAAGACTCTGGTTGAAATTCTTTAACCACTGTCTTGTCTTTAGTAGTAGCTTTTACTTCAAAAGGAACCTTTGGTGCTCCATTCTTCCAGAGACTAGCGTATAATTGCGTAACGGATAGGTTATCTATTATCCCAGTCTCATTCAAAGTTTTTAATTCACTGAAAGGCTCAATAAAATTTTCATTGAGATAGGATAAAACATTGTACTGAAAATAAACATTGTCATCCGTTCTCTTTAAAATATTTAAATGCGCATTAGATAGTAGGGAATCTAGCGTAGGTTTATATGTAGAAGCCGTTTCAATTGCCTGTTCTATGTAATCTATATCAGATTTTTCCAATGGAAAGTAAGGTGCCTTAACTTTAAATTTAGGTTTAAAACCGTCATAATTCAAGGCCAAGAAAAAGTTGTTGATTTTTTGATACCGATTTGCATTTTCTGCCAGCAATCGTTGCATTAAACCTTTAGAAAAGTCTGCATCCGCATTCTTTTGGGTTAAATTGACCAAATTTAAATAACCTGTGTTTAGGTCAATAATTTCAGTTTCAGCTGTGTTGTTTTCAAAAACAGGAAAAACATTGGACGTGTTCCCTTCCTTTTGAATTACTTTGAGCAACAAACCATTTTCAAAAATCCAGCTTTCTTCCGTACCGGCTCCAGCAGCAGAAAATAACTCCCAATTATCGTGGGCAATACCATCTCTTAAAAAACGACCTACTAAGGTGCTGGTACTATTGGCAATACTAAAATCTTTAATAGGCAAACCTGCCTCATAGCCAATAGAGCTGGAATAGCGTTCTTCCTCTATTTCTGAATCTTTTATTTTTGAAACTTTGTAAATCCAGTTTCCTTGTAGCTTTCCTTCTAAAAAGTCTCCACTTACTTCTTCTTGTAGCCCACTTACTAGAACACGATATTGGTAATCTTCTACTTCTGTTTGCTTATTGGAATTAAATGCTCCAAAAGAAAAGGTCCATCTACCAGTAGGTACACCTGCGCTAAAATTTCCTTTTATAGTAAATGATTCGTCTTCCTTTTCTAACAATGCATCTAAACTAGACCGCTTAAGCATAAATGGTCCTTGAAATACGGTATCGCCGTCTTTAAGCATATAGCTAAAATTGGCATTACCTTGATAGCCGTTTACGGTATAGGGACCTGTGTACTCTTGAAGCTTTTGCGCACAAACAGGTAATGTAAAGCCCACAAAAAGCGAAAAGGCACAAATTTGAAAAAGAACTTTATTTAAAAGATTCATTAGTGTTAGTTTGATTCTTTAGATTGGCAAATCTGTTTTTATCTACGCATTAAATGCCATTTTGGACGTTTTGAGCCCTAATATTTTAAGATAATTATGGCAATCGCATAATAATGACTTTCTAATTATAAAAAGACAAAAGAAAAGCCCCAAAGATGGGGCTTTTCTTAAGCTTCTCCCCTAGCGGGATACTCATTTTTGATAATATACTTTATGCCTTTTAGCAAGGCATCAAATTCAGGTCTTGCAAATGGCATTGTCTGTATGCTTGCACTATAAAGCGTTTGGTCTGCTTTAACTAAAAACAGTCCAGGCTCTATAAACATTTCCGGTTCTTTTTCCTTTACTCCCTTAGAAATATAGAGGCCCCATTCTCTTGCCCCTTCTATAGGCATTTCATAACCAATGGGGATGTCTGCAATTTCCCATTCTTCGTACGTCTTCATTGCGCGTTCTTTAGTGTCTGAACTTATGGCAATTACATTAACCCCTATTTCTACAAATTCATCCAGCATAGATTGTAATTCTTCTAAGTATGATTTGCAGACTGGGCAGTGTTTTCCTCTATAAAATATCACCATCGTAAAATGGTCTGGTTCTTGATCTTCCAAACTATAACTGGTGCCATTGACCAAATTGATTTTTAGCGAAGGAACTTTATTTCTTGGTTTTATCATTTTATTTGTGGGTATTTATCGTATCTAAAGCTTCTCCAATCAACGTATTACCAGATAAAATCTCGAACGTTTGGTTAACAGGGGCATCATCATGTAGAGATCGCACCAATGTTTGTGCCACATCTGCTCTTGTAATTTCTCCTCTTCTGTTTAGCTTTTCGGCAATACTAATAGTCCCCGTAGCCTTATCATTGGTTAAAGAACCCGGTCTAACAATTGTATATTTTAAGTTGCTTTGTTTTAAATATTCGTCTGCGTTGTGCTTTGCTTTTAAGTAATCTTTCAATTCTTCTGCTTGCTCTGGCTCATCTGCACCCATAGAGCTTAGCATAACAAACTTTTTTACGTTGTCTTTGGACGATTGCTTAATCAAATTTTTGGCGCCCTCTTGGTCTACACCAACAACATTTTTACCACCAGAACCTGCGGCAAAAAGCACTTTATCTATATTCTTTGTGGTATGTGACAAATCGTTCTCCAAATCGCCCAATACGGTTTCAATATTGTCTTTTTTAAACTGCTCCATTTGAGCCTCTTTCCGAACCATGGCAACCGGTTCAAAATATTGTGATTCTTTTAAAAGCTTTACTATTTGTTTTCCTGTTGTGCCATTGGCACCTGCTACTAATACTCTTTCCATTCTATAAATCTTCCGTTATTATTTGTTCTTTTTCAACACCTATTTCTAGCAAATCTTCTTTTACTGAATTTATCATGGGTACAGGTCCGCAGATGTACACATACTTATCTTTGTCTTTTAAATTTTTCTTTAAAAATTCCTTATCAATTCTCCCGTGTGCGTGCTTAGGATTATGCTCTTCGGACAATATGTTTACAAAGTCTGCACCCAACCATTGGTTAAATTTAGAATCTAGGATAATGTCCCTTTCGCGCTTGTTGGCGAACAACAGTTTGTTCTCGTCCAATTGATTTCTATCTGCCAAATCTTTAAAAATAGAAATGAATGGTGTTACCCCTGCCCCACCTGCAATAAACGTTCCCGGTCCTTTATAAGAAATAGCACCCCAGGCATCACTTATTTCTAGTTGGTCTCCTTGTTCCAAGGTTTGTATTTTGTCTGTTACCCCATTATGGTCAGGATAGATTTTGATGGTAAATTGTAAAAATCCATCTGATGGCAAACTGGTGAACGTAAACGGTCTTTTCTTATTGGAATAGCCATCTTTTAGAACGGCTACTTCCGTTGCCTGCCCAGGTGTAAATTCAAAATTTGCTGGCCTATCTGTTTTAATTTGTAAGACATCATGGGTTACAAATCCCGTGTCTTGTATACTTACGGTGTGATTCATCATTTTTTCTTTTTCATTTTAACATCCACAAGATAATTTTGAATCCTTGTAATCTTTAACCACTTTCCTTTTATCCTTGACCCAAATGAAAGAAACGGTAACTAGAACTTGAATTTCCATTATTTTGCATGTAATTGGGTTAGGTATAAAAATTTTCTAAAGGAAAATAGAGCTATGAAAGTAATTATAACGGGTGCAACAGGTATGGTAGGAAAATCTGTGCTATTAGAAAGTATAGAAGACCCTAGAGTTTCTGAAATACTGTTGATCAGTAGAAATAGTTTGGGAACGCCATACCGTAAAGTAAAAGAAGTTTTACATACTGATTTTACTGATTTTTCATTAATAGAAGACCAGTTAAATGGGTACGATATATGTTGCCATTGCATGGGGGTTTCTTCTGCAGGACTGAATGAAGAAAAATTCAATCATTACACCTTTATAATGACAAAAGCCTTGGCAGATATTCTACACAACCTAAATCCGAATATGGTTTTTGCTTATGTGAGTGGGCAAGGAACAGATAGTAGTGAAAAAAGTAAATCCATGTGGAAAAGGATTAAAGGAAAAACAGAGAATTACTTATTGGCAAAAGGGTTTAAAGATGCCTATATGTTTAGGCCTGGTATTATTTTGCCCGAAAAGGGCATTACCTCAAATACCAAATGGTACAATCTATTTTATAGAATCTCTAAACCCCTATTTCCCTTGATGAAAAAATTAAAAACCGTGACCACCACCACAAAAATGGGCAGGGCAATGCTCAATTGTTATTTCTTTTCTCAACAAACCAAGCACCTAGAAGGCAGTGCTATTAACGCACTTGCGGAATATAATTAGTCTTAACTTGATACATAAACACGGTAGATAGCATCCCCATAATCATCAGAAATTAATAAGGAACCATCCTTTAAGAATAAAAGGTCTACCGGTCTGCCCCAACGCGTTTGATTTTCTTGGTTTAACCACCCTTCTATAAAAGGTTCATATTTTACCGCCTTATTACCTTCTAGTGTAACTTTAGTTATACGGTACCCAGACTTTTTACTTCGGTTCCAACTACCGTGCTCTGCAATTAAAACCTGTTTTTGGTATTTATCTGGAAACATGGAACCCTCTACAAACTTAACGCCTAAAGGCGCTACATGTGCATCTAAATTTTGAACCGGAGGTACAAACTCATCACAAGAGCGCTTGGCTCCAAATTCTGGATCCGGAATGGTGCCGCCATGACAAAAGGGATAACCAAAGTGCTGGCCCACTTCAGAAACCCTATTTAGTTCACAAGGAGGAATATCATCTCCCATCATATCCCTACCATTATCCGTAAACCATAATTCTTGGGTATCTGGGTGCCAGGTAAACCCAACAGAATTTCTAACGCCCCTTGCAACGATCTCTCTGTTACCACCATCTTTGTCCATACGGGTTATAGTAGCAAAACGTTCGTCTTTATCCGTATCATCACAAATATTACAAGGTGCTCCTACAGGAATATATAGCTTATCGTCAGGGCCAAAGGCTATATATTTCCAACCATGATGAAATTCATCTGGGTAATCTTCATAAATAACCACGGGCTCAGGCACAGCATCTAAGTTGTCTTCAATATTATCGTACCTTAATAATCTATTTACTTCTGCAACATATAATGCCCCGTCTTTAAATGCAATACCATTGGGCACTTCAAGAGTTGTATCCAAAACTATTGTACGGTCCGCAACAAAATCATTATCACTATCTACCAATGCATACAATTTATTTTCGGTTCGTGTACCCACAAATAAGGTTCCTTTATCACCCATGGCCATAGACCGTGCGCCGTCTAACCCTTCTACAACTGTATGTACCTTAAAGCCATCTGGCATAATTAAACTATCTAATGGTAAGTTAGAAGTGTATACTTTTTCTTTGGTTACCTGTTCTTTTTGCTCCTTTGCTTTCTCTGCACAACCTATTAAAAAGGCCCCTGTAACAAAAAGTATACTTAGATATCTTAGTTTTTTCATTTAAGTGTGTATTTTTTTAATCAATAAATTTAAGCTTATTCATAAAAAAAGCGGTCTTTTTAAGACCGCTCTTTGCTTTTTAGTAAACCAATTTAATTTTTTAAAGATTCCATATCAATTACAAACCGGTATTTAACGTCTGCTGCCACCACCCGTTCAAAAGCATTGTTAACGTCTTGCATGTTTACCATTTCTACATCTGAGGTAATGTTGTGTTCTCCACAAAAATCTAACATTTCTTGCGTTTCTTTAATACCACCTATTAGAGAACCAGCTACACGCTTTCTACCCATTATTAGTCCACCGCCATTTACAGAACCTAAAGGTTCTACCGCTCCCACTAAAACCATAGTGGCATCTATTTTAAGCAAATTTACGTATGGATTTATGTCGTGCCCAACAGGTACCGTATTCAAAATAAAATCAAAACTATTGGCATGCGCACTCATTTGTTCTTGGTCTTTACTTATCAATACTTCGTGAGCACCTAATCTTTTAGCGTCTTCCGCTTTGTTAGGAGAGGTAGTAATCATTACCACATGTGCCCCCATGGCATTGGCAAATTTAACCCCCATATGGCCTAATCCACCAAGACCTACAATACCAACTTTATCTCCTTTTTTAACGTTCCAATGGTTCAAGGGAGAAAAGGTAGTGATTCCCGCACAAAGGAGTGGCGCAGCACCTCTTGCATCTATATTCTCTGGTATTTTAAGTACAAAATCTTGATTTACCGTTACCCCTGTGGAATAGCCTCCAAAAGTATGTCCACCAAGATGCTTATCTGGACTATTATAAGTAAAAGTGGCGCCATTTATGCAGAATTGCTCTAAATCTTGATGGCAAGAATCGCAATTTTTACACGAGTCTACCATACACCCAACACCAACCAAATCTCCTTGCTTATATTTGGTTACTTCGCTACCAAGTTCAACAACCCTACCTATAATTTCATGGCCCGGAACAACGGGGTATTTAGAATTTTTCCAATCGTTTCTTACCTGGTGTATGTCACTATGACAAATACCACAGTATAAGATATCTATTTTCACATCATTGGCACCTACTTCCCTCCTATCAATTTCCATTAATTCTAGGTCTGCGGTGTTTGTACTTGCTCCGTATGCTTTATGTTTAGTTGTTTTCATAAATCTAATTGTATTTAACTGTTTTGTTCGTGTTCATAAGTTGGATAATCTAAATATCCTTCCTTTCCTGGCGTATAAAAAGTGTCCTCGTCCCAATCACTTAATTCGTAATTATTTTCAAATCGATGTACTAAGTCTGGATTACTAATAAAAAGCTTACCAAATGCTACCAAATCTGCCAAACCTTTCTCTAAAACGGCATTGCCCTTGGCTTGGTCAAAACCAGCATTTATCATTAACGTGCCCTTGTAAATTGGTCTAAAATGTTCCGCAATATTGGTTATTGCATAGTCTACATCAGAAACATCATTAAAAGGTTCTGACAAATGCACATAGGCCAAATTGTAATTGTTTAGACGGTCTATAACATATTCAAAAGTTGGGATGGTATCTTTATCTACCGTTATTCCAAAAATATTATGGCAAGATGGATTAAATCTTGCTCCTATTCGGTTTTCTGGCACAACGCTTTTTATAGCATCCAAGACTTCAAAAAAGAATCTTGACCTGTTCTCTATACTACCACCGTATTCATCTTCTCGGATGTTAGCCGTACCATTAAAAAATTGATGAATTAAATAACCATTGGAAGAATGTATTTCAACACCGTCAAAACCAGCTTCCATGGCATTCTTTGCCGCATTTTTAAAATCTTGAACCGTTTGCTTTATGTCTTCAATACTCATGGCCTTTGGTGTAACCGTATCCTTAAAGCCATCTGGCGTATAGGTTTTTGCATTTGGGTTTATAGCAGACGGCGCTAAGGGTAAGTTGCCGTCATGAAAATCTGGATGGGACATACGCCCTACGTGCCACAGTTGCACAAAAATCTTACCTCCGTTCTCATGTACTTTATCCGTTACTTTTTTCCAACCGGCTACTTGTTCTTTTGTGTGTATACCCGCTGTATTTACATAACCAATGGCTTGCTTAGAAATTTGTGAGCCTTCTGTAATAATTAATCCTGCTCCAGACCGCTGCGCATAATAGGGAACATGTAAATCTTGCGTGGGTACGTTTTCAGTATTGGCCGCCCTACTTCTAGTCATGGGCGCCATAATAACACGATTTCTTAATTCTATATCGCCCAAAGTGTAGGGCTTTAGTAAAGGTTGCATAGTTGTCATAGTAATTTGTTTTTGTCGAAATTACTGGACAAATAAGTTTCTATGGTTGACCTACATCAATATTTAGCCCTTCCTCCGTTAATGTTTTCCTAATTCTACTTAGACTTTCTGGAGATAGACCAAGGTAGTTGGCTATATGATAATTGGGCACCCTACTTTCTATGTTGGGATAGGTTTTGCAAAAATCCAGATACCGCTCTTTTGCATTCTCTTGCAAGGTAGATAGCACCCGTTTACGTTGAGAAATAAATCCTCTAGTAACTAAAATTCTAAAGTACCGTTCAAAAATTGGATGGTCGTGATATAATTGTTCCAAATCATTAAAACTTATAGACCATAATTTGGCGTCTTCTATAGCTTCAATATATAGTTTAGAAGGAATTTTATTGTAAAAGGCATCAAAATCGCCAACCCACCAATCTTCTATTGCAAATTGTATAATATGCTTGTGCCCTTTTTTATCTAGGTAATAAGCAATTAAACAACCAGACTCAACAAAGAATTCGTGTTGTATGTAGGTGCCAGGATGTATTAAATTTTCCTTTTTTTTAAGTTCCAAGGGTTGTAATACACTGGTAAATGCCTTAAGCGCATGGCTGGTTGGGGTAACATATTTTTCAACATGTGTAATTATCTTGGAATACATGTTGTAAAGATGTATAAAATTTATAGGCTTGGCAAGGTAAACCAACAATACTACATATCTCCCAAAATATAGGCAGCCACCTTTTGCTCCATTAAATTAAACTTTTTTAAAGATAATTTTACCTGTTCATAGGCTGCTTCTGGATCTAGTAGCTGTTTTTGTAGATTGTTGAACAACAATAGCTGATCCTTGGCTAGCTGGTTAAAGCCTTGTTTTATCTCTTTAATTTTGTCAAAACCTTGCGGGCTTTTTGGTTCAAATTGATACGAATTTAACTTACGCACCATTCGTAAAACACAACGGTGATTTCGCTCTAAACGAAACACCAATTGGTCATAATCATTGTTAGCAGTTTGTACATCCATAACGGTTTAGTTTTTTGTGAATAGCCTGTCCTTTAAATTTACAGAAAATTCTTTCAAATTAGACATGATATTTATCATATTCCAATACTTTAACACTGTCTACCTTTGATTTTAAACAGTTATAACATAGCCCTAACAGATTTTTAATCTTGATATGTTTAACTTAACTATAAACTTTAAAATAAAGAATCATGAATATTACGTTTGAGTACCACGATGTAAAATCGAGTGAGCGTTTGGAAAGCTTAACCCGTAAAAAACTAGAACATTTAGAAGAGAAGTTTGATTTTATAGTGAAAGCTTCTGTTTTTATAAAACATGAAAACACTACATCTCCATTAAAAGGAAAAATATGTGGTATACAACTTAGTGTTCCAGGGCCTAGATTATTTGCGGAAGCCGATGAAGAAAGTTTTGAAAGCGCCATTCATAAAACCATCCACGAATTGGATAGGCAACTTAGCAAGAAAAAAGAAAAAATGAAGGCACATCATTAATAGCAGTCTATACTCAATAAGCAATAAAAAACCCCGGTACGATGAATACCGGGGTTTTTGTTGTGAATTGATTCAAATGTATTCGATTAACCTTTGGTCTCTCTCATAGCTTCTTCCTTAAGTTCATCGTTAGCTATGATAGCTAACTCTACCCTTCTATTCTTTGCTTTACCTTCTGCGGTATCGTTAGATTCTCTTGGTTGTGTTTCGCCATACCATTTAGTAGAAAATCTAGAGGGACTAATACCTTTGGCAATTAAATAATTGGTTACAGATTCTGCCCTTCTTTGAGAAAGGGACATATTATAATCTTCTGCGCCCGCACTATCTGTATGCCCTTCAACTAAAATATTAGACTTTGGATACTCAGTTAAGATATTTGCCATTTTATCCAATGTGGTAGCAGACATGCCTTTAACATCAGACTTATTTGTGTCAAAATACACACCAGCGTCTTGGGTAAATGTTACGTTAATACCTTCTCCTACACGCTGTACTTCTGCACCTGGAATTTCTTCCTCTATACGTTCTGCCTGCCTATCCATTCGGTTACCAATGTAACCACCAGCAGCACCACCAATTGCAGCACCAATAATTGCACCAAGGGCAGTATTGCCACCCTTACCTACATTGTTACCTATAACTCCTCCAATTACCGCACCACCAGAAGCACCTATCACGGCTCCTTTTTGCGTATTGTTGGCATTTCTAACAGTACTACAGCTAACTACTAAAACCAAGGACATGGCCAGTGCTGCTGCTTTTATTTTATAATTTTTCATGCTGTTTTTATTTATAATTGTTTAGTAAAATTGTAAACCAAGGTTACCATCTCACCTCCAGCGTTTACACGTGATTTTAAGGTCATCTGGTTTTCCGTAAGATTGGCTATATCCAATCTATACCCAAGTCCGCCAGAGATATCCTTGTTTTTTTCGTCTATGAACTTAAACTGTAACTGACTTACAGAATTGGTAGGCTCTACAATAGTCCATTTAATAAAACGGTCACCACCTTGACAAAGACTTCCACCTTGGATAGTGTAACGCCCTGTATTGTTATTGTCCCTAAAAAACCACTGACTGCCTTCAAAACATATTGCTTGGCTATCATTAAAAAGAACAGATTTGAACATGCCGTCGGTACCCTCATAGGATACGTTATTCAATATCCAGCTGCCACTTAAGATGTTCTGTTGTTGTCTGGATGATTTAGATACGGAACATGAAACCACTAAAAGGGCAAATATGGCCATACCAATGTATTTTCTTGCTTTCATAAGATTAGATTTGTTATGCTATATACGTTTGTTATACAATTTGGATCTTTAAACATTGTTAATAAATGTTAAAGTGATATAGCTTAATTCTGAAGGCAAAGGAACATGCTAATTGTAATACCTACTGGTTCAAAACCTTTAATTCTTATCTCTATTGATTATGCACATTAATTCGAAGCCTTGTAAATACGGTAGCTTACCCTAAAATTTGTTCTGTTATTCAGAAGTTTGTGTAAATTTGATTTGACTAATTTTTAAAATAGTAAAATGAGTGCTATACCAAGTGTTGATTTGAAGGATTTTACCTCTAATGACCCTGAGCGAAAAGAAAAATTTGTAGAAGAAATAGGTGCCGCATTTGAAAATATTGGCTTTGTAGCACTTAGTGGCCATTTTTTATCGGACCAGTTGGTAGATGATTTATATGAGGAGATAAAAAAATTCTTTGCTCTACCGCAAGAAATCAAAGATTCTTATGAAATTGAAGGAATTGGTGGTCAAAGAGGCTATACTTCTTTTGGAAAAGAGCATGCAAAAGGTAAAAAAGAGGGAGATTTAAAAGAGTTTTGGCATTTTGGGCAATATGTAGAAGATGATCCGAAATTAGAGGCGGAGTATCCAGATAATGTTGAGGTTAAAGAACTGCCTAATTTTAACGCTGTAGGTAAAGAAACCTACAAAATGTTAGAGAAAACGGCCAAATATGTTTTAAGAGCTTTAGCGATACACTTAAATTTAGAAGAGACTTATTTTGATGCATATATTAAAAATGGTAATTCTATTTTAAGGCCTATACATTACCCGCCTATAAAAGAAGAACCCAAAAACGCTGTTAGAGCCGCAGCTCACGGAGATATAAATTTAATAACTTTGTTAATGGGAGCCCATGGCAAGGGACTTCAAGTTAAGGACCATGAAGGCAATTGGGTAGATGCTATTGCTAAACCAGACCAGTTAATGATTAATGTAGGTGATATGCTTTCTAGGTTATCTAACAATAAATTAAAATCTACCATACACCAAGTGGTAAACCCACCTAAAGAGTTATGGGGAACTTCAAGATATTCCATACCGTTTTTTATGCATCCTGTTAGCGATATGCCGCTTAACTGTTTAGAAAATTGCATTACCAAAGATAACCCTAAACAATTTGAAGATATTACCGCGGGTGAATACCTGTATGAGCGTTTGGTAGAATTAGGATTGGTAAAAAAATAAGATGGATTTACAGGACCAATTAAAAAACCTTTTTCCAGACCACGAACCGGAACCAGCGGCAAAGAAACCAGATAAACCCGATTTTTGGTTGCAAGAACAGCCGTTGATCTGCAAGTACGAAAAACGAAAGGGAAAACCCATTACTATTATTGAAGGGTACAATGGAGCGCCAGAAGATTTTAAAAAATTGGCCAAAGCAATAAAACAATTGCTTAGCGTTGGAGGAAGCCATAAAAACGAAACTATAATTGTGCAAGGCGATTATAGAGACAAAATAATGGGTTTCTTAAAAGAAAAGGGGTTTCAGGTAAAACGAGTTGGGGGCTGATTATCAAAAGCTTAAGAAAGTCCAATTTTAATCGATTATCTGTTAAAATTATCGCTTTCCGTAATAGGTTTTAGAGCTATTGTTTTGCATTTTTTTCTTTAAGCCTTACATTTAATTCTCTTAACCAACGAAAACAACGAACTTAAAATGAAAAATTTATTACACATTACCAATGGTGATAGCTTCACACAAAGGCTCCAAGGGCTATCCGTAGATGGTGATATCATTACATGGCGAGAAATGTTATGTGAAGGTAAAACCGTGAGTACGGTTGGTAGTGAAACATTCTGGAAAACCCGTTTTGAATTCTTAAATGAGAATTATAAGGTAAGTAAGTCCTGGTTTATTGAAAAAACGCTCAAAGAATACCGTTCTCTTTGTAACCACAAACAACAAGACCAAATTGTTCTTTGGTTTGAGTATGATTTGTTCTGCCAAGTAAACATGCTAGCTGTAATAAGTTGGTTAAAAACCCATAGAAGACACGCAGAAATATCCTTGGTCTGTAGTGGTAAAGAAAATAGCGGTGAAAAACTTTATGCGCTGAACGAACTGAGTGATGAAAGGCTTCTAGAACTTTATGCCAACAAAATTATCTTAACCCAAGATGATATTGAATTTGCAGATTATGTATGGCAATTGTACTGTAGTGACAACCCCATAAGACTGGAAAATTTAGGGGATTTTGAAAATTATCAATTTAATTATTTAGAAGATGCCATTCAGTTACACCTTAAACGTTTTCCAAGTATTAAAAACGGGCTGAACGAACTGGAAAATAGAATCCTTTCTATTGCCGCTAACGAAAAACCAAAATCGAAAAAGGCCTTTTTGGGCACCTTGTTACAAGTTCAGAACGATTATGGTTTTGGAGACTCACAATATGATCGCATGCTAAACAAGCTTAAACCATTGATTTCTTCTTTTAACCCAGCAAGATTATCAAAAATGGGGAAAGAGGTTTTAGCTGAACAAACCAATTTTTACGCTAATCTTAGGGAAGGAAATGATTATTTAGGAGGAGCCCTCAAATACAACTTTCTTTACAACACGGATAATAAACGAATTCTTAAACTTTAATAATATTTATGCCCATAGCGGATTCCGAGCTAATTTTAAATCCGGATAATAGCATATATCATTTAAACATCTTACCGGAAGATGTTGCAGATAACATAATTACGGTTGGGGACCCAGATAGGGTCTCTGCTGTTTCTAACCTTTTTGATACTATAGAGTTGAAAAAAGGAAAGCGTGAATTTGTTACCCATACTGGTTATTTTAATAAAAAAAGGATTACGGTTATATCTACCGGCATTGGAACGGACAATATAGACATTGTTCTAAACGAGTTGGACGCCCTAGTTAATATAGATTTTAAAACACGGGAAATAAAACCCAATAAAAAAAGTCTTAATATTATAAGAATTGGCACCTCTGGCGCAATCCAAGAACACATACCAATAGATAGCTTTTTAATTTCAAAAAAAGCCATTGGTTTAGACGGGCTCATGCATTTTTATGAGTTGAACAATAAAGAAGAGTCTAGCTTTACAAATGCCTTAAAATCGCACTTAAATTGGCCCCTTGCCATCTCCCCTTATACCTATAGCTGTAGTAACAAGTTGGCTAACCTATTCAAAGATGATACAGTATATGAAGGTATAACGGTGACAAACGCCGGTTTCTATGCTCCACAGGGTAGACAATTACGAAAAAAACCTGTGCTATTAGATTTTCACGAAAAGCTAAGGGGTTTTTCATTCCAACAGCAACAAATAACCAATTTAGAGATGGAAACAGCAGGTATTTATGGCTTAGCTAAACTATTGGGGCATAAAGCTGTATCCATGAATGCTATTTTAGCAAATAGGTACAATGGCAACTTTAGTAAAACACCACAGAAAACAGTAGACAATCTAATTGCGTATTGTCTAGAAAGACTTACTTAACATTTGTTTAAAAAGTAAGCTATTTCAATTTTATATTTTTGGCAAAAGACCTACATGAAAAAACAGCCGCTAAAACATAGAGACATAAACTGGCTCTATTTTAATGAACGTGTGTTATTAGAAGCGCAATGTAAAGACACACCATTGCTAGAAAGGCTTAAGTTTTTGGCCATTTTTTCTTCTAACCTTGACGAGTTTTTTAAAGTTAGGGTATCCCAATTAAGGCAATTAAAAGATGTTGAAAAAAGCCTAAGGAGAAAATTGGCCTTAAAAGGCAACAAAACGTTAAAACAAATTTTATCCACTGTAGCAGAACAACAACGCCTCTTTGGAAAGGTTATTGAAGAAACGTTGACAGAGCTAAGGGATAAAGGTGTTTTTTTAAGGGAAATTCAAGAATTAGACCCAGAACAACATCGATTTCTACAAGAGCTTTTTAACAGAGAAATAAAAGAGCAATGCCAATTGCTAGATTTTTCAAATCCAAGATTAATTAAGGACGGGGCGCTATACTTGGTTATAGAAACGGCTTCATTACCTCTACAAATAGTAGAAATACCGTCTAAACAAATAGGTAGATTTATAGCGCTACCCGGCATACAACACAATTACATCTATCTAGATAATGTGGTTAGGCTTTTTCTATCAGAATTGATACCAAACGAAAAAGTATTAGGCTCCTATTCCATAAAAATTTCTAGAGATGCGGAATTGTATCTAGACGATGACTACACGGACACACAATTGGTAGAAAAAATATACGATAGTTTAGGGCAACGTAAATCCGGACAACCTACTAGGCTATTGTTTGATGCGGCAATGCCAGCAGCGATGCAACAACAGATACAAAAAGCCCTGGACCTAGGACCGGTAGACATGGTTGCTGGTGGGCGCTACCATAATCTCTCCGATTTTTTTGAATTTGATATTGAAAGTGCAGGGCCAGAATTAAAATATAATCCTTTGGAGCCACTACCCCACCCGGTTTTAAGTACTTGTAAAGACATGTTTAAGGCTATACAGGGAAAGGATCAATTGGTTCATTTTCCATATCAACAATTTGATACCGTTGAACGCTTTATAGCACAAGCGGCTCAAGATGATAAAGTAAATAGCATAAAAATATCGTTATACCGTATTGCTAAAACATCGGCCTTAACAGATTCTATTTTAAAGGCCCTTGAAAACGGAAAAGAGGTGCTCTTGTTTGTAGAAGCACAAGCTAGGTTTGATGAGGCCAATAATATAAAATGGGGGCGTACATTTGAAGATGCTGGAGCAAAAGTACTGTACAGTGTGCCTAACATAAAAGTACACTCCAAAATAGCGCTCGTAACACGTATAGTTAATGAACAGGTAGAACACTATGCCTATATTGGAACGGGTAATTTTAACGCAAAAACAGCTCGTATCTACTGCGATCACGGCCTTTTTACAGCACATAATAAAATAACTAGCGAACTAAATCAAGTTTTTGAGGTATTAGAAAGAAAATTAATCATTCCTAAAACTAAAAAACTGCTGGTGTCACCATTTAGTACTCGAAATACGTTCATGGAGCTCATTCAAAATGAGATTACCAATGCAGAAAAAGGTTTGCCCGCAAGAATTACTGCCAAAATGAACAGTCTAGAAGACACTAAAATGATTACCGCTATAGAAGCAGCCAGTAAAGCAGGTGTAGAAGTTAGACTTTTGGTAAGGGGTTTTTGTAGACTAATACCTAAAGAACCACATGAGGTGAAGGGTAAAGAAAAACCTATTTATATTACAAGTATTATAGACCGTTTTCTTGAGCATGGTAGAATCTATTTGTTTGAAAATGGAGGAAAGGAAAAAATGTATATTGGTTCTGCCGACTGGATGACACGTAATTTAGATCGTAGAATTGAAGTTTTAACCCCTATTTTAGATAAAGATGTGTTTGAAGAATTGAAGGATATATTACAGCTTCAAATGGCAGATAATTTTAAAGCAAGGGTTCTAGATGCAAATGACACCAATAGAAAGGTACAGGTAGATACAGATAGAAGTATCCGGTCTCAATATGCCATTTATAACTATTTAAAAAACAAGTACAATGCAGAAAGTTAGAATAATAGGCGTACCAGAACATTTTAATCTGCCTTGGCATTTGGCTATAGAAGAAGGAGCTTTTGAGGAAAGAGGTATAGACCTTGAATGGACAGATATACCAGAAGGTACTGGTAAAATGGCTCAATTACTCAAGAACAATGAGACCGATTTAGCCATTATCCTTAGCGAAGGGATAGTAAAAAGCATTACGGAAGATGCAAATGAAGCTAAAATCGTTCAAAAGTTTGTGCAATCACCATTGCTTTGGGGCATACACGTTGGTGCAAATAGTAGCTACACTAAATTAGAAGAGTTAGCCAACACTAAAGCTGCTATAAGTAGGTTTGGTAGTGGCAGCCATTTAATGGCTTTTGTAAACGCCAAAAACCTAGGCTGGAAAACAGATGAACTAAATTTTGAGGTTATCAATAATCTAGACGGTGCCATAGCAGCTTTAACAAATGGTACGGCAGATTATTTTATGTGGGAACATTTTACAACTAAACCACTTGTAGATAGCAATATATTTAGACGATTGGGAGACTGCCCTACCCCATGGCCTTGTTTTGTAATAGCTGCAAGTGCTTCGTTTTTAAAAGAAAAATCCAACTTAATAGCTCATATTCTAGAAGTAATAAATACTTATACCGTAGAATTCAAAACTATTCCAAGTATAGACAGAACATTAGCCAATAGGTACGGTCAAAAGTTGGAAGATATTCAGCAATGGTTATCAAATACTAGATGGAGTCAAGAACAATTAACACTAACGGAATTACATAAAATTCAAGACACGCTATTGCAACTTAATATTATAGAAGAAAAATTACCTTCGGGAAATCTTCTTTTTTAAGGCTTAAAAATGCTTGCTAAATAGTTTACGAAACAACCGATCAGACAATGGTTTTTGCGCAATATCCTTTACATTAGGGTCTGCTAAGGTTTTGCGTACCATCTCTTCATTCTCCAAGGCGGTAATCATAACAATAGTAATATTACTTTTAAAACGCTCATCTAACTGAGTCTCGTAAGCTTCTAAGAACTGCCATCCATTCATAACGGGCATGTTGGTATCTAACAACAATAACCAAGGGAATTCCATATCCTGGTCAGGATTTTCTAAAAACTCCATAGCCTCCTTTCCATTGGCAACAGAATGTATAACTATAGATGAGTCGATCTGTTTTATAAAAAACTTATTAAGAAAGTTGGTCGTTTCATCATCATCGACCAATAATACAGATTTTAATTTCGCCACCTTTTTTAGGAATTTTCTTATAGCATAGTAAGATACAAACCTACTATAATTATTTATTTTTTAAAAACAATTAAAAAAAATCATTACCAATCAATAGTATTTTTTTCAAGTTGTTTAAGTATCGTGTTGGTTTTACTAAAATGCTTGTTTCCAAACCAGTATCCTCTATTGGCACTTAATGGTGAAGGATGACCACTTTCCAAGATATGGTGTTTATCCCGATTTATAAGTTTTTGTTTCTTTTTGGCAAAACCACCCCACAATAAAAACACCACGTCCGCTTTTTGGTCAGAAATCTTTTGAATAACGGTATCGGTAAAGCGTTCCCAACCTTTACCTTGGTGACTACCCGCTTCTCCAGCTCTTACGGTTAATGTAGCATTGAGCAATAAAACACCTTGTTGGGCCCAGTGGGTTAAATTTCCGCTTACAGGATACGGTTTACTCAAATCTGCCTCTTGTTCTTTAAAAATGTTTACCAAAGAAGGCGGATGGGCAATACCATCATTAACGGAAAAGCATAGACCATGTGCCTGTTTTGGACCATGGTAAGGGTCTTGACCTATTATAACAACTTTTACTTCTTCAAAAGGGCAAACATTAAACGCTTCAAATATTTTGCTGCCTTGCGGATAACAGGTGTTGTTTTTGTACTCACCTTTTACAAATTCCACTAAATTTTTGAAATATGATTTTTCAAATTCTTCATTAAGAACAACTTTCCAACTTTCTGATATTGCAACTTCCATTTAAATTATCCTTTAGATGCACATTTTTAAGTTCATAAGGCTTACTAATGTAAAAACGAACCAAATTGATAACTAAAATAATGTAGGCTTATCTACCTTAATTATTAATCTAGTTAGCACTCAAAGTTAGTAATTACGCTATATTTACTACTAAGTATTAAGCAAATAATAATGGAGATATCCTATCAAATTAAATATTTAAAAAAACGATTTCCCCTTCGTATTAGTAGAGGAACCAGAGACGGGCAACACAATTTATTTATCCAGGTAACGGATAACGGATTAACAGGTCTTGGTGAAACTTCTCCCGGAGCCTCAGAAGGAGCAGCTACCGCAGAGTTGGCACAAGAAAGCTTGGTAAAGTTTTTAGCCAATCCACACGACCTAAACGCTATTTTTAGCACTTATGACAAGGCAATAGAAGCTAAGGTTGCTCCTTGTGCATTGGCTGCCTTAGATATGGCTCTATGGGATTTAAAAGCCAAAAAAGCCCGTATGCCGCTATATCAAATGCTAGGGTACAAAAAACCCTCAAAAGCTACCTCTATAACCATTGGCATTATGTCTCCTGAAGAAGTAAAGGAGAGATTACCTCTTATTTTGGAACAAGATGCTATTAGAACTTTAAAAGTAAAGTTAGGCAACCCAGCGGGTATAGAAGCGGACAAAGCCATGTATAATGAGGTATTGAATTATCATAAAAAATACCCTATTGCTATACGCGTTGATGCCAATGGCGGATGGTCTGCCAAAGACGCTAAACACATGATGGGTTGGCTAGCACAAAGAAATTGTGACTATGTAGAGCAACCTTTAAAAGAAGGTGAAGAAGAAGACTTGCCCTATTTGTATAAAAATAGGGCCTTGCCCATTTTTTTAGATGAAAGTTGCCGTTTTGCAAGCAATATCCCCAATTGGGCACATACAGTTGATGGTGTTAATATGAAATTGATGAAATGTGGAGGTATTACCGGAGCGCTACGCATAATTGCTACAGCAAACGCCTTTGGTCTTAAAACAATGATTGGTTGTATGGGCGAGAGTTCTATTAGTATTGCGGCTGGCGTAGCAGTTTCAGGAGCACTGGACCATATAGATTTAGATTCACATTTAAATCTAAATCCAGACCCTTGTACTGGAGCTCCATTAGTAGATGAAGTAATTACGCCTTTAGAAATTGCCGGTCATGGCGGACAATTTAGAACGGATTTATAATTTAAAAAGCTAAGAATTAAATGTTTTCAAATAAACAACCTATATGCATCTTCATGGAAGGCGCATTAGATAAAGACGCGGGTAAAATGGGTTACGGACTTATGCGGTTTTCCAAACACCCTATTGTCTGTGTAATTGATTCTAATTTTGCCGGCAAAATGGTCAAGGATAGCGTAGACTTACCCTATGAGATTCCAGTAGTAGCCAATATAGAAGAGGCTTTAACGTATAAACCAGAAATAATGGCTTTAGGCATTGCACCAAGTGGTGGTAAATTTCCAGATGCTTGGGACCAACCAGTAATTACAGCTCTACAGAATGGGTTATCATTAATAAATGGCTTGCATGACGATTTAAATGCTCGTTTTGGCTCGTATTTAACAACAAATAGGATATGGGACGTAAGAAAACCTAAATCTAGTTACCCTATAGCATCTGGTAAGGCAGCTACCCTAAAAGCCAAACGCGTTTTAATGGTTGGCACCGATATGGCAGCAGGTAAAATGACAGCAGGACTAGAACTATACGCGGCTTTAATGGAACAAGGCGTTAATGTAGGCTTCGTCCCTACCGGGCAAATTGGAATTACACTTATGGGTAATGGAATTCCTCTAGATGCGATAAAAGTAGATCAAGCAGCGGGTGCCGTTGAGGAGGCTGTTATGGAACAGGCAGATAAAGACATTATTATAATTGAAGGCCAAGGTTCTCTGGCCCATCCCGGAAGCACCGCTACCCTACCCTTAATGCGCGGATCACAACCTACACATTTAATTTTATGCCACAAGGCCGCACACACGCACTTAAGACCTCCGGTAGAACATGTAGCCATACCAGCATTGGATGCATTTATTCAGCTAAATGAAGCGGTGGCAACAGTTTGCGGATCTTTACAAACAGCCAAGACCATAGGTATTGCTTTAAATACGGTTGGTTTGTCAGAATCCGAAGCAAAAGATAAAATAATGGCAACGGAAAAAACGACTAATCTGCCAACTACAGATGTGGTTCGTTTTGGTGTTGAGAAATTGGTACAGACCTTGGCATAGCCTTTAATACATGTGGGGTAAAAGTGCCAAATAGCGTATCTTTGCCCCGCTAGAAAAAGAATATGCAAGGCGTACACCAAAAGACACTACAAGATTTAGAATTTCCTACGGTTCTACAGCAATTGGCAGCAAGATGCAATACCGAAAAAGGAAAAGAAGCTGCCAAAACGGTGGGCATAATTGAGGACAAGAAACAGCTCTTGGACTATTTAGGGCAAACCTCTGAATATTTAGCTTCGTTTACTAATGAAAATAGGATTCCAAATCACGGTTTTGATAGTATAGATAAAGAACTACAACTGCTGAGAATAGAGAATACAGTTCTAGAACTTTCTGGATTTAGAAGAATATCCCACTTGTGCAATACCATTGGGTTGCACAAGAAATTTTTTAAAAAGTTCAAGGAATACTATCCCTTACTACACGCATACATTGATCCTATTGAGGAAAACACATTTATACCCAATGCTATTGCAGGGATTATAGACCGTTTTGGCGAAATCAAGGATACTGCCTCGCTAGACTTAAAGCGTATAAGAATGGATATCAATACTGTTCGCGCAAAAATAAATTCAAGTTTTGGAGCTGCCTTGTCCAGATACAATTCATCTGAATTTTTGGACGATATAAAAGAGTCTATCGTAGAAAACCGTCGTGTATTGGCGGTAAAGGCCATGCATCGTAAAAAAGTGAAGGGTACGGTTATGGGTAGTTCCAAAACGGGAAGTATCGTCTATATTGTACCAGAAGCTACCTTACAGTTTAGCACGGAACTTTCCAATTTAGAATACGAAGAGAAAGAGGAAATCCGTAAAATATTATTGGAACTTACCAATAGCATACGACCAGAAACCGAAATTTTAGCCTTATACCAAAAGATTCTAACGCATATAGATATTACTGCTGCTAAAGCAAAATATGCTGCGGAAATGGATGCTGTACTGCCAAATATAAATACAGCAAGAACACTTTTTTTAAGAGAAGCTTTTCACCCTTTATTGTTGCTGAACAACAAGTTAAAAAAGGAAAAAACGTGGCCACAAACTATTGAATTGCAACAAGAAAACAGAATCATTGTAATTTCTGGACCCAACGCTGGCGGTAAAAGTATTACCCTTAAAACCATTGGCTTGTTGCAAGTTATGCTCCAATCTGGTTTTCTGGTACCGGTGCATGAGCGTAGCTCTATGTGCTTTTTTGATAAGGTTTTAACGGATATTGGCGATAACCAGTCCATAGAAAACCACTTGAGCACGTATAGTTACCGTCTTAAGAATATGAACTACTTTTTAAGGCAATGCAATAAAAACACGCTTTTTTTAATAGATGAGTTTGGAACCGGGTCTGATCCAGAATTAGGCGGTGCTTTGGCAGAATCGTTTTTAGAGGTGTTTTATGAAAGAGAGGCATTTGGGGTAATTACAACCCATTATGCCAATTTAAAGCTATTGGCCAATGAATTGCCGCATATGACCAATGCCAATATGCAATTTGACAATAAAACCTTAGAACCCACTTTCAAATTGATAATGGGCGAAGCGGGAAGCTCCTTTACCTTTGAGGTAGCCCAAAAAAATGGCATTCCATACAGTCTAATTAATAAAGCGAAAAAGAAAATTGACCGGGGTAAGGTGCGCTTTGACGCCACCATTTCCAAATTACAGAAAGAACGTTCTAAAATGTCTAAAACGGAATCCCGTTTGCAGGATAAAGAAGCAAAAGCCAAGGAAGAAGCAGAACGACTAGAAAAACTAAATGCAAAAATCAAGAATAAGCTAGAAAACTACCAAGAATTGTACGATCATAATCAGCGTATGATTTATCTAGGTAACAAGCTTAACGATGCTGCAGAGCGTTATTTTCATGATAAAAAGAAACGTGCGCTCATATCTGAAATGCTCCGTATAGTGGAAACAGAAAACAGCAAGCGTAAAAAAGCGACCGCAAAAGAGGCCAAAGCAAAAAAGGCAATTAAAAAACAAACCGCTAACGAACTAGAGCAAAAAATTGTGAAGGTTCGTGAAGAGAAAAAAGAACAAAAAGCAAAGGCGGTTAAGCAAGAAAAGGCCAAGCCAAAAGCAATCCTAAAACTAGGAGACCGCGTGCGTATGCAAGATGGTAAAGCCGTGGGTACCATAGATACTTTAGAAAAAGGCAAAGCCGTGGTAAATTACGGCCTATTTACCACCAATGTAAGTGTAGACCAATTGGAGTTGGTAGAACGAAAAAAATAAGCAGATGGAAGCAAAAAAAATTATTCTTTTTGACGGCGTCTGCAACTTATGCAATGGCGCGGTGCAATTTATCATTAAACGGGATAAACGTTCTGTATTTAAATTCGCTTCGCTTCAAAGCGAAATTGGTAAACAACTAACAAAAGAGCGTGGAATAGATACCGAATTACTAGATTCCATCATCCTAATAGAGCCGGGCATTGCCTATTACAGCAAATCTACAGCTGCTTTGGAGATTATGAAATCTTTTGGAGGTATTTGGAACCTAACTCGCCTATTTACAGTACTTCCGGAAGGTTTTAGAGATATCGTATACGATTTTATCGCTAAGAATAGATATAAATGGTTTGGTAAAAAGGATGCCTGTATGATTCCAACACCTGAGTTACAATCCCGATTTTTAGATTAACTCATCCAAACCCAGTTTTCCCTCACTATTAACCACCACCTTACTCATTTTTGGTTTTAAAAGCCATTTACCACCATTAGGTTTAAGCAACTTTTAAATTACCAATCATGAAAAAACTATGCTTATTCCTACTTCTTATACCAATTGTTCTATTTTCTCAAGAACACGAATTACAATCAAATATTGACTCCGTAACCATTTACCTGAGTGGTGCCCAAGTACATCGTAACGTTAAATGTACCTTAAAAAAAGGTGCTAATGCGATTAGCATTAAAGGCGTATCCGCGGATTTGGATGAAAACACCCTACAAATTGCTGGTCTTAAACAAGCTGCTATACGAAGTATGAAATATGAAATCAATTATTTAGATACGGCAACAAAAAGTCCACAAATAGCTTCACTTTCCAATAAACTTGAACAATTTAAACAGGAACAAGCTTATCTAGAAAACGCAAGTCAAGGTTTACAAAAAGAGGTAAAACTAATTGAATTGAACAGACGTATATCTGGTGACAATGAGAATTTAGACCTTAATCGTTTAAAAGAAATAAGCGCCTATTACCGGGAAAGAACGCAGGCAATTTATAATGAAATCTATTCGAATTCCATTAAAACAAATAAATTAAAAGACAGCATTCAACTGTATACTAATGAGCTGGTTAAATTACAAGGAAGTCCTAAAAAAGCAGTAGGCGAAATTAAACTTATCCTAGACTCGCCTATTACGTTAACTACCAATCTTAGTATTTCTTATCAGGTAGAAAAAGCTGGTTGGGTACCCACATATGACATTCGTTCTACAGGGATAGATAAACCCTTACAATTGATATATAAAGCACATGTATACCAAAATACCGCAGAAGATTGGGAGAATGTAGAAATAACTTTAGCTACCAATAAACCCAGCAGCAACATTAGTAAACCAAAATTGGAAACCAAATATTTAAACTTTTCTAGTTCTTATACCAAAAAGTATAATTCTGCCACTAAAAAAAACGGCTACAGCTACAATCCTATGGTAAAACGAGTGTTTGGCACTATTACAGACCCAGAAGGAGAACCGCTACCGGGAGTAGCTATAGTAATAGAAGGCACCAACCAAGGTACCCAAACTGATTTTGATGGGAAATACACCTTAGATATCCCTAATGGTCGTAGCTTATCCTTTTCCTATATTGGATTTAAGCCTGTTGACCTACCCATCTATTCCTCTATCATGAATTTGCAACTAGAAGAAGATATACAAGCGTTAGACGAGGTAGTTGTTATGGGTTACGGTGTTAGTGGTAGGGCATCCAGCGTACAAATAAGAGGAGCTGGCTCCATGCCACAAAAAATACAAACGCCCGAACCATTGTATATTATTGACGGAATTCCGGTAGAAGGCTTTACCGAAGGAGATTTAGATGCCAGTGAAATTGCTTCTATAGAAACCTTAAGAAATGAAAATGCTACCGATTTGTATGGCTCTAGAGCCGCAGACGGTGTTATCATCATCAACACGCATAAAAGTAGTACCCAAACCGATGGAAAAAATACCGTTTTCCGCATTCCAAAATCGTATACGATTAAAAGTAATATGGAAATAACCTCAGTAGACATCAACCTTTACCAGTTAAAAGCTACCTATCAGTATTTGGCGATTCCTGTAATTGATACCAATGTATTTTTAACGGCTTCTTTTACAGATTGGGAACAATTTAATCTTTTACCTGGCGAAGCTAACATCTATTTTGATGGTCGATACGAAGGAAAAACAGTGATAGACCCCTATCTAACCAAAAAAGAAATGACGGTTTCATTAGGGATAGACCACAACATTCAAATAGAACGTAATCAAGAACGCAACTTTAAATCCAAATCCTTTTCTGGCGGAACCAGATTGGTAGATAGAAGATATAGAATCACTATAAAAAACAACAAAAATATACCCATCAATCTAAAAGTAATGGACCGTATTCCCTTATCTGAGAATAGAGATATTAAGGTAGATGATATAGTTACTGGGGATGCATCATACGATGCTAAAAAGGGAATTTTAAGCTGGAACAATTTCATAGAGGCCAAAGCCACCACAACCAACGAATTTAGTTTTAGGATTAAGTATCCAAAAGGGAAATTCATATCGCTATAAATCCATAAAATGCGCAATTTTAACACGTTAAACAAAATAAATAAAATATTGTATTTCAAATTAATAAACATCATCACCTAAATTAAAAAATAAGCAATTCAATTGAGTTCGTTTTTAGTGTGATTGGATTAAACTTAGCAAGATAATTGGCCTTACTTGCAATATGAATTCCACTAAAAAAAAGCATAAAAAGAGTTGGTTTAAAAGAAAAAGGACTTGGATACCGTTAACGATTATCCTTGTCCTTTTAACTTTTAGATTGGCACTACCCTACATTGTTAAAGACTACGTAAATAAGGTACTGTCTGAGATTCCCGGTTATCATGGGCATGTAGCAGCTATAGATATTGCGCTTTACCGTGGCGCCTACGTAATACACGATTTAAAGTTGAACAAAGTAGCCGCTACATCACAAGTTCCTTTTCTTTCCATCAAAAAATCCGATATCTCCATTGAATGGAATGCCTTGTTTAATGGGGAAGTGGTGAGCGAACTTACACTCTACCAGCCTGAGTTTATCTATGTATTTGAAGACCAACAAGCTAAAGGAGTTGACCCCGAAGTAGAGGATTGGACCAAAGCACTTACAGATATTGTACCGATTGATATTAACCGTTTGCAACTCGTAGACGGAACTGCGGCATTTATTGAGTTACAGGCCGACCCGAATATAGATTTACATTTAAAAAACATTGATTTAGTTGCCTACAACTTGCGTAATGTGGTTCAAAAAGAACGAAACCTGCCTTCCGAGGTCCATGCCACCGCCACATCTATTGGCGATGGTAATTTAGAACTAGACGGGCGTTTAAATCTTGTGAAGCAAATACCGGATATGGATATTGCTTTTGAACTCACCAACGCCAATGCTACTGCTCTCAATGATTTCACCAACCACTACGCTGGTATTGATTTTAACAAAGGTACCTTCGAGGTTTTTGGCGAAATAGCTATAGCAGACGGCTACTTAAAAGGTAGCATAAAACCAATTTTAACCAATGCCAAGTTATTGGGCAAAGAAGATGGTTTTCTTAATAGCCTATGGGAAGGATTTGTAGGGTTTTTTAAATTTTTATTTAAAAATCAAAAACATAATACGCTTGCCACCAAAGTTCCCATAGAGGGCAATTTAAATAATGCTGGGGCTAAAATATGGCCTACGGTAACCAATATTTTTAAAAATGCTTGGATAAAGGCTTATAAAGGCGTTTTAGACGATGATATTGATTTTAAAGATGCCGAGGAAGCCGTAGACAACAAAAACAAATAAGGGAAGCTTAAAATGGCTTATTTTAAATTGTTTAGGATAAAGTCTAAAGTGGAATTTGTATTTCTGTTGGCATCAAAAGAATGGCTTTGATGCGTGATTGGTTTTGCTAAGCCTAATTTTTGCAAGTATACTATTTTGTCCTCGAACTCTTGTGCTACCTTTCCGGTTAAAAATACATCAAAACTTTGCTGCTTTTTATACCGTTTGTACATTTTGCTTAATCCACTTAAATACAATCGGTCTTTGGTAAATCCACCTCCACGGTGTGCCCGCAGTGTAATGTTAAACGCAGCTTCCCTGTCCAATTTATATTGCCCATGTATCAAATCAAAGGTATCTGCAAAACTGCAACCTTTAATTAAACTATCACTAGCTAAAACTCTATAAGCCAATATTTTTAATCGCTCCAGAGTAAGAGCTCCGCTCATATATTCACTCAAAACCGCCATCCCCTCCTGTGTTTCTACATTTTTTGGCAAACCGTTGGCAAAAATGCGCAGCGGTTGCTCGTTGCCATTAAAAGTAGTAACCAAATGCACGCCAATTTCATGGTTGGCCAAAGTTTCCATTCTGTTCTTGCTAAACTTTGCATTTCTCTTTAGCAGTAAACTTTTATCCCGATTCCGTACCATGGCCTCTGCAGCAATCTGATTACTGAATTTGATATGCAATGGAAACTGGTATTGAGACATGAACGCTTCAAAATAAGCCTTTGCCTCCAAGGCAGAATAGCTAGAAATCATGTCTTCTCGCGGCGCTTCATCCTGAAAGTGTAAAATATACCGTGCGTTTTGAACATCTCTTTCCCTAGGGGTACCATACAAGCGTAGCGAGTTGTAATAGAAAGATTGCCCTTTCCCTATTGTTTCTATACACTGTATCATATTGGCATAGTAATACACAATATCTCGATACATTTTCTGTATTTCTTCGTCCTTAATACGTTCTAAACGTTGTGAAAAGAACAAGCGTTGCAACTTGTAGGCATCGAATTTTAACTTAGGATACTTAAATTGGGGCTCCTCGGTATATTTTGAACTAAAAAAACGTTGCTTCTCTTTTTCTATGTTAGCGGGATTTACATAGCTCAACAACTCAATTTTTCGTACCAATCGGTCTAAATTGGAGTCTATATCGAATACATTAGGGTAGTCATTGCGTAATGCGTGTAATTCTGCTGCACTCATCTTAAGTATGCTTTATTAATCGCCAAATGTATAAAGTCTTTCATTCTAAAAAACATTAGGCAAAAAAATATCAGCAAAACCTTGGTCCTACTGATATTATTTATTTTATCTAGAACTAAACTATTATTTCACGTCCTCATAATTATCGTCCCATTCTTTTACATCGGGCTCTCCTAGCTTACCAACAGATTTAGCTACAAGCATAGAAACAGTTGCATCTCCTGTAACGTTAACAACCGTTCTACACATATCTAAAGGCCTATCTACAGCAAATATTAAGGCCAAACCAATTGCTAATTTGTCTGAAGGAAAACCAATAGCCTCAAGAACAATTACCAACATTACCATACCCGCCCCAGGAACTGCTGCTGAACCAATAGAGGCTAGTAAGGCCGTTAGCACAATAGTTAATTGATTGGCCAAAGTCAACTCAAACCCTAATGCCTGAGCTATAAAAACAGCCGCTACACCCTGGTATAAACTTGTACCATCCATATTTATGGTAGCACCAACCGGCAAAACAAAACTAGACACCTCTTTATCTACCCCAATATGCTCCTCTACCCTTTCCATAGTAACTGGTAAGGTTGCAGCACTAGAACTGGTAGAAAATGCAAGTAATTGAGCTGGACTCATTTGCTGTAAAAACCAGAAAGGATTTTTTTTAGTGATGGTTCCCACCAAAATGGCATAAAATACAATCATTAAAAACAAGCCACCCACAACTACACCGGCATATTTTAAAAGTGCCAATAACAAATCTGGATCACTGGACGAAACCACAACAGCGGCCAAAAGTGAAAACACGGCATAAGGCGCCGTTAACATGATCAAGTCTACCATTTTTAAGACTACATCATTTAAAGAATCAAAAAAGTCTTTTAAGGGCCTTGCTTTTTCCTCACCAATCAATAACATAGAAATTCCAAGAAAAATAGTAAAGAAAATAACTTGAAGCATAGCACTATTATTCCCTAAGGCATTAATTGCGTTATCTGGCACCATATCTACCAAAAACTGCAACGGACCGCTATCTTTTTGTCTGGAAGCCTCCTCTAATTTAGAGGTGACCCCAGCATCATTGGCATAGGTTTCGGTTAGTTTAGCAACCGTTTCTTCAGAAATACCGGAACCAGGATTCAGCATGTTCACCAACACCAAACCAATGGTAATGGCAACAACCGTAGTTAAAATATAAATACCAATTGTTCTTAAACCAATATTTCTAAACTTAGAAATATCTTTTAAATCGGAAATCCCCTTTACCAAAGAGGCGATAATAAGCGGAATAGCGATGAGCTTGAGTAGCTTTACAAAAATTGCCCCTAAAGGCTGTATCCAGTCAGACACAATGTCTTTTCCCGTAGGAACTTTGGTCATTACAAATCCAAAAACAATACCCAGCAACATTCCTATAAGAATCTGCCAGTGAAGTTCCAGTTTACGCATATAAAGTTGGTTTTGGCTTGGAAGATACCAATTTGCCCAAAATGCCCCAAATAATGCGGTTTAGATTTTATTGCCTTTTGCCAACAAAGTGTAATCTGCCAATACCAATGCCGCCATTGCTTCTACAATGGGCACCGCCCTAGGCACTACACATGGATCATGCCTGCCTTTGCCTTGGGCAGCAACCTTGTTACCCTCTTTGTCTATAGTATCGTACCCTTGAAGCACCGTGGCAACGGGTTTAAAAGCCACAGAAAAGTAAATATCCATACCATTACTAATACCACCTTGTATACCACCACTTTTGTTGGTTTTAGTGGTACCATCCGTATTATACTGGTCGTTATGTTCACTTCCTTTTTGGGTTACTCCTTCAAAGCCGCTACCATATTCAAAGCCCTTTACCGCATTTATGGACAGCATAGCTTTACCCAATTCTGCATGGAGTTTATCAAAAACAGGTTCACCTAGTCCAATTGGTACGTTTTGAATAACGCAAGTTATAACCCCACCAATGGTATCCCCTTCTTTTTTGATGGATTTAATGTATTCTTCCATTTGGCTTGCCATTGTAGGGTCCGGACAACGAACTGGATTTTTCTCAATTTCAGAGAAATCTAATTGCTGATAAGGTGTTTCCAATTTTAAACGCCCAACCTGACTAACGTAAGCAGTTACTTTTATATCCTTCAAAAATTGCTTGGCAACAGCGCCTGCAACAACTCTGCTCGCTGTTTCCCTAGCCGAAGAACGCCCGCCACCACGATAATCCCTAAAACCATATTTATGGTCATACACATAATCTGCATGACTAGGGCGGTATGAGTCTTTAATGTGGGAGTAATCTTTAGACTTTTGATTGGTGTTATGGATAGCAAAACCAATAGGTGTACCGGTAGTTTTACCTTCGAACACACCAGAATATATTTCTACCGTATCTGGTTCCTTACGCTGCGTTACAATTGCAGATTGCCCGGGTTTTCTTCGGTTTAATTCCTCTTGTATGGCTTTTTCATCCAATACAATACCAGCAGGGCAACCATCTATAATTCCACCAAGGGCTCTGCCATGGGATTCTCCAAATGTTGTTATTCTGAATAAGGTTCCAAAAGAATTTCCGGCCATTGTCTAAAAATTAAGCGGTAAAGGTAATTTTTATCACTCTTTTAAAAAAGGGAAACAGCACTTAAAGATTTGGCAACATATAAATACCAGTCATGACATTAATTTAACAGAATTCTCATATATACTTCATTTTAAAGTAATATTAAGTTTATTCCTACACGTTTAATTTGCAAGTAAACTTTTACACTTTGAAAAAGAGGAAGATAGAAATAGCCGTAATTTCTGATGTTCATTTAGGAACATACGGCTGCCACGCAGATGAACTCATAACCTATTTAAATAGCATTAAGCCCAAAAAACTTATTCTAAATGGTGATATTATAGACATCTGGCAGTTTAAAAAACGGTATTTTCCATCGGCACATTTAAAAGTTCTAAGAAAAATAATAGGAATGGCTTCTAAAGGTACAGAGGTCTATTACATTACCGGCAATCATGATGAAATGTTACGAAAGTTTGCCCCAACAGCTATGGGGAACTTTAATATCGTAAACAAAATGGTTTTGAATTTAGACGGTAAAAAAGCTTGGATTTTTCACGGCGATGTTTTTGATATCTCTATTCAAAAAGCAAAATGGTTGGCTAAATTAGGTGGTTGGGGGTATGACTTGCTGATCTTGATGAACAGCTTTGTAAATTGGTGCCTAATTAAAATTGGAAGAGAAAAATACTCACTCTCAAAAAAAATAAAAAACAGTGTTAAAGGCGCGGTAAAATACATCAATAATTTTGAAAAGACCGCTGCAGAGTTAGCCATAGAAAATGACTATGATTATGTTATCTGCGGACATATACACCAACCTAAAAAAGAGATTATTGAAACCAAACAAGGTAGTACCACCTATTTAAACTCTGGGGATTGGATAGAAAATTTAACTGCCTTGGAATACTCCTTTAAACGTTGGCGAATATACCATTATAGCCATGATAAGTTATCTCCTTTCTTTGTAGATGAAGACCTTAAGGAAATGGATATGAACGAACTTATAGCATCTATAACCGAGCAAGCCGAAGAAAACGGATACAACTACCCAGAAAATCCAACCAACCCTAAAGATGGTGATGATGATTTGTTAGATAACCAAGGCTTCTTTAAGGATAGTGATGGGATGTAGGGCCTCTCTACCCGTGCCATCTTTAATTTGATGCCTACAACTGGTGCCATTGGCTGCAATTATAGTTTCAGAAGATGACTTTCTTACAGCCGGGAACAACTTAAGCTCTCCTACCTGCATACTTATCTGGTAATGTTCTTTCTCATACCCAAAAGATCCAGCCATTCCACAACAACCAGATGATATAATGGTTACGGAATAGTTCTCTGGTAGGTTCAAAATATCAAAAGTTACCTTCTGGTTAGAAAGTGATTTTTGATGACAATGACCATGCATTTTAACCGTACGCTTTTCCTTGGTAAACACATCTGACGACAAACTTCCGTTTTGTAACTCTTGAGACAAAAACTCTTCTATAATAAAACTGCTATTGGATAATTTTACAACCTCATCTTTATCTTCAACCAAGCGCTTGTATTCGTCTCTAAATGAAAGTATTGATGATGGCTCAATACCAAGTATGGGTATATTATTGGCAACCATAGGCATTAAAATTTTGGTGTTTTTCTCTGCCAAATTCTTTGCCTGCTTTAGAAATCCTTTAGATAAATATGTTCGTCCGCTATCACCATAAAACAGCTGTACTTGGTAACCTAGCTTAGTTAGCAAAACAATAGCATCTTTACCAACATTAACATCTAAGTATTTGGTAAACTCGTCTATAAACAAAACCACTTTTTTTCCATTAGGGTTTTGGGTTTGTTTGGTTAAGAAAGCATCAAAATTAAAACGATACACTGGCGGTAGCTGACGTTCTTGGGCCACCCCAGTAACCGATTTAATAAAAGTACCAAGTGGCGATTTATAAACCGCATTTACAATTCCTGAAACCTTACTGTTAACCGCGTTTATTTTTGTATTGTGGGCAAATAATTTAGAACGTAGCGTATAACCGTTGGTCTCTTGGTATTGAAACTGAAATTCTGACTTTAATGTTGCAATATCCACATTACTGGGGCATTCACTAGAACAAGCCTTACAGCTTAAACACAGGTCAAAAACCGCTTTAAGTTCCTTGTGGTCAAATTTATTTGGCTTTTGGGATTGTGTTAAAAATTCTCGCAAAACGTTAGCCCTACCCCTTGTAGTGTCTTTTTCTTGCTTGGTAGCATGGAAACTGGGGCACATGGCACCTTTCATCTTTTCTGTTTTTCTACAATCACCACTGCCATTGCATTTTTCTGCCGCCCTTAAAATGCCTTGACTATCAGAAAAATCCATAAAGGTTTCTATAGTTGGTTCTTTGCGGTCTACTTGGTAGCGCAAAGACTGATCCATAGGATAGGCATCAACAATTTTACCTGGATTCAATATACCATTAGGGTCAAAAAAAGATTTTACCCTTCGTAATAATTCATAATTCTTTTGACCTATCATTAAAGGAATAAACTCTGCTCGTACTATTCCGTCTCCATGTTCCCCACTAAAACTACCATTATATTTTTTGGTTAAATGGGCAACATCTGTGGTAATTTGCCTAAATAGTTTTACATCTTTAGACTGTTTCAAATCCAATATAGGCCTCAGATGTAACTCTCCTGCCCCTGCATGTGCATAGTAAACGGCTCTTTGGTCATAGTTTGCCATTATTTGGGAAAACTCTAAAATAAATGCTTTCAAATCTTCTAAGGCAACTGCGGTATCTTCTATACAAGCCACCGCTTTTTTATCACCCACCATATTCCCTAAAAGGCCCAAGCCCGCCTTTCTAAGCTCTATAGCTTTTTGAATATCTACACCATATAACACGGGTTGGGCATAACTTAAACCCGATGCCGTAATAGTTTCTTGCAGCTCTGCTATTTGCTTATCTAATGCTTCTTTGTTGTGCGCCCTTAGTTCTAGCATTAATATGGCTTCTGGATCCCCTTCAACAAAAAATCGATTGGCCAACTGCTGACGGTTGTTTTTTGTACAATCCAAGATAACCTTGTCCATCATTTCGCATAAATGCAAACTATGGTTCATTACAGGGACTACATCAGATAAACAAGCCTCAAGACTTTTGTAGTGGGTGCAAACCATGGCTGCAAAAGTTGGGGGTAAATCGTCTAATTGTACCGTTATTTCCGTTGTAAAAGCCAATGTGCCCTCACTACCCACTAATAATTTGGCAAGATTAATTTTGGAGTTCCCATGCCCAAACACCTGGTTGTCCAATAGCTCATCTACCGCATAACCCGTGCTTCTTCTATGAATTTTAGGATTAGGAAATTCCCTTTTTATTTCTTTTTGGGTATCCTCATTGCTTAGCTCTCCATATAAATTGGAATAAATTGCCCCTTCTAGTGTGTTTTCTTGGGTTTTCAACAAAAACTCCTCCTTATCCAATTCTTTAAAAACAGCCTCACTGCCATCAGACAAAATGGTTTTTAATTTTACCACCTTATCCCTAGTCACACCATACTGAATGGAGGTTGTTCCGCTAGAATTATTACCTACCATACCTCCTATCATACAGCGGTTAGATGTAGATGTATTAGGGCCAAAAAAGAGGCCCATTGGTTTTAAGTACAGGTTTAATTCATCTCTAACCACGCCTGGTTGTAACGTAACTTGTTTCTTTTTCTCGTCTACGCTAAGTATTTGATTAAAATATCTAGATGTATCTACTACAATACCGTCACCAACACATTGCCCCGCTAAAGAAGTACCTGCGGTTCTAGGTATTAATCCTATTTTATTATCTTTTGCAAACTGTAACAGTTTTTTTAAATCATTATCATTTTTAGGAAAAGCTACCGCTTTTGGCAGTTTTCTGTACACAGATGCATCCGTGGCATATAAAGTTCTAATAAGAGCATCATACTGAAAATCACCCTCAAAGGCGTCAGCAATTTTTTTTAAGATAATTTTATCCAAATTGGAACAATTTTTGGTCCGTTAGACTTGTTTTAAACGAATAGCTAAGGTAAAGCTATTTTATATTTTAAACTTAAAGAGAAACCTATGAGAATTACCACATTTTTCTTTGCGTTGTTTGCAATTGCAACAACAGCAGTTAGCGCGCAGAGTATTTCTGAACACACACTAGGGTTGCGTTTGGGAGATAGCGATGGCTTTGGTGCCGAAATTTCCTATCAAAAATCTATTGGACGTACCAATAGGGCAGAATTTAACCTTGGTTGGCGAGATAGCCGTGAGTATGATGCTTTTAAATTGGCCGGTGTTTACCAATGGGTACACAACATAGATGGCGGTTTTAATTGGTATTATGGTGTAGGTGGCGGACTTGGAAATTCTGATTACGAGCCAATACCAGATAGAGACCGTGATGACGGCTTATTTGTATTTGCTGCTGGTAACCTAGGTATTGAATATGATTTTGATATTCCCCTACTAATTTCATTGGATATAAGACCAGAGATAGGATTGGTAGGTTTTAACGAATTTGATAACGATTTTTTATTTGATATAGCATTGGGCTTACGTTACCAATTTTAGATTTTAAAAATTACGTTAAAAATAGAAAGTGCCTTTAGGGGCACTTTTTTTATGCAGTGGTTTGTGTACCTTTAGCCAAAATTAAATATACACATGAAAAAAATCCTATCTATTTTTTCCTTAGGACTTTTAGTATTTTCCTGTTCTACCAAACCCGAAGGTTACACAATAAGCGGTACACTTACTGGAGAGGTGAAAAATGGAACACAAGTATTTCTAAAAACTACGGACTCTTTAATGAGGGGGCTAGTTGAAATTGATACGACTACCGTAGAAAATGGCACTTTTACTTTTACAGGTACGGCAGACAGCCCACAAATGTATTACCTATTCTTTGATGGGTTAAGAGGAAACACCCCAATAGTATTAGAAAATGGGTCCATTTCTTTTGAAGCACAAAAAGATAGTTTGGGTTATGCCGATGTTAGTGGCACCGAACAAAATGAGATTTTCATGAAATACATGGACGAGTCTAGAAAAATGGGCGAAATGAGCCAGTCCATGAACGAAGAATTCAAAAAAGCGAATGCCGCTAGGGATACGGCGATTATAAAATCGTTACGCGAAGAATACATGGAGCTACAGGAAAAAGCCAAAACTTTTGAGCTAGATTTTGTTAAGGCGAACCCAAATGGGTTGATCAGTGCATTAATTTTGGATAAACTGTTAAATACAAAAGCGCTCCCTGTTTCTGAAATAGAAGAAATGTACAACGCTTTAACCCCAGCAATAAAGGCAACAAGACCTGGAAAACGAATTGGCAAACAATTAGAAATTGAAAAAACCACGGCCATTGGTTCTAAGGCACCCAACTTTAGTGGCCCAACCCCAGATGGTGGTGAGCTAGCTTTTAATCAAGTAAAAGGCAAACTTACCCTTATAGACTTTTGGGCGGGTTGGTGCAGGCCTTGTCGTATGGAGAATCCTAACATTGTAGCGGTTTACAACAAATACAAGGACAAGGGTTTTAATGTAGTAGGTGTTTCCTTGGACCAAAAGAAAGAAATGTGGTTACAGGCCATTGAAGACGATGGCTTGGCATGGAACCATGTATCTAACTTACAACGCTTTCAAGATCCTATAGCAAAAGCTTATAATATAAATGCCATACCAGCTGCTTTCTTGGTTGATGAAAATGGGGTAATTGTTGCTAAAAACCTACGTGGACCTGCCTTAGAAGAAAAAGTTGCGGAACTATTGAATTAAATTCAAGGTTAACTTCTCCTAAAATAAAAACCCCGCGGAAAGCAATTTCCCGCGGGGTTTCTCATTCTCATCTAGTCTATTTTAGAACTTATTGTTCATATCTTCAAAATCTCCTGTTACAGAGGCATCTTCTTCAATAGTAACAGTCCCCGTTATATATGCTCTGTTAGCATCTCCTAGAAACTCCAATTTTGCACCTTTCTTTAAAGTAAGGTTTCCGTATACCGCAAAATCCCCTTCTATTCGTAAAGTGGCATTTTCTTCTACCACAACATCCTTCCTACTATTATTTCTACCTACAATGAGTGTTCCTCGCATATCAAATGCTCCTGCAACATCAACTTTCACATCGTTCCTAACAGTCCATGAACCACATAACAACAAGGTTCCTTCTACAGTTACACTGTTAAATCTTTTAGACCCATTATAACGTAAGTCTTGGTTGCTGGCCACGTTTAAAGTTGAACTACCAGAATACCTAGAAGTATCGGTACAAGCTTCTTCTAAACTTTGGGCAGGCTTATTCATCTTAATAATTTGTAAGCCACCTCTACCCGATGCTGCAAAAATATAATCGTCCTTGGTCTCCACATAATTGATACTACCATCCAAAGCAATGATACCAACAACATCTACTCCATTTTCCTCTTCGGATAAGCAAAGACCAGCACCACCATTGGCCATTAACAAAACGTTTTCGTTAAAAGCGGCCGAATTAGTAACCACATCACCCACGGCAACATTTTCTGGACTAATTGGTATGGCCACTCGTTCCACTAAGTTGCCTGTTTGGGAATTATATACGCCTGCACCGTTTTCTCCTTCTGCAACCACTATAAGGTCTCCATAATAATCTAAGGTACGTTTGTCTGCTTCTCTAAAATCTCCAGAAATTGCAATATTGCTTACTTCGGCAAAATCTGAATTAAGGATGCGAACACCATAACTGGCATCTAATAGCGCATATTGACTTCCATTATAAGCCAAAGAACGTAAATCCTCATAAGCAGCTTCTTTAACAATAGTTAAGTCTGCTTTATTATATTCACGCAGATATCCTTCTTTACCAGACGTTACTATGACACTGTTAGGTTGTATCAACACATCCGTAGCGTTATAACCTTCTTGAAAGGCATAAGAAATACCGGCATCAAGATTAAATCTATTATTGCTTACTTGAATTTTAGCTAAAAAAGAGTTTGCCGTAGCGGTAGCAGATTGTTCAGCATCTACGCCACCTGCCACATATACAAAGCCATTATCATATTTAATGGCATTGATATCTGCATTGGTATAATACAATCTAGAAGTAACCCTAGGTTGATATGGGTCTCCTACATATATAATATCCAGTGCACCTGCATAATCATCTTGTGCAGTATTGTAAGACACATAAACATAATCATCTACTAAATGTATATGTGAAGCGGTTAAATTTTCGGCACCGGCATAGGAAGGTGGTGTAACTTGTGCAACTAAAGACAAAGGATAGTCACCGGCTTGTTCTTCTCCTTCTCTTGCATATTTTCCAGAATTGGAACTTTCTGCATAGATGTCTAAAACACCGCTAGACTCAAAATCAATACTGTTTTCTAAAACTGTAGCACTAGTTTCAAGACTTACATTATCCTTATTTTCTTCGTAAACTGTAGTAGAATCACTACAAGAAATTACAATTGCAGCCAATACTGCAAGGGGGAATAGTAATTTTCCTTTCATAACAAGTAGGTTAAATAAGATTTGGTCAAATTTGAACGTGCAATTTGTTAAATTATTTCAATAACAAATTCTGTTTTCGATGAAATACGCCTTAAGTGTAGGTAGATGGCTAAAAAGTATCGGTAAATAAAATCCTAAATTTTACCAGTTTTAGCCAAAACGAACAAAATAACTATAGGTATTGCTAGTAAGAACACCATTAAAGGATCAGTGGTTAAAAGACTTGGCCTAAACAACAGTGTGGTAGCATACCCCCCAATTGCCCCGCCAAAATGTGCTGTATGCCCAATATTGCCCAACCTACTTTTCATCCCATAAATGGAATAAAGCAGATAAGCAATACCAAATATATAAGCTGGCAAGGGTATGGGTATAAATAACAAACCCAATTGCATATTAGGTTGTAATAAAATTGCAGCATATAAAATTCCTGTAACTGCCCCACTTGCTCCAACCGCACTATAATACGTTTCGTTCTTATGAAAATATAATGCCAATAAACTACCGGCCAACAAACTAATTACGTAAACGATAAAAAATTTAGGTGGCCCAAACCAAGCTATTACAACATCCGCAAAAAAATATAGGGTAAACATGTTAAAAAACAAATGTGCAATGTCTACATGAAGAAAACCAGAAGTGAACATGCGTTCTTTTTGACCGGCTTGTATAGCACCAATCTGAAACTTATAGCGATCAAAAAACAATTGGTCTTTAAACCCTCTCAGAGACACCAATACATTGGCCACTATTATAGCAATTGTTGCAATGTGCAAATTGAGCATAGTTCTAGGCTTTGGGTCAAATATAGCTATATTTGTGCATTCTTATTTTGTATGCAATTACTGATTTTTATTATAGCCTATCCTTGGATATGGCTGGTTTCCAGACTACCTTTTAGAGCACTTTATGCCCTCTCGGATTTTGTGTTCGTGCTCCTTTTTTACGTGATAGGTTATCGTAAAAAAGTAGTCTTCAATAATTTACAATTGGTTTTCCCAGACAAGCCAACAGAAGAACTATTAGTCTTACAAAGAAAATTCTATAAACATATGTGCGATATGTTTTTAGAAATGGTAAAGACCATGGCTTTAAGTAAAGCCGAAGTAAAGAAGCGGTATGCGGTACAAAATATTGAATTGATAAATAAATTAGAAAAAGACCGCAGTGTACTAGTAGTTTGCGCACATTACGCCAATTGGGAATGGAACGTGAGTATTAATAATTATGTAAAAGCTAAAGGCTATGCGGTTTACCAGCCCGTGTCTAACAAGTATTTTGACAATTTTGTTAAAAGTGTCCGTGCCAAATGGAACACAACACTTATTACACAGAACCAGACCGTAAAAACCGTGGTAAGGGATAAAAGAGATGGAATTAAAGGTGTTTTTGGAATGGTAAGTGATCAATCGCCCCAAGCGCATAAGGCACAATATTGGACCGACTTTATGGGAATCACGGTCCCTATTTTCAATGGTGCGGAAGTAATGGCAAGAAAATTAGACTTGTCCGTGGTGTTCTTAAAGGTAAGCAAGGTTAAAAGAGGTTATTACAAAGCAGAATTTATACCCATAGCCGAAAGTGGTAAAGAAACACCGGAAAATTACATAACGGATACGTTTTTAAGACTAACGGAACAGCAAATAAAGGAACAACCAGAATACTACTTTTGGACGCACAAACGCTGGAAGCACAGAAATAAACAACCTGCGCATTTTGCCAAAGTATCCTAAAAAAAAGCCCCATTTAAGGGGCTTTTATCTTTAAATACCGGCAATAATCTTAATCTCCGATATTATCTTATCTGCCAACCCATCTGCTTCAGACTGGCTTTTTGCTTCGGTATATACGCGAATAATAGGTTCTGTATTAGATTTTCTCAAGTGAACCCAATTCTCTGCAAAATCAATTTTTACACCATCTATATTGGATATTTCTTCGTTTTGGTATTTTTCATACATGGTCTTTAACAAACCATCTACATCTAATTCTGGTGTTAACTCAATTTTTTTCTTACTCATAAAATAACTAGGATAACTGGCTCGCAATTCTGCGACCGTGCCTCCCCTTTCTGCCATTAACATTAAAAATAATGCCGTGCCTACTAAGGCATCCCTACCATAATGACTTTCAGGGTAGATAATACCACCATTACCTTCACCTCCAATAATTGCTTTGTTTTCTTTCATTTTGGTAACTACGTTAACCTCTCCCACCGCAGCAGCTTCATAGCTACCACCATGTTTTACCGTAATGTCTCTTAAAGCCCTAGAAGACGATAAGTTAGAAACCGTACTGCCCGGTGTTTTACCTAAAACATAATCTGCACAAGCAACCAAGGTGTATTCCTCGCCAAACATTTCCCCGTCATTGCTAATAAATGCCAAACGGTCTACGTCTGGGTCTACTACAATACCAAAATCTGCTTGTTCTTCTACCACTTTTTTACATATATCTCCTAGATGCTCTTTTAAAGGTTCTGGATTGTGTGGAAAATGACCTGTAGGTTCACAATACAATTTTACCACTTCTACATCTAAAGCTTCCAGTAACTTTGGTATTGCAATACCGCCGGTAGAGTTTACCCCATCTACCACTACTTTAAACTTTTTGGCTTTAATAACATCGGCATCAACTAAGGAAAGATTTAATACTTCATCCACGTGAATATCAAAATAAGCGTCGTTTTTTGTAACCGCTCCCAAATCATCTACTGTAGCAAAATCAAAATCGTCCGCTTCTACAATTGCAAGTATTTTGGCTCCCTCTTCCGCATTTAAAAATTCACCTTTTTCATTCAATAATTTTAGTGCATTCCATTGTTTTGGGTTATGACTGGCCGTTAGAATAATGCCCCCATCGGCTTTTTCTAAGGGTACCGCAATCTCCACGGTTGGCGTAGTGCTTAAATCCAAATCTATGATATCTATACCCAAACCTACCAAAGTTGAAACCACTAGATTCTGAATCATTTCACCAGAAAGTCTGGCATCTCTACCAATTACAACGGTTAGTTTTTCTTTTCCTGAATAGTCTTTTAACCAAGAGCCATAGGCAGCTGCAAATTTTACCGCATCAATTGGTGTTAGGTTATTGTTTGGAGCACCACCAATGGTTCCTCTTATACCAGATATAGATTTTATTAATGTCATTTGTTAAGAAAGTTTGTGCAAATATAAAATGATGTTACGTAGTTCGTGTTTCTTCTTTGTAAATTCGGTTATTGATCATATAAAATAGGTCTATGAACTTTTTGGCCCATGTTTACCTATCGTTTAACCATCCAGAAATTACCATTGGTAATTTTATTGCAGACCAAATACGGGCAAACAAATACAAACACCTACCTGTTAACATTCAAAAAGGGATTGTATTGCATAGGGCAATTGATACCTTTACGGATAGCCACCCCACCCCAAAGAAAAGTAGTAAACGATTGCACAAGAATTATGGCCATTACAGCAGGGTAATAGTAGATATCTATTACGATCACTTTTTAGCCAAAAATTGGACCAATTACAGCTCTATTCCTTTAGATACGTTTGTAGATGATTTTTATGGTCTTTTACATGACAATTATGAAATACTTCCAAAAAGCACACAACGGATGATGCCGTACATGATTGCAGATAATTGGTTGCTAAACTATAGTAATCTAGACGGAATATCTAGAGTTTTAAATGGTATGAACAAGCGCACCAACAATAAAAGTAAAATGAACCTAGCCATAGCAGATCTACAAACCCATTACAATGCTTTTGAAGCGGAATTTCTTAGTTTTTTTAACGAATTGATTACCTTTTCAAAAAATAAATACCACCAGTTATGCCAAGAATAATCGCCGTTTTACTACTTAGTCTAGTATTCCATGCCTGTAAAACCTCCCCTAAACACGTAGCACCTACTGGATTGGTAGTAGAGAACGCCATGGTAGTAGCGGCAAGGGAAGAAGCTGCACAAATTGGCGTAGAAATAATGCAAAAAGGAGGAAATGCTTTTGATGCCATGGTTGCCACCGAAATGGCGCTGGCCATAGCCTACCCGTTTGCAGGTAATTTAGGAGGTGGTGGTTTTATGGTCTATAGAAAAGCAGATGGCACCGTTGGGGCATTGGATTATAGGGAAAAAGCGCCTTTGGCAGCCCATAAAGACATGTATTTGGATTCCGTTGGTAATGTAGTGCCAGATATGAGTACCGTTGGCGCTACTGCCGTTGGTGTTCCTGGCACGGTGGCTGGGGTAATTGCTGCCCATGAAAAATTTGGCAAACTTTCTTTAAAGGAGATTTTTGAACCGGTGATAGCATTGGCCAATAAGGGCGTTATAGTAACAAAAAAGCAAGCCAAGCGTTTAGAAAACACTCGAGAACAATTTATTGCTGTTAACGGAGATAGTACCAAGTTTGCTTCAATTTTTAAAGTAGGCGATACCATAAAATATCCAGCTTTGGCAGCTACACTTACTAAAATTCAAAAAGATGGGAAAGCCGGATTTTACAAGGGAGAAATTGCCGAAAAGTTGGCCAACTTTATCCAAAGCAATGGTGGTTATATTACCACGGAAGATTTAGCCAAATATGAAGCTAAGTGGCGTAACCCTATTGTTTTTAACTACAAGGACCTTAAAATCATAAGCATGAGTCCACCCAGTAGCGGTGGAATTACCATGAACCAGATTTTTAAAATGATGGAAGACCATGATATCAAAGCCTATGGCCATAATTCCGCAAAGAACATTCGGCTCTTTACAGAAGCTGCCAGAAGAGCCTATGCCGATCGCAACTATTTTTTAGGAGACCCAGATTTTGTAACCATCCCTACACAAGAGATGACTTCTGAAAATTATCTAAAAAAGCGAATGGCCAATTTTTCTTTTGATAAGGCTACCCCATCTGATAGTATTTCTAGAGGTAATATTAAAATTATTGAAAGTGATGAGACTACCCATTACTCTATTGTAGACACAGAAGGTAACGCAGTTTCTGTAACTACTACTCTCAATGGCGCTTACGGATCTAAATTGTATTCAGACGAATTGGGTTTTTTCTTAAACAATGAAATGGACGATTTTAGCGCTAAGCCAGGCATACCAAATATGTTTGGCCTAATAGGTGCAGAAGCCAATAGTATTGCCCCCGAAAAAAGAATGCTAAGCAGTATGTCTCCTACCATTGTAGAAAAAGATGGCAACTTATACATGGTAGTAGGCACTCCGGGAGGTTCTACCATCATTACAGCAGTTGCGCAAACCATTTTAAATGTATACGAACACGAACTTAGTATGCAAGAAGCCGTGAACGCTCCAAGATTTCACCATCAGTGGTTGCCAGATATGATTATGTTTGAAGAACAAGGGTTTTCTAATGAATTAAAGGCTCAATTAAAATCAAAAGGATATTCCATTCTAGAAGGCAGAACGCGTATTATTGGAAAAGTAGATGCCATAAAAGTTTTACCAAATGGTAAATTAGAAGGTGGTGCAGATAAAAGGGGTGATGATAAAGCGGTAGGTTTTTAAGCTTTGCTTGTAACGGCTATAAACTATTGTCTCATGGTTTCCGCAGTCTAGTCTAGATATAACTAACAGGAAATCTTTTAAAATCAAAAGCTTAGATTTTATTAGCACTGTAGATTCATGGGTTTGTTTTTTACGAGGTTTAATATTTTATATTTGTAACAATTCACAAACTTTATGTTATGATATTTAACAAAGATGTTGCTTTAGATGGTATTTTAGATGCCCTATTTACTCCATATAAAAAAAGTGTCCCTGATGTAAACCATATTGTTACGGCCATGTTAAATCAGGGGATCATTAATAAAGAAGAAGACATTTTAAACGACCATATTGCCTTTAGAACATTGGGCGTTCCTAATCTTGGAATAGCCTCTTTTGAAAAGATTTTTCTGCACCATGGTTATAAAAAAATGGAACCTTATTTTTTTGAACAAAAAAAGTTAGATGCCTTTTGGTATGCCCCACCAAGTCCAGAATATCCCAGAATATTCATTAGTGAACTACGGGTAAAAGACCTTTCAAAAGAAACACAAGCAATAATTCATAACTACACAGATGCGGTTACTAAAGACCCCATTGATTCTATTGATTTGGATGATGTAAAAGCCGTTGGCGACTTTTTCTATAAGCCTTTGTGGGAACTACCTACTTTAGAAGACTACAACGCATTGGCTAAAGAGAGTGAATATGCTGCTTGGGTTATTTACAACAGATATTACCTAAATCATTACACCATTAGCGTTCATGCATTACCAACACCCTACAACAATCTTAACACCTTTAATACATTCCTTGAAAAAAATGGAATTGTATTAAATGATTCTGGATCAAAGATTAAAATTAGTGCGGATGGATTGCTTAAACAAAGTAGCTCTGTAGCTAAAATGATTCTGGCAACTTTTGCTGACGGTACAACTAAAGAAATAAGTGGTAGCTACGTAGAATTTGCGGAACGATTACCCTTACCCCAATTTGCCCATTTGCCGGCAGAAGAATTGACCACCGCTATGCGTAGAGAAGGATTTGAAGCCGCCAATGCGGATAAGATTTTTGAGAGCACCTATAGTGAACAAACCAGCAAATCTTAAATCAATACGCTATTTTAGTAAAAAAAAAGATGCGTAAATTTTTTAAATGGATTGGGGTTTTACTTCTAGTATTACTTGTTGTTTTAGGCATTTTAGGCTTAATCATACATGAAAAACAACCAGCGATCAATCCTTCTAAAGAAGCAGATATTTTAGCACAGGAAATGCTAACCAGGCTAAACCATACGGCATATAAAAATACGCGACATTTAGAATGGAGTTTCCAGAATGGAAAAAATAAATATCAGTGGGATAAAAAAAAGGGATTAGTACAAATGACTATGGGCGACACCAAACTATTACTAAACCTAAGTTTTCCTCAAAAATCAAAAGTACTTGCGCCTAAAAACCTTCAAAAAACAGAAAAACAAGAACTTATAGCAAAAGGTATAGCTAATTTTAACAACGATTCTTTTTGGCTAGTAGCTCCTTATAAAGTTTTAGATAAAGGCACAAAACGCACAATGGTAGAATTAGAAGATGGCTCAAAAGGTTTAATGGTTACTTATATGGAGGGTGGGTCTACCCCAGGTGATAGTTACTTATGGATTTTAGATGAAAATGGCTTTCCCAAAAGCTTCAAAATGTGGGTAAGTATTATTCCCATAGGCGGACTAGAAGCCACATGGGACGACTGGCTGGTAACCGAAAGTGGGGCCTTTTTACCCAAATCTCACAAATTAGGACCTTTTAATCTAAATATGGGAAATGTAGCCGGGCACAACTAACCCTTATTTTCGCCATATTTGTAGTATTATGACACATAAATTCACATTAGGTTGTATTTCATTGCTTTTGATTAGTCTTATGAATTGCAATTTACCCGTTAGAGAAGAGGACCCTAAAAGAACAGATCTGTCCGATAAACCTGTGGCTCAATTACCGGTAGATAGTCTTAAAATAAACGGTAAAACATATTTATCTGTCTATTCAGAGGTCTATAGCTACTCAGAACATACTACGCATAATTTAACCTCTACCATAAGTTTAAGAAATAGAGATGCTAAACATCCCGTATATATAGAAAAGGCAACTTTTTATGATACTAAAGGGAAAGCATTACATGAGTACGTAACCAAACCTTTTGCTCTAGCTCCAATGGAAACCGTACACATTGTAATCAATGAAAAAGACGAAGAAGGCGGTACGGGGGCCAATTTTATTTTTGAATGGGCTACAGAACAAAATACCATCACCCCTTTATTTGAAGCGGTCATGATTTCTACCCAAGGCCAGCAAGGACTTTCTTTTGTAACCTATGGCCAACCTATAAATTAAGTAGTTCCCTGCCCCACTTGTCGTTTTAGTTCTTCCATAGATTCTTGCAATTGGCGCAATAACCCACGATCTGTTGTAGCATCTACATTAAACGTAAGTTTGCTACTAACCTCCCAAATCTCTTGAATTTGAAAAGGCTTTATTTCATAAGGTGGGTAAGCCTCATTTAAGGAGATTAAAGTAATATTATTTGAATTAGGCCTTTTTTCTATTTTCTTTACCATGACAGAATCATGTAAAACCACTACATACATTTTATTGGCACTTATGTAATCTATATGCTCTATTGCTTTTGCCAACACCCATTCTCCTGGTCTTAAATTGGGTAACATACTATCCCCTTCTACTTGGAAACCCCTGTAGGTTGCATTTCTAAATTCCGGAATAGGCAAATCAAAAGCTGGTAGTTGCTGGTACCAGCTAGTATCTTGAATGTTCTGAGGATAACCTGCAGCGGCTTTGGCATTTACCAACACCATGTTATCTTGTTCAGAATTGTCTACGGTTACCACTTTAGGTATTACACTTACCTTGTTGGTGTCCAAGTGCTTATTTTCACTATCCCCATATAACCAAAGGGGATTTATTTTAAACTGGCGTAGAAGTTCTGCCACCACTTTGCCAGACAATTTGGTACGCCCTCTCTCGATATCTGCCGTGGTATTTTTTACACCAATCATAGCAGCGAATTCAGCTTGGGTGTAGCCTAAATCACGCCTTAATTCTACAAAACGCTTTAAGGTAAGTTCATTTTCCATATCCAAATATACTAGATTAGGAATATTTCCAAAAATAAATTTGGATATTTTCCATTAATTGGAATTTTTCCATATTTTTGGATAAAAACCTAAAGCTGTGAATTTTGAACGTATTAAGGAAAAATTGAACATCCTTGCAGATGCCGCCAAATATGATGTTTCATGTGCCAGCAGCGGCAGTAACAGAAAAAATACCAATAAGGGTCTTGGCAATAGCACTGGCATGGGTATTTGCCATAGTTATACCGAGGATGGTCGATGTGTTTCACTTTTAAAAATACTCTTGACCAATCATTGCATATACGATTGTGCTTATTGTGTTACCCGTAAAAGTAACGATGTAAAACGTGCTGCCTTTAAAATTCAAGAAGTGGTAGACCTTACTATTAATTTTTACCGCAGAAATTATATTGAAGGTCTTTTTTTAAGTTCCGGAATATTTAAAAGTCCAGACCACACTATGGAGCGTTTGGTTCAAGTGGCCAAAAAATTACGATTAGAAGAAAATTTCAACGGTTATATCCATTTAAAATCCATACCCGGTTGTAGTGATGAATTAATGTATGAGGCTGGCCTGTATGCCGATCGGTTATCTGTAAACATTGAAGTACCCACAATCTCTGGTCTTAAACTATTGGCCCCAGAAAAAAAGCACGAAGATTTTACCAAACCCATGCTAAAGGTTAAGAACGAACTTATCCGTTACAATAATGAAAGAAAAATAATAAAAAGCACTCCAAAATATGCACCTGCTGGACAAAGCACGCAAATGATTGTTGGAGCCACGGGAGAAACAGATAAAGACATCATGTATTCTGCCACTTATTATTACAAGCAATTTCATATGAAGCGGGTTTACTACTCTGGTTATGTACCTGTAATCCAAGATGAACGCTTACCAAGTGTTACTAGTCAGGTGCCCATGTTAAGGGAAAACCGTTTGTACCAAACAGATTGGTTATTGCGGTTTTACGGTTTTTCCATAACCGAAATACTAGACAAAAATCATCCTAATTTAGATCCAGATGTAGACCCAAAATTATCGTGGGCCTTAAGAAACTTGCATCTATTTCCTGTAGATATTAATACGGCAGAGAAACATATGTTGTTGCGAATTCCAGGGTTGGGGGTAAAATCTGCCCATAAAATTATACAAGCTAGAAAATACAGAAAATTAAATTGGGAGCACCTTAAAAAACTTGGGGTTGCCCTTAACAGAGCCCAATATTTTATTCGTTGTACGGCCAAAGACCAAGTTAGGAAAGACTTGCCCGCAGAGCGAATTAAAGGTTTAATTTTACAAAATTCAACGGGAAAGTTCCGTAGTAATTTTAGTACCCAACTTTCGCTATTTAATTAATACAGTTAATTCTATTATCATGAATTCTTTTGCAACCACCCTTGTATACGATGGAAGTTTCAACGGCTTTTTAACTACCGTATTTATAGCTTTTGAAGAAAAACTCCATGTAGCCGATATACAGAAAGAATACCAAGCCCAAAGCGGATTGTTTTCAAATACGGAGACCGTTTTTACCGACAATTCCAAAGCGGAACGTGTTTGGAACGGGCTAAAGAAAAAAAATTACAACACGCTAACCTCCATTTATTTTGCCTTTTTAAGTGAAAATGAAGGGATTGAATTCATTCTTTATTGTTTTATCAAAACAATGATGGCACAGCAAAACTTTAAAGGCATAGATTATGGAGACGCCTCCGCCCTACATATTAGCCAGCTAGCGAAAAAAGTGGGTAGGGAAAAACACAGAATGGAAGCTTTTGTACGGTTTCAACTAACTAAAGACCAAATTTATTTTGCCAATATAGAGCCAGATTTTAACGTTTTGCCCTTAATATCCAAGCACTTTAAAAACAGATATGCAGACCAAGAATGGTTAATATATGACACCAAAAGAAAATATGGTATCTACTATGATTTACATAAGGTAGAAATGGTTGATCTGGAATTAAATGAGATTCATTTTAATAGAACTAGAAAAAGTGAGGTATTCGAAGAAAACGAGTACCAGTACCAAAACCTTTGGACCAATTACTTCAATAGTACCAATATAAAATCTAGGATAAACAAAAAATTACATCAACAACATGTACCAAAAAGGTATTGGAAATATTTAAGCGAAAAAAAGGATGCCGTTTAGCATCCTTTCTTGTTATTTACCTTTTTCGCCAACAAAGCCATCACTTTTAGATTTGAACAAAACATTAAAACTTGTTAAAGATCCATATACTCGTGTAATGTATTGCTGCAAATCTATTTTTTCTTGATCATCTAGATTTTTACTGCTGTTAATTTTTTGTTCCATCACACGCAACCTATCCCTTACCATAACTATTTTATGAAAAAAAGTGTCTATCGGCATTTCTTTGTTAGAAGTTGCTCCGTTAGGTTCCAAAATTAATTTTCCACCTTTCCATTTATCTGCTAAAGCTACTTTCTCGTGGGTATCACTCCATTTCTCCAATATTTTAACTAAAGAGCGCTCTACCTCAAAAAAACTTACCGTGTCAACTTCGCCCTCTACGGCTTCAATGGTTTCAAAATCACAATCTAAATCAATAGTTTCAAGACCTTTTTCTAAAAAAGTTACCCAATAATGTTTGGAAGTTACGTTGGTAACCACTCCCTTACCGTAGTCTGGATGGTCTATCCTAGATCCAATTCCTAATATTTTCATCGTTCTAAAATCTAATTCAATTATTTGTCTAAAAATAAGACATCAATTAACAAATAAGCAACATATACCAACTTCCAATTTAAACTTCAATTGCTTACTTTAGCATCTTGTGCTATGATTAACTACGAAGAAAATATTGAAGTTCGCGGAGCCCGCGTTCACAATTTAAGAAACATTGATGTTACCATTCCTAGAGATAAATTGGTTGTTATAACCGGTTTAAGCGGAAGTGGTAAATCTTCATTGGCTTTTGATACAATATACGCAGAAGGCCAAAGGAGATACATAGAAACTTTCTCTGCCTATGCCAGACAATTTCTTGGTGGTCTTGAGCGGCCAGATGTAGATAAGATTGATGGTTTGTCTCCGGTAATTGCTATTGAACAGAAAACAACATCCAAATCTCCTAGATCTACGGTGGGCACCATAACCGAAATTTATGATTTTTTACGTTTGTTGTTCGCTAGGGTCGGAGATGCCTACAGTTACGCAACTGGCGAAAAAATGGTTAGCTACAGCGATGAGCAAATTAAAACGTTGATTACCGAGAGCTATGCCAACAAGAAAATCAATGTATTGGCCCCAATAATTAAATCTAGGAAAGGACATTATCGTGAACTTTTTGAACAAATTGGCAAACAGGGGTTTGTAAAAGTTCGTGTAGATGGAGAGGTCAAGGATATTGTTAAGGGCATGAAAGTAGATCGTTACAAAACCCACGACATAGAAATTGTAATAGACCGTTTAAAGGTAGGACAAGGCGAGGATTTTGATAAACGATTAATGGAGACCATTAATACCGCAATGTACAGTGGTAACAATGTGTTAATGGTATTAGAAGAAGGAACTGATGAACCTAGATATTTTAGTAGGGACTTAATGTGCCCCTCTTCTGGCATTAGTTACCCTACTCCAGAACCCAATACGTTTTCTTTTAATTCTCCAAAAGGAATGTGCCCAGAATGCAATGGCTTAGGACATGTTTTTGAGGTAAATGAGAAAAAAATTATTCCAAATAGTAAGCTTTCGATTAAAAGCGGTGGTTTTGCGCCTTTGGGAAATTACAAGAAATCATGGGCCTTTAAGCAGTTAGAAACTATTGCTCAGCGCTACAATTTTAACTTGGATACACCAATTACGGATATTCCACAAGAGGCAATGGACGTAATTTTAAATGGTGGTAAAGAAAGTTTTTCTGTCAATTCTAAAACGCTAGGTGTTAAACGCGACTACAAAATTGATTATGAGGGAATTTCGAATTTTATAAAAGCGCAATATAACGAAGCCAATAGTACGTCTATAAAGCGGTGGGCCAAGGAATATATGGATAAGGTACCTTGCCCTACTTGTGAAGGAGCACGTTTACGCAAAGAATCTTTATATTTTAAAGTCGGTGAAAAAAATATTGCCCAATTGGCACATATGGACATTGCTGAGTTGGCTAACTTTTTTACCACGTTTGAACAATCTTTGAGCGGTAATCAGAAAAAAATTGCCGAAGAAATTGTTAAAGAAATACGAACCCGTATTCAATTTTTATTGGATGTTGGTCTAGATTACCTTTCTCTAAACAGAGGATCTAAAACGCTTTCTGGTGGCGAAGCTCAAAGAATTAGATTAGCAACACAGATTGGTTCTCAATTGGTTGGCGTTCTTTACATTTTAGACGAACCCAGTATTGGATTACACCAACGGGACAATGAACGCTTAATTAATTCTTTAGTTTCGTTGAGAGATATAGGAAATTCAGTTATTGTGGTAGAACATGACAAGGATATGATTGAGGCCGCAGACCATGTAATAGATATTGGGCCCAAAGCAGGCAAACATGGCGGTACAATTATTTCTGAAGGTCCACCAAAAGAATTAAAACTACACCAAACCCTTACAGCCCAATACATCACTGGGAAAATGGAAATTCCAGTTCCAGAAAAAAGACGTAAAGGCACGGGTAAAAACATTACACTTACAGGATGTACCGGTAACAACCTTAAAAATGTAACGGTTAAATTCCCATTAGGTAAAATGATTGGTGTAACCGGTGTTTCCGGCAGTGGAAAGTCAACTTTAATAAACGAGACCCTCTACCCTATCATGAACGCACATTACTTTAATGGCGTTAAAAAACCAATGCCCTACAAATCCATAAAAGGATTGGAACACATAGATAAGGTCATAGATATAAACCAATCACCTATAGGCCGTACACCAAGATCTAACCCAGCCACATATACCGGGGTTTTTAGTGAAATACGTTCATTGTTCGCAAAGACAACAGAGGCAACCATACGTGGTTACAAACCTGGTAGGTTCAGCTTCAACGTTGCCGGCGGACGCTGTGAAACCTGTATGGGTGGTGGTCTAAAGGTAATAGAAATGAACTTTTTGCCAGATGTCTATGTGGAGTGCGAAACCTGTAACGGCAAACGGTTTAATAGAGAAACTTTAGAAATCAGGTATAAAGGAAAATCCATAGCAGACGTTTTGGAAATGACAATTAATGAAGCTGTAGATTTCTTTGAACATATTCCTAAGATTTTCAGAAAATTAAAAACTTTAAAAGATGTAGGTTTGGGCTACATAAGTTTAGGGCAACAATCTACCACACTTTCTGGTGGAGAAGCCCAGCGTGTAAAATTGGCCACTGAACTATCTAAAAGAGATACCGGAAATACCTTTTATATTTTGGACGAGCCCACCACTGGTTTACATTTTGAGGACATCCGTGTGCTGATGGAAGTTTTAGATAAATTGGTAGACAAAGGAAATACGGTATTGGTCATTGAACATAATCTAGATGTAATAAAAATGGTAGATTACATTATAGACATTGGATATGAAGGTGGCAAGGGTGGTGGCGATGTTGTCGCCAATGGCACACCGGAACAAGTTGTAAAAAACACTAAAAGTTATACGGCTAAATTCTTAAAAAAAGAACTAGAACTAGCCAAAAAGAATATTGCAAAAGCAAGTTAAGATATGCGTACAGAAAAACACCACAAAGGTTGGAACGAAATTAAAACGAATGACTCTTGGGCCCTTTTTAAAATAATGGGCGAATTTGTAAATGGATTTGAAAAAATGAGCCAAATAGGGCCATGTGTTTCCATTTTTGGAAGCGCTAGGACAAAACCGGGGGCTCCTTTTTATGAATTAGCGGTAGATACCGCCAAGAAAATTGCAGAAGCCGGTTATGGTGTTATAACCGGTGGTGGTCCAGGTATAATGGAAGCAGGTAACAAAGGTGCAAATTTGGCAGGCGGTACTTCTGTTGGTTTAAACATAGATTTACCGTTTGAACAGCATGACAATCCTTTTATAGACCCGGACAAAAGTTTAGATTTTGATTACTTTTTTGTAAGAAAGGTAATGTTTGTGAAGTATTCTCAAGGTTTTGTGGTTATGCCAGGTGGTTTTGGAACGTTAGATGAACTTTTTGAGGCTATGACCTTAATCCAAACCAACAAAATCCATAAATTTCCTATTATATTAGTGGGAACCGATTTTTGGTCGGGCTTGGTAGACTGGATAAAGAATACTATGTTAACGGTTAAAAATATAAGTCCGCAAGATTTAGATTTAATAAAGATAGTAGATACAGCGGATGAAGTGGTAGAAATCATAGACGCTTTTTACAAAGGCAATACCCTTAGCCCTAATTTTTAATTCCAATTTTTGGTTATACGTTTGGTAAGACAGTTTTCATTTATAGTTTTTTGTTTGGTTGCTATGGCGGTTACTGCCCAGCATACCAATAATATTAGTGCTATTTTAAAAGACTCTACCAAGGTAATATCCATTAAGCAAAATTTTAGGTATTTCAACAACTCTCAGGATACGTTGAATACGCTATATTTTAATGATTGGAACAATGCCTACAGCAGCAATACCACAGCGTTATCTAAGCGTTTTGGTGAAGATTTTGACCGTAGGTTACACTTGGCAAAACCCCACGAAAGGGGCTTTACCAAAATAACTTACATAAAAGATAGTGCAAACACCAACATTTCTTGGGACAGAACCGTACACGCTGATATTTTAAAAATTGAATTAAAAAAGCCACTACCCCCTAACCAAACTGTTGAACTCAACTTTAGGTATTTGCTCCGTTTACCCGAAGCAAAATTTACGGGTTATGGACACAGAAATGACGGCGGGTATTATTTAAAAGATTGGTATTTAACACCTGCTGTTTATGATGGGGAATGGCACCTATATCCCAACAAGGGTTTAGAAGATTTATATACGGAGGTTATGGATACCAGAATAGACTTAACGTTTCCTCCTAACCTATATTTTGCCAGTAATTTCAAGTACCAAAATGTTAGCAAGTTTCCACAAGGACAAAATGTGGCCCTTTCTGCCATAAAGCGTAAAAATGCTGTAGTTATTCTTGATAAAACAAAGGCGTTTACTACTCATATTACCCCTTATCTTCAAGTTACCACAGATTTAGATGCTGTTAGGTATGATGAAATTGCCCAAGGTATATCCATAAACCGTATCAATAAATATATTACGGACAATTTAGGGCAATATCCTCATGGCAACCTGCTGGTAAGCTCTTATGAGTATAAGAAAAATCCACTTTATGGTCTAAATCAACTACCTTCTTTTATAAGACCTTATGATGAGCAATTTCAATTTGAAATGGCATACCTAAAGACCAGTTTAAATAGCTTTTTGGAGGAAACGTTGTTCATGGATCCTAGAAAAGAAAGATGGGTTAATGATGCTATTGCAAATTATTTGACCATAAAGTTTGTAGAGGAGTTTTATCCAGACCAAAAATTGATTGGGAAACTTGCCAATATTTGGGGAGTAAAGGGTTTTCATTTGGCCAAAATGGATTTTAATGAGCAGTATACGTTACTACAAATGTTACCCTCTAGGAGCAACATTGATCAAAGCCTTACCACACCAAACGATTCGCTCATAAAATTCAATCAAAAAATAGCCAATAGATACAAGGCCGGGTCTGGTTTGGCCTATTTGGCCAATTATATTGGAAAAGAACGGGTAGACAGTACAATTATAGATTTTTATAATGTTCATAAGTTAGCTAGTAGAACCAATGTAAGTGATTTTGAGGCGGTTTTAACAGCTTGCTCAGATGATGATGTGTCGTGGTTTTTTAATGAGTACGTGAAGACCAGAGCTAAGATTGACTTTAAAATAAAAAATCTTAAAAAAACAGAAGATTCTGTAACCTTTACCTTAAAAAACAAGACAGGAACAAATGTACCTATTAGTCTATTTGGTTTAAAAAACGATACGGTTGTTGCTAAGTATTGGTTTAAAGATATAGATACGAGTAGAACCATTACCCTACCCAGAGCTGGTGCGGAGAAATTGGTATTGAATTACGACCAAAAAATTCCAGAATTTAATCAAAGGGATAATTGGAAAACCTTAAACGGTTTTTTTAGCAGCAATAAAAAATTAAAGTTTACTTTTTTCAAGGATACGGAGAACCCATATTACAATCAAGTCTTTTACGTGCCCATTGCCAATTTTAATATTTATGATGGGCTAACTCCAGGTTTAAGACTTTACAACAAACCTTTTCTAGAGCGTCCTTTTACGTATGACATCTCGCCTACCTATTCCTTTGCAGAAAAAACAATGGTGGGCAGGGCAAGCCTTAGGTATAGAAAATATCATGGTAAATCTGGTCTATATGTATCCAATTACGGCGTATCTGGTGGCACTTCGCATTTTCAAGAAAACTCTAGATTTAGCACCTTAACGCCATTTATGAGTTTTGCATGGCGCCCAGAAGATTTACGTTCCAACAAAAGGCAAATACTAACCCTAAGACATAGAAACGTATTTAGAAATATAGGTGAGAACGTTTTGCGAAATGATGACATAGATCTAGATCTAGAAAATAATCCAGATTATAGTGTATTTAACGCCCGTTATTTAAATTACAACAACAATTTAATTAATTATCGGTCTGGAACTATTGACTTTCAGCATGCTGCACAGTTTACAAAAGTATCGGTTGAATTAGAGTATAGACGCTTATTTGAAAGTAACCGACAATTAAATCTACGCTTTTTTGCAGGTAAATTTATTAGAAACAAGACCAATTCAGATTTTTTCAGTTTTGCGTTAGACCGCCCTACGGATTACATGTTTGACCTAAACTACCTTGGCCGCTCAGAGTCTTCTGGCTTAACCAGTCAACAGATAATTATTGCAGAAGGGGGCTTTAAAACACAATACGAAGATCAATTTGGTAGCGATTGGATTGCAACCTTAAACGGAAGTATTAATGTCTGGAGGTGGATAGAACTGTATGGCGATGTAGGATTTATTGCAGATAGAGGTGAATCTGCATGGTTTGCGTATGACTCTGGAGTCCGTCTTAATTTAGTAACGGATTATTTTGAATTATATCTACCGGTTTATAGCAATAAAGGTTGGGAAATTGCCCAGCCAGAGTATGAAAAATCTATTCGATTCATAGTTACGGTAAGTCCAAAAACATTGATTGGTTTATTTACCAGAAAATGGTTTTAAATTATATTATTCGCAATAAACCCTTATCAAACCAAGGTTGAATTATTGAATGCTTATTTTATAGAGGTATATATTATAATTTTATCATTTTATTAGGGTTCATTCTACTAGTTTTTCATGTCAAAATTTATTACTTTCGCAAAAAAGTACCATATACATGAATACAGACCCAAAAACCAGTAGCGAAATTTCTTTTGATGATTTTAAAAGTCAAATCCTAAACGATTATCGCGTGGCGGTAACCAGTAGGGAATGTAGTTTATTGGGAAGAAGGGAAGTATTGACCGGGAAGGCAAAATTCGGAATATTTGGCGATGGCAAAGAATTACCGCAATTGGCCATGGCCAGGGCTTTTCATGATGGTGATTTTAGAAGTGGATATTACAGGGACCAAACATTTATGATGGCTTTAGGAGAGTTAACCCCAAAAGCTTTTTTTCATGGACTATATGCTACCACTGATATTGAAAAAGAACCCATGAGCGCAGGTAGGCAAATGGGCGGCCACTTTGTGACACATAGTATACAAGAAGATGGTTCTTGGAAAAACTTAACAGAACAACCCAACAGTAGTGCAGATATTTCTTGTACTGCTGGCCAAATGCCTAGGTTATTGGGGTTAGCGCAAGCATCTAAAATATTTAGAAACGTAAAAGGTATTGACCAAACCAACTTTTCTAATAATGGAAATGAAGTAGCTTGGGGTACCATTGGTAATGCCAGTACTAGTGAAGGTCATTTCTTTGAAACATTAAATGCAGCAGGGGTTTTACAAGTGCCTATGGTAATCAGCGTTTGGGACGATGATTACGGCATCTCCGTACCTGCAAAATATCACACTACAAAAAGTGATATTTCAGAAGTCTTAAAAGGCTTTCAAAGAGACGAGGAAAATGAAGGGTATGAAATATTAAAAGTTCGTGGTTGGGATTATACCGCATTAATACATACCTATGAAAATGCAAGTGACATTGCCAGAGAAGAGCATGTACCCATTTTAATACACGTTACTGAACTAACACAACCGCAAGGACACTCCACCTCTGGGTCTCATGAACGCTATAAAAGTGCCGAACGTTTAGAATGGGAAAAGGAAAATGATTGCAACAAGCGTTTCAAAGAATGGATATTGGCCAATAATATTGCAGACGAAACTGAACTTAAGGAATTAGAAAAGTCTTGCAAGCAAGCTGTTAGAAGCGCTAAAAAGGAGGCATGGTCAGAATTTTTGGCCCCAATAATTGCCACTAAGAAAGAATTGGTACAACATTTAGATAAATTAGCCGCAGAAAGCAGCAATAAGGTTTTTATTCAAAAATTAAAAAATGATTTAATTGCGATAGAAGAACCAATTAAAAAGAATATTGCGAGTATTGCTAGAACGGCATTACGTTATGTTATTGGAGAAAACACACCTTCTAAGCAAAATTTTGTTGATTGGTTAAACAAGTATCTGGCAAACAAGCAAGAAGAATATAGTTCTCACTTATATAATGGATACAACCAAAAAGCTACAGATGTAAAAGCCATTATACCACAATACGATGATGAGGCAGAAATGGTAGATGGTAGGATCATTGTGAGGGATAATTTTGACAAGCTTTTTGAAAAATATCCGAACACTTTAGTATTTGGAGAAGATGTTGGAAATATTGGTGATGTTAACCAAGGATTAGAAGGTCTTCAAGAAAAATATGGAGAACTTAGAATAGCAGACACTGGTATTAGAGAAACCACTATTGTTGGCCAAGGTATTGGATTGGCCTTGAGAGGTTTAAGACCTATAGCCGAAATACAATATCTAGACTACATTCTTTATGGCCTGCAAACATTAAGTGATGATTTGGCTACATTAAGCTACCGTACGGTAGGTAAACAGGTGGCTCCGCTTATTATCCGTACCAGAGGACACCGTTTAGAAGGTATATGGCATTCTGGCTCGCAAATGGGAGGCCTGGTTCATTTATTAAGAGGAATGAATATTTTAGTTCCTAGAAACATGACACAAGCAGCTGGATTTTACAACACCCTTCTAGCCTGTAACGAACCTGCTTTAGTAATTGAAAGCTTAAACGGATATCGTCTAAAGGAGAAAAAACCTAACAATTTGGGTAATTATAGGACGCCAATCGGTAAAGTGGAAACCATTAAAACAGGTAAAGATATTACGGTGCTGTCTTATGGTTCAACTTTACGTATTGTGGAGCAAGCTGCCAAAGAATTAATGGCTTTGGGTATAGACGTAGAAGTTATAGATGCCCAATCGTTATTGCCCTTTGATCTTGAACATGATTGTGTTAAGAGTCTTGAAAAAACCAACAGGCTTCTAATAATAGATGAAGATGTACCTGGTGGCTGTTCAGCTTATTTAATGCAAGAAATTTTAGAAAAGCAAGGAGGTTACCAATATCTAGATAGCGCCCCACAAACCTTAACTGCAAAGGCTCACAGGCCAGCGTATGCTACGGATGGTGATTACTTTTCTAAACCGAGCTTAGAAGATATTGTAGAAAAAGTGTATGCTATTATGCACGAAGCTTCCCCTAAAAAGTTTCCAAAATTGAGATAGAACACTTTTTGGCTACTAGTATTATTGGGGTTTTGTTTTTAAAATAAACCATTTGTTATTAAATTTGGTAAAGACCAATTAAAAACCCCTCTACTAATGAAAAACGCTTTTACCAAAGATTTAGGTTTAGCTTTATTAAGAGTTGTTCCCTCCCTTATGATGATGTCTCATGGGCTACCAAAACTACAGAAGATGCTTTCTGGAGATTTTGCCTTTGCTAATCCCTTAGGAATTGGGGAAGCACCCTCATTATTTCTAGCAGTTGTTGGAGAATTTATTGCTCCAATCTTTATCATTCTAGGATTCAAAACCAGGTTTGCAACTATACCTGTAATCATTACTATGTTGGTAGCGGTATTTATAGTACATGGTGCAGATCCGTTTGGCAAGAAAGAATTGCCATTTTTGTATGCAATTGTTTTTATAGTAATTGCATTGGTTGGCCCTGGTAAATTTGGTATTGACAAGAAATAATCTGCTAAAAAATGGTGTTTAATAACTCCTTAAGCAAATCTGCTTGAGACAGGTTACTCGCGCCTAAACCTTTACCCTTTAAATCTAGTTCTCGTAAGCCAGAAATAATGGAACTAATTTTTTTCATAGGGTAATTTCTTGCTGCAGTTTGGTATTCTTTTACAAAAAATGGACTTATTCTTAGGGCACTTGCAACGGCTTTTTGCGAGTGGTCTTTTAAGCCATGATATTCCAATAGTTGGGCAAAGAAAGAATTTAATAAAGACACGGTTAACAAAAAGGGATTGTCTTTTGGATTTTGTGCAAAATAGGCTACAATTTGCGCAGCCTTTTTAAAATCGCGTTCCCCCACTGCTTTTTTTAATTCAAAATTGTTGTAGTCTTTACTTATACCAATATGGGTTTCTATATGGTCTGCAGATATTTCAATGTCTTTGGATAATACCAAGAACAATTTTTCCAATTCATTATTGATTTTACTTAAATCTGTACCTAAAAACTCCACCAGTAATGCTGCAGCTTTAGGTGTAATTTTATAACCTTTGCCGGCCAGTACTTTTCTTATCCAATCTGCAACTTGATTCTCGTATAACTTTTTACTTTCTAATAGCACACCATTTTTGGCAATGGTTTTATATACTTTTTTTCGTTTGTCTAGTTTTTTATACTTGTAATTAATAACCAATACGGTAGATGGTTGTGGATTGCTTGCGTAAGCATCTAGTTGATCTATAGTCCTAGATAAATGTTGGGCTTCTTTTACCAAAACAACCTGGTATTCTGCCATCATAGGAAAACGCTTGGCATTTTCTACAATTTGATCTATAGTTGTGTCCTTACCATACAAGGTCATTTGATTAAAACCTCTTTCGTCTTCCGTGAGCACGTTATTGGCTATATAATCTGTTAATTTATCTATATAATAAGGCTCCTCTCCCATAAAAAAATAGATTGGTTTTATATTTCTATTTTTAATGTCAGAGACAATCTTTTTTACTTCTTCCATTTAAAAAAAAACTGGACTTTTGCGCTATGCAAGTTTTAAATTTCGATTCATTTCAGTTTCGGTTTAAAAATACCGAAAATAGACTCCATATTTTTGACATTATCCGAAAAAAATTTGTGGTACTGCAACCAGAAGAATGGGTTAGACAGCACGTTGTACATCATTTAATAGAAATTAAGAAATACCCCGTTTCCCTAATAAATGTAGAAAAGCAATTAATTATCAATGGCTTAAAAAAAAGATATGACGTGGTTGTATTTAAACCAAACGGTAAAATAGCCTTGTTAGTAGAATGCAAAGCACCCATGGTTACTATTGACCAAAACACATTTAACCAAATTGCTATTTATAATTTAAATGCAGATGCCGATTATTTAATGGTAACAAACGGATTGCAGCATTACTACTGTTTAATGAACATAGAAACGGAAAATTATACTTTTCTAAAGGATATTCCTGATTTTAGCCGTTAATTTGCACCCGTTTTGAATATCGCAATCGTCATATTAAACTGGAATGGTGCAGCCCTTTTAAAAGAGTATTTACCCAATGTAATCAACTACTCTAAAGAAGCTAGGATCTACGTGATAGATAATGCTTCTACGGATAACTCCGTTGCACTAATAGAGACTGATTTCCCCACGGTTAACTGCATCGTAAACAAGGAGAATTTTGGTTTTGCCGGAGGTTACAACCAAGGCCTTAAACATATTGATGCCGATCTGTATTGCTTACTCAATTCTGATGTAGCCGTTAGCAAAGGTTGGCTATCCCCTATAATAGAAACATTTTTAAACAAACCCCAAATAGCTATTGCCCAACCTAAAATTTTAGATTTAAAACAACCAGAATATTTTGAGTATGCTGGTGCGGGAGGCGGTTTTATAGATGCCTTTGGATATCCTTTTTGTAGAGGTAGAATTTTTCAGACCATTGAGAAAGACCAAGGGCAATATGACGATTCTATTGAAATATTTTGGGCAACTGGTGCCTGCATGTTCATTAGGAAAAATGTATTTAACGCCTTAAAAGGGTTTGATGAGGACTATTTTGCACACCAAGAAGAAATAGACTTATGTTGGCGTGCTAAAAATATAGGTCACAAAATTTATTATATAGGGGCTAGTCATGTTTTTCATTTAGGTGGGTTTACCCTTAAAAACAGTAACCCCCACAAGACCTTTTTAAACTTTAGGAATTCGTTATACTCCATCACAAAAAATTTACCAACCAATAAGGCAATTGGTATTGTTTTTATACGACTAATCTTGGACGGTATAGCGGCAGCACGGTTTTTACTACAACTTAGAGGCCTACATGCATGGGCTATTTTACGCGCGCATTTTAGCTTTTATGCCAACTTTCACAAGATGTATAAAAAGCGGGAAAAAGCTAATTTTATATTAAAATACCATTTCGTGAAATCCATAGTTTGGTCTTACTTCGTATATCAAATAAGGTATTTTAACAATTTAGTAAAAGATTAACTAAGGCTAAATGTTAATACCTGTCAATTTGCATAATTTTGGATTGACTAGCGAAAATTTAAATTTAAAATAATTATGAAAAAAATAGTACTAGGTACTTTAGGAATTGCCCTTTTATTAGGGTCCTGTGTTTCACAAAAGAAATACGCAGATTTAGAAGCAAAGCATAAAGAAACACAAGATTTATTAAACTCTGCAACGGTAAAGCTTAACGATTGTTTGGATGAAAAAGCAACGGCTACATCCAAAATGAACGCATTAGAAGAGCAAAACGCTTTCTTAAAGGCCAACAATCAAGAGTTGATCAACAACATGGGAGATTTAACTACGTTGACTGCAAAAGGTGCAGAAAACCTAGAAAAATCCTTAGAAAGCCTAAGAGAGAAAGATTTAACCATTCGCAAGTTACAAGATGCTGTTACAAGAAGAGATTCTGTAAACCTATCTTTAGTACAAAGCCTTAAAGGTGTTCTTGGAAACCTTGATGATGAGGATATTGAAGTGTCTGTAGAAAAAGGTGTAGTTTTTGTTTCTATCTCTGATAAATTATTATTTAGAAGTGGAAGTTACAATGTAACTGCAGAAGCTAAGCAAGTACTAGGAAAAGTTGCAAAAGTGGTAAACAATAAGCCAGATTTTGAATTCTTGGTAGAAGGCCATACAGACAACGTACCTTACCGTAAAGGTGTTTTATTAGACAACTGGGATTTAAGTGCTAAAAGAGCAACTTCTGTTGTAAGAATTTTACAGAACGATTTTGGTGTGGATCCAGCAAGAATGACAGCTGCAGGACGTAGCTACTACGTACCATTGGTAAGCAATGATTCTTCTGCTAACCGAGGCAAGAATAGAAGAACAAGAATTGTTGTACTTCCAAAGTTAGACCAATTCTATAGCATGATCGAAGAAGGAATGAAAGATCCTGCAATTGGCGGAAGCGGAAAATAATTTAAGGAAATTACCTTATAACTTTATTAGCGGCTCATAAATATGAGCCGCTTTTTTTTATAGAATATCTAGATTACCCTTACCTTCCCTAATCACAACTGGCTCGCCTTCAGATAAATCTATAATGGTAGAAGCAATGTTATCCCCATAGCCCCCATCTATTACTATATCTACAAGGTTGTTCCACTTTTCTAAAATTAATTCTGGGTCTGTGGTGTACTCCAAAATATCATCATCATCTCGTATTGAGGTAGATACTATTGGGTTACCCAATTCTGTTACTATAGTCTTGGCAATAGTATTATCTGGTACCCGTATACCCACTGTTTTCTTTTTCTTAAAGTCTTTTGGTAAATTATTACTTCCGGGGAGAATAAAGGTGTATGGTCCTGGTAAGGCCCTTTTTAAGATTTTAAACGTGCTTGTATCTATCTGCTTTACGTAATCTGACAGGTTACTTAAATCTGGACAAATAAAAGACCAATTGGCTTTTGCCAATTTCACACCCTTTATACGAGCTATTTTCTCTAAAGCCCTTGAGTTGGTAATGTCGCAACCCAATCCATAAACCGTGTCTGTTGGGTAGATTATCAACCCTCCTTTTCTTAACACGTTTACAATTTTAGCTATTTTCCTAGGGTCAGGATTATCATTATATAATTTAATAAATTCAGCCATTTGTATTCTTTTTCCTACTTTTTTTATACTTATTCCTACATAAAACCGTTATGGTATTCCCAATACTCCCATAATGCATACAATTAAAGGTCGCATTTTACTAGCATTTGCAGCGCTTTGTTTATTAACTACACCTGTAATATTGTTCTATTTTAGTTCATCAGAGAAAATAAACTTAGCGCATAATATTAAAGAACAAGTAGATGTTTTTAATATTAATAGACTTAAAGTACTTAATGTTTACAATCAAATACTGGAGTCTGATTCTAAGTTAGATGCTTTTTATTTAGAAAGCAGTACTAACAATATAAAAAAATACCAACAATTTTATGCCAATGCATTAAATGCCCTAGTTGCACTAAAAGAAAATCAACAATTAACCAGTCAGGTGGTTGAGCTCCGGTTAGAAACCATAGAACAGCGACTTACCTTATTAAATACCAATGTAAACGAATTGATTCGTTTAAAAAGAAAGCGAGGTTTTAAAGATTACGGATTGGAAGGTAATATGCGTAGCCAAATTCATCAATTGGAAAATGTAACCAGTATAAGCCTTAGCGAAAACCTTATGTTGAGAAGAAGGGAAAAGGATTTCTTTTTACGGGGAGATTTGCACTATGCCAATCTGTTAAACCAACATGCAGACAGTCTAATAGAAAGAATGGCCGCTAACTTTGATGAGAACCATAAAGCTATAATTGTCCTAAATCGATATAAAGAAATATTTAACGACATAGTTAAAATAGAATCTGCCATTGGCAACGAAAATGCTGGTTTAGTTTACAATATCCATGAACTATCCAATCAATTGGATCAAGATGTTGAGAGTTTACATGGAGTTTTAAAAGAAGATCTTACGCTATTATCCAAGGGTATTCGAAATTTTATAATACTCTTTCTATTGATAACTATTTTATTCCTAGTTGCTTTTGCCTTTATATTTTCAAATTACATAACCAAACCCATTAAGTTGCTAATTGAAGATATGAATCGTGTAATTGCGAATAAGTTTAAAACAGAAACTGCTATACAAACCAAAAGCAGTACGCAAGAAATACTACAGCTTAAAACAAGTTATACCAAACTTACTGAAACTATTAAGGATCAAGTAAATGCCTTAAACATAAAAAACGCTGAGCTAGAACGTTTAAATGGTAAACTAAAGGAATCTGAGGTAGAACTTAAAGATGCCTCTCAAATAAAGGATAAATTTTTCTCAATTATTTCTCACGATCTTAAGGGTTATACTAGTAACATTGTATCTATGACGCAAGTTTTGAATGCCAATACCAAACTTACAGGAGAAGAAAGACGAGTTTTTGGTAGTCATTTACAAGATACCGCGCAAAACCTTCAGTTATTGTTAGATAACCTTTTAAACTGGGCAAAAAATCAAATGAACGATAAAAATCTAAATAAGCGTTCTTTTGATATCAATAAAGTTTTAGAAAAAAATGTAGAACTAATTCGTGAGGTAGCCATCCGAAAAAACATTACTTTGAACATAGACCATAAAGCTATTTTAAAGGGATACGCCGATAAAGATATGGTAGATTTTGTTGTAAGAAACTTATTGAGCAACGCACTTAAATTTACCCCAGAAGGAGAAAGTATAACTGTGGCCGCAACAGAAAAAGAACATGAGCTGGCCATTACCATAAAAGACACTGGCGTAGGCATGACCAAAACCCAAATTAAAGAACTTTTAAACGCCAATACACAGGCAATAAGCACAAAAGGAACAAACAACGAAGAAGGCAATGGTCTTGGTTTTGGAATATGCTTGGATTTTATAAAACGAAATGGTGGTAAAATAATTATAGATTCTAAAGTTGGGGTTGGTAGTAGTTTTACCTTTACCATTCCTACCCAATTATCTAGAACTAGCATTTTGAACTAGATCTAACCTATAACTTCCAATTTGGCAAAACGTAGCAGTAGTTTCTTGATATTTCCACTATCAAACCGTATTTCTGCTTTTTTATCGTTACCCACCCCCTCAATATTCAACACCTTACCCCTACCAAATCGGGTATGGTTTACTAAGGCACCTTGCACCAAGTTGTCTGGTACGCTATTCGTGTTTGCAGAACTTTCACTTAAGTTGGGTTTAAGTTTACGCAAACGCCTTAACTGGTTTTCATTAGGTTTTGGTGCACTTGGTGGTATTCCTGTCTTTGGTTTTACCTGCCTAAGCTTGCTTTTATCAACATCTCCCCAAATATTATCTTTTAGCATAGACTTGTAGCGGTACCCATCGTTTACAGGGACCAGACTCTCAATGTATTGTTCATCTATTTCTTCTATAAAACGGCTAGGCTCTGCATCTATTAACTTACCCCATCTATACCTGTTCTGGGTATAGGTTAAATAAGCTTGCTTTTCTGCTCTTGTCAAGGCTACATAAAACAGACGTCGCTCCTCCTCTAGTTCACTTCTGGTGTTCATGCTCATGGCAGAAGGAAACAAATCTTCCTCCATACCAACAATATACACATATGGGAACTCTAAACCTTTGGCCAAATGTATGGTCATAAGTGCCACCCGGTCATCATCTTCGGTATCCTTATCCATATCCGTGGCTAGGGCTACGTCTTCCAAGAATTCTGTTAAACTACCTGTGGCGTCGGCAACTTCTTTTTGCCCTTCAACAAAATCTTTAACACCATTTAATAGTTCTTCTATATTTTCCATACGGGCAATACCTTCTGGAGTGCCGTCTTTTTTAAACTCTAACAGCAAGCCTGTCTTCTTGGCAACATGCTCTGCCAAGGCAAAGGCATCCGCAGCTTCGTTCATAATTTGGAAGCTTTTTATCATGGTCACAAAATCGCCCAGTTTACGTTGTGTGCCAGAATTTATCTTAAGGTTTATTCGGTCCAAATTCTCCATCACCTCAAAAATAGACCTTCCGTAGTGGTTGGCTGCCACCGTTAATTTATCTACAGTTGTAGAACCAATGCCCCTAGCCGGAAAATTGATTACCCTTTTTAAGGCTTCTTCATCTTTTGGATTGATGATCAAACGTAAATACGCTAAAACATCCTTTATTTCTTTTCGCTGGTAAAAGGATAGGCCTCCGTAAATACGATAGGGAATATCTCGTTTACGCAAAGCGTCTTCTATGGCCCTAGATTGGGAATTGGTACGGTATAAAACGGCAAATTCTCCATTGGGTAATTGCTGTTGCATCTTGTGTTCAAAAATAGAACCCGCTACATACCTGCCCTCTTCCGCATCTGTAGGACTGCGATGTACTATGATTTTGTTACCTTCATCATTGGAGGTCCAAACAACTTTTTCTAACTGATTTTTATTCTTTTCAATAACCGAATTGGCAGCGTTGACAATATTCTTGGTAGAACGATAGTTCTGCTCCAAACGATATACCTTGGCGTCTGAATAGTCTCTTTGAAAGTTAAGGATGTTGCTGATATTAGCCCCCCTAAAAGAATAAATACTCTGGGCATCGTCTCCCACTACACAAATGTTATGGTAACGATCGGCCAATGCCTTTACAATCAAATATTGTGAGTGGTTGGTATCTTGGTACTCATCTACCAATATATATTTAAATCGGTCTTGGTACTTCATCAAAACCTCTGGAAAACGATTTAACAACTCATTGGTGCGTAACAACAAATCATCAAAATCCATAGCCCCCGCCTTAAAGCATCGATCTACATAATTTTTATAAATTTCGCCAAGACGTGGCCGTTTTGCCATGGCATCTGCCTCTATTAACTCTGGGTTGTTAAAATAGGCCTTAACCGTTATAAGGCTATTCTTAAACGAAGAAATCCGGTTTTGTACCTGTTTATATTTATAAATATCTTTATCTAACCCCATTTCTTTGATAATGGAGGCAATTAAACGTTGTGAATCTTGAGTGTCATAAATGGTAAAATTGCTTGGAAAACCCAATTTGTCTCCATCATAACGCAAAAGCTTAGCAAAAACAGAATGGAATGTTCCCATCCAAAGATTTTTAGCTTCTGAATTACCTACTATGGCAGCTATACGATGTTTCATTTCTCTTGCTGCTTTATTGGTAAAGGTCAAGGCTAAAATGTTAAAGGAATCTACACCTTGTTCCATTAAATGGGCAATCCTATATGTTAACACCCTTGTTTTACCAGAACCCGCACCTGCAATGACCATTAACGGTCCCTCTTTATGCAAAACAGGACCTCTCTGGGCATCGTTCAATTCATCTATATAAGACATGTCTTTCTTAGCAATTTTAAACCAAACGTGAAATTAGCCATTCTTAAGCGGTTACTAAAATGTTGGTTGCATTAGTTTTAAACAGCAAGCATTACCTTAATTATTTTTTGAATACCTTAGAAGGCATGAAAATGAACTTCTTACTTTTTTTCATGGGGCTATCCGTTATAACTTCTTATGCCCAAGAAAAAACAACTGGCCCAATAATTGAAAATTATGGTGCGGTCTGGGCGGTTGAAAATGCCGATTATAAAGTTGATAAAACGTTAGCTTTAAAAGTGGTTTTTGATATTATGGGCAGTCCAGAAGACACGTCCGCCTTAAATAGAAGCATAGAAACAGCTGCTCGTTTTTTAAATATGCACGCACAGGCGGGCGTATCAAAAGAAGATTTAAAAGTAGCTTTAGTTGTGCATAATACCGCCTCTAAAGACGTAATGGACAACCCATTTTATGAAAAAAAATATGGAACTAAAAATCCAAATAAAGAATTATTAGCTGCTTTAATGGATAATCAAGTTCAAATTATATTTTGTGGACAATCTTCCAATTCTAGAAACATACCCAAAGAGCAGCTTATAGATGGTGTTCAATTATCATTATCTGCAATGACTGCTTTAATACAATTACAAGACCAAGGCTATAGACTTGTTAAATTTTAAGTATCAATTTTATGAAAAAACTGTGCATTAGTTTTTTAGGGCTTTTGGCTGCCTTTAGTTACGGACAATCCGGTCTAGAAAAGTCATACAAAGACGTTGAAGAAAAGGTGATAGCGTGGCGGCATGATATTCACCAAAACCCAGAACTCAGCAACCGAGAGTTTAAAACTGCAGAAAAAATTGCCAAACATCTTAAAAGTTTAGGTATCGAGGTGCAAACTGGTGTTGCACATACAGGTGTTGTTGGGGTTTTAAAGGGTAAAAAGCCTGGAAAAGTGGTTGCCCTACGGGCAGATATTGATGCGCTACCGGTTACGGAAAGAAATAATTTACCATTTAAATCCGAGGTAAAAGCGGAGTTTTTAGGAGAAAATGTAGGAGTTATGCATGCCTGTGGTCATGACACGCACACGGCTATTCTCATGGGAGTGGCTGAGGTTTTGGCCAATAATAAAGATAAAATAAAAGGAACGGTTAAATTTATATTTCAGCCTGCAGAAGAAGGGCCACCACCAGGAGAAGAAGGTGGAGCTTTACTAATGGTTAAAGAAGGGGTGTTAAAGAATCCAGATGTAGATGCCATTTTTGGTTTACATATAAATTCTGAAACCCCAGTTGGCACAATCAGATACAAGAGCGGTGGTACTATGGCCGCAGCCCAAAGCTTTACGATAAAGGTTAAAGGAAAACAAAGCCATGGCTCGCAACCATGGTCTGGTGTAGACCCTATTTTAATAAGTGCAAAAATAATTGATGGTCTACAAACCATAATTAGTAGAGAGTCTGAGCTAACTAATGAAGCGGCGGTAATTACGGTAGGTAAAATTAAAAGCGGGGTTCGTTTTAATATTATTCCAGAAAGTGCCGAAATGATAGGTACTATTAGAACGTTGGATTATGATATGAAAGACCATATTAACAAACGTATGAAAGAGATGGTTGCTACCATTGCTAAAGCCTATGGTGGAGAAGCTACTTGTGAAATAAAAGACGCTACGGATATTACCTATAATGATCCTGCGCTAACGGCCAAGATGATTCCAACATTAGAAAGGGTTGCCGGTAAAGACCAAGTAGTAACGCAAAAAGCAATTACCGGGGCAGAAGACTTTTCGTATTTCCAAAGAGAAGTACCTGGCTTTTTCTTTTTCTTAGGAGGAATGGCACCTGGGACTACAGAATCTTACCCGCACCACACGCCAGATTTTTTAATAGACGATGCTGGAATGCAATTGGGTGTTAAAGCTATGACAGAACTAACATTAGATTATTTAAATACGACAAAGTAATTTCTATAACCTATTTAATGGCCCAAGATATTTATATAGATGTCTTGGGCTTTTTTTATGGCGATATATAAAAGTTTACGATTTTTGCTGCATAAATACCACATTGATGAACGAATTGTTAGAAACCCTTGGCTACCTACCATGGTGGGCCTACCTGCTAATATTTTTGGCCTTAGTTGCTTTCTGGGATATTTTTATTCAGCGAAAACATACCATAAAACACAATTTTCCTATAGTAGGTCATCTACGGTATTGGTTAGAAAGTATAGGACCAGAAATGCGCCAATATTTTGTGGCCAACAATAGGGAGGAACTTCCATTTAACCGTATAGAACGTGGCTGGATCTATGCTTCTGCCAAGAATGAAAACAATTACGAAGGCTTTGGTACAGATCGTGATATTTACGCACATCAGCATTTGTTCGTAAAAAACGCTATGTTGGCATATCAGCTTCCTGCTGGTCATCCCAATACTACGGACCCTTATTTTTTACCTTGTGCAAAAGTGATGGGTGCCTACCATAAACGTAAAAAACCCTTTAGGCCTGCTTCTATCATCAATGTTTCTGCCATGAGCTTTGGTTCACTTTCTGCTGCGGCCGTAGAGGCTATGAATAATGGTGTTTTAAAAAGTGGCGCATACCACAATACTGGAGAAGGTGGTCTTTCTCCTTATCACAAAAAAGGAGGTGATGTTATTTTTCATTTTGGTACCGGATATTTTGGTGTACGTTCTGAAGATGGTAATTTTTCCATGGAAAAAATGAAAAAGCTAACTGCGGAAAATCCCCAGATCAAAGCAATAGAAATAAAACTAAGCCAAGGTGCCAAACCTGGAAAGGGCGGTGTATTACCAGGGGCTAAAATTACACCTGAAATTGCGGAGATTAGAGGTGTACAAGTTGGAAAAGATGTGCTATCACCATCTACCCATAAAGCGTTTAATACCATAGAAGAATTGGTGGTATTAATAGAAGAAATTGCCAATGAGACAGGGCTTCCTGTAGGTATTAAAGGAGCTATTGGTAAATTATCCCAATGGGAAGAATTAGCAGATTTAATGAAAAAAACAGGGAAAGGACCAGATTTCATTACCGTAGATGGTGGTGAGGGTGGTACTGGTGCCGCACCTCCAAGTTTTGCAGACCATGTTTCTTTACCTTTTTCTTATGGCTTTACAGCTATTTACAGGCTTTTTCAAGAAAGAGGTTTAACACAACATATCGTGTTTATTGGTAGTGGTAAATTAGGGTTTCCGGCTAAAGCTGCCATGGCTTTCGCCATGGGCGTAGATGTCATAAATGTTGCCAGAGAAGCTATGATGAGTATTGGTTGCATACAAGCACAAGTATGCCACACAAACAGATGCCCTGCAGGTGTGGCTACACAAAGCAAATGGTTACAATCTGGTATTAATGTTCCCTTAAAGTCCGATCGGTTGGCTCAATACTTTAAAACCTTTAGAAAAGAACTTCTAGAAATAACACATGCAGCAGGTTATGAACATCCCTGCCAATTTAATATGGAAGATGTACAAGTAAATGTGGATGATGATTATCTTAGCAGCGATTTACGAAGAGTTTATCGCTATCAAAAAGACCAAGTTCCCTTCAACGGGATGGCATCATTAAAATCATGTGAATATTTAGGAACATTGCCTAACAAATCTTAATTTATGAAAAGACTTTTACCCCTATTTCTTATACTAGCCGTGACAACTATTCATGCGCAGAAGAAATCAGAATTAATAGCCGAAGTATCTCAATTAAAAAGAGAAATTACCGTTTTAAAGGATACCATTGCCAAGGCTAAAAGAGAAATGAACAAGAGTAACTCTACAGCAAAACTTTTGGCGGCAGAAAATGCAGAGCTTAGAGATGCCAATAACACCTTACTAGGCAATCTAACCAACTTTTCAAAAATTTCTAAAAAAAACACAGAGACCGTGAACAATGCATTGGCAACACTTTCCGCCAAAGAAAAACAAATGCGCATTATTACGGATACTTTTTCTAGTAACGACTCTACGGCTATTGCTATCCTAACACAAGCCAAGCAAACCTTAGGCCCTGATGCCACGGTTGGAATTGCTGGTGGAGACATTGTTATATCTAATGGCCTACCAACCCTATTTGGCTCGGACAGTGGGGTAGTTTTAACCACGGCAGGTAAAGATTGGGTTAACCGTATAGCGGAAATTATTAAGAAAAACCCATCTAGAACGGTAGCAATAGAAGGATTAAATATTACAGGGGAGTTCGACCTAACCTATAAACAAGTACAAGCCGTTGCAAACGGCCTTAATGCCATAGAAGGCATAGGTGCGGAAAAGCTACAATTATTAGCAAAAGACGGTAACTTTTCTGAGGGGGTTCAAATACGTTTGGCGCCAGATTACAAGGGGTTTTATACCACCATGAAATCAGAATTTAAATAATATTAATGCCACAAGAAGAATTTTGGTTGTCCGGTCCTGTACCGGACATTCCTGTTTTAGCACAACCCGCAGCACATGCTTTGTTGCAATCCTTACGCGAATTAAAAGAATTGTTGATTGATTTTCCTGAGGAGCAATTATGGAAAAATGTTGGCGAAAGAGCTTCTGTAGGCTTTCATGCGCAGCATTTAACAGGCGTGTTAGATAGGTTATTAACGTATGCAAAAGGAAAAGAGCTAACCAGCGAACAGTTTAATTATTTAAAAAACGAAGGGACTCCAAATACAGCAATAACTCCTATAGCACTCATAAAAAATTTTGAAGCTAAGGTAGAGGAAGCCTTAAACTATTTTAAAACCTTAAATACAGAAACTATTCTTACCAATAGAACCGTGGGTAGAAAACACTTACCTACCAACATTTTAGGTCTCATTTTCCATGCTGGGGAGCACAGCCAACGGCATATAGGGCAACTACTGGTCACCGCAAGTTTTTTAAAGGAAAATTAGATAATAAAGATTCCCATATACTTTTTGTTTTTGGTTTGCGTTTTCATATCAACAAACAACCAAAAGAGAATAATAACATTATGAGTACAGAAAATATCCTTCAATTATTTGGTTTTTTATTACCCGCAGTGGTTACTGGGGTTGTTGCTTTTTACTTTTTTAAAATGCATACTAAAAATGAAGAAGGCAGAAGAAGGTATCTACTACACAAAAATACCACTAAAGACACCTTACCTATTAGATTACAAGCCTATGAGCGTATGGCCTTATTTTTAGAACGAATTGCTATTAATAACCTAGTTGTAAGGGTGCATCCCGTAGGACAGGATAAAAGCAATTATGAAAACCTTTTGATCAAACAAATTGAAAACGAATTTGACCACAACCTATCACAACAAATATACATGACCGATCAGTGTTGGAATATTATTAAAGCTGCAAAAAATGCAACTATACAGGCTATAAGGTCTGCCGCCATGAGCGAGTCTGACACGGCCGACAAGCTTAGGGAAGATATCCTTAACCAATCTATGGAAAAATCATCTCCTTCTGTTACTGCACTTGCTTTTGTTAAAAAAGAAATTTCCGAACTCTGGTAACACTGCGTTTAACTATTCCTGCAAGTCTGGTTCTATTGGCATGCTTTCCTCATTTTTGTTTTTAGCATAGAGAAAGCCCTTTTTCCACCATAGGGTCATTTTTTCCTTATCAAAAATTAGTGAATTGGTAGTTAGCACAGTTGGTGTGTAGTACAAATTTATAATAGCATCGTTTTGGCTGGCTACCAATTTACCTATACGTATATTCTGATTTTCTATTCGGTCTAAAACAAAAGAAAACATACTGGTAAGTACTTCAAACGCATTTCTAGATGGCATTCTATTGTAATTGCTTACTTCTGTACGTAGAACAATAACATCTACCTCTGTAGCTCCTCTTTTAATAGCTTCTTCTATAGGTACCAATGTTCCCAAGCCCCCATCTGCATATTCACAACCATTCTTACGCACCAAACTCATAAAAGGCGTGTAGTTAGAAGAAATCCAAATCCAATCACAAAACTCATCGTAATTAAAATCGTTGACCGATTTGTATTCTACCTGATTTAAGGAAAGATTTGATACGGTTACCACAACATTTTTTGGACCGTTTTTTAAAGCTTCAAATTCTTCTCTGGTAATACTATTTCTAATTAGTTTTCTTAAGTTCTCGCTCTCACCAAAGGTCTTTTTACCACGCATCCAGTTTTTAAGAATGTTCCAGTGGTTCATACCAATAATATCTGAGCCATATTTTTTACGAACCACAAAAGGGCAATTGCTAAAAATACTGTCTTGATTTACGTTGGAATAGATATTTCGAATCTTATCAATCTTATTTAAGGCCAAATGACTAATCAATAAACTACCGGTAGAAGTACCCACAAAAATATCGTACTCCCGTTTATCGTTCTGTATTAAATATTGCGCCACACCACCAGCAAAAGCACCTTTGCTTCCACCGCCAGATATTACCAATGCCCTCATTCTGTCAATAATTTAGAAATTAGCTCTTTTTCAGTCTCAGATAAGCTAGGTTGTAAATCTTCTAGCCTTGCTGCCATATTTGGCAAACTTACTAAATGTTGTAGTTGCCTTTTGGCAAATAAACGAAACTGCCAAGAATGATGCTGTGTAGCTTGCACCAAATTACGTAAACTACTATCACTAAGTGCTTGTATCTGAATTAAGTAACGAAATGCATTAATGCGGACCTCAAAATTATATTCTGGCGCAGTAAAAGCGTTTAACTCCTCATAATACTGCTTTTTAGCGGATGAATTATATTGCTCCGTAATCAAAGCTAGGGTTAACCAAAGTATACGTAAACTTTTATTGGGCAAACCCTCTACAGTAGACAGACTATCCAAGTAAAATGACCCACGTTCTGGAAATTGCTGCCAAAGTACTAGTAAAGCATATTCTTGGGTTAGGTAGCTATCGTCTTTTAACAAGGTTTCAAAATCAGTTTGCAATTGGGCTGGTATCTGCTCTAGATTGGCTATAATAGCTTGCCTAACGAGCAACTCCCCTTCCATCAATATTTTCTGCAGTGTTGGTGTATCTAACTGGTTAACATAGCGTTTTATAAATTCCTTTTTAAATCCTATGGGAGCTTTACTATTATAGAAGTTTGTTACGTTTTCTTTGGTAATTACGGTAGAACTTTCAATAGTTGTGGCTAATTCTTCTAACCTTTTAATAGAGGGGTCTTTCTTTTTTAAATATGCTAGTGCAGAAGCTTTAGGAAATTCAGATGCTACCAACCATTTTTTTCTAAATTCCTCTAAATCTTTACCAGAGGCTTTTTCCATCACGGCTAAAAAATCCGCCACAGTTGCATTTTTAAAACTATATGCTAATAAATACGTTTGTATGCCTTTTTTAAAAGCTCTGTCTCCCACCAAATCTTGCAATAGTACCAATGCCCAAGCGCCTTTCTCATAAAAAGTTAGGCTACTAGCCTTTGGGTCTAATAAAGATTCGCCATTGCCTTTCTCCGATTCAGCAATTAACTTTTGGGCGGTTTCATACAACTTCCAATAGTAGTAATCGTCCCCAAACACCTCCTTTTCAGCTAAATAAGCATAATAGGTAGCAAAACCTTCTTGCAACCAGTGATGCGCTCCGCTTACTTCTGTAACTAGATTGCCAAACCATTGGTGCGCCAACTCGTGTGCATTTACATTTACATAGTTTTTATCTACAAATCCTTTTTCATCTATCATATATTGGTCAGAAAACAGTGTACAGCTGGTATTTTCCATCCCTCCATACATAAAATCGTGTACGGGTACTTGTTTGTAATTTTGCCATGGGTACGGAACGCCAATTTCTTGCTCCAAAAAATTAAAGTGTTCTGTGGTGTACTTATAGGTTGGCGCTACCCTACTACTATCTTTTTGATTGTAATACAAGATAATGGGGACGCGCGTACTTGATTCTCTGGTTTCTTCTTTAAAATCACCAATGGCAAAGGCTACTAGATAACTGCTCATAGGGTGCTCCATATTCCAACTCCAGGTTTGCTTGTCCTTATGGCTTGTTTTAGTCATAAGTTCACCATTAGTAACTACAGCTAATTGTTTTGGTGCGGTAATAGACAAGTCAAATTCCACTTTTTCTGTCATATCATCAAAACTGGGCAGCCAATGTCTCGTATATTTTCCCTGCCCTTGCGTCCAAATTTGTTCATTGCCTACCATGACATCATCCCACCCAAAAAAATATACCGTTTGTTTTGGTCTTGCCAGATAATCAATATACAAACTATATTCTCCCGGCTTTTCAGGCGATTTAAACCCCAGTTTCTTTCCCGTATTTACGTATTCAATGGTGGTTCCATTCAATCTAAAATTAATTATATTGATATTCTCCGCATCCAAAAAAATACTGTCTACCTTACGTTGTACCAAAAACGTATACTCAACGCTACCTTGTACCGTTTTTTCTATACCATTTGGTTCAATTGCAATAGCAGCATGGATAAAATCAACGGCTTGTTGTTTCTGTGCAAAACCATTTAAACACCAACAAAACAGTAAAAGTGAAAAGAATCTCATAAATTGGCTAAATCAAAAGCTAGACCAATTTAGCTATTTTTAATCGGATGAAACCCAACTTGCTTTACACACCCTTGGTTTACCTAAAAGGTGTTGGCCCTAATCGTGCCGAGACCTTAAAAAGTGAGCTAGGCCTTGAAACGTATGGCGATCTACTGCAATTTTATCCCAATCGGTATCTAGATAAAACCCAATATTATAAAATCTCGCAGTTGCACAATAGCGGAGCAGATGTACAAATAGTAGGTAAGATTGTGCATCTAAAAACCGTGGAACAAAAACGTGGAAAACGCTTAGTAGCTACATATGTAGACGAAACGGGACAAATGGAATTGGTTTGGTTTAGAGGTCACAAATGGATAAAAGAGAACATAAAAATGAATACCCCTTACGTGGTTTTTGGTAAGGTAAATCGTTTTGGGAGTACCTTTTCCATGCCACATCCAGAAATGGAATTACTTAAAGACCACCAAGCCGGACTTAAAATAAGTATGCAACCCATTTATCCGTCTACGGAAAAACTTACCAATAAAGGCATTACCAACAAGGTAGTAAGTAAAATGGTGCAACAATTGTTCATGGAAACCAAGGCTAATTTTTCAGAAACTTTGAGCCAAGGGTTACTCAACGAATTGAATTTATTACCAAGACCGGAATCTTTACTTAATATTCATTTCCCAAAAAGTCAAGATTTATTGGCTAAAGCACAGTTTCGATTGAAATTTGAGGAGTTATTTTACGTACAACTGCAATTACTATCTAAAAAGGCAGTGCGAAAACGCAAGATAAAAGGAATGCCTTTTACCGCCGTAGGCGAAAAATTCAATGAATTTTATGCCAATCACCTACCATTTGAGCTTACCAATGCCCAAAAACGGGTGATAAAAGAGATTCGTAATGATATGGGCAGTAGTGCACAAATGAACCGTTTATTGCAAGGCGATGTTGGTTCTGGTAAAACTATTGTTGCCTTAATGTGTATGCTTTTGGCCATAGATAACAGCTACCAAGCCTGTCTAATGGCACCTACCGAGATTTTGGCACAGCAGCATTACAATGGATTAAAAGAATTATTGCATAAAACCGACATAAAAATTGCCTTATTAACTGGTTCAACCAAAAAGGCAGAACGTACATTTTTGCACAACCAATTAGAAAATGGCAATCTTAACATCTTGGTTGGTACCCATGCCGTTTTAGAAGATAAAGTACAGTTTAAAAATCTAGGGTTAGCCATCATAGATGAACAACATCGTTTTGGGGTTGCCCAACGGTCTAAACTGTGGCAGAAAAACACCATTCCTCCCCACATTTTAGTTATGACCGCCACTCCAATTCCAAGAACCTTGGCCATGAGTTTGTATGGCGATTTGGATATTTCCGTAATAGATGAACTACCGCCTGGCCGCAAACCTATTAAAACCGTGCATCGTTTTGATGCCAACCGATTAAAAGTTTTCCGTTTTATAAAAGACGAAATAGAAAAAGGTAGACAAATTTATGTGGTTTATCCACTGATTCAAGAAAGCGAAGCCCTTGATTATAAAGACCTAATGGATGGTTATGAGAGTATTGCACGGGAGTTTCCTTCTCCCAAATACCAAATCTCCATTGTTCACGGACAAATGAAGCCGCAAGACAAGGATTATGAAATGGATCGCTTTGTTAAGGGTGAAACACAAATTATGGTAGCTACCACCGTAATAGAAGTGGGTGTTAACGTGCCCAATGCGTCCGTTATGATTATTGAGAGTGCAGAAAAATTTGGACTATCCCAGTTACATCAGCTCCGTGGGCGTGTAGGAAGGGGTGCCGAGCAGAGTTTTTGTATTCTAATGACGAGCCATAAACTATCTGAAGATGCTAAAACACGCCTAGAAACCATGTGTAGAACCAATGATGGATTTGAAATTGCCGAAGTTGACCTAAAATTACGCGGACCAGGTGATTTAATGGGTACACAACAAAGCGGAATGTTAAATCTTAAAATTGCTGATATTGTTAAAGATAATCCTATTCTAAAATTGGCACGTTACCATGCTATCCAATTGCTTAAGAACGACCCAAAATTAGAACAACCAGACCATCATGTAATTAGAAATACCTATACGCAACTAGTTAAGGGTAAAGGACTTTGGGGCTACATTAGTTAAACTGACCCAACTGTAACAATAGCCAACTTTTCTGTTGAACATCGTAATTTCATGTCCTACCCTACCCTGTTGAAACAATGCTATTGCTTAGATTTGAAAGCTAAATTTGTAATTACAGAGACATGGGTAAAACGCTTTTTGATAAAGTTTGGGATTCACACGTTGTTAAGAATATAGAAAACGGTCCGGACGTCCTATTTATAGACCGTCATTTGGTACATGAGGTAACAAGTCCGGTAGCCTTTTTAGGTCTTAAAAACAGAAATATTCCTGTTTTGTATCCAAATAGGACTTTTGCAACGGCAGACCACAATACCCCTACTATAAACCAACACTTACCAGTAAAAGACGAATTATCTGCAAATCAGCTAAAAGCATTAGAGAAAAATGCAGGTGAACATGGTATTCCTTACTGGGGCCTTGGACATGAAAAAAACGGAATTGTACACGTAATAGGTCCAGAAAACGGAATTACCGTTCCTGGTGCAACTATCGTGTGTGGAGATTCCCATACTTCTACTCACGGTGCTTTTGGTGCCATTGCCTTTGGTATTGGAACATCAGAAGTAGAAATGGTATTGGCCAGCCAATGTATAATGCAGCCAAAGCCTAAAAAAATGCGAATTAATATTGAGGGCGAATTAAGCACGGCGGTTACGCCAAAAGACGTTGCCCTATTTATTATATCTAAACTTACCACTTCTGGCGCTACGGGTTATTTTGTAGAATACGCTGGTAGCGTTTTTAGAGAAATGAGTATGGAAGGCCGTATGACGGTTTGTAACTTAAGTATAGAAATGGGTGCCCGTGGTGGTATGATTGCCCCAGACGAAAAAACATTTGAATATGTTAAAGGAAGAGAGTTTGCACCTAAAGGCACAGACTGGGATAAAGCCATGGCTTATTGGGAAACCTTATATACTGAAGATGACGCTACGTTTGACAAGGAGTTAACTTTTGCGGCCAGCGAAATAGAACCTATGATTACCTACGGTACCAATCCAGGTATGGGCTTTGGTATTAGCAACTCTATCCCAACGGCGGAACAAATAGACGGAGCTAAAGCAACCTTTGCTAAGTCATTAGCCTACATGGAGTTCAACGAGGGCGATTCTATGATTGGTAAACCAATAGATTTTGTGTTCTTAGGAAGTTGCACCAACGGGCGAATTGAGGATTTTAGAGCTTTTGCTTCTATAATTAAAGGAAGAAAGAAAGCAGATAATGTAACGGCTTGGCTAGTTCCTGGTTCTCATAAGGTAGAAGCTGCCATTAAAGAAGAAGGAATTTTAGACATTTTACAAGAAGCTGGTTTTGAATTGCGAGAGCCTGGTTGCTCTGCTTGTTTAGCTATGAACGATGACAAGGTGCCTGCAGGCAAATATGCGGTAAGCACCAGTAACCGAAACTTTGAAGGCAGACAAGGTCCTGGCTCTAGAACACTTTTGGCAAGCCCGCTAGTTGCAGCAGCAGCAGCGGTAACGGGCAAGGTAACAGACCCAAGGGAATTAATGCAATTGCAAGAAGCATAATCAATCTAAAATCTAAATATTTCTGCTCTAGCGGAAATCAAAATAAAGCATACGACTATGGCATACGATAAATTTGAAGTTTTAACGAGTACCGCAGTACCTTTACCTATAGAAAACGTAGATACAGACCAGATTATTCCTGCTCGTTTCTTAAAAGCAACAGAACGTAAAGGATTTGGAGACAACCTTTTCCGTGATTGGAGATACAACAATGACGGAACTCCCAAAGAAAGTTTTGTACTAAATAATGCCCAATACGGCGGTAAAATTCTTGTAGGTGGTAAAAACTTTGGTTCTGGTTCCTCTAGAGAACATGCTGCTTGGGCAGTATACGATTATGGGTTTAGATGTGTAGTATCTAGTTTCTTTGCAGACATTTTTAGAAACAATTGTTTAAATGTTGGCGTATTACCGGTACAAGTGAGTCCAGAATTTTTAGAAAAGATTTTTAGGGCGATTGAAAAGAATCCACACACAGAACTAAAGGTAGATTTACCTTCACAAACCATTACGCTTTCAGAAACCGGAGAATCAGAATCTTTTGATATCAACGAATACAAAAAAGGGAACCTTTTAAACGGCTTTGATGATATAGATTACCTCCTAAATTTAAAAGAAGACATTAAGGAATTCGCTAGTTCTAGACCTATTTAATAACATTGCATGGCGAGAACCATAGAAATAATGGATACCACCCTAAGGGATGGTGAACAAACCTCTGGAGTGTCTTTTACTGCCTCAGAAAAGCTCACTTTGGCCAAACTATTGCTAGAAGAACTAAAGGTAGACCGTATAGAAATTGCATCGGCACGTGTTTCCGAAGGGGAATTTCAAGCTGTCAAGAACATTACTTCTTGGGCCGCAGAGGCCAATTGCATAGATAAGGTAGAGGTTTTAACCTTTGTTGATGGTGGCAATTCTATAGATTGGATGCTTAAAGCTGGTGCAAGGGTGCAAAACCTGCTTACTAAGGGTTCTCTTAATCATTTAACCCATCAACTTAGAAAAACACCCGAGGAACATTTTAAAGCTATTGAGGAAACCATTGTACAGGCTAAAGCAAACGGTATTGCCACTAATGTTTACTTAGAAGATTGGAGCAATGGCATGCGTAATTCTCAAGATTATGTATTTCAATTTCTAGACTTTTTAACCCAACAACCTATTCAACGGGTTTTGTTACCAGATACCTTAGGCGTGCTTACACCAAAAGAAACGCATCAGTATATTTCTAAAATAGTAGCGCGTTATCCTAACACACATTTTGATTTTCATGGTCATAACGACTATGATTTAAGTGTAAGCAATGTCATGGAAGCTCTAGAGGCCGGTTGTCATGGATTACACCTTACCGTGAATGGTATGGGAGAACGTGCCGGTAATGCACCGCTAGCTAGTACCATTGCGGTAATCAATGATTTTTTACCAGAAATTGAAACCAGAGTACAGGAATCTAGCTTATACAAAGTAAGTAAATTGGTTTCTACGTTTACAGGATTTGGCATCCCAGCCAACAAACCAATTGTAGGAGAAAATGTTTTTACCCAAACTGCTGGAATACATGCAGATGGTGATAATAAAAATAATCTTTACTTTAATGATTTGTTGCCAGAACGTTTTGGTAGAAAACGGCAGTATGCCTTAGGAAAAACTTCTGGAAAAGCCAATATTTTAAAGAATTTACAAGAGCTAGGACTTACCCTTAATGAAGATGAGGTAAAAAAGGTTACCGAAAGGATTATAGAGCTGGGCGATAAGAAGGAAAAAGTTACCAAAGAAGACTTACCCTACATTATTTCTGATGTATTGGACAGTAGTGCCTTTCAACAAAAGGTCTTTATAAAATCCTATGTTCTTACACATGCTAAAGGATTAAAACCTTCTACTACCCTATCCATAGAGATTGAAGGGAAAATTTTTGAAGAAAATGCACAAGGCGATGGACAGTTTGATGCCTTCATCACTGCCTTGAAAAAAATATACAAACAAATTGACCGTGAGCTTCCAAAGTTGATAGATTATGCCGTACGTATACCACCAGGCAGTAATTCTGATGCCCTTTGCGAAACCATGATAACATGGAAGACCAAGAAGCAGGATTTTGTAACAACGGGCTTGGATTCTGACCAAACGGTATCTGCAATCAAGGCCACGGAAAAAATGTTGAACTTAATTTGATAACCACACTTAGATACTACATACATGAAATTAAATATTGCCTTATTGGCAGGAGACGGAATTGGACCAGAAGTTATAGATCAAGCGGTTAAAGTTAGTGATGCCGTAGCCCAAAAATTTGGGCACGATATTACTTGGAAGCCTGCACTTACTGGTGCAGCTGCCATTGACGCCGTGGGAGAGCCTTATCCGGACGAGACACATGAAGTTTGTGCTAATGCAGATGCTGTCCTATTTGGCGCAATAGGCGACCCACGTTTTGACAATGACCCTTCTGCAAAAGTAAGACCAGAACAAGGCCTATTAAAAATGCGTAAAAAACTGGGGTTGTTCGCCAATGTACGTCCAACTTTCACTTTTCCTTCTTTAATAGATAAATCACCTTTAAAAAGAGACCGTATAGAAGGAACCGATTTAATAATCCTTAGGGAACTAACCGGTGGAGTATACTTTGGTGAAAGAGGTAGACTAAATGATGGTGACACCGCTTTTGACACCATGACGTATCATCGTTTTGAAATTGAGCGCTTGGCTAAAAAGGGTTTTGAAATGGCTTTAAAACGTGGAAAAAGATTGTGCTGCGTGGATAAAGCTAACGTTTTAGAGGCTTCTCGTCTTTGGAGAGAAACCGTACAAGCCATGGAAAAAGATTACCCAGAAGTAGAGGTAACTTATGAATTTGTAGATGCCGTAGCCATGCGTTTAATACAATGGCCCAAAGGATATGATGTAATAATTACCGCTAACCTATTTGGCGATATTTTAACCGATGAGGCTTCTGTAATCTCTGGATCTATGGGACTAATGCCTTCCTCTTCTGTTGGGAGTGAAGTTTCTTTATATGAACCTATACACGGCTCGTATCCACAAGCTGCGGGTAAAGACATCGCTAATCCGTTAGCAACGGTATTATCTGCCGCAATGCTTTTTGAGGATAAAGGGCTTTCTGAAGAAGCGCAAGCTATCCGTAATGTGGTAAACAAATCTTTAGCAGAAGGTATCGTAACCGAAGATTTAGCTGAAGGTGGTAAGGCGTACAAAACCTCGGAGGTTGGGGATTGGTTGGCCAAAAACATTTAAGCCATAACTTATAATAACCAAAAAAGGCCTGAACTAAGCATTCAGGCCTTTTTTTATTTCTTTAAAATACATTAGCAACAAGAGGCTAACTGTTTTTTTTGTTTCTCGGCTTTTACTTTTTGCTTTCTATAAACCATAATACCAACAGCAATTAGAACACCTAAACCAGCCAAAATAGCACCTACCACACTGGCTGCAGTTACGCTAAATCCAAAAACCAATGGTAGTCCGGCTAAATATGCACCAGAAGCATTACCTATATTAAATGCACTTTGGTTCATTGAAGCACCAATTTTCTCAGCTCCTTTTGCACTATTGATAATTGCCATTTGCAAGGGCGCGGCAACCGTAAAGGTGATTAATCCAATAGAAAAGGCTAAAACCAATACTACAATGGCATTAAATGCAAAAAAGGAATTAATCAATAAAACCAGGCTCATTGCTGTTAAACTTATTATCACCGATTTTAAAGGCTTATATACCTCTGCCATTCTAGCGCCAATAAAATTACCTAACACCATTCCTGCACCAGCAATTACCATAGCATAGCTTACCACGTACTCTGGTAAATTGGCCACATCCGTTATCAAAGGAGCAATATAACTGTACCATGCAAAAAAACCACCTGTACCTATGGCCGTTAAAGCAATTATGGCCCATAGCTCTCCGTTTTTGAATACTGGTACATTAGCCTTAGGCTGCTCTTTTTCATCGGATTGCTGTTTTACCTCACCATCAATTTTAGGCATCCAGAAAAAGATGCTCAAAAAAGTTAGTATACCAACAATACCCACTAGGAAAAAAGAGATGCTCCAGCTATAGGTTTGTCCTAGATAGGTACCTAATGGAACACCTATCAAATTCGCAACGGTTAAGCCCGAAAACATTATGGCGATAGCTTGGGCCGCCTTTCCTTCTTTTGCTAAAGTAGTGGCAACTATAGAGCCAATTCCAAAAAATGCACCGTGTGGTAAGCCGGATAAAAAGCGCATGCTCAACATGGTATAGTAATTTGGAGAAAAGGCAGACAAAGTATTGAAAACCGTAAACCAAACCATTAATAGCAATAACATTTTTCTAGAAGGCAATTTATCGCACATAGAGGCTAATAAAGGTGCGCCTACTACAACACCTAAAGCATATGCCGCTATAAAGTGCCCTGCCTCTGGAATACTTACCTGTAAACCATTTGCTACCTCTGGTAAAATACCCATGATAACAAACTCGGTTAAGCCAATTCCAAAACCACCTAAGGCTAATGAAAGTAAGGCTTTTTTATTGTTGAATTTTTTCTCCATTTATAGTTGCTTATCAGTTCGTTTTTAATGAACAATTAGGGTACAAAAATGCAATATCACCATAGTTCTCAAAACGATTGAATTTGCAAATATCTATGCTATTTTAACAACAAAAAACAACTAAGGATTAATTGTATGTTAAAATAGTGCAAAATTGAGTTTGCAATTGTGCACCACTAGTTTATTGTAGTGCAAATACTTTCTGCAATAACGCGGTAGTTCTAGAAGATACAGAATTTCTAATTTCTTTTTCTTTGTCGCCTACTTTTACAAACAAACCGTCAATTGCCTGATTGGTTACGTACTCTGTCAAATTTGGATTTACCGGTTTCACCAATGGAACGGTATTGTATTTCTGAATAATAGTTGCCCAAATATCGTTTGCTCCTACTTTATCTAATGAAGCAGCAATTTTTGGTTCAAAAGCAGCTGCTAATTTAGTAGAGGTACTACCCTCTAAATATTCAGTAGCGGCCAGATCATTGGAAGATGTCAAAATGGTTTTAGCATCGGCAAAAGTAAAATCCTTAATGGCCTGCACAAAGATTGGTTTTGCTTCGCTCACTGCATCTTCTGCAGCCCTATTCAATACCTTCAATCCTTCATCTGCTAAGTTAGACAGGCCTATTTTACGCAGTGTTGCGTCTACCTTCTGTAGTTCTTCTGGTAATAAAATTTTGACCGCTTCATCTTTGAAGTAACCATCTTCCTTATTCAAGATATTTACCCCTTCTACCACACCAAACTCAAGTGCTTGTTTTAAACCGCCAATGATTTCTTCTTGGGTTACCGGACCACCTGTGGTAGGCAAATTATTTACTACTTGTTGCAATTCTGCGCAGCTGCCAAAAGTGAGCAACACTGCTAATACTATTGTAATTTTAGATATTTTCATAGTTACTATTTTTAAAGTATTCCAAAAGTATAACAATCCACAAAAAAAGCCCTTGTTAAAACAAGGGCCGCACAGTTTTAATTCTAGTTAATTGCAATTATAATATGTAATCCGTACTTAAAAAGTTGCTCACCTTAGCTTCTAATAGTTGCTCTACTGTTTCATTGTTCACCTCATTGTCTTTAAAGGCAACAAACGTTCTAATACTAAAAGAACGTAAAGCATCGTGCACGCTCAAAGTTGCTTGCGCAGAGTCTTTTCTCCCTGTAAACGGGTACACGTCTGGTCCGCGTTGGCAAGAACTGTTCAGGTTTACCCTACAAACCAAGTTGGCCAAAGTATCAATTAAAGGCGATAAGGTATAAACGTCTTTACCAAATAGACTCACCTGTTGTCCGTAATTAGATTCTGCCATATCATCTAAAGGTTCAGAAATATCCTTGAAAGACAACACGGGTACTACTGGTCCAAATTGCTCTTCTTGGTACACACGCATATCCTTTGTTACGGGATACAATACCGCTGGCCAAATGTAATTATCAAAACGCTGCCCGCCTTTTTCGTTCATAATCTTAGCACCTTTTGCTATGGCGTCATCTATTAATTCTTGAATATAATCTGGTTTTCCAGGTTCTGGTAGTGGCGTAAGCTTAACGCCATCTTCCCATGGATTACCAAATTTTAGAGCATCGATAGCCTTGGTATATTTCTCAAAAAATTCGTCTTTAACCTCTTCGTGAACATAAACCACTTTAAGAGCGGTACACCGTTGCCCGTTAAATGAGGTTGTCCCAGCAATAACTTCGTTCACCGTTAAATCCATATTTGCATCCGGTAGCACTATGGCCGGATTTTTAGCTTCGAGCCCCAAAACTAATCTTAGCCTATTGCTTTTTGGATGTTGCTCTTGCAATGCATTGGCCGATTTACTATTACCAATTAATGCCAAAACGTCTACTTTTCCTGTTTGCATAATTGGCGCAGCAACTGCCCTACCCCTACCAAAAAGAATATTGACCACACCTTTTGGAAAACTACTTTGAAACGCCTCAAGTAAAGGTGCTATTAACAAAACCCCATGTTTTGCAGGCTTAAAAATAGTAGTGTTACCCATGATTATCGCGGGAATTAATAGCGCAAACGTCTCGTTTAAAGGATAATTGTAAGGGCCTAAGCACAATACAACTCCCAAAGGTCCACGGCGTATGTGTGCATAAACGCCATCATGCTTTTGAAATTTAGCCGAGTCTCTATCTAACTGCTTGTAATCTTCTATTGTATCGTAAATGTATTCAACGGTACGATCAAATTCTTTGTAAGAATCGGGCTTAGACTTCCCTATTTCCCACATTAAGAGTTTAACTACCTCTTCTCTTTTGGCCTCCATCTTTTTTACAAAGGTTTCCATACACTCAATACGGTCCTTTACTTTCATGGTAGGCCACAAGCCCTGACCTTGGTCATACGCTTTTAAAGCTGCATCTAATGCATCTAGAGCCTCTTTTTCTCCCATATCTGGGATACTTCCTAAAATGGTAGGTTGGTAATCTTCTGTACTAGAAATAGTGGAAATAACTTCTGTTGTAGCGCCATTCCACGCTCTAAGTTCACCATTGACTAAATAATGCCTTTGGTGTTTTTGTTCTTTTATTTGAAATTCTTCAGGAATTTGTGGTGTTGTTGTCATGCTAAGTGTTCTTGTATTTAATCCCTTTTTTAAGTTAGATTTAAGTTTAAATCAAGTATTGAAACAAATCTGGCTTATCATTTAAATAGTCGCCAAAAAAGTTATTTTCTTTCATACGTTTAATCAGTGGCTCCAAGTCTAAAGGCGACTGCAACTCTATACCCACAACGGCCGGTGCATCTTCCCTACTAGACTTTTTAGAATATTCAAAATGGGTTATATCATCTGTAGGCCCTAAAATATCTGCCACAAATTGTTTTAATGCCCCAGGTCTTTGCGGAAAACGAACAATAAAATAATGTTTTACCTTACCATATAACAGCGCTCGTTCTTTAATTTCTGCAGTTCTAGTAATATCATTGTTACTACCACTAACAATACAGACCACATTTTTACCCTTTAATCGCTCGCTAAATTGACCCAATGCCGCAATAGTTAACGCACCAGCAGGTTCTACAACTATAGCATCCCTGTTGTACAAGTCTAAAATGGCCTGGCAAACCAAACCTTCTGGCACTGTAACCATCTGACTCAAATGCTGTTTACAAATATTAAAATTAAGTGTTCCTACGCGCTTTACCGCAGCGCCATCTATAAATTTATCAATTTCTTCAAGTACTGTTACATTACCCAACTCCATGGATTTTTTCATGGAAGGAGCACCTTCTGGTTCTACCCCGATTATCTGGGTGTTGGGAGACAATTCTTTAAAAACCGAACAGATACCAGACACCAAACCACCACCACCAACAGGTACAAAAACATAATCTATAGGCATTTTAGTTTGGTTGAGCAGTTCTAGACCAACAGTGGCTTGTCCTTCTATAATCTTTGGGTCGTCGAATGGGTGCACAAACGTTTTACCTTGCTCATCACATTCCTTTTGGGCTGCCAGATAGGCATCATCAAAAGTATCACCGCTTAAAACTACGGTAACCCAATCGCCACCAAACATTTTGGTTTGGTCTATCTTTTGTTTTGGGGTTACCACTGGCATGTAAATGGTTCCTTTAACCCCAAGATGGCTACAAGCAAACGCTACACCCTGTGCATGATTACCCGCACTGGCACAAACCACTCCATTTTCCAATGCTTCTTTGGAAAGTGAATGAATTTTATTGAAAGCACCACGAATTTTGTAGCTACGTACCCGTTGTAAGTCTTCGCGTTTTAACAATACATTAGCCCCAAGTGCTTTGCTTAGCCGTATACTTTCTTGCAAAGGTGTTTCTTCTGCGATACTACTTATGGTAATCGCAGCTTGCTGTATTGCACTTATTTTGGGAACATACGTATTACTTTCTTCTTTCATTCAAAAAAAGATATAAAAAAAGGCAGGTTTTGAACCTGCCTTGTATTGTTTTAAGCTATCGGTTTCATTGCGGTCATTGAGGCTCGTAAACGCGCCCCTACTACTTCTACCGGGTGTTCTCTTAAGGCTTTGTTCACAGCAATTAATCGTTGGTTATCCACACCATTTCCTTGGCCCGCTGCAAACGGCTTGCCAATTACGTCTGTGTCTACGGTTTTCATAAAATCCGCCAACAAAGGTTTACAAGCATGATCAAACAAATAACAACCGTATTCTGCCGTATCAGAGATTACACGATTCATTTCAAATAACTTTTTACGTGCAATAGTATTCGCAATAAGTGGTGTTTCGTGTAACGATTCGTAATAAGCAGATTCTGCAATAATTCCGGATTCAGTCATGGTTTCAAATGCCAATTCCACACCAGATTTTACAAACGCCACCATTAACACGCCATTATCGTAAAATTCCTGCTCAGTTATTTCAATTTCACCTGCGGGAGTTTTTTCAAAATTAGTTTCGCCTGTCTCCGCTCTCCACGTTAATAGGTTTTTATCATCATTAGCCCAATCTTCCATCATTGTTTTGGAGAAATGACCGCTCATAATATCGTCCATATGCTTTTGGAACAATGGACGCATAATTTCTTTTAACTCTTCTGCCAAGTCAAAAGCTTTTATTTTAGCAGGATTAGATAGACGGTCCATCATGTTGGTAATACCACCTTGCTTAAGACCTTCTGTAATGGTTTCCCAACCGTACTGTATCAATTTTGAGGCATAACCCGCATCTATGCCTTTGGCTACCATTAAATCGAAGCTTAGGATAGAACCTGTTTGCAACAAACCACATAGAATAGTTTGCTCACCCATTAAATCTGACTTTACCTCTGCTACAAAAGAAGACTCTAACACACCTGCTCTATCGCCACCCGTTGCTGCTGCATAAGCTTTAGCCTGTTCTAACCCTTTACCTTCTGGGTCGTTTTCTGGATGTACCGCTATAAGGGTTGGCACACCAAAACCTCTTTTGTATTCTTCCCTAACCTCAGATCCTGGAGACTTAGGTGCCACCATAATTACCGTAAGGTCTTTACGTACCTGCATGCCTTCTTCTACAATGTTAAAGCCGTGAGAATAAGACAAGGTTGCGCCTTTCTTCATCAGAGGCATTACGGCGTTTACCACGTTGGTATGCTGCTTGTCTGGCGTAAGGTTAATGACTACATCTGCAATAGGAATCAATTCTTCATAAGTACCACAAACAAAGTTGTTTTCTGTAGCATTTTTATACGATTGTCTTTGTTCTTTAATGGCTGCATCCCTTAAGGCATAAGATACATCTAAACCAGAATCTCTCATATTAAGACCTTGATTCAGACCTTGGGCTCCGCAACCAACAATTACAATTTTCTTTCCTTTTAGTGCAGATACACCATTCGCAAATTCATGAGTATCCATAAATCGGCATTTTCCCAATTGCGTTAATTGGTCACGAAGCGATAGTGTATTAAAATAATTTGTCATTTTATACGTGTTTATTGGTATTACTTTTAGTTATTCAATTGAAATTCTTCTAATAAATTGGAAATTGGCATGGTTTCCTTAGAAACGGAAATACGACCTGAACGTACAAATTGTAAAATACCGAACGGTTCAAAAGCATCGTGCATTTCATCAATTTCATTTCTTCTACCTGTTTTGGCCAATACAAAAAAGTCTCTTGCTACCGTAACAATGGTAGCATTATGCTCTTTAATTATATTCTGAATTTGACGCTCATCAAACAACAAATCAGAATCTATTTTAAAGATGGCAGATTCCTGATAAATTATTTCATCGTCTGTATGATAAAAGGCTTTTATAACTTCTATCTGCTTTTCTATTTGTTGTACAATTTTACGTGTCCAATCTTCTGTAGTAAATACAACGATAGTGAATTTAGAAACATTCTCAATTTCTGATTTAGAAACATTTAAACTCTCTATATTAATGTGTCGCTTTAAGAATATTCCTGATATTCTATTTAATAATCCAACACTATTTTCTGAATATACCGAAATGGTAAACCATTGATTTTCCATATTATCTCTTTTTAACTGCGATTACAATCCCAGTTGACCAATCCATTTTGGTTAGCGTTAATTCTACTTTACTTTCTAATTTTTCAATAAGATTATTCACGTTATCTTGATGACCTTCTGGCCAATTAATTTGTTCAATCATGTCATCAATGATATATATACCGTTTGGATTCAACAAGTCTATTGTTTCTTCTAACAATTCATATTTTCCGGGCCATGCATCAGCGAATATTAAATCGAATTTTGCCCCCTTATAGTTAATAATCCAATCAGATGCATCTTGTGTAATTAATTCAACTCTAGCATCATGTTCAAAATATTTTCTAGCAATTTCTATATAATTAGATTCTACATCTATAGAAATGACATAGCCATTTTCATCCAAACCATCAAGTATCCAAGACAATGATAAGCCAAGGCCTGTTCCTAGTTCCAAAACCCTCCCATTTGGTTTAGATGCAACCAAAGTTCTTAACAACATACCCAAATTACCATCTGATTCCATCTCAAAATCTAAGCGCTTTGCTTCTGTAACAATAGCGTCAGTCATTAAGGGCTTCTTAAATAGAGTTGTTAAAGACATTTTCTTACTTTAAACGAATATCAGATACGGATGCACCAGAAGGAATCATAGGAAAAACATTATCCTCTTGTTCTACCACAACCTCAAGGAAATACGGACCATCATACTCCATCATTTCCTTGATACCCGCTTCTAAATCTTTTCTTTCTTCTATTCGGTTCGATTTAATGTGATACCCTTCCGCTATTTTAACGAAGTCAGGATTAGTCATTACCGTAGAAGCATATCGCTTGTCAAAAAACAATTCTTGCCATTGACGCACCATACCTAGGTGATTGTTGTTAAGTACCACAATTTTAACGCCCACATTATGTTGAAAAATGACACCCAATTCTTGAATGGTCATTTGGTAACCGCCATCACCAATAATTGCTACCACAGGACGCTCTGGAGCCCCCATTTTAGCACCTATGGCTGCTGGTAGCGCAAAACCCATAGTACCCAAACCACCAGAAGTGATGTTGCTTTTACTTTGACGGAATTTGGCATAGCGACAACCTATCATTTGGTGTTGCCCCACATCCGTAACCACAACCGCTTTTTGGTCCGAAGCTATATTGATTCCTTCTATCACCTCTCCCATGGTTAGACCAGGTTTGGTTGGATGAATATCGTTCTTAATTACCGCTTCAAATTCTTCTTGATATTTTTTATCAAACTCCGCTTTCCATGCCTCGTGTGAGTTCTCTTTTACCTTTGGTAATAACAATTTTAAGGACGCTTTACAATCTCCTAAAACCGCTACATCTGCCTTGACATTTTTATTGATTTCTGCTGGGTCTATCTCAAAATGGATAACCTTGGCTTGTTTGGCATAGGTATCTAAGCTACCCGTAACCCGGTCATCAAAACGCATCCCAATAGCAACTAACAAATCGCACTCATTGGTTAACACATTAGGGCCGTAATTACCGTGCATACCCACCATACCTACGTTGAGCGGATGTTCGGTATCCATTGCGGAAAGTCCCATGATAGTCCAGGCTGCAGGAATGCCCGCTTTTTCTACCAATCGTTTTAATTCTTCTTCCGCCTCTCCAAGAATTACGCCCTGCCCAAAAACTATCATGGGCTTTTTAGCCGAATTGATAAGTTCTGCCGCGGCAGAAATGGCATTTTCGTCTGGCTCACTTACAGGTGTATAGCTACGTACGCCGGTACATTTTTCATACGTAAAATCAATTTCATCAAACTGAGCATTCTTAGTAATATCTACTAATACAGGTCCTGGTCTACCAGAACGTGCTATATAAAATGCCTTTGCCAAAATTTCTGGAATCTCAGACGCCTTGGTAATTTGATAGTTCCACTTGGTAACAGGTGTAGAAATACCAACAATATCCGTTTCTTGAAAAGCATCAGAACCCAATAAATGCCTGGGCACCTGGCCCGTAATACAAACCATTGGTGTTGAATCTATTTGTGCATCTGCCAACCCGGTGACCAAATTGGTTGCTCCTGGTCCCGAAGTAGCCATTGCCACCCCTACTTTACCACTTACTCTTGCATACCCTTGCGCGGCATGCGTAGCACCTTGTTCGTGGCGTGTAAGAATATGGGTAAGTTTATCTTGGAACTTGTACAACTCGTCATACACGGGCATTATAGCCCCTCCTGGATACCCATAAATTAAATCTACACCTTCTGCCAGCAAACAATGAATTATAGCCTCTGCACCTGTAACTCTCATGCTTTTTTGTTTTGCTGATTTATCTTCTGTTACTTTTAATGTTTCCATAAACCTTTTTTTAAAGGGCGTCAGTTACACAGCCTTTAGAGGCAGACGAAACTGTTTTAGCATATTTATACAAACTTCCTTTTCTCACTTTTAAATCTGGAGCAGCCCATTTGGCTTTCCTTTTTGCCATTTCTTCATCAGAAATTGCCACAGAAATGGTGTTTGCCTCGGCATCTATGGTGATTATATCGCCGTCTTCTACCAAAGCAATGTTACCACCTTCTTGTGCTTCTGGAGCAATATGCCCTACCACAAAACCGTGTGTACCACCAGAGAATCTACCATCGGTAATCAATGCTACATCTTTACCTAGCCCAGCACCCATTATAGCAGCTGTAGGTTTTAGCATTTCTGGCATACCTGGACCACCTTGAGGACCTTCATAACGGATAACCACAACATTACCTTTTTTTACCAAGCCATCGCGGATTCCTGCATTAGCCTCAAATTCGCCATTAAAGACTTTTGCAGGACCGGAGAAATGCAACCCTTCTTTACCTGTAATCTTAGCTACGGAACCTAATTCTGCCAGGTTACCGTATAAAATTCTTAAATGCCCTGTTTCTTTAATAGGATTGTCCAGACCATGAACCACATCTTGTCCGTCATGTAAGCCTGGAACATCTTTCATATTCTCTGCCAATGTTTTCCCGGTTACGGTTAAACAATCGCCGTGTAACATGTTATTTTCTAACATAAACTTGATTACTCCGGGGACACCACCTACATTGTGCAAGTCTTCCATAGAATACTTACCACTTGGCTTTAAATCTGCTAAAAACGGAGTGGTATCGCTAATACGTTGAAAGTCGTCTAAGGTAAAATCTATCTCCGCAGCTTTTGCGATTGCCAAAAAGTGCAATACCGCATTGGTAGAACCACCAAGTACAGTTATAAGACGCACGGCATTCTCCAAAGACTTTTTAGTGATGATGTCTAATGGTTTAATGTCATTTTCAATAAGGTAGCGCATCGCTTCCCCTGTTGCCTTACCATCATTATTTTTTTGCGAACCTACCGCCGGATTAGAAGAACTATACGGCAAAGACATACCTAATACCTCTATAGCCGAAGCCATGGTATTTGCCGTGTACATACCGCCGCATGCACCTGCACCCGGACACGCTTTTTGTATTACGGATTTGTATTCTTTTTCATCAATAGAACCAGCTACCTTCTCTCCCCATGCCTCAAAAGCAGAAACTACATCTAATTTTTTATCGTTATGACAACCTGAGGCTATGGTACCACCGTATAAAAGAATAGAAGGTCTATTTAAACGAATCATCCCCATTAGTGCTCCTGGCATATTTTTATCGCAACCAACCACGGTAACCAGACCATCATAGTTCATGGCCTGAACAACGGTCTCCATAGAATCTGCAATTATATCTCTTGAAGGTAAAGAATAACGCATACCGTAGGTACCCATAGATATACCATCACTAACGCCGATACTATTAAATATTAAACCAACAAGCTCTTTAGATTGTACGCCTGCCTTTACGTGTTTGGCCAAATCATTTAAATGCATGTTACAAGGATTGCCCTCATAACCTGTACTACCAATACCTATAAAAGGCTTTTTTAAATCATCCTCTGTTAGCCCCAAAGCATAAAGCATTGCCTGTGCTGCAGGCTGGGTTGGGTCTTGAGTAACGTTTTTACTGTACTTGTTTAATTCCATTATAATATGTTCCCTAAAATGTAGGTTTTCCTTAATTTATTTTCAGTTTTCAAAGATATATGTTTACAACACCCTATATTTTTAACACACCTCATGTGTTTAGGTTCACTATTATTCAATAGTATTTAAAACACTGCATATCAGTATTTTAAGTGTGTTTTAAATATCATATTCAACTCTTGAATAAAGTTGATAGTTTTTAAAGTAAAGGTGGTAAGAAATATAAAGGGTAGCTAAAAAACTGTATCGGCCAATTTAAATTGCAGTTTATCCTGATGTTTTTTTTGAGCCAGTAAGGCTATAGCTTCTGGCCTTAATTGAAGAATTCTAGGGTAACCTCCAGTTGTTTGCCCATCTTTCATTAGAATTATAAGTCTTCCTGCTGGTGTAAATTGAACGGTACCTGGTTGTGTAGCCGCCGTTAAAATTGAAGTGTTATGCCCTACCAGCAACTCGTGTAATTGATAAGCCATTCGGTTATTCTCCTTTGCAATAGTAAACTGTTTGGAAAACAAGTGGGCCAACTGGTTATCAGTGAGTAAATGGAACTCCGGACCTCTATCTACTAAAAGCGTTTCTTTAGCATAATTTTCTTTAGCTTTTAGCTCCGAAATTTTAGGCTGAAAACTATTGACCGCCCCATAATTTAAAACATCTCCTTTTTCTAGTTTTACTGCCATAGTTAATGGAGCATACTGGGATGCGCTATTTAAAACGATTTCAGCGTTAAAACCATTTTTTACACCTAAATAACAGCGTAAACCAGTATTTAATTTTCCAAATCTTAAGGTATCCCCAGCATTAACCTTGTAGATCTTATAATTGGTAATGGAAACTTTGTTTAATTGTGCCGAAAGGTCTGCACCACCCAAGCAGATAAAGGTTGGCTGGGTAAATACCAATTCTGGCCCCATCATAGTTATTTCGAGTATGGGAGTCGACGTGGGGTTTTCTAATAGACCATTTACCTTATTGTAAGCCTCATTGTCCATTACACCGCTTATTGGAACACCTTTGTTTCTATAACCAAACCTGCCCGCATCTTGTATGGTTGTATAAAAACCAGCTTTTATCACTTTAAGCATCTATAACTACTTTTTCTGGTTCATAAATACCTACGTCCATTTGGATTTTGATATGCTCATATTCTGATTGGGAAATTGATTTAAATTGAACCTTATCGCCCACACTAAAAAAGCATGGATTACTTTTAGATACGTTGAATAGAGGAACAGGACAGTTACCAATTATGTTCCAACCCCCAGGGGATGCCTGCGGATAAATACCGGTTTGTTTTGACGCTAAACCTACAGCGCCTTTTTCAACTTTTAAACGTGGTACTGGTTTTCTTGGAATTTCTAATATTTGCGGTAAACCACCTAAATACATGAACCCTGGCAAAAATCCAATACCATAAATTGTATAAACCGCTTCTGTATGCAGGTTAATAAGTTCATTTTTACTTAGTCCTAAAAAATTAGCCGCCTCGGATAAATCAATACCGTAAACCTCATCATAACATACCGGTAGAATCCATTTAACATGACGCTTAGAAGTAGTAAGCACTAAATTATTGTATTCCTTCCTAATTAATTCAACCAGTTCTTTATAAGAAAACAATTCAACCCCATTATAGATCAAGGTTAACGTGTTATAAGATGAAATAAACTCCCAATCATTGTTTATTTTTTTCTTTAACGCTTTAGTTAATTGCAAATTAGCACTCAATATTTGTTCCGAAACATCCTCTTTCCATGTAATCTCAATCGCTTTTTGTCCAAAGGGTTGAATTCTGATTGGCAAATGTTTGCTGTTATCTGATTTGGACATGATGTTCTGGTAATTTTGTTCTTAGATATTGCAAAATTTTGTGTGCATTTTCTGTATCACCATGTACACACAGGGTGTTTACTTTTATTTCTTGAAAAGAGTTATCTAAAGCTTTTACTCTATTTTCTTTAATCATAGGTAAAATGTGCGCCAAAATTTCTTCTTCATTTAAAATTAAAGCATTTACATCCTTCCTAGAAATTAACTTTAGATTCTTTTCATAATTACGATCTGCAAAACCTTCAAAAAAGACTGGCAAATCATTTTTCTGACATAGTTCTGCAAGTACGGAATTATAAGGCGTATAAATTCCAATTGTATTGGAATGTTCTAGAACCACTTTTATAAATAATGCCGCCATATCATAATCATCTAACAATTGATTGTACAAAGCGCCATGCGCTTTAATATGGTGTAAATTTACCCCATGTCTATTGGCCACTTTAAAAGCCAAATTTAATTGCTGGGAAAGACATTGTTTTAAATCATTTTCTGAAATATCCATGACCACTCTACCAAAATTTTCTTTATCTGGATATCCCGGATGCGCACCTATTCTCAAATTATAAGAATTTGCCAGTATTAGTGTTTTTTCAAAAAGTACTGGGTTTCCGGCATGTGCCCCACAGGCAATATTGCAACTACTCAACAAGGGAATTAAATGTTCTTCATTCCCAACACCCTCCCCTACATCTGCATTTAAATCTATGGTAAACATCTTTTATAAAATCCCGATTACTTTAACGATACTTCTTAATCCAAGAACAATGGATAAAACAATAATCAATAACGCCGTAAAGTTTTGCCATTTTGTATTAACGTAATGGCGCATTATTTTTTTACTATTTACCAACCATAACAACAAGATTGCCATAATTGGCAAAAGTAGACCATTGGCTACTTGCGCAAATTTTATAATTTGAATAGGCTTAAAATCAAATGAAAGGGAAAAAACTCCTATTAAAATTATTAAAAGCCAAACAGACCTAAACCGCCAGTCTTTTGTAGAAGCTTTCCAACCAAAACAACTATTGGCTACATAAGCGGCCGCCAAAGGTGCGGTTATCGCAGAGGTCAATCCGGCTGCAAATAATCCTAATCCCATAAAAAAACGGGCACCAGCCCCAAACAAAGGTTCTAGACCCAATGCCAAATCCATAACCGTATTAATTTCACCCTTAGGAATAGCGGCAGAAGCAACAATAACAGCCATTGAAACCAGACCACCAATACCTATTGAAAAAACCGTATCCCATTGCACCCATTTTAAGTCTCTATACGATTTCCATTTTTTATTTACCAAAGACGCATGCAGAAATAAATTGTAGGGTACAACCGTAGTACCTACCAAACTCACTACGGTAAACCAACTTCCTGTTTGTACCCTAGGTATAAACAAACCTTCTAACAATGGCAGTAATTTAGGTTTTGTTAGTACAGCAGTAATTAGAAATGAAATACTCATTAGACCAATCAGCACAATAAAAATACGTTCCAAATTTTTATAGCTACCAATCCAGAGTAAACCTATAGCGAAGGAACCAACTATAATTGGATATAGGGTATTTAATGTAGGCCCAAATATGGCTTCTAGGCCTAGAACTGCCCCACCTATATTGCCTGCTTCATAAGCTGTATTGCCAATTAAAATAGCGCCAAGGACTATTCCTAAAATAAGATATTTAAACCATGCTTGTCCTATCTCCTTGGTAATAGCATCTGCCAACCCCATTTTGGTTATTAGTCCCAACCGGGCTGCCATTTCTTGCAAAACCATTGTTGCCAAAATGGAAAGCAAAATTGCCCATAGCAAAGCAAAACCAAAACGAACACCGGCCAAGGAACAAGCTGTTATGGTTCCTGGACCTATAAAAGCAGCGGCCACTAGTACACCTGGCCCAATTTTTTTAAACATGCGGATTACAATTCACAGCGTCAATTTAACAGTTCTAATTTAGTTTATGTGCATTTCATCTAAAAAAGTGTATTTCATCTAAAAGTTGAATTGAAAATATACTAATTGAATAATGGTACAGTTATAATATTCCCAAATCTAAATTTAAACCAAAAGAGACCTACTTACATGACATGCTGTGATTGTAAAAAAAATATCGGTTTTAGGGAGCAACAAGACTCACTCGAAAAATATGGCGTTGCCTTATGTGAACGCCATAGCCGATTAATAGATAAAATTAGAGAAACAAACAATACCCCACTAGAGGCAGTACAGTTATACTACGCCCTAAAAGAAGCGGGAGCCAACCCCATGTTGGAATGGTGGGATGGTCATAAATCCATAGACATTGCAATTTCTAGAGTAAAACTTAATATTGAGCTAGAAACAGAATACCAAATGATTACCCACGAGCAAGCAATAAATGACCTAGAAGATGCCATGCATTCGTTTAAAAATGGTTTTACAACCATTCGTGTTCCAAGTATTGTTGTACGTTATTATCTAGCAGACACGGTACGTAACATTCTTGGTATTATGGAAGGTTTAAAGGCGAATATTAAAGTTATCTAACCAAGCCAGCCTTCTCTATCCAAACTTCTATATTGTATGGCTTCTGAAATATGTGAGCCATTGATATCTTTTTGATTATCTAAATCTGCTATAGTACGGGCAACTTTTAAGATTCTATCGTATGCACGAGCAGAAAGATTTAAGCGTTCCATGGCTGTCTTAAGCAATAGCTTTGAATCTTCATCTAAAACACAGAACTTCCTTATTTGTTTAGTACTCATTTGGGCATTATAATGCACCTTTTCTACTGTTTGAAAACGGGTAGTTTGTATTTCTCTAGCTTTTGTAACCCTTTTGCGTATTTCTTTACTGCTCTCTCCTTTTCTATCTTCTGAAAGTTTATCAAAAGGCACCGGCGTAACTTCTATGTGAATATCGATTCTATCCAATAAAGGTCCGGAAATTTTACTTAAATAACGCTGCATTTCTGCAGGAGATGACGTTACTGGAGCATCTGGATCATTAAAATATCCACCCGGGCTTGGATTCATACTTGCTACCAGCATAAAACTACTTGGGTAAGTTACCGTAAATCTTGCTCTTGAAATTGTAACATCCCGATCTTCTAAGGGTTGGCGCATAACCTCCAATACCGAACGTTTAAATTCTGGTAATTCATCTAAAAAAAGAACCCCATTATGTGCCAAAGATATTTCTCCTGGTTGTGGATACGTACCTCCGCCCACAAGTGCTACGTCTGAAATGGTATGATGGGGAGACCTGAATGGCCGTTGACTCATTAAACCAGAGTCCTTTACCTTGCCTACCACACTATGGATTTTGGTTGTTTCTAAAGCTTCGTGCAACGTCATGGGTGGCAATATAGAGGGCAGTCTTTTCGCCAACATGGTCTTACCTGCGCCCGGCGGCCCAATAAGGATTATATTATGGCCTCCTGCAGCGGCTATTTCCATGCATCGCTTAATACTCTCTTGCCCACGTACGTCGGAAAAGTCAAACTCTGGGAAATCTAACTGCTTATAAAATTCGGCACGTGTATCAATAACGGTTTGCTCTAAAGGTGTGCCATTATCAAAAAATTCTATTACCTCTTTTATACTTTCAACACCATAAACTTCTAACTTATTAACTATGGCTGCTTCTTTTGCATTCTCTTTTGGTAATATAAAACCTTTATAGCCTTCTTCTTGTGCCTTGATGGCAATAGGTAATGCACCTTTAATTGGTTGTAAGGTACCGTCTAACGATAGTTCTCCCATAATGAGGTATCTATCAATATCTGGGCTCTTTATCTGATTAGACGCGGCTAAAATGCCAAGAGCCAAAGTTAAATCGTACGCAGAGCCTTCTTTTCTAAGGTCTGCAGGTGCCATATTAATTGTAATTTTTTTACCTGGAATTTTAAAACCATTGTTTTGTAGGGCTGCTGCTATTCTATAGTTGCTTTCTTTAATGGCATTATCTGGCAATCCTACCAAATGATACCCAATACCCTTATCTATATTTACCTCAACGGTAATAGTAGTGGCTTCCACGCCAAAAACAGCGCTTCCGTATACTTTAATTAGCATGTGTTAGTGTTTGGTGCTAATTTAAAATATTTGTTATTCTACTGAAAATGATTGGCTTAAAAAAATAGGTTTACCGTAACTGGTGAAGCCATCTAATATAATCTTGAAATCACCTTTAATATCTGAGGTGTAGAACGAAAAAGTAGAAATTTCTTTATTAATTTCAAAGCTAGGTTCCCACATTAGGATTCTTCTGTAATCTGGAACGTTTTTATATGTTTCTTCTAAATTATCATAGGACTGGGTATAATATTGTTTTTTGGAAATCGGTGTCTCAATACTCTTATTTATTCCAATTGGTGGTACGTAATTTTCATAGAAATCACCATCAAAGGTTTCTATCGCCATAACACCTTGATAATCTTTATTCCCCAAAACAAATTGATCTCTTATTAGACTTATACTTTTAATCTTATGTGCATTATACTCCCTTATAGATTCATGATTTGGAATGAAAACACCATCAATAAGCACAATAGACGGATAATTATTATAGTCTTCCGTAACTTTTTCAAAATCCTGTAAAATTCTAATATAATCTATTCCGTTTCCATTTTTTCTATAACCTGCATTATTTAAGATTTCCACCAAAGTTTCTTCCAACGTATTAAATCTGGTATAATCATCTAAATAAACAACCTCTGGAATGCCCCCATCAAATGGGTCAATTCTATCTCCGATTAAGATTGAATCTGGTTTAACCTCAAAAAATTGATTTTCAATTTGATTGTATATACTACGTTGTTTTATTTTATTAATATCTCTTTTGCGTAATACAATTTCCTTTGGACTAAAGGCCGCTTTTTCTATAGTTTTTTTTAATCCCCACTCAATATTTATACTATCTGTTGCATTTAGCGGTTGTACAACCATTCTATTTAACCTGTATGGTTTTTTAATGTAAGTGTAGTAAAATCCTTCTGAGTTTGTTCTAGCATATTTTAGGATTGATTCTTTACCAGGTGATGATAATACAACCATCTGATTAGTAACTTTACTGCCTTTATTATCTTTTACTTGACCATAGAATAATTCGCCTCTCTGCTCTGGTAAATTTATGGTGTCGCCTATTTTTATATTTAATTGTTTAGCACTTTTAATAAAATAACTCTTGTAATCAACTGCATACTTATTTTCTAGTTGTAAAAACTCGGGCTCTTTTACTACTTTAATTGTGTAGGTTCCATTGCCTAAATAATCTTTAAAATTTCTAATTGAAAAAGATACTTTTTCTCGCGTCTTTACCAACTTTGTTTCTAAAATTATCTGCAAATCTTTTGTAGAACTATTAGTAATTGTTTTGTTTAAAAAATTTAGTTCATCGTCCTCAACAATTTTCAATTTATTAGAGTCCTTATAAGGGTTTATTATATAGATATCCTTTACAAAAGCTTGCTTCATAGTAAGGTTAGCCATCCAATAAGTATAACCTATTAACCTGTAATTACCTGTTTGTACGTCTACCGGAATAAAAAAATCCCCTTGGGCCAAACCGTTTTCTAACCTTAATTTTTGTTGTATTATGATTTCGTTGTTTTGATCAATCAATTCTATATACGCTACGCTACTTATTTTAGACAACTTACTATTGGCACTATTGAAACAATAAAACTGATAATACAAATATTCCCCCGGTAAAAACACATTTTCAGATACACTAATATAGACCCGCTCTTGAGAAAGGCTAGTAAGATTACTTACCTCCTCTATATCCTTAACCACGTATTGTGCCATGCAAAATAACGGTCCTAAAAAAAGTAAAATATTTGCCAGGGTATTTTTCATCTAATTTTCTATCCAAAATTCTGGTTCAACATTTTTACCCAATAATCTACAGTCCCCACAAATTCTAGGTGTAAAAATATAATCGCTTATACAAGAAGCGAATGGTACAGCTCCTTCTTGGTATGGCCCATAATAGGTGATAATATTTTTAGAAACGCTTTCTATGATGGATTGTGGACATGGATTTGCAACTGGCGGACCAGAATAACAATAAGAAAGATGAGATTCCGGAGCCGTAAATAAATTACAATTAAAAGGATATGGGGGTAAATCCTCATTAGGAAAGAAATCCGTGTAATTAAAAAAGAGTCTTTTTTCTGATACGGAAACTGCATCTACATAACCTAAGACTAATTCTTCTTGATCAACAACATTTGTTACATTGGCCTGTAAGGTTCCCGGTTGTACTTGAGACAAAACACTTTCTGATTGGGAGAAATTATCAAGTGCCTGAAAAAATGAGAACGCATCAACGGATTCTACGTATTGTTTTACAAGGATGCTATACCTATGGCTTATAATAAAGTTTTCTCTCCCTATGAAGCGTACAAGTTGCTTTTTTACATTTGCGGTTTCTGTATTGTTGGTACTATAAACATCAATTGTGTTAGAAGATACGGTATTATAACAAACTTGGTCTTCATAATCTTTTTGAACTATCTCTAGATCATAAGTTGGCGCTGGTAGGGCGCATGGGTCATAATTTGTAAGAACAAACTCCTCATCGTCCCATAATGGCGCTACAATTTTATAGGTTTCATCGTAAGCTATCCTAAAATAGTCTGCTTGGCCGGTAATTGGAGAAGCATCTATGTATATGGCTACGCCATCAACACCAGAATCGCTTACTGCCCTTTCTGCATAAACATTTGTAACTTCTGCAGTACCCGCTATTTCTAACTTATCAGAGATATATTTTCTGCCATTTGATGTAACTATTTCCAATGTGTAGGACTGGTTGTTTTCAAGAGCAAATTGTTGATTGGATATGTAATGACCGCCTCTACCCTCTGTAAAGAAATAGGATTGATTAGTACTAGAATTTAAAACCACGACGGCATCTGTTTCAATATTTACAGAATCTGTTGGTCTTAGTCCTGGGGTTATGAAAGGGTTATAGACCGTATCTGTTTCTAAATCCAGTCTTAAGTCCATTCTACTTAAGAACACTTCTTGGTGTTTTACTTCGTCAGTAAAAGTTGCCTCAATTACTAAAGAAATTTCTTGATTAGAATTAAACTCTTCTATAGGCAACTCTTCTATACAAGACATACTGCAACAAAATAAGATTGCCAGTATCAAAGCTCTAGTGATGATGTTGTTTAGATACTTCTTCATCAAAACTTAAAATTATAGGTTATAGAGGGTATTGGAATACCAAAAATAGAACTCTGTAAAGCCTTGACTTCTCCATCTTCAGTTACGAAGAATACTGAGTACGGATTATTGCGACCTAGGACATTGTAAACTTGAAATGTAATAAAACTGTGTGCTAGCTTCTTTTTTTTGTGATTGCCTTCTACATTAAAACCTAAATCTAATCTGTAATAATCTGGTATTCTAAATTTATTACGCTCACTAAAGACTACAAAATCCGCATTGTTAAACCGATACGTTCCAACAGGAAATGTTACAGGACGCCCTGTCTGGTAAGAAAAATTCATAGAAAAACTAAATCTTCTTGTTAATCTATAATTTGCAATTAAACTTACATCATGTGGTTTATCAAAATTTGATGGAAAAAAATCTCCATTATTAATAGTTTCTTCATCAAACTCACTAGAAAACGAATATAAAGACCTAGAATAGGTATAGCTTAACCATCCGTTTAAATCTCCTCTATTTTTTTTCAGCATAAACTCAACACCATACGCCTTTCCTTTGCCTTGTAATACTTCGGTTTCTACATTTTGATTTAAGAATAATTCAGCTCCAGTTTTAAAATCTAGAACGTTATCCATCCATTTGTAGTAAGTTTCTAGGCTTATTTCAAATTCATCTTCTTTTAGATTTTTATATAACCCGATAACAGCCTGAATACTTTTTTGGGGTTTAATGTGCAAATCAGATAGTTTCCAGGTATCTATTGGAGAGACAGTTGTATTACTGGAAAGTGTATGAACATATTGGTAGGAGTTATTTAAGCTTCCCTTTAATGAAAAAGATGGATTGATTAAATAGCGAACAGAAAAACGAGCTTCTGGGCCAAAATACGATTTAATCGATTCTAAATTTGAATAGTTAAGCGTGTCTACAACTGTACCTTCATTTTTTGGTTGGTTTTCCTCATAAACACGTTGGTATCGCTCCCCTAAGGCAGTAAAATTTGTCAATCTAGCACCAAGATTAACTTGCAACTTATCACTAACACTTAATTCTGACCCAACATACAAGCCACTTTCTAGTGCTTTTTCATTTTGTATTTGTAATTCTTGAATATCTGAATTTACGTCTCCTGGAGAAATACGACCAGGGTTTACTTGATAATACTTTGTTGCTAAACCGTAATTTACTTTTAATTTTTTAGATAAATCTTTTTGTAAATCATAACCAAGAAATGTTTCATTTATACCGTATGCTAAATCAAAATTTCTATTACCCTCATCATTAAATCCAATATCAAAATTATACCTGCTGTGGTTTATGTTAAATTGTCCAATTGTTTTTTCATTTAATTTATGATTCCAAACAATGGACCCTGCTGTATTTTGATATTTAAAAAGGGAATCTTTAGTTACCGAAAACCGATCACCACTATTATAAGCTGTTATATTTAAATCGCTATCGTCCGTAAATCTATGGTTTAGCTTGATGATTCCATCATAAAAGGATGCTTTACTATTTTTTAGATTTTCATCATCAAGATTTGCCAAAATATAGTCTGCATACGCGCCTCTTCCCCCTATTAGTAAGGCGGTCGTATCTTTTTTAATTGGAATCTCCAGGGCTAGATTTGCCGTAACCGGACCCAAAGAACCTTCTACACCAATTTCTTTAGGTATATTCTTTTTGGTTTTAATATCAATTACCGAAGATAGCCGGCCACCAAACTTTAGCGGTGCGTCTGCTTTGTAAACGGCAACTTTATCTGTTATAAAAGGATTTAATGCCTGAAAAATCCCGAAGAAATGTGATGGATTATAAATAACCGTATGGTCTAATAGTATTAAGTTTTGATCTGTCTTACCACCTCTTACATTAATTCCTCCAGAACCCTCACCCGCAGAGGTTATACCTGGAAGGGCTTTTGCTATTTGTAGTACGTTGCGCTCGCCTAGAACCAGCGGAATTTCTTTAGTTTCCTCTGTAGAAAATTCTTCTTTGCCAGTATTGGAATCTAATATATTACTCTTCGCATCTGCCTCTACAATAACTTCATCCAATATTTCCAAACTCTCCTCCAAAAAAACGGTAAAGCCACCGGTATTATACACAATTACATCTTGATATGTAGTTTTAACTCCCATTGCACTAAATACCAGTTCGTTTAAACCATACTGCATGTTTAAGGTAAAGTCCCCAGAATCTTTTGAAACTAATGTGTTAGCAGTGGTCTTGTTTTGTATTACAAGATTTGCAATTGGTTCGTTAGTTGTTTGGTACAAGGCCTTACCATTAACTTGGTAAATAGCCCTTGCATCACTAGCTAAACTCTTACCAACAGTTATTGGTCGTGGTTTATTTTCGTTACCTCCATAAGATGGCTCATAAAATAAAGGTGTAACAATCGTAGCGATTCTGTTGTTTAAAACAGAATCTTCTGTTTTTTGGGTTGGATAGAAACTCTTTGGAAGTTCATCATAAATCAAATCATTCTTTAGAATAAAAATACGTTTTTCCTTATCCAGAATATAATAGTTAAAAATGGTGCCTTCAACTAAGCTGTCCATTATATTAACTAACGAGGTATTTTTAAAAGAATAATTCTTTCGTTCTGAAAACCAATTTTTATTGTAAAAAAAATGATATCCGGAAATCTCTTGTAAACTATCCAATACCTGATTCAATTTGATATTAGAATAGTCAAGGCTAATAGCTTTATCCTGAGCGTTTAGCCACAGGTTTGACGCTAAGAAAATACATAAAAACCAATACTTTGGTTGTTTAAGTTTTTGATTCAATTTAAGGTATAGCTGGTTATTGCTTCAAAAATTACAAAATGTTATTGAAAACTAAGGCATTACACATTAAATAATAGTGAATTATTACTTCTTTGGCTCCAAAACTAAGACATCTTTAGAAACCGACTCTATTTCTTGTTGGTTCATCATCATTTTTCTGAATTCTCCCTTTACATATTGTTCCACTTGATCTTTGTAATGCTTGCTTAATGGATTACCAGATTGCCCCGTAGGTAAAATACTTGTGCTATTCTCAATATCAGAAAAATCGATTACCCGTCTTGTGGACGGTCCGGAAGTAACTCTATAAAACCCAGTACTATCATAGGGGAAACTCATATTATTAATTACCTCCCTACTCCCTTCTACAGGGAATGGCCCCACATTAAAAAAAGAACGCAGGGCTTCTACTTGACCTATTGGATGCTCAAACTCTATTGTATGTACCCTATCCCATGTCCATTTGGTATAATCAGGTCCAAAATCCCTTACTAAAGATTTATATGCATCTGCCAAGGAGCGGGCTACTATATCTTCTTTGGTTTCTATTTTGTCCTTTGTTCTAACATCGTCCCACCAAATTCCTGTTTTGAATCTTGTGCCGGTTGCAACGTGCCTTTTCATCAAGTGGGTTCCTAAAAACTGTTCAAATTTTTCTGGTCCCAATTCATCTTCAAAAGAATTTTTTAGAACATAATAAACACTTCTGTGAAAGAAAGTAGCCGCCACACTATTAAGTGGGTAATCCCCTTCCCAAGAGTTTAACAGGTCCAACATTTCTAATTGTTCTGGACTATAATTTGATATCCCAACAAAACGTAAAGATTCGTTTATAATTTGAGGATTTAAAGAAGATGTAACGTCTAATATCATTTTTTGCGTGTCACTTAGAGTCCAATCTTCTTTATTGTCCAAAAGCGCTACAATTCGTTTTGCCCTGTTTTCCGGTAGGTAATAACCAGGATATAGTTTACCATTTACACTATCTGGTTGGTTATTTGCAGAATATATATAGTTCCAAGGTGGATTAATAGCGTGTGGGTTGTCTTTGAATTCAATAAAGCCTATTGGTTCTGCGTTACCTAAAGTACCATCTAGTATAAACTTGGTTTGTACGCTATCTGGCATAGTATATAATTGAGCAGTTGCCCACCATGCTACATTTCCTTCTGCGTCTCCATACATAACATTTAGACCAGGGGCATGTATTTTGGGCAATGCAGCCCTAAAATCTGTTATATTCTTAGATTTTATCATACCGAAAAGACCGTCTAAAACTTCATTAGTCTCTTTTTTGGTATACATCCAAGACATAGCCACTGGTGTTTTATCTTCAATTTGTTTGGCAATTCCGTTTAAAACAGGGCCATGTCTAGATACTTTGTATGTAAATTCAATATCCGCTTCATCTTTTACACGAATTGTTTTAGTAATCGTTTTATAATCTTGCCAACCACTTTCTGTTTTGTACTGATTTGGGTTTTCAGGATTATTCGTTTCATAATAAAAGTCTAAGTCATCATTTTGGAACATGGTAAGCCCGTAAGCTATTTTTCTATCATGACCTAATAAGGGAAAAGGAACCCCAGCTAAGTGGTATCCATATTTTTCATAAGTTGGTGTAACCAAATGCGCCTCGTACCAAACCGATGGCTGTGCAAAACCAATATGCGGATCATTTGCAAAAATAACCTTTCCGTTCTTTGTCTTTTCAGGAGCCAACACCCAACTATTACTACCTTCAAACAAGGGAACTGGTAATTTTTCCAATGCATTATAAGCTATTCCGGATAATTGACTTGACACAGAATCCTTATCTCTATCGTAATTTTTAATTATTTCAGTTGCCGTATTGGTATTTATGGGTAGATTTTTTAAATATTCTGGCCCTAATTTATCTTTTATATGTGTAAGTAAAGGGTCGGTCTTATGTGCTTGGGCAAAGGTAAATGCCATATAACCAACTGTGTTGTACACATCTTCTAAGGTAAATGGGCGTTTATCAATACCGGTTAAATAAAACTCAATAGGCGTTGGCCCTTCTTCTAAAAACTGATTTATACCGTCTAAATAAGCCTGGGCCAACCGTACCATTTCAGAATTTATATCTAATTGACGTACCGTTTTTTTTGTATGTTCATCTATACCTAAAGAGAGCATAAACTTATCGGTATCTACTAAGTCCTTACCAAATACCTCGCTCAATTCTCCTTTTGCTATACGGCGCATGAGCTCCATTTGCCACAATCGGTCTTGTGCATGCACATATCCCAAAGAACGGTAAGCATCTTCCTCGGTATTTGCATATATATGAGGTATACCATAAGGATCAAAATAAACGGTAACTTTTTCTGCTAGACCATTAATTTCTTTGGATCCTTCGTAAGATGGTGTTAAGGTGTTTACAAAAATAAATACAGCAAATAAAAAAAGAAGCAATAGCCCTAAAACGGACCAAAGTACTTTACGTAACTTTTTCATTGGGGGTGATTAGTTGGTCAAACCCCTAAATTAGTCTTTTTTCAGAAAAAATTACTTTTTATTTAATCCAGATTTAAGCCAATTTAGATAAGTGGTTTTATCCACATATTGTACCGCTTCCGTAAGTATCTCTAGCTCTGGCGAAAGCAACACATAATAGGGTTGAGAAGCAGAATTAAAATTTACCGTTTGAAACGTTCCCCACTTCTGCCCAATAGTATTTATAGACTTTATCCTTCCGCCATCATATTGGAATTTGAACTGCTCACTTTTTGGCAATTCTTTTCTATCATCAACGTACAATGAAATCAATATGTATTCATCCTTTATTATAGGGTAGATTTCAGGATCGCTCCATACATTCTCTTCCATTTTTCTGCAGTTTACACAGGCCCAACCCGTAAAATCTAATAAGATAGGTTTGTCCTCTGCTTTTGCAACCGCTAAGCCCTCTTCAAAATTCTTATAACAATTTAATCCTAAAGGACATTCCGTCTCTTGTTCCAGGACGGAATAAAAAGCTGGAGGAGGAAAACCGCTTAGCATTTTCAACGGTACAACTTTGGCTACCCCTAAAATTAAATACACACTAAACAGAAAGCTAACTATGCTGAGTGCTTTTCTACCTACGGATAGTTTTTGCTTAGGACCATCATGTGGAAAACGTAATAGGCCAAGTAGATAAAGCGTTAGCAATACAAATATTACTATCCAAATTATCAAAAACACTTCTCTTTTTAAAAGCCCCCAATGGCCAACTAAATCTGCGTTAGATAAGAACTTAAAAGCTAAAGCCAACTCCAAAAATCCTAAAGTAACTTTTACGGTTGTCATCCAACCGCCAGATTTTGGCAAAGAGTTTAACCATGCCGGGAATAGAGCAAATAACATAAACGGCAAGGCAAGTGCCACCCCAAAACCTGTCATACCAGCAGTTAAATTATTGGCCACACTACCTTCTGCTAGGGTAGTACTACCCAACAAGCCTCCAAGTATTGGCCCGGTACAGGAAAAAGAAACAATTGCCAATGTTATGGCCATAAAGAATATACCTAGTGCACCCCCTACCTTATTAGAAGCGCTATCTAATTTATTGGCCCAAGAATTTGGCAAGGTTAATTCATAATAACCAAAAAACGAAAAGGCAAAGAAGATAAAAATGACAAAGAAAAAGACATTTAACCACACGTTGGTTGCAATGGTATTTAGAATTTGTGAATCTACCGAGTTAAATAAATGAAAGGGCAAACTCAATAAAAAATAAATAAGGACGATAAAGAAACCATATAGCAAGGCATTCTTTATTCCTTTTGCCCTTGTTCCCGTATGTTTAGTAAAAAAGGAAACTGTAAGTGGTATTAAAGGAAAAACGCATGGCGTAAATAAGGCGATTAAGCCTCCTAAAAAACCCAATCCAAACACTACCCACAAATTACTCACGCTATTCTTATTGACTCCTTCTGCACCGTTTAATCGTTCTTTATGTTTTAAGTCTAGTTTTAGCGCAGCCGTCATTTGTTCACTTCTTGCATCTAATTTTTCCGCTACTAGATTTAAGGCAGACCCATCTAAAGAAATATTAAACTCTTCCTCTTTTAAAACACATACTTCTTTACAAATTTGATAATACAGGATAACCTTAATCTGCCTTACATTAGGTTTTAATAATTCTATTTGTTGATTAAAAACAGCTTCTTCTTTAAAAAAAGTCTCGTCCACCTCAAAAACCTCCGTGTATTTGGTATATGTTTTTCCCTCTTTGGTTTTACCAACCAACTTATAATCTTCACCAACGCCAACAAATTCAAACTCACTGGGCATAGACCCCCCCTCTGCCGTGTATAGCGAGTATATGAACCAGTCTTGTAAAATTTTTGCGCTAAACTGTAATTGAAATTCCGTATCCGATAGCTTTTCTACATTATGGGACCATACGGCAGGCTCTTCCTCTGTCTGGGCATAAAAAAATTGAAAAATCAGTACAAATAGAAGTAGGAAACTTTTTTTCATTTAATTCAAAATAACTTTTAATATTTCGGTAGTCGTATCTTTTACCTTATACCTATCATCAATCCTTTTACCCACCACCCAAACAATATCTTCGCCAGAACAGAGCAACCATTGTTGTTCTTTTTCTAGAACATCCATCTTTTCATCCTTAAAAAATTTGGACAACTTCTTGCTACCCTTCATGCCAAAGGGATAAAAATAATCGCCTTTTTGCCACTTCCTTAAAACTAAGGGGTACTTTAACAAATCCTTATCTAAATAGGCTATGCTATCGGATTTTTTCCCAATCTGATCAACGCTTTCAAAAACCAAAGCAATAGGATAAGTTAACAACGAGATATGCGTGGGTATACTATAGTGGTCAGACGGAGCTTTTCTTTCCTTTTCTGTTAAGATTAAAGTAGTTCTATCTTTTACCAACATGTGGGTTTTAGAGGTTATAAACTTACCGCTTTGCGCATAAAGTAAAGCTTCTAAATCTTTCCATTGCGTAAATTGATAGGGTTTAAACAACAGGTACAAATAATCCTTCAAGGGCATCAATTTCTGTAGTTCCGCTATTTCAATCTGTATATGCCCCTTACGTTGTATAAACAAATTGTTACGTAGCAATAGTGCATAATCTTCCAATAACTTGGCAGAACCGTTTAAATGGGATAGTGTTTGTCTAAAATTGGTATCAAAATTAGGGTGTAGCCCTTCTAATATTGGTACTATATTATTTCTTATGGTGTTGCGCTTGTATTTATCGCTTTTATTACTGCTGTCTTCACGCCATGACAGAGCATGTGCGTTTGCAAAAGATAATAATTCTTTTCTGGTAAATGGAAGTAGCGGTCTAATTATATTAAGATTGATAGTAGGCACTCCTAGTAAGCCTTCTAATCCCGTACCCCTAGCAAAGTTGATTAAAAAAGTTTCTAGACTATCATTGGCATGGTGCCCGGTTAGTATAAATTGAAACTGATGTTCTGTACATAATTCTTCAAAGAAAGTGTACCGCAGGTCTCTAGCAATCATTTGTAACGAACCTGAAGCATTTTCCTGAATTATTTTAGTGTCAAAACGCTTGATATATAAGGGAACCGCTAAGGACTTAGCCAAAGTTGTTACAAATTGTTCATCTCCTTCACTTTCTTCTCCTCGTAATTTATAATTACAATGCACCAAGGCAAAATCTAGATGCAAAGCTTTGGATAGGTGGGCAAGAAGTACACTGTCCAAACCACCACTGCAAGCAATTAACAGTTTAGAATGGAGTAATTGGGGTAAATTTTCTTTTATATGTGCTTTAAACTTGTCCAGCATTTAGGACAAAGGTACGGTTTAAAGAGATTTTAAAAAGTCTTGCAATGCTGCTTGGTGCGCTTCTAATAAATCCGCATCTAAAATACCTTCTTCCGTACTAAAATTAGTACCAAAACTAGGCATTGAAAATGTAGCCGAAATGGTAGCTCCAAATCTAGGTAATAAGGTCTCTGCCATGTTTATAGCTCCTTTTGCCCCTCCTTTACCGGTAGAAGCTCCCATTAAAAAGACTTTTTTGTTTAACATAAATTTCCGGTCTAACCTAGACAACCAATCCAACATGTTTTTGAAGTAGGCAGACAAATGCCCATTATGTTCGTTAACAGCAATAAGCAATGCATCGGCATCCTGTATTTCGTTTTTTAATTCTACCAACGAATTGGAGTAACCGTCTTTTTCCTCTAAATCTACACTAAACATAGGAAAAGGATAATTTGCTAGGTTTAAACTGTCCGTTTTATGTTGTTGAATTTTGCTAAGGGTAAATTTTACCAGTTCATAATTAATAGATTTTGAAGAATTGCTACCTGCAAATGCCAATATACCAGCCATAGTGTTTTTTAAAATGTTTATCCCTAAAATAACTTTAAAATCAACTAATTGAATCTTTTTTAGCTAATTTTACGGCATCAATAATCCAAAGCTAGTTATATTAAGTATATCTAGTTTAAACCAATAAAGTGAGCGCAAATTCAAAAAGACTCTTTTTTATAGACGCCATGCGTGCCTGGGCTATTTTAATGATGCTACAAGGCCATTTTGTAGATGGTTTGTTAGACCCCATTTATAGAGATGCCAGTAATAGTGTTTATAACATTTGGCTCTACTTTAGAGGCATAACAGCTCCTGTATTCTTTACCGTTTCTGGGTTTATTTTTACCTACTTATTGGTAGCCGCTCCAGAAAATGGATGGAAAAACCCTAGAGTTAAAAAAGGTATACGCCGTGGTTTACAACTATTATTCATTGGGTATTTACTACGTTTAAATCTATTTGGTGTACTAAAAGGCGAAATATATGATGGTTTTTACCTAGTAGACGTATTACATTGTATTGGCCTATCCATTTTAGGTATTGTTGCCGCTTATTTGTTAACCATTAAGAAAAAACCATGGGTGTTCCCATTTAGTTTAATCTTAATTACGCTAATTTTATTTGTTTTTGAACCCATTTATAAAACCTGGCAACTAGATTGGCTCCCTGTGGGGCTTGCAAATTACTTTACCAAAGCAAATGGGTCTGTATTTACTATTATACCTTGGTTTGGTTACACTACTTTAGGCGCATTTGTTTCTTTACTTTTTACCAAATACAAAAACAATAATAAGCTATATCTGGTAGCCATACCGGCTGCAATAACCTTTGGGTATTTGTTGCTCTTTCAATCCTCCAATTTGTTTGAGTTTTTGTTAAACAATACAGGATGGGAAATCTTTGGTCTAATTCTAAACAATAACTATTTATTTATACGCCTAGGCGATGTTTTTCTAGTGTTCGCCATTTTTATGTTGTTCCGAAAAGTATTAAACCATAAGACCATTTTGAAAATTGGTGGTAGTACGTTAACCATATATGTTATGCACTTTATTATTCTATATGGAAGTTTTACCGGTTTAGGACTTTACAAATTTCTCCATCATGAATTGAGTCCAGCGTTTGCAATTCCTGGCGCTATACTTTTTATGATTGCTTGTACCTATCTTTCGTTACTTTTCGTAAAATACGAGGCTGATGTTAAAGGGCAATTAAAACACATTTGGAGCGAAACTCTAGTGCAGTTAAATAGTATCACTACTTTAGTAATTCCCATTCTTAAATTAGTATTAGACCGAGCAAAAGAGCTCATATTGCGGATATTTGCTGGCGTTAGAAATTAATACAACCTATTTCTAAAATGTAGTTAATTTCTACAACCACTTAATTATAAACTTGTTTTTCTTACCTACATGTTTATTAACACCATTCAAGACTAGGCAATTTTGTCTTTATAAACTGTAGTTAATTTGGTTAATTTTAAAATATACAGACCAAAAGCTACCATAAAAATGAACTTAAATGTTGGAGTACCTTCCCTTCTACGGATAATAACAGCCACAATCCTTATATGCTATAACGTAAAAGGCATTGCCCAAAATTCTGATGAAATCTGGTTTGATAAACCGGCCACCTATTTTGAGGAAACCCTTGTCTTAGGAAATGGCAAAATGGGGGCTTCTATTTTTGGAGGTATCCAGACTGAAAAAATTTTTCTAAATGACATTACCTTGTGGTCTGGTGAACCCATGAACCACAACAACAATCCGGAAGCATATAAAAATTTACCAGAAATTAGAGCTGCTCTAAAAGCAGAGAACTATAAACTGGCCGATTCGTTAAACAAAAAGTTACAAGGTCAATTTAGTCAATCTTATGCGCCCTTGGGCACCCTTTTGTTACATTTTAAGAATGAGGCCAACATAACAAATTATAAAAGAAGTTTAGATTTAACTACAGCTATAGCAGATGTAAGTTATGAGTCTAACGGAGTAAAATATAAACGTGAATATTTTATTTCAAATCCCAAAAAAGTAATGGTAGTTAGATTGACTTCGGACCGAAAGAAAGCCATAAGTTTTGACCTAAAGTTTGAAAGCCAATTAAGATTTAAGATAAAAGAGTTAGACAGTAAATTAATAGCTACTGGTTATGCCCCAGTTCATGTAGAACCAAGCTATAGAGGCAGTATTAAAAACCCTATTGTTTTTGATGCCGACAAAGGAACTCGGTTTACTAGCGCTTTTAGCATTAAACAAACAGATGGTACGGTTAAGATTCAAGACGCTGTGTTATCGGTTCAAAACGCAACGAAAGTAGAACTTTTAATTGCCGTCGCCACAAGCTTTAATGGTTTTGATAAAAATCCAGCAACAGAAGGGCTAAATCATGAAAATATAGCTATGGAGCAGATAAAGAGTTCCAAAAAAGAGACCTATGCTAATCTTAAAAAAGAACATGTTGCGGATTATAGCGAATTGTATAATCGCGTAGACTTTAAACTATCTCATAAAGAACTGCCAAATGTACCTACTGACCAACGGTTACTCCGTTACGAAACTGGAGCAAATGACCAAAACCTTGAAATCTTATATTTTAATTACGGAAGGTATTTATTAATTGCTTCATCTAGAACAAAAGAAGTGCCCGCTAACTTACAGGGCCTATGGAATCCACATATTAGACCACCATGGAGCAGCAATTATACTATAAATATTAATCTACAAGAGAACTATTGGCTAGCAGAAACAGCCAACCTACCAGAATTACACCAACCCCTATTGAGTTTTATTGGCAATCTCTCTAAAACCGGTGCAATCACAGCTAAAACCTATTACGGAACTAATGGGTGGGCAGCCGGGCACAATTCCGATATTTGGGCATTAACCAATCCAGTGGGCGATTTTGGACAAGGTAACCCTAACTGGGCCAACTGGAACATGGGCGGGGTTTGGCTTACCAGTCATTTATGGGAGCATTACCTTTACACCAAAGACTCCACTTATTTAAAAGAATATGCCTATCCCATTATTAAAGGTGCGGCCACATTTGCTTCAGAATGGTTAATTAAGGATAAACATGGCCAGTTTATATCTAGCCCCAGTACTTCTCCAGAAAATTTATATAAAACCCCAGAGGGCTATGTTGGTGCAACCTTATATGGGGCCACAGCAGATATGGCTATGATAAAAGAGTTGTTTTATAGCTACTTAAATGCATCAAAAACTTTAGCCATTCAGGATGATTTTACAAGAAAAATTAAATTCAATTTAGAAAATTTAAGTCCTTATAAAATTGGACAAAAAGGCAACCTACAGGAGTGGTATTATGACTGGGAAGACCAAAACCCAAAACATAGGCACCAAACACACTTGTATGGATTACACCCAGGTAACCATATAACTCCATACGATACTCCAAAATTGGCAGAAGCTGCAAAAACCACTTTAGAGATTAAAGGCGATGAAACTACAGGTTGGTCTAAAGGTTGGCGAATTAATCTTTGGGCTCGTCTTTGGGATGGTAATAGAGCTTATAAAATGTATAGAGAGCTATTACGCTATGTAAACCCAGACACTTCTAAGCCAAATTCTAAACGAGGGGGCACATATCCTAACTTATTTGATGCACATCCACCTTTTCAGATAGATGGTAATTTTGGAGGTGCAGCCGGTGTTATAGAAATGCTCATGCAATCTAATACGGAAACAATTTATCTTTTACCTGCCCTACCAGATGCTTGGCAAAAAGGTAGTATAAAAGGCATTAAGGCTCGTGGTGGCTTTGAAATTGATTTAGATTGGGAGCAGCATAAACTTATTAAAAGTACCGTTTCTTCTTTAAAAGGAGGCAAGACAACTGTAAGCTATAAAGGCCGTAAAAAAGCGATACATCTTAACCCAAATGAATCCATTAACATATATTGGTAAACTGCTTTGACCAATAAAAAAATCCCGAAACTGAATATTTAGTTTCGGGATTTTTATATGTAATGAATAGTAAATTAAACGTGTAAAGCCCTATCATCTGTTGCCGCTAAAGCAGCTTCTTTTACTGCCTCGGCAAACGTAGGGTGTGCATGGCTCATACGCGAGATGTCTTCCGCAGACGCGCGGAATTCCATAGCGGTAACTGCTTCGGCAATTAGATCCGCACAACGGGCACCAATCATATGAACCCCCAACACTTCATCTGTTTGCTTGTCTGCAAGTATTTTTACAAAACCATCTATATCCATGCTTGCACGGGCACGCCCCAAAGCACGCATAGGAAATTGACCTACTTTGTAGCTAACACCATCTTCTTTTAATTGCTCTTCTGTTTTACCTACAGCGGCAACCTCTGGCCAAGTATACACTACACCGGGAATTAAATTATAATCTATATGTGGTTTTTGCCCAGCTAAAATCTCCGCTACCATGGTACCTTCCTCTTCTGCCTTGTGGGCTAACATAGCGCCACGTACAACATCACCAATGGCATAGATATTAGAGACATTTGTTTGTAAATGATCATTTACCACTACCCTACCTCTATCGTCCAATTTTACACCAGCCGCTTCTGCATTTAGACCATCGGTATAAGGTTTTCTACCTACGGATACCAAGCAATAATCGCCCTTGAACTCAACTTCATTGCCTTTTTTATCGTCTGCTTTTACTACCACTTCATCACCAACACGCTCCACGGACTTTACTTTATGAGAAAGCGCAAATTTCACTTTTTGCTTCTTCATCACTTTAGTAAGTTCTTTGGACAAAGCACCATCCATACCTGGAATTATGCGGTCCATATATTCAATTACCGTAACTTCTGCTCCTAAGCGTTTGTATACTTGACCTAGCTCTAGACCTATTACACCACCACCAATAACTAAAAGGTGTTTTGGTATTTCTTTAAGTTTTAAGGCTTCGGTAGATGTAATAATTTTTTCCTTGTCAATAGAAATAAAAGGCAAGCTAGACGGTTTAGAACCCGTAGCAATTATAGTATTCTTTGCCTCAATGGTCTCTGTACTACCATCGTTCTTAGCTATAGTAATTGTAGTAGCATCCTTAAAACTACCCACACCTTCAAAAACTGTTATCTTGTTTTTATCCATCAAGAACTGAATTCCTTTGGTGGTTTGGTCTACCACACCGTCCTTTCTGGCTATCATCTGTGCTAAATTCACTTTAATTTCTCCTGGAATTTCAATTCCGTGCTCTTCAAAATGCTTAACAGCATCTTCGTAGTGGTGAGAAGAATCTAACAATGCTTTAGAAGGGATACAACCAACATTTAAGCAAGTACCACCAAGGGTAGCATATTTTTCTATAATAGCTGTTTTTAGGCCTAATTGGGCACAACGTATAGCAGCAACATAGCCTCCAGGTCCAGAACCGATAACGGCCACATCAAATTGACTCATAAATTCAGAATTCAGTATTTAAAACAAAAATACCACATAAAATTGGTATAGAAAACTAGCGTAATTAGATGTAAACGGCGGTTGTTTTCTTAACCTGATTAATCACAAAAGAACTTTGCGTACTACCAATCTGGTCTATAGCTGTTAATTTATTAACCATAAACTCCCTGTATTCCTGCATATTAGCCACATTTACCAGCACAATGTAATCATAATCACCACTAATATGTTGGCACTCTTGTACTTCTTGCAATTGTTGTATTTGATGCTCAAAACGTAACACATTTTCCTTTGTGTGTTGTACCAACTTAATATGGCAATACACCGTAAAGCTTTTTTGCACCTTTTTTTTATCTACCAATCCAACATAATCTGTAATAATGGCATTGCGCTCTAACCGCTTTATACGCTCAAAAACAGCCGTCGTGGACAACCCTAGTTCTAAAGCATACGCTTTTGTGGTCTTTTTGCAGTCTTGTTGCAATAGGTTCAGTAGTTTTTTGTCCGTTGCATCTAGTTCCATCTTAATGTCATTCGTTAAACATCAGTTTAAAGATAGCAAAAGTGATTAATTTTCTAATAATTAAAATAAAACTGAACTAAAATCTTCATTTTACAAATACTATTGATAAATACGCTTTTAAAAATGATTTTTACCAAAAATAGTTCTATCATGAAAAGCAAAGCCGCACAGAAATTACAAGACTTACATTACTTTGGCGAATTTGGAGGTGTTAATCCATCAATATCCGATTCTTCTACCTATACATTTTTATCTGCTAAAACCATGTTCGATACCTTTGAGGGTAATACCGAAGGTTGTTACTTGTATAGCAGACACTCCTCCCCTTCTAATTTATATTTGGGTGAAGCATTAGCAGCACTGGAGCAGACAGAATCTGCCAATGTATATGCCAGCGGCATGGGAGCCATTACAGCGGTAATTATGCAATTGTGCAATGCTAATGACCATATTGTAACCAGTAGAACCATTTATGGCGGCACCTACGCTTTGATGAAGAATTTTTTACCAAAATTCAATATTAATAGCAGTTTTGTTGATATTACTAAATTGGAAGCTGTGGCTGCAGCCATTACCCCAAAAACCAAGATGATTTATTGCGAAGCGGTTAGTAATCCACTCTTAGAAATAGCGGATATTACAGCACTTGCCCAATTAGCTAAACAGCACAATATTCCCTTAGTAGTAGACAACACTTTTTCCCCGCTAAGCATTAGCCCTGCAAGTCTTGGCGCCGACATTGTAATTCACAGTTTAACCAAATTTATAAATGGCACCAGTGATTGTGTAGCTGGCGTGGTGTGTGGTACTACAGACTTTTGCTTAAGTTTAAAAGATGTAAATGATGGTGCTGGTATGCTTTTTGGCAGCACGCTGGATAGCTTACGCGCCGCTTCCATCCTAAAAAATATGCGCACCCTGCATATCCGGATTAAAAAACACAGTGAAAACACCCATTATTTAGCCAACAAGTTTGAAGCGGATGGTTTAAAAGTGGTTTATCCCGGTCTGGCATCCCATCCTGGGCACGAAACCATGCTAAAACAATTGAATCCTGAATACGGTTTTGGTGGTATGATGACTTTAGACGTTGGCTCTTTGGACAAGGCGAATGCGCTGATGGAACTGATGCAGCAAGAAAACTTGGGATACCTTGCAGTAAGCTTAGGATTCTACAAGACCTTATTTAGTGCTCCGGGAACTTCTACCTCTTCTGAAATTCCAATAGAAGAGCAAGAAGAAATGGGCCTTACGGATGGTTTAATACGCTTTTCTATAGGTTTGGACCATGATATAGAACATACGTATAACGCGATGAAAAGTTGCATGCTAAAACTCGGAATTCTAGATAGTTCCACAGTCACAGCATAATTAGAAGCATTTTACGGCTTGCAGAACCTAGGTCAAAGTCGTAATATTACAGGATTGCAACTTGTATTACATGGCAGATAACAAACCAAACTACGAACACAGAGAAAACGAGAATATAGTTTCTAACAGAGAATTAAATATTTGGGAGGCCTTATTGCCTGTTTTTATTCTTGTAGGCATGCTTGCCTTTAATGTATTTGTTTATGGAGACGATGCCCTAAGCGGTTCCAACCAATTTATTCTATTACTTGGCGCAGCAGTTGCTGCCATTGTTGGTTTTTTTAACAAAGTATCTTACCAACAAATGATGGATGAAGTTGCAGAAAATGTGCGGTCTACCACAGGTGCATTGTTGATCCTACTTATGGTTGGTGCACTTTCTGGCACATGGCTTATCAGCGGTATTATTCCCAGCATGATTTATTATGGGCTGCAAATTTTAAATCCAACCATATTCTTAGCGGCCTGTGTTGTTATTTGTGCCATTATATCAATTGCAACAGGTAGTAGTTGGACCACCGCTGCTACAGTAGGAATTGCGTTAATAGGTATTGGAGAAGCCTTAGGTATTTCTTTGGGGATGACAGCGGGCGCTGTACTTTCTGGAGCCTATTTTGGTGATAAAATGTCGCCTTTGAGTGATACTACCAACTTGGCACCTACCATGGCGGGTGGCGAATTGTTTTCTCACATAAAATACATGACCATTACTACCGTACCTACGGTAATTGTAACCTTAATTGTCTTTATAATTCTAGGTTTCACCATAGAAACAACAGGTACCGCACAAACAGACGCATTGCTTAGCACCATTAGCAGTACCTTTAATGTGAGCGGTTGGTTGTTTTTAGTACCCGTAGTTGTTGTGGCCATGATTGTAAAAAAAGCACCACCGTTGTTGGCCTTGTTAGTAGGTACGCTTTTAGGCGGTTTATTCGCACTTATATTTCAGCCAGAAATTGTTGCAAAAATAGGGGGCGGAGAAAGTCTAAATCTACAGACAGCATACAAAGGAATAATGGATGCCATTACAGTAGATGTGGCAATAGAAACGGATAATAATAGCCTAAACGACTTATTTTCTTCTGGAGGTATGAAGGGGATGTTAGGTACCATTTGGCTTATTCTTTGCGCTATGGTCTTTGGGGGTATTATGGATGGTATTGGCGCGTTGGAGAGAATTACTAAGTCCCTACTAAAATTAGCCAAATCTACCTTTGGGTTGTTCGCTAGTACCGTAGGTAGTTGCTTGGCATTAAATATTACGGCTTCTGACCAATATTTGGCCATAGTGGTACCCGGTAAAATGTTTTCTAAAGCCTACGAGGAGAGAGGTTTAGCTCCAGAAAACTTAAGTAGAACATTGGAAGATTCTGGAACGGTAACTTCGGTATTAATTCCTTGGAACACTTGCGGAGCCTATCACAGTAGCGTATTAGGAGTAGGTGTGGCAGAATACGCCCTTTTTGCCATTTTTAACTGGTTAAGTCCATTGATGACCCTATTATTTGCAGCGCTAAACATTAAGATTAAGCAATTAGAATCAAAATAAATAAAACAGAGCAATTTACACAACCGTTCTTTTTTTCTTGATTTGGTAAAATGAATTATTCATTTTTATCGAATACGCAATTTTACCCTTTGATTTTTGAATTATAGCACTTTCCTATTTAGGTATAATGTTTTCTTATTGTTACTATTTTTTTACTGCCCAGAGTACTGATTAATTTTGCCGGAAATTTTAATAGATAAACACAAATTATGGCAATTGTAGGTAGAAAATTTCCGAACATTGAAGTAAACGCAATAGATGAATTAGGTGATGTATTCAAATTAAACATCCTTAAAAAAGCACAGGAAGAAAAGAAAAAAGTTGTTCTTTTCTGGTACCCAAAAGATTTTACTTTTGTTTGCCCAACAGAATTACACGCTTTTCAAAAAGCTCAAGCAGAATTTGAAAAAAGAAATACATTAATAGTTGGTGCTTCTTGTGACACTGCAGAAGTTCACTTTGCTTGGTTAAATACAGAAAAAGACAATGGTGGTATAGAAGGTGTTACTTACCCATTAATTGCAGATAGCAATAGAAATTTAGCAAGTGCACTTAATATTTTAGATAACACAACAGAAGAGTACAATGAAGAAACGGATTCTGTATTGTTAGATGGTGACAATGTTACTTTTAGAGCTACTTACCTTATAGACGAAGAAGGTACTGTATTTCACGAGAGCGTAAACCACATGCCTTTAGGTAGAAACGTTAGCGAATTTTTACGTTTAGTTGATGCTTATACCCACGTACAGGAAAAAGGTGAAGTTTGCCCAGCAGATTGGGAAGAAGGTAAAGAAGCTATGAATGCAGACCGTAAGGGCGTTGCAGATTACTTGGCTAACCACGTAAACTAATTAAGTATGTTACTAGAATTAGAACAGGACAATTTACAAGAAATCATTGCTGAGAACAGTAATGTAGTTGTGCAATATTCTGCTTCTTGGTGTGGTAACTGCAGAATCATGAAACCCAAGTTTAAAAAAGAAGCTAGGGAAAATGAGAATGTTACCTTTGTCTTGGTAGATGCAGAAAAGTTTCCAGAATCGCGCAAATTAGCAACGGTAGATAACTTGCCAACATTCGCTGCTTTTCAAAATGGAAGTTTAAAAAACCAAGTACAGACCAATAAGTACGATGTTTTAAAAACATTAGTTCATGAGGTTGCCGCTAATTAAACATTTGGTGGCTTTTGCAGAAGCCAACGATGAAGATTTCTTAATAGAGACCGCAGAAACGTTAGAAGACCTTACAGAGAGTCCATCTTTAAAAGATGAAGAACTGGATACCGTGGGCGAATTAATTTCTAATATCTACGGAGCTATAGAAGTTTACAAAGAAGTAAAGCAGGGTACTCCCAAAAAAGAAGCCTTAAACGGTTTTATGTCTAGGGTAACGGGAGCCATAGATAAATAGAGGTTTTTAAACCTTAATACTATAAACCTTCCACATTAACTTGTGGAAGGTTTTCTTTTTGTGCTATTTTTGAGAAAACATAAAAACAAAAAAATGGCTACAGTTACCTTAAAAGGAAACGAAATACACACAATGGGGAACCTACCAGAAGTTGGCGGTACTGCCCCAGATTTTACATTGGTTAAAAACGACTTAAGTGAGTGCTCCCTTTCAGATTTTAAAGGACAAAAAGTAGTGCTAAACATTTTTCCAAGTATAGATACCGGAACATGTGCACAATCTGTAAGACAATTTAACCAGGAGGCTGCAGAATTAGAGAATACCAAAATTTTATGCATTTCTAGAGACTTACCTTTTGCACAAGCTCGTTTTTGTGGTGCAGAAGGTATTGATAGTGTAGAAACCGTATCTGATTTTAGGTCTGGAGATTTTGGTAAAGCGTACGCATTAGAATTCACGGACGGACCATTAAAAGGCTTACACTCCCGCTCTGTAATAGTCTTAGATGAAAATGCGAAAGTTTTGTATGCAGAACAAGTTGCAGAAACGGTAGATGAGCCTAATTATAAAGCCGCACTTGAAGCTTTGATGGATGCCTAAGGAACCATTTATCATTAACCGCATAAAAAGTGTAGGATATGCTTTTAAAGGCCTTTTTATTCTGCTTTTTACCGAAGCAAGTATAAAAATTCAGCTTTTTATTGCGGTTATGGTTACTATTGCGGGGTGGTATTTTAAGATATCGGCCATGGAATGGGCATTGCAATTTTTAGCGGTTGGTATGGTTATGGGCATAGAAGGCCTAAATACCGCTGTAGAAAAGATTTCGGACTTTGTACAACCAGAATACGATGAAAAAATAGGCCTAATCAAAGACGTTTCCGCCGGGGCTGTTATGCTGGTTTCCTTAGTTGCGGTGGCAGTTGGTCTAATCATATATATTCCCAAAATACTTTAAAAAGCTTCGGCTTTTACAGCTAAGCTAATTTTGTAAATTTGCCCTTTTATTCAACCTATGGCCAAAAAACGGAGAAAATCCAAAGCATCTTCAACCCCTAAACCAAATCGGTTTGTACTATCCAAAAAGAACAAAATTATTTTTGGGTGTTTCTTAATCGTGTTGAGTATTGCCTTATTCTTCTCGTTTATCTCGTTTTATTTTACCTGGCAAGCAGACCAAAGCTTGTTGACCGAATTTAGAGACCGCAATGCAGAGGCCAAAAACTTGCTCAATAAATTTGGAGCAGCGGTAAGCCACTTTTTTATGTATAAGGGATTTGGGTTAGCATCTTTTGTGTTGCCTGTACTTATGGCCATTAGCGGACTATACTTTTTTTTAGGATTGCAATACAAAAACTTAATTGGTAAGTGGATTTGGGGCCTCATAGGGATGATTTGGACCTCTATTGCTTTAGGTTTCTTTGCTTTTGAACAGCCGCTTTTGGGTGGATTGATAGGTTTTGAGATGAACGATTTTCTCCAAGATTATGTGGGTAAAATTGGAATTTTCTTGATATTGCTATTTACCCTTGTAGTGATCTTAGTCCAGTTGTTCAACTTTTCACCAGAAGCTATTGGTAATTATTTTAGGGCGATGGATTTGCCCAAGCGGAAACCAAAACCAGCAAATAACGCTGTAACTTCAAACGTAGAAGATACACCGCTATCCATTTCTGATGAGGATACCGAAATTAATTTGGACACCTACACTCATAAAGAAGACATACCTCCATTAGAACCCGAAGTGCCAGAAGCATCGACAACTAATACATCTGACATGGACATAACCATAGCCCAACCCGAAGAGGAGGAAGAAGATGTTAATTTACAGGTAGAGGCTGCCACAGTAGAAAAGGAAGAGACCAGCAGCACCGCGGAACAATTGGTAAAGGATTTTGGTGAGTTTGACCCAACCTTAGAACTTGGCAATTATAAATTCCCTCCGCTGGATTTGTTGGAGCAACATGGTGCTAATACAGGTATAACCATAAACCAGGAAGAGTTAGAAGAAAACAAGAACAAAATTGTTTCTACGCTTAAAAACTATAAAATTGGTATTGCGCAGATAAAAGCAACAATTGGGCCTACCGTTACTTTATATGAAATAGTACCCGAAGCAGGTATTCGTATCTCTAAAATCAAAAATCTTGAAGACGATATTGCACTTTCACTTGCTGCATTGGGTATTAGAATTATAGCACCAATACCTGGTAAAGGAACTATTGGTATTGAGGTGCCAAATAAAAATGCATCGGTTGTAAGTATGCGCTCGGTAATTGCTTCCTCTAAATTTCAAAAAGCAGAAATGCAGTTGCCCATTGCTTTTGGTAAAACCATTAGTAATGAAACCTTTGTGGTAGACCTTGCAAAAATGCCACACATGCTTATGGCGGGTGCTACCGGTCAGGGTAAATCGGTTGGTTTAAATGCAGTTATTACTTCCCTACTCTATAAAAAGCATCCAGCAGAAATAAAATTTGTACTGGTAGACCCTAAAAAGGTAGAATTAACGCTTTACAACAAAATTGAACGTCATTTCTTAGCCAAACTTCCAGATTCTGAGGAAGCCATTATCACGGATAACAGTAAAGTTATTAGTACGCTAAATTCGCTTTGTATAGAAATGGATAACCGCTATGAGCTTTTAAAGACAGCCATGGTTAGAAACATTAAAGAATACAACACCAAATTTAAGGCTCGTAAATTAAACCCTAACGAAGGACATAAATACCTACCTTACATTATTTTGGTGATAGATGAGTTTGCAGATTTAATCATGACCGCAGGCAAAGAGGTAGAAACGCCTATTGCACGTTTGGCGCAGTTGGCAAGAGCTATTGGTATTCACTTAATTATTGCCACGCAAAGACCTTCTGTGAACGTAATTACCGGTATTATTAAGGCAAACTTCCCTGCACGGATTGCATTTAGGGTTACCTCTAAAATTGATTCTAGAACTATATTAGATGCGCAAGGTGCAGATCAATTAATTGGTCGTGGAGATATGCTATACACTCAGGGTAATGATGTTACCCGTATACAATGTGCGTTTGTAGACACTCCTGAAGTTAGTAAAATAACCGAATTTATTGGGTCTCAACGGGCATTTCCAGACGCTCATTTACTGCCAGAATATGTTGGTGAGGACTCTGGCACGGGAATTGATATTGATGTGAGCGACAGGGACAGTAAGTTTAGAGAAGCGGCAGAAGTTATTGTCATTGCCCAGCAAGGTTCGGCCTCTTTAATTCAGCGTAAGCTAAAGTTAGGTTATAACCGTGCAGGTAGAATAATAGATCAATTAGAAGCTGCGGGAATTGTTGGCCCTTTTGAAGGTAGTAAAGCTAGACAGGTACTGGTACCAGACATGGTTGCTTTAGACCAATTATTAGAAAACGAATCGTAATTTAAAACGAATAGAAAAACATGAAAAAAGTACTATCCTTAATTTTAGTATTAGGTTTAACTACTGCAGCATTTGCACAAAATTCCCAAAAGGCAAAAGCGTTATTAGATGATGTATACAACAAGGTAAAGTCTTATGACAATATTGAAGTTGCTTTTAAATATGCCTTAGAAAATACCGAGGCCAACACCAAGAGTGAAACCAAAGGCAATGCAAGCCTAGCAGGAGAAAAATACCGGGTAAACCTATTTGGGGCTACCCAGATTTATGATGGTAACAAAGTGTATACCATTGTACCGGATAATGAAGAAGTAACCATAGATGATAAATCCGAAGAAGAAAATACGGTTACCCCTTCTAAAATGCTTACTTTTTATAGAGAAGGGCACAACTATGAGTGGGATATTCTACAAAATGTAAATGGCAGAAAAATACAATACGTAAAGCTTACACCAATAGATAGTAATTCTGAAATTAAGTCTATTCTGTTGGGTATAGATGCCGAAACCAAACACATTTATAAGTTGATAGAAACCGGAAAAAACAGTACCAAAACTACTATCACAGTTAATTCTTTTAAAACGAATCAGCCATTATCAAAAAGCTTGTTTACCTTTGACCAAGCCAAGTATGAAGACGAAGGATATTACATTATTAAAAACTAATATCCCGTATAGATAAAACAAGTTAAAAGAGGTCCTTGGCTTAAGGCCCTCTTTTATTTTTATAAAACACAAGAAAGCAAGCCCGTGTTACCCATAATTGACCGGTATATTTTATCGCGATTCCTTTACAACTTTTTTAGTTCGTTCGCCATATTAATGGTCATCTTTATCTTTCAAACTGTTTGGTTATTCATAGACGATTTGGCGGGTAAAGACTTAGATTTGGCCATAATTGGCAAATTCTTGCTGTATTATATGCCTACCCTTATAGATAAGGTACTGCCGCTTACGGTACTGTTAGCTTCTATTTTAACATTTGGAACCTTTGCAGAAAATTATGAGTTTGCGGCCATGAAGGCCTCTGGTGTATCACTACAAAAAGCCATGCGTAGCATTATTGTTTTTGTAATGGTTTTAGGTGTTGGTGCCTTTTTCTTGGCCAACAACATTATACCAGCTTCTGAACAGAAGATTTTTAACATGCGAAGAAATATTGCTAAAGTAAAACCTGCAGCGGTAATTGTAGAAGGTGTTTTTAGTGATATTGAAGGTACGGACATGAATATGAAAGTGGCCAAAAAATCTGGAGATAACGACCAATTTCTAGAGGATGTTATAATTCACCAAAAATCAAAAAATAACGTAAACACTACGGTAATTAAGGCAAAGCAAGGAGAGCTTATTAGTAGTGAAGGTTCTGATATTATATCGTTGGTGCTTAAAGATGGGCATTATTACGAAGACATGAATGCCAAATCTGCCGAAAAGAAACGTAAGCATCCTTATACCCGTTCTTATTTTGACGTATACACTAAAAATATAGATGTTTCTTCGTTAAATGAACAAGATATTGAAGCGGAGTCTGATATTATGACGGATAAGATGAAAAATGTCGTTCGGCTTAATAAAGATATTGACTCTCTAAAAGAGAGCAACCAAAAACAAGTTGCAGCCTTTTCTAAGAATATTTATTCTAGGATGGGGGCGTTTCCGGCCACAAAGAAAGATTCGATAAGCAAAACGTTTATCAAGGAAAAAGCACAAGATAGCACCAAAAAAGACTCCACTATTGCCATTGCTTCCATACCAGATTTATACAAAGAATGGCAACAGACGCAAATTTATAACAACGCGAAGAATTCCGTAAAGAATATTATGAATACGGTAAATTCCAAAAAAGATGAGCTAAACAAACGTTACGAAATTTATAACCGTCATATTTTATCCCTTCATAAAAAGTTTGCCTTGGCACTTTCCTGTATTATTCTCTTTTTTGTTGGTGCACCACTTGGGGCCATTATTAGAAAAGGAGGTTTAGGTTTGCCAATGGTAATAGCCATAGTCTTGTTTTTGGCCTATTATTTTATTGGAGTTTTTGCAGAAAATTCAGCAAAAAAAGGCGGTATCAATCCTATTTTAGGTGCTTGGTTATCTACCATCATAATGCTTCCTTTGGGGGTTTATCTAACCAAAAGAGCTACCGAAGATCGGGGCTTAATGGGAGATGGTAATTGGATCCAACAACTATCTAAATTGTTTAAAAAGAAGAAAAAGACACAAGCTGCTAATTAAAATGCAAGAGATACAATTAAATTCAATAGAAGAGGCAATTGCGGACATAAGGGCCGGTAAAGTAATAATTGTAGTTGACGATGAAAATCGGGAAAATGAAGGAGACTTTTTAGCTGCTGCAGAATTGATTACCCCAGAAACCATAAACTTCATGGCCACTCATGGCAAGGGTTTAATATGTGCTCCATTGACCGAAGGCCGTTGTCATCAGCTTGGATTACACCGAATGGTTACTCACAATACGGACCCTTTAGAAACTGCCTTTACCGTTTCTGTAGATTTAAGAGGAAACGGGGTAACCACTGGAATTTCTGCTAGTGATAGGGCAAAAACCGTATTGTCTCTTGTAGATAATAATACCAAGGCCCATGAATTAGGTAGACCCGGACATATTTTTCCACTAATTGCCAAAGAAGGTGGCGTTCTTAGAAGAACAGGACATACAGAAGCAGCTATAGACTTTGCCAGATTGGCCGGTTTAAAACCTGCCGGGGTTATAGTGGAAATTATGAACGAAGATGGTTCTATGGCTCGCTTACCACAATTGATGGATGTTGCCAAGAGGTTCAACCTAAAGATTGTTTCTATAGAGGATTTGGTGGCATACCGAATGGAACACGATAGTCTTATAGAAAAGAAAGAGGATTTTACCATTAAAACCCGTTTTGGTGACTTTCGCTTGCGCGCCTATAAACAAACCACTAACGATCAAGTACATATTGCCTTAACCAAAGGAAGTTGGAAAAAAGGTGAGACCGTTCTTACTCGTATTAATAGCACCTTAGTTAACAACGATATTTTAGGAACTTTGACCAATAATCCGGATGATAAACTATCTGATATGTTCAAGGCTATTGATAAAGAAGAAAAAGGTGCTTTTGTGTTCATAAACCAAGAACCAAAAAGCATGAACTTACTTTCTAGACTTGCTCAAGTAAAAGAGTTACAGGCCAATGGTGTTTTTAAGGCTCCTAAAATAGAAATGGACAACAAGGATTTTGGCGTAGGCGCTCAAATCTTGCATGATCTTAACCTAACCAAAATACGATTGCTTACCAACTCGGAACAAAGTAAACGCGTTGGTATTGTTGGTTATGGGCTAGAGATTGTAGATTATGTAGGCTATTAATAAGTGGCTATAGCGCGGAAATAACCGCTAACATTTTGTTTGCCCTTTCTTGCATTTCAGTTTCGGACCAACCTAATTTTATTAAACAAGAAATGTTTCTAGATACCCATTGATCAGAACTAGAAAAATCTGTCTTGTTATAATCTGGTAACTGGTCAATTACCTCATGTGGCAATTTTCCAAGAGCGGTTTTGTGAATAAGATGTTCCCATTTTCGATAGTAATGCCAATTGTTATCAAACCAATAAAAACAAGCATCTACCCCATTTTCACCAAACAACTTATGCGCTTTTTTAGCCAGTTGATGAGAGGGCAAGTAAAAATTTAAAAAAGAATAATTTTCAACTCCTCCTTCTGGAACTCGTCTAAAATTAACTTTATCTGATTGGCCCAATGTATTTTTTAGAATAGTGAAATTACGTTTTTGCAGGGCCAAAATGCCGTCTAGCTTCTTAAGTTGGGCACAGCCTACCGCCGCGTTCAATTCAGAAATTCTAAAATTATATCCCAAGAATGGATGCGCTTCTGCCCCCCTATCCATACCAATATGGTCATGACCGTGGTCTGCATACATATGGGCATTCTCATAATACGTTTTATTATTGGTAATTACCGCACCGCCTTCGCCACAGGTAATCGTTTTTACATAATCAAAAGAAAAACAACCCAAATCACCAATACTTCCTAAGGGAGCACCTTTATAGGTACCTCCAATAGCTTGGCAGGCATCTTCTAAAAGCAACAAACTATGTTTGGCACAAATAGCCTTTAATTTATCTAAATCTGCCATTGAACCACACATGTGTACTGGCATCACCACCTTTGTTTTAGGTGTTATGGCTTTTTCTACGGCCTCGGGATCTAAGGTAAGGGTGTCATCCACGTCTACTAAAATAGGTACGGCCCCAATAGCTAGAATAGATTCAAAACTTGCAACAAAAGTAAATGTAGGCATGATTACTTCATCACCAGCACCAACTCCGGCACTAGCCAATGCAACGGTTAAGGCAGCGGTACCACTACTTACTACATGTGCGTAATTAGATTGCATACGTTTTGCCAATGCCTTTTCTAGTTCTTTAGCTTTCCAGTGCCCGTTACGCATACCATCAAACCCATAGCGCATTAAAACAGTAGAATTTAATACATCATTTACTTCTTTTTTTTCTTCGTCCGAAAAAATTTCAAAACCTGGCATAGCTTATTTTTAATAGGAAAACAAAAGTAGGAATTAGAAAAGGAATAACCATTGGTAAAATTTACTTGAAATTGTTTTCTAGAAATTAAAAAAGGTTCTTATATTTGCACCCGCTTAGGAGAAATGGCAGAGTGGTCGAATGCGGCAGTCTTGAAAACTGTTGAGGGTCACACCTCCGGGGGTTCGAATCCCTCTTTCTCCGCAAATGGGTGCTAAGCCCAACAATAAAAAACCGCAGAGTTAGCTCTAGCGGTTTTTTTATTACCTCTAATTTGACCTTTTTAAACACAAGTTTCTGAGTTACGCTTTTACCTATTATCAGTTTATGTATTGGAAATGTTTTACACTACCTAATAGTTAAAAGCACCTAAAGGATATCTGAATTAAGCATAGACCATAATAGTACTGTAAACTATTAAGTAGGTTTTGTAACCATTTTAGCTATTGGAATACTTAAATATCACGGCACCATGCCAGCTTTCTTGATTATGAACTATTACTACGCTTTTAAATCATACTCGAATCAGGAAAATACTCTTGTAAAATCCGCTTTACCAAAAATTACCTGTTGAAAAAAGAAATTGAGGGAGGCCCATTACTAGTTTTTAATTTCCGTAATCAATTCAAAATCACGTTAAACGACACTTTTTTACCGCTCATCTACACATCGATCCTCATAAATATCGATGAAATGCGCATTTTTATCGGTTAAAATGCAAAACCTATGAATTTTTCATAAGTCCTTCATTTCATTCTTTACGGACATTTGTAATGTAAATAGTTCAAAAACCCAATTTGTTATGAAACCTACTTTAAAATTTTGCTTAACGGCTTTCTTTGCAGTTCTTGCCAGTAGCGCTTCTTTAAATGCGCAAGGCATAGAAAAAAACGAAACGAACAAAAACATTGATGATTATCTTGAGCTTTTAGCTTTAGGATATTCTGAAGTTGAAATCTTCCAAGATTTAGGCAATGTAAATTTTATACTTGAAAAATATGATGTTGCTGCCTTCTGGTATGAAAAATTGATGGCTACGAATGCTCTTGGTGCAGACAAATCCAAATATGAAGAAAGATTGGCTTTTGCCCAAGAAAAAATGCAAAACGGCAACACCCGACTAACCTCTGCTGAAGACTGGTTGGCTCAAATAGAAAAAGACTATCAACCTAATACCGGCAATGCACAAAACAGTGTTGCAGCCTTAAAAGAAAACTTAAAACTAAGTAGTGAGGTTGTTGTGTCTCCTAATGGTAAATATGCGTTTTTTACCATGGCTTCTTTTATAAAACCAGAATATGGAGCATTTTCTAAAAAAGAAGAAGTACATGAATTATACCGGGTAGAGTTAACTGGCGATAAGTATACTAATATTACCAAGTTAAAGGTATGTCCAAAGCATTTTTCTGCTAAACACCCAACTATTTCCGCAGATGGTAAGCAATTGTTCTTTGCATCTAACATGCCAGGTACTTATGGCAAATATGATATCTATGTTGCCAATGTATTTGCTAACGGCGCAGTTGGTAAACCATTAAACCTAGGCCCAAAGGTTAACACTAAGAAAGATGATATTAATCCAAGCTTTGGTGCAGACAACACTTTATATTTTGCCTCTAACGGTAGAAAAGGTTTTGGCGGATTGGATTTATATGCCGTAACAATAAACGATTCAAAATTAGGCGACTCTAAAAATCTTGGTAACAGCATTAATAGTTCAAAAGACGACTTTGCTATCCAATTTAATGGTCAAGATGGTTTGGCACATGTAACTACAAATAGAATCAAATCTAACACAATTAGTCAGGTTGCTGTAGCTTTTCCAAAGAGTAAAACCGCCATTAGCATACAAAAAGACGAAGACGCCCTAATGAGAGCGTTAAACCACGACACTACAAAAGATTTATCAACAACAACATTTGACGATGAATAATAGCCAATAGCTATAGAGCTCCCCATAAAAAATTTTACCCCTAAATCCCCAAGTATTATGAAAACAAGTATTAACCCCGTATCTAGATTAGCTTTAGTGGCTTTAATGTGGTTGGCGTTTGCTCCAAACATGGTTAAAGCCCAGGAAACCACGAACAACTATAACGTTGTTAGCCCTTTCCATAATCAACTGTTCTTTAATAGGTTCATGATTAACCCTACCTACTCTTTGGTAAGAGAAAACAAATCCTATTTAAACGTCCTATTAAGAAATCAGTATGCCGGTTACCAAGATAACAATCAGAACTATTACTTAGGTTTCAGCAATAAACTGGACAAAAACACGGCACTTGGTTTAGGTATGTACGGGCAATGGTCTGGAGTAATACAAGAATTTGGTTTTAATGCAAATTATGCTACGGGTGTGGCATTAGGTGAAAAAAGCGCTTTAACATTTGGGGCAAATATAAAATACATGAGCATTGGCTTGGATAAAAATAGAACGGTTGCCAATGAAAACGACCCTCTAATTCTTGAAGCTACAAAACAAAACAAAATTGCAATAGAGCCAGGAATTAACCTTTCTGTTGGTGGGTTTGATTTTGGATTGCACATGATAGATATGGTTTCTTACAACCAAACAAGTGATGAGATTGTTACCAACCTAGGATTAGAGGGTATGAGAAGTACGGTGCAGTACACGCATAAATTTGAAAACAACAGGGGAATATTTGAAGATGGAAGGGTTATGCCCTTAGTACAAGTAGGTAAAACTACAGAAGGAGAAATGACGTATACTGGATCACTATTATTGGATTTACCAAAATTTGGTTGGCTACAAGGTACTTACGACAAAAAATATGGATTTAGTTCTGGTATAGGTTTTAACCTAAACAAGAAACTATCCTTAGGGTATGTAATGGGTAAAAACTTTAGCAATACCGGTGAAAATTTAGGGTGGAATCATGAGTTATCTTTGGCATATAGTTTTAAAGACGATTTAAGAGGAACTGGTATTAATGTAAATATTGCAGAAAGCGGTTCTTCTGAAGATGCACGTGTAGACGAAATAGTTAGAAACTATGAAGAGCAATTACACTCTTTAAAAGAACAAATGAGAGAAGAAGCGGTACTAGAGGATACAGATGGCCTAGCGTATGAAAACAGATTGGTACTAGACCAATTAATCTTAAGACAAGATTCTATAGAAAAAGCTAGAGACCGTATGTTCGAAAAAAGATTTGAAACTATGGTACGTCTTATAAGACATGAGGTAAAGCAGATATTAGATAGACCAGAACCAGTTAGAAAAGAAAAGAAACAATACTATGGCTCTAGATTAGCAGAAAACAACACTAAAAAAGCTATAGAAAAAACAACTAAAAAGCCATTTAAAAGAGATTATGACGACTCGTTTATTCGTCAACACAAAAATGCAGACAACGTTGGTGTAAAGTCCGGTTACTATGTAATAGCAAATGTTTTCAAAAACAAAACCTACTTAAACAATTTTATGAGCAACCTTAGGGAACAAGGTTTGGATGCCAAGAAATTTTACAATAAAGAAAACGGACTATACTATGTATACCTAGCCGATTTTAATAGTAAAGAAGATGCATCCTTGGCCATGACTAGCAACTTAGATGGTTCTTATTCAGACGATAAATGGGTAATGGAAGTTTACAACAACCCTGTTGCAACAGCAGAAGTAACTTTTACAGAATAAAAGATGAAATAAGATTGCCAAAACAATATTGAAAATAAAGACTTGGGGAAGTTTTTTGTGGTCTTAAGCAGGTTAGCGTGCTTAAGGCCACTTTTTTTTACCTGTGAATATCAACCAGTTAAAACCAAATACCATAATTTTCTGTGTGTTTTGTCGAAAATTCCTACAAAAAATTATTAGGTTTTAAAAAAAATTATAAATTGCAGTATATTAATTTAAATCCCCGAGTCTATGATTACCTACTTTTACACTTACCAAAAATTCTGGCAGTAATTTTATTTTTTAATAGCTAACGCTCCTTTTGTAAAATCGGATGTCGCAATTTTGATTTCTATCAAAAGCGTTTACCTATTACTGTACTTTAGGCATCAAACCACTGACTGGTGGCCTACGGAAATTTTATTCTGAAATTCTAACCTAATTGAATTTTAGAAGCTAAGATTGCTTTTTACAACCCCAAATCTTTTATTTATGAACGCTAACACTTCAAGAGTTATTGTCATAGACAATGACCCCATTTCCAAAAACAAGTTTGAAACTTACTTTTCACATTTAGGTAATTATGACCTAATAGGTGTATTTGACTCTTTTAACGAGGTCTTGGACCAGTATAAAAAACTTAATCCAGATATTATAATTTCAGAAGTTAACCTTAAAGGAATCAACGGTTTAGAAGGCATTACTATGTTAAGACATAAAAAATATACTCCTAAATGTATTATGATTAGTGAGGTTAATGAGCTAGACCTAATTAAGAAAGCGTTTAAGGCTGGTGTTAACGGTTTTTTAACTAAACCTTTAACATTAGACCGATTATTAAATGCGCTGGAATCTGTTAAACAAGAAGGTACCGCTCTTAGTTATGATGTAGCCAAAAAGGTAGTAACGGTTTTTCAGAAAAAACAATTTGAGTTTTTATCAAAAAGAGAAAACCAAATTGCAGATTTATTGATGCAAGGGCATACCTACAAGACTATTGCACAGCAATTATTTGTAACACCAAGCACGGTAAACTTTCACATACAGAATATATATTTAAAGTTAAATGTGAATTCTAAATGGGAAGCTTTAGAAAAATTGAGAGAAATGGAAATGGCAGAGCTAAAGTCTGCTTAAGCTTTTAGTTACCTAAGGTATTTCGTCTATTTTCTATACAGAATACCAGATTTAAGGTTATATTGTTATACTAAAAACCGTTATTCGGTAGTTGTAACAGTATAACCTTAAATATTTAAAATGGAAAACCAACCCAACCCTGTTCAGCCCTTTGTTGGACAATTAGAAGACCAAGCGAGAGTTGCCTTTTACAAGAAAACCTATGCGCATTTAGCTGGTGCCGTATTACTTTTTATTCTAGTAGAAACCTTATTCTTTCAACTAGACGGAATATTAAATTTAGCATTATCCTTAACTGGAGGAATTAGTTGGCTACTGTTATTAGGTGGTTTCATGTTGGTAACCAATTATGCAGAGAAACTAGCATTACGTAGTAACGATAAGAAAATGCATTATGCAGGACTGGTTCTTTACGTGGTTGCGGAAGCTTTTATATTTATTCCTTTGATATTTATGGCCATGTACATGGCCCAAGACGGCGGTTTTGAAATATTAAACCAAGCAGCTATTCTAACTTTAGCTCTCTTTTCTGGCTTAACTGCCGTAGTTTTTATCACTAAAAAAGATTTTTCTTTTCTACGCTCTATACTCACAATTGGCTTTTTTATTGCTTTGGGGCTTATTATTGCCGGAGCCTTATTCGGTTTTAATCTTGGGCTTTGGTTTAGTGTAGGAATGGTAGTATTGGCTTCTGGTTCAATTTTGTATCAAACGTCCAATATGATTCATAAATATAATGAGGAACAATATGTAGCCGCATCTTTAGGCTTGTTTGCTTCTTTAATGCTTTTATTCTGGTATATACTTAGTATTCTTTCTAGAGATTAAAATTTATATACTTAAATAAAAAAACCCTGATGAATCATCAGGGTTTTTTAGTATCATATACGTTAGAAGCTTATTTTACTTCTTCAAAATCTACATCTTCAACGTTATCGCCTTCAGATGCTCCATCGTTAGAACCTGTAGCTCCACCAGCACTTGCAGTTGAATCACCACCAGCTTGTGCAGCCTCAGCTTGCGCTTTGTACATTTCTTCAGATGCTACCTTCCAAGCTTCGTTAATTTTCTCTAATGCTGGAGAAATTACTGCAAGGTCTTTAGTTTCATAAGCTTTCTTTAGCTCCTCTAAAGCTTCCTCTATCGGTTTTTTCTTATCATCAGAAAGTTTATCTCCAAACTCGCTCAATTGCTTTTCGGTTTGGAAAATCATACCATCAGCTTCATTTAACTTATCTGCTGTTTCTTTGGCTTTTTTGTCTGCCTCTGCATTAGCTTCTGCTTCTGCTTTCATCTTTTGAATTTCCTCTTCGGTTAATCCAGAAGACGCTTCAATTCTAATGTCTTGAGACTTACCTGTTGCCTTGTCTGTTGCAGATACTTTGATAATACCGTTGGCATCTATATCAAAAGTAACTTCAATTTGAGGTGTACCTCTTGGTGCAGGTGGAATACCATCTAGGTGAAATCTACCGATGGTCTTGTTATCCGCAGCCATAGGTCTTTCTCCTTGTAACACATGTATTTCTACAGAAGGCTGGTTATCTGCAGCCGTAGAGAATACTTGGGACTTCTTTGTTGGGATTGTTGTATTGGCTTCAATCAATTTAGTAGCTACACCTCCCATGGTTTCAATACCTAAAGAAAGTGGCGTTACATCTAATAACAATACATCCTTAACATCTCCTGTTAATACACCACCTTGAATTGCGGCACCTACAGCAACTACCTCATCTGGGTTAACCCCTTTGCTTGGTTTTTTTCCAAAGAATTTCTCTACAGCTTCTTGTACCGCAGGGATTCTAGTAGAACCACCAACCAAGATAATTTCGTCAATATCACTCTTAGATAGGCCCGCAGATTTCAATGCAGACTCACATGGAGCAATTGTTCGCTTTACCAAGTCGTCTATTAATTGTTCAAACTTAGCTCTACTCAACGTTCTAACCAAGTGTTTAGGACCAGAAGCCGTTGCTGTTACATAAGGTAAGTTAATCTCTGTCTGTGCAGAAGAAGATAACTCAATCTTAGCTTTTTCAGCAGCTTCGCGTAGTCTTTGTAATGCCATTGCATCTTCGCGCAAATCCATGCCTTCATCAGCCTTGAACTCTTCTGCCAACCAGTCAATTATTTTCTGGTCAACATCATCACCGCCTAAGTGTGTATCACCATCTGTGGCCAATACTTCAAAAACGCCATCTCCTAATTCTAGGATAGAAACATCATGCGTACCACCACCAAAGTCAAAAACTACAATTTTTTGGTCCGAATCTTTTTTATCCAAACCATAAGCTAAAGAAGCAGCCGTAGGCTCATTAATAATACGCTCTACTTTAAGACCCGCAATCTCACCAGCTTCTTTTGTAGCTTGTCTTTGAGAATCGTTAAAGTAAGCTGGTACGGTAATTACCGCTCTGGTTACATCTTGCCCCAAATAATCTTCTGCTGTTTTCTTCATTTTTTGAAGAATCATAGCAGACAATTCTTGTGGTGTATACAAACGCCCATCTATATCTACACGTGGCGTATCATTATCTCCTTTTACTACATTATAAGGAACTCTATTGGCCTCTTTTTGGCTTTCAGAAAATTTGTTCCCCATAAAACGTTTTATGGAATAGATTGTTTTATTTGGGTTGGTTACAGCTTGTCTTTTTGCCGGGTCTCCTACCTTTATCTCACCACCATCCACAAATGCGATTACGGAAGGGGTAGTTCTTTTACCTTCTGCATTGGGTATTACAACAGGCTCGTTACCTTCCATTACAGATACACAAGAGTTGGTAGTACCCAAATCAATACCGATTATTTTACTCATGCTAAATATTTAAATTTTTTACTATTCATTTTACATCCCAACTATGTCAATGTTCGTGCCATGTAACTTTACTATGACAAGCTGTCAGTTTTCTTCAAGAACCTTATAGTAAGACCCCACTACTTAGTAAAATACAATTTGTCATATTCTAAAATTTCATTGCTTTTTTAAACATATTCCATAATACAATGGTACTTATTTACATTATATTTGATTAATCAATAATTAGGTATGGAGTGCATTAGTGTTTTTGATATGCTAAAAATTGGTGTAGGACCCTCTAGTTCCCACACCCTAGGACCATGGCGTGCGGCCGAAAGTTTTATTTCATACCTTCAGCATGCGGGACTTTTACCTAAGGTTAGTCAGGTTTCTGTATTGTTATATGGATCCCTTTCGTTGACGGGAATTGGACATGCAACCGATAAGGCAGTAGTTCTAGGATTGTTGGGCGAAGACCCGGTAACTATGGATTGTGATACCATTGAACCTAAAATAACAGCAATTAAAGCGTCTAAACGTATAAAATTAGCTGGTCAATTTACCATAGGCTTTGATTATGAAAAGGATATTAGCTTTTTAAAAGAATTTTTACCCTTTCATGCCAACGCTTTACGCTTTATAGCATACCTAGAAAACGGAAATAAAGAACAACAAACCTATTATTCTATAGGTGGTGGTTTTATTGTACAAGAACTACTAGAGAATGCTAAAGAGAATAAAATAATTTTTAAACAATTCCCCTACCCCATTTCTAATGCTACCCAATTAATTGAATTTTGCCATACAGAAAACAAAAGTATTCCCGAGTTGGTATTAGAGAACGAACGTTCTTTAAGGTCCGATGAAGAAATAGACCTAGAATTAAACAGGGTTTGGAATACTATGTTGGAATGCATGTATACGGGCTGCCATACCCAGGGTACATTACCTGGTGGTTTACAAGTAAAACGTAGAGCTGCGGAAATACATGATAAGTTAATTGGTTCAAAACCATATAACAACCCTACCGAATGGATTTACAGTATTAGGGATACTGAAGTTAGATTTAGGCAAATTATAAAATGGGTAAGTTGTTTTGCTCTATCCGTTAATGAGGTAAATGCTTCTTTAGGCCGAGTAGTTACGGCTCCTACCAACGGTAGCGCAGGGGTTATTCCTGCGGTATTAATGTACTACTTGGTAATAGAAAATCATGATGGAAATTTTGATGATATCAAAACCTTTTTATTGGTAGCGGGCGAAATTGGTAGCATCTTTAAAAAAGGAGCCACCATTTCTGCTGCAATGGGCGGGTGCCAAGCAGAAATAGGCGTATCTTCTGCTATGGCAGCAGCTGGTTTAACCCAGCTAATGGGTGGTACGCCAGAGCAAGTGCTTATGGCAGCGGAAATTGCCATGGAGCATCATTTAGGACTTACTTGTGATCCCATTGGCGGCCTAGTACAGGTTCCTTGTATAGAACGTAATGCCATGGGGGCCATAAAGGCTATTAACGCATCTGAATTAGCCCTTGACAGTGACCCTGCATTTGCAAAAGTACCTTTAGACAAGGTTGTGCAAACCATGTGGGAGACAGCTAAAGATATGAGTAGTAAGTACAAAGAAACATCTGAAGGTGGTTTGGCGGTAGGCGTTAATTTGAGTGATTGTTAAACTTAATCTTTAAGGCTAATTTTAAAAATAACCGCTAAATTATTCTTGGTTGTTTTTGGCGCAGTAAAAGACAACCCTTTCTTAGAATGTTTATATTTTATCTTATCGGTACTACCCAACATTTCTATTTGTTGAATTTTATAGTTCTCACCTGGATGGTCCTTAGAAAAAGACTTTAAATTAATTCTAGCATTTTCTCCTGGCCAACCCATTAGTATTGCATAAAGTGTATTGCCATCTTTGCTTTGGGTAAAACGTATATTTTTGTAGGTATATGGTGATAAATTTGCTCGTCCTTTCATTTCCGTGTCTGGCCCTTCACCAAAAACTTCCCACGGTCTAGTTTCATAAATACCCTCTCCGTTTATTGCAAACCAATCCCCTATATCGCTTAAAATTGAAATAGTTTCCTCATCAAGGGTACCGTCTGCTTTGGGCGGTACATTAAGCAAAAGGTTACCATTTTTAGACACAATATCTATTAGCTTATCTATCACCGCATTTGCATCTTTGTAGTCTGCGGTTTTGTTATACCCCCAAGGGCCTATAGAATCATCTGTTTGCCACGGATCCTTTCTAATTGTTTTACTCTTGCCACGTTCAATATCCAAGGTAGCTATTCCTTCAAAATAAGGTGCTCTATTTACCCCTTTGTCACCTTTGTGCGTTATTATACCCTCAGGGTTTCTATTGTAAAACCAAGCAAAAAATTCGAACCCAGTTTTACCGTTATCCTCACCGGCAAATGGTACCGCAGAATCTAGATAAATGAAATCTGGGCTGTAATTTTCAGTTAGGTCCTTCATTCTAAGCAACCAATAATTTCGCCACATTAAAGGTGGGTTTTCTGTATCTGCTCTGTTATCATCACCGTAGGGTATGTGATATAAATCTTGAAATTCCGGTTTATTTCCATCATAAGGAATGTCTTTGTAAGGCCCTATGGTATCACTCCTATGACTAGTTTGCATCCATGAAATAGACCTGGCCATATGGGTTGTTACACCAAAACGCAAACCATACTTGTTTGCAGCTTTTCGCATCATCCCCAATAAATCTTTTTTGGGCCCCATATTAACTGCGTTGTAGGGCGTATATTTTGAATTCCATAATTCAAAACCATCATGATGAACCGCACAGGGTGTAAAATATTTGGCGCCAGCCGCTTTAAACAATTCCAACCAAGCATCAGGGTCAAATTTTTCGGCTTTCCACATGGGGATAAAATCTTTATAACCAAATTCGCTTGGATGACCATAATTCTCTAGATGGTAATTATAAACCTCATGTCCTTCCATATACATCTCCCTGGCATACCATTCCCCATATTCCGGCACAGAATAAACTCCCCAATGAACATATATGCCAAACTTGGCATCGCTAAACCATTCCGGACATTCATACTGTTGTAATGAAGTAAGATTAGGCGTATACTTTTGTGATTGAAGTTGCCAAACCGATAACCAGAGTACTAAACACAAAAACCGCTTCATTATATACTTACTTTAAAGGTGTTTTCAAGAATAAAGTAGAAATATGAAGTATCCATCCTTGACTATCCTGCTGAGTATCTGTCTGCTTACTCGCAACCTTCTTTACCTCTGGTATCAATTAAATAAACAATTTTCCAATGACCATTAAAATTTATAAGCTGAAAAGCGTTTACACCACAATGAGAAAGTGAGCCATTTAACCAAAACTCATAACCTACCCATGCATTGGCCATTGTTCGGTCCACATTAATATCCCAAGAAATCAGTTTTTCGTTAAAATTTACGGTTTTTGGTATCGCAACAATGTTCTTGTACAAAGCACTTATTTCATCCGTTTTAAAAACGGTTTGGCCGTCTTTATTTTGAGCGGTGGTCTGTAAAACCACTTGGTTATACACAACCTCTTTCATAACTAATGAATCTTGAGCGTGAAATCCCTCAAAAAAGCGTTCAACGGTTTTCTTTACCGCAGTTTTAGCATCATCTTGGGCAAATGAATTTATAGACGATAAGGAAATTACAAATAGGAATAGGCATTTTCTCATGATAATGATGATGATTAAAGATTTTAAATTAATCAAATCTGCTTACTTTTATCAGCAAAGCAAAATAAATGTCAACAGCAAAAAAGAAACAATATAAAAGAGTAACCGTAAAATCTCTTGTAGAGATGAAACAAAACGGTGAAAAAATATCTATGCTTACGGCTTACGATTATTCTATGGCAAAAATTGTAGATGCCGCCAATGTAGATGTTATTCTTGTTGGGGATTCTGCCAGTAACGTTATGGCTGGCCATGAAACCACGCTTCCTATAACATTGGACCAAATGATTTATCATGCCAGTTCTGTAGTACGTGCCGCTGCCAGGGCTTTGGTGGTAGTAGACATACCATTTGGTAGTTACCAAGGCGATTCTAAAGAAGCGTTACGTTCTGCCATACGTATAATGAAAGAAAGTGGCGGGCATGCCGTTAAAGTAGAAGGCGGTTCTGAAATACAGATATCTATTAGCAGAATACTAGAAGCCGGTATACCGGTTATGGGGCATTTAGGCCTAACGCCACAGTCTATTTACAAATTTGGAACATATACCGTTAGGGCTAAAGAAGAAGAAGAGGCAGAAAAATTAAAAAGCGATGCCAAATTGCTAGAAGAACTAGGTTGTTTTGCTTTAGTGTTGGAAAAAATACCGGCTAAATTGGCACAAGAAGTAGCTGAGAGCGTTTCTATCCCGGTAATTGGAATTGGTGCTGGTGGTGGTGTTGATGGCCAAGTCTTGGTTGTGCATGATTTATTGGGTATGACGCACGAGTTTAATCCAAGATTTTTAAGAAGATACATGAATCTTTATGATGAAATGGAAAGTGCTATTTCTAGTTACGTAAAGGACGTAAAAAGCAAAGATTTTCCTAACGAAGAAGAATCATACTAAACCAATTGTGAAAACCAAGCATATTCTTATTCTAACGCTAATTTTAATTAATTTGGGTTGCGACCAATTTTCTAAAGAATTGGTACGGCACAAAGTAGAGAACAATGCTTACATACCTTTGGTAAAAGACAATCTTATATTAACCAATGTAGAAAATACTGGGGCAGCCTTAGGGTTTGGAGCCAATTTTTCTCCTTGGATAAAAATTATATTGCTGAATTTTCTACCGCTTCTTGTGCTATTGGTTTTAATTTACCGCATATTTAAAAAATCTAATTTAGATAAATGGGTCTTGGTTGCATTTGCTTTCCTAATTGGTGGAGGATTAGGTAATTTAATAGACCGTTTTTTGTACGGTTCAGTTACTGATTTTTTCCATTTGAGAATTGGGTTTTTAAAAACAGGTATTTTTAACATGGCAGATGTATCGGTAACCATAGGTGCCATTTGTTTATTAATAGCTATGTTGAACACTAAAAAAGAGTCCAAATTAAATCCACAGTAGAAAATCTAGATGTCCTTTATGAGGACAACCATGTTATAGTGGTAAATAAACGTCCCGGAGATATTGTGCAGGGTGATAAAACCGGAGACACCCCATTGTCTGATATTGTAAAATCTTGGATCAAGATAAAATATGATAAACCTGGAAATGTTTATCTTGGGGTAGTACATAGGTTAGATAGACCAACATCTGGAATTGTGCTTTTTGCCAAAACTTCAAAAGCCTTACCTAGATTAAACAAACTTTTTGCCGAGGGTAAAACACAAAAAACCTATTGGGCCGTGGTAAAACAAATTCCAAGCACTAAAGAAGCTACTATTACCCATTGGTTAAAACGAAATCCGAAACAAAACAAATCATACGCTTATGATAAAGAGGTTCCAGATAGCAAAAAAGCCATGCTAAGTTATAAAACCGTAAAAGTTTTAGATAACTATTTTTTATTGGAAGTAGATTTACATACGGGAAGGCACCATCAAATACGTTCGCAATTATCGGCAATTGGTAGTACCATAAAAGGTGATTTAAAATATGGTGCGGACCGAAGCAATAGAGATGGCAGCATACATTTGCACGCACGTAAATTAGCCTTTGTGCACCCGGTTAGTAAAGAAGCAATTACCATTGAAGCTAAGCCTCCAAAAGACCCCATTTGGGATTCTTGTCTTTAAAGTCGTTTTTAGTATAAATTTTACATTATGAAAAATAGCCTTTTATCCCTTATGCTACTTCTTTTTCTCTCTTGTAGTAGCTATAATTCTATAGATAGTTTTTATGAGGCTCATAAAAACGATAACCAGGTTACTGCCTTTAGAGTTCCTCAATTCATGTTTTCACTTTTACGGAATATTTCGCCAGAAATGAATAGTCTTGTTGGAGACACTAAAGACTTGCGCTACATGCAGTTTCCTAGCGCAACGGACAAACAAGCCCAATTCTTAAATAGTCAGATGAACAGTTTTACGGGTAGCTCGTTTATAGAGATTTATAGAAAGAACGACAATTTAAAGCGAAACGTGGTTTCCATAAGGGAAAAAAGAGATGTAGTAAAAGAAATTTTGGTGTACAAAAACGACAATACCAACGGCTCTTTTCTGTATTTTAAAGGTAATTTTGATCCAGTACAAGTGCGTAAAATGGCTAAAAACAATGATTTTGAAGCATTTGGCCAAAAATTAGTACCACAACTATTAAATAGCAATTAAACCACTATCTAATAGCTTGTAATGACTTTTCTTTGATAATTTGGGATACCGGTCTATTTTGCAAATGACTCTCTAGCCAAGATAGAATATCTAAATATAAAAAGGCACGTTTTTCATACGGATGGTCTTCATATTTCTTTAATTCATCATAGAGCTTTTGAAATTCCGCCTTTAAATCGGTAGGGTAAATTTCGCCTAGATTTCTCAAGAACTTAATCATTTCCTTCTGCACCGCATGCAAGTCGTTCATTTTAAGTAAAAACTTATAAGTGTTTTTTAATTGTACTTCTAAATGGTAATCCATTCCGGCTTCGTAGTGAGCAACAAGACTAAGAACGCGAGAAAAACACATTAAATCTTCTCGCATTTTAAGATTTTTATTGTTGATGATGCGTTTAAGATAAGCAATACAGTTTTTATTGTCTCCTACTCCAAAATACAAACAGGCTATTTTGTAATAGAGAAGCATTACATGGTGTTCATCTATTTTGTCTTTGTGTTTTTTAATCCCATATTCAACAACATTGACTAAATAAAGCCCACCTTCAAAGTTACCCTCCATAAAGTGATGGTTCAACTTATTGCTATTTATATAAATAAATGCAAGTGAGGCAAGATTATCGTTCTTCGGAAATTTACTGTCAGAAACGGTTTCTTCCAATCTATTTAAGGTGTCCTTGAATAGGGAATTATATTTAATCAAGAATAAGGATTCTAATAAATAATGATTACCTTTTAGATAAAACACCGGATTTAGGTAGATCATTTCTTTGTGTTCATAAAAAAGCTCTACCCATTTGCTAGAATACTTAAATGCACCCAAGAAATCTTGTGTTAAAAAACTATACCATAAATGGGCTTTGTAAAGCCATAATTTTTCTCTAAAGCCTAGTTCGTCCAATCGATATTTAGGCAAATGAGAATCAAAATAATCTTTAACTTTTTGTAGATCGGCATCATTACGAACATACCCCACTTTTAGCATCATACTATACAATTGAAGGGATAGATTTGACAGTTTACTGGTCATGACATTCTGTAAACTTAATTCTTTTGCCTGTAAGGCAAGTTCATCCGCACGGTCTGGTATACTACGGGTAATATATTGTGTTTCAATAATTTTCTCTAATTCAACAATTTCATAGGCCACGTTTTTTTCTTCATTTTCAATGGCCATAGATTTTGCTTTTTCCAAAAGCTTTAAACTCTGTTTATACAAGCCTTTTTGGTATAATATTGTAGCAAAATCCAACTGCTCCCTAATCTGCACCCTTATGGACTGGTTTACTGGATTTAAACGCAAACTCACCAATATTTGCTTATACAAATGGGCTTTTAAATTAGATAATTGCGCTTTTTTTACGATTCCACTTTCTAGAATTTGTTTTTCATTGTAGGCTTTCATCTTATCCAAAAGATTAAAAAGCGCTAGAAATTTGGCGTCCGTATTTACCCCTAATCTACCAACATACAATTTAAATTGTCTCTTTTCAGATTTGGATAAAGATTTAATAAGAACGAACAACGTATCCTTAGAGGTGCTTGTCATCGTAAAAATATATAACTATTATTTTGATTATCAATTTGTTACATCGCACATTTTTACACTTAACGTTGTAACTACCCTGTCTTATGAAATAGATTTGATTTTCACCTTTTTACTTTCGTAAAGATTAGATAAAATCAAATTATAAGATGGGTAAAGATAAGGTACATATTTTTGATACAACACTAAGAGACGGCGAGCAGGTCCCTGGTTGTAAGTTAGACACGGAACAAAAATTGGTCATTGCTTCAAGATTAGATGAGTTAGGTGTAGATGTTATAGAAGCAGGATTTCCCATTTCTAGCCCTGGTGATTTCCAATCTGTAGAAGAAATTGCCAAATTGGTAAAAAATGCAACCGTCTGCGGATTAACGCGTTCCGTAGAAAAAGATATAGAAGTAGCTGCTCAAGCCCTTAAATACGCCAAAAGACCAAGAATACATACTGGTATTGGTACATCTGACTCCCACATTACCCACAAGTTTAAATCTAATAGAGAAGATATTCTAGAAAGAGCAGTTGCCGCTGTTAAATATGCAAAGAAATTTGTAGAAGATGTTGAATTCTACGCAGAAGATGCTGGTAGAACAGACAATGAATATTTAGCGCGCGTTTGCGAAGCTGTTATAAAAGCTGGGGCAACAGTGCTTAATATACCTGACACTACGGGATATTGTTTACCTGAAGAGTATGGAGCAAAAATGAAATACCTAAAAGAAAATGTTACAGGTATAGACAAAGCAATATTATCTTGCCACTGCCATAACGATTTAGGTTTAGCCACGGCCAACTCCATAGCAGGTGTAATAAACGGAGCCAGACAAATAGAGTGTACTATTAACGGTATTGGAGAACGCGCGGGCAATACTTCTTTAGAAGAAGTTGTTATGATTATGAGGCAACACCCAAACTTAAATTTAGATACCAATATAAACAGTAAGCTGCTATATGATACAAGCTTAATGGTTTCCCAGAAAATGGGAATGCCCGTACAGCCCAATAAAGCCATAGTAGGTACCAACGCGTTTGCACATAGTTCTGGCATACACCAAGATGGGGTTATTAAAAATCGTGAGACCTATGAAATTATTGACCCTGCAGAAGTGGGTGTTAGTGAATCATCTATTGTTTTGACCGCACGTAGCGGAAGGGCTGCTTTAGCTTACAGGGCCAAGAATGTGGGCTATGAATTAACAAAACTTCAATTAGATAAAGTATATCAGAATTTCTTAAAATACGCAGACCGTAAAAAAGAAATAGAAGATAATGATATACATGAGATTATAGAAACAAGTGAAGTAGGAATAAAGAGTTTGGTTTAATAAATTACTTTATATGAAGTACAAAATTGCCTTGTTGCCAGGAGACGGTGTTGGTGAGGAAGTGATACAGCAAGCAAAAAAGTGCTTAGAAGCGGTAGAAGAAGTATTTCATCACGAATTTATTTTTCAAATAGGGGTTATTGGGGCAAAAGCCATAAACACCTATGAAACCGCTCTTCCAAAAGACACCCTTAGAATTTGCAAAAATTCAGATGCCATTTTAGTAGGTACTATTGGCAATCATAAATTTAACAACAACCCCGTAGCCGAAGTTAGACCAGAACACGGTCTTATTCAATTACGCAAAGAACTGGGCCTATATGCCAACATTAGACCTTTGCGTATTTTTCCAAGCTTAGTAGATAAATCTCCCTTAAAAGCAGACATTATCAAAGGAACGGATATGTTAATCTTTAGGGAACTCTCTAGCGGAATTTACTATCAAAACAAAGAAGACGCAACTAAAGCACAAAGTGCTTCCGATGTTTGTAAGTACACAGAAGAAGAGATAAGCAGAATAGCCCATCTAGCTTTTAAAGCTGCTAAAAATAGAAACAACAGGGTAACTTTAATTGATAAAGCCAACGTACTAAACTCCTCTAAACTATGGCGCAAGGTAGTTAGGGATATTGCCCAAAGCTATCCAGATGTTGCATTAGAATATCAGTTTGTAGACCATGCCGCCATGAAAATGATAGCAGCACCAAACCGGTATGATGTTGTTTTAACAGAAAATATGTTTGGCGATATCCTAGCAGACGAGAGCAGTATGATAAGTGGTGCGGTAAACACGTTGCCCTCTGCTTCTGTAGGTGAAAAACAAGCCCTTTTTCAACCAGTACATGGGCCATACACCGAGTTAAAGGACAAAGATTTAGTTAACCCCGTAGCAACTATATTGGCTACAGCAATGCTACTAGAACATTTTAGGCTATTTGAAGAAGCCATGGCCGTTAGAGAAGCGGTAGATAAATCAATCGCAAAAGGTATTGTAACAAAAGACTTAGACGCTAATAGCCAATATGGCACCAATCATGTTGGCGATTTTATTGCCAACCATATTTTGGGGCATGATGACCGTATTAACATGAATAACGAAAATATAGATTTAGGAAAATCTACTATTATTTAGATTATTCTGCTAAAAGTGTGGCTAAGGTTTCCTTAAACTCTTCTTTAAACTCTTCGTACTTTTCTCCGGTTGCAGGACCATTGAATCCCGTGTGTATTTTACGTACCACACCTTTTTTATCAATATAAATTGTTGTAGGATAAGAGAGTAATTGGTTTAACATTGGTAATTTTTCGTTTGCCTTTGTTTTACTAGATGTACCTATTTGCGCCAAGAGAATTGGATAGGGTACCCCTACCCTATCTTTTAACCTGTTAATTCCTTGCATTGCCTTTTCTTTAGTTCTTGCATACTCAAATGCCAATGCTACGAACTTCAAATCTTTGTTAGGATTTTCCTTAAGGTATTCCACGTAGTAATTGGTCTCGTCTAAACAATTTGGGCACCAAGTTCCCATAATTTGAACCAATACTACCTTATTTTCAAATTGAGCATCTGATAAGCTTATAAGCTCATCATTGCTATCTGGAAAGCTAAAATCAAATTTATCATAGCCCTCTTTTAAATAGGTTAAGCTAGAAGCATCTGGTAATTCGTAAGCATCGTCTCTAGTAGCCTCGAATGCGGCTTTATAATGATTTCCAGAGTAAAAATTTCCGCTTAAAGTGGAATCGTTTGCTTTGGCCAAGAACAGAAATACGTGGGCCCCATCAAATGTAGATAATTTTAAACTGTCTCCATCAACCGTGCCTTCTAAATATCGGTAATCTCCAGTGGTGGTTCTAAATGTGCCCGTAAGTTTCCCTTTTTCTTGATAAAAAGTTCCTTTTGCCATGTACGTTTCACCGTTTTCCTCGATAAATTTAGTTTTCCATATGCCGGATAAGTCTAGTGAAGTAGGATTTGTATTGATAAATCTTTGGTTGTTATCATATTTTGCAACAAATGGAACGCTTCTCTCCAAACTTTCTTTGATAAACTGCCCGCGTATTTCGCTAGGCGTAAATGTACCGGCAATATATCCTTCAAATACGGGCATTCTAATATAAATTGAATCGTTTTTCAAAGAAATATCGTCAATTACAAAACGTTCGTCCGAGTTAAATACAGTTATCTTAAAATCTGATTTTGAAGCATTTACCTTTTCCCAAGTAAAATTAAAAGGAAGCATTTGATTATCCATAACTTCCATTTCTGCCCTCCAAGTACCTGCTATAGGCTCTGTTGGCTTCTTTTCTGAGCAAGATACCAACAAACAAAAAAGCGATAACAGGCTTAATTTAAAATACATATGTGATTATTTTTAAACTATAAAGAATTAAAGGTAAAACTAAAGGACCATTCTTTAAAATCTAAGCCACTCTTAAATTGAATCTACACTTGCAATGTTTTATATTTGCGAACTTTAAACATGGTCAATGAAAATATCATATAACTGGCTAAAGCAGTTTATACAGTTAGATTGGGAAGCCCCAAAAACAGGAGAGCTACTAACCGATTTAGGACTTGAGGTAGAGGGCATACAAAAATATGAATCTGTAAAAGGCGGATTGTCCGGTGTTGTAGTAGGGCATGTTCTTACCTGTGTGCAACACCCCAATGCAGACCGTTTAAAATTAACCACTGTAGATATTGGCCTTGAAGAGCCGGTACAAATAGTGTGTGGCGCACCCAATGTAGACGCGGGCCAGAAAGTACCAGTTGCCACTGTAGGTACTACCCTATACACAGCAGAAGGCGAACCTTGGAAAATTAAAAAAGGTAAAATAAGAGGCGAAGTGAGTATGGGCATGATTTGCGCTGAAGATGAACTAGGTTTAGGCAAAAGTCATGATGGTATTATGATATTAGAACCTTCTTTAGAACCAGGTACCCCTTGTGCTACTATTTTTGAAATAGAAAACGATGAAGTTTTTGAAATTGGCCTAACTCCAAATCGTTCAGATGCCATGAGCCATATGGGGGTAGCAAGAGATTTAAAAGCTGGCTTAGAACAACAAGAGATTTTTAAGGAGTTAATTACGCCATCTGTTAGTAATTTTAATATAGATGCCCGTTCTTTTAAAATAGACGTAGACGTATTAGAACCAAAACTAGCACCTAGGTATTGTGGTATTACCATTAAGGACGTTCTTGTACAAGATTCGCCAAGCTGGCTTAAAAACAAACTAAAAGCTATTGGTTTATCTCCTATCAACAACATAGTGGATATTACCAACTACGTATTGCATGAACTTGGCCAGCCTTTACACGCTTTTGATGCCTCCAAAATTAAAGGGAATAAAGTAGAGGTAAAAACGTTGGCCGCAGGTACTAAATTTATTACGCTAGACGGCGTAGAACGCTCGCTAGATGCAGATGACTTAATGATTTGTGATGTAGAAAAACCTTTGTGTATTGCTGGTGTATTTGGAGGGTTACAATCTGGAGTTACAGAACACACTACAACCGTTTTTCTTGAGAGCGCCTATTTTGACCCGGTAAGCATTAGAAAAACAGCCAAAAGACACGCCCTTAATACAGATGCTTCTTTTAGATATGAGAGAGGTATAGATATTAACCTTACCAAGTATGCGCTTAAAAGAGCGGCAATGTTAATTAAAGAAATTGCCGGGGGTGAGTTTTCTTCAGAAATAGCAGATTTATATCCGGTAAAAAAAGAAGATTACCAAGTTTTCTTAACCTTTGAGAAAATCAATAAATTAATTGGAGAAAATCTACCCAAAGACACCATAAAATCTATTTTAGCCGCGTTGGAGATTAAAGTAAATAACGTTACCGAAACCGGCTTGGGATTAACCATACCTTCTTATCGTACAGATGTACAAAGGGAAGTAGATGTTATAGAAGAAATACTAAGAGTTTACGGGTACAATAATATTGGTATTAACCAAAAAATTACTGCTTCCGTTGCTAGTACTTCTAAGTTTGATAATCACCGTTTACAAAATATTGTGGGCAATTATTTGGCTGCAAACGGTTACTATGAGATTATGACCAACAGCTTGGTGCCCATAAATCAAAAAGATAATCTAGGCCTAGCGGATAGTGGAGAACAAATTAGAATTCTAAATCCCTTAAGTGCAGACCTATCAAAATTACGAGAGTCCCTACTATTTAGTGGACTAGAAACAGTTGCTTATAACCACAACAGAAAGCAAGGAGATTTACGTTTGTTCGAGTTTGGAAAAACCTACAAGAAAAACAATGATACTTTTAAAGAGCAAAATCATTTAGGTTTATTTCTTACGGGCAACCAAACCGAAAACAATTGGTTGCAACAGAATAGAAAAAGTGATTTCTTCTATTTAAAATCTGTTGCAATTTCTATATTAGAACGCTTAGGGATTTCAAATTTTTCAGAAACACCAACAACGTCGGCTTTATTTTCTGAGGGGTTAGATTTAATCAACAATGATAAATTGATAGTCTCATTTGGACTAATAAAGAAACCTTACCTTAAGGAATCTGGAATAAAATCAGAAGTGTTATATGCTGATTTTAATTGGGATATTATCTTAGAATTGGTCAAGACCAATGATATCAAATATAAAGAGGTATCTAAATTCCCAGAGGTAAAAAGAGATTTTGCATTGTTATTAGATGACAAGGTAACCTTCAAGGATATCTACTCTTTAGCTAATGAAACAGAAAAGAAACTTCTGAAAGAGGTAAGTTTATTTGATGTTTATACGGGAACCAACTTACCTGAAGGCAAAAAATCATATGCGGTTAGCTTTACACTTCTAGATGAAAACAAAACACTTACAGATAAACAGATTGACAAAATTATGGGTAAGTTAGAAAAGACTTATGCTGATAAATTAGGTGCAAGTTTAAGATAACTTAAATAGAGAAATAAAAAAGCCCAGACAATTGTCTGGGCTTTTTTATTGAATTTATTTCGGGTTTACATTGTAGATGGCAAAATAACACGATCAATTTGATGTATTACACCATTACTCTGATTATTGTCCGCTTCTGTAATTATTGCCTTGTTGCCTAAACTATCTGTTAGTACAATATCCAAACCGCTCATTGTTGCAGTTACTTTTTTACCCTGTATGGTAGTGAAAGAAGCTCTACCGCCCCCTCTACATAAAGCCTTTAAAATTTTAGATGCCGATATGTGACCTGCAACCAAGTGGTAGCTTAAGAGCGATTTTAACTTAGCTTTATTTTCTTCTTTGAATAAACTGTTCAACTCTTCTGGAGAAAACTGACCAAAAGCATTGTCTGTTGGTGCAAAAAAAGTAAAAGGACCATCCATATCTAACACCTCTTCTAAGTCTGTTGCCTTTAAAGCTGCATATAAGGTTCGGTATTGGTCTGATTTCATTGTTTTTTCAGCAATTGTTTTTTTTGCGGAAAAATAAAGTCCTGTTGGTATTGCACTAAGCCCTTGACCTTGTGCCATGCAAACCAAATTAAAGCATAACAAGGCAAGTGTTAAGTAGGTTTTAGATTGGGGGAAATTCATTTTAATACGATAGTTACGTTGGTTGTTAGTTGGTTTTGTAATTGCAATTAATCGATAAACTGCAAATAACATCGTTAAGATATATCTTTAACACGTATTACAACCTATTTATTAGTGCATTTCATAGAATTTAACTTTTTTTTAACTTTTCATAAAGGATAAACAATTTTGCCATCTTTATTAGTATGCTATAAATTTGAGATAAATGCACATGGAAATGGAACTATTAAAACGCACGAACATAACCAATTATCTAAAAAAAACAGAGCAACATATTGACGGTAGAGATGTGTTTCTTAAGAATTTAAAAGACCTTCTTGAAAAACCTAGGGCAATCAATAATTTCCAGTTTAATAAATTAGATAGTAACAATGTTTATCATATAGATACTATTAAAACTACATGTGTAAATTATAGATTACGATTTTTAGATGTAAAATATTTTAAGCCACAACTGCCCAAGGAAGCCTTTGACAAAATAAAACAACTAGAAACTGAGCATAATACCGTTCTGGGAAACCTTAAAATAATGGCTCCATCTAAACTTTTTAAGTTAGAAGACAAGGATGACCCTTTATTATTTGTTCCTATTGGTAACCAGCACTATTATTTAATACATAAGTGGGGCAGCGATTTACACCCTTTAAGGAGAATCATGGTATGGCCATTTAAGAATGTACTTAACTTCCTTTTAGTTCTGGTGGCAGCAAGCTACTTAGCAACCTTATTGGTGCCAGATGGCTTGTTTTCTAAATCGAGTTCTAGCGCCCAATTTTTGATTATATTTTTCTTTACGTTTAAATCTTTGGTAGCGGTTGCGCTTTTTTATGGTTTTGCGCTAGGCAAAAATTTTAACCCGTTTATCTGGAACAGTAAGTATTTTAATGCTTAACACGGAATCTTTTTAAGTAGTTGCCAGGTACATTTTATCTCGCTGCTCCTTAATGGATTTATCAGACATATAATCTTCAAAACTTAAGTGCCTATCTATTGTACCATTTGGTGTTAACTCAATAATCCTGGTTGCTACAGATTGTACAAAGGCGTGGTCATGAGTTGTCATTAACAAAGTACCCTTAAAGTTTTTAAGAGAATTGTTGAATGCGGTAATACTCTCCAAATCTAAATGGTTGGTAGGCTCATCTAAACAAAGAACATTTGCCCTTAGCAACATCATTCTGCTTAACATACATCTTACTTTTTCACCACCAGATAAAACATTGCTCATTTTTAGAGCTTCTTCACCACTAAATAGCATTTTACCCAAAAAGCCCCTAATATGTACTTCTTCCCTTTCTTCTTCGGTTTTAGCATATTGTCTTAGCCAATCTACCAGATTTAACTTTCCATCAAAATAAGAATCGTTATCTGCTGGCAAATACGATTGGATTGTGGTTACGCCCCATTGAAAACTGCCACTATCTGGTTTTTTATTGCCCATTACAATCTCGTAAAAAGCTGTAGTGGCACGGGAATCTTTTGAGATTAAAGCAACTTTATCACCTTTAGCGAGATTTATATTAATATTTTGAAACAATAGGTCTCCATCTTCTGAGGTAGCAGCTAAATTCTCTACGTTCAAAATTTGGTCTCCCGCTTCTCTTTCTCGTTCAAAAATAATAGCAGGGTAACGTCTACTAGAAGGTTTAATATCATCTACTTTAAGCTTGTCTAGCATTTTCTTTCTAGACGTTGCTTGTTTACTTTTTGCAACGTTAGCACTAAAACGTTGTATAAACTCCTGTAATTCTTTAGCCTTTTCTTCTGCCTTTTTGTTTTGCTGTGCACGTTGCCTAGCGGCTAACTGGCTGCTTTCGTACCAAAAGGTGTAGTTACCACTAAACAAGTTAATCTTGCCAAAATCTATATCCGCAATGTGCGTACAAACCGCATCTAGAAAGTGCCTATCGTGAGAAACCACAATAACCGTATTATCATAATTGGCCAAAAAGTTTTCTAACCAATTAATGGTCTCATAGTCCAAGTCGTTTGTAGGCTCATCCATTATTAGAACATCTGGATTACCAAACAAGGCTTGGGCTAGAAGTACACGAACTTTTAGTTTAGAGTCCATATCCTTCATAGTGGTATAATGCAAATCTTCTGCTATACCCAGATTAGAAAGTAGCGCAGCTGCATCGCTATCCGCATTCCAACCATTCATCTCTTCAAACATCACCTGCAATTCGCCAATCTTTTCAGCATTTTCATCTGTATAATCGGCATACAAGGCATCAATTTGCTTCTTTAGATCGTACAATGGTTTGTTACCCATAACAACAGCCTCCAAAACAGTGTACTCATCATAAGCGTTATGGTTCTGTTCCAAAATAGACATCCTTTTACCAGGTTCTAGATGAACATGGCCAGATGTTGGATCTAATTTCTTAGAAATTACCTTTAAAAATGTAGATTTACCAGCTCCATTGGCCCCAATGATGCCGTAGCAATTACCTTGTAAGAAAGCTACATTAACTTCATCAAAAAGAACTCTTTTACCAAATTGAACTGATAAGTTGGATACAGATAACATGTACTAATTTTTAAATTTTGGCAAAAATAGCTAAAAATACTGGCCACGACCAACTTTAAGGTTTGTATTTTAATCGGAGAAAAGCTTTGGTTTAACAAGATTTAACTAGCCGTTAACAATGGGATATATGGCCTAAATGTTAGATTTGTTTTCCACCACTAGCGTATGAATAAAATATTACCCTTAATCTTATTTTGTATTTCAATATCCTGTACGGATAACAAAGAAAACAAAGACATAGTTTATTTTGCAGGGGAAATTGTAAACCCCACTAGTGACTTTGTAGTTTTATACAAAGACAATAAACCTATAGATTCTGCTGCATTAGATGCCGAAAATAGATTTCAGTTTAAACTGGAGAATATAGATGAGGGCTTGCACCATTTTGATCATGCACCTCAGTACCAATACGTATATCTAGAAAAAGGAGACAGTGTATTAATTAGATTGAATGCTGCCCCGGCTTACTTTGACGAATCATTAGTGTTTTCTGGTGATAATGAGGAGGTGAACAATTTTTTGATAGAAATGTTCTTGACCAATGAAGACGAGGCCGCTTTAATACGTGAATATTACAAATTGAAACCTGAGGCTTTTTCCAAAAAAATTGATTCGTTAAAAAAACAAAAAACCGATGAGTTAAAAGATTTGTTCAACAACGTTGAAATTAGCGAGGAAGCCAAGAAAATTGCATCTGCCTCTATCATCTACAATAGTTACCTCCACAAAGAAAGATACCCTTTTTACCACAAAAAATACACCGGAGAATCTAGTATACATGAGCTAGGCAAAGACTTTTATGCCTACAGAAAGGATTTGGATTTAAACAATGAGGAATTATCCTATTTTAGGCCTTATTATGATTTTCTAAAACACCACTTTGGCAACCTATCTTTTATGGATTGTTATAAAAACTGCGCAGATAACGCCATACCAGAAAATGTTAGTATGCTGCATATTAATAGACACAAGCTTAAAATGATAGATAGTGTAGTTTCTGAAAAGAAGTTGCGTAATAATCTATTTAGAAATATTGCGGTAGATTATTTGATTAAAGAACACGAAATTAGTAAGGAAAGTGAAGCATTTATTGCAGATTTTAAAGCACTTTCTACTAACAAGGAGCACATAGAGGAAATTAACGATTTGTATGGTAATATAAAATCTTTACAGATAAATCAGGATTTACCAGATTTGGTCTTGGAATGTGCCACGGGAAAAGAAAAGACCTTAAAGAGCATCGCAAAAAATCAAAAAACCGTGTTCTATTTCTGGACCTCTGATCGTAAAAGACATTTTAGAAATACCATAAACTTGATTAATCAACTACAAAAGGAAAACCCATCCTATACATTTGTTGGTATTAATCTTAAAACTGGAAATGAAGAATGGCTAAATATGATTGCCGAGAGAAATCTTAATAAAGAGAATCAATATTGGGCAAAAGATTTTAAAACAGTTCAAAAGACGTTGATTTTAGACAACCTAAATAAATGTATCATAGCTAATGACACAATTATTGTAAACGGTTTTGGTACTATCCAAAATGCCTTTGCTACTAATTAAAGTATATTGGTTTTATGAGCAAAAAAAAGCCTTGGAAAGAATCCAAGGCTTTTTTAATTGTATCGATAGGATGTTATTAGCTATTTCCCTTCTTGTAATCAGCTAAAAACTTTTCCAAGCCAATATCTGTTAATGGATGTTTTAATAAACCTTTTATAGCAGAAAGTGGTCCCGTCATTACATCAGCACCAATTTTAGCACAATCTATTACATGCATCGTATGCCTAACAGATGCCGCAAGAATTTCAGTAGTAAAACCGTAATTGTCATATATTAACCTAATTTCATTGATTAGGTTTAAACCATCCGTAGAAATATCATCTAAACGACCGATAAAAGGAGAAACATAAGTGGCACCAGCTTTTGCCGCCAACAAGGCTTGGCCTGCTGAAAAAACCAAGGTTACGTTTGTTTTTATGCCTTTATCAGAAAAATATTTACAAGCCTTAACCCCATCTGCAATCATGGGAAGTTTAACTACAATTTGTGGGTTTAATGCCGCTAAAGCTTCGCCCTCTTTAACCATTCCATCAAAATCCGTGGCTATAACCTCTGCGGACACGTGACCATCTGTTATGGCGCAAATGTCTTTATAATGTTGTAAAATATTTTCTTCCCCAGTTATACCCTCTTTGGCCATTAAAGAAGGATTGGTTGTTACACCATCTAAAACCCCTAATTGTTGGGCTTCTTTAATCTGGTCTAAGTTTGCCGTATCTATAAAAAACTTCATTTTAAGTGTGTTTTTAAGGTTTATGTAAAACTACAATTTATAATGGTTTAAAAGTAGTTTTTCAAATGCTTTATCGGGAAGGATTCGTTTTAAAAACTGCGAAATCCTTTGCGTAAAAGCCCCTACCCTGTAATGTACTTTAGGCGATTTTGTATTTATAATTTTTAATACGGCTTTCGCAACTTCAAGAGGGTCTCCCCCAGCATCTACATGTTCATTCATTAACCCTAACGCATCACCATATGTTTTTTGGTAGGCAGAACCTTTTATAACCGGAGCATGAAACCTACCTGCAGCTATATTAGTAGCAAAATCTCCTGGTGCTAAATTGGTAATGTTTACCCCAAAGGCCTTCGTTTCCATCCTAATAGCCTCTGTAACCAATTCTAAAGCTCCTTTGCTCGCAGAGTATATACCTCTAAAAGGAAGCCCCATATAACCTGCAATAGAAGTTACGTTTATAATTAAACCGCTTTTTTGTTTTCGCATAAAAGGCAAAACTGCCTGCATTAAACGAATTGGTCCATTAAAATTAGTATTGAAGGCGTTGTTTATTTCTTCAATAGGAGTTTCTTCTATAGGTCCGGTAATGCCAACACCCGCATTGTTTACCAAAACATCTATTCTACCTTCTTTGGCAATAACTAAGTCTACTGCCTCCTTAATGGTGTTTTCCTTGGTAACGTCCAAGGATACCAACTCAAAATCCTTAAAATCCGGATACTTAGAAACGTTTCTTGTTGTGCCGTAAACCTTGAAACCTTTTTGGACAAGATACTGCCCCGTTGCTTTACCTAGGCCAGAAGAACCTCCGGTAATTAAAACAACTTTTGCTTGCATGCTGCGTAATATTGGTTAAATGTTAAGCAAAAGGTACTTAACTTTTGGGTACAAAAAAAGGCAAGCTACCTACATCGCACCGCTACGACCGCATACCCTTGCTGCGTTCCCACCCTGGGGGATTCTGCAGGAGCTGGTCGTGTAGGACTTGCCGGGTGCAAATATACAATCTTTTAAATTTGCCACAATCGTTTGTTAACAGTAATTTGCTTAAGATTTTATAAACTATAGATTGTGAGATTTTTATCTGTATTATTTAGTTCTCTATTTTTAATCATAACTAGCTGTGGCAGTACCGCTAAGCCTTCAGATTTATTTGGAATACACCTAGAAGGCAACAAAAAAGACTTTTCTAAAGGTTCTACTGTTGGTATTGCCCTAAATAATAAAAAAGGCGTCAAGGTAAGTAAGGTCTCCTATTTTTTAGAAGACGAAGCACTACAGGTCTCTAACGGCAAGATAACCTTGAACCCAGAAAGATTGGGGTCTAAAATGCTTAAAGCCAGAATTATTTACGATGATAAGGAAGTAGAAATAACCAAAAGCATTAAAGTTTTAGCAGAAAAACCGCCATCCATTTACACGTACGAGGTTATAAATACCTACCCGCATGATATAAATGCATTTACCCAGGGTTTAGAATTCTACAATGGTGTGTTATATGAAAGTACTGGTATAAAAGGAGAATCATCTTTACGAAAAGTTGATTTTGAAACAGGTAAAATTTTACAGCAAATAGATTTAGACGCTACATTATTTGGAGAGGGGCTAACTGTTTTAGACAATAAAGTTTATTTGCTAACCTGGCAAAGTGGGTTGGGCTTCGTGTATAATGCGGATTCTCTAGAGAAAACAGGTTCTTTTACCTATGGCAAAAGTAAAGAAGGGTGGGGATTATGTAATAACGGAAAAGAACTTTTTAAAAGCGATGGTTCTGAGAAAATATGGTTGCTAAATCCAGAAAACCTAAGTGAAACAGGATATTTTACTACGGTAACAAACAAATCCGTGTTCAATAAAACCAATGAACTAGAATACGTTGATGGTAAAATTTATGCGAACGTTTGGCAAAAACCTAGTATGATGATTATAGATGCCAAGTCTGGTGCAATAGAAGGGGTTATTAATTTTAGCGGACTTAAAAATCGTGTAAAACAACACAGTAAATTAGATGTTTTAAACGGTGTAGCCTACCATCCAGAAAGAGGTACATTTTTTGTTACCGGTAAACGCTGGAACAAACTCTTTGAAGTTAAGATTAAAAAGAAATAGCATGAAAAGCTATTCCAAAAAAATTACGGTTCAAGAGTCGGATTTAGATGATTTGAACCATGTTAATAACATTAGATATATAGAATGGATTCAGGATATATCAAAAGAACATTGGCAAGCAACCGTTCCTGAACCAGAATTAGAAAATTATATTTGGGTAGTTCGCCACCATGACATTACCTATTATGGTGCCGCACTCTTGGGCCAGAAATTAGAAATAAAGACCAATATTGAAAAGTGGCATGGTGCTTTATCGCAAAGAAAAGTTACCATTACCAATATAAAGAACAACAAAGTCTTGGTTTCTGCCGTTACAGAATGGTGCCTGCTAAACCCGGTAAATAATAGACCAACAAGGGTACCAACAGATATAGCTGCCTTATTTATTGACTAGTTTTGAAATCTTTTAGATACGTTTACATCTTTGCATTTGTTCTGCTTCTTAGCTGGAGCTGTAGAGAAGATTTTGAATATACCCCAAAATCTGGAACTCTTAGTTTTTCAAGGGATACGGTTTTTCTAGATACTATTTTTACCAATCTTGGGAGTGCAACCTTTGGTCTAAAAGTTTACAATACTAGTACAGAAGATATTTTAATCCCCAATATTAGCCTTGAGAATGGTGAAAGCAGTAATTATAGATTAAATGTAGATGGGCAAGATGGAAAATCGTTTACAGACGTACCCTTAAGAGGTAAAGACAGTCTATTTGTCTACATAGAAACCACGGTTGCTAATTTAGAACCAAGCCAAAAACAGCTTTTGTACACAGACGAAATAATGTTTGGCTCAAATGGCAACTTTCAAAAGGTAGCCTTAGTAACACTAATTAAAAATGCTATTTTTCTGTATCCGCCAAGTGACAATCCAACGCAAGAAATAAGTATTTCCACAATAACAGGAACAGTTACACTCCCTGGATTTTATTTAAACGACGAGGAATTAAACTTTACCAATAACCTACCTTACGTTATTTACGGATATGCGGCTGTGCCCGCTAACAAAACACTTACCATAAACGCCGGTGCAAGAGTTTTTTTTCATGAAAATTCCGGAATTATCTTAGATGATGGCGCCAGCCTAATAATCAACGGTGAATTAAGTGAAGATTCAACTGCCTTGGAAAAGGAGATAATCTTTCAGGGCGATAAATTAGGAGAATCCAATGAAGCTATACCTGGGCAATGGGATGCACTTTGGATACCAGAAAATGCTGGGTCCGTAACCATTAACTATTTAACACTTAAGAATGCTACAACGGGCATACGGATAGAAGGCAGGGGCAATAACAATACCTCAAAAGCTATTTTAAATAATAGCCAAATAGTGAATAGTGCCAACACCAATCTTTTGGCCATTGACACCGGTATTACTTGTACAAACACCATTTTTGGGGCTGCTGGCAATAACAGCATTGGTATTTACGGAGGAAATTACTTGTTTAATCATTGTACCATTGCCAACTACTATAATGGGGGATTTAGGACCAATCCAGCTTTGTTTATAAGTAATTTTATTAAAACAGATTTGGGCGCCAACAGACTTTACGGTCTAGATAATCTTATACTAACTAATTCAATAATAGACGGCAGCTTAGATGTAGAAATTGCCTTTGACCAGGATACTTCTGCCAATTTCAATTATAAATTAGACCATTGTTCTTTAAAGTACAATGAATCCATAGACAATCCGCTTTATAATGTTAACAATACGGATAGTTATGAAGCTATTACCCTTAATCCCGCGATAGATTATCTAGATGCATTTTTGTTTAAATATTATCCTACTACTGCCTCAGAAGATTTATTAAACGTATCTACAACCAACAGTAATACTGTTCCAACAGATTTATTTGGCAAAGACAGAACAATGAATACAAATCTAGGCGCAACCCAATTTGTACCCACAACCAATTAATTTGTAGGAAAAACCCACTTTTTTTAAGGTAAATCTTTAGTCTACAACAGCTTACAGCCACTATCTTGCGGTATGGAATTATTAGATATGACATACCGGTATATGATTGTAGACTCTGATAGTTCTTCTGCTTATGAAGTTCAGCAAAGAATGCTTGAGTATGAAGAGTTTCAACATATAGCATCTTGTAGTGAGCAAGCAGAAAGTTTAAATACCATATTAAAAGAACAACCCACCTTGGTTATTCTAAATCTGGATAAAAATCCGGCAGCAATGTTTGGTATTTGTTTAGAAGCCCAAATTCATCTAAAAGAGATTCCAATTTTTATTGGAATATCCTCTAAAAAAGATGCGGCATTTGATGCGATCAAAAACGGTTTTTTTGATTACTGGCTTCTACCTACTACAGAATTAGATATCAGAAAAACAATTTTAAAACTAAGGCTTAAACTAGAAAAAGAAAAAGAAGCCCCTACCCTTTGTCTTAAATCCTACAAGGACTTTCATTACCTAAACACAGACGACATTCTCTATCTTAAAGCAGATAATAATACAACAGACTTTTATTTAAAAGATGGCAAAAAAGTAAGTGCCTACAAAACCTTAAAATCTTTTGAACAAAGTTTACCAAAAAACTTTATTCGAATACATCAGAGCTATATTTTAAACACCAAACATGTATCTAGAATAAATTTTGGTAAAAACACCTGCGCCATTAAAAACTCTGAAGAAAAGTTGCCTTTTTCAAAATCATACCGGGAAAAGATAGATACTTTAAAAAATATTTTGTCCAAAAATGCAATTAGGACACTTGGGTAGCTAAATTCTCACAAAAACATAACAAACACCCCGAAAACCTAGCTGAATACTAGACTGGTGATTATTCTAAAAATTACAGCCTTAACAGGCTGTAATTTAGCAGCATAGAAATAATAATCATAATCCAATCTTAAATTTTTACTCATGAAAAATGTATTCAGCTTCCTTTTAATCTTAACCTTAACTTTTGGATTTATAGCTTGTGAAAATGACAGCGTTGCAAACCAAGAAGAATTATATGTAGATTCCCCTGACGGTGATGATATCCCAGATATTGAAACTGATTCTCCTGATGGTGATGACATTCCAGATATTGAAACTGATTCTCCAGATGGTGACGACATTCCAGATATTGAAACGCAAGGATAATTGTTTTAAAATATAATTATAAAACACCCTAAATTAAATCAATTTAGGGTTTTTTTGTACCTTGTATTTAGGTAAAAAAATGTTTAGCCCCCTATTAAATATAAAACCGACCACCCTAACTTTGCTATCAATTATAGTACTAGTTGTAGCTTGTAATAAGCAAAAAGCTAACAATGAACTAATACAAGAAAGTAGTAAGGATTCTCTTTACAATATAGTAATTTGGGCCAAAGACAGTACCGCTTTACCAATTGGCGAAAGAAAGGACCTATTACATGATGCTTATACCAAACTTAAAAATGAAAAGAGTACTGTTATTAAATTAAAAAATTTGCGAGCCATCAGCGCCGCTTACAAATCTATAGACGACACCTCCAAGTTCAAAATACTTCAAAAAGAATACATAGGTCTAGCTGATCGGACAAAGGATTATTTAGGAAAGGGAGATGCCCATTTAGATTTGGGCAGATTCTATTATAAAACACAAGCAGATAGTTCTTACTATCATTTTAGAGAGGCTTACAATGCTTATCTTCAAATTGCCAGTGCCAACCAAAACACAAAGAACAAACCAGCCGTTGCCATGTATTACATGGCGGCCATTAAGCAAAACAATAAGGATTATGTTGGTGCAGAAAATGAAATAACCAAAGCCATAGCCTATGCCGAAGAAAATAAAATAAACGAATTACTATTTCCCTTTTACACCTTACTTGGGGTAATACAAAACGGATTGTTAAATTTTGATGAAGCCATAGCCTATCACAATCAAGCCAAACAATATATAGAAGACACACCAACTACAAAACATTTAGAAAACTCGTTTATCAACCAAAATAATATTGCCAGCACTTATTTAAGGGAAGAAAATTTTGAAAAAGCCTTAGAAGCATATACGCCATTACTAAACTCAAAAGAACTAAAAAATATAAGACCGCAACTTTATGCAAAAGTGTTAACGAGTTACAACTATTCGGCATTCAAAACAAAAAATATTACCTCATATGAAGCCTCAGATAACATATTTAATTCTAACAGGATATTAGACAGTATAAAATATGGCTATGATTTAGCAAGAAACTATCATTTTTTGTCAGAAATAAATAAGGAAACCAGTACTCCAAAAGCAATAGAGTATGCATATCTAGCAAAGGCAAAGGCAATTGAAACGGAGAACAGGGACAGGCTTTTAAATACCTTGGAACTCTTGACCTTGGTAGATTCTAAAAATAGTAGTAAACATGCTAAAGATTATTTTGAATTAAACGAAACCCTACAACAAGAAGAACGGAACGTAATAGACAAATTTGCCCGTATACAATTAGAGACAGACCAAATAATTGATAGAAATAAAGATTTAACCGCAAAAAACGATCTGTACACCAAAATTGGAATAGGAATTGTAATTTTTGCTTTGGGTTTAACTATTATCATTAGCCAGCGTATAAACAACCAACGACTAAGGTTTAAGCAGAAACAGCAAGAAACCAATCAAGAAATTTACAACCTAATGCTTTCCCAGCAAGGGAAGCTAGAAGAAGGCAAACGAGAAGAACAAAAAAGAGTTTCACAAGAATTACACGATGGTATTCTTGGCGAAATGCTTGGTATTAGACTGTTGTTATCTGGCCTAAACGAAAAAACGGACGAAGCATCTATTAATCAAAGAAACCAATTGATAACCAAGCTTCAAGAATTAGAGGAGGAAATTAGAACAATAAGCCATGAATTAAATGACGCCTCTAACAAAAAAGTGGGAAATTTTGTTTCTACCATTAGCTCTTATTTAAATCAAATGCAGCAATCCACCAATATTCCTATCTATTTTAATTATGATATTAATTCTGATTGGGATGAATTGGATGGGGAAATTAAAATCAATAGCTATAGAATAATACAAGAATGTATCCAAAATAGTATAAAACATGCCAACTGCACCAAAATAGATTTAGATTTTTACCTGTATAAAAATAGTTTTGACTTTCATGTTAAGGACAATGGGATTGGATTTGATACCAAAAAAGAAAAGTCTGGCATAGGATTAAAAAATATAAAATCTAGAATGGAAAAATTAAACGGAACCTTTTCTATGAACAACGCTTCTCCCAATGGTACAATATTTGTTTTTAATGTGCCTTTGATTTAAAAAAAAACAAGAAAAGTATTACTTTTAAGACATATTTATTTACTACCCAAAGCGCCCATAAATAATGAAAACCTTAAGAATTCTTGCTATTGATGACCATGAAATGACCATGCTTGGTTATAAGTTTATCTTAGAACGTATCGTTTTTGATGATTACAATATTTTAGTTGATACGGCCAATAGCTTTGAGCAAGGTAAAGCCAAGATTGAGGATAGCGTCAGTTCTTTTAATTATGATATTATATTTTTAGATATTCAATTATTTCCACCAAATGAGGATCAACCTCACAATGGAGAAGATTTGGGTATTTTGGCAAGAAATCTAGTGCCTTCAAGTAAAATTGTATTCATGTCTTCCTTTAGCGATAATTACAGGATCAACAGCATTCTAAAGTCGGTAGATCCAGACGGTTATTTAGTAAAGACTGATATTGATCCAAAAACATTGGAACAAGCGGTTAGAACAGTATTAAAGGAACCTCCCTACTATTCGCCAAAAGCATTGGGTGCCATAAGAAAAAAAATGGCAAATGATTTGAGTTTGGATGAAAACGATAAAAAAATTCTTTACCATTTATCTATAGGTACAAAAACAAAAGATTTAGAAAATCACATTAAACTTTCTTCTTCTTCCATAGAAAACAGAAAACGACATTTAAAAACATTATTTGGCACAGAAAAAGAAAATGACCTAGCACTTATAGTTGCTGCCAAAAATAGAGGCTTTATTTAAGCAAACCGTTCATTTGTTATTTATAACCATTCAACATAGACCTGTAACAATTCGCTTAAAACAAAGTATTAACTATATTTTAACATAAAAAAAGCGAAAAACTAGCGGTTTCAATAGTGCAATTGTGTTAATATTCCTTAATTTACAATAAAAATCAGTTTATTTAAGGGTACATTGATAGCGCTATGAAAAATTTTTTCCATAAAAACCTAACGAGGCAACATCTAGATGGTCTTAAGATAAAAGGCATTCCTTCTTTAAAGAAAAGTCTAGAAAAAGAGTTTTTCGCAAATGTTGATATCAAACTTTTAAAAAGTTTTAATCACTTTAACTGTATAACCATTGCCATGGATTGCAATTTTAAATTGCACGAAGCCCTTTTCCAATTAAATAGTTTTAACTGGGGAAATTTAAATAATCACCCCTTACAAACCAGCAATTTTTTAAAAGAACAAATTCAAACTATTTCTTTTATTAATAATTCAACCTTTCACCTAACTGAACTTGCTATTAATTTTACGGATACTACGTTAGTAATAAATAAAATTCAGGGACTATTAATAGAAGATAATCTATCTAACATCTTAGACTCGTTAAGTCAGAACTATGTAAACCTAACCAAAGGGTTAAAGAAAATGCCTTTTGAAATGTATACAACGGTTTTTGAGCTAGATGAATTAGCCAATAATGTCTCGCAAAACACCCCCTTTATGGATTACCTTTACGTTTGGGGCGTTTACTTTTCAGACGAAGAAGAGATGCAAATTTATGATGTGCAGAACAAAAAATTCATGCAAGATTCTGCCGTAGATATTATAGATGAATAATACCTACGGACCAACCTTACAATTATTTATCCCTTAAAAAGCGGACGACCGCCCATAAAGTCGTTTACTTTGGTTTTAATGGCACCAATCTTAGCTTCATCACTAGAATTGGTTATAATTTCATTAATATGACCTACAATAACCTCCATGTCTTTTTCTACCAAACCTCTTGTGGTAATGGCCGGTGTTCCAAAACGTATTCCTGAAGTTATAAAAGGCGACTGATCATCAAAAGGAACCATATTCTTATTAGCGGTAATATCCGCTTTCCCAAGTACAGCCTCGGCATCTTTACCTGTAATATTCTTGTTCCTTAAGTCTATTAACATCATATGATTATCCGTACCCCCGGAAATCACTTTATAATCCAAGTCCATGAACGCCTTTGCCATTGCAGCCGCATTTTTCTTTACTTGTATCATGTAATGTAAAAAGTCGTCCGTTAATGCTTGGCCAAATGCAATTGCCTTACCTGCAATTACATGTTCTAACGGCCCACCTTGATTACCTGGAAAAACAGCCAAATCTAGCAAACCGGACATTTTTCTTAGGTTTCCATTTTTTAATTTTATGCCGAATGGATTTTCAAAATTTTCACCCATCAATATAAGACCTCCTCTAGGCCCTCTCAAGGTTTTATGGGTAGTAGTGGTAACTATATGGCAATGCGGAATTGGATCGTTCAATATTCCTTTTGCGATTAATCCCGCAGGGTGGGAAATATCTGCCAATAATATAGCGCCTACACTATCCGCAATCTCCCTAAAGCGCTTAAAATCAATATCCCTAGAATAGGCAGAAGCACCAGCTATTATTAGTTTTGGCTTTTCTTTATCCGCAATTTCTTGAATGGCATCATAATCCAACACTCCGGTTTCTTTGTCTACGCCATAAAAAACAGGATTATACAATTTACCACTAAAATTTACTGGTGAACCATGGGTAAGGTGCCCCCCATGAGATAAATCAAAACCTAAAATCGTATCACCAGGTTGCAAGCATGCATGGTATACAGAAGCATTGGCTTGCGATCCAGAGTGTGGTTGTACATTGGCATAAGATGCGCCAAACAATTCTTTAGCTCTGTCTATGGCCAATTGTTCTATTTGGTCTACAACTTCACAACCTCCATAATAACGTTTTCCAGGATAGCCTTCCGCGTATTTATTGGTAAGTACAGAACCTGCAGCTTCCATAACCTGCGGACTCGTAAAGTTTTCAGAGGCAATTAGCTCTATACCCCTTAATTGTCTTTCTTTCTCTTCAGAAATTAGGTCGAAAATTGTTTCGTCTCTTTGCATAAAACCATAGTTGGATTAGGCTGCAAAAATACGAATAGCTGACTTAAAATTAATGACTTGAATTGTTATTTTACTTCACTTTTCAACACAATCATTAACAAAATTTAAATTTTACAACCCTTGTATATACTAGGCTCAGAGCTTGTACGTTTCTTAAAAACAACTTTTGGCATACAAATTGGAACTTGCTTATTGAAACCATAAAACCAGAACCCATGAAAAAATTTTTACTTTTTATAACAACTGGAGTATTGATTTCCTGCGGTGGGGTTAAAAAAACCCAAGAAGCTTTAAATAGTGGCAACTACCAACTAGCCATGAATAAGGCAATAAAAAACCTTAGGGATAATAAAACCAAAAAGGGGAATCAAGAATATGTATTGCTTTTAGAAGAAGCCTTTGCCAAAAACCAACAAAGAGAATTAGAACAGATAAATTTTTTAAAAAAAGATGGCAACCCCGCTAATTTGGAAAAAATATACAATAGCTATGTTTCTTTAAGAAACTTGCAAAACCAGATTAAACCCTTATTGCCATTACCAATTTATGATGAAAATAGAAATGCCTCTTTTCAATTTAAAGATTATGCCAATGCCATAGTCAATACTAAAGAAGAGCTGGCTAATTATTTATATGATAACGCCGTACAACTGAGCAAAAATGCAGTTAACAAACAAGATTATAGGGCCGCCTACGAAGATTTTGCGTATTTATTAAAAATAAACCCTGGGTTTAAAGATGCAACCAAAAGAATGGAAGAAGCCCGTTTACAAGGGCAGGACTATGTAAAGGTAGCCCTTTACAATGCCACGGAACAAATTATACCACAACGCTTAGAAGACGCACTTTTGGATTTCAATACTTACGGAATAAACGATTTTTGGACACAATACCACGCAAATCCATTAGACAATATCAACTATGATTATGAAATGGCATTAGATTTTCAAAACATCTTTATTTCTCCAGAACAGGTAACTGAAAAACAGTTAGTGAAAGAAAAAATAGTAAAAGATGGTTTTGAATACGTTCTAGATAAAAATGGTAACGTTGCTAAAGATAGTCTTGGTAATGATATTAAAGTTGATAAACTTAAAACCGTAAGATGCGATTTCTACAGGTTTACCCAATCTAAAACTGCAGAAATTGGAGCAAAGATTAGTTTTACAGATTTAAAAACAAATCAAGTTATAAACTCATATCCGTTAAGCAGTGGTTTTGCCTTTGAGCATGTCTATGCTAGCCATAGTGGGGACAAACGCGCTTTAGAGCAAGACTTAATTAATCTGTTAGCAGTTAAATCGGTACCATTTCCAAGCAATGAACAAATGGTCTTTGATGCCGGCGAAGATTTAAAATTAAGGTTGAAAGAAATTGTAAAAAAACATCAATTCAATTAATAAAAAAGCCCTGTTTATTCAGGGCTTTTTTTATTTAAACATATTCTTTTAAGTCTACTTCTGAAATTGCACCGTGAGAATTATGATAAACTACCCTACCATCTTTTAAAATCAATAATTGGGGTGATTGGTGCTGCACATTAAACGTACTGGCTACAGCATTGCTTACAGAACGGTTGGCCAATAAGTCCAAGAAATAGAAGTCCATCTGATCGGGTCCCAAATCATAGTTAGAAGTAAACATATTCAAAACCATTCTGCTAATACCACAAGAGGTCGAATGTTTAAAAATAACCTGTGTACGCTGCTTAGATGCCAATACAATTGTTTCTAACTGCTCTATATTATCAAGAGGTATCCATGGAATTTTCGATTCCGAATTCTCATTTTCATTACCAAATAACCTTCCAAATATTCCCATATGGCAAAGGTATAACTTATCCAAATCATTTAAAAACTGACGATTTGACCGGTGATTAGTACTAAATTTCAGACAGATTGACAGTGGCAACAGAACGGCAAGATAATTGACCTTTCTCCAGAAAAACAGCAAAAAAGATGAACTTTAATAATTTCACAATAAAATCACAAGAGGCTATACAGCAAGCACAACAGATTGCGCAAGGCTATGGGCATCAACAGATAGAAAACGAACATATTTTTAAGGCAATAACAGAGGTAGATGAGAATGTTCTACCCTTTTTATTAAAAAAGTTAAATGCTAATTCCAGTCTTATCAACCAAGTTGTAGACAAAGAAATAGAGCGTTTTTCAAAAGTTTCAGGGGCAGATATCATGCTTTCTAGAGAAGCAGGTAAAACACTTAATGAGGCTGCTATTGTTGCCAAAAAAATGGGAGATGAATACGTCTCCATAGAACACTTGCTTCTAGCCATCTTTAAATCTAAGAGCAAAATAGCACAGATATTAAAAGATAACGGAATAACGGAAAAGGATCTAACAGCAGCTATTACAGAATTAAGAAAAGGCGGAAACGTAACTTCTCAAAGCGCAGAAGACACCTATAATTCATTGGATAAGTTTGCAAAGAACCTAAATAAATTAGCAGATTCTGGCAAACTAGATCCTGTTATTGGTAGGGATGAAGAAATTAGACGTGTGCTGCAGATTTTGTCTAGACGCACCAAAAACAATCCTATGCTGGTTGGGGAGCCTGGTGTGGGTAAAACTGCCATTGCAGAAGGTTTAGCACATAGAATTGTTCAAGGAGACGTCCCTGAGAATTTAAAAGACAAAATAATCTATTCCCTAGATATGGGTGCCTTAATTGCGGGTGCCAAGTATAAGGGTGAATTTGAAGAAAGGTTAAAGTCTGTAATTAAAGAAGTTACCAGTTCTGAAGGAGACATTGTTTTGTTTATAGATGAAATACACACACTGGTTGGTGCAGGTGGCGGACAAGGAGCTATGGATGCGGCTAATATTTTAAAACCGGCATTGGCAAGGGGTGAGTTAAGGGCAATTGGCGCAACAACCTTGGATGAATATCAAAAATACTTTGAGAAAGATAAAGCGTTGGAAAGACGTTTTCAAAAAGTAGTGGTAGACGAGCCAGATACAGAAAGTGCTATTTCTATTTTAAGGGGTATTAAAGAGAAATATGAGGCGCACCATAAGGTTAGAATTATGGACGAGGCCGTAATTGCTGCGGTAGAATTATCACAACGCTATATCACAGACCGATTTTTACCAGACAAAGCTATAGATTTAATGGACGAGGCCGCATCTAAACTACGTATGGAAATTAATTCTAAACCAGAGGAATTAGATGTTTTGGACAGAAAGATTATGCAGCTTGAAATTGAAATTGAAGCGATTAAACGAGAAAATGATGAAAGCAAATTAAAAACCTTAAATCTAGACCTAGCAAACTTAAAAGAAGAACGTAAAGATATTTTTGCCCAATGGGAAAGCGAAAAAACTGTGGTTGATAATATTCAAAAGACCAAACAGGATATTGAAAACTACAAAATAGAAGCAGAACGGGCAGAGCGCAATGGAGATTACGGAAAAGTTGCTGAGCTTAGGTATGGTAAAATTAAAGAGTCTCAAGCACTTTTAGATCAGTTACAAGAAGAATTACAAGAACAACAGGCTTCGGCAACCTTAATAAAAGAAGAGGTAACCAATGAAGATATTGCAGAAGTGGTAGCTAAATGGACTGGAATACCGGTTACTAAAATGTTGCAAAGCGAAAGGGAAAAATTGTTGCAACTAGAAAACGTTTTACATAAACGCGTAGTTGGTCAAGAAGAAGCCATTGAGGCAGTTTCCGATGCCATAAGAAGAAGCAGGGCCGGTCTGCAGGACACTAAAAAACCAATAGGTTCTTTTCTGTTCTTAGGTACTACAGGGGTGGGTAAAACAGAGTTGGCCAAAACCCTAGCTGCGTATTTGTTTGATGATGAAAACGCAATCACAAGAATTGATATGAGTGAGTATCAAGAAAGACACTCGGTTAGTAGATTGGTAGGGGCGCCTCCAGGATATGTAGGTTATGATGAAGGCGGACAATTAACGGAAGCCGTTAGAAGAAGACCGTATTCTGTTGTGTTGTTAGATGAGATAGAGAAGGCCCACCCAGACACATTTAATATCTTATTACAGGTTCTGGACGAAGGTAGGCTAACAGATAACAAAGGACGTGTTGCAGACTTTAAAAATGCCATTATTATCATGACAAGTAATATGGGCAGCCATATTATCCAAGAAAAGTTTGAAACCGCTAATGATATATATAGTGCAACCGAAGCTGCACGTGTAGAAGTCTTAGGGTTACTTAAAAAATCCATTAGACCAGAATTTCTAAACAGGATAGATGATATAGTAATGTTTACACCTTTGAGCAGGGAAAATATTAAGGCCATTGTTGGCTTACAAATAGAAAGCCTTAAAAAGATGTTGGCAAAACAGAACATTACTTTAGATGCTACAGCAGAAGCAATTGCTTACTTAAGCGCTAAAGGATATGATCCACAGTACGGAGCAAGACCAATTAAACGATTGGTACAAAAAGAAGTCTTGAATAAACTTTCTAAAGAACTTTTAAGCGGCTCCATAAAAAGTGAAAGTATTATTCTTTTAGATTCTTTTGACGATGCTTTAGTGTTTAGAAATCAAAACGAATTGGTGAACTAAATACATGATTTTTAACTAAAAAGCCCTTTAAATTTGAAGGGCTTTTTTTATACCTTTTAGTATTTTATAGCTATCTTAGCTACAAAATTTTCCGCTATGGCCAGTAAAGCAGAAAGGACTACTAAATACATAATTGAAACCGTTGCCCCAATTTTTAATAAGCATGGTTATGTTGGCACCAGCATGAGCCATCTAACAGAGGCAACTGGCCTTACAAAAGGTGCTATTTATGGCAATTTTGAGAATAAAGAGGCTTTAGCTTTAGCTGCTTTTGATTATAACCGGCAAATACTTTTGGAGAAAATAGACCATGTTCTTAATAGCGAAGAAAAAGCTATTAGCAAGATACAAGCTCTTATCGCGTTTCATAAACAATATGATGTTTTTACCATTGAATTGGGCGGCTGCCCTATTTTAAATACGGGTGTAGACGCACAGCACAACAATAATTTACTTGCTGCTGCAAATAAAGAGACCATTAGGGAAATAGAAGGTAAAATTGCCTTGGTATTAGAAAATGGTGCCAATAACGGAGAATTAAGGTTATCCGTGCCACCACTACAGTTTGCCAAACAATTGTATACCATGATACAAGGTGCCATAGCCCTATTTACTATGACACAAGACCGAAAGTATTTGGCCAATACAATGGCATACCTATCGCATCTAGTTAACAGAGAATTTAACTAATTTAAAAAAATATAATTCCCACAGACTCGTTTAATAAACACCTAAATTCAGACTAAATAATAAATACATGAAAAATATAGAGGGTAAAACTTCAAATTATAACCTTTTTCATGCAATGGTAATGTTACTTTGCTTTCTTACTTTTTTAAGCTGTAAGGAAGATAAAAAGCAAGAGCCCCCAAAAGATCCGGTAATCACCACTTTTTATTTAATTAGGCATGCAGAAAAGGATAGAAGCAACCCAGAGGACAAAGACCCAGAGTTAAATCAAGACGGTTTAGGCAGGGCAATGCTTTGGGCCAATATGTTCGACACCTTAGATTTAGACGCTGTTTATTCTACAGATTATACCCGTACAAAAATGACGGCTGCCCCAACATCTGTAAAACACAATATTGATATTAAAATATTTGACCCAAAAGAAATTGATGTGAAACAGTTGTTGTTAGACAACTATGGTGCAAGTGTTCTAATGGTAGGCCACAGCAACACTACCCCGGCCTTGGCCAATAAGTTAATTGGAGAAGAAAAATATCAGTCAATGGACGATAATGATAATAGTAGTGTGTACATCATTAAACTTGCAGATAGCATAGGTAACGTTGTATCCGCTAAAATTCAAAAAGTAGATTAATACTACTCCACCTTAACATTTTCTAGCTCTATTTTGGATAGCAGCTTTAATTTGCCCGCTTCAAAGAGCCTTCCAATCTCATCTAAATGTATATTGGAATTTATTGGTGCATAATTCTCGTAATCTACAAAACGTATTGCTTTTACAAAACGCTCGTTATATGCTCTTCTAAAGCGATAACCGCCACCGTTAACAGTAAAGGAATAGGCCAAAAAGTCAATTTTGAAATCATTCTTTCCTATCCAATACAAGTATACATCTTCAAAATCTTCTCCCCCATTTTGTTGGTTAAAGGTTACTTTTACTTTATAGTATTCTTTTTCAAATAATGTTTCATCTGCTAACAATTCTTTGTTTACCGCCTCATCATTTAAACCATAGGGTAATTTAGCAAAGTAGTGAACCGAATTAATTGAATTAGCAAAATTTTGTGCAGTACTATCGGCCAACGAAACCAAGGAATTATTTATACTCCGGGTAAAATCCTGTCCATTTTTTATATCTAATAAGGTATCGTTACCTTTAGTTCTGGAACGTGTTAACTTAAATCCTTGTCTAGATTTAGAAGAAGTATACAGGTAATCTCTAAATTTAAACGTTACTTTTTTCGCTTCAAAAAGTTCTCCTCCAGATACCTTAATAGCATTATCCACAACCTGTTGCGCAGTAACGTTGGTTTTAGAATGGCAACCATAAACAGTTATAACTAGTATTATTAAGATAAATCGCATAAATCACTATTTTCTACTTAATCGTAAATATCAATATTTCATTACAAATTAAAACAGAACTTCTATTTTTGTAGCCTATGAACAACAACATAAACATAAAGAACAAGAGGGCTAAATTCGATTATGAGATTTTGGACAAATACATGGCAGGCATTGTTTTGTCTGGTACAGAAATTAAATCCATTCGATTAGGAAAAGCTTCTATTTCTCAAAGTTTTTGTGAGTTCAATCCTAAAGGAGAATTATTCATCATAAACATGCAGGTAGATGAGTATAGCCACGGCGGCCATTACAACCATGCACCTAAAGCAGAACGTAAACTCCTTTTAAATAAAAGAGAGTTAAAAAAGTTGAATAAAGAAGTTACCGCTAGCGGACTTACCATTATACCGCTTAATCTTTTTATCAACGAACGCGGATTGGCGAAAATAAACGTTGCTTTGGCCCGTGGGAAAAAACAGTACGACAAAAGAGAAACTATAAAAGACCGAGATAACAAACGGAATTTGGCCCGGGTCAAAAAAAGCTTTAATAACTAAGGCTAATTCTTATCTTCTAAAAGTGGAACAAACCTAAAGTTTCCGTAGGTTGTTTTTTCAAATTCTTTTTCAGATTTCCGAACAAACAAAGTCATAATTTGGTCTTCAATACCTACAGGAATTACTAACCTACCACCAATTGCTAGCTGTGAAAGTAATGCTTTGGGAACCTCTGGAGCGCCTGCGGTTACAATTATTCCTTTAAATGGCGCTTCTTCTGGCATCCCTTTGTAACCATCACCAAAAATTTGCTTCTTGGGCCTAAACCCCATTCGGTCAAAGAAACGCTTTGTGGTTTTAAATAGCTCCAATTGGCGTTCTATGGTGTAGACCCTAGCTTTTAATGTTAACAACACAGAAGTCTGGTAACCACTACCCGTACCTATTTCCAATATTTTATCGTTAGGAGAAACCTTCAACAATTCGGTTTGAAAAGCTACCGTGTAAGGTTGTGATATGGTTTGGTCTGCTCCAATAGGGAAAGCCTTGTCTTGGTAGGCATGTGCTTCAAAGCTACTGTCTAAAAACAAATGCCTTGGCACCTGTCTTATTGCTCCTAATACGTTCTGGTCCTGTATTCCTTTCGCTTCCAATAAGTTTGCCAACTTATTGCGCATTCCTTTATGTTTTAAGGTATCTCGCATGTTTTGGTTTGGTTCTCAAAATTACAGAAACCTTTAAAAATAGCAATCCTCAATTTAATGGATATGCGTATTTTTGAAAAAACTATTCCACATGTTAAAAGTTGGCGTTCTTGGAGCCGGTCATTTGGGTAAAATCCATTTAAGACTTTTAAATCAATCTGAAAAATATGAACTAGTAGGGTTTTATGACCCAGACGAAATTAATGCGCAAAAAGTAGCAAAAGAATTTGGCTATACCTACTTTGAAAATGTGAATATCCTATTAAATCAAGTAGACGTTATAGACATTGTTACCCCTACTCTTTCTCATTTTGAAACGGCCAAAAAGGCCATAGAAAAAGGTAAACATATATTCATAGAAAAACCCATCACCAATACATTAACAGAAGCCGAAACAGTAATTGAATTGGCCAAAAAACATAAGGTTAAAGGTCAAGTTGGGCATGTAGAACGTTTTAATCCTGCTTTTCTTGCCGTTAAAGAAAAAGTAGAAAACCCAATGTTTATAGAAACGCATCGTTTAGCAGAATTTAACCCTAGGGGAACAGATGTACCCGTGGTATTGGACCTTATGATACATGATATAGATGTTATTTTAAGTGTGGTACCAAGTAGGGTTAAACAAATTAATGCGAGTGGTGTTTCTGTTATTAGTAATTCTCCGGACATTGCCAATGCCAGGATTGCCTTTGAAAATGGCTGTGTGGCCAACTTAACGGCCAGTAGAATTTCTTTAAAAAACATGCGTAAATCGAGGTTTTTTCAAAAAGATGCCTATATCTCCGTAGATTTTTTAGAAAAAGCGGTTGAAGTGGTAAAAATGAAGGATGCGCCTGAGGTACCCGGAAGTTTTGACATGATTTTACAAAACGCGGAAGGTGAAAAAAAACAAATTTACTTTGAAAATCCAGAGATAAACCCAAATAATGCCATCTTGGACGAGTTAGAAACTTTTGCAGATGCCATTACAAATAATACAGAACCCGTTGTAACTCTTGAGGCGGGTACAGAAGCGCTTAGGGTAGCCCTAGCCATAATAAATGCATTCAACGACTAAAGACTAAAGACTAAACATAATGAATAAAATTGCAGTTATAGGTGCAGGTACCATGGGCAATGGTATTGCACACGTTTTTGCCCAGAATGGATACCGTGTTAACCTAATAGATATATCACAAGAATCCCTAAACAAAGGAATAGCTACCATAAGCAAAAACCTAGATCGTTTATTGGCAAAAGAAAAAATTACGGAAACCGTAAAAGAGAACACTTTAGGTAATATTACCACATTTACCCAACTAGAAATTGGTGTAAAAGAAGCTGACTTGGTTGTAGAAGCGGCCACTGAAGACTTAGAAGTTAAATTGAATATCTTTAGAGAACTAGATACCATTTGTGATGCCAATACTATTTTGGCCACCAACACTTCTTCTATATCCATTACACAAATTGCAGCCGTAACAAAAAGACCGGAAAAGGTGATAGGAATGCACTTTATGAATCCTGTACCTATTATGAAATTGGTAGAGATTATACGAGGTTACAACACCAGTGATAGTGTAACAGAGCAAATAATGGCGTTGTCCAAAGCACTTGGTAAAACGCCTACGGAAGTAAATGATTACCCTGGCTTTGTGGCCAATAGAATTTTAATGCCCATGCTAAACGAAGCTATTGAGACTTTGTATAATGGTGTTGCAGGAGTAGAAGAAATAGATACGGTAATGAAATTGGGAATGGCACATCCAATGGGGCCCTTGCAATTGGCAGATTTTATAGGGTTAGATGTTTGCCTTTCTATTTTAAATGTAATGTATGATGGGTTTAAGAATCCAAAATATGCTCCATGTCCGCTATTGGTTAACATGGTTACCGCTGGCAAACTTGGTGTTAAAACTGGTGAAGGGTTTTATGACTATAGCGAAAGTAAAAAAGCAGAAAAGGTTTCCAAACAATTTGTTTAATAGCTTATGGCAACCATAAAGCCGTTTAGAGCGGTAAGGCCCGTAAAGGACAAAGTAGCTCTAGTCGCGTCTCGTTCTTACGAAGAATATTCTGAAGACGAGTTGCAATGTACCTTGGCACATAATCCTTTTTCGTTTCTCCATATAATTAATCCGGGTTTTAAATACCATAAAATCCTTGCCGGAGAAGAGCGTTTTAGTTTAGTAAAAAATAGGTATTGGGAGTTTTTAGAAGAAAAAACGTTTATTAAAGACCAAAAGCCAGCTTTTTACTTATATCAGATTAAGAAAGACCAATTTAAAACCTTGGGTATTTTTGCTGCCACCAGTGTAACCGATTATGATTGTGGTAAAATAAAAAAGCACGAAGAAACCCTGGAGAGTCGAGAAAGCTTATTTGCCCATTATTTGGAAACTGTGGGGTTTAACGCAGAGCCGGTGCTTATTACCTACGAATCTACTAAAGAATTAGAGGTTTTATTAAATGAGCAAACTACTGCCCTGCCCGAGTATGATTTTACTACTACGGACAAAGTAAATCACAAACTGTGGCCCGTGTACCAAGCAGATGCCATCAGCAAAATCACATCCATTTTTTCACAAATGGATGCACTCTACATTGCAGATGGGCATCATAGGTGCGCATCTTCTTCCTTACTGGCCAAAGCTGCTAAACTAGCCGGTAATGATACAATGCATCATGATTTTTTTATGAGCTACTTAATTCCAGAAAAAGAGGTTAAAATTTACGAGTTCAATAGAATGGTCAAAGATTTAAACGGATTGAGCAAAGAGGAGTTCTTAATTCGCTTAGATACCAATTTTAGAATAGAGCAAAAACCCAATAATGGAAACAAACCAAAAGAAAAACATCATTTTAGCATGTATTTAGATGGTGAGTTTTATTTGCTTTACTTACGCAAGCAAGCCTATACCTTTACAGATGCCTTAAGCCGATTAGATACCCAAATACTGTATAAAACTATTTTGGAACCCGTATTGGGAATAAAGGATTTAAGAAATGATAAACGCATCTCTTACGGTTATGGCAAGCACAATATCATAAAAATGAAAGATTGCATTGATAAAGGCGATTTTAAAGTAGGTTTTAGCTTGGTTCCTATTACCATGGAAGAAATTAAGCAGATAGCAGACGCCGGACTTGTAATGCCACCAAAAAGCACTTATATTGAACCAAAACTCAGAAGTGGCCTTACCATTTATGAATTGTAACTTATGCCCATAAAAGAAAACTTAGTTCAAATAAAAAACAGCTTGCCCAACCACGTTACCTTGGTGGCTGTTTCCAAGACCAAGCCTAAAGAAGATTTGATGGAAGCATATGACGCAGGACAACGAATTTTTGGCGAAAACAAAATTCAAGAAATGACGGAAAAATGGGAAGCCCTACCCAAAGACATTTCTTGGCACATGATTGGGCATGTACAACGTAACAAGGTTAAATACATGGCGCCATACGTTTCTTTGATTCATGGCGTGGATAGTTTTAAGTTGTTAAAAGAAATAGATAAACAAGCCAAAAAAAACAATCGGAATATAGCGTGTTTGCTGCAAATGCATATTGCAGAAGAAAGCACAAAATTTGGATTGGATAGCGAAGAATTGTTTGCTATGTTAAACAATGCCAATTTCAAGGCTTTGGATAATATTACCATAAAAGGACTTATGGGGATGGCTACTTTTACCGATGATGAAGCACAGATAAGAAAAGAATTTCAAAACCTTAGACAGCTTTACAATAAAGCCAAAGAATTAGTACCAAGCCTAGAGGTTTTATCTATGGGCATGAGCGGAGATTACAAAATTGCCATTGAAGAAGGTAGTACAATGGTACGTATTGGCAGTAGTATTTTTGGAGCAAGAAATTACAGCTAAACCATTTCTATGTACGCTATTTTAGACATTGAGAGTACAGGAGGCAAGTACAATGAAGAGGGAATAATGGAAATAGCCATACATCAATTTGATGGTGAAAAAGTAACAGACACTTTTATAAGTCTTTTAAACCCAGAAAGAGAAATACAACCTTTTGTTGCCAAACTTACCGGAATTAACAATAAAATGGTTAAGAACGCGCCTAAGTTTTATGAGGTTGCCAAACGTATCTTAGAAATTACAGAAGATTGTGTCATTGTAGCACACAACGCTCAATTTGATTACCGAATATTACGGACGGAATTTAGGCGACTAGGTTATGATTACCAGCGAAAAACCTTGTGCACGGTAGACCTTTCTAAAGAATTGATTCCAGATGCAGAATCCCATAGTTTGGGTAAATTGGTACGATCTCTAGGTATTGCGGTTAGTGATAGACATAGGGCCAATGGAGATGCCTTGGCAACCTTAAAACTCTTTAAATTATTACTAGCCAAAGACACAGAAAAGAAGATAGTAAAATCCATTATCAAAGCAGAAACATTGGGCGAACTTTCCCCAACCCAATTAGATATTGTAGAAGCTCTTCCCTCAGAGAGCGGATTGTATTATATGCATGATAAAGATGGAGATATCCTTTTTATTGGTAATAGCAAGAATATTAAAAAAAGGGTAAACCAACACTTTACCAATGTGGGCGATATAGCCCGTAAACTACAAAAAGAAACCAAAAAAGTAACATTTGAACGTACCGGTGGCGAATTGGATAGTTTGATCAAAGAGGCAGAAGAAATTCGTAGAAACAAACCCAAATACAATAGAAAGCAAAAGCCTATAGGGTTTAGCCACGGAATTTATTTAATTGAAAATGAAGAAGGAGATATTCTTTTAAAACCGCAAAAAGCAAACCATAAAAATGCACGGTTAAGTAGTTTTGGCTCATTAAAAACCGCAAAGACGTTTTTAACGCGTCTAAAGGAAAAATATGGCGTAAACCTAGAGCAGAACAGAGATGAACAAAACAATATAGTTCAAGAATTATTTATGGATTATAGCACTTTTAACAGAGACTTGATCATTATTGACCGTGGAAGAAGTCTTGGTGAAAAAGCGGTGTTCTTAATTAAAAAAGGCACATTGGTTGGTATGGCTTATACTGATTTAAATCATCAAATTAATAATATTGCTATCTTAGAGACTCTCTTAACCCCTATTAAAGGTACGCCTTATATTACCTTTATCATAGAGACTTTACTAAGAAAAAAGAATAGGTTAAACATAATAGATTTAAACCAAAATTAGTTTGAAAAACCACAAGGTGCATTCTGGCTGGAGGCATAAACTTCACGAAATTATTTATGAAGCAGATACGCCTAATGGCAAAATATTTGACCTTACCCTAATTTTTTTGATTGTTGCTAGTGTAATCTTGGTTATGCTAGAATCCGTAGACGAGTTCGATGCAAAATACCATCAAACACTTTATGTATTAGAATGGATTATTACCATATTCTTTACCATAGAATATATTGCCAGAATCATCAGCATAAAAAAACCTTTAAAATATATTTTTAGTTTCTATGGCATAATAGATTTACTATCTACCATACCGCTTTATCTATCCTATATTTTTGCGGGCTCTCAAGTTTTATTGGCGGTAAGGGCTTTTAGGCTTTTAAGAATTTTTAGAATTCTAAAACTTGTTAAGTTTATTGGAGAAGCGTCTCAATTAAGTAGGGCCCTAAAAGCCAGTAGAACCAAAATTGCCGTGTTTATTTATGTGGTTTTGATTCTTTCGGTAATTATGGGCACAATAATGTATATAATTGAAGGAGATGAAGCTGGGTTTACAAGTATACCTAGAAGCATTTATTGGACCATAGTTACGCTTACTACCGTAGGATATGGTGATATTGCGCCACAGACCAATTTGGGTCAATTTATGGCAACCGTTATCATGATATTAGGTTATGGTATAATTGCGGTGCCAACGGGTATAGTTACCTCAGAGATCAACAAAGAATATAGAAGCGGCAAACCAAAAATTGGGGACGACAATTATGTGCACGTTAATACCCAAGCGTGTCCTAGTTGTGCTGCAGAAGGCCATAGAGACAATGCCAAATATTGCTATAATTGCGGACATCTATTATGAGCAATAAAACTGTTATAGCGGTAGTTGGACCTACCGCAATTGGTAAAACGAAAATGGCTATAACTTTGGCCAGACATTTCAATACAGAAATACTATCGGCAGATTCTAGACAATTCTTTAAAGAAATGGAAATTGGTACAGCTGTACCGTCTAAGGAAGAATTAAAGCAGGCCCCACATCATTTTATTCAGCATAAAAGCATTCATGAGCCTTATTCTGTAGGCGATTTTGAAAGAGATGCCCTTGAACTTCTTGGCAAACTGTTTCAACAAAAAGATATAGTTATTCTTGTAGGTGGTTCTGGGTTATATGTAGATGCGGTCTTGTATGGATTAGATTCGTTTCCAGATGTGCAACCAGAAATTCGTGCTAAACTGAATAGAGAATTAGAACAAGATGGTATTGGAGGTTTACAACAACAGTTAAAAAAATTAGACCCAACGTATTATGATAAAGTGGATTTAGAAAATCCACATAGGATAATTAGAGCGTTAGAGGTTTGTATCTCCTCTGGAAAGCCTTACTCTTCTTTTCTTAACCAACCCAAAAACAAAAGACCGTTTAATCATTTAATAGTAGGTATAGATGCGGATAGGCAATTAATTTATGATCGTATAAACCAAAGAGTAGATTTAATGATGAAGGCCGGCCTATTAGATGAAGCAAAAAATATCTATTCTTACCAAAATTTAAATGCGCTACAAACTGTAGGTTACCGTGAATTATTCGAGTATTTTTCAGGAAAACGAGATTTAGCAAGTGCCATAGAGGAAATCAAAAAAAATACCAGACGATTTGCAAAGCGACAACTAACCTGGTATCGTAAAAACAAAGGCATTCATTGGGTTCCTTTTTCCATAGAAAAAACAACATTGATTAAACAAGTAGAAAATAAATTAATACAAATGGAAATACCAAAAATAATCTATGTAATGGGTGTTTCCGGAACGGGTAAGAGCACTATTGGTAAATTGCTATCAGAGCAATTGGGTTATCCTTATTTTGATGGGGACGATTACCATCCTGAGGTCAACGTAACAAAAATGGCTAGTGGTACTGCATTAAATGATGATGACCGCCAAGGTTGGTTAGAAAAATTAAATACATTAGCTCTAAAAAATTTGGATACTGGTGCTATCATAGCTTGTTCTGCTCTTAAAGAAAAATACAGGGAAACGCTGCGTAAAGAAATAGCGGAACAGACCGTATTTATTCATTTAACTGGTAGTTTTGAATTGATTAAACAACGATTAGATGCGCGCAAAGGCCATTTTATGAGTGCAGCACTCTTACAATCGCAGTTTGATACACTAGAACCACCTTCCTACGAAATTGAAGTTTCTATTGCCAATGAACCACAAGCCATTTGCCAAGAAATATTAGCCAAACTAAAAACATGGAAACTACCTTAATCCTTGCCATTGTTGCCGGAATAGCAATTCTATTAGTTCTAATTCTTAAATTTAAAATCAATGCGTATTTAGCGCTTTTAATTGCAAGTATTGCAACAGGAATTTTTGCAGGATTAAATCCTAATGCCATTATAGATACCGTTAAAGAAGGCATGGGAAGTACATTATCTTCTGTGGCCACCATTGTTGGGTTGGGTGCCATGTTCGGCGCCATTTTAGAAACATCTGGCGGAGCAAAGGCTATAGCTAACTTTTTAATTGGAAAATTTGGGTTAAAAAATGCACCACTTGCAATGGTTATTGCCGGTTTTTTAATAGCTATTCCTGTTTTCTTTGATGTTGCCTTTATTATTTTGGTTCCTATGATATATGCCTTACAAAGGCAATCTGGTAAATCTTTATTGCTATACGCTATTCCATTGTTGGCGGGATTAGCCATAACCCATGCTTTTATACCACCTACTCCTGGACCTATTGCTGTTGCAGATATTATAGGGGCCGAATTGGGCTGGGTAATTTTGATTGGTTTTTTAGTGGGCATACCTACCGCCATCTGTAGTGGACTTTTATTTGGAAAATATATTGCCAAACGCATATTTGTGGCTGCTCCAGACCAAATGCAAGAACAAACAAATGAAAAATTACCTAACATTTATCTAATTCTTACTATTATAGGAATACCCATTGTACTAATATTGCTTAGAACCACTTTAACAAGTGGAATTTTAGGAACATTAGATGAACGCATAAATCAGGTTATATTACTAATTGGCCACCCATTCTCAGCATTGATTATTGCCAATCTTTTGGCTTGGTATTTTTTAGGCATCCGTTTAGGATATACTAAAAAAGAATTGTTTACCATAACCCAAAAATCTTTAATGCCCGCAGGCACAATAATTCTACTTACAGGTGCAGGGGGTGTATTTAAACAAACATTAATCAACACAGGCGCAGGTGAAATGCTTGCCAGTTCTTTACATAATCTTGGATTTCCTATTCTACTATTTGCGTTTATAGCTGCAGCAATTGTACGTATAATTCAAGGCTCCTCTACCGTTTCAATGATTACGGCAGCAGGTTTGGTAAGTCCATTATTAGCCAGCGTGGCCTATTCTCCAGTACAAATGGCCTGTTTGGTTATTGCCATTGCATCTGGTGCCAGTATATTCTCTCATGTTAATGATAGTGGGTTTTGGTTGGTTGGGCAATATTTGGGCATTACCGAAAAGGAGTCCTTTAAATCTTGGACCATGATGACTACCATCTTGGCCATCACAGGAATGATTACGGTAAGCATCCTTTTTATAATTCTATAAAAAAAGCCGCAAAACAATTTCGCGGCTTCTTTTATTTTAGACTTGGTGCTTTTTAACTGGCTTCATCTTCGGTTTTTACAACCAAACGGAAGCCTTCACCATGAATATTTAAGATTTCTACTACATCGTCTTTCTTTAGATATTTACGCAGCTTTGCAATGTAAACATCCATACTTCTAGAAGTAAAGTAATTATCATCTCGCCAGATTTTAGTTAAGGCTAATTCTCTTGGCATCAAATCGTTTTCATGCAAAGCAAGTAGTCTTAATAGCTCGTTTTCCTTTGGCGATAGTTTAATAGGCTCTTCTTCTTTGTATTTTAAGAAACGAAGTTTAGAATTTAAATGGAAATTACCTATTTCAAATTCAAACTGTTTGCTATCTGCAACTGAATTAGAAGCTTTACGTTGTAGAATAGCTTTTAATTTCATCAATAACACTTCAGAATCAAACGGTTTGTTCAGGTAATCATCCGCACCTGCTTTATATCCCTTTAAAACATCTTCTTTCATGGTCTTGGCAGTTAAGAAAACAATAGGAACATTCTCATTCTTTTCCCTAATTTCTTTGGCCAAGGTAAAACCGTCTTTGTACGGCATCATTACGTCCAAAATACAAATGTCAAAGTTGTCTTTTTTGAACTTTTCAAAACCTTCCATACCGTTTTTAGCAAGAACAACATCAAAATCGTTCATTTGCAAGTAATCTTTTAGAACAATCCCAAAATTTGGGTCGTCCTCTACTAAAAGTATTTTCTTATTTTCTGTTTCCATAACTTTTAAATTAAAGGTAACTTAATGTAGAAAGTACTTCCTTTACCTTTTTCACTTTCAACATAAACTTCACCTTGGTGATCATCTATTATATTTTTTACATAGGCCAAACCTAAACCATGACCTTTTACATTATGTATGTTACCGGTATGTTCCCGGTAGAATTTTTCAAAAATTTTCTTCTGAACGGTTTTGCTCATCCCCGCTCCTTGATCCTTGACCTTAATAACAATATGATTTTTGACCGTTTCTGTATATACGTCTATTTTGGGTGTTTCCGGAGAATACTTTACCGCATTGTCCAACATATTAACAATTACGTTTGTAAAGTGCATATCATTGGCCAACACCTCTGTGCGTTTGGCATCTAAATGTGTATTTACATAACCGCCTCTATCTTCTACGATTAATTCTATGTGCGTAATGGCATCTTCTATAATATCGTGCACATCTACCCTATCCTTACTAATATCTAATTGGTTCTTTTCTAGTTTGGATATTCTTAGAACATTCTCTACCTGTGCATGCATACGTTTGTTCTCATCGCGTATCATTCCTAAGTAACGTAAAACCTTTTCTTGGTCTGTAATAGATTTTGGGTTTCTAATAGCCTCTACCGCTAGATTTATAGTAGCAATTGGTGTTTTAAACTCATGCGTCATATTATTTATGAAATCTGACTTTATTTCTGAGATTTGCTTTTGCTGTATTAGCTGATAAATGGCACTACTATAGGCAACAACAATGATTAAGGTAAACAATAGTGAAAGTATGGCCATACTCATGATACTGTTTATCAAAAATTGTTTTTTCTCTGGAAAGGTTACCAATAATGAAAAGTTGGTTTGCCCTTCACTATCTCTGAATATAGGCGTCTCATAAATGGTTCCACGATCAAACTTGAACTTTTTGGAACGTACTTTTGTTGGAAAACCTTTACTATAAATTCCATATTCAAAATCGATATCTACACCCCTATTTTCCAATTCTCGCTCAAGGGACAGCTCTAATTCTTGATTAGAAACCCTTTCATGAATTGGCACAGAGCTAGCCATTTCTCTAAAAACATCTTCAAAAACCGCTTTGTCTACAGAAGATAAACCACCTAATTTTTCTACCTTTTGTAAAGGTGTTAAGGCATAACGTTTACCATCCAAACCAAATTCTTCTTTTACGATTGTGGTTGTACGCTTGCTAGTAAAATTTTTCACCGTAGTAGAATCGGTCAAATTATTGTCAAAGAACATTGATGAGATATCATAGCCTTCTTCTAAGATACCGTGGGAATAGAATTTCATTTCGTCTGAATTGATATCCCTGTCCACAAAAAAGATGCTTCTGTAGTGAGAGGTCTGTGGTTTTCCTACACTATCTACCAACTGTGCCAAACGGTCATTGTAATCTCTACGTTCTCTAGATTCTACCCGTTCTGCTACCTTATCCAAAACATCCTCCACAGTATTTGAAAACTGCTCTTGCTTATCAGAAACCGATTTCTTAATCCAAAAAACCTGAACTGAAATAATTCCTATCAGCGAGAGACTCATCAAAATGACCAGTAGAATAAACCTTCTCTTGTTCATTTGGTCAAAATTAGAAATTTAACATTTCGGGACTTATGCGTTTAACCTAACCTTAACAAAAATGTTAAAGTACTATTGCTTTACACTCTTGTTTAACAGAATTTCATGGATTTTGGCAACGGTTTCGGCAGTTTTTCCCAAATTCGTATTTATTATTGTAAAATTCGCTTTTTTTTCCTTTTCGGTATCTGGTAGTTGGTTATTGATACGGGCCTCTACCTTTCCCCTATCTACCTTATCCCTTTTCATAACCCTTTTTATCCTTTCTTCCAAAGGCGCGGTTACCAGAATTATTTGGTCATACTTTTCCTCACTTTGGTTTTCAAAAATCAACGCACTTTCTTGAATTATATATGCAGTACTTTGCTTTTGTACCCATTTGCTAAAATGCTTTGCTACAGCTGGATGCACAATTTGATTCAATTTTTGAAGTAATTTTTTGTCCTTAAAAACCAAATTGGAAATATAGGCTCTGTTTAACCCACTGGCCGTATAGGCTGCTTCTCCAAAATTAAGCATTATTGCCTGCCTGATCTCTGGTGCTGCATTCATTAATAATTTTGCTTCTCTATCTGAATCATAAACAGGGATACCCAAATCCCTAAACATTTGTGCAACGGTACTTTTACCACTACCAATACCACCTGTTAAACCAACAATCATTGCTTTTCCAATATAAACTCTACCTTATTATCTAAAAGCCTTACAGAATAAACACCCTCTGGGTCTTTACCCATTTCTACATATAGGGTTTGTCCTTCGGTATCTTCTTTAGTAGCATAATCTACAAACACATCAAAGTCATTGGCATCCAATTCCTTTAGTTGTTTTACATTGGCCTTACAAACCAATTTAACACGGTTAGGGAACATTTTTAATTCATAACCTTCAGGTACGTGAAGCGGTTTTATGTTTACCATAAATTCTTTCTCAGAAAACTTCTCTACCAAACCACTTACAGTAATTACTTGTTTGGTAATTTCTACATTATTAAACGATTCGTCAAAAGGTAAAATAGCAACCTCACGCTTAAAATTCTGATTTACACTTTGCAATCTCAAAGGCTCCGTCTTGGCCTTATCTATTTTTATAAGTTGCTGTTTTGGGCCCTTAATTACTAAACTATCAGGCGTAATTTTTAGACCATCTTGAATAAAATAATTTGGTGCTAAGTTTAAATCCAAATCCAATTCTACCGGAATTTTTTTAGAATCTACTTGATAAGCTGCTACTAAATGTTCATTTTCCAAGACGTCTATCAAGGTTATACCTCCAGATAATGCGTTGTTCAATTGCCTTCTCACCTCGGTATCATTTAAATAATAATCGCCTTGATTTACTTTCAAAGATTGCAAATTCAACGCAATTGGTTTTGCACTAATGGCATACCCCAAATATGTAAAACCGCTAGCCTTTACCTTTGCCGGTAATTGCGGACTCACCTCCGGATCAAGAAGTAAAGAATCTGGTAAATTGGTATAAACAACCTTAAACTTAACATTAGACTCATAGCTATCTGATAATTTGCTAATGGTCCATGAAAGAAAAGAACACAGAAGGAAAAAAAGAAACATCTTTAATTTTCTTTTATTAATTCCGGTAAGTGCGTCTTTATTTAATTTCACGTTTGCTAAAAAATAGTTTTGGAAATAGTATTTCTGGTTCCTTTTTGCTAAAGTTAATTAAGAATGTAGACTTTAAAAAACCCCAACCATACCCAAAAAATTGAATCAATACGGCGTATACAGATAATCCGGCAATTTCAAAATTTTTATTGCTTATTAAAGATGCAATAAAAAGAATCCATAAATACATAAACACGAGATAAATACCTATAAACTGACCAAACAACGCCATTATAAGTGACAATACTATGAACCCCACGAACAAGGTAGGAAACCAATAGGTTAATTTAGCGGTTCCCGGATGCCAACTGTTTAAAATTGGTCTTACCATGCCAAATTTATTTACCTGGGTTTTAAATTTACCCCAATCAATTCTACGTTTATGGTAAACAAATGCTTTAGGGAATAAACGGGTTTTAAAACCAGCTTTCCATATTCTAAAGGTTAAATCTGGATCTTCTCCCGGATGTATGTTTCCAAAACCTTGTGTAGCTTTAAAGGCTTCTCTAGAAATACCCATATTAAAACTTCTTGGCTGAAATTTGCCAACAGACTTTTTGTTACCTCTAATACCGCCAGTGGTTAAAAAAGAGGTCATAGCAAAATTAATGGCCTTTTGTACTTTAGAAAAAGATTCGTGGGCAGCATCCGGACCACCAAAACAGTGTACAAAATCCGCATTTAGTTCTTTCTCTACTTCTTCTAAGTAGTTTTTTGGCATTATGCAGTCCGAGTCCAATACAATAAAATAATCTGCCTTTGCCCTTCGCATTCCAAAATTACGAGAATCTCCAGGTCCAGAATTGTCTTTTTTATAGTAACTAATAAATAGTTTGTCTTTAAAATTGGCAACTACATGTTCTGAATCTAGTGTTGAACCATCTTCTATCAAAACAACCTCAAAAGGCTTATTGTAGGTTTGCCTAGCTAAACTAGCCAGTAACTCTTGTACCTCTTCTGGTCTATTAAAAACAGGTATTATAAAAGAATATTTAGGGTGTGCCATAGCCTATAAAAATAAAGCCATCCAAAATAGGATGGCTTTAACTATTGGAATACAAATTTTATTTGCTGAATTCTTCTATTACTTCTTGACTTACACCCGTGTTAGAAAATCCACCATCATGGAATAAATTCTGCATGGTTACTTTCTTGGTCAAATCTGAAAATAAACTAACCGTATAGTCCGCGCAATCATCTGCCGTTGCATTACCTAAGGGCGACATTTTCTCTGCATAGCTAATAAAACCATCAAAGCCTTTAACCCCTTGGCCAGCCGTAGTTGGTGTTGGTGATTGGGAAATAGTATTTACCCTTACCTTTTTTTCTTTACCAAAGAAATACCCAAAACTTCTAGCTACAGATTCCAAATAAGCCTTGTTATCTGCCATATCATTATAATCTGGAAAAGTCCTTTGGGCGGCCATATATGTTAAGGCTACAATACTACCCCACTCATTCATGGCATCACTCTTGTATAAAGATTGTAATACTTTATGAAAAGAAAGTGCAGAAACATCCCATCCTTTAGCAGTCCAATCATATTTCTCATCTGTATAATGCCTTCCTTTTCTAACATTTACAGACATTCCTATGGAATGTAAAACGAAATCTAATTTTCCTCCTAAAATAGCTACAGACTGTTCTACTAAATTCTTTAAGTCCTCCTCACTAGTAGCATCTGCTGGTATAATCTCTGAACCTGTTTTTTCTGCCAAGCTCTTAATTTGCCCCATTCTCATTGCTATTGGGGCATTGGTCAAAACAAAGGAACCACCTTCCTCATGAACTCTTTCTGCTGTTTTCCACGCAATAGAATTTTCATCTAACGCACCAAAAATAATTCCTCTTTTGCCTTTTAATAAATTATGACCCATGTTGTTTTTGTTGGTTTAAAGTGTAAATATAGTAATTTGGTATTGCTTTCTTTTGCTATTTGTAGCCTAAGAATTAACCAATAATTCTTTTGCATGTTCTAGCGCGGAAGCCGTAAAATTTTTACCTCCTAACATTTCTGCAAGCTCATGTAAACGCTCTTCATTTTCTAAGCGTTTCATTTGAGTTACCGTAGTCTGGCCTTCCTCTTGCTTAAAAACTTTGTATTGCTGTTTTCCTTTAGCCGCCACTTGCGGCAAATGCGTAATAGAAAAAACCTGCATATGTGCGCCCATTTCTTCCATAATTTCTCCCATCCGATTGGAAATTTCACCAGAGACCCCAGTGTCAATTTCATCAAACATTAAGGTTGGTAGCTTCTCATAACTAGCCAAAATAGATTTTATGGCCAACATTATTCTAGACAATTCTCCTCCAGAAGCTACTTTTTTCAACTCGCCATAATTAGACCCTTTATTGGCACTAAATTGAAACACCAAAGCATCTTTACCGTTAGATTTAAATTCTTCTATAGGATTAACCTCAATTTTAAAAGTAGCAGAAGGCATACCCAAAGAAGCCACCTGCTGGGTTAACACCTTAGCTAATTTTGGAATACTTTTTACGCGTTTATCATGAATATTCTTAGCCAGGTTGTTCAATTGACTTTCAACTTGGTTAACTTCTTTTTGTTTTTGGGCAATAGTGCCATCCATATCTAGAGAAATGGCCACTTTTTCTGATAGTTCCTCTCTAATGGCAATTAGCTCCAGAACAGATTGTACTTGATGTTTTTTATATAAGTCTTGTAATAATTGAAGTTGACCGTTAACCACCTCTAATTGTTCTGGGTCTGCATCTACGCTATCTGATAGTTTTTCTATTTCTGAAGCAATATCTTCCAATTCTATGGAAATGGATTGAACCCTATTGTTTAATTCTGAATAACTTTTTCCGTAACCCGCTAACTTTTGGAGCGCATTTTGTAAACTTGAAGATGCTGTAAGCAATCCTACCTGCTCTTCGTTCAACAATTGATGCGATTGGGACAAAAGCTCCCTTACAGTCTCAACATTATTCAACTGTTCAAAAGTTTCCTCTAATTCTTCCTGCAGCCCTTCTTTAAGATTGGCGGTTTCTAATTCTTCTAACAGAAAAGTATTGTAATCTAGTTCTTTTGTGGCGGCGGCACGGTTTGCCAAAAGCGTTTTTAGTTCAGATTCTAGCTTTTTAAATTGTTTTAGTTCCTTTCTATATTCTACCAATAGAACAGATGTATCTGCAAGTGCATCTATTACCTTAAATTGAAAGGCATTTTCTGTTAATTGCATGGTCTGATGCTGAGAATGTATATCTACCAAACGCTCCCCTAAACCAGCCAAAACACCAAGTGTTACCGGTGTATCGTTAATAAACGCCCTAGATTTACCACTAGGCAATATTTCTCTCCTTAAGATACTTTCTACCTCATAATCTAAGTCATTATCAACAAAAAAACTTGTTAAGTTATAATTCTCGATGGCAAATGTAGCCTCTATGGTACATTTGCTATCACTATTTTTTAAAGCCGATAAATCTGCCCTTTTACCCAATACCAAGGAAAGTGCCCCAAGTAAGATAGACTTACCGGCACCTGTTTCTCCGGTTATGGTTGTGAAGCCATTATGAAATTGCACATTTAGATCATCTATTAGTGCATAATTTTTTACAGATAGGTTTACTAACAATTCTAAACGGATTTTAGAATCGCAAAGATAAAAATCAATCCGTTACGGATTTAATAATTAATATCGTTCCAAGTACTGGAGTAAAACGGAGCTACTTTATTAAGATTTTCTTTTAGCTTGACAATGTCCACCTTTGGACCATCAGAAAAAATATTCTTTATTTCCTCTGATTTTGCATCAAAAAATGTTTGTATAAGAAAGGCATTAGGCCTACGCTTAATCAAAGTTTCAAACAAGCGTAAACTACCGGCAACTATTTGTTTGCCCGTACTATTGTTGTCCGCTAATATATCCATGCCTTTTCTATGGTAGTTGTACATGGCAATTCTATACTCCCTAAAAGCATTGGACAGTAAGTTATCTACTAGCTCAAAGCGGGTTCTTTGCCCACTATCTTGGGCCCATCCGGCGTAATTAGTGCCTTGTGCTTGGGTTACAATGTTTTGGGCACGCCTATAAAAGTCATCTCCTCCTTGTAAAGAATAGGTATCTGCGTCCAAACCTAAAATAATATAAACGTAATAAGAAATTACACCCACGAGATTAGAATCAAAATTATTAGGATTAAAAGCTAAAGGTTCAAATTCTTGGTATTGAAAATTGAACGCATTGTCTTTGTAATTAAATACGGGAGTTTCGTAACTAGTATTAAAAACCGGCCTGGAAGATTGTAGCTGTATATTGGCTTCAAAACGATCAGATTCATAACTGGTTACTGTTATAAACATCCTTGCATTTACCCTTTCATTCTCGCCGTACACTCTATTGGTCCACTTATTTTTATTGACAAAATCGTTAAGTGAACGCTCTAAGGTCTTAAATATTTGTTGATTGGTTTGGCCAACCTGATCAGAGTTAATGGTAATTTCACAATTTAGCTCTTGTGCCTTGGTAATGGTAAGGCAAAAAAACAACACAACTAATAAACCTAAGATTTTACGCATTTATTCTTTCTAGAATTTCTTTCCAAATATCCCTAGCAACTTCTGCTTTGGTTTTAATAGCAAACGTTTTTTGGTTCAAATTCTTGTCTAAAAAAGTAATTTTATTTGTACCCGTACCAAAGCCGGCACCGGTATCGTTCAAAGAATTGAGTACTATGGCGTCTAAATTTTTTCTTTTCAATTTAGATTTGGCATTGTCCAATTCGTTTTGGGTCTCTAGGGCAAAACCTACCAAAAATTGATTCTGCTTTTTATCTCCCATAGATTTTAGTATATCTTGGGTGCGCTCCAACTCTAATATCATTGGTTGCCCTTCTTTCTTTTTAATTTTTTGGTCGGCAACTTGCTTTGGCCTATAATCTGCCACCGCTGCCGCACTTATTACAATTGCAGCTTGCTTAAAATTCTGGTGTACTGCCTGGTACATTTCTTCTGCAGTAGAGACTCGTATTATGTTAATGTTAGATTGGTTTACTGTAAGTGTTGTGGGACCAGAAACCAAGGTTACCGTTGCACCCAAATTTGCAGCATGCCTTGCCAACTCAAAACCCATTGTGCCTGTAGAACGATTGCCTAAAAAACGTACTGGATCCAGCGGCTCATGTGTAGGGCCAGCTGTAATTAAAACTTGTTTTTGATACAGCGGCAAACAGCTTGCCAAGTGATTGTTTAAGAAATTGATGATATTCTCGGGTTCCGCCATTCTTCCCTCTCCACTAAGTCCACTGGCAAGCTCTCCAGATTCTGCCGGTATCATAACATTACCAAAAGTGGCCAACTTTTTAAACGCAGCTTTGGCCGTAGGGTGTTTGTACATGTCCAAATCCATGGCTGGTGCAAAATAAACAGGACACTTGGCAGAAAGATAAGTGGCCATAAGCAAATTATCACAGGTACCTTGGGCCATTTTTGCCAAGGTATTGGCCGTAGCAGGTGCTACCAACATAAAATCTGCCCAAAGCGCTAACGCTACATGGTTGTTCCAAGAAAGCGATCCATCTTCCTCATTTATAAAATCCGTCATAACCGGATTTTTTGATAAAGTAGATAAGGTTAAAGGGGTAACAAAAGAGCTGGCGCTGTGGGTCATAATAATTTTAACCTCAGCGCCAGCTTTTATTAATAAACGCGTTAAAAATGTTGTCTTGTAGGCAGCTATCCCTCCGGTAATGCCCAAAAGGATTTTCTTACCAGCTAACATCTAGGCGTCTTTCTCTGTGTTTCTATGGTAGATTTTGTCTTCTAACCACTCTTGAATAGCCAAGGCATGTGGTTTAGGAAGCTTTTCGTAAAACTTAGAAACTTCTATTTGTTCCTTGTTTTCAAATACTTCCTCCAAACTATCACTGTAAGTAGCAAACTCTTCTAACTTTTCTAATAATTCTTTTTTAATTTCAGAATTAATTTGAATGGCTCTTTTAGAAGCTATGGAAATTGCCTCATAGATGTTGTCCGTACTGGCGTCTACCTCGTTACGATTGTGTGTTATCGTAGAAACTGGAGCATTTGTGTTTTTTAAATCCTTCATGTTACAAAACTAAATATTATTTGGAAACTTCCTCTTCTTCAAGATTAAGTCCGTCTTTTATATATTGGTATAATTTTTCTGCTTCTTTCTTAAATTCCGTCTCTGGATACGCCTTCATCAAAGCATTGTAATACTCTAAAGCTTCGGTATAACGCTCTTCCAATTTATTTACCGTACTATTTCTTGCTAGGGTAACAGCAGATTTTAATCTATAAAAATAAGCCTCCTCCCTGTAAATAGAACCTGGATTCTCAGAGATGAAGTTATTAAATGCGGTTATAGAAGAAATGAGTATCGGGTAGTTGAACTCCCCTAATTTATCAAACTGTTTTGCAATCTCTAACTGCTTCTTTTGTTTTTTGGTAGTTAGTTCTTGAGCCATATCATTGGCCTCTTCAAAATATTCTGATTCTGGAAAGGTATTTATAAAATTCTGCAGTTTTGCAAGTGCTTTATCCGTATCGGTTTGGTCCAATGAATATTTAGGCGACATCATATAATAACTCTTACCCTCTAAAAAGGTAGCTTGTTGTATCTTATCGCTGTTGGGATAAGACTTTACAAAACGCTCAAATTGATAACCCGCTAAATAATATTGCTTGGTCTGGAAGTATGAATCGGCAAAAAAGAACATAACCCTTTCGCCTTGTGGCTTGCCTACATATTTTGGAGCAATCTGCTCTAACAAACGGTTGGCTCTTTTAAAGTCCCCTTCATTATAATAACGCTCTGCCAAATCATACTTGGCTTTTACATCTGTGTTCTTAAGTACCTTTTGGTATTCATTACAAGACGAAAGCAATAGAAAAGCGCCAAAAAGCGCTATAAAAAAAGTAGACCTCTTATTTAAAAACATTTTGCAAAATTAGTGATATTCAACGAATATTTAAAACACAAATTGAACTTAAAAAAAAGAGGTTACCTAGAAGAAAATCTATTTTTAGTCAAATTTTAACGAATTAAGCAGAAACCTTTTCTAAAGCTTCTAAAAAGTTAACCAGTTTTTTTTGTAGCTGAACCGTAGCTGCAACTAAGGGGAGTCTAACATTAGGGCTTCCTATTCCTTGTTCTGAACAAATAACCTTTATGCCTGCAGGGTTACCCTCTTCAAATATAAGTTGCATTCCAGGTAGCAACTTGTCTTGTAATTGCATGCCAGCTTCCTTTTCCCCTTCTAATCCAAGCTTAATTAACATAGAAAATTGGGCCGGTAAGCCTTGTCCAAGAACTGAAATTACACCTGCACCACCATCTAAAGTAGTTCTTAAGGCCGTAAAATCATCACCAGATATAATTAAAAAGCCTTCTGGTTTGTTCTGCAGTAAAGCATTTACCTGCTCTAAAGAATCATTTGCCTCCTTAATACCAATTATATTCTTAAAATCTGAAGCTAAGCGCAAAGTAGTTGCCGGTAGCATATTACTCCCGGTTCTAGATGGCACGTTATATAAAATTATGGGTAGTGGGGCCGCTTGGGCCAAAGCCTTAAAATGCTGATATATCCCCTCTTGAGTTGGCTTGTTATAAGCTGGTGAAACAGAAAGAATAGCACTGTAATCCATGATGTCTAATTCTTGTAGCTCTTGAACAAGAGCCATAGTATTGTTGCCTCCTACACCAACAACCAAGGGTAACCTACCTGCATTTACCCTAGAAACCGTTTGCATAACTAACTTTTTCTCTTCTTTTGTAAGCGTAGCAGATTCTGCAGTTGTACCCAGAACTACCAAATAATTTATACCATTGGTAATGTTAAATTCAACTAACTGCTCTAGAGCACTTACATCTACGGTCAAATCTTCATTAAAAGGTGTAATTAATGCAACCCCCGTTCCTACAAATTGCTTCATGGCTTTAATTCTTCTAAAATTTTCAAATACTTTTTCAATTCTTTTTTAAAGGTTTCAAAGTCGTTCAAATTGGTTTCAATCGTTAAATCGCTGAGGTTCTTGTTTCCGTCTTTAACACCTATACGTATTCTAGCATCTACTTGAACGGACATTAACTTTAACAGCAATCTATCATCTGTAAAATAGTTAATCAAAACGTCATAAGGCCTACCTATAAACTCAGAAAAATCCCCATTTTCAATAGACCCGTTCCACCCTAAATTTTTATCGGTACAATAAGGAATACCAAACATCCCGTTCTGATCTTTTCCTCTCTTATAACCAATAATCTGTACCGCATTTGGTCTTAAACCTAAATTATCTTTTAAAGACTTAAATGTTTCCGCTTGGCCGTAATTGTCCATATCTACAATACAAGCAACAGTTGCCACTCCCTTTTTATCGTGTGCAGACTTCTGCTTTAAAAGTGCGTCTTCTAAAAACTTTTTGGCTGATTTAACCTTGAACTTATCTTGAATCGCTTTAAACACCATTCTTATGCCATTTCTGCAAATGTAAATATTCTGCCCATAGCACTTAGCGAAGTTAAACGGTTCTTGCGATTAAATAATAACACAATTTGTTATATTTACAACAAACAATATGCGAGAAATACACAATACATTGTAAGCCACACAACTAAACCCTTTTAAAAGTTTATATTTAGTAGCTTATCTCAAAAATTTTTCATGTCTACCTTAAAATTTGCCCTTTGGAACGCCGAATGGATGAACGAGTTATTTGCCAATAACCCCATACGTTACCACGATTCTGACAAAAAAGGTTATATGACCAAACAAAATATAGCAGACCGAATACATGATATAGCTGGCGTTGTTAATGAAGTAAGTGCAGATATATGGGTATTTGTAGAAGGACCCAACCAAACTGAAGAACTTCAATATTTTTTTGATACCAGTGTTAACGGTGCTTGGTACTGTGCAGTACAGTCTTCTGGCGCACAATCTATAGGAATAGCCGTACGTGCAGACTCCAATTTATTGGCAGAAAATCCATTAACATGGCACAATTTAAAGACAGCGGAATATGCATCAAAATTAGATATTGCAACCAACGAATTTAGAATGGACACCGACAATGATGCTGTAATGGAAGTGCACAAATTTGAAAGAAAACCACTTTACGCATCTGTAAAAACGAAAAATGACAAAACGCTCAATATCATTGGCGTTCATTTAAAGAGCAAAGGCATTTTTAATGCTATGGAATGGTCTAAATGGTGGTCCAAAGCAGATGGTAATCGAAAAAAAATAGTTGCTCAATGTCATCAATTACGTATTGCTTTCTTAGATGATTACCTAACCAATGACGAAACCAAAAACATACCTTTAATTGTATGTGGCGATATTAATGATGGTCCAGGTTTTGATACCAGCGAAATGAAAATTAGCGCTAGCGGCGTAGAACGGTTAATGGGATCAATTTGGAAACCAAACTTGACTTTGGGCAATGTTATGTATGATGTCTTAAACGAGAAAAAAAAGGCGAAATTAGATTTTGAAGAACTTTACACCGCAAGTTTTGCAGATCCAATTTTTAACAACAAATACCAAAAAGCGTGGATAGATCATATTCTTTATAGTAGAGCCAAAGACGGGTGGATTGGTCAGGGTGAAATAATTGAAACAATGGCCAACGGTGAAAAAATCTACAAAAAATATCCAAAATCTTCTGATCACTTTCCTGTAACCTGCTTAATTGATATTGATAAATTATAATACCTTTAAAACACACCTGGCCAAATAACCCTAAAACGAATATAAAAAATGGATATATTTGAAAAACAAACGTTAAACAGCCAAAATACATACGCTCCCCCAATTTGTATTTAAGCATAATTGACTAGCATGCTTAATAAAGACTCCTTTCACTTGACCAGAACAGCAAACGCGCAACACACCCTGTTGTGGGAGACCTACACCAACCCAGATCATATTAAACATTGGAATTACCCAAGTTATGATTGGAAATGTATAGACATAGAAGTAAATTTAAAAGAAGGTGGTTTTTTCAAATGCAAGTTACAGAGTGTAAAAGATGATTTTCTTCTTGAATTTAACGCTGTTTTTAATAAGGTTATAACTAACCGTCTTTTAGACTTTACTGAATCTTATGGTAGAAATTTTATTATGGAGTTTACACCCAATGAAAACGGCTGTATTATAATGCATAAAGCGGATTATGAATCTCAAAATTCTGTCAAAGTTCAACAAGAATACATTTCCCTTATTATTGACAACTATATAACTTACTCTGAAAAACTACAACAAAGTTTGCTCTAGAACTATATTAATCAGTTGATTGCGCTCTTCTTGTAAACTAATTTTAGGAACCGGCCTTTGTGCCAACCTATACCAATAAGCCGCATTCCATTCGTCCCCTTCTTCTCTGTGTAGATGTGCATGAATCCAACTACTCATTTCCTCTTTTGCACCGTCTATTAAATCATGTGCACTTTGCCAATCTCCTTTAGCTGCAAACCATAACCCTTTTAAAGCTACCGGCCAACTTTCATCGGGCTCTTCCCTAATTAAAGTGCTATTAAATTCTTGGAGGTTTTTGGGTATAGCCATTTGCATTACTTTTTATAGGTTACTCACTGGACTTTAATTCTAGTATATCTTCTTCTTCAAAAATATATTGCGGCCATACGCGGTGACCAAGATAAGCCCCACAAATCATAATTAAAACCTGATGCCAAGCTTCCACCTTAAACCCATCTATTTGACCAATTGCAAAAAGTAGGATAATAATAGCCAAAAATCCGAAAAAACCAGAAATCTCTTTCTTTTTGGTTGTTACTTTCCTATTAAAGAAAATTTTTGCAATTAGACCTGAGAGTAGAAAATTTAGCCAAATAAGTTCACTGCGGTTGTGTTCTACCACCTCACTAAAGGTGGGGTATTCGTCTCCTAAAATTACCAATATAATATCTATTATAACCATGGTGCCAAGTAAAATAGCTAGTACCAAACGTATAGTATTTACTGTTTTTAAATGTTTTAAAAAGTAACTTCTTAATCCCATCAATCAAAATTTAAAGACCAAAGAAAATGACCATAAAACACTCCTAAAACCAAGAGCAGACTCATAAACCACAATGGCTTCTTAAAAGGCACTTTATAACCTATAAGCACAGAAACTGCAGCCATGCCAAATAATAGATATACGGGCCACCCGTCTCCTATATAAAATCTTTTATCCGTGGTTCCTATGAACAAATGTCCCAATATGGCGCCCAAAACAAAAGGAATAAAAAAGAACTGATTCTTGGAAGCCTCAAAGAGAAGGATGTTTGATGTATCATCTTCCAATTCATTAAGGTTTAAGGCAATTTCAAAAACCAAATAGAAAATGGCAAAACCAATCATAATATTTCTTACCCACCTGTAGGCTTCTGGGTCAAAAAGCTGTTCCATAAGCTAGAGCATACTTAAAAAATCTTGTTCCGTAATTATAGGTATTCCCAAACCTTCTGCCTTGGTTCGTTTGCTTGGGCCCATTTTATCGCCAGCAACCAGATAACTAGTTTTAGAGGAAATAGAAGAAGAGACTTTACCTCCGTTATCTTCTATCATCTTTTTTAAATCGTTTCTCCCAATAGATTCAAAAACCCCAGACACAACAAAAGTTTTTCCTTTTAAAGCATCGGACTGGTTTTCTAATTGTTCTTGTGAAAGACTAAATTGCAAACCATATTCTTTTAACCTATTTACCAATTCCCTATTTTCCTCATCTGAAAAGAAACCAATAACACTTTCCGCAATGCGTTCTCCTATTTCATCTATAGCAATAAGATTTTCAAAAGAAGCTTGCATTAAAGCATCTATATTTTTGTAAGCTTTTGCTAATTTTTTAGCTACCGTTTCACCAACATATCTAATACCCAAAGCAAACAATACACGTTCAAACGGTATTTCTTTTGAAGCCGCGACCCCTTGAACCAAATTTTCTGCAGATTTTTGCGCCATTCTTTCCAATGGCAACAATTGGACTGTAGTTAAGGTGTACAAATCCGCATAGTTTTGTATTAAACCTTCCTTAAAAAGTAATTCCACAGTTTCGCCACCCAAGCCCTCTATATCCATGGCCTTTCTAGAAATAAAATGTTGTATTCTACCGGTAATTTGGGGTGGACAACCCATGTAATTAGGACAGAAATGCTGTGCTTCTCCTTCTTTTCTAACTAATTCCGTTCCGCATTCAGGGCATTGTTGAAGGTATTTGGTTGGTTCTGAGTCTAAATTTCTTTTGGTAAAATCTACTGCGGTAATTTTAGGAATAATTTCCCCTCCCTTTTCTACAAAAACCGTGTCTCCTTCCCTAATATCTAACTTGGCAATTTGATCCGCATTATGCAATGAGGCACGCCTTACCGTTGTACCCGCCAAAAGCACAGGCTCTAGATTGGCCACAGGGGTTATAGCTCCCGTGCGCCCAACTTGATAGCTTATTTTTTTGAGAATGGTAGAAGCCTGCTCTGCTTTAAACTTATAAGCCATAGCCCATCTGGGAGCCTTAGCCGTATACCCCAACTCTTCTTGTTGTCTAAGGCTATTTATTTTTACCACCACCCCATCAGTCTCATAAGGTAAATCATGACGATGTACATCCCAGTAATTTACAAAAGACATAACTTCTTCTGTGCTCATACACAACTGCGCCACTGTAGGAACTTTAAAACCCCATTCCCTTGCTTTCTCCAACATTTCAAATTGAGAATCAATGTTTAAATCTGGCCCAACAATACTATACAACAAACACTCTAAAGGTCTTTTGGCAACTAGGCTACTATCTTGGAGTTTTAAACTACCAGAGGCGGTATTTCTAGGGTTCATATATGGTTCTTCCCCATTTTCCAATCGCTCTTGATTCATTTTTGCAAAACCGTCTAACGGTAATACAATTTCGCCTCGTATATCAAATTTAGACGGGTAATCGCCCTTTAATTGTAACGGTACCGATTTAATGGTTTTTATATTAGTGGTAACATCATCTCCTTGTACACCATCGCCACGGGTAACCGCCCTTATTAACTTACCCTCCTCGTAGGTTAGACTTATACTTGCTCCATCATATTTAAGTTCACAGGTAAATGCTACCTTTTCATCGCCCAGAATACGTAAAACTCTTTTTTCCCAATCTTCTAAATCTTCTTTGGAATATGAATTATCTAAAGAATACATGCGATATTGGTGTACCACCGTGTTAAAATTCTTTGTTATACCACCTCCAACACGCAAGGTAGGCGATGTAGCATCATAAAACTCTGGGTGTTTGTTTTCTAGGTCTTGAAGCGCTTTTAACTTCATATCAAAATCATAGTCAGATATGGTAGGGTTATCCAATACATAATAGTTGTAGTTATGTAACCTTAATTCTTCCCGTAGTGCTTCAATCTCTTGCTGTATACTCATATGGGCAACAAAATATGTTTATGCTTTTATACCTTTTAATATTCGGAAATTACCGAAAATATCTTGTTTTAATTCTACCTGTTCAAAAGAGTTTGCTATCAACAACGCCTTGGTTTCTTCTGGCAGGTATTGGTTAATCTCAAAATAGAGCTTTCCCTTAGGTTTTAAATAGGTTTTTGCCTTGAGAGCGATTTCCCTATAAAATATAAGTGGGTCGTTATCTGAAACAAAAAGTGCCGTAGCCGGCTCATAATCCTTTACATTTTTTCTTATTTCTTCCTTCTCCAATTCGCGCACGTAAGGCGGGTTAGACACTATTACATCCCACGGACCTTGCAGTTCTCTTGTAAAGTTGCCAGATAAAACATCAAACTCCTTAAAGGTAACCTCTACGTTATTATTAACGGCATTTTCCATGGCAACCCTTAAGGCTTTTTTACTAATATCAACCGCGGTTACCTTTGCCCTAGGCAACTCTTGCGCCAATGACAAAGCAATACATCCACTACCTGTACCAATATCCAATATGCGTTGTGGTTCTGCAATATTGGAATCTGCTATAATCCAAGACACCAATTCTTCCGTTTCTGGTCTTGGGATAAGTGTTTCTTTGGTAATCTTTAACTCTAAATTCCTAAAATAAGCCTTACCGGTTATATGTTGCAACGGCTCTTCTTGCTTTAAGCGTTCTAAAGCTGTAAATAATGGTAATTCTTCTGCTTTACCTACCACATAATTTGGTTGTAAAACCAAGATAAATTTTTGTAGGTTTAAGTAATGGTCTATTAGTTCATAAAAAAAACTATCAATTTCTTCTTTAGGATAAAGTTCACCTAATTCTTTATGATATATAGTTTTAATTTCTGACAGTTGCATGCTATAATTTTCTCAACATATATACCGGACATGCGGAATGCCCCGTGCACCCCATAGGGGCATCTATATAATCAAAACCGTTTTTCTTGTATAATTTTTGAGCAGCTTTCATGTAAGGCATAGTTTCTAGATACATAGCCTCAAAACCATATGCCTTCGCTTGTGCTATACATGCTGCAATCATTTTTGCGCCCAAACCCAAACCCCTTGCTTCTTCTAAAAAATACATTTTCTGTAGTTCGCAGACATTGCCCTTATAATTGTCTAAAGGAGCAACACCCGCGCAACCAATAACGCTTCCATTGGCGTCTACAACAAAATAGTCGCTACGTTCTTTTGCGTATGCACCATACATGTCTTTTAAAGCTTCATCTTCATAAGCCGTACCTACCTTTGGCACGCCAAGTTCTACTAAAACCTTTCTTATAATGGCCTCAACCTGCTCGTTATCTTTAGCTTGTATTTTACGAATAATTGGCGAATTCATTTCTATGAAATTAAATACTACTTTTAAGCCATGAATATAGACGAAAAATACTTGTTTCGCTGTATAGAACTAGGTAAAATTGGATTGGGAACTACCGCACCCAACCCTATGGTAGGGTCTGTAATAGTTTATAACGATAAAATAATTGGCGAAGGTTATACTAGCCCATTTGGAGGCCCCCACGCCGAAGTTAACGCTATCAATAGTGTTAAACATAAAGAGCTTTTGGCCAAAGCTACGCTATATGTTACCTTAGAACCCTGTTCGCACTACGGAAAAACACCACCATGTGCGGATTTAATTATTAAAAGCGGTATACCCAGTGTAGTCATAGGTATTTTAGACCCCCACGAAAAGGTTGCTGGCAAAGGCATACAAAAACTAAAAGATGCCGGGATTAACGTAATTAGCAATGTTTTGGCAGAAGAGTGTGCCGCACACCACAAACGCTTTTTAACTTTTATTGAAAAAAAACGTCCGTATGTAATTTTAAAATGGGCAGAAACGATAGATGGGTTTATAGCTCCTTCTGACCGTATACGAAGCACGAAACCTGAACCATATTGGATTACCAATACCTACTCTAGACAATTAGTACATAAATGGCGTAGTGAAGAACAAGCCATTCTAGTTGGTGCCAACACCGTGCTGGCAGACAATCCCTCTTTAACAGTTAGAGATTGGGAAGGCCAAAATCCAATTAGAGTAGTCTTAGATAAAGATTTAAGTTTGCCTAAAACAAGTGCCGTTTTTAACACGGATGCCAAGGTTATAGTTTTAACAAGCAAAACAGAGGCTAGCACTTTGGAGCACTTGGTCTATGAAAAGATAGATTTTAATAAAGACCTAACAGAAAACATTCTGAGCGTTTTGTACAAAAACAATATCAATAGTGTAATTGTAGAAGGTGGTTCCAAAACAATTAATGCATTTATCTTGAATGGTCTATGGGATGAAGCTAGAATTTTTACCGGAGAAACCACTTTTAAAACGGGCGTACCTGCCCCTAAAATTACTGGTAGACTAGCTTTCTCACAAAAAATAGGATCCGACACGCTAAATATGCTAACAAATGATTAAAAATATCATCTTTGATTTTGGAGATATATTCATCAACTTAGATAAAATGGCCACACCAAAAGCAATGGCTCAATTTGGTTTTAAGCAAATTACCCCTGCTTTAGACAAGATTTTTAAAAACTATGAAAAAGGCACTATTAGCACCCAAGATTTTTTAAAACAAATCAATACTATTTTTCCTAAGGCAACAGCCAAAAATCTTATAGAGGCATGGAACGCTATACTTAAAGATTTTCCCGAATACCGTTTACATTTCCTCAAAGAATTAAAAGAACAAGGCCGGTATAGGTTATTTCTTTTGAGCAATACTAATGATTTGCATATAGAACAGGTAAAAAAGCAAATGGGTAGTACTTATAAAGACTTTAAAGCATGCTTTGAAGTCTTTTACCTTTCTTATGAAATGGGTAAGCGTAAACCAGATGCTCCTATTTTTGAACAGGTTTTGGAAGAAAACAATCTAAAGGCAGAAGAAACCTTTTTTATAGACGATACAAAGGAAAATACAGACGCGGCCAACCAGTTAGGGATTAAAACGTGGAATTTACAAGTTGGCCAACAAGACATTATTGACCTTAATAACTATTTATAATGCTAAATCTTGCCTTAAGCGTATTATGCTCTAGTCTTATTTTTGTAATATTTAAATTGTTTGGCACCTACAAAATACAATCGCTTTATGCTATTGTGGTAAATTACTTTGTTGCTTGTATCTGTGGTATTCTCTTCTACGAGGGTAAAATAAATGTAAGTGAGCTTGTAGGGTCAGGATGGTTCTATGGTACCTTTGCCCTAGGCATACTCTTCATAACAATATTTAATATTATGGCTAAATCATCTCAATTAAATGGGGTGGCCGTAACTTCCGTAGCCACCAAAATGTCTTTGGCCATACCTGTATTATTTGCGTTATTGGTTTATAAAGAATCGCTCTCTATTTGGCAAGGCTTGGGTATTTTATTGGCCTTAGCAGCGGTTTACTTTGCATCTATCAAAAAGAAAGGTCTTGTTATAGCTCCAAAAACGCTCTTACTTCCATTTTTAGTCTTTATAGGTTCCGGAGTAATAGATACTACCATAAAATACATTCAGGATGAGTTCCTAGACGAGAGCATGTATCCTATTTTTTCTGCAACGGTATTTGGTGCCGCAGGTACAACAGGGGTTTTGTTTTTATTGTTCAACAGCAAAAAAACACCCATAAAACGAAACCTAAAAAACGTATTAGGGGGTATTTGTTTGGGCATACCTAACTATTTCTCTATCTATTTTCTATTACAAGCGTTAAACAACCCAAAATTCAACAGTGCTTCTATATTTACCATAAATAATGTAGCAATAGTAATGTTTACCACTTTTATCGGTATTTTATTATTCAAAGAAAAGCTACAACCAAAAAATTGGTTAGGCATAGGGTTGGCAGTTATTAGTATTCTTTTGGTAGCTTTGTTTTAATGATAGATGACAAGGATTCCTACAAAACCATTTTAGCCCCTGTAGAAGCTATTTTACTAAAGGAGAAAAAAAGTAAATTTATAGGATATGCCTATCCAATATCAAAAGAAGAAGAAGTAAAACCCATAATTGAACTTCTACGAAAAGAATACCCGACCGCCAACCACGTTTGCTACGCTTGGCAACTAGGTGTGGAACGCATTAGTTACCGTGCCAATGATGATGGTGAACCAAATAATTCTGCCGGCATGCCCATTTACGGCCAAATACAAGCATTTGACATTACCAATGTTCTAGTTGCTGTAGTTCGTATTTTTGGTGGTACCAAATTGGGTGTTGGTGGCTTAATATCTACCTATAAAGAAAGTGCCAAATTAACTTTGGAAGAAGCTAAAGTTACCTCCAAAATACTCACCACCCCATTAATTTTAAATTTTGATTATGATAAAATGAATGTGGTGATGCGTTTGATCAAAAAACATCAATTAGATATAGTTGAACAGAAAATGGAAATTAATTGCACCATAAAGTTAGCGGTTAAAAAAAGTGATTTAGAACAGGTCTCAAAAAAATTTACTCCCCTAAAAGGAATTGAAGTACTAACCCCTGAAATCTAACTTTTCCAAAATATAATCCGGACATTTAACGGGTCTCATTTTTTTCTTATCCATAAAAACCAAGGTAGTAGAAGCTTCGACTAAAAGTTCATTTTTCTCGTTATAAATTTCATAGTCAAATTCTATTCTTACACCGGGCTTTTTTTTCAAAATTGTTTTAATTGTAATAAGGTCATCATACTTGGCAGATTTTTTATATTTAAGTTGTAAGTCAATTACCGGTAACATTACACCATTTTCTTCCATTTGCTTGTAAGAAACCCCTAAACCCCTTAGCCACTCTACTCTACCCACTTCTAGGTAGGTAGCATAATTACCATGATAAACTACGCCCATTTGATCGGTTTCCCCATATCTAACTCTAAAAGAAAATGTGTTAAAATTCATTTCACTATCTATTTTTTGGTATATTTAAAGGCTATGCTGATTTGATGAAAACATGCGAAAAAAAAATCATAATTTCAATAAGAGATAGGTTTTTTTTTTAGCTTTTTTGTTCACATATTTGCCCCTGTTCAAATTAACAGGGACACGCCCCCGATTTCAGTTTTAGTTTATAAAACATTACACTAACCAAAATACAAAGGACACACTTAGAATGAGTAATACTGCATCTTCCATTTGGAACAATTGTTTGGCATTTATCGAGGATAATATCCAACCGCAGGCATTCAAAACGTGGTTCCTTCCCATTAAACCGGTAAGACTTGCAGACAATGCTTTGAGCATACAAGTACCGAGTAAATTTTTCTACGAGTGGCTAGAAGAACACTATGTAAAGTTGTTAAAAGTTGCTTTAAGAAAAGAGTTGGGTGCTAACGCCAAATTGGTCTACATTATCAAGATGGAGAACAAATATGGCAATAACGAATCTTTTACAGAAAAGATTCCTAGCTCTAACCGCTCTGCAATGGCTCCACAAGAATTAGATGTACCAATTACATCTAAAAATCCGGAGCTAAAAAATCCGTTTGTTATCCCGGGTATCAGGAACATTAAAATTGAATCGCAACTTAACCCAAATTACAATTTTGACAACTTCTTAGAAGGAGACTCCAACAGATTGGCAAGATCTGCCGGTATGGCGGTTGCCAATAAACCAGGAGGTACATCTTTTAATCCACTAATGATTTTTGGTGGTGTTGGTTTGGGTAAGACCCATTTGGCACATGCCATTGGGGTAGAAATAAAAGACAAATATCCTGAAAAAACAGTTCTATATATTTCTGCTGAAAAATTTACCCAGCAATATATAGAATCAGTCAAAAAGAATACAAGAAATGATTTTATACATTTTTATCAATTAATAGATGTATTAATCATAGATGATGTTCAATTCCTTAGCGGAAAATCTGGAACACAAGATGTATTCTTTCACATATTCAACCATTTACATCAAAATGGCAAGCAGGTAATCTTAACTTCAGATAAGGCTCCTGTAGATATGCAAGACATAGAGCAACGTTTACTTTCTAGATTTAAATGGGGACTTTCCGCAGAATTGCAAAGTCCAGATTATGAAACACGTGTCTCTATCTTAAAAAACAAATTATATAGGGATGGTGTAGAAATGCCAGATGAAATTATAGATCATGTGGCCAAAAACATCAAGACCAATATACGTGAGCTAGAAGGTGCCATTATTTCTTTGATTGCCCAATCATCTTTCAACAAAAGAGAAGTAACCTTAGATTTGGCACAACAGGTTGTAGAAAAGTTTGTAAAGAACACTAAAAGAGAAGTTTCTATAGACTACATTCAAAAAGTAGTTTCAGACTATTTTGAAATGGATGTGGCCACCCTACAATCCAAAACAAGGAAAAGACACATTGTACAGGCTAGACAATTGGCTATGTTTTTTGCAAAGAAATTTACCAAAGCTTCTTTGGCGAGTATAGGTTCCCAAATTGGTAAAAGAGACCATGCAACGGTATTACACGCGTGCAAAACGGTAGATAATCTAGCAGAAACTGATAAGCAGTTTAAAAAATACATAGACGACCTTACTAAAAAATTTACTTAAAACTATTTAGACAATGACCAAAATATTAATGGTATGTCTAGGTAACATTTGTAGATCGCCCTTAGCAGAGGGGATTATGCAAAGTAAAGTGAATTCGGAAAATGTATTCGTGGACTCCGCAGGTACTGCTGGGTATCATATTGGTAATGCTCCAGACCCTCGTTCCATTGCGGTAGCAAAAGCTCATGGCTTGGATATTTCAAAACAACGATGTCGTAAATTCCAAACGGAAGATTTTACACGTTTTGATCGTATCTATGTTATGGACAAAAGCAATTATACAAATGTACTTGCTAAGGCAACATCCGTGGAAGATAAACAAAAAGTAAGATTACTGCTTAGTGAGATTGATGGTAAAACCAACGAAGTTCCAGACCCGTATTATGGTGGAGACGATGGCTTTGAAAAAGTCTATCAACTAATTAATAAGGCTTGTGATACTATTGCCCAACAACTGAGCTAATCAAGATTAAAATGGAAACAACCCAATCCCCCAAGGGCCAATTATTCTTAATTCCTACTATGTTGGGAGATACCGCCCCACTGGAAGTTTTACCTATTTCTATAAAACAGACTATTGAAAACATAGACTTCTACATTGCCGAAAACGAAAAAACAGCAAGACGTTTTATTAAACGGATTAGTCCAGGAAAATCACAGCCAAGTCTACATTTCAATATTTTAAATAAATACACGGACCCGTCTGAACTACCCACCTTTTTAGACCCTTGTTTGGATGGTATTTCTGTTGGTTTATTATCAGAAGCTGGGTGCCCTGGAATTGCAGACCCCGGAGCAGATGTGGTTAAATTGGCACACCAAAAAGAAATTAGCGTTGTACCCTTGGTTGGACCCTCTTCCATAGTATTGGCAATGATGGCTAGCGGTATGAACGGCCAAAGTTTTGCTTTCAATGGGTACCTGCCTATAGATAGTACGGAGCGAAGCAAGGCAATTAAAAAGTTTGAGCGCCTCTCAAGAGAGTCACAACAATCCCAGGCTTTTATAGAAACACCATACAGAAACGAAAAGTTATTTGAAGAATTCCTAAAACGCTTGCATCCCAGCACAGAAATATGTGTTGCCGTAGATATAACTCTGGAAACCCAGGTTATTAAGACAAAAACGGTAACAGAATGGAAAAAGACCACATTGGACCTTCAAAAAAGGCCCGCGGTCTTTATAATACATGCACGCTAAGTAAAAGCGTCTAAATTCTAGGTTTTTGTTTTGCTTTGATAACAGAAACATCAAAACCCGCAAATTTTTTCATGTAATAGGCTACAGTACTACCGTATGCATCTGAAAAATCTGCCTGTCCGTAAGACCGTAAATATTTTTTTACGTTACCAGCACCTGCTAAATGGGCTGCCGCAACTATTCCAGATTCCGTAATAGTTATCCCATTAATACGTTTGCCAACAAATCTTTTAATATCCCTACGCAGTATCCATTTATTTCTTGCCACGTTTAGATTAAACACCTTTTCTTGCAAGGCAGGATCATTTAAAAATGCATCACCATCTTTAACGCCCATTAAACGTAATGTTGATCTACCAAATTGGTATTTTCCCAAATAACCTAACGTATTAACACTAGAATAATCTCCTTGGGATTCTTTAAAGGCTAGAGCATCCTTAAATCCTTGATAGCTCTTACCCAAAAAGACATTTAAAAATTCGTCTTTTTCTAATTCGATACGAGTTTGTTCTTCTGGAAAATCAAAAAACAAACCCTGGTTATGCACTTTTAATAAATCTGGCACATCAACCTTTGTGTTCTTTACCCTGTAGGTAGCAAAACTTGTCAAAATTGTAATTATGGCAAGATGACCTAAAAAACCGATCCATCTTTTCATAAGCGTTCTTTTTTAAGGATTGTATAAAATCCTAATTGGCCGGCAAATATACGGGGGATCTTGCGTTAAATGTTAAAAAATATCCTAACTTTTTGATAAATAGGTATTAAAAAGCGTTAAACGGATTTCAATTAGGGGAGATTATCTGCTAATCCGTTGTTGGTTCAACCATTGTACGTACTGCACTTTGTTTTGGTTATGCTGCGCCAATGTCTTTGCAAATTTGTGATACCCAAAGTTAGTAACATCTGCCACAAAATACAAATATTGATGCTTTTCTGGATTTAAAACGGCTTCTATGGAAGATATATCTGGCATAGTTATAGGTCCAGGAGGTAAACCAGCATATTTGTAAGTATTATAGGGCGAATCCATTTCTAAATCTCGATACAAAACACGTTTTATAATGGTATCGTAATTTCCTGTTTCTCTTTTTATGGCATAAATTACGGTTGGGTCTGCCTGTAACAGCATTCCCTTTTTTAATCGGTTTAAATACACCCCAGCCACCCTTGGTCTTTCATCTACCTTCACAGTCTCTTTTTGTACAATTGCTGCCAAAGCAATTGCCTGGTTAGGAGTTAAACCTTGTTGTTTTGCTTTTGCCTTTCTTTCATTAGTCCAAAAAGCCTTATATTCTTTTAGCATCCGCTCCCTAACGCCTTCTGCGGTTGTGTTCCAAAAAAACTCATAGGTGTTTGGCAGGTATAAAGAAAGCTCATTATACGAATCAAAGCCATGCTCTTTAAGAAAAGCTGAGTCTCCCAAGGCAGTTGCCAACGCTAAACTATCTGGCTCTACTTGTGCTGCAATTCTACCAGCCAATGTTCCTATGCTTTCCTGGTTGTTAAAGGTTACTTTTACAGGTAGGTTTTGACTTCTAAGGGTATTCACAATTTCATTATTATTCATACCCTTGGTAATTCTATACCTTCCTCCTTTAATATTGGCCAAATAACCTTTTCTATTTGCAACGGATAAAAATGCATCCAAATCTTTTAATAAAGGGGACAACCTTTCGGTTACATCTTGGGTAGTTGCATTACTGGGCATATAAACAAATGCCTCTTTGTTTTCAAAGGCTGTATTAGGGGTAAATATTGCCGTATAAATAGAATAAGCAAAAACAGCAACGATCACCAATCCTAAAAGGGCAGCGGCCAAAACAACTTTCTTTAGATTTTTCAAGCTCTTATTTTTTGATATAATATTTCGTTCTTAAATTCCTTATTGAAGTATATCCAATCTTTTTTAATTCCTACTTTTTGATAGCCTAATTTTGTAAATACATAATTGCTCTTTTGATTTTCTTCCAAAACATTGGCATATATCTGGTGTAAATCTAAAATTTGAAAGCAATAATCCTCAACCAACCTTAAAGCTTCACTACCAATTCCTTTATTTTGAAAATCCACACGATAAATTATGATTCCAACACCTACCCTTTTATGGCAAGGCTCAAAATCAAACAAGTCTACAAAACCTAGTGCAGTACCTGTACCATTTTCACAGATACACAACCTTAATTGTTTGGCCTCATAAATATCCATATGGGCGCTATCAATATATTGCCGCAACAATTCTTTGGAATAAGGAGCTAGCGTTCCGCTTAACTCCCATATAGCCATATCGTTTTCTACTTGATATAAAAAATCAATATCCGAAGACTCTAAAGCCCTTAAAAACACCTGGTCTCCCGCTAGTTTTAGCATGCAATTTCCCCTTTAAATACTTTTTGTGCAGGGCCTTTTAAAAATACCTTCTTGTAACCGCTTCCATTTTGCTCAAAAGAAATAGTTAGATCCCCTCCTCTAGCTTTAACTTTTACCGTATTTGAAATAGCCTTCTTTTGTTTATGCATTGCTAAGGCTACTGCGGTTACCCCTGTACCACAAGATAACGTTTCGTCTTCTACCCCACGTTCGTAGGTTCTAACTTCAAAAGTATCGTCTGCTAAAGGTGTTACAAAATTAATATTGCTTCCAGATTCCCCATATAGACCATATCTTAGTTTAGCTCCTTCTTTTTTAACGTCCAAACTGGCAACATTGGCAACTATTTGAACATGGTGTGGTGAACCTGTATCTAAAAAGCTGTATTTATCTTTCTGTTGAATCACAGCAACATCAATCATTTGCAAAGCAACAACATCTTTATTGATAGATGCATGGTGCAAACCATCAATTGCATTAAACGTAGTTTTGTCTTTAATTATATCTAAATCTCTAGCAAAAGCCACCAAACATCGGCCACCATTGCCACACATTGTGCTCGTATTACCATCAGAATTGTAGTATACCATTTTAAAATCTGACAAGTTGTCATTTTCCAAAAGAATCAATCCGTCTGCTCCAATACCAAATCGTCTATCACATAAAAATTTTACCAAATCTGTATTTTCTTTTGGAAAAGTATCTTTGCGATTATCTACCATTACAAAGTCGTTCCCGGTACCTTGATACTTGTAAAATTCTAATGTGAGTCCTGTCTTCATGCCGCAAATATACTACAATCTTTAAGGAATGTTTAGCAGTTAAAAAGCCGTTAATTTGTTAAAATTGGCACGATTTATGGCTACTTTTAAAATGCTTAATGTTTTAAAAAGAGTTATATAGATATGAGAAGAACAGCACAATTATTTTTTGTGGCCTTATTGGCCGGTGGTGTCACACTCGGCGCCTATAAATTGTTTTTTGAGAAAGAACAATTTACATTTGTTGCTCAAAATGAGACCACACCATTTTTAACTACCAGCATGCCTACTTCCCCTAAAGGTGCCGGTATTAATGAGGTTGACTTTACCGTTGCGGCAGAGAAAACCATTAACGCGGTGGTACACGTTAAAAACATGACGGTGAGCCCCGCCAATCCGCTTGCGGAATTCTTCTATGGTTTCAAAGGCGGCCAGACTCCACAAATTGGTACGGGATCTGGAGTAATTATTTCACCAGATGGTTACATTGTAACAAATAACCATGTTATAGATAAGGCAAATTCTTTAGAAATAACCTTGAACAACAACAAAAGTTACGAAGCAGAAATAGTGGGTACGGACCCAAGTTCTGATATTGCACTTTTAAAAATTGAAGTAGAGAATCCCCTACCTTACCTAGCGTTTGGAGACTCTGATAATGCTAAAATTGGAGAATGGGTTTTAGCGGTAGGTAATCCTTTTAACCTTACCTCTACAGTAACCGCAGGTATTGTAAGTGCAAAAGCTAGATCAATAAGTACAAATAGAGACCAATCTTTTATACAGACCGATGCAGCCGTTAATCCCGGTAATTCTGGTGGCGCATTGGTAAACACAAATGGCGATTTAATTGGTATTAATACTGCTATTACATCGCAAACCGGGTCCTACGTAGGGTACTCTTTTGCGGTACCTAGTAATATTGCCAAAAAAGTGGTAGATGATTTACTAGAGTTTGGTAAAGTGCAAAAAGGTATTTTGGGTATATCTGCTTTAAGTTTAGATAGCCCGCAAGCTAAAGAAATGAATATTGACCAAGTAAATGGTGTTTACGTTGCCGGTGTAGAAGACGAATCTGGAGCTGAAGAGGCAGGCCTTAAAGAGGGCGATATTATTAAACAGGTTGGGAATATTAAGGTGAGTAAATTCTCAGAATTAACTGGTTATTTATCTTCTAAAAGACCGGGTGATGTGGTTGAGGTGTTAGTAGACCGTGGCGGCGAGACCAAGACTTTTGAAGTTGAACTCAAGAAAAGGCAAACCGAAATACTACCGGTTATGGGGCTGCAGGTAAAAAATCTTTCAAAAGAAGACCAGAAAAAATATAAGACCAAGAAGGGTGTTAAGATTACCAATGTACCAGAACGTTATAGAGGTTATGAATTAGAAGATAAGGTTATGATCCTTATTGATGATAACGAGATACGCGATGTGGAAGACGCAAAAGAGCTATTCCAAAAAATAACCCGATACGGAAGGACTAGTATTACACTGTTGGGAGAAAATGGCGAAAGGGAACGATTAATTTTTCAATAAACCCTGAAAAAATTGCATGATGAAAGCACCTCTATGAGGTGCTTTTTTTATTGTCGATATATTTTTACGAAAACGTTTGAAATGCTACTTTTGCCGAAAATTAAACTGACAATCTAAGCTGTTATGAGCAACATTAAATCCTACGAAAAGGAACTTGCTTTTCAGGCCGACAGAAGAAAGGCCACAACGGAATTTATTAAACTGATAAGTGATCTATGGTACGATAAATCTATTGAAATTGTACTATTCAAAAATCAAGTAATAGACCGCAACGTAAGTGATATTATCAACCTACATGAATATGCTGGGGAATTTGTTCAAAAACCCATTTCTATTTTTGATTCCGTAGAATTACTTAGGGCAATTAATGACATACCCTTGCCACCTGCCAAAATAGATATTGGCAAACTAACTTATGAATACCACTCGCAAATAAGCGAGCATTTAAATGTAAAAGCATTTGTTCTAGATAAACTAAATGATGCCCACGAAACCAAAACCATTAAACCAAAAGATGTTGTGCTTTATGGTTTTGGTAGAATAGGAAGATTGTTAGCCAGGGAATTAATGGCTAAAACCGGTAAAGGCAATCAACTTAGGCTTAGGGCAATAGTAACGCGTGGTACAATTACACAAGAAGTTTTAGAAAAAAGAGCGGCCCTGCTACGAACAGATTCTGTTCACGGTGAGTTTAGTGGAACGGTCTCTGTAGATATGGAGCAGAAAGCACTAGTGGTTAATGGCACCACTATTTTCTTTATAACTGCCAACAAACCAGAAGATATCAACTACACGGAATATGGTATTAAAGATGCCTTGGTAATAGACAATACGGGAGCATTTAGAGACCGCAAAGAATTAAGTAGACATTTAAAATCTAAAGGGTGCGCCAAAGTTTTGCTTACGGCTCCCGGTAAAGAAATACCTAATATTGTTCATGGGGTAAATCATCTAGATCATAATCCAGATAAGGAAACAATATTTTCTGCCGCCTCATGTACCACCAATGCCATAAGTCCTATTTTAAAGGTAATAGATGATTCTTTAGAGATAGAAAAGGGTCATTTAGAAACTATTCATGCCTATACAAACGACCAGAATTTGGTAGATAACATGCATAGTAAATATAGGAGAGGTAGGGCTGCCGCTCTTAATATGGTCATAACGGAAACGGGAGCAGGTAAAGCGGTCTCAAAAGCATTGCCCAATCTTGAAGGCAAATTAACTTCAAATGCTATAAGGGTACCAGTTCCTAATGGCTCTTTGGCCATTTTAAATCTTGAGGTGAAAAACCAGACCACTAAAGAAGCCGTGAATACCATATTAAAAAAATACGCGCTAGAGGGCGATTTAGTTGAGCAAATTAAGTATTCTTTAAGTAATGAGTTGGTGTCTTCTGATATTGTGGGCACCTCTGCCCCATCTATCTATGATAGTAAAGCTACCATTGTAGATGACAGTGGAAAGAACATCATTTTATACATCTGGTATGATAATGAATACGGGTATAGCCATCAGGTAATCCGTTTGGCCAAATATGTAGCCAAGGTGAGACGATATACCTATTATTAAAAGTTTTTTTGGGGATTGGTATTATTGGCTTAATTTCGCCAGTCCCCATTAAAATCTATTAGAACACTAAAGCGAAACACTATGAAAAACCTCTCTATTGTCCTATTTACATTGGTATTATCCTTAACTTTTGGGTATGCACAGGAAAACACTGAGGAGAATGTGGTAGAAGACAATTCCATTAAAGGCCAATTTGAAACACTAATTAGAAAATCTGGAAATTATAGGGCTCAAGGTAAGCGGTATGAAGTTGTTAGGGTATTAGAATTGGAAGCCCTTCAAAATAACGTATTGGATTCAATAAAAAACGCCAATAGTACAATTTCCAGTTTAAGAGCTACCATAGAAAAAAATGAGACTGAAATAACCAGTTTAAATGCTAGACTTGGCGAAACTAGTAGCAATCTGGAAAATATAACGGAAGAAAAAGACAGCATTCAATTTTTGGGTGCTTTAATGCCTAAGGGTACCTATAAGCTAATTGTTTGGTCTATTATTTTCGCCTTAATCATTTTCCTTGCTTTTTTCATCTATAAATTTAAAAATAGTAATGCTTTAACCATACAAGCAAAAGATGCTTTGGCAGAACTAGAAACAGAATACGAGCAGCACAGGAGAAGAGCTTTGGAAAGAGAGCAAAAAATAAGCAGAAAATTACAAGACGAGATCAATAAGAATCGTAAGTAATATTTAAGCGAATCTAAATATATGTTAAGGTGCGTATAGATATCATAACGGTTTTACCAGAGTTATTGAAAAGTCCTTTTGAGGCCTCAATTCTAAAGCGCGCCATAGATAAAGGTCTAGTAGAAGTGCATCTGCATCAACTTAGAGACTACACCTCCAATAAATACAAGCAAGTAGATGATTACCAATTTGGTGGTGGTGCGGGTATGGTTCTTATGATAGAACCTATAGAGAAATGTATTAACGGTTTAAAAGCAGAACGCCAATATGACGAGGTAATTTATATGACTCCTGATGGTGAAACGTTTAACCAACGTATTGCCAATGAATTATCATTAAAAGGTAATATAATTATCCTATGTGGGCACTACAAAGGTGTAGACCAAAGAGTAAGAGACCTATTTATCACAAAAGAAATATCCATAGGAGATTACGTGTTGTCTGGTGGTGAATTGGCCGCGGCAGTAGTTTCCGATGCAATAATTAGATTGCTTCCTGGTGTACTTAATGACGAGACCTCAGCGTTAACAGATACGTTCCAAGATAATTTATTGGCACCACCTGTATATACAAGACCAGCAGACTACAACGGATATAAGGTTCCTGAAATTTTGACCACCGGTAACTTTCCAAAAATTGAAAAATGGCGGGAAGAACAAGCTTTAAAAAGAACAAAAGAGCGTAGACCAGATTTATTAGACCAATAAGCACGGATGGAACACTTTAATATTTACTCGATTCTCACCGGTATTTTAGGTCTAATGGTAGTCATGCTATTCGTAATTTTTGGCATTATATTGGTTTACAAAAGAAAAGGAGTACCTAGCTACCTAATACTAATTGGCGCCCTTTTAGAATTATTTGTATTTGCAGGCCGTTTTTTTGTGCCTCTTATTTATGCTAGAAAATCTGTAGAATCTCTTGTTTCCGCACAAATGATTTTTAATTTATTGGCGGTATTTCCAAGCCTCTTGTTGGCAATAGGTCTTATATTATTTGTTGTGAGACTTCCTAAAGCTAAAAACCAATAAAAAATCAAGAGAAACGCTTGTCCAATAAAAAATTAAAACTAATTTTGCACTCGCATATTTACAACCTCTGACGATAACCGTGTAAGTTGTTCTTATTAAACCAATTAAAAAGATTAAAATGGAATCTTTAATTAAGTTTGTAGAAGACGAATTCGTAGCAAAAAAAGAATTTCCTAAATTTTCTGCAGGAGACACCATCACTGTTTACTATGAAATTAAGGAAGGTGAAAAAACAAGAACCCAGTTCTTTAGAGGTGTAGTTATCCAAAGAAGAGGTAGTGGTGCAACCGAAACTTTTACAATTCGTAAAATGAGTGGTACTGTAGGTGTTGAGCGTATTTTTCCTATTAACATGCCTGCTTTACAAAAAATTGAAGTTAACAAAAGAGGTAAAGTACGTAGAGCAAGAATCTTCTACTTTAGACAACTTAGAGGTAAAAAAGCAAGACTTAAAGAAATTCGTTCTTAAGTTAGGTTTTAACCATATACAAAAAGCACCCACTAAGGGTGCTTTTTTTATGAACAAATGTGAACAACCTTAGTTCATAAACTGTTCATTTTTAATATGTTAAAAAATTAGGTGGTTTTAGTTTTTTGATTAAATTAGTAGTGTTGAAAGGATATAACCTTACAATTTAGAAAGTAGACGTTCTTTATTAAATTGATGTGTTTCCTATATGGATGCCTGGCTTTTGGCCACCTTCCAAAAAAGTATGTATCACAACATTTACTTTGTGTGCGAACAGTTGGGTAAAACTTGTTTTGACAAAGTTGGAAAACGCTACAACCAAAAATTATTAAAAGTAATTTTTAATAATGTAAACGTCAACTTGCCTATGCTCTTATGCTAAGGCAAATTTTAGAATTCTAGAAGAGATTACTAGAATTACTAAGAAAGCCATGTTAGTACAGCTGTATTAACATGGCTTTTAACATTAAATGCCCTTTTTGTATTCCAAATTAGTAATCTAGCACAATTTAGACACCGTTAAAATTGTATATTTGCCACGCTTAAAAACAAAACTTTTTAAATGGCAAAAATACTCTACACTAAAACAGACGAAGCCCCAGCGCTTGCTACGCAATCTTTTCTTCCAATAGTACAAGCCTTTACCAAAACCGCTGCTATAGATATCGAAACCAAAGACATTTCTTTAGCTGGTAGAATTATAGCCACATTTCCAGAATACCTAAAGGAAGACCAACAAATTTCTGATGATCTTGCCAGTCTAGGTGCAATTGCTAAAACCCCTGAGGCCAACATAATAAAATTGCCAAACATCAGTGCTTCTATACCACAGCTTACAGAAGCCATAGAAGAATTACAAGGAAAGGGATATAATCTTCCCAATTATCCTTCTGAGCCTAAAAATCAAGAAGAAAAAGAGATTAAGGCCAAGTATGACAAAATTAAAGGTAGTGCGGTAAACCCGGTATTGCGTGAAGGTAACTCTGATCGTAGAGCTCCAAAAGCCGTTAAAAATTACGCCAAGAATAATCCACATAAAATGGGCGCATGGAATAAAGACTCCCAAACCCATGTGGCTACCATGACCTCTGGTGATTTTAGATCTAATGAAAAATCATTGACGCTTGACCAAGCCACGGCAGTTAAAATTGTTTTAGAAAACAACAATGGCACTACCATCTTAAAAGAAGGTTTGTCCCTATTAGATAAGGAAATTGTTGATGCAACCGTGATGAGCAAAGCGGCACTAACCGCATTTTTACAAAAAGAGGTGGCAGAAGCAAAGGAAAAAGGTCTATTACTTTCCTTACACTTAAAGGCAACAATGATGAAAGTGAGTGACCCTATTATTTTTGGTCATGCGGTAAAAGCTTATTTTGGAGACGTTTTTAATACGTATGAGACCGAATTAAAAGAAGCTGGTGTTTCTCCAAATGATGGTTTAGAAAGTCTTTTTGATAAACTGGAAAATGTATCGGAAAGCAAAAGAAAAGAAATTGAGGAAGCTATTGCCAACACCATAGCAAACGGGCCAGATTTGGCAATGGTAAACTCAGATAAAGGTATTACCAATTTACATGTTCCAAGTGATATTATTATAGATGCATCTATGCCCGCTATGATACGTAACTCTGGAAAAATGTGGGACAAAAATGGAAATTTACAAGATACCAAAGCCATAATTCCAGATAGTAGTTACGCTGCCATTTACCAAGCAACAATAGATTTCTGTAAAGAAAATGGTGCTTTTGACCCAACTACTATGGGTACCGTGCCCAATGTAGGTCTTATGGCCCAAAAAGCAGAAGAATATGGTTCTCATGACAAAACCTTTGAGTTAGACCAAGCTGGTACGGTAAAAGTTATAGACGAAGCTACCGGTGCCGTTCTAATGCAACATGAAGTTGAAGCGGGAGACATCTGGAGAATGTGTCAAGTAAAAGATGAACCTATAAAAGACTGGGTAAAGTTGGCTATCTCAAGGGCCAAAGCAACAGGGTGGCCTGCTGTTTTCTGGCTAGATGAAGATAGAGCACATGACGCGGAATTAATAAAAAAGGTAAACGAATATCTTAAAGCGCACGATACGGAAGGCTTAGAGATACATATACTTTCTCCGCTAAAAGCAACGGAATTCACCTTAAAAAGAATGAAAGATGGTAAAGATACCATCTCTGTATCCGGTAATGTTTTAAGAGATTACCTAACAGATTTATTTCCAATTTTAGAGGTAGGTACCAGTGCTAAAATGCTTTCCATTGTACCGTTAATGAATGGTGGTGGCTTATTTGAAACAGGTGCTGGTGGTTCCGCCCCAAAGCACGTAGAACAATTTGTAGAAGAAGGGCATTTACGTTGGGATTCACTTGGAGAGTTCCTAGCCCTAGGTGTTTCTCTAGAGCATTATGGCGAAAAGAACAATAATTCAACCGCATTGGTTTTAGCAGAAACTTTGGACAAGGCTACAGAACGTTTCTTGTTAAACGATAAGTCTCCTTCTAGAAAAGTAAACGAAAGAGATACTAGAGGCAGTCATTTCTATTTGGCACTGTACTGGGCACAAGAATTGGCAGCGCAAGACAAAGACAATGCGTTAAAAAACACCTTTGGACCAATAGCCCAGGAAATGACAGAAAAAGAAACGGTTATTGCACAAGAATTAATAGACGCACAAGGGCAAGCGGTAGAAATTGGCGGGTATTATCTTCCAGATTCCGAATTGGCCTCTAAAGCAATGAGACCTTCTGCAACCTTTAATGCCATTTTAGCTAAAATAGCATAAGGATTAAACCTTTAAAAAAAAGTTAAGCATGGGTAACTATGGCTTCCATTACCTACTTTTGGAATCTATTAGTTACCCATGTTAGTTAAAAAAATTGCTAGAATTTTAATCCTGGGGGTTCTTTTTATTGCCTGTGAAGATCCCATAGATGTAGATTTAGAAACATCAGAACCTAGATTGGTAGTAGATGCAATAATTGGTTATAATTTTAATGATGGTGAACCTGTCACTGCAGGAGAGGTTAAACTTACTTTAACCGCTCCTTTTTTTGACCAAGAAGTGCCTGCAGCAGAAAATGCCACCGTTCTATTACGGGACGAAACCACAGAAGAAACCTATCCTCTACAAGAAAACGAACCCGGAATATTCCGTGAAGGAATCCCTGATTTGGAGTTCAACAGAGCTTATTCCCTAATTATTACCTATAACAACGAAACGTACACGGCCACAACCCAGCTTATGCGTAGCGGCACCATTGAAAGTGTTACCCAAGGCGATGGTTTTCTAATAGACGAAGAAGAAGAAACGGAGGTTATTATTTCATTCAAGGATGTGGTTGGTGAACGCAACTACTACCTTTTTGCTTTTGGGTTTAATAATTTTTTGGTTTCGGATGATGAATATTATATGGATAATGGACTAACCTTTTCGTATTACTATGAAGAGGTAGAACCCGGTGATTTATTAACCATTACCCTATTGGGGATTGATAAAGATTTTGCTGCTTACACTGAGCAAATATTAACCCAATCTGGTGAAAATGGTGGTGGTGGCGGTTTTGGCGTTGCACCTGCAAATGTTAGAGGTAACCTTTACAACACCACCAACCCAGAGAACTACGCCCTTGGTTATTTTGCCCTAAGCGAAACAGATATCGCCCTAATCCGTATAGAATAATGCAAAGAAATTACAGCTCCAATCCCCTAAAATACGCGCAAATACTGTTGCTATTCGTATTTAGCTACTATTCAATTACTGGTTATGCACAAGAAAAATATACCCTGAGCGGGGTAGTTAAAGAAGCGAGCAGTAACGAAACCTTAATTGGTGTTACCGTTGCCGTGGCCAACCTTAGCACTGGTACCGTAACCAATGAATATGGGTTTTACTCCTTAACACTACCACAAGGCAGTTACCAAATAGTTGTTTCCTATATGGGTTTTAAAGAGGAATACGTAACCGTAAATTTGGAACAAAACACCAAAATGGATTTTGCCCTAACGGAAGAGGCAGAACAATTGGCAGAAGTAGTGGTTTCTGAAGACGTAGAACGGCTAGATGTGCGCAAACCTCAAATGAGCGTAAACACCCTCTCTGCGGCTACCATTAAAAAAGTTCCAGTTGTTTTAGGAGAGGCAGATGTTATTAAATCTTTAGTTCTTTTACCTGGGGTTACCAATGCCGGCGAGGGTTCTTCTGGGTTCAACGTAAGAGGTGGAGCCGTAGATCAAAATCTTATATTGTTAGACGAAGCTACTGTTTTTAACTCTTCGCATCTGTTCGGCTTTTTCTCTGTTTTTAATCCAGATGCCATAAAGGATTTAAAATTGTATAAGGGAGGTATCCCGGCTAGGTACGGTGGTCGTGTTTCCTCTGTTTTGGATATTTACCAGAAAGAAGGCAATAGTAAAGAATTTAAAGTAAATGGTGGTGTAGGTGCCGTGGCCAGCCGTTTGTTAATAGAAGGGCCTATTCAAAAAGATCGTACCGCATTTTTAATTGGAGGAAGGTCTTCTTACGCCCATTTATTTTTACCGCTATTTGATATTGATAGCAAAGCCTATTTCTATGATGTAAATACCAAAATTAACCACAGAATAAACGAGAACAACAGTCTGTATTTATCCGGTTATTTTGGTCGTGATTTATTTAGTCTAAACGAGAGTTTTGTAAATGTATATGGTAACGCCGTTGGTAATCTACGCTGGAACCATTTGTTCAATGATAGGCTATTTTCCAATCTTTCGCTCATCTATTCGGATTATTACTACGGTTTGGAACTCGATTTTGTAGGATTTGAGTGGGATTCTGGCATTCAGAATTTTAATGTGAAGTATGATTTAAAACATTACCTGAACAACAAACTTCAAATTAATTATGGCCTAAATAACATTTATTATGTGTTTAATCCCGGAGAAATTACACCAAACCGGTCTAACTCGGGCATAATTGAAGACCAGCTTACCAAAAAGTATGCAAATGAGGCAGCTGCTTATATAGATGTAGAACATGAAATATCCAATAAACTATCCGTTAATTACGGGCTGCGGGTCAGTCATTTCAATCGGTTGGGACAAGATGAATTTTTTGCCTACCAAAACAACCAAGCCGTAGTTTTTGACGAACGCCAACAAGTGTATAAAGAAGCAACCCCCATAGATACACTTACACCGGGCAGAGGTGGCAGTTTGGCAAAGTTCACCAATTTAGAACCAAGGCTTGCAATTGCCTATTCCCTAAACGATAATTCAAGTATAAAAACAAGTTATACCAGACTAGCCCAGTACCTACATTTATTATCCAATACCAGTTCCCCTACTCCTTTGGATGTTTGGACGCCCAGCGGACCTTTTGTACAACCACAGCTGCTAGACCAATATGCCCTAGGCTATTTTAAAACGATAAATGGAGGCGATTACACGCTAGAAGTAGAAGGCTTTTATAAAGACATCCAAAACCGTATAGATTATATAGATGGGGCAGATTTAATAGCCAACAATGCTATAGAACAAGTAATTTTGAATGGGCAGGCAAGGGCATACGGGCTAGAATTCCTATTCAGGAAAAATGAAGGTGACCTAACCGGTTGGTTGTCCTATACCCTATCGCGTTCAGAACAACGCACCCCTGGTAGAACGGCAGTAGAAACCGGAATTAATAATGGTAATTGGTATGCCAGTGCGTATGATAAAACGCATGACCTATCTATAAACGCCAACTACGAACTCAACGATAAATGGTCTTTTGGTTCCAATTTTATCTTCCAAACGGGGCAACCTACCAACTATCCCGTGGGGCAGTTTCAACAACAGGGCTTGGTAGTGCCCATTTATGGCGAAAGAAACAAAACCCGTTTACCGGCTTACCACCGCTTAGACCTATCGGCCACTTTAACGCCTAGAAAAAATAAAAACAGAAAATTACAAGGCGAATGGGTGTTTAGTATCTATAATGTTTACAATAGACGTAATGCGGCCTCTATCAACTTTAGTAGAAATGAAGACAATGGTAGAAACGAAGCCACCCGAACCGCCATATTTGGTTTAATCCCATCCGTGACCTATAATTTTAAATTCTAACAGGGGCTTAACTATCTTTACATTATGAGAAGAACGGATAAAGACGTACTGGTAAAAGGCATTAAATCTTTTTTAAAAACGGTTTTTTTAATGTTTTTAGCTCCTTTTGTCCTTTATCAGGCTTTTAAAAACACCGAAAACGTATTGTATTACCCTGTACTTATAATTGGTATTGTTTTGGCAATAGCCGCCATTTATATGGGTTTTAGGTCTGTGCAACTGGTTATGGACGCAGTATTTGGTAAAAAGACCAAAACCTAATTGCTGCCAGATTCCGTTTTGGTGGTTTTCCATTTATTGCTCAACTCCGCATAATCATAATCTAAAACCGATTTTTGCCGTTTTAATTGATTGGCGGCAAAAGCACGCTGTAAGATGTCTTCTATTAAATAATCTTCGTGCACACTTTGGGGTTTAAACTCTTCTTTAAGACTTATTTTAAAGGCGCTTGCCGTAGTATTGTACCAAAAGGCGCGCCAACCGTTACGCAGCTCTTTTACCAAATCAAAAGCGGTTGTTCCCGTTTGTCTATGAATTAGCTTTATTAAAATCTGACCTTCTGTACGGGTAAGCTTTTTAAGTTCATCAGAAAATTCGCCCTCAATATATTTTTGAACCTTGCGGGTATACTTTTTCTGGTGGCGTTTTTTGTCAATTTTTGTTAAACTATCGTTCAGCTCTACTAAGCGTTCTGCGGCCATTTTTGCATACGGGTATACTTTCAACGTTTTTCTTCTAAGTATATAGTAACGCAACCGTTCCTTTTTATCTTTAAAAGAAAGTTTTCCAAAAATATATACATCGTCCAAAGCAATTGTTTGGGTCCAAGTAGTATCCCCTTCCATACGCACCAAATAGGCAGTAGAATCCATTTCTTTCTGTTGCCCAATTACTACAACCGCATAAAACAGTGCCAAAAGTGTAACTATTTTTTTCATGCCATCTTTTAGAACAAAAACCTTACCAAAGGTAACGATTAGAAACAGCTCATATTATTAAATCCTCTTTAAATTGCTAAGTTTGTATTGAAATATAAAACTATGGCAGAGAAAAGCATACTTACCGAAAAGTCGTTAGCATTTTTTGAGAAATATCTAAATAATGCTTCCCCTACCGGTTACGAATGGGAAGGGCAAAAAATATGGATGGATTACCTAAAGCCGTACGTAGATGAGTTTATCACAGATACCTACGGTACTGCTGTTGCGGTTATAAATCCAGACGCAAAATACAAAGTGGTAATTGAAGGCCATTCTGATGAAATATCTTGGTATGTTAATTACATTACCGATAATGGTCTTATTTATGTGATTAGAAATGGCGGTAGTGACCACCAAATTGCACCGTCTAAATGGGTAAACATACATACCAAGAACGGTATTGTAAAAGGCGTTTTTGGTTGGCCGGCCATCCACACTCGTAAAAACGAAAAAGAAGAAGCACCAAAAGTTGATAATATATTTATAGATATAGGTGCAAAAGACAAAGAAGAGGTAGAAAAAATGGGCGTACACGTGGGTTGTGTAATTACCTACCCAGACGAATTTCAAGTACTGAACAACGATAAATTTGTGTGCCGGGCCATTGATAACCGTGCGGGCGGATTTATGATTGCAGAGGTGGCTCGTTTGTTACATGAAAATGGAAAAAAACTACCTTTTGGATTGTACATAACCAATTCGGTTCAAGAAGAGATTGGTTTGCGTGGTGCAGAAATGATTACCCAACGCATTAAACCTAATGTGGCCATTGTTACAGACGTAACGCACGATACCACTACCCCAATGATTGACAAGAAAACCCAAGGCGAAACCCATATTGGCAAAGGCCCTGTAGTTTCCTATGCGCCTGCGGTACAACAGAAGTTGCGCGACTTAATTTTAGCCACTGCGGAAGAAAAGAACATCCCGTTCCAAAGACAGGCTTCTTCCAGATATACCGGCACGGATACCGATGCTTTTGCCTATAGCAATGGTGGTGTAGCTTCTGCATTAATCTCTCTACCTTTACGCTATATGCATACCACGGTAGAAATGGTACATAGAGATGATGTAGAAAACGTGATAAAACTGATTTACGAAACCCTATTGAACATTAAAGACGGGGAAACCTTTAGTTATTTTGAGTAGTCTTTTATGGACGAATTAATAGATATATTGCATGAAGACGGTTCCCCAACGGGAACCGTTTTGCTTAAGTCCGAAGCACACCAACGTGGACTTTTCCACCCTACGGTACATGTTTGGTTTTATACCAACCGAGGTGAAGTTTTGCTACAACAACGTGGAAAAAACAAGGCCACCCATCCCCTACTTTGGGATGTTTCCGTTGCGGGGCATATTGCCGCAGGCGAAGCGTATGAGATTGCCGCTGTGCGGGAAGTTTTAGAGGAGATTGGATTAACGATTAAACCTGAACAGTTAGAGAAAATTGCCGTTATAAAAGCGATGCATACCCATCCTAATGGCATACAGGATAACGAATTTCACCAGGTGTATTTATGTGCGCTTACCGTACCCCTATCCCAATTAACCAAACAAGAATCTGAGGTTAAAGCGTTACAATTAAAACCGCTCTTGAGGTTCGCAGAAGAAATATGGGGTCTTGCACAGACGAATGCCTACGTGCCGCATGGCTCCGATTATTATAAGCTGATTTGTAAAGAAATACAGGCTCGACTTAAACGATAGTTGTTCGTTGTTCGTTTTTCGTTTTTCGTTTTTCGTTGATAGTTAAGTGAATGAATTTACTTAGACATTAGAGGAAATACGGTCCTCCGTATTTTTTACTTTGCACTTCTTAACAGATTTCTCAGTCAAAGCTTCGCTTTTCTTATCGAAATGACACCGTGAATTCTTTAGAAATAAGATGCTGAATCAAGTTCAGCATGACGAATACAAAAGAGACTTACTCCTTAATACTTCGTTCTTGTTACTTCCAAGTCAAAGCTTCGCTTTTCTTATCAAAATGACGCCGTAAATTTCCCTAAAACGAGATGCTGAAACAAGTTCAGCATGCCGAATACAGACGACACTTAATACTTTGTACTTCGTTCTTATTACTTCCAAAAAGATTTCTCGGTCAAAGCTTGGCCTTTCTTATCGAAATGACACCATAAATTCTTTAGAAACGAGATGCGGAATCAAGTTCAACATGACGCATACAGATGATACTAAATACTTTGTACTTCGTTCTTGATACTTCCAAAAAGATTTCTCAGTCAAAGCTTCGCTTTTCTTATCGAAATGACACCATAAATTTCCCTAAAACGAGATGCTGAAACAAGTTCAGCATGACGAAAACAGACAATACTTTATAATCTTCAATTTCTACTCAGTAATTTACCCTTCTTACTAAGTACAGCAATAGTTGAAAACTAGCGCTAGTTGGGAGTATTGTCTTAGACCAAATTGATTAATTCTTCCAATTGATGGGTTGTAACTAGGTATTGTTTTTGAGAATTTTTTTCATCTCAAATAATTTGCTACCTCCGTTATTTAATAAATTTAGGAATATCCTTTCTACCATGTAATACTCTTGCAATCAAAATATGATTTTCATGTATTTCATAAAATACAATATGCTCATTTTCAATAATGCTATAAATACCTTTTTTTATTTCATTTCGCTCTCTTCCGAGATTGGGATTTTTAACCAGTTGTTCAAATAAATTTTCAAAATCAGATAAATATTTAACTGCTTTATTAAATCCGAATTCAGCTTCTGAATAATCAAAAATTTCATCTAAATCTGAATCTGCATCTTTGGTTAACAAGAATAATTTAAGTTTGTGGGAGGTCATCAAGCCGTTTTCTTGGATTTGCGTTTTGCATCGATAATATCTTTTACCGATCTTTTGCTAATGCCACTGCTTAAACCCTTTTCAATTTCAGCCCTTAAATCTGCAATAACCTTTTCACGATAAATCTCGTGCAACCGTAGCGCATCCCTGATTACTTCGCTATTGTTCTGGTACTCACCTGAAGCTACTTGTTTGGCAATGTACTCTTCCTGTTTTTTAGTGAAACTTATGTTCATTTTTTAAGGCTTTGATAGCTTAAAGATATTTATATTAATGATATTTAGCAAATATGGATATAAAAACATTATTTTAAGCTAACCCTGCTAGCGCTAGTTTGTAACTAATACCCACAAGGGTAAGCTAAATATTCTGACTTACTAAAAATAAATCAGTTTATACGGTCCACAAGCAATTTTAAACTTTTACAGCCTGAAGTCACAGGGTATTGCTTACTAGGTAGCGTAACCGTTACAGGTGGGTACTGCAATTACTCGAACGCTAGCAGGTGGGTGGGATGCTGAAACAAGTTCAGCATGACGAATACAGACGGCACTTAATACTTTGTACTTCGTACTTTTTACTTCCAAAAAAGATTTCTCAGTCAAAGCTTCGCTTTTCTTATCAAAATGACGCCGTAAATTTCCCTAAAACGAGATGCTGAAACAAGTTCAGCATGACGAATACAGACGACACTTAATACTTTGTACTTCGTTCTTGTTACTTCCAAAAAGATTTCTCGGTCAAAGCTTCGCTTTTCTTATCAAAATGACACCGTAAATTCTTTAGAAACAAGATGCTGAAACAAGTTCAGCATGACGAATACAGACGACACTTAATACTTTGTACTTCGTTCTTGTTACTTCCAAAAAGATTCCTCGGTCAAAGCTTCGCTTTTCTTATCGAAATGACACCATAAATTCTTTAGAAACAAGATGCTGAAACAAGTTCAGCATGACGAAAGTATTTAGCACTTTGTACTTTATACTTCGCACTTAGTACTTTCTAATTCAATTAAGGCTTCAATTACGCCCGACTTGATAACAAATTACTGCTGCTTCACCTTAGTAACAAAAGCTTCCAAATCGGTAAGGTTATAATTGGTTTGCTCGCCTTTGGCCATGTCTTTTACGGTAAATTCGCCTTGGGCAATTTCACTTTCACCTAAAAGAATAACATACGGTACATTGCGCTTATCCGCATATTTAAATTGTTTTTGCATTTTGGTTGAAGACGGATACAAATCTGCACGCAAACCATGACCACGTAATGCGGTAACCAAACGCAATGCGGCACGACCTTCTTTTTGTCCAAAATTTAGGCATAACACATCTAAAGACTGCTCCATAGCTTTTGGAAACAAATCCAGCTCTTCTAACACCAAATAAATACGGTCTAGACCAAAAGAAATACCAACGCCACTCACATCTTTAAGTCCAAAAATACCGGTAAGGTCGTCATAGCGGCCACCGCCACCAATAGACCCCATTTTTACGCCTTCTGGTGCAGCTACTTCAAAAATAGCACCCGTATAATAATTTAATCCACGGGCCAAAGTAACATCTAGTTCTAGCTTGGCAGACTTAAGCCCTAACTCGGTTACGGTTTCTAGAATCTCATCTAGCTCTGCCACACCTTTCATCCCCACTTCAGAAGTTACCAACAAATCTTTTAGTTGGTCTAATTGCTCCGCTACGGAACCTTGCATATTAAAAAGTGGTTGTGCTTTTGCAATTGCAGTTGCGGAAATGCCTTTGGCCAACATTTCTTCTTTTACTTTTTCTTCTCCAATCTTATCTAACTTATCCAAAGCCACGGTAAAATCTACCAGTAGGTGTTGTGCGCCAATTACCTCCGCTATACCAGACAACACTTTTCTGTTGTTTAGTTTAATGGTAGTACCGCTAAGTCCTAAATCTGTAAAAACAGCATCGTACAACTGTACAAACTCCACCTCTTGTAGCAGGCTGTTGGCACCCACCACATCGGCATCGCACTGGTAAAACTCCCTAAACCTACCTTTTTGCGGTCTATCTGCCCGCCAAACTGGCTGTACTTGGTAGCGTTTAAACGGAAAATCTATCTCGTTCTGGTGCATTACCACATACCGCGCAAACGGTACCGTAAGGTCATACCGCAGGGCTTTCTCCGTAATTTTAGGTGCTATGGTACTGCTATTTTTAGAACTGTACGTTACATCATCAACTTTAGAAATAAAGTCGCCCGAATTTAAAATCTTAAAGATTAGACGGTCGCCCTCTTCTCCGTACTTGCCCAAAAGAGTATCCGAATTCTCAAAACTTGGCGTTTCTATGGGCATAAACCCAAAGGTTTCAAAATGCTTTTTTATGGTTTTGATAATGTGGTTACGCTTAGCGACCTCTACTGGAGAAAAATCGCGAGTTCCTTTAGGTATACTTGGTTTTTGGGCCATAAGTTGTATTTAAAATGCAAATATAAGTTGCCATGGCTGCCCTGCCAAAGCTGGGCTAAGCCGACCGTTTATTTCAATATTTAGTTTTCTATAATAGCATCGAACCATTGGTACAATTCCCCTTTGGTTATGACAGCCCCTTGTTTAATAAGCTCAAACTTATCTACATTTTTATCGTGGCTGTATGCTTTGGATGCGGTGAGGTATTCTACAAAGTCTGATTGCCAGTTCTTTTTAAACCAACCAAAACCTTCTTTGGTGCGCAGGTCTATTTCTGGATTCATCACTTTTACGGAAATCAGTTTCATCTCTTTCTCTTCTAAATGAAACAGATGCATGTGGCGTTCCGAGATATTTTCTAAATAGTTTACCTTATTTAAAACCCCTTCCCAGATTAAATCGCTAAACACATCTAGCTCTTCTTCTGCTACTGAAGGCTTATCTTTTTTTAATTGCTCCCATTCCGTTGCGGTGATGCTCTGGGTTGCTAAAAAGTTGATAAACTCTTGGTGTAGCTCTTCTAACTGCTCTTTAGTGAGTCTTCTGTATTTCATGGTTGTATTGCTGCTATACTAAATTGGCTGCAAAAATACGGAAAGTTGTGTTTTGTTTGGGTGTTGGGTTGATGGTCAATCGTTGTTCGTTGTTCGTTTTTCGTTTTTCGTTTTTCGTTTTTCGTTTTTCGTTTTTCGTGGATAGAAGTAAAGTGCTAAAATGAATTTACCAAGGAATTGAATAACATATGGCAATTTTTACTTGCTAAGAGGTCTCGACTGCGCTCGATCTGACAGCAATAGCAATTTATGAAATAGAAATTCTCATTACTACAACACTAAGATGCTGAAACAAGTTCAGCATGACGAATACAGACAGTACTTCTACTTTGTACTTCGTACTTTTTACTTCTTAACAGATTTCTCAGTCATAGCTACACTATTCCTATCGAAATGACACCATATATTTGTTTAAAACAAGATGCTGAAACTTGTTCAGCATGATGAAAACAGACAATACTTTGTACTTTCTACTTAATACTTCACACTTCTTACTCGGTACTGCACTTGTTACAAACTAGCGCTAGCGGGGGGAAAGGATTTTTCACTTTATAGACCTCATTATTAGAGACCATAAAGCTGGACAGGCATACGCTAATAAGTAAAAAGCCCCACCAAAGTGAGGCTCTCAATATCTATTTATTCTTTAACTCGCCAAAAGTCTTCTTTGAGAAGTTTGTAAATTCGAGAGGAATTAATTCCCCAGTCTTCAATATCATCTTCTAACAAAACCTCTTTCGCTCGCATAAAAAAGTCAAAAATATTGTCTTCCAATTTTGAATGAACTTGGTTTAACAAACCTTGTCCGTACCTCCAAATTTCATCTTTATTTTCGTCTTCCACGCCTAACAGAAGTACATCTCCATGAAGCATTAACCCTATTTGGATAAATCCTTTCGTGTTCCAATTTTCTTCTTTGCTTTGATATTTCTTAACTTCTTCCAGAATTTTTTGATGTGGAAAGATATGGTCGATTGTGCTAAAATATTCCTCTCCATTCATTTCTACACCATCATACATACTGATTGATGTTAATGGATATAAGTCCATCCCTTGATCATCAAGAACAATCTTTTCTAACTTAAATGATTGATAACCTATCTTATATAAAGAGATAAAATTCAAAAACACTGAAGGTAGAATTGGGTTAGATACCAAATCCGAAAAACCCTCTACATTCTTATCGACTTGTTTTAATAATTCTAGTCCTATTCTATTCATAAAATTAAGGCTCGTTAAAAAGCCCTTTAATTCAGGATACTTTGTTACAATCTCTCTTCCTCCTGTATGCTTTCCAATTATAGCGTCATGAATTTCCTTTCTAACAGGATACATACTTGTTCCATCTTGATGATGATGCCAAGTATATGGTTCACCCCCCCGCTAGCGCTAGTTTGTAACTAGTGCCCATAAGAGTGAGTAAAGTACAATAATTCAAGAAAACAATCTTATCAATTTAAATATGATACCTATTTTGCGCTAAATAGTGAACAACAAAACAAAACCGCTGCTATTCCTTTCGAAATGACAGCATACATTTCTTTAAAACGAGATGCTCAAATAATTTCAGCATGACAAATACAAACGGTAATTTTTACTTTTTACTTTTCACTTAATACTTTACTGGTACGGCACTAGTTACAAACTAGCGCTAGTAGGGGAGGATTGACTTTTAAAATACTCTTCAATTTTCCTCACATCATTAAGGACATAGTCATTTCCTTCAAAAAGCAGCTTTATTCTTTTTAATAGCAAATTGGTATCTCCTCTTTTTAAAAGGTATGATACCACAACACCGCTCAAAACTTCCCTTTTGCCATAGCCTTTTTTAAGCTCTTTCTGCTTTTCATCTATCTTTAATAATGCATCGTCTACTTTTAACACCCTTTCATTGATGTACTCATGTATTCCTTCCAAAGAACTTAGTTTTTCAATAAAAGGTAAACCGATTGATTCCATAAATCTAATATGATCAGATACGATAGGTTCAACATTTGTATCAATTGCTACACGGTAGTAATAGGATTTCCCGTCTAATCCATGATTATCAACAAAAGGAGATTCAAAATCACCAACTCCAAACTCTTCAGCAAAGTCCAAATCTAGCACCCTAACTATAGTATTATTTTTTAAGGACTCTGGAAAAATAACAGACTGAATATTTGATATCTCTTTGTTTTCCAATGTAATACTTGGTCTAAAAACTACAGAGTCGACCCCTTTACTTGACTCTCCCCAAAAAACGGAAAAATCACCTTTTAAAAATTCCTTTGTTGATTTTTTGAGTTTAAATCCTTGATTTATATAGTAATCTGATAAAGCATCAGTTACCTTACTTTTTATCTCTTGATTTAGCTTTTTATTCAAATCTTTAGTTTTTTATTGCAATAACTGATTTAACGGTAGTCTGTCCAGCATCACTACCAAATATTCTTAAACTAGTGTTTGCAAAATCTATTGTACTATTATTTGCAAGACCTAAACGCTGCAATAACAATGTTGCCTTTTCTGAGTCACTGACTTTAACAACTATGCTATTTACACTTCCAGATTCAAACAAAGGATAAACTGTACTTTGATTGGGGGTAGCAGCATCTAACCAACTCGATGACCAACTCTTATCTTTCGTAGAAAATTTCGCATCACCTAAATGGAATTTGCCAGCATCATCGACTCCTAAATAATCAATTCTAATTTTTGTGCCGTTAACCTCTAAAGTGACCTGTTCTACTATCTTATCAGCATCCAAACCTAAGTCTGTTTGAAATCTTGAACGAGCTGCCCCAGTTTCAAAATTATTTGCAAAGTCTCTCAAATTCTTCCACCATTTCCCTTGACCCCATTTTGCCAACGGAGACCCAGAAACCAAATTACCTTCTGCTAAAATATCCCAGTATCTACCTGGCTCCTGCAATACATCGTCAAAAGTTTCAAACCAACTAGGGTTATCAATCAGGTCTTGTTTAATACCATATTGAGCATTTCCAAGTCTAGAAGTAATAGCGTCAAGATGCGACCCTGTCACATGATCAGCATCCAATCTATTCAATATTTTGGTTAGGTCATCGCCTGTCGCACTTCCTAAAACATCACCTAAATCACCTTTCAGAGCAGTTTCTAATTTTGGTAAATCTATCCCTCTTCCTCTGCTAGCAATGTCATTCAATTTCGAAAGAACACTGGGTTCGAGCTTAATAGCATCGGGTAAATGATTGACAGCCCCCCACCAGTCTACCAACTCCGGTTTCCCCGCTATGGTGGTCAGTTTATCGACATCTTCAGCAAAATCGTCAATGAACTTATGGGCGTCTCCGTTTAACGCCTTTACTTTTTCTAAAAGAGCTAAACGGGCGCCATCTGATAAAGCTTCTGCATTATTTAGTCCTGCTACAAATTGATTTAAAGTAGAATTTGCAACACCTTCTAAATTTCTAATATCTGCAAGAATATTATCAATTTGACCTACAAGAGTATTACCATAGACCAGATTTTCAAGGGCTTCTAGCCTCTTTAAACCACTGTCCTTTTCTAAAACGGATTTAAGCTGACTATTATCAAAGACTCCTTGGTCTAATTTAATTCTAAAATCGTTTAAAACATTTGTTGGTACGCTTTCGTCCAACAAATCAAAAAACGTAAGGATTTTACCATTCTTATAAGACAGTGTGCCTAATGACCTTACTGTTAACTCACCACTTTTAACAGCGTATTTTAAGCCTCTATAATAAAGTATACCATTTTTAGCAGCTGCTCTTAATAATTTAACTTCTCCACTGGATAGTATTGGTACTGCAAGTGCAAATGCGTAAACAGATGCATTAGCATAATCTCCTCTTACTGTAAAATATACAAAGCCAATACCTTCTGCAATGGCATCTGCACCAATAAATGAAAGACCAACAGATGCTACATCCAAACCCCCAGCTACTATAGGATCTATTACACTCCAACTATCTTTATTGTAGGTGTTGCTAAATTGATAATTATCATTAAATACATTATCTACATCTTCGAACCATTGATAAAAACTACTAGAAAAGGCATATTGCTCTCTGTAATAGTCAAATTCCTCACTTTCTACTATATACTTTTCTTTAAATAATATAGAATTTGGTACATACGTCCAATTATCATTTTGTGCAGCAGCATCTAAAAGCTCTGCTACTTTTAGGTCATAATCGAGTTTTTCTAGTTCGTAATTCGGGTTGGGAACGCTTCCCGGTGAACCTTGATTGATAAATTTAGTAGGAACAGGTATATTGTTGATAATATCAAATTCTGGCTCTTTTAAGAGAATAACTTCATTAATAAAATTATTCCCCGCGACATTATCTTTTATATCATCTTCAGATTTTTGCTCTCCTGTTGCAAAAAGCAACCTATAATATTTTCTTTGCGGTTTATAGGTTTGAGTATAGACACCATTTAAAAATTCATCTATATCCCCTTTACCTTTAACTAAACTCGAGATTTCACTATTTAAACCAGAAGGAATATCTGCCCATTCTACATTAGCTTTACCATAAACCCCTGGCCAAAAGAATACAGATTTTCCAGGCGTATCCACTACATAGGGCATGGTAATTACAACAGCATTTTTTGAGCTTAACTCACTTGCCTCATATACTTCTTTTGCATAGGCATTCCAATCCCCATTATTAGGTATTACATCAACTTTTTGAAAAACAACAAATATTTCTGTTTCCCTATTTGTAGTTTCTGATAAATATTGTAAACGATGTTCCAACCTATTGAACAACGCTTTCTCTAGAAAAATATAACCGTTGGTCAAGCTAAGAAAATCATTCTCAACTGTTACGTCTATATCTCCTAAAAGGAAATAATTATCACCATCATTATATGTGTATTGTACTTGATTATAACCTTCAGCTATAATGTCAACCGCTTGTTGCTTTGCTGCGGTAATTCTATCAGCTATCACATCGTCGGTACCTAAAGCATGTATGAATGTGGCTTTATTAGGCCTGTTTTGACTAAAATATGGACTATTGCCTTCAATATTTATACCGCAGTTTGTAAGTAATACTCTTTCTATACTACCGTTAGAATCAATATAAGGTATATTGCTATTGGTCTCTTTTGCGTATTTAAAAGTTGTCTTATAGGTAGCTGCACATTCATTGGGTCTGTGTTGATATAAATATACTTTTTGAGAATCAGATAAATTTTCTTTTAAATATGGGTTTAATTTAAACTTGTTATCTTCTATTGTTTCAGTACTATCCTTGTAATAGCCAATAAATATTCCATTATCATCAAATCTAGCTTCATAAGGGATTGTTTCAAATCTAAACCCTGCTATAGTTCCAGTTGGAGCATTGTTACCAACTTTATATCTAATACTATTTGCGAACTCACTTTTAATGGAAAAGGCTTTCCAGTCTGGTGTAAACCAAATCTTTCCTGCTATTTCCCCATCCTCCTCATCTTGGAAGGTGTAAAACCTAAGGTCCGGGTTGTGTATTTGTGCCCAATCCATGTGGGGCAAGCCGGTGCCTCCGTTATAATCCATTAACCAATCGGTAGCGTTTTCCATATCGCTGCCGTATACTACAAATGGGTGTTGTAAGGCAAAAATGCCGTGGCCCATTTCATGCGCCAATACTTTGCCTTTATCGCCACCTTTACCTTCTTCTTCTCCTGAACCAGAGAACACAAACCCAAATTGGCGTTGTAATGGCATAAAGCCGGCAATACCCGTAGCGGCAGGTATATCATTAAACACCAAAATATAATAGGTATCCCTACTGTATTCCGGAAGATTTTTAACCTTATTTGTTAGCATTTTTTGCTCCGCGTTATATGCCGCTGCAAATGGGCTGTCCCCTACATCTAAACTACCGCCCAATTCTTCAGCGGTTATGCTTATTTGTAAAGGCTCTGCAAAATTTACTTGGGCTACACCTTGATTAAATATCTGGTCTATAGTATCTTGGTAATTATCTAATGGGGCATTATTTACCGCTACTAGTGCTACGTCTACACTGCGCTCCGTTAAATGCCAAAGGGTAAAAGCCCCTGCGGTAAGCTGTTTGGTAGAATCTTGCTTGGAGGTAACTACGGCATAAATGGTCTCGCTCTCTAAGGTGTAATGTCCGTTTAATTTTAAATACGTTTCTCCATTTACAACGTCTTTGGTTACCGTTTCACCTTGTTTGGTCTTAAAAATTAGGTCTTCTGCGGTGTAGTCATTACCCGTTACCGCTATGCTTGCTAAAATTTGAGTGTCCGTACCTTTTTTTACCGCATGGTGGGTTAGTACATAGTCTTGGCCCTCATAATCTTCTATTATGGTATACTCTTCTTTTAAGGCAGCATTGGCACCACTCGGCATACGATCCATACCAAAAGTACCTTTGGTGTTAAAAGTTACTTTTATGCCAGGTGCTGTAAGGCGCTCTATTTCGCCTCTGTTATTAACCCCAACAACATTATCCGCATTTACTATACCACCTGGGTCTTTGGTACCGCCCTTGGTAACCTTACCTGCTGCATCTACGTGGTATACGTTGCCTTCAGAATCGGTAATTACCATATCGTCTCCAAGGGGTTCGGTAACAGTGGCGCCATTGGCGGGGTTGGTTATTACCACGTTACCATCTTTAACGGTAATTGCGGTACTATCCGGAATGGGAAAGTTCACCGTTATTTCGTCTAAATCGTTATCTCCTTCAAAAAACTCACCCACTTGCTCCGCTATAGTGTCTATGGTGTCTATAGCATCATCAATATCTAAAATGCTGCTATTTTCATAATCATACACCGTACGTACACTACCCTCTGCTAACTGGCTGTCTGTATTTACCAACACATTGGTAAACTCTACGGCTACTTTTAAGTTTCGCAAATAGGGAATCCGTACAAAGCCCGTACCGGTAAAACGGCCATTGCTACCACTTGCGGTTTCTACGGTAACTGGGAAATCCCCAGCTACAAAGCTATCTCCAGGACTTAAACTTGCCAGCGGATTGGTGTTTTCTACAGAAAAATTAGGGTCTATACCACACTCGTATAAACTATCTTCTTCATTTTCTAGTGCGGTGGTAAATTCATCTACAGGGGTAAAATCACTCACCACAATACCACAACTTTTGGCAATCTGGTACTCATAGGTGGTGCCCGCTGTTAGATCCCATAGGGTTGTTGTATTGCTCGTAGTTTTACTATAAAACCACTCGTTGTTCTCCCCTTCTTTTTTACGGTAACGTATGGTATATTCTGGTACATCGGTAGAAAGATCTGTCCAGTACAGGTTAACATTAGACTTACCTTTAACTTCATGGGTTACGCCTTCTGGTAAACCACACTCCCCTGCGTAGCTAAAACTATAGATTTCTGAGTGTCCTTGGTTCTTAAATAACCCTATTTCTTCCGTACCCTGCAAGGCTTTTGCCGTTACCCGCCAAGCATAACGCTTACCAGATAATAAGAGTGGGGCTGCGGGGCCATAAACGTAATTGGTACTATTGGTTGTAATACTAAAAACAGGTGGCGATGACAAAAATGCTTGCTGTGGGTCTACTTGGTTGTCCCACACTTCTACAATATCTAACTGGTATTCCACATTGGTCACGTTTAGGTGCCTTGGTGTCCATTGGAATACTATATTTTGTGGATTTTTTTCTTCTACATGAGCACGGTTGTAGGGCATTACCAACAAAGGAGGTTCATTCTGAAAAACGATAGCTGCGGCACAGGTAAGCGCAGAGAGGGTATTGCCACTAAGTACATCTATTACCTCATAACATACACTATAAGAACCTTCTGCCAAGACTTTGCCATAGGCATTGCCAGAAATACCACTAATATTTTCGAACTGAAAATAGGGAGCCAAGTCTGTTTGGGTCAAAACTAGAGGAACCCCACCTTCTAAAAATAAAGGTGCTGCGCCATTTACTATGGGGTTGCTTTGAAAAGAAAGTCCGTTCCCTTCAAAATACATACGTAGCCGTACTTCCCTATTGGCTATAGAAAAATCGTTTAATAACAATTGTACCCGTAACGGCCCGTTTGCTACCGTTGCATCTGCATATTCTGATAGGTAAATGGGTGGTGGAGGTGTTACCTGCGGTATCACTTGTACAGGAAAGCCCTGTGCTTTTGCCACCCAACCACTTAACAATAGCATGCCTAGCAACACCATTGTAGTTAAGTTAGTATTGCCCAAGAAGCTACCAATAGGTTTTAGCTTTCTACGGAGATAGTTATAGTACTGTGCCATAAGGTTAGTTCTTATAGGTATATTTTAGTATAAAAGCCTCTGGGTCTACCAGTTGTAACGACTTTTTATAATAGTAAATGTTCATTTCTCTTTCTATCCAAGCTGTTAGTATACTTTCATCCCCAGACTGTTCTAAGGTCTCCTTGGCTTTGATAAAAAACTTGTCTTTAAAACCCTTTAAATGCCCTTCCATACCTTTTACGGCATAGACGTTGGTATATTTTTCTAAATCTTGCTGCATCCAACGGTAACCAACCAACTTTTCTAAGCGGTCTTTATGGTGTAATTTAAGCTTACGGTATGCTGGCAATAACTTTAATTCTTCTATCTGCAGGCCAACACTATCCTTGCCATGCAATGGATGGCTAACCAAGTCAGATTTGGCCAATACCATGTCTTCTTCCAAGTTTAAATCGCGTTGGTTAAACTCAGCCTTGGTTTTACGAATTGCATTGAATAAACTGCGGTTAAACAATTCTTCAAAATCCTTAAAATCATATAGTTTAGCCAAAAAATCGAGTGCTTTTTCTTTGTACTTACCACTTTTGGTTTCTTTTTTAACAATGGTCAAATCTAAAATCAAAGCCTCTTTTTCTTTTTCGGGGATAAAACGAAACTGTTCACTTTTGAATACGTCTGATAATTGCGTATTTACTTCTGCTATACTGCCACTATACGTTACATTTCGATACCTAAAACTAACATAGTTCCGTTCTTCTTTATTCCGCTCGTTTTTATTCCACTTAAGGTCTAACCTAAAATTATCAAAGGTATAGGTATAGCCTAAAGAAAGGGTAACATCGTTCCCAGTGCTTGTGCTGCTATTTCTAGTGAGGTATAAGGCCGAAAAATTAAAATTGTGTTTTTTTAACCACGTATAACCACTGTTAAAGCGAATATTAAAAACGGCGTTATCTTGATTGCCGCTGGTAAAAGAGGTGTTGTAACTAGAAGATAAATTGGTTCTTAACCGTTTATCAAAAAACTGTTTGCCAATAGATATTGTTGGGCCCAGAATCATATTATCGTCTATGCCGCCTGTGGTATTGTAAGACACATTACCAGCTAACGCTATTTTAAGTTGATGGGGCATAAAACCCCAGGTATGGGCTATTGCTGCATTGTAAAATGATGATTTACCGCCTTCTATGGTCTCTCCCTCTTGTTGATTGTCAGATGTTTGGTAGACCAAATTAATGCTTGCATTGTGTTGTTTGGTTTCAGATTTTTTTGTGGTAACGTTTAAGCCAAAATTGGCGTTTTGCGAAATTTGACGGTAATTTAAAGTGTCTACATTATCTAATTGCCCTACCTGGTTAATGTAATCAAACTGGTCCCTTATGTTGGTATAAGACTGAAAATTACTGTAAGAAGCATTCATACTCACCTTTTCCGAAGCATTTAATCCAACGTTAAATGCACTTACAATACGTTGCAATTGGGTATTCTTGCTTTTGTCCAAATTATCTTGTTGCAAACCCACATTCGCGGCTACGTTTAATTTGCCATTGAACAAGGTTTGCGTAGCATTTATGGTGATGTTTTCCAAATCATTATTAAAGAAATAGGCTCCCAAGGTTTTGTACTCGGGGTCTATGCGCTCATAACCCAATCCAAGCGTACCTTTTCCTGCCGGATACGTTAGATTGGCATTTAATGCATTGTAATAATTTGTGGTGATGTTTTCATCTAACAGAAAGGATAACATGCCTGCCGTTGGTCTAGCCGTAGTTTGTCTGGTATCTTCTGTTATACCAGAGATAGCATATTCTATATGCAACCTAGCTTTGTCAAATAATTTAAAGTTAGACTCCAAGGATACTACCGTATTCTCTTTGGGTTGTACACCTGCTTCTATTGGAATAGGGTTATTTAAAGAATTCATATCATCTTTGGCCCTAAAGAGGATAGCTCCAAATTGGGCAAAATCAAATTCGTAGGCAGTTTTAACGCCATATCCTATTCGCTGATATGCTGTCTGCGCTTGCGGTTCTTCCGGATTATATTCTGTAGGCCTTAATAAACGGCCATACATGGCACTGATCTTAAATTTCCCTTCTGGATTTAGCTCTAATCCTGCTCCTGTAAATTGATGCCCTGCCAAGGTATACGGTGAAAACGTCATGGCTACGTCTCCAAAATGACCCGTAACCCATTTGTAAGAGGGATGAAAACTAAATCTGTTAAACTTAAATGGGTTGGGAAAATCAAATTCTTGATTAGAATAACTAAAAGATAAAGGAATATTGTATACCCCTCCTACATTAAAGTTTAGGTTTCCATTTAAATAATAGGTAAATGGTTGCCTATTGGCCGTACCATCATAATAAATACCATTTGCAGATATACCACCATTGTAACGCAGCCATTTTTCTTTACCTAGCTGGTCAAAATTGATGCTTTGCGCTAAAACAAATGATGAGCACATCATAAAAATTAGTACTAGTGTTTTACTCAAGTTGGTTGGTTTAATTGCTTTATGCTTCCGCTTTGTTACGGATAAATGGTTCTATTTTATGTCAATTAGTTTTTAATCACTTTTCTAAGGTATTTTCCATAGGGGGTCTCTATGAGTACGGCGTATATCCCTGCCGGCTCCTGGCTTATATCCATGGCCATCCGGTAATGGTCCTCGCCACCTTCCTTTTGTGCCGCTATGATACGGTTATTGGAAAGGTTGAATACCTTAACCGATACGTTGGCCACTTCCGTTAGCCCTACTTCTACCGTAAAATTACCGCTGGTAGGGTTGGGATAGGCCAAGAACTCGTCTACCCGCTTTTGGTACCCGTCCGTGCCCGCGCCACTAACCGTCTGGTCCTTTTCCAATACCAATATGGTCTTGTATTGGGATGCCGTACACGGTCCGCGGTAGGTAACCAGACCTATCTCGTACTCTCCTGGCTCTTGGAACAAAAAGGCTACCTGGTCCTGGTCTTGCTCCAATAACTCCGCTCCTTCCGGTAATATCCATTCCACACGGTCCGGGAGTGGGTAACTGATGTCTACCGCCATGATGCTCTCATCGGTAAAGGCTTGGGTAGATAGCGCCAGTTCCGCGCTTATGTCTTGCGCCACCGTGGTTATGGTAACCGTGCCGCTGGCCGTACAACCTAGTGGGGTGCTCACCGTGGCGGTATAGGTACCGGCCCGGTCCAAATCTACTATGGGCGAGCTACTGCTGAATCCCGTGTCGGACGTCCACTGGTAGGTGGCGCCTTCTGCTTCCGTGCCAATATCGTAACGCACGCCTTGGTCCCTGCACAGGACCACGTCTTGCCCCAAATCTACCGTGAGTAATGGGGGATTCACCAACTCATACGTGCGGGTTTCCGTTCCGCTGGCAAATCCACTTATCGTTACCGTGTAAAAACCTGCGGACAATCCTGTTAGTTCGGCCGTGGTGGCTCCCGTGTTCCATTGATAGGTAAAACTGCCGTTGCCCTTGTTCACTTCTAAGCCTATACTACCATCCGCATTACCAAAACAACGGGGGTGGTCAATGGTTGCTTCTATAATATCGGGCTGGGTCACTTCGTAAACTTCCGTTGCCTCACAGCCATTGCTATCGGTAATGGTTACCCTATAGTTCCCGGCCATTACATTGGCTATGCTGGCACTACTGCCCACTATGGCTCCCGTTTGGTCTTCCCAGCTAATGGTGTAGTCCGGTCTACCCCCCACTACCGTGATGCCAATGCTTCCATCCGCGCCTTGGTATGCACTGACATTGGTTACCGTGGACTCGCTAATTGCTAGCGGAGCAAATAGGTCTACCAAAGTAATATCCGTTAAGGTGGTAAAACAAGAATTGCCATCCACTACCTCCAAGCTATACGTTCCAGAGGGCGCATTGGCTAGGTTGGGCGTGGTGGCCACCACATTAAAACCTGCATCGTACCAAGCATATTCATAGTCGCCCGTGCCTCCGCTTACGGTTACCGTGGCCCCGCCGCTAGCGGCTCCGTTACACTCTATATCCGTGATGCCTTCCAAGGTGATAGTGAGCGCTTCTGGTTGGGTTATGGTCAACTCTGCTGTTGCACCCACTCCTGCACCGTCCCTGTCCGTTACCTCTAAACGGTAGTTCCCTGCACCAACATCAAAAAGGTCGGCTTCCGTAGCATCTGCTATAGCCCTGTAACTACCGCCCTCTTCTTGATACCATTGGTAAGCGTACCCGGGGGTACCGCCAACAATAGTACTGATCAGGGTGACCGTTCGTTCGCCATAACAGGATACTTCCCCGTCCGCCGTAAGGGTTACCGCAAGCTCTCCCGGTTCGGTGACCACATAGTCAAAGGTCGCAAAACAACCATTGCCGTCCGTGATGCGTACACTATAGTTGCCTTGTGCCAAATCTACTGCCGTCCACCCATTGTCCGTGGTGGTTACCGCTCCTATCCCTGACCAAGCCAATTGATAGGTGTCCGCACCGTTCAAGGTGCCTCCGGTGATTTCCGTGATACGGATAGTACCATCGTCTGCCCCAAAGGACGATAGCCCTACTACGGAAGCGGTAGCCATTATCGGTTCTGGTTCGTCCACTTCAAAGTCTATCGCATAACTACATCCGTTACTTGCCCTATCGGTAACAAATAAACTGTGTGTCCCTACCGTTAGGTTGGTAAAGGTCAAGGTGCCACCCGCACTGCTGGCATTGGCCGCGCCATCCAAACTATACCGGTAGTCTCCCCAACCTCCCGTAAGGGTTAGGGTAAGTACGCCATCCGATGCGCCAATACAGCTAACGGGACTGACCGTATGGTTCCCTGCCAATTCAAACAACGAAGGGGACCCCCCCACTGTTACCGTTGCGGTTTGGTCCGCCTCCCCACGGTCGTTGCCCAAGGTCAAGGTATATTCACCAGGGGCTAGATCTTGTAATACCAAGCTGTTTTGTCCCGTGCCGTCCAAACTACCCGACTCAGGACCCGTATAATCCAATGTTACCGTTCCCAGACCCGTATAATTTACTTGGATGCTACCGTCCCCTGCTCCAAAACAACGCTCGTCCAGAACTGCCGTGCCTACGATCCGTAAAATTGGGTCTCGTACCTCTATGTCCATGGCCATCTCGCATCCATTGGCATCCGTTACCCCTACCGTGTATAGCCCTGAGGAAAGCCCCGCGATCACAGGACTGTTACCAGCTATTACAGGATCAAAACCTGCAGGACCGGATACCCATGTTATGGTATAGGGTGCCGTGCCACCCGTTATTGGGCCTAGGTCTATCTGCCCCGCCGTACCACCTTCTTCCGTATTGTCTATCACCGTTGGCGTATAGGCCAGTGCCGTTGGCGATACGATTTGGATAACACCCCCATCATAGCGTTCTATACAGCTCGTATCCGTAGTGCTACGCACCCATAGGTAATACGTGCCTGCCGTTAATCCGGGTTGGCCTGCTACATCATAGCCCGTCCAGGTAACCGTTGTTAAATCGGGGTTCGCTTGGGTATCTAGGTAGTATTCCGCGGCGGTACCTAGGTTGGTATCAAAGGTCAGGGTACTGGTTCCTCCAAAACAGTTTATCACCGTGGTGGCTACGTTGCTTATTTCTATATTGGCTCCGGAGTCTATGGTAAATTCCGCTGAGGAGATTAGGTTGGGATTACCAAAATCATTGCCTTGGTTTACCGCTTGTATGGTGTAGGTGTCAAAAACCAAATCGTTTACCGTGATCACATTGGCGTCCGTAGCGGTACCATTGGCGATTACCGTTGTACCGTCACTGGCCAAAACACGGTAGGGACGGTCGCCTACACCACCACTTATATTGAAATCTACGCTACCCGCTCCCGCAGGGTCGCAATCATCTGCCGTAGTGCTGTTGACCGTAATCACGGGTAGGGTAACCACCGTGACCTCGATACTCTCCGTATATGTACAAGTACCTGCACTTAGGGTGACCGCATAGGTACCGGATGGCAAGTCTCTAAATAAAGGAGTACTATTAATAGGATTATCCACATCTATTTCTACTACTGGATTAGTATTGATGGACAAGGTCATCCCTGTACGAACCGTGATGTTGCTCACACTTACGGTTCCGTCATTGGCTCCTGGATAGGACTCCGGGCTGGAGCTCAAATCAAAGCCTAGGGGAACGGGGGCCGCAATGGTGAGGTCCGAAAGGGTCACATGACAACCATCCGTATTGGCCAAACTACTGTTCCCAGCAACTACTTTTATATTATAAGTGCCCGCATTTAGATTGGGGATGCTTATAGCTCCCGTGGTACTTTCGGTCCAATCCACAAAACCACCGCCACTAGCTACGCTGTAATAATATCGTGCAGCATCAGTATTAGCATAACCACCTCCTGAAACGTTAAAACCAATGGTGCCCGTGTCCCCGGCACATTCCGGTTGCGTAATAACGGGCGTGCTCACTGACAATGCCGATGGAGCCCTTATGTAAAACGTCTCCGTGATATTACCGCTCTTGACGTCTAAATAATCTTGACCGTTCACCTGCCTTACCTCTTGGTAAACGATGTAATAAGGCTGGCCGGCAATAGGGCTTCCCTCATTTGAACCCTCTAAAAGAGAATATTCGCCCTCGTATTCACCAGTGTCTGGGTTTAATTGTAGCGGACCCAGGTTATTGCCAGATCCTGCTGAGGTCCGAAAATTTACATCCTCATAAACGTCCATTGGACTAGCCGGTATAGAATCGGTTACATTGCCTACAAAATCATCCGCATTGCCCTGATAGATATAATAGCGCATAAAATAACCCTCTTCAACGTCATCTTCAAAACCCAATCGTATTTTACCATCTCCTGAACCAGCGCAGGTCTCATCTTCGGTAGTTAAACTACTGTGTTCGATGGAGCAGTCTATAATTGAAATATCATAACGTTCACTCTCAAATTGTCTTTGAAATACTGTGTACTTTAAAAATAAAACTGAATCCCCTATCGTATCTGTATAATTTGAACCAAATATATCTACGATACTCCTAGTCAACGGAAATTCATATGCATAATTGGGTAAAACCTGCCATTGACCAGACAAATCGCGATACTCCCATTGTATACCTAAAGCTTGTAAATTTTGTGTTGGTGTGTTTATTTCTTCAAATAAGGGACCACAAGTATTTACATCGCTAACAACTTCCATATCGGGCATGAAAATGGCATTATAATCTAAAGGAAACGTATCATCCACCGGACAAGTAACCGGGTTAGGCCCATTATAGTTTATAGAAATATTTTGCAAATAGTAAAGCCAAGTAGATCTATTAAGCGTAGGTCTCCAACCAAATTGACCACAGGGTCCGTTACAACCATACCCTGGGTCATCATTATACCCTTCTTGAAATGTAAGTTCAACAAACACACCACTATTTGGAATATTATGCACACCTACATCGTATCCTATATTATATCTCTCCATGTAATTATCAACTCTACATTGATTTCCTGGAACATCAAATTCTGGTTGTCGATTTTGGCCCACATATAATTTACCCTGACCGAAAGCTAAATTGCAAAAAAGAAAAAAGAACAGTATGGACTTTAAATAATTCATCCTAATATTTTACTTGAATTTTTTTAATGGGTGTAATTACTCCTGTTCTTGTAACACCTTGTATGCCATAACCATACTCCGTATTAACAGAAATATCTACATCGTTTATTCCTTTACTTTCTTTATCTAGCGTTCGGTACAACCGCAAAGGTCCACTGTTAACACTTTTGTACAAGCGGTACTCGCTTATGTCTTCATTTTTTATACGCCATTGGATGGCTATAAACCTGAGCTCTCTATTAGGCACTGCCGTTAAATTCATCGCTTTTTCTGTATTTGTTTGTCCCTTACGCTTTACAATTATTGGCTTGGCAGGGGTACTTTCTAATCCGGTGCTGTCTTTTGCAATAACCGTATAAGCAAACGTACCAGCTACCGTATTCTCATCCATAAAAGTGGTATCGCTTTCCAATACTTTGAGCTGTAACCATTCTTTGCTTTGGGTCTCCTTTTTAAATAGAATATGCGCTTTTACATCTTTACTACTACTTGGTACCCAAGTAATTGCTACACCTTCCGCATTATTTGCAAACGATTTTATTACAGGAGGAGAAGGAGGTAAAACATCGGGAATATTTAAAGCGAATACCTTAGAAAATTCTGAAGTATTATACCTTTGGTCTTCCGCCGTTACCTTATAATACATCTTGGTATTCAAGGTTTTGATGGTAATCGTATCAGTAAAACGATTATCTTTTATCAACGCTGGACTTACCATAGAAAATTCTGCCGTTTTGGAGGTATTTCTATAAACCCGATAACCAGCCAAATCTACTTCTGTATTTCTATTCCATTCTAAAGTTACTACGCCAGTAGTATCTATTTTGGCCGTTATGTTTACTGGTGGCGCTGGTGGTGTACTATCTATTGGTTGCACCATGGAAGAATAGGATTCACTCTCTATTCCATTTTTACCAACAGCCGTGATCCTAAAGTAATTTATCGCCTTTAGCCCTTTATAGGTGATTTTTCTTTGATTAACAGGGATGTTTTCTACTACTTTTGTATAAACGCCATTGTCTTTATTACTTCTACTTAAATAAAAACTTTTAATGGCTTCGTTCCCTTTCTCATCAAACTCCCATAACAATTCTACTGTATTGGGGTCAATCATTTTTTTTCTAGAAATTCTAGGGGTAAATGCTAATCTTTCTTTAGGCATACCCCCTACTTCTTCTGAATATGGCCCTACTTCACCAAAAGCCGTAAAACCTTTTACTCTATACTTATACGCTTTACCATTAGTTATAGTGTCTTGATAGAACAAAGCTGCACTTTGACCATCTGCCCCTTGCTGGGCATTAAATATGGGCGATGTATTAACTTTCTCAAAAGGATTACCGTTAACAGAGCGCTCCAAATTGTAGCTAGAATAAATATGCTTTAGCAAATTAAAGTCCCATGTTACGTTAGCCACACCATCTCCAAAAACGGCAGATAGTTCTATAGGTTTGGGTAAAGCCTCATAAAAAGGTGTACCAGCTACTACGGCAGATTTATCAATTTTTATTGCTTCTTCATCGGTGGGAGCCACCTTAACGCTGTAGATGTATTTTTCACCTTTTATTATAGAGGTGTCTTCAAATGCCCAACCTGCTAACTTAGCGGCATCCCAGCTTTGTTCTGCTGCTAATAGAGCAAACGTATGTCTTTGCTCCAACTCTTCATTAATGGTATAAACCATGGTCATGGTACTATTGCCCGGAGGTGTAGCATTAAAACTTTGACCGTATAATGCTTGGGCTAAAATAGCGGCATTCTGATTTTGCGTGGCCAAATTTTCCCAGGCTTCTAAGGGAGCAGGTTTTAATGGCTGGGTAGTTAATACTATCCTAGGACCGTTATCTAAAGCAAGTCCATTACTTTCTATTGTAATGCGTTCTATTAAGAAACCAGATTCATTAGCTTTCTTCCACGCATAAGGTTGATCTACGGCCCAACGCAAAAGCACTCTGTCTTCTAAAGACCGTGCAATAACTTTTACCGCAGGATTGGCGGTAACAATAAGTTCTTGACTAATGGTTAACTGGGAAAACCCAAGAATTATAGGTAAAATTAAATATGTAAGTAATTTACTGTACATAGCTTTTAATCGTTTTTATATCTGATGGTATATCCCTTTTGATAGCGATTGCCTGGAGTTCTATAGATTAATTCTGCTTTATATGTACCAAATGGCATAGCTGGAAAAACTTGCATTAAATAACTGTATTGATTATACCCAGCTGAACCTGGTTCATATCTATTTGCTATGGTATTTCTAAAATGTGCAAAATCTATTTTGTATTGCATTGGTAAATTATACACAAACGGTATTCTATTTTTTACCCAAGAAGAATTAGGGTTCTCCTCTAGATTAGCAATGTAATTAGTACTAATGTAAAATGACCTTACGGGAGGGACACCTAATACTTCTTCTGATTGTTCGCCTCTATCTACATAAATGTTGCCGTTTAGAGGATATTCATTGTATACTAAAGGTTCGATTACATTGTTAAAATAATTATCTGTTAGTTTTGCTTGCGCATAAACTAGAGGTTGCGAATTGGTATACCTACCCCCAAAAATCTCTAACGCATCTAAATATTCATAATTGGCAACCTTAATACTTAAACTGTGCACATCTGCTACGATGTAATTAGTGATGTTATTTGTTATTTCTAAGTCACTTATTTTATCACCAAAACTAGGATGTTGACTTGTTTGAAAATTATACGTTAGTATTGGTTTTGGAGCACCGTTAGATATGGTAACATTAGCAGCCTTTTTATTACTTACCACAACACTACTGCCCACATTTTTACTCTCTTGGGTATCTGAATCTGGATTGTACCACGCTGTATCTCCTGCATCCTCTTCTGAGTATACTTCAGTTTCTTCAACTACAATTTCTGTTTCTATATTGGCTCCTGGAGGAAAAGCGATGATACTTATTTCATAGTCACTTTCTAAATCCATATCAGGAATATCAAAGAACACCAATTTGTTGGCTCTATCATAAGATAAATCTGTTCTTATACCTTGCCCGTTGGCAATAAATTCTGCTCTCATCTCATATTCTCCTTGAAACAAATAATCTTGTGTGGTTATCATCTTTAGATAACCTGTTTTATATTCTTCTGGATAAAATTGCCCTTGGTCTACAACAGGATAGATGTATTCTATATTTTCTAATGGAATATGGTCCGGAGCTTCATCTGTTTGAAACGTGATTTCTTTACTTTCCTTAACGGGACTTCCATTTTCTAACAAAGGTCTAAATGCACCATTAACACGTTCTTCGAACGATACCTCTACCAAAACCTTGATATCATCTTGAGAGGGCAACGTTTCTTCTGGTTTAAACGTTATTGCATCTTTAGCATCGTTCCATTCTGTTGTGCCATCAATTTCTTGACCTTGATGCATTACTTTAAAAGTATCTAAATGAATACGAAAGGTTTTTTGTCCTTCTTCTAAATCCACGGTTACTTCTTCATTAATAGCATAATTAAAAACCGCTTGCGGAGCAGCAAAGACCGAAACATCATCTGCGCCGTTATTAGGTTGAACATCTGATATTATTGGGACGCCTACACCTTCGGCAACATTAGATAGTTGGCATTCCTCACCCATTTCTACTTTTAAACGCATTCTACCTTTAACCAGCCCTCCAAGAATATTGTAATACATTCCTACATACCCTTGAATATATACTGGATTTGGAAATTGTCCTCTTAACATGGCGGCAATACCTGCTTCACCAATTTTAAATTTTCCCTTTACAAATAATAGGTTTACATCAATACCAAATTCGCCATAGATGTATGCATACACCTGACCCATAGAATACCAGCCATTACTGCCAACTGGTCCTGGACGTCCTAAACATTGTGCATCTGGATAAAAGGCATGCATTACATCAAATCCTGCGCCAGCCTCTATTGATGCGTAAAATAGTCCGCCAGTAAATGATTTTCGATAAGCAAAATTCAAACCAAAAGCAAAACCTCTACCCGCTTGTAGTTGGTTTTCTTGTCTATTATTGTTTAACATATCTCTACCAAGAATTTGAACAACTCTAGGATGTGGATCTAATTGACTTGGCAACTGAGTTCCGGTCATAAAATAACCACCAACCTCTATCTCCGTCATTTTTACATCAAAAATTAAAGAAATACGTTTTTGCGGTGTCCCTATATAAACATACCAGTCTGTTGGGCTGGTATGTATTTTTGCATAACCGGCTAAATTATCCTCACCACCACCTCTTAATCCTGGTAAGTCTATATACAACTCAAATTCACCATCAAAGGTATCATTGACAAAATCTTTTTCTATCCCAACATATACACCAACTTTACCTGAGCCGGCCACAGAACTTAATGGTATGGTTTCTTTAGAAGCTTCCATGTAATTACCATCATCTTTTAGCTGATTTACATGAACAAGATTACTTTCAAATTTTTCATTTACAACTTTAAAAGTTTCGGCTAATGCAGCTGGGTCCGCAGTTTCCTGTACATAATTACTATCACCCATGAAAGCGCCCTCTCCAATGAATCCAATTCGGTTTAAGCCTCCGTGTACATTAAACTCCATATCTAAATATGCTTTCCCAGAAAAAGTGCCCGAGTTTTGAGAATTGATTTGAACACCTGCTCTTATACCAAGACCTGTATTTATATCTGGCTCGTAAACTGAATCTTCTGGATTAAAGCCGTTGTTTTGGGAAACCTTTCTCATTCTATTGGAAATTCCACCTACAAAAGAGTCTATCAATAATTTGTTGTTGGATTGAGTCTTTTCGTTAGATGTTGTCCAAATATCTACGCTCCAATACCGAAATTCATTACTACCAAAAATTGCTTTTCCATTTGCAGAAAAATCTAATTTATCAATATTGGCCATCAATAATCCTTTAAAACCGTTACCATATAAAGGATGATCTTTCATTATTTCTAATCCACCGACTAAAGAGATGCCACTTTTTTCATAATTTATTTCTATCGCCGATAGCTTAACCTCATTAAACTTCCAAGATTTACCATTTTCTTCGGTATTTCCAAGAATAGCTAGCTTAGTTGTTGCCCCAGTACCAGATCCATCTAAGTTTATAGTAAGGTCAAACTCTAGTCCGACTTGATTTGCAGGGGTTATCAAGTTAAGATTGCTTATTGAAGCTGGAAAATTCATAAGGTTGAGATTACCTTCAAAACCAAACTTCTTAGCCTGAATTTTTTTTGTGCCTGGTTGTGTTTGCAACTCCAATTCCTCAAAGACTATACCTCTGAAATTAATAGCTCCACTTTCATCTTCTTTTTTTGTCTCACTACTTGTTGTTTCGGATTTATTTTCTTCTGTACGTTGCTCAACTGTTTCTGGAGTATCATCAAGGTTACCCGTTATACCCATAGTACCTGTAAGATTAGCATAAGGATACACCTTACCGTCTATTACGTCTATAGCTACGCTACTGTTAGGAGCTAAATTTAACTCTCCCATAAATACGGGAGCACTGTAAGCCTCGGTTAAACTAACTTGTAATCCATAACCATTTTGATGAATGTAGCCATCGTAATCCATAGGCTGTTTTAAAATGGGTACAGAAATATTACCCCCCATTGATCCACCTTGAACATTATTTGCCAATAGGGTAAGGGAAACATCTTCGATAGTAAAAGCCCATTCTCCGGCAGCTCCATTACCCTCTGTTAAAACATTTTCACCGAAAAATGTACCCGAAATACCTTGACTGTCCAGAATTAAATTGGTAGCTCCAAAACGAACCCTACCATTAGATTCATTTTTATCTTCTATTCCTTGAGGTAGCATTACACTTATTTCCTCTGCATAAAAACCTCTCCATAGCTTCAAATCGGCTCCGCCATAGATGGCATTATATTCATTGGGTAAGCGCATTTGAGTAGAACCCCGCATATCACTTAAATCTAGCACAACATTCTGCGTATAAAAACCCCATCCATCTAATCCCACCACTTCAAAGGGGTCTAGGTCTACCTCTAAAAAAATATCGTTCCATCCTGAGGTTTGGATATTGAAAGTTGTACCTACATAACAGTCCATTTGAGACGAACTAGGTTCTGGTAACCCAACCTCGCCCATATTGGAACATTTTTGCGTACCATCTTGATTCAATGGTTTCAATAACTCCCTTGATACTCTTACTTCTCCTTTTAAGCCTATTTGTTTTAACCCATCGCAATTGAACTCTATGTAACTATCTTCTGAAAAGGCACCGTCTTTTTTAAGATCAATACTACCTTTTAAAGTTATTAACCATTGATCGCCATTTATAGGTATACCAACGTCTCCCAACAAAACCAGACGCATGTCACCTGCCAACCCACCATCGTGTGTTAAAATGATATTTTCCGCGCCAAATATCAACTCCTTTTTTTGATTATTGCTTCCTTTTTCAGGAATTTCCAACTTAGCAAATGCTTTTATAATAGCGTGTTGGGGTGTAAACTCAACTTCTGAAATTGCCAATGTTACAGTATTTCCAGTTGAGTCTCTTTTACGCATACCGATTGGTAATTTTAGAAGTTCTTTACCCGTTATTTTATCTACAAAACTACCCAGACCCTCAACTGTTTGAAATAAACGATATGCTTTTGCTATTAGCGTATCGGTTTTTGGATTTCTATTAAAATGCTCTTCTAGATATTCCTCATTAAATTCAGGTTCTTTAGTGGAATAGTCTAGGGAAAATTTGGTTAACTGGTCTTTTAAATGTTCATCTAATTCTGGAAAATTTCTAGTAACATTTTCTTCTAACAATTGGAGCGATTCACTCTTTTTATTCAATACTTTAATTGAGTCTTTTCCTGGGTCTACCGGATATACTCCTGCATTTGCATGGATGTAGAAAATAAATGCAAAGACGAACAATAATACTTGGCGTAGTTGGTTGGTCATATATAAAATTGTTTAGCCTAAAACAGAATATAAATACCGAAAAATTTGAAAAAATTCGGGAGCTTTTATAGTTAATGCTATAAATATAAACGTTTCTTTAACATTTATAGAAAGTTTTCGATGAATTGATATGGGCAATAACCTTTTTGTATAAGTATTAAAGATATAGTATACAGAAAGCCACTTAATTTCTGACTTATATTTTAATCACTTTTCTAAGGTATTTTCCATAGGGGGTCTCTATTAGTACGGCGTATATCCCTGCCGGCTCCTGGCGTATATCCATGGCCATCCGGTAATGGTCCTCGCCACCTTCCTTTTGTGCCGCTATGATACGGTTATTGGAAAGGTTGAATACCTTAACCGATACGTTGGCCACTTCCGTTAGCCCTACTTCTACCGTAAAATTACCGCTGGTAGGGTTGGGATAGGCCAAGAACTCGTCTACCCGCTTTTGGTACCCGTCCGTGCCCGCGCCACTAACCGTCTGGTCCTTTTCCAATACCAATATGGTCTTGTATTGGGATGCCGTACACGGTCCGCGGTAGGTAACCAGACCTATCTCGTACTCTCCTGGCTCTTGGAACAAAAAGGCTACCTGGTCCTGGTCTTGCTCCAATAACTCCGCTCCTTCCGGTAATATCCATTCCACACGGTCCGGGAGTGGGTAACTGATGTCTACCGCCATGATGCTCTCATCGGTAAAGGCTTGGGTAGATAGCGCCAGTTCCGCGCTTATGTCTTGCGCCACCGTGGTTATGGTAACCGTGCCGCTGGCCGTACAACCTAGTGGGGTGCTCACCGTGGCGGTATAGGTACCGGCCCGGTCCAAATCTACTATGGGCGAGCTACTGCTGAATCCCGTGTCGGACGTCCACTGGTAGGTGGCGCCTTCTGCTTCCGTGCCAATATCGTAACGCACGCCTTGGTCCCTGCACAGGACCACGTCTTGCCCCAAATCTACCGTGAGTAATGGGGGATTCACCAACTCATACGTGCGGGTTTCCGTTCCGCTGGCAAATCCACTTATCGTTACCGTGTAAAAACCTGCGGACAATCCTGTTAGTTCGGCCGTGGTGGCTCCCGTGTTCCATTGATAGGTAAAACTGCCGTTGCCCTTGTTCACTTCTAAGCCTATACTACCATCCGCATTACCAAAACAACGGGGGTGGTCAATGGTTGCTTCTATAATATCGGGCTGGGTCACTTCGTAAACTTCCGTTGCCTCACAGCCATTGCTATCGGTAATGGTTACCCTATAGTTCCCGGCCATTACATTGGCTATGCTGGCACTACTGCCCACTATGGCTCCCGTTTGGTCTTCCCAGCTAATGGTGTAGTCCGGTCTACCCCCCACTACCGTGATGCCAATGCTTCCATCCGCGCCTTGGTATGCACTGACATTGGTTACCGTGGACTCGCTAATTGCTAGCGGAGCAAATAGGTCTACCAAAGTAATATCCGTTAAGGTGGTAAAACAAGAATTGCCATCCACTACCTCCAAGCTATACGTTCCAGAGGGCGCATTGGCTAGGTTGGGCGTGGTGGCCACCACATTAAAACCTGCATCGTACCAAGCATATTCATAGTCGCCCGTGCCTCCGCTTACGGTTACCGTGGCCCCGCCGCTAGCGGCTCCGTTACACTCTATATCCGTGATGCCTTCCAAGGTGATAGTGAGCGCTTCTGGTTGGGTTATGGTCAACTCTGCTGTTGCACCCACTCCTGCACCGTCCCTGTCCGTTACCTCTAAACGGTAGTTCCCTGCACCAACATCAAAAAGGTCGGCTTCCGTAGCATCTGCTATAGCCCTGTAACTACCGCCCTCTTCTTGATACCATTGGTAAGCGTACCCGGGGGTACCGCCAACAATAGTACTGATCAGGGTGACCGTTCGTTCGCCATAACAGGATACTTCCCCGTCCGCCGTAAGGGTTACCGCAAGCTCTCCCGGTTCGGTGACCACATAGTCAAAGGTCGCAAAACAACCATTGCCGTCCGTGATGCGTACACTATAGTTGCCTTGTGCCAAATCTACTGCCGTCCACCCATTGTCCGTGGTGGTTACCGCTCCTATCCCTGACCAAGCCAATTGATAGGTGTCCGCACCGTTCAAGGTGCCTCCGGTGATTTCCGTGATACGGATAGTACCATCGTCTGCCCCAAAGGACGATAGCCCTACTACGGAAGCGGTAGCCATTATCGGTTCTGGTTCGTCCACTTCAAAGTCTATCGCATAACTACATCCGTTACTTGCCCTATCGGTAACAAATAAACTGTGTGTCCCTACCGTTAGGTTGGTAAAGGTCAAGGTGCCACCCGCACTGCTGGCATTGGCCGCGCCATCCAAACTATACCGGTAGTCTCCCCAACCTCCCGTAAGGGTTAGGGTAAGTACGCCATCCGATGCGCCAATACAGCTAACGGGACTGACCGTATGGTTCCCTGCCAATTCAAACAACGAAGGGGACCCCCCCACTGTTACCGTTGCGGTTTGGTCCGCCTCCCCACGGTCGTTGCCCAAGGTCAAGGTATATTCACCAGGGGCTAGATCTTGTAATACCAAGCTGTTTTGTCCCGTGCCGTCCAAACTACCCGACTCAGGACCCGTATAATCCAATGTTACCGTTCCCAGACCCGTATAATTTACTTGGATGCTACCGTCCCCTGCTCCAAAACAACGCTCGTCCAGAACTGCCGTGCCTACGATCCGTAAAATTGGGTCTCGTACCTCTATGTCCATGGCCATCTCGCATCCATTGGCATCCGTTACCCCTACCGTGTATAGCCCTGAGGAAAGCCCCGCGATCACAGGACTGTTACCAGCTATTACAGGATCAAAACCTGCAGGACCGGATACCCATGTTATGGTATAGGGTGCCGTGCCACCCGTTATTGGGCCTAGGTCTATCTGCCCCGCCGTACCACCTTCTTCCGTATTGTCTATCACCGTTGGCGTATAGGCCAGTGCCGTTGGCGATACGATTTGGATAACACCCCCATCATAGCGTTCTATACAGCTCGTATCCGTAGTGCTACGCACCCATAGGTAATACGTGCCTGCCGTTAATCCGGGTTGGCCTGCTACATCATAGCCCGTCCAGGTAACCGTTGTTAAATCGGGGTTCGCTTGGGTATCTAGGTAGTATTCCGCGGCGGTACCTAGGTTGGTATCAAAGGTCAGGGTACTGGTTCCTCCAAAACAGTTTATCACCGTGGTGGCTACGTTGCTTATTTCTATATTGGCTCCGGAGTCTATGGTAAATTCCGCTGAGGAGATTAGGTTGGGATTACCAAAATCATTGCCTTGGTTTACCGCTTGTATGGTGTAGGTGTCAAAAACCAAATCGTTTACCGTGATCACATTGGCGTCCGTAGCGGTACCATTGGCGATTACCGTTGTACCGTCACTGGCCAAAACACGGTAGGGACGGTCGCCTACACCACCACTTATATTGAAATCTACGCTACCCGCTCCCGCAGGGTCGCAATCATCTGCCGTAGTGCTGTTGACCGTAATCACGGGTAGGGTAACCACCGTGACCTCGATACTCTCCGTATATGTACAAGTACCTGCACTTAGGGTGACCGCATAGGTACCGGATGGCAAGTCTCTAAATAAAGGAGTACTATTAATAGGATTATCCACATCTATTTCTACTACTGGATTAGTATTGATGGACAAGGTCATCCCTGTACGAACCGTGATGTTGCTCACACTTACGGTTCCGTCATTGGCTCCTGGATAGGACTCCGGGCTGGAGCTCAAATCAAAGCCTAGGGGAACGGGGGCCGCAATGGTGAGGTCCGAAAGGGTCACATGACAACCATCCGTATTGGCCAAACTACTGTTCCCAGCAACTACTTTTATATTATAAGTGCCCGCATTTAGATTGGGGATGCTTATAGCTCCCGTGGTACTTTCGGTCCAATCCACAAAACCACCGCCACTAGCTACGCTGTAATAATATCGTGCAGCATCAGTATTAGCATAACCACCTCCTGAAACGTTAAAACCAATGGTGCCCGTGTCCCCGGCACATTCCGGTTGCGTAATAACGGGCGTGCTCACTGACAATGCCGATGGAGCCCTTATGTAAAACGTCTCCGTGATATTACCGCTCTTGACGTCTAAATAATCTTGACCGTTCACCTGCCTTACCTCTTGGTAAACGATGTAATAAGGCTGGCCGGCAATAGGGCTTCCCTCATTTGAACCCTCTAAAAGAGAATATTCGCCCTCGTATTCACCAGTGTCTGGGTTTAATTGTAGCGGACCCAGGTTATTGCCAAATCCTGCTGAGGTCCGAAAATTTACATCCTCATAAACGTCCATTGGACTAGCCGGTATAGAATCGGTTACATTGCCTACAAAATCATCCGCATTGCCCTGATAGATATAATAGCGCATAAAATAACCCTCTTCAACGTCATCTTCAAAACCCAATCGTATTTTACCATCTCCTGAACCAGCACAGGTCTCATCTTCGGTAGTTAAACTACTGTGTTCGATGCTTTCGTCTCTTACACCGATAACTATATGATTTGTAAAAACATCCAGATTTCCACAGGCGACTCCTCTAATCCATATTAAACCATTATTAATGTCATTAATAGTTAAACCTAATTCTGATAAGCTTGTTTCTCTATTATTAAATGGCTCCCAGTTACCTCCTTCATCTAAAGAATATTCCCATCCTGAAGCGTTATTTCCACTTACAAATTCCAACAAAAACATATCATCCATGGCTAAAGTACTACCCGAAATAGTATTGTTGATTTCTTCATTAAGAGGAATAAAAGTATAATTAATAGAGGTCATTGAAGACGCTGTAAATCCATTAGATGTATTAGTATCCCAAGATGTATACGAATTACATGGTCTAAACCCAGAAGGAGGAGCTGATAAGTTATGAGTAACGGAAAAATCATTGTAATTGTTTCCATCAATAGTAATGCTTGTATTTCCTTCAAACCAAGTATTTATAAAACTTGGTATATCACCTAACCAATCAAAATAACAGGTTTTACTCAATTCTTTGTCTCCAACAATTACATAAGAACTGGTTTGTAACGGATTTGTACATTCTCCATATCTAATTAGGTTTCCAGGAGCAAGACTTAATCCTCGAATTCCAATATAATAATTCCCGCTTGTATCTATTGTAAATCTACTGCTATTAGTTGGATTGAATCTTATCGTGGTTTTAACCCTATAATCTTGACTCCAGATATTAACCGAGTATAATATAAATAATAAAACTTTAAAAGTCTTTTTCATATTAAGTTATCAAACCTCCTTCAAACATAACACCATACCGTAAGAATAGCAATTATTTTCGTTCTACTACGTAATAACCTGAAGTTCTTGACTTTACTACAAACAAAAACCCCTAACCTTTCGGTTAGGGGTTCTTTTATAATTTAAAGCTAGTTGGTTTAGTTAAATATATATCTAACTCCAAACTGTGCTTGCCATCTAGAAATTAAGCTACTATCAAAATTAAACGTTTCCGTAAGGTTTTGATCAAAAGTATAGGTTGGGTTGTTGTTCTCGTCTACAGACACACCTAATACTTGTTGGTTATTTGGTATCTGAACTACACCCCAATCTGAACTAATTAAGTTTCCTATGTTCAATACATCTAAACTCAATTGAATGGTATTTTTTTCCGCTATTTTAATGTCCTGTAGAATTTTTAAGTCCCACTTTCCCCTCCATGGAGCCAATGCCCCGTAACGCTCTGCGTATGTGCCACGGTTGTCGCTCAAATAGTCATCTTGTTGAATAAATGCCTCAAAAGCTTCTGCTTGCCCCGGACCACTAAAATTCATCTGGCTTACTTCTGAAGCTGTTGGTATATACAATAAGTCGTTTATTCCAGATCCATCTCCATTAATGTCGCCACCGTAGATGTAATTATATCTACCACCTTTAGCATATTCAAAGAAGGTTGAGATAGTTGTTCCTGTCTTAAATGCTTTAGAGATAACACCAATAAATCTGTGGGTATCCCCATACCTAGAGTAAGACAATACATCATCATTAACATTACCAGAAATTGCATTGGCAACAAAAGCATCGCTGGTGATTTCTGCTTCAATAGAATTTACATCTTTACTATTTAAATAACTATAAGAAACCATAGTATATAAACCGTTGGTAAAGTTTTTCTGGGCTTTTAGAGAAGCATTCCAAATACGACCTTTATCAGAATTAGAGAACACAAACGGGCCTGCACCCAAACCTTGATTATTAAGTTGGTTTTCTGAGGTATAAATAGGTCTATTATCTACCCCATTTAAAGTGGCAGTAGGGTTAGTTAGGCCCCAGTGCTGTACATGCGGACCATTAATATCTTTAGTATAAGATACGTCTGCAGTTAAGGTTAAACCGTTATCCAACGCTTTATCTATACCAATATTTGTTCTCCAAACTTGTGGAAATTGGTAATCTGGGTCTACCGCTTGCAAGAAGAACAAATCTGGGTTGGCGATTTGGTTACCTAACCATACAAAAGGAAAACGACCTGTAAAAATACCAGAACCTCCTCTTAATTGTAAAGACTGATCACCCTTAACATCATAATTAAATCCTAATCTAGGAGAAAGCAACCATTTATTGGTTGGCATTAAGGTATTGTCTATTGTTACCGTTTCTTGGGTATTTGGATTAAACCATGGATAATCTGGTACTACAAAACCTCTGTCTATAACATCTTGCGCTTTTTCTGCAGAATCAAAGAACAATGGCTTATCAAAACGGATACCATATGTTAACTTAAAGTTTTCTGTAGCATTCCATTCATCTTGCAAATAAAATGCCATTTGGCCTACGTTGGTCTCCGCCAATCCCCAACCCCCTGGCACGCCTTCTCCCAGGGCATTGCTAGAGTTGTTTCTTGCAATTGCAGCGTCAAAAGCTTCTTGGAAAAACGAAACCAGACTAGCTTCATTGGCAGGGTCTCTAAAATCTGCGATAGATCCTGTTGGAAAAAAGGTACCTTGAGCTCCATAAGCACCAAGATTAAAAGAGTTATCAAACTGAAATTTCTCAAAAGAAAAACCAACGGTAAAAGTATGGTCACCTTTAAAAAAGTTTAGATTGTTAGTTAGTTGAAATACCTTTTGATCTAACCTATTGTTTATAGAAAAAGGCTCATGACCAGCAATTATATAATTAGAACTACCACTTTCGTCTAACAAGGTTATAGCTGGTGCAGGAGTAGAAAGTGGATTTCTATAATCGTCAAAATGTGTATAACCTACCTGTAGCTTGTTAATAGCCTCATTAGATAAGGTAGAGTTTAATTCTACTTGTACAGAACGAATTTCATTGTTTATTTCATAACCAGCATTTTCAAACTGAAGGGTAGCTAAACTTGGACCTCTAAAGCCTAATGCCGTTGGATGTGCTGGTTTTTCTTTAGATGCATTTAAAAAGTTGTAGATTACCGCTAAACGGTTATTCTCATTTATATTCCAATCTAACTTAAATATACCTTTGGTAGACTCTTGGCCGTAATTAAACCCTTGGTACCTACCTGGATTGTAAAACTGCCCGTCTCCAATAGCAACTTGGCGCAAAATGTTATCTACCAAAGCAAAATCAGAAGCTAACACCCGTGATTCATTTATGGCTCCCGTGCCGGTGTTAGGTACAAATCCTGAGCCTAAATCCGTTCTATCGTCTTTCTCAATATTTACAAAGAAGAACAACTTATTCTTTACTATAGGCCCTCCAATACTTACACCATATTGGGTTTGGCTCAAATCTGCCTTAAATACATCGTCTCCTTTTATCTTACCACCAGTCATATCTTCATTCCTGTAGAATCCATAAACTGAGGCATATAATTCATTGGTACCACTTTTGGTTACTGCGTTTACAGAAGCACCTGTAAAACCAGATTGGGTAACATCGTATGGAGCAGTAGTAACCTGTATTTGATCTATAGCATCTATAGAAATAGGGTTTGACCCTGTTTGGCCGCCTGGCTGGGCTGCATCTAAACCAAAAGGATTATTAAAAATTGCACCATCCAAAGAAAAGTTATTGAACTGATCGTTACGGCCACCAAATGAACCATTGCTGGCTGTTGGCTCTAATCTGGTAAAATCGTTAGTTGACCTAGAAATAGTTGGTAAACGCTGTAATTCTCTTCTACCAACATTGGTTTCTGAACCAGTACGGTCACTACCAAATGTACCAGATTGATCGGACACTACGACCACCTCTTCTAATTGTTGGCTATCTTCTGCCAGTTGTACGTCTAGATTAAACGTTTTACCTAAAGAAAGGAATACATCGTTTCTAGATTGAGATTTAAAACCAATGTAAGAAATTGTTACTTCGTAAGGCCCTCCTACACGTAAATTCAATAAATTGAATCTACCCTCCTCATTGGTAATGGCACCATAAGTGGTACCTGTTGGCGTATGTACTGCAATTACATTGGCACCCAATAATGGTGCGTCTAAATCATCAGTAACAGTACCCCTGATGTTAGATGTGGTTACTTGGGCAAATGCAGACACTATGGTAAGCATACAAACTAGGCCCGCTAGTAAAACTTTTTTCATCTTGTTTTTGTTAAATAAAGTTTAATTTTTTGCGAATATAGTGCAAAAAAAAAGAGCTATGCACGCATAGCTCTTCTAACTTATTAACTTTAAGATGTTGATTTATTTTGCTTCTGCAACTACCTCAAAAGGAAAATCAACCACCACTTCTCTGTGTAATCTTATTACCGCGTTATAAGGACCGGTTCTTTTAACAGCACCACCTTGGATATTGATGAATTTTTTATCAATACTATGTCCTTGTTTAGACAACGCTTCTGCTAAGTCTATATTAGTAACAGATCCAAACAATTTGTCTCCTGCACCAACTTTAGCAGCTATCTTCACTTCTAGCTCTTTAAGGCTATCTGCTACTTTTTGTGCTTCGTCTATAACCTTTTTCTCTTTATGCGCTCTTTGTCTTAGATTTTCTTCTAAAACTTTGATAGCAGAAGGGGTAGCTAGAGTTGCCATTCCCTGTGGGATCAAAAAGTTTCTACCGTAACCTGGCTTAACAGTTACCACATCATCCTTGAAGCCTAAATCTTGTACGTCTTGTTTTAATATCAATTCCATGCTTCAAATTTTTATTTTAACATATCGCCTACATATGGCATCAATGCCAAATGACGTGCTCTCTTTACTGCCTGAGCCACTTTTCTTTGGTATTTTAAAGAAGTACCGGTAAGTCTTCTAGGTAATAATTTACCTTGTTCGTTTACCAACTTCATTAAAAAATCAGCATCTTTATAATCTATATACTTGATACCTGATTTTTTGAAACGACAGTATTTTTTTTGCTTACTGGTCTCAATATTCAACGGAGTCAAATACCTGATTTCTCCGTCTTTCTTTGATTTTGCTTGTTGTTCTATTGATGACATGATCTTAAGCGCTTGTTTTTAGTTTTGTTCTTCTTTTCTCTGCCCAAGCAATTGCATGCTTGTCTAACCTTACGGTTAAGAAACGCATAACGCGCTCGTCTCTTCTAAACTCCAACTCAAAAGGCTCAATAGCTTCTCCTGGTGCAGTAAACTCGAACAAATGGTAAAAACCACTTTTCTTGTGTTGAATTGGGTAAGCCAATTTCTTAAGGCCCCAATTTTCTTTAGCGACCATTTTGGCCCCATTTTTGATTAAGAAATCTTCAAATTTCTTAACTGTTTCCTCTATCTGTGTTTCAGACAGAACGGGATTCAAAATGAAAACAGTTTCGTAATGATTCATAAATATATTTTTAAGGAGCGCAAAAGTAATCATTCTTAATCCTTTACACAAGAAAAAAAGAAAAACATCGTTTTACCATTAAATAAGTTATCAACAATAAAAAACCAATATTAAACCTACATCGTGCTTAATACGAATTACACAACAGAATATGCCATGTTTACATCTTTTGTTGCACTTTATCGAGTGGATATTGTAATTTGCCGATGATTTAAACCCCACAAATCACTCCATTTATGAAACTTAGATGTATAATCGTAGATGACTCCTCCATGCAGCGGATGGCCGTAGCCAAGTTGGTCAACAACCATCCCCACCTAGCATTGGTAGCAGAGTACAGCAACGCAATCGAAGCCAAGAACGGCTTAAAAAATCATGAGGTAGACCTTATTTTCCTTGATGTAGAAATGCCTATTATCAGCGGATTTGACCTATTAGAAGCTTTGGAAAACCCACCTCAGGTAATTTTAATAACCGGCAAGCCAGATTATGCGCTTAAAGCGTTTGATTATGATGTTACCGATTATTTGCACAAACCTATTACACTTGCACGTTTTGAAGCTTCTGTTAAAAGAGCTGTTACCAAATACGAGCAACTAAACCGTACGGAAGAAGATGAAGAGCACATCTTTGTGAAAAGTAATCTTAAAAAACGTAAGGTTATTTTAAATGACATAAAATGGATTGAAGCATTGGGCGACTATATTAAATTGGTTACCGATGAAGCCAATATTGTAATTTTATCTACGATGAAATCTTTTGAAAAGCAATTACCGGCTGATAAATTCTTAAGAATTCATAAATCCTACATCGTGAATTTGGAGAAGATTGAAAAGTTCAACAGTAAAAATGTTGAAGTGGGGGGAAGACAAATTCCATTAAGTAGAAACAAAAAAACTGAACTAGCGGAAGCATTAGCTAACGTGTAAGCCTTAAATGTGGTCTACATTGTAAACCACTTTAACGCTTCTATACCTACTAATAGCATCAAAAGATTGTTGTATTCTTTTGATGCTTTTTTTTGTGGCATGCACAGAACCTTTCTTCGGGAATTTTACAATAATATTTTTTAAATATTCATTACGTATCCTGGCTACCGCAGGATACTCTGGCCCCAAAACCTGACCTCTAATACTATTTCTTAAAGAAGCGGCAAACCATTCTGCCGCTTCGTTTAATTTATTATAATCCCTATCTTTTAAAGTAATCTTTACTATGCGTATTGCTGGCGGGTAATTAAACTGTTCTCTTTCATACACCTGTTCCGCAAACATTTTTTCGTAATCATATGTAGATACTTGCTGCAATATTTGATGGTACGGATTATAGGTCTGTATAAGCACGTTACCTCTTTTATGTGTACGCCCTGCCCTACCGGCAACTTGTACCATTAATTGAAAACTTTTTTCATGAGCCCTATAATCAGGAAAATTTAAAAGGGTATCTGCATTCATAATACCTACCAAACCAACATTCCTAAAATCCAAACCTTTGGTTATCATTTGCGTACCCACCAGAATATCAATTTCCTTATTCTCAAAAGCAGCAATTAATTTAGCATATCCGTGCTTACCCCTAGTGGTATCCAAATCCATCCGGGCGGTATTATGGCTTGGAAAAATAGCTTTTAATTCTTGTTCTATTTGTTCGGTTCCAAAACCCTTGGTATCTAATGTTGTATTTCCGCATGCCTCACATGTTTTGGGTTGCAACACATGGTAACCACAATAATGACAACGCATTTGCCCCCTGCGTTGATGATAGGTAAGGCTTACATCGCAATTTGGGCATTGCATAGCATGCCCACAGGTAGTACATTCTACAATTGGAGCAAACCCCCTCCTGTTTTGAAAAAGAATAATTTGTTCTTTTTCTTCCAATGCCTCCGTCATTGCCTTAATTAAGCGCTCAGAAAAATGACCATTCATCCTTTTTTTACGGGTAGCCTCTTTTATATCTACCAATTCTATAGTTGGCATAAAAACATTGCCAAACCTACGCTCTATTTTTGCTAGACCGTACTTACCTTTAATTGCATTGAAATAACTTTCTAAGCTAGGTGTTGCGCTACCCAATAAGCAATCTGCTTTATGCAATTGGGCCAAAACAATACCCGCATCTCTTGCGTGGTAACGTGGTGCGGGATCAAATTGCTTAAAAGAAGTTTCGTGTTCCTCATCTATAACTAATAGACCAAGATTAGAAAAAGGCAAGTATAATGCGGAACGTGCTCCTATAACTACTTGGGCTGAATCTTTTTGGTTAAGTACGTTATTCCAAACCTCTACCCTTTCATTACTATTGTATTTTGAATGGTAAACTGCAACTTTATTACCAAAGTATTTTTTTAACCGATTTATTAATTGTGTAGTAAGTGCTATTTCTGGCAATAGATACAATACTTGTTGCCCTTTTGCTATAGCAGTTGCTATTAGTTTTAAGTAAACCTCTGTTTTTCCCGAAGCGGTAACCCCGTACAGCAAACTAATCTTATGCTCATTAAAAGTATCGATTATGGTATTGAGGGCATTTTGCTGTAAATCGTTTAAGGTAACCGCGGCTATATCTTTCTCCTTATCACCAAAAGACACACGGTCTTCTTCTACATGATAAAAATCGAAAATACCTTTATCTACAAGCGCACGTATAACCGCCTTGGAAACATTACCCTCTTTTTCTAGTTGACTTTCTTTTATAGGTTTCTTTGTTTCACTAAATAGCTGAAAATAACTAAGAATTGCTTTACTCTGCTTTGGCGCACGGGATAATTGAGTTAATACGGCTTCTAATTTCTCTTCTGCCTCGTAAGCCGCATTGAGTTTTACATATTTACTGGTTTTGGGTGAGTATTTTTCTCTGATTTCTTCCTTTAAGGAAACTATATCTTTGGCAACCAACCGTTGTATTACCGGTAAAACGGTCTTCTTGCCCAAAATAGCTATCAAATCCTTGATCTGTAAAGAAGATTGATTGGATAATGCCTCTACCACCAAAAACTCATCATCATCTAATAGGGTATCTTCCAAGTTTTCTATTTGTTTAGGAAGAATAAGGGTTTCACTTTCTAACAATAGCCCACTTGGCAAACCACTGCGTACCACCTCACCTAATGTACACATGTAATAAGACGAAATCCACTGCCAATGTTCAAGTTGTTGTTGGGTTACAACAGGAGCTTCATCTAGAATAGCTTCAATCTCTTTTGCCTCATAAGCGGTTGGTTTGTTATTGTGTACTGAATAAGCCAACGCAGTATAGATTTTAGCTTTACCAAAGGGTACGGCAACGCGCATTCCTTTTTTCAGAAATTTAGCTTCTTCTTCCGTAATACTATAGGTAAACAAGCGCTCTACCGGTATTGGCAGAATCACATCCAAGAAAAATTGCATCGTACTTTTTTAATCTTCTACACGCTCCCAGGTCTGTGTTCTATGCAAAAACGCTAGATAACCCCTAACTTTTAACTTAGACTCATCGTCTGGGTCTAACCAAATCTTACCTCTAAAAGTCATACCCTGTTCTGGGTCAAACAATCGCTTACCCTTATAAACCCCATCGTCATCTGCCTCAAAATGGGTTATAATTTCCATTCCCAAGATAGGTTTGTCCTTTAAATCGCCATCACATTTTTCGCACAGCGCACCTTGCTTATCTTTCTGCAACACTTTTACAATCTTGCCGTATAGGGCATCACCCTTTTTATATAATTGTATAATAGCTTTAGAATCACCATTGCGGTCATCTATTGTTTTCCATTTACCAACAATCTGCCCCTGTGTTAAAAACGGCAATACAATTAAAATGATTATTAGTCCTATATTTTTAAACATTTTCTTTGGCTCTATTAACATTTTTTCTAAGTGAGTTAAGTGTTGCATTTAGCTCAAACCCCAACAATAATATATTGGCATTTAGCCATATAAAAACCATGAGGATTAATAAGCCTCCTAAAGCACCATACAACTCATTATAGCGTGCAAACTTTTCTACATAAAACCCAAATAGGTAGGAGGTTAAGATAAACAAAATAGTAGTGACCAAGGCCCCAACAGAAAAAAAACGGGCATGTCTGCCTTCTACCGTTCCAAAATAGTACAATATAGCTGTAAACAAATACGTAAGAATCAAGAAGAAAAATATCTTACCAATTTGTACACCCAACGCGTCACCAGCTTCTACATTGTACCCAAATCTTCTGCCAAAATATTCCGTAGTATATTCTATGATGTAAAATTCAAAATAGACAAAAGCTACAGCCCCTATAATCAATAATATGGACAAAATTATGCCAACCATTAGGGCATATGCATATTGCCTAAAAAAGTTTCGGGTTAATTCTACATGATACGAATTTTCAAATCCACTGAAAATACTGTTAACGCCGTTAGCCACCAAGAAAATACTTAATAGAAAGGCAGAAGAAAGTAATCCGCCTCTTTTTTGGTCTTTTATCTGTTGGTATATCTCACTAAAATAATCGCCCGTAGCGGTTGGCAAAAAAGATTCTAGAAACAATAAAAATTGCGTATCAAAATTCTCATTTCCTACACTTACGTAAGGTATTAAGAATGGCACCAGGGTAACCAAAAAAATAAGTAGCGGAAATAGCGCCATAAACAAACTAAAGGCAATGGAACCCGCCCTGCTACTTAATGCACCTTTTACTACCCCTACAATGTAAATTTCTGCTAAGTCATAGATAGAAAGTCCTTCAAAACCAGGCAACCTAATTTGCTTTAAGGCTTTAACACCCCAATTTACTATGGGGATTTTTTCTAACTGTTCTTCTATTTCTTTAGACATTTAAACAGCCTTTAAGCTCAAATCCATATTGTAAACAGAATGGGTTAGTGCGCCAGAAGAAATGTAATTAACACCACATTCTGCATAATTTCTTATAGTGTCCTCATTAATACCTCCAGAAGATTCCGTTAGACATGTATCTCCAATTAGCGCAACCGCTTTTCTGGTATCTGCATAATTAAAATTATCCAAGAGAATTCTATAAACACCAGGTGTTTTTAAAATAGTTTGCACTTCTTCTAAATCCCTAGCTTCTACTATAATTTTAAGGTTTCTATTTGTTTGCTCCAAGTAAGCCTTGGTTTTTTCAATGGCTTGGGTAATGCCACCGGCAAAATCTATATGATTGTCTTTTAGCATAACCATGTCATATAAAGCAAATCTATGATTTTCGCCTCCACCAATTTTAACCGCCCATTTCTCTAATGCCCTTATACCTGGAGTAGTTTTTCTGGTATCTAATATTTTTGTCTTGGTACCTTTTAAAAGATCTACAAAAAAGGCTGTTTTTGTAGCAATGGCACTCATACGCTGCATGGCATTTAAAACCAAGCGCTCTGCTTTTAAAATATTTTGCGAACTACCGCTTACGTAAAAAGCAATATCGCCATACTTTACCTGCGCACCATCTTCTAATAAGGTTTCAACTTCTAAGTTTGGGTCTACATAATTAAACACCATCTTTGCAAATGCCACACCGGCCAAGACACCTTTGTCTTTTACCAATAACTTGGCTTTTCCGGTTGCCGTATCTGGTATACAGGCCAACGAGCTGTGGTCTCCATCTCCTACATCCTCTCTAATAGCATTACTTATTATATAATCTAACTCTTTTTTAAATTGTTCTTCAGAAATCATGCAAAGGCTTTTGGCTAATTTAATAAAAATGGCAACCAAAAAAAGCGCTCAACTACAAATGGTACTTTTGTAATTAATTATCTTGTGAAGATGAAAATACAAGTAGTTGCCATAGGTAAAACAGATAAGAAAGAATTAAACACCCTTATTGAACACTACACCAATAGGTTAACACATTATGTTCCTTTTGATTTAATCATTATTCCCGACATTAAAAATGTTAAGAACCTTTCTGAAATGGAACAAAAAAAGAAAGAGGGCGAATTAATCTTGGCCAAACTACAACCTGCGGACCATCTTTGTCTTTTAGATGAAAATGGTAAACAATTTTCTTCGGTAGGTTTTTCAGAAATACTTCAAAAACGAATGAATAGCGGTATTAAAAATCTAATTTTTGTTATTGGAGGACCCTACGGCTTTAGTGATGCACTCTATGCACGTGCCAATAGTAAGATTAGTTTATCCAAAATGACCTTCTCTCACCAAATGGTGCGCCTTTTTACTATTGAACAAATTTATCGAGCATTTACGATTCTACGGAACGAGCCTTATCACCATCGCTAATTTTGTTAGCACTTTTTAATAAGGTCTTTATTTTAGAGGCAATAGAAGTGTCTGTATTTTTTGGTTTTTCCGTGGCAAAAGCTGCGGTCATATTCTCAGAAACCTTATTTAATTCTTCTAGCTCCTCACCAATAAAATGCATGATTTCTTGGCGACGTTCTACGTTCTTTTCTACTTTTAACACAAACTTTAAATCGTTGATATTGCGCATATGCGAACTAAAAGCATGGGTATGATGCCAGGCTAGTTTGGTTAGTTTCTGTTTGTGGTCCGCAAGCTTTGAAATAATTGGATTTACCACAAAAAATATTTCAAAAAGCAAGATTAAAATAGAAAAGATAGCCAATTCTAACTCCAATATTTTTAAGGATTGAAATTCCTGTTCTGACTGAATTTGAAATTGCATGGTAATTTCGTCCATGATTTGAACAAAACGATTAACCCGAAACGTAACGTCTGCTTCTGTTAATCTTGAAATACCTTCCCTATTAAAAAATTTAGATTTTAGCCATATAAAGTTTGGATGCAACCGCTCAAAGTTCGCCTCTATTTCTGAATTATCAAGTTGAGAAATATTCAAATTAGGACTTCCATCTTGCAGTAACTTAATGGAAGATTCTATCTTATTGAGCAAATACGTAATTTCACCATAATTGCACTTATTTAAACGACAAGTATAGTATTCTGCCAATAATTTTTGCCCTAACATTCTTTGTTTACCAGAAAGGTTTACCACCTTGGCTCTACCTTGTTCTTTTTTAAAAGCGTACTGCGTTATGGATTGATTTACCACGGTAATCACTAGTATTGTTATTACTAATAGATAGTACGCTCTAAAACTTTGGTTCCAAGGTTTTTTCATAAAAAAAAGCTTAATCATAAGATATTTCTTACAAATTAAGCTTTGAAAATTAGTTGTAAAGAATATTTGTTGCGAACCGTTAAAAAGTAGCCACCAATATTAAATTACTAGTGGTGGAACAATTTTTAATACAACACCCTAAATTTTAGGGTATGGTTAATTGCCTTAAGTTCTTGGATTACTTCCTTGTTATAGTCTTTATCTAAATCCGTAATAACATAACCAACATCTGGATCAGTTGATAAGTATTGCCCAGAAATATTCATTTCATATTTGGCCAAAATTTCATTGATTTTTGCCATTACACCAGGAACATTTTTATGGGTATGTAAAAAACGATGTGAATTTTGCTGTTTTGGCAATCTTATGTTTGGAAAATTAACCGCATCTACAGTAGTACCAGAATTAATATACTCCATTATTTTATTGGGTACAAACTCTGCGATGTCTTTTTGGGCCTCTTCTGTACTTCCACCAATATGTGGGGTTAAAATCACATTTTCTAAACCGGCCAATTCTGTAAAGAACTCACCATTACTTCTTGGCTCCTCTGGATAAACATCTACTGCCGCACCACCTATTTTACCACTTTTTAGTGCCGCCGCCAAAGCAGAAATATCTACTACAAATCCCCTAGAAAGGTTAATAAGCATGGCACCATCCCTCATTTGGCTAATTTCTTTTTCGCCAATAAAGTTTTCGTTGTCCTTATTGTCATCTATATGCAAAGTAACCACATCTGATAGTCCCAAAAGTTCTTCAAGTGAGTTGCATTTTACCGCATTACCCAAAGCCAATTGGTCAGAAACATCATAGTAATACACATGCATTCCTATTGCCTCTGCAAGTACGGAGAGTTGCTTACCAATATTACCATAACCAACAATACCTAAGTTTTTACCCCTAACCTCTTGAGAGTTCAAGGCTGTTTTAAACCATTTACCTTGGTGTATTTCTGTACTTCTAGCAAAAATACTTCGTTTAAGCATTATTATTTGCCCTATAGCCAATTCTACCACAGAACGTGTGTTGCTATACGGTGCATTAAATACTACAACACCTTTCTTCTTAGCCGCATCCAAGTCTATTTGCGTGGTACCAATACAAAAAGCGCCCACTACCATTAAACGATCTGCTGCATCCAACACTTTCTGGGTAACCTGGGTTTTAGAACGTATACCCAAAACATGCACGCCCTTAATGCGCTCTATCAACTCTTCTTCTGGTAAAGCGTTTTTGATTAACTCTACAGAGAATCCTTCTTCTGATAAACGTTCTAACGCATCTGAATGTACGTTCTCTAATAATAATATTTTAATCCTGTTCTTTGGGTAAGAAACTTTTCTTGGTAAATCGTTCACAAATAAAAATTCGTTTAGGTTAGGTGTTACGTAATCGGCATTACTCGCCGCTTTTTCTCTATGTACATTTTCCGTATAGGCGAAAAATTTATCCGCTATGCCAGCTTCTCGCATTACATAGTCACTATATCCATCTCCTATTACCTGTACTTCGCCCTCTAAATTTAAATCTTTAAGGCATTGTATTTTTCCATTGTGGGAAGACAAAACATTGTCTTCATCAAAGCCAATAATATTACCATCCGCATCAAACTTAAAGGTATTTGCATACACACGTTCAGATGGAATATTTAGATCAGCCACTATAGGGTCTATAAATTCTTTAAATCCACAAGAAATAACATAAATATCCTCTGAATGATCATGAAAAAATGAGATGTTCTCCTCAATAGATTTAGACAACTTTTTTCTTAGCGCTGCAATTAAAGGTGCTAAATCTGCCTTATTGGCCTTTAACAATTTTATACGGCGCTCTAACGACTCTGTAAACGAAATATCACCATCTATTCCTAAATTGGTAATATTTTGAATTTCTTCCAAAACCGCTTCCTTATCAGAACGGTCTTTAAGGGTCATTTCTGCCAAGACATCCAATGCCTCTACCCTAGTTAGGGTGCTATCAAAATCAAATACGTATTTTCTTCCTGTTGCTATCATGATAGGTTGTCAAAATAGAACTGTAAAATTATAGATTTTAAATGGCCAACCTACCTAAAAACGGATAAATCGAAGATTCTTATCTACTTATTAACAATTTGATTGTAAAATGTGCTTTGCATTACGTATAAATTAGCACGAAAGCGTTTTCTCTCAATTAAATCTGTAATTAAAACCACCTTCTTACCGCTTTTAGGTACAACTTGTATTCTTGTCCAAATTTTTCTCCTAAAACGGCTTCTTCTGGAACTATTTGTGTTTTGTTCATTACCATTACAAAAGCTGCCGCCAACAAAGTATTAAAAGCATTACCTAAAAATAGACCTAGTGCCAACAACAAAAGTAACATGGCTAAATACATAGGATTTCTAGAAAAACCATAAATACCATTGGTAACTAAATGTGTAGTTTTATTTGGATTTAAGGGGTCTACAGTGGTATTGTTTATCTTGAATAAGATTAAGGACCAAAATGTTATTACAACGGCCAACCCAGATAGAAAATACATGAGGATTGTCCTACCAGTAAATTCAAACTGGCCAAAAGGCAAATACCTTGCCAACATGTACATGGCCAAAGCAAAAAAACTGAATACTAAAATAGGTACAACTTTGAACTTCATTAGGTGGTATTGGTTATTTTTATGCTCCTAAATTACAACTATGCAATTGGTTTTTGCCACACACAATAAAAATAAATTTAAGGAAGTAGCGGCCCTAATGCCCAATTCTATTGATTTGTTGTCTTTAGATATGATAGGGTGTTTTGAGGATATAAAAGAAACCGGGACCACACTTGAAGAAAACGCCAAGCTAAAATCAGATTATATTTTTAGAAAGTATAAATTTCCTTGTTTTGCAGATGACACCGGACTTTTGGTACCCGCATTAGATAGTGAGCCCGGTGTGTTTTCTGCCCGCTATGCCGGCCCACAAAAAAATGCAGAAGACAATATGGCCAAATTGCTAAAAAATCTTGATGGCGTGGAAAATCGTTCTGCATATTTTAAAACCATAATTTCCTTACAATTACCCATTAAGCATCATTTTTTTGAAGGGAGAGTAAACGGTGTTATCAACAAGGAAAAAAGTGGAAATCAAGGTTTTGGTTATGACCCAATTTTTAGGCCAGATGGCCATTCCAAAACTTTTGCAGAGTTGCCCCTTAGCGTAAAAAATGAAATAGGACACCGAGGCAAAGCCATACAACAACTTATATCTTTTTTGCAACAATTATAGCTTTTTGCATTAAATGCTTGCATGTTAAAATTTAAGCGTACCTTTGCCGCTTAATTTACGCCGATGGCCCTTAAAAATATAGGGCAAGGGTGTTGCAAAGGGCTTATTTGGTTATAGGTAAAACGCTCAAGCAACACACGTATTTGCGATTACTTATAACATATTTATGTCTAAATTTGAAAATTTAGGACTTAATGAGTCCTTATTGTCTGCTATTACAGACATGGGTTTTGAAACCCCTTCTGAAGTACAAGAAAAAGCCATCCCAATTTTATTGGAAGACGAGACCGACTTGGTTGCCCTTGCGCAAACAGGAACTGGTAAGACTGCTGCATTTGGCTTTCCGCTTATTCAAAAAATTGATGTTGCCAGCAGAACCACACAGGCACTTATCCTATCACCAACAAGGGAACTTTGTTTACAAATAGCAAAAGAAATGGAAGCCTATTCCAAATATGAAAAAGGGCTAAACATAGTTGCTATTTATGGTGGTGCAAGCATTACCGATCAAGCAAGACAAATAAAGAGAGGTGCACAGATTGTTGTGGCTACCCCTGGAAGAATGAAAGATATGATCGGCCGTGGTATGGTAGACATTACCAAAATAGATTATTGTGTTTTGGATGAAGCCGATGAGATGTTGAACATGGGCTTCTATGAAGATATCAAAGACATCCTATCTAACACACCTAAAGAGAAATCTACTTGGTTGTTTTCTGCAACCATGCCAAAAGAAGTAGCCACCATTGCCAAAAAATTTATGCACCAACCCAAAGAAATTACGGTTGGTTCTAAAAACAGTGGGGCAAATACCGTACAGCACGAGTATTATGTGGTTGGCGGTAGAGACCGTTATGCCGCATTAAAACGATTGGCAGATGCTAATCCAGGAATCTTTTCTGTAATCTTTTGTAGAACCAAAAGAGATACGCAGAAAATTGCTGAAAAACTTATTGAAGATGGTTATAATGCCGGTGCGCTTCATGGCGATTTAAGTCAGAACCAACGAGATTTGGCCATGAACGCGTTTCGTAAGAAACAAATTCAAATGTTGGTTGCAACAGATGTTGCTGCTCGTGGTATAGACGTAGATGATGTAACCCACGTAATTAACTACCAATTACCAGACGAAATTGAAACCTACACACATAGAAGTGGACGTACAGGTAGAGCTGGTAAAAGTGGTATTTCAATGGTTATAATAACACGTAGTGAGATTAGAAAAATACGTGCCATTGAAAAGAAAATCCAAACAAAATTCTTGGAAAAGAATATCCCTTCCGGAATGGAAATTTGCGAAATTCAATTATACCACTTGGCAAACAGTATTAAAGAAACTAAAATCAATTCTGAAATAGAATCTTATTTACCAGCTATTAATGATGTTTTAGAAGGCATAGACCGTGAGGAGCTTATTAAAAAGATTGTTTCTGTAGAATTTACACGTTTCTTCAACTATTACAATAAAACCAAAGACATTAATGCTGGTGGTGGATCAGAAAGATCGTCAAACACAGAGCAAGGAGAAATCCCAAGTGATGGGTCTGTACGTTTCTTCATCAATATAGGAGAGCGTGATGGTTACGATTGGATGTCCTTAAAAGATTTCTTAAGAGATAACCTAAGTTTAGATAGGGAAGATTTATTTAAGGTAGACACCAAAGACACCTTCTCTTTCTTTAATACAGATGCAAAAGTTGCACCTTTAGTATTAGAAACGTTTAAAGACTTTAAACTAGAAGGCAGGTTCGTTAATGTAGAAATCTCTAAAAATCCTGGCCGTGGCGGTGGTGGTAAAAGAAAAAGAGACCGTAACCGCGGCGGTGGTGGCGGTGGTGGCCGTCGCAAGGGTGGAAATTCCAAAGATGGTTTTAGAGGCTCTAGAGGCGGCTCTAAAAACAAAAAAGGCAAAAAAAACAAAGGCTTCTTTTAGTTAAGTACTTCCTAAAGTTAGGAATTACCTCATTTATTTTTGTTGTTTTGTACTTTTAGTATAGAATTTATTATTGATGAAAAATTTTCTTTGGGTTACGCTTTTCTTATTAGGTGGTAGTATTTTGGCACAAGATGCAGAAGAGAATTTACCCGTAGAGAACCTAAAGGCAAATGTGGTAAATGCGCAATCAGACATGCCACTAGAAAGCGTACACGTCATCAATCTAAATAAAGTTATTGGTACCATTACGGATGCAGAAGGTGAATTTAACATCAATGCATCCGTTAATGATACGTTATACTTTACCTTTCTTGGTTTTAAACCCCAAAAAATTAGGGTCACCAATGACATGTTCAAATTTGGAGGCACCAAAATTGCACTTACAGAATTGGCCTATGCATTAGAAGAAGTTGTGGTTAGGCCTTATGAACTGACTGGCTATCTAGAAATTGACGTTAAGAACCTACCTGTAAATTCTGCCTACCAATATAGTATCTCTGGTTTAAACAAAAGCTATGAAGCTGGTAATAAGAACCCCGGTGCCGTTACCAAGGTGTTAGGCGCTATAATGAACCCAGCAGACTTACTCCGTAATTTGTTTGGCAAAAAACCACAACAGATGCGCAAATTGCGTCAAATGAAAGAAGATGATAATATCCGCGATTTATTGGCTTCTAAATTTGATCGCGAAACCCTTACACAATTATTGCAATTGACTAAAATGGATATTGAAGACATCCTTAGTAACTGTAACTACTCTACTTCTTTTATTCAAACCGCGAACGATTTGCAAATACTTGACGCAATTAGTGGTTGCTATGAAGAATACAAAGTTTTAAATAGGCGTTAGGTTTTCAACTTATAACTTGACACCCCTAGTCCATTAATTTTTTTTTTAATCTGAAAGGCATTTTATAGCTTAGCCAAAATCCTCAACTATGAGAAAACTGCTTTTGGCTATTACAACTGGGGCACTTTGCTTTGTCAACTGTAAAAAAGTCGATTCTAAACTAGCTAACCAACCCCAAACCGATACTATTGTGGAAGAAGAGATAAAACATCCGCCATTTGCTTGGGAAGGGGCCAATATCTATTTTTTGCTTACCGATCGTTTTAAAAACGGTAACCCAGAAAACGACATTACATTTAATCGTAAAGATAGCACCGCTGTTTTAAGAGGGTTTAAGGGAGGTGATCTTAATGGAATTGTGCAGAAAATTGAGGAGGGTTATTTTAATGATTTGGGAGTTAACGCCATATGGTTTACCCCAATTGTAGAACAAATTCACGGCAGTACGGATGAAGGTACGGGGCCAACATATGCTTTTCACGGGTATTGGACCAAGGATTGGACTGCTATTGACCCAAACTTTGGCACCAAACAAGACTTACATAGGCTGGTAAAAAGTGCTCATAAAAAGGGAATCCGTGTTATTCTAGATGTAGTAATGAACCATACGGGCCCGGTGACGGAATTGGACCCAGTTTGGCCAGAAGAATGGGTTAGAACAAGTCCTAAATGTGATTTTAGTACCTATGAAGGCACAACTGCCTGCACCTTAGTGGCTAATTTACCAGACATTTTAACTGAATCTGATGAAGCGGTAGAACTACCGGATGCCCTTTTATCTAAATGGAAGCAAGAAGGTAGGTTAAGCCAAGAATTAGATGAATTGAATCGTTTTTTTGAACGCACTGGTTACCCAAGGGCGCCACGATTTTATATTATAAAATGGTTAACGGATTATATACACGAATTTGGGGTAGATGGCTTTAGGGTAGATACGGTAAAACATGTAAACGAAAATGCCTGGGCAGAATTAGAAAAAGAAGCACAACACGCCTTTGAGCTATGGAAAAAGAAACACCCAGAAGAAGTAATGGACCAACTGCCCTTTTATATGGTTGGAGAAGTGTACAACTATGGCATATCTGCTGGTAGAAAATATGATTTTGGCGATAAACAAGTAGATTATTTTAATCACGGTTTTAAAGCATTGATAAACTTTGAATTAAAGTATGATGCCGAAAGAGACTATGAATCGGTTTTTAGAAAATATAGCTACTTGTTAAACACCAAATTTGCCGGTAAGAGCATCTTAAATTATTTAAGTAGCCATGATGATGGGCAACCATTTGATCCTGACCGAAAAAAACCTTACAAAACGGCAAACATGCTATTGCTAACGCCCGGTGCATCTCAAATTTATTATGGAGATGAAACCATGAGACCGCTAAAAGTAGAAGGAGCTATTGGTGATGCCAATCTACGTTCCACCATGAATTGGTCAGATTTAGATAGTGTAGATACCATAAAGAAGATACACCAACATTGGCAAAAATTGGGGCAATTTAGGAGAAACCATATGGCGGTAGGTGCTGGTAAACACAGTAGGTTATCCAAATACCCATATGTATTCTCTAGAAGTTATGTTCAAGATGATATACGGGACAAGGTGGTCATTGGATTGGATTTACCAGAAGGCAAGAAAGATTTAAATGTAAAAGGCTTCTTTGGTGATGGTACAACCCTTTGGGATGCCTATTCTGAAACTGAAGTTTTAGTGAAGAAAGGCAAAGTAACTTTAGACAACCCTTATTCAACTGCCTTGTTAGAAGTAAAAGAATAAAACATTATGAAAACAAAATTTATCTATTTTGCAATAATTACTTTGTTGGTATTAAGTTGCAAACAAAAACAAGCAGAAAATACTACGGAAGCTTTACAGGAGACCGTAGAAAAAAATATTTCTATTGTAAAAGATTCTGTAGAAAATAAAAGCACGGCATATGCCTGCCCCATGGATTGTGAGGAAGGTAAAAACTATACAGATAAAGGTAAATGCCCAGTTTGTAAGATGGATTTAGTAGTACAAGCCAATCACCACCAAGACAAAGACCATAAACTATGCCAGTGCAAAGAAGGAGAATGTACCTGTAAAAAAGGAGAATGCAAATGCGGAACGCCCGGGTATGACAACTTCGGCAATAAAATTTAGTTCTTTTAATTTATAGAACGCAAGCCAATTCTATTCCCTTCCGAGTCTAGAAATAATCCCATAAAACCAAGTTCCTCGTTAATTTGGGCTTTTGGTCTCAATATGGTACCTCCGCTCTTCTCAATTAAATTCATTTCTTTTTGCAAGTTAGAGGATTGGAAAAAAATTAGAATTCCTTCAGAACTATTAGGAAAGTAATGTTCTTTGTTTAAAACTAAAGCCCCTATATCTTTTAGTTTTTCATCTTTTTTTGAAATCAGTGCCATTTCTGTAGTTCCAAAATTGTGGTGTTTTATGTGAAATGCAAAGACCGATTCATAAAAAGCAATAGCCCTTTTCATATCAATTACTGGAATTTCAAACCAACATATCATAATTTATTAAGATTTGTTTTCAAGATTTGCTTTTAATGTGCTCAAACCTTCTTCAAAATCCTTACCCACCATTTTGTCCATACTCATAAACAACATCATAATATTCATCGGAAATTTATTTTCACCTGTAAAACCCCATACAACTTTGGTTTTCCCTGCTTCCTCTGTAATTAAAAAATAGCAATTAGAAGTTGATTTAAATGGTTTTAAAAAGCGTAGTTCGCCCTCAATTCTTTCCATTGGTACTATTTTGGTAATTTCCTGTTCCCCCTCTCCTACGTCTTTATTGCCCAACCAATAACTAACCGAACCTACTTCACCATCTACACCACGAAATTCTTTCTTCATATTTGGGTCTTTTTTGGCCCATGGAGACCATGTATCTTGGTATTTTAAAGATTTTAAGACCTCAAAAACCTCGCTTTTAGGCCTATTTATTAAAACAGACCTAGATACATCATAGTTCTTTGGAGCAATCAAAGAAAGTAACAATAGCATACCTATTAACGCCAGAAAAATGTATAGAATTATAATCATGATTTAATTATTGGTTGTAATTAAAGTTAAGCTTTTTATTTATCCTTTAAGTACCTATCTATTATTAAATCAACACTTTTGATAGACTTCTTAGACCAATCCAAACGTTTATCCAATAATTCTTGTGCACTTAATTGCCATGGCATATCGCTTCTGCGCAATTTATCTGCTAAAACCTGAACTAGTATTGCCGCACATACAGAAACATTTAAACTCTCTGAAAAGCCAACCATAGGTACTTTAAGAAAACCATCTGCTTGATCTAGAACCTCTTGGCTTAGTCCTGTTCTTTCCGTACCAAAAAAAAGTGCTGTTTTCTGAGTAAAATTAAAATCTGGTAAATCCACACAGTTACCATGGGGCGTAGTAGCCCAGATTTGATAGCCTTTTTGCTTTAATTGTGTAATACAATCTTTTGTATTGGCATAACGCTCTACATCTACCCATTGCTGCGCCCCCATTGCTATGTTTTTATCCAATCTTTTACCAAAACGGTCTTCTACCACATGTACCGTTTGCACACCAAATGCATCGCAACTTCTTATAACGGCACTGGTGTTGTGTAACTGGTAAACATCTTCAATAGCAACGGTTAAATAATTGGTTCGATTACTCAATATCTCAAGAAAACGAACCTTTCTTTCCTCCGTTAAGTAACTCTCTAGATAAGCTAATAAATCAAAATTGAACATACTGGGAAAGATAAGGAAAATGCTATTTTTATGCTATGAAAAAGGAGAAAGTAGTAGTGCTTACCGGAGCAGGCATGAGCGCTGAAAGTGGGCTAAAAACGTTTAGGGATGCCAATGGCCTCTGGGAAGGTCATGATGTAATGCAAGTAGCTTCACCGGAAGGGTTTGCCAGAAACCCCGAACTAGTATTGGAATTTTACAACCAACGTAGAAGGCAGTTAAAAGAGGTAAGTCCAAACGCAGGCCATTTAGCCTTAGTTAAATTGGAGCAGCAATACGAGGTGGAAATAATAACACAAAACGTAGATAACTTGCACGAGGCTGCTGGTAGTAGTAGCGTTCTACACTTACATGGTGAACTGTTTAAAGTAAGAAGCACGGTAAACGAGGACTATATTTTAGACTGGACCGATGATTTGCTATTGGGAAACCTTGACCAAGAAGGCAATCAATTAAGGCCTCATATAGTATGGTTTGGAGAGATGGTACCATTAATGGATAGAGCCGTTAACGTAATAAGAAAAGCCAACAAGGTAATTATTGTAGGCACTTCTATGCAAGTATACCCCGCGGCCGGTTTGCTAAACTATGCGCCAGCTGGAATTCCAAAATATTTTATTGACCCTAAACCGAGTATTACTAGTAATGATTACAGTAATCTAAAAATTTTAAACGGCACAGCAGCCAGAGGATTACCGGTATTAGTTAACCAGCTTTTGAGCCAAACAAATGAACGCTAAAGAACTTAAAACCGAATTAAACGATAAAAGAATTCGTAAACCAGAGATAGAGCGGTTGGTAACAGAAATAACCTCTAAACCTGATTTAGTGAATACTTTATTGGAAGAAATGTTCTTAGCAGATGCCAAAGGAAACAATTTTAATGCCAGTTGGGTTTTAGATCATGTACTTAGAAAAGAGCTAGCATTAATTTACCCTTACCTTCATTTATTTTGTAAAAGCATATCAAGCTTAAAAAACGAATCTAACTTAAGACCTGTTGCACACATCATAGAAATGTTGGTGCTCCAATACTATGTTAAAAGAGACAAAAAACTTATTACCATCCTAAAAAAAATACAGCTAGAACAATTGACCACAACTTCTTTTGATTGGTTAATTGGGGACCATAAAATTGCCACCCAGGTTTTTTGTACAACAGCATTATACCATTTAGGTACTACGTTTAATTGGGTACACCCAGAATTAATTGGAATTCTAGAAAATAAAATGGATAAAGGTTCTACTGGTTTTAAAAATAGGGCAGAAAAAACATTGAATCTACTATACAAATAAAGACTTTAGGCCATTAAGTTTGGCTATATTTGGCTTTTTAAAATCAAATTACAATGTCTTTGAGTCCGTTAAATGCCATTTCTCCTATAGATGGTAGATATAGAAGTAAAACTGAAAGTTTAGGTAACTACTTTTCTGAAGAAGCATTAATTAAATATCGTGTTCAAGTAGAAATTGAATACTTTATAGCGTTGTGTGAAGTGCCTTTACCACAACTTGCCGATTTTGACACAACAAAATTTGAGGCTTTACGAGCTATTTATACCAACTTTACTACTGAGGATGCCCTGGCCATTAAGGAAATTGAAAAGACCACCAACCACGATGTAAAAGCCGTAGAATATTTTATTAAATCTAAATTCGATGCTTTAGGGTTAGAAAAAGCAAAAGAATTTATTCATTTTGGATTAACCTCCCAAGATATTAACAATACGGCCGTTCCGCTTTCTATTAAAGAAGCCATGAACGATGTTTACGTGCCGCAATATTTTGAAGTATTTAAAAAACTGAACTTGCTGGCAGAAGAATGGGAAAACGTTCCTATGTTGGCAAGAACACATGGGCAACCGGCTTCACCAACAAGATTGGGCAAAGAAATAGCTGTTTTTACCGAGCGTTTAAAACAACAATTCGATTTACTCAACGATATTCCTTCTGCGGCAAAATTTGGTGGCGCAACTGGTAATTATAATGCACATAAAGTAGCTTACCCCACTATTGATTGGAAAGCGTTTGGACAAAAGTTTGTTCAGGAAAAATTAGGTCTACACCACTCTTTTCCTACTACGCAAATAGAACATTATGATCATATGGCTGCTTTGTTTGATGGTTTAAAGCGTATAAATACCATATTAATAGATTTGGACCGCGACATCTGGACCTATATTTCCATGGATTACTTTAAACAGAAAATTAAAGCGGGCGAAGTTGGCTCTTCTGCCATGCCACATAAAGTAAACCCAATAGATTTTGAGAATTCTGAAGGTAATTTAGGCATTGCTAACGCACTTTTTGAACACCTATCCGGTAAATTACCAGTGTCTAGATTGCAACGAGACCTTACGGACAGTACTGTTCTGCGCAACGTAGGTGTTCCGTTTGGACATACTATAATCGCATTCAAAGCCACCTTAAAAGGGTTAAACAAATTGGTTTTGAACCAAGCAAAATTCGATGCTGATTTAGAAGCTAACTGGGCTGTTGTTGCAGAAGCTATACAAACTATCTTACGTAGAGAAAGCTACCCAAATCCTTATGAGGCTTTAAAGGCATTGACAAGAACAAACGAAAAAATAACCCAACAATCTATTGCAAATTTTATAGATACCCTTGATGTGTCTGAAACAATAAAAACAGAATTAAAACAAGTTACCCCGGCCAATTACACCGGTATCTAATTCAAAAAATAAAATTCGTAAAAAAAGCCGCTCTATATGAAGCGGCTTTTTTAGTACAACTGAGGATCGTGTTAATTATCCTTCTTTATGAATTTCCACACTATGTGGGTAAGGAATTTCAATACCAGCTTTATCAAGGGCTATTTTACAATTTTCATATGTAGCAAAATACACATCCCAATAATCTTCTGGTTTACAAAACGGTCTAACAGCAAAATTTACAGAGCTATCTGCCAATTCCATAACATTTACAGAAGGTGCTGGATCTTGTAATACTTTTGGGTTAGACGTAAGCACCTCTAACAACACTTCTTTGGTCTTTTTAATATCCTCATCATAACCAACACCAATAACCGTATCTACACGTATTTTACCCTCTGCGGTATAATTAACAATATTGCCATTAGCCATGGCTCCGTTGGGTACAATAATGAGTTTGTTTTCTGGAGATACCATTTTAGTAGTAAAAATTTCAATCTCTTTTACAACGCCTAAAACACCCTGCGCTTCTATTAAATCGCCAATTTTATACGGTTTAAAAATCATGATTAAAACACCTCCAGCAAAATTACTTAAAGACCCCTGCAATGCTAAACCAACCGCTAAACCAGCTGCAGCAATTACCGCTGCTAAACTTGTAGTTTCTACCCCTAAGGTGGAAATAACGGTAATAATCAAGAATATTTTAAGTCCCCATGTAACCAGGTTTAATAAAAACTTTTGAAGCGATATATCATAGCTACCTTTTGCCATGACTTTTTTAATCATTCCAGTTAATTTTTTAATTACCCAAGAACCGATGATGTAAATTAAAATAGCCTTAAGTACCGGAACACCATAGGTTTCTACATAACCTATTAATGTTTCCATTGAAAGATTTTCCATAATGTTAGGTTTTTAAGTGTTTAGAAAATTAGAAACCAAAACAGTAAGAAAGTCACATGGAACTTTATTTTTTTATGATTTTTGTGCAAAAAAAATCTCGAAGTGTTGATACTTCGAGATTTATTCTTGAAAAGGTATTGGATTTATCCTTTTAGAAATTTGCCAATTTCCCCTAGCTCGTTTCCTTTGTAATCCGATTTTTGAATGGCTTGTATTAGTTGTATCAAATGCGCAGGATTCATATTATTGCCCAGTACACGTACCAAAGCAAATCCTTTATCCTTGCTATGGCCAAAGACGATAACCTCATCAATGGCATTTTCATCACCTAGATATTTTACCACGCCTTTACCGTATTGCGTATTTATTTTCATTAATTCGGTAAAATCATCATTATCCAGAATCCGTGAAACTTGAGCCTGTTCTTGACTAAATTCTTCTATATTATCCTCATTCACTTTAAATGCCAGTAAATTAAATTTCCGTAAAGAAGAAACTGCTTCCTTTTGTGTAGGCGTTAAATCTACCTGATCCATTTTTAGAATACTAGCAGGAATATCTACCACTATAAAATTGGGGTCCTCTTGATTTGTCACAAAGTACTCTTGTAAACTCGGCTCGCTAGAACATGCCGTTAAGAGCAAAACTATGAGTAGTAGCAAGCTAAAATTATTTTTCATATTTTTTTTCATGATTAGTGATTCTTTGAGTCTAAAATTTATCTCCTACCCTTTTGGGCATGCTTAACCTCTTCTGGTAAGTTAAACTTATTTACCAGTGCTCCTACCTTACTTAATTCTATTTTACCGGTGATACTAACTACTACGGTTTCCCTTTTAACATCCTTACTGTCTACCAATAAAAATAACTCTTTAACCACCTCGTCATTATTAGTACTCTTAACGTAAATATTAACGGTAGCATCTTTATCTTTTACCTTCATTAATTCTTGTAAACGTCGCTTTTTTAAATGTACCTCAGCGGTTCTTTTTAAATCGGTGGCTGCGTCAGGCTTGTGGGTCATATACACCTCAATACCTTCAATATTCTTTGCTATATCTAAAAAATCGTTCAAATCTTCATCGTCTGTTTCTATATCTATATGGGCCGCAAGGTTTAGTAAGCCTTTGCTAACCGTTACGGAACCTACGTCTTTAGAGTTTTCAAATTTGTTAAATACAGATTGTGCGTTAGTAAGAATTGGCAAAGCCATTAAACTAAGTAATAAAACTAATTTTTTCATGATTGCTTTTGATTTTTGATTGATTTTAGATTGATGAAAGTACCGGGCCAGTTGGCCCGGGTTTTTTAATTATTTGTTTCCTGCCTTATTCAATTCTTCTGGCAAGTTCATTTTCTTGGTTAAAGAACTAATCTTGTTTAGGTCTATGTCTCCTGTCAAGGAAAGCAAAACAGTTTCGAACTTTCGGCCATTGGCCTCTACGTCTTTTATACCTGTAATAAACATAAGCAACTCGCTAACATGATCACTATCCTTACCCTCTTTAATATAAAATTTTACGTTTGCGTCTTTATCCTTTATACGCATCAATTCTGTTAAAGAAGCCGTTTTAAGGTATTTATCTACATTGTTTTTCATATCGGCTCCTATGGCCTTATCTTCAGTGGTAAATACTTTTAAACTTTTAAGACTGGTAGCAATATCTACAAAGTCTTTGGCTTCTGGGTCATTAACTTCAACATCCAGTTTTGCCAATAGGTTAAACATGCTTTGGTTTACCACTACAGAAGTAACCGCATCTTCTTCTTCGTATTTATCAAATAAAGATTGTGAAATACCAAATAAGGGTAACAATGCTATTAAAGCAATTACAATATTCTTTCTCATTTTAAATTAAATTTAATTTTCGTTATAAATTTTGTCTTTTGAAACTTCAAAGGTCTTTAGATAAGCCATCTTCTGGGTACCCTTACCAAAATTCTCTGCCAACAGATTTAATGCTTTTTTGGTTTGTTGGTAGGCATACCTAGCCTGTTCTTGTTCTAATTGTTTCTGTTCTTGGTAATTACGATAACCAAGTTGACCAAAATATAGGCCTATGACTACTATTACCGATGCTGCAACGGATAACCATCTAAAGTTTACGTTTCTTCTAGGTTTTAATGGTACCTGCTTGGTATACACATCTACTTTAGCCTTATTAAAATACCCGAACATGCTTCTATAGGCTTCTAAATGTTCGGCTATCGTATCTTGTGCAAAATAGTCTCGTAATAGTTTTTCTTCTGCCAATGTAGTATTGGCTTCAAAATATTTTTCTAGTAATACTTCTATTTTCTTATCCAATTCCATAGCTATGTTTTTGTATTAATTTTTCACGTACCGCCTTTCTTGCCCTAGAGAGGGTTACACGTACGGCGGTAGCCTTCATTCCTAACATTTCTTCTATTTCCTCAAAGTCATAGTCTTCTACATCTCTTAATTGTAATACCATTTTTTGTTGCTCGGGCAATTCTTCCATAATTTTCTCTACCCAACTTACGCTATCGGCTTGCTCTACACTACGTTGCAAATTATGTTGGCCATCTTCATAATTGCTATGTACCAATTTTAAATTGCCTGCCTGCTTAGATTTTAAACGGTCTAGGCAAAAGTTTTTTGTCATGGTCATAGCAAAAGCTTCAACACTTTTATAACTTCCCATCTTGTCACTTTTGTTCCATAATTTCAAAAGTACTTCTTGGGTGGCGTCTTCGGCTTCTTCTTTAGATACCAACAACCTTTTAGCCATTCTGTAAAGCTTATCCTTAAAAGGCATTACGGTTGCTAAAAATTCGTTTTGTTTCATTTGGTTGTCTAGTTGGTGTACCCCACATTAAAGTGCGTTACAAAAGGGAGACGAGTTAAAATAATATTTGTTACAAAAGATTTAAAATTTATTAAAAATCCTTGGCACGCTTTTAGCTACTTTCTCTATAATAGTGATGCTTTTTTTAAGATTTATCATTAATTTTCATTTTTAAAATTAAACTATGAAAGAGATTAAAATGTTCCCCATTTTCCTATTGGGACTGCTATTTATTGGCTGTAATAACAATGACGATGGACCCACGCTTACAGAAGAACCCCAGACAGAAGAACCGGTAGCTGAAGAATCAGTACAATTGAATAGTGAGGTTAACGACTTTATTTGGAAAGGGCTCAACTACTGGTATTTTTGGCAAAACGACGTAACGGATCTAGCCGATTCCAAGGACGATGATACAAATGCATATCATACGTATTTAAATAATTACAACTCTTCTAAAGATTTATTTGACGACTTAATTTATACCCAAGCAGATGATTTTTCTTGGTATATAGAAGATGTAGATGAACAGTTAAATAGTTTTAGGGGCATTACCAAATCATACGGCTTAAACTTAGGTTATTTGTTACGGGTATCTGACACTTCTGACGACGTTATTATCTACGTTACCTATGTTACACCAGATTCTCCTGCGGACCAAGCTGGTATAAAAAGAGGCGATTTTATATATAAAGTAGATGGTGTAGCTATGACTATTAACAACTATGATGTGGTAAACAATATTTTTAGAAACGAAAATGTTTCTATTGGTTTAGCAACTGTAGAAAATGGTTCTGTGGTACCACAAGGAAATGACATTGCCCTTTCTGCGGTAGAATTGACTACCAACCCTATTCATCATGCCGAAGTTTTAGAAGTTAGTGGCACAAAAATTGGCTACTTAATGTATACTGGATTTAAAGCCACCTTCCATAGCGAATTAAATGCTGTTTTTGGAGATTTTAAAAGCCAAGGAATAACAGAATTAGTTTTGGATTTACGTTACAATGGCGGTGGTTCAATTTTAAGCTCGGCATTACTTGCAAGCATGATTTATGGTGAAGCTGGTGCCGAACAAGACATATTTGCTACCCTACGGTATAACAATAAAAGAAACGCGGAAAATGGGGTTAGCTACCCTTTCTTTGAAGACGTATTTTTATATGACAAAACCTCTAGTGCCTATCTAGGTTCAGAACCAATGAATAGATTAAACGGTATAACTACCTTATATGTTTTGGCCAGTGAAAGAACGGCTTCGGCAAGTGAAATGATTATTAATGGTTTGCTACCTTATATTAACGTTGTGATTATTGGTGAAAAAACGGTTGGTAAAAACGAAGGGTCAATTACCGTTGTAGATTCACCGGGTACTGGTGATTCTCCGTATTCTGATTTGGACAATAGAAATCCTAATCATACCATAGGTATGCAACCTATTGTACTGCAAGTGTACAATAGTAATAACTCAAGTGATTATGCTGATGGCTTTGAACCAGATGTCACGGTAGTTGAGAGTCAATTTGCTTCAAATTTACTACCTTTTGGAGACCCTAATGAGGTTATGTTAAGTGCCGCATTAGATTTAATCGTTGGTTCTTCTGCAAAAGGTGAGGTTTTTGAAAAATTACCAGAAAACTTTAAATTGAAAGCTGAGTTGCAAAGACCAAAATTCGCTAATGAAATGTATATAGGTCCAAATGAAGAAATTCACTTACAATAACAAGATGCATAAAAGAAAATATAAAACAAGCTACAGCATTATTGGTGTAGCTTTTCTTTTTTTATACGGTTGCAACAATGATGATGATTTTACCGTAAAAGAAGATATAGTTGTTCAAAACTTTATGTGGCGTGCCATGAACCTATGGTATTTTTGGCAACAAGATGTAGAAGATTTAGCAGACAATCGCTTTAATAGTGAGAAAGAATACCAAGACTATCTAGCAGAAACAAGCGACCCTGACTTGTTTTATAAAAGCTTGCAAGTAGAAGAAGACCGTTTTAGCTTTTCTAATGAAGATTATACCACTTTGGTTAACAATTTAAGCGGTGTTTCTAAAAGCAATGGCTTAGAATTTGGTTTGGTACGTTACCCATCGGGCCAAAATATTTTTGGCTATGTACGCTACATAATCCCTAATTCTGATGCTGCTGGCAAAGACATAGAAAGGGGCGATGTTTTTAACCGTGTAAATGGTGTACAACTTACTTTAGATAATTATGTGTCTTTGCTTTTTGGTGACAATGATACCTATACCTTGGGTCTAGGTACTTTTTCTAATGGTAGCGTAATGGATACCAATGAAGAAGTAACCCTTACCAAATTTGAAGGATTGGCAGAAAACCCCATATTTATTGCAAAAACACTTGATGTACAAGGAACCAAAGTAGCCTACTTAATGTACAATGGCTTTACTAATGAATATGACGAACAATTGAATAATGCTTTCGGCGAATTTAAAGCAAACGGTGCCACGGAATTGGTTTTAGATTTTAGATATAACCCGGGTGGCAGCGTAAATTCTTCCAGACTTTTAGCAAGCATGGTATACGGCACTAATACAAATGACCTTTATATAAAGCAACGCTGGAATAATAAAATACAAGAACAATTTGATCCGTCTGATTTAGAAGATTATTTTGCCAACACAGTAGACGATAAACCCTTGAACACCTTAAACCTTTCAAAAGCATACGTAATAACTTCTGCCAGAACTGCTTCTGCAAGCGAACTATTAATAAATGGGCTAGACCCTTATGTTAATATGATAAAGGTTGGTGATACTACCACCGGCAAAAACGAATTTTCTATTACTATGGTAGATGATCCGGATAATAGCTATGTGTATAGGTCTTCAAGAGAAGAAAACATTAATCCGGATAATAGTTGGGCCATACAACCCCTAGTTGGCCGTAATGAAAACTCTGTAGGTTTTTCGGACTATACCGATGGTATAGCACCAAATATTTACCAGAGAGAAGATTATGGTAACCTCGGTGTATTGGGCGAAGAAACAGAGCCTCTGTTGGCACGCTGTTTAGAAGAAATTACGGGCGCTACGGCTAAAGGTTTTACTCCGGTGATTTACAACAAAAAAGAACTTACAGGCTCAGAAATGTTTACGGCAGTCAAAAACAATATGTGGTTAGACAATCCTCCTAGATTAAAATAAAAAAAGCAGCCATTAGGCTGCTTTTTACTTTAAGCACTTCTTTATTTAGTTAGAAGAGACATTCTCATAAACGGCAGCTGGAATAACGCCAACATCTAGGGTTGAAATCAAGGAAATATCTATTAAATCATAAACTTCCACTGCTCCATTACTTACATAATCTTTAGCATCAGAACCGTAAAGGGTTGTACCAATTATATCTATACCATACCAGAACTTGCCGGTAAGAATGGGATTTGTTGGCAAATCGGTAGCGTCTACATTCAAGGTAAACAAATTACCAGCTACCATATAATATAACTCACCGTCTGCATCAACTTCTAGACTACCTGGATGCTCCGTTTCTGCAAATTCTAGTGTCCTAGCAACTGTATTATCCGCTGTTTCAATAACAATTAAAGACCCGCCAGATTCAGTACCTGCCCAAGATGGTACACCTCCGCACAACACAAATAATTCTCCCTCTGCTGTAAGCTGCATGGAATTTGGAGAATCGTCTACAGTTATTTCAACAACAGCACTATTTGTAGTATTGATTGCGGAAACAATATTATTTTGTCCAAAACCACCTTTATGCGCAACATATACCGTTTCTCCATTGGCTAAAATAGCTTCTGGACCTTCAGCAACAGCAATATTACTTTCTATACTATTGGTGGTTAAATTTACAACAGCAACATAATCATCGTCAGGATTGGTACCGTCTCCCCAATTAGTAACATATCCTTTTTCCCCTACAATTGCCATGAATCTAGGGTTTAGCAATCCACTATCAATAGTAGTAATTGACTCAAATGTAAAACGATTTACTACTTCTATTTTCTGTGAATTATTTAAAACGATATAAGCCACATCTCCACTAAATGCAATGCTTTGTCCCGTATCCCCTAATGGTCTCCCATTTACCTCAGAAAAAATTGAAGTTTGATTTGTTTGTAAATCATTAGATAAGAAATCTATTCTGGCGTTTCCTTGGCCAAAATTACCTTCATGCAACAACAATAATCCATTTTCGTAAGGATAACTATCATTATCAACTAGGGTTATGGTCAATTCTTCATCAACAAATTCCGCCATGTCATCACCAGTAATACCGGTAATTGCTATGGTGATTGTTTCCTCTAATTCTACCGTTTCATCATCAATTATTGATAGGGTAATATTAACGGTAGTTGCATCTGCTGTTAAGGTTACGGGGCTAGTAGCAATAGTGTAATCCTCATTAATGGTAGCGGTACCCGATAATTCGTATGCAATTTCTACATCAGTCAAAAATGGATTATTAGTATTTAATGTAATTTCCACATCTCCGTCTTCTTCATTAACGGTAGTAGTAGTAGATAAAGAAATACTTACAGTACCTTCTGGTAAGGTTACATCGTCATCATCAGAACAAGAGACCAATAGTACACCTGCTGTGATAATACTTAAAAAGATTTTTTTCATATTCATATTTAAAAGTTAAGTGTTAGTAAAAAATTATAGTTTCTATTTGGCATCGGCCTAAAAGCAACATTTTCGTAATAGGTGTTATACAAATTTTGCACTCTTATTCCCAGCGTAGTTTGGAGCGCCTTTTTATTGACTAACGGGATTGAAAGACTTGCATTGGCTACAGTATAATCTTCTAACTCATTCCCAATTACCCTAACAGCTCCGTTATACAATTGCTGGTAAGAAAAACGAACGCCTCCATAGTAAAAATCAATATTTACATTACCTCTATGTTTGGGCACGTAAAATAATTGCAAGTCTGTTGTATCATCTATAGAACGTGTAAAACTATAATTAAGGCTAGAAGAGAATTGTAGTTTTTGAAAAAACGCTGCAGCATAATTAAGTTTATATTCTAAGCCATAAATGGTAACACTATCTTCATTAACAGGGGACCAAATGCCATTAGAGTTTGGCAACCACCGTATCATATCTTTTGTTTTTATCAAAAAACCATGCAAAGCTGTTTCGAGATTATTAAAATCCAAAGCATTACCAATATCTATTTGATACGAATTTTCTGGAATCAACTCTAAATTACCACCGGGCTGCCAATACAAATCATTAAACGTAGGCAGATTATAATTACGAGATGCATTCCACCTTAGTGCATAGTTGTTAGATATTTGCCATTCTCCGTTTGTTCCAAAAATTAAAGGAGAACTAAATTCTGAATTGAAATCTTTTCTTGCTTGTAAAGTAACATTTAGGCGGTCTAAATTTTTATATTTTACTAAAAATGTACCTCCACCATTACTCCTGTTTGGTTTTTCTATGGAAGAACCTTCACCTACCAAATGAGTTGCTTCTAAAAATGAATTTAACGTCCATTTCTGGCTTATATTTTTTTCCCATTCATATCTTGCTAGCAACGTATTCACTTGTCCAAAAGAAAAAAAATCGCTTTGCTTGTTTTCAAAATACTTGTACTTTTCAAACAAGTGGACCAAACGTATTTGAGAAGTCGCTTTCTGATGCTTCCAATGCAAGTGCAGCTGAGTTTTTAAGTTTAAATCTTTATACTTACTTCTGGATGGTGCTGTAAGCGTGCCGCTAAATTCACGTTCTCCTAGTTGCGTTTGATGGTATATTTTTAAAATTTGATTCTCACGCAAACGGTGAGCTGCATTCATATTTATTCCCGTACGGGAGAACGCTCCATTTTCATTTATTTGATTTGTATTTAAATATTTATAGTCATTGTCTGACTGTAATTGATTAACCGCTAAGGAAAAAGCCCATTTATCTGAACTAAGATGGTGTTTAGCACTGGTATTAAGGGTGTTAAAACTACCGTAACCAGCAAACAATTTAGTATGTGTTTTTGCATTAAATCTGAGTTCATTACCTAAATGTACACTGCCTCCAATAGCACCTGTTCCATATTGAGCGCTAGCACCACCGCTTTTAACAGTAATAGCATCGTAGTTTATTGCATTAATGGTATTAAAATCTATTTGTCCATTTAAAGGGCTGTTCACGTTTATACCATTCCATACAACTGCAGTATGAGATGCATTGGTCCCCCTAAATGAAGGTGACGCCACCATACCATAACCATTTTGTTTAAAGTAAATTGGAGTATTGAAACCCAAAACATTGGCCAACAATGGGTCATTTTTCTTTAAAATAGAATCTTTAAGTTCCGTTTTTTGATGTCCATCACTAAATTTTTGCAAGCGACTATCTGCAACTACAACTTCCTTCAATTGGGTTATAGGCACATCCTGTGCTTGAAGGCAACTAGTACCTAATAAAAAAAGAATGAAAGAGTAAATAGTTTTCATAACTCTAAAACCTTTATCCCGAAGGCTTTTCTAGTTTAATTAATGAATTTTGGCAGGTCTCCTGACTTGTTTTATGCTATTTTACCTTCCCATCCTAAAAACCGGACAGTGGTTTTGTAGAAAACAGCATCCCTTTTTGGGAACCAAACTCTAGTTTGGTATAAACTTACAGTTGCGGGAACAGTTCTGGAGTTGCACCAGATTCCCTTTTAATCAATTGCACTAGACAACTGAACCAAAAAATCCGGGCAAAACTACATATTTTGTTTAAGGTTATTTCATAAAAATTAAATTCATTTACTTTTGATGCATGAAACAGACCTTTACCATACCACTTTTTGCGCTTGCAATTGTGTTATTTTTTAATGCTTGTAAGAGCGATGTAAAAAAAGAGCAACTACCCACCAACTCAAAATCACAACAATCATTTTTAAAAGTTGCGTATGCTGATGGATTTTCTATAGATATAAATGGCAATTATCCTATCATAAAAGTTAACAAACCTTGGCCGGGTGCCGAACAAGCATTTACCTATGCGGTAATTCCAGATTCTATTTTACCAACTATTACATACCCTGCAGACGCATATGATGCGGTAATTACCACACCTATTAAAAAACTAGTTGTAACCTCTACCACCCATATTCCTGCTTTAGAAAGTTTGGGCGAATTGGACAAGTTGGTTGGTTTTCCAGATACGAAATACATTTCTTCTATGCCGGCTAGAGAGCGAATTAAAAAAGGGCTAATAAAAGAACTTGGGCAGAATGAAAAGTTAAACACAGAAATGACCATTGCCTTACAGCCCGATGTTATCATAGGTTTCAGTATAGATAACCAAAATAGTACCTACTCCACTTTAGAACAAGCCAATATTCCAGTTGTATACAATGGTGATTGGGCGGAAACACATCCGTTAGGAAAAGCGGAATGGATAAAATTCTTTGGTGTACTATTAGGGAAAGAAAAACAAGCAGACAGTATCTTTACCCACATCGCCAAAGACTATAACGCTACTAAAAAACTAGCGCAGAATAAAACCAATAATCCTACGGTAATATCTGGTGCATTGTACAAAGACGTTTGGTATATGCCTACCGGAGAAAGTTGGGCCGCCAAGTTTATAGCGGACGCTGGCGGTAATTATTTATATAAAGATACTAAAGGCAATGGTAGCTTGGCCTTAAGTATAGAAGCCGTTTTACAAAAAGGAACCCAAGCAGATTATTGGATTGGACCTGCGCAATTTACCGCTTACCAAGAAATGAATGCTGCTAACCCACATTACCAACAATTTAAAGCATTTACAGATAAAAAAGTATATACCTTTTCTAACACCAAAGGGCTTACCGGCGGTTTGTTATATTACGAATTAGCCCCACAGAGACCAGATTTGGTCTTAAAAGATTTGGTACATTGGCTTCATCCAGACCTTTTACCTAATTATAGCCCGTATTTTTTTACACCTTTGCGGTAATGACAAAACCATCGTCTTACAAATTAGGCTTTATTGGGCTAACCCTACTTTTACTGTTGTGTATGCTTATTAGCATAAGCTTAGGTTCTGTTTCCATTCCATTAGGCGATACCTTTAGTATTTTATTGGGGCAACCAAGAACCGAAATGGGCTGGGAGTATATTATCTGGAATTATCGCTTACCCAAAACTATTGCAGCAGTTCTAATAGGTGGTGGGCTAGCAGTGAGCGGACTCTTGATGCAAACCTTATTCAGAAATCCTTTAGCAGGTCCTTTTGTATTGGGTATTAGCTCTGGAGCAAGTTTAGGGGCAGCCTTACTACTACTGGGTGGTACTAGTTTGGGCCTAACCCAATTATTTTGGTTAAATGATGTAGCTATTGCCATCGCTGCAAGTTTAGGTAGTTTTTTGATACTTTTAATTGTTATAGTGGTTGCCAATAGCGTAAAAGATACTATGGCCTTACTTATTATCGGTTTAATGTTCGGTAGTATAACTTCTGCTGTAGTTAGTATTCTGTCCTACTTTTCCAAAGCTGAACAATTACAACGGTTTATTTTTTGGTCTTATGGTTCTGTGGGCAATCTATCTTGGCAAAAAGTAGGTGTTTTGGCACTGCTATTACTCGTAGGGCTTACCATTTGCCTATTTTGTATAAAATCGTTAAACGCCTTTCTTTTAGGCGAACAATACGCGCAAAGCATGGGTATTCCAGTAAAAAAGACAAAATTCTTTATAATTATTGCCACAGGAATAGTTGCTGGTGCCATTACAGCTTTTGCCGGACCAATTGCTTTTATAGGGCTAGCCGTTCCACACTTAACCAGGCAATGGTTCAAAACTATGGACCACAAAATATTATTGCCTGCGGTATTTTTATACGGTGCCTTGTTGTTACTTATTTGCGATACTATTGCACAATTGCCTACTGCTGCCACTGTATTACCTATTAATGCAATTACTTCTATTGTTGGTGCGCCTGTTGTAATTTGGCTATTGGTAAGAAAACGAAAAATGCTGTTTTAATGGAAAAATACATCCAAGTAGAGGATTTAAATATAGGCTACGGTAAAACCAGCATTGCCAACAAAATAAACTTTAGTATACCAAAGGGATCCTTAACCGCAATTGTTGGCATTAATGGAATAGGAAAATCTACACTTTTACGTACGCTGTCTGGTATGCAACCTCCATTGTCCGGCACTATAAACTTAGACGGTAAACAGATAGCAGACTATACATCTTCAAGCTTGGCACAAAAACAGGCAATGGTTTTAACTACCCCCATAGCAACCAAAAATTTAAAAGTTGCAGAGCTAATAGCAATGGGTCGGCATCCGTATACCAACTGGCTAGGCACATTGGGTAGCTATGATAAAGAAATTATCAAACAACAGCTACATATCTTTTCTTTAGAAGACCTGAAAGACAAATATTGTTTTGAGTTGAGTGATGGGCAAATGCAACGCGTACTCATTGCACGTGCTATGGCGCAAGAAACCCCTTTGGTATATTTAGATGAACCTACTACGCATCTAGACTTATCGCACAAAGTGCATATTTTAAAACTCTTACATCGTTTTGCAACAAAACACCAACGCACCATTGTTTTTACAACCCATGAGGTAGAGCTAGCCATTCAATTATGCGATTATATGTTGCTTTTAGATGGGAAAGAAAATGCCTTTGCAGCTCCATGCGAACTTATAGAAAAAGGAAGTTTTGAAACGCTGTTCCCAAAAGATTTAATACAATTTGATGCCCGGACGGGTAGCTTTAAAATCACAAAATAGATAACCTTGTTGCCCCCTACTTGGCGCAGATTATTTTATCTTTATCCGAAGTTTTTTATTTCCATGGACACTACTATTATTTACATTATCCTGGCTTTGGTTTGCTTGGGATTAGGCATTTTTTTAGGGCTTTATATTCAAAAGCTAAAAACAAAGTCGAGCACCGATGTATGGCAGGAGCGAGAAAATCAATTGAACGCCACATTAACTAGTTTAAATCAAAAACTGGTAGCCTCAGATGACGAAAAGCGTCAAATTCTGCAAGAAAAAGAACTTTTAGGTAATAAAATTGTTCGGTACCAAGCAGATTTAGAACACTTGCAACAGGTAAATCAAGAACAAAAAGATGAAGTAGAAAAGCTTCAAGAAAAATTCACCAAGGATTTTGAAAATTTGGCCAATAAGATTTTAGACGAAAAGAGTTCGAAATTCACAGAACAAAATCAGAAGAACATTAAATTAATCTTGAGTCCGTTACAAGAAAAAATTCAGCTGTTTGAGCGTAAGGTAGAACAAACACAAAAAGAGAACATCAGCATACATTCAGCTTTAAAAGAGCAACTGATTCATTTACAAAGCCAAAACTTAAAAATTACGCAAGAAGCAGAAAACTTGACCAAAGCATTAAAAGGCGATAGTAAAATGCAAGGTAATTGGGGGGAACTTGTGCTAGAGCGCGTGTTGGAGAAATCTGGATTGGAAAAAGACCGTGAATATAGCGTACAACAAAGTTTTAAAAGGGAAGATGGTAGTAGGGTAATGCCAGATGTAATCATCCATTTACCAGATGGCAAAAAAATGGTAGTAGATTCTAAGGTCTCTTTAACAGATTACGAACGTTTTACCAATGCGGAAGAAATAGACAAACCCAGGTTTTTAAAAGACCACATAAATTCTTTAAGACGCCATGTAGAACAACTTTCTGCTAAAAAATATGAAGATTTATATGAAATGGAGAGTCCGGATTTTGTACTTATGTTCGTACCTATAGAGCCTGCATTCGCCATTGCTATTAACGAGGATAGTACGCTGTATAATAAAGCTTTTGAGCAAAATATTGTCATAGTTACCCCTTCTACCCTTTTGGCCACCTTACGTACCATAGACACCATGTGGAACAATGAAAAGCAACAAAAAAATGCTATTGAAATTGCAAGACAAGCGGGTGCTTTATATGATAAGTTTGAAGGTTTTATGAATGATTTGACCAAGGTGGGCAAAAAAATGGACGAGGCTAAAAGCGAATATAAAGGTGCCATGAACAAGCTGTTTGAAGGTCGAGGCAACATCATTACCAGCATAGAGAAACTTAAAAAAATGGGGGCTAAAGCGAAAAAATCGTTACCAGAACCTATTTTAAAACGCGCTAAGGAAGATTTAGAAGACGAAACCCCTGAACAATTAGAAGAACAATCTAAATTAAAGTTATAATGAGAAAAGTTTTATTCATAGTCATTGCCGCTATTGTAGTAGGATTGGCCAGTTATTTTGCATTCATCTATTATGTTCCGTTTAGCGAGGGGTACCGCTCTGGAGAGTTGATCAAATTTAGTAGAAAAGGCGTAATGGTAAAAACTTGGGAAGGCGAAATAAGTCAGGGTATCTCTGGTGCGCAAATCTTTTCGTTTTCCGTGCAAGATTCTGAAAAAGAGGTAATTCAAAAATTAAAAGATTACCAAGGAGAATACGTGAAAGTTTCCTACATAGAGCGTTATTCAACATTCTTTTGGTTGGGAGATACCAAATACTTTATAACCGACGTAAAACAGGAAAAATCACCTCATTTTAATAATTAGGATGAAAAAGTATAAATCGGCCAAAGAATCTCAAGTTTCCATAACGGAACTAATGTTGCCTTCTCATTCTAACTTTGGAGGTAAGGTACATGGTGGTCACATTCTTAACTTAATGGACCAAATAGCCTTTGCGTGTGCCAGTAAACACTCTCAAGCCTATTGTGTAACCGCAAGTGTTAACAGAGTAGATTTTTTACAACCCGTAGAAGTAGGTGAATTACTTACCCTAAAAGCCTCTATTAACTATACAGGAAATACCAGTATGGTGGTTGGGGTACGTGTAGAAGCAGAAAATGTAACTACGGGAGTAGTAAAACATTGTAACTCGTCCTATTTTACCATGGTTGCAAAGGGTGATAATGGAAAAAATTTAAAAGTTCCGGGACTCATAATCAAAGATAAACAAGCATTACGCCGTTTTGCACGTAGTATTGAACGTAAAATGGCCATGTTTCAACGCGATACAAAATTTGATGATAAAAACTTTAAGGTAGAAGACTACTTGGGTCAACTTAAAAAAGAGAATATAAAGCTAGCGCTGGACTAAAGTCCAGCTGCTGCTTCTTTATCTAAAAACCAAAGTAAATTACCCGATTTGGGTTTTACCAACGCAGCAGGATACTGTTTAAAGCCCTCCTTTTCTTGATGTATAATGGCTACTTTTTCTTCTTTAGCTGCTCCCGTAACCAAAAAGGCAACTTCTTTAGCAGTATTTATTACAGCCCCGTTTAAGGATACTCTTTTTTGACCAGAATCTGGATGTGTAGCTACCACGCAATGGTCCTCTGCATCCCAAAGTTCTATCTCGTGCGGAAATATAGACGCAGTGTGGCCATCGTCTCCCATACCTAAGATAATTAAATCGAATTGCGGTACGCCTTCTACTCTATCTAGATTTATCTCTAACAAGTTGGCGTAGCGCATGGCTTCACCTTTAGGGTCATTTTCGCCCAAAATGCGATGTATATTTTCTTCAGGAACATCAATTCTATCGAATAAATGTTCCTTTGTCATCTTATAATTGCTTTGTTCATCTGTTGGCGGCACACAACGTTCATCTCCCCAATAAAAGTGAACATTTTTCCAATTTATATTGTCGCCATAAGCATCTGCAAGCGTGTCAAAAACAATTCTAGGCGTACTACCACCAGATAATGCTACATTAAAAGGTTTATCTTGCCTTGTTTGTTCTGCAAAATAGGCCGAAAATTCGGTCGCTACCGTTTGTTTATCCTCGTATACTTTAACTTCCATTTTCTTTTAATCCTTAACAAATTACACAATAACCGGGATCGTCCGTTAAATGCGGACCGGGATTACGCCATTCTCCAATACCATCTATTAAGTCATGAGAATTCTCTGGGCCCCAAACACCAGCAGCATAACCATACATGCGTACATCCTTACCTTTTTCCCAATAGTCCAAAATTGGATCTACAAACTCCCAGGCCGCTTCTACTTCATCGGCGCGGGCATATAAAGTAGCATCGCCTTGCATCGCGTCTAAAATTAAACGTTCGTACGCTTCCATAACGTAGGTCTCTGCCAAACTGGAATAGTAAAAATCAAGATTGGCACGTTCTACTTTAAAACCTTGCCCTGGAACTTTAACCCCAAATTTTATTAATATCCCTTCGTCTGGCTGTATACGAATAATCAGCTTATTATCCCTATTTTCCATTCCAGAATCCTTGAAGATTTGATGGTGCGGCGTTTTAAAATGAATTACCACTTCCGTTACCTTGGTAGGCATACGCTTAGCCGTACGCACATAAAATGGTACATCTTTCCAGCGCCAGTTATCTACAAAAAACTTAACTGCGGCAAAGGTTTCAGTAGTAGAATTTGCATCTACACCCTCCTCTTCTCGGTAGCCTTTTACTTTATCTCCGTCTATAGTAGACGCTACATATTGTGCTCTTATGGTGTTTTCATATAATTCTTCCTCGGATTTCATTACCCGAATAGATTTTATAGCTTTCACCTTTTCATTTCTAATATCTTCTGGGGCGTCGCTAATTGGCGGTTCCATAACCACTAAGGATACAATTTGTAACAAATGGTTTTGAAACATATCACGTAACGCACCAGATTTATCATAATATCCACCTCGTTTTTCTACCCCAACACTTTCGGCATTAGTTATTTCTACATGGTGAATATAATTTCGGTTCCAAAGTGGTTCAAAAATACTATTGGCAAAACGCGTTACCAATAAATTTTGTACCGTTTCTTTACCCAAATAATGATCTATACGGTAAATTTGATGCTCTTTAAAAAATTGCTGTAATCCCTTATTTAATTGCTTGGCGGTTTCTAAGCTGTAGCCAAATGGTTTTTCTACTATTAAGCGTTTCCAACCGTTATTTTGAGTGTTCATACCCGCATCCGCTAAGCGTTGGGCTATGGTTTCGTATAAAGTTGGGGGCGTGGACAAATAATAGATAATATTGCCAGAGGTATTGTATTTGTTCTTTAAGTCTTCTACTCTTTTACGTAATCGTGTATAGTCCGTGTCATAAGAACCTCCCAAATCCTCATAAAAAAACTTATTGGAAAAAGCCTCAATTTTTTCCTTATCTAATTTTTCCAATTTCTTTTCTAGATAAGTGCTTTCGGTCACCACTTTTTTCCTAAAAGCAGTGTCTGTCATATCACTTCTACTGGCACCTAAAACCACAAAGTTTTCTGGTAAATGCCCGGATATAAATAAATTAAAAAGGGAAGGGACTAATTTTCTGGCCGTTAGGTCGCCAGACGCCCCAAATATTACAAGAATTTGATTTTCTGTTTTTTTCGCCATTACATTTACCCTTTATTTGAGGGAGACGAATATAACGTTTATTTTAGGTAAAGATTTATAGAATTCACTTACTTAGCAATGTCTTAACAGACACAATAAGATATGTAATATGACAAACAAGTATGATTTTGGGCTGGTGGGCTTAGGTGTAATGGGACGAAATTTTATCCTTAATGTTGCCGATAATGGTTTTACCGCTTACGGAAACGATTTGGATAAAGAAAAAGTAGAAGCGTTAAAGCAAGAAGGTGGAGATACGGCAAAAGTTGATGCCAGTACTGACGCCAAAACTTTTGTTGCCGCTTTAAAGACTCCTAGAAAAATAATGCTGTTGGTGCCTGCAGGTAAAATTGTGGACAATGTAATTGAAAGCCTTTTACCTTTATTGGACAAGGGAGATATTATAATTGATGGTGGAAATTCTTTTTTCACGGATACGGACCGTAGGGAGGCCTATTTAAAAGAAAAAGGCATTAACTTTTTTGGTGCTGGGGTTTCTGGTGGTGCCAAAGGAGCACGTAAAGGACCAAGCATTATGCCAGGTGGTAGCCAAGATGCCTACCAGCATGTAAAACCTATTTTTGAAGCCGTATCTGCCAAATACAATAACGAACCATGTGTTGCCTATTTAGGACCTAAATCTGCAGGGAACTACGTAAAAATGGTTCATAATGGTATTGAATATGGCCTAATGCAACTGACTTCTGAGATTTATGACCTACTAAAAAAAGCAGGTAATCTAACCAATGAAGAGTTGCACCATACTTATGCCAAATGGAATAGCGGTAGACTACAATCTTTCTTGGTAGAAATTACCTCAGAAATATTTGCAAAAAAAGACACCGAGACCGATGGGGATTTGGTAGACAAGATTTTAGATAAAGCAAAGCAAAAAGGAACTGGCAAATGGACCTCTCAAAATGCAATGGATTTGGGTATTCCCGTACCTACGATTGATATTGCCGTGAGTATGAGGGAGATTTCCGCATTAAAGGCAGAACGTACCAAAGCAGACGAACTTTACGATAGACCAAACCCTGAGGAGGTTATGAAAAAAGCTTTGATCGAGAAGGCAGAAAACGCATTATATTTTGCCTTTATCATGGCTTATGCCCAAGGCATGCACCAATTAGCAGATGCTAGTAAAGAATATGGTTATAACCTTAACCTTGGCGAAATTGCTAAAATTTGGAGAGCAGGGTGTATTATACGCGCTGGTTTATTAGCAGATATTACGGAGGCGTTCCAAGCCAATCCAGAACTACAAAACCTATTGTTGGCACCAAGTTTTGTAGAGAAAGTAAAAGGATCCGTGAAAGCTACAAGAGAATTGGTAGCCTATGGTGCAACTAATGGTATTCCTTTACCTGGTTTATCCAATTCACTTACCTATTTTGATGCCTACACCTCTGAACGTTTGCCATTGAATTTAATACAAGCCCAGCGCGATTTTTTTGGTTCTCATACGTATGAAAGAGTAGATAAAGATGGTATTTTTCACACTGAGTGGGAAGCATAAGCCCTCTATCATAAAACTAAAAATGCCCCGTAAATCTACGGGGCATTTTTTTTATATCAACATTGTTCTTGTTACTTGCTCAAGTACATTTTTCTTCTAGAATATAAGTTGTAGAATTCATCATCCTTTAAACTATCTATAAACAAGATGCTTTCTCCCGTACTTTTCATTTCTGGGCCAAGGTTCTTGTTTACATTAGGGAATTTATTAAAAGAGAATACCGGTTGCTTAATGGCATACCCTTCTAGCTTTGGATTAAAGTTAAAGTCTTTCACTTTTTTATCGCCAAGCATCACTTTAGTAGCATAATTTACATAAGGTTCTCCGTAGGCTTTTGCAATAAACGGTACCGTTCTAGAGGCTCTAGGATTTGCTTCGATAATGTATACCGTATCGTCTTTAATTGCAAATTGAATATTGATTAAACCAACCGTATTCAAAGCCAAGGCTATTTTCTTGGTATGATCTTTAATTTGTTGAATTACAAACTCACCCAAATTAAAAGGTGGTAAGGTGGCATTAGAATCCCCAGAGTGGATACCACAAGGTTCTATGTGCTCCATTATACCAATAATGTATACGTCTTCACCATCACAAATGGCATCTGCTTCTGCTTCAATGGCCCCGTCTAAATAATGGTCTAACAATAACTTATTATTTGGAATTTTACGAAGTAAGTCTACCACGTGTTGCTCCAAATCTTCCTTGTTAATTACAATCTTCATGCCCTGGCCACCCAACACATAAGAAGGCCTTACCAATAATGGAAAGCCTAATTCATCTGCCAAGTCCAAAGCTTCATCTGCTGTTTCTGCCGTACCAAATCTTGGGTAAGGAATATCATTGTCTTTTAGTAGGGTAGAAAAGCTACCTCTATCTTCTGCCAAATCTAAAGACTGGTAACTTGTACCAATGATATTAACACCGTACCGGTCTAATTTTTCTGCCAATTTTAATGCGGTTTGTCCGCCTAATTGTACAATTACACCTTCTGGTTTTTCGTGTAAGATAATATCGTAGATATGCTCCCAAAAAACAGGTTCAAAATACAGCTTGTCCGCAGTATCAAAATCTGTAGAAACCGTCTCTGGATTACAGTTGATCATTATAGTCTCATAATCACACTCTGCCGCGGCAAGTACCCCGTGTACACAACAATAATCAAACTCTATACCCTGCCCAATACGGTTTGGTCCAGAACCAAGAACCACAATTTTTTTACGGTTGGTAACCTCACTATCATTGGCTACATAACGCAGCCCATCTTTAGATTGGATTTCTTCTTCAAAAGTAGAGTAATAATAAGGTGTCATAGCCGTAAATTCTGCTGCACAGGTATCTACCAACTTATAAACCCTATTAATATTTAGTTCCATTCGCTTTTTATGCACTTCACTTTCGTAACAATCTAGCATGTGGGCTATTTGCCTATCTGCAAAACCTTTTTGCTTTGCCTCTAATAAAAGTGATTTTGGTAAACTTGCAATAGTATACTGAGCTATTTCTTGCTCTAATTGATGTAGCTCTTCATATTGCTTTAAGAACCACATGTCTATTTTGGTAATTTCATGTATGCGCTTAAGTGGAATGCCCAACTGTATGGCATCATAAATAACAAACACACGGTCCCAACTAGGAACCGTAAGTTTTTGGATTATAGTTTCATAATCTTTGTAACCTTTACCATCTGCTCCAAGACCATTTCTCTTGATTTCTAATGATTGTGTGGCCTTATGCAATGCCTCTTGGAAAGAACGACCAATGCCCATTACCTCTCCCACAGATTTCATCTGTAGCCCCAATGTTCTATCAGAACCTTCGAATTTATCAAAATTCCATCTAGGTATTTTTACGATTACATAATCTAAAGTTGGCTCAAACAAGGCAGAAGTAGACTTTGTAATTTGGTTGTCCAACTCGTCTAAAGTATAACCAATTGCCAATTTAGCGGCTATTTTAGCAATAGGATAACCGGTTGCCTTAGAAGCCAATGCTGAAGATCGGGAAACCCTTGGATTGATCTCAATAGCAATAATCTCTTCTTCTTCATCCGGGCTTACGGCAAACTGAACATTACAACCACCTGCAAAATCGCCAATGCTTCGCATCATTTTAATGGCCATATCTCGCATTTTCTGGAACGTACGGTCAGATAACGTCATGGCAGGCGCAACAGTTATGGAATCTCCTGTATGGATACCCATTGGGTCCATATTTTCTATGGTACAGATAATAACAACATTATCGTTTTTATCCCTTAAAAGCTCTAGTTCGTATTCTTTCCACCCCATCATGGCCTTATCTATCATAACCTCATGAATTGGAGATACTTCTAGACCATGACTTAAAAGACCATCAAATTTTTCTGGTTCGTACACAATGGACGCACCTGCACCACCAAGGGTAAAAGAAGCCCTAATCACCAAAGGAAAACCAAATTCTTGGGCAATTTCTTTACCTTTTAAAAAGGAGGTTGCCGTTGCCTGTGGAGCCATGCCTACGCCTATTTTAAGCATTAACTCACGGAATTTTTCACGGTCTTCCGTAATGTTTATCGCATCAATATCTACACCTATGATTTCTACATTAAAATCCTCCCAAATGCCTTTTTCATCTGCCTCAATACAAAGGTTAAGCGCGGTTTGGCCTCCCATTGTTGGCAAAACAGCATCAATATTTGGGTGTTTTTTTAATATTTCAACTATTGATTTGGTATTCAACGGTTTTAAATAGACATGATCTGCCATTGAGGGATCTGTCATAATAGTAGCAGGATTACTATTGATCAAAATCGTTTCTATACCATCCTCTCTTAAAGAACGTAAAGCTTGCGAACCAGAATAATCGAACTCACATGCTTGTCCAATAATGATGGGACCTGAACCAATAATTAAAATGGATTTTAAATCTTTTCTTTTAGGCATTCTTCTAAGGGTATTTTTTAATCGTTAAATATAGGTCAAAAAAAAGGTGCTAAACTGAAACAGTAGCACCTAATAATTTATAAGTTATCGACAAACATATTATTTCTTGTGTCGAGGTTCTGAAGAAACAGTTAATTTTTTTCTTCCTTTGGCTCTTCTTCTAGCAAGTACTTTCCTACCGTTAGCTGTAGCCATACGCTCTCTAAAACCGTGTTTATTTCTTCTTTTTCGCTTTGAAGGCTGAAATGTTCTTTTCATTTTATCTTTATTTTAAACCAAAGGCGTCTTAAAAATTCTGGGCGCAAATATACAAAGACTTTTTGCTCTTGCAAACCCTTTCTAAAAAATGTTTGTATTAGTTTTGCCGTACTAACCGCATAACCAAATACGATGCTAAAACGCCAATTATTCTTTTGCTTATTAGGAGTACTAACTTGTATAACAGCAACTTACAGTCAAACACTTTTAGAATACTCGTTAAAACCAGGCCAAATTTATAAAATCAAACAAGTGGCCAAACAGCAAATGGAGCAAAAAATTGAAGGTACAACACATGAAATTTCGAATGAGTTGGGCGGTATTTTCCAATTTAAAATTGAAGAAAAACTAGCGTCTTCCTATAAAATTGAAATGCAATTTTTAGAATTTAAGATGAAGTCTACCTCTAACCTACAAGGGGTTTTGATGGAAGTTGATACTAAAAACCCTTCTGTAAGTGATGAAATGACGACCAAAATTTTTGGCGCCCTTATTGGCACACCATTACAAATGGAGATGACAACAGCCGGAAAAATTACAAGTGTAACCGGAGGTGATGCCCTAATAGATAAAATGGCCGCGGCTACTGGCTTGGACGAAGCTACACAAGAAATCATGAAAGGTTCTTTAAGAAAAGAATTTAGTTCTGAGGGCTTAGCACAAAGCTTTGAACAAATGACCTTTATATATCCTGGACAGAAAAAAGCACAGGGAGAACAATGGAACACCCAGTTTAACGGTAAAATTAATGCAGATAATTTATGGACCTTGGAGAAGGTATCCGGTAAAATAGCATCCATAACAGGAACGGCAGAAATTACCATGCAAAACCAAGATGCCAATTTAATTTTAGAATTAACAGGTAACCAAGAAATTGCCTTAGAATCCGATTTAAATAGTGGATTTTTAACCAAGATGATGGTACAGGGTACTGGTGAAGGTAAATCAATTATGGCCAGTATGGGTATGGAAATACCCACTACATTAACGCAAACAATTACTTACGAATTAATTACAGATTAAATCTATGTTCAACAAAAACATCAAACTTGTTTTAGCCGCATTGGTTATTGCCTATGCAGTGTATCAATTTATAGAAGGAAATATTGGAAACGGAATTGCTTTGCTACTCCTTTCTTCCATGTTTATATTCCTATATTTTAGAAATGAAATTATATTGATGTCTTTTCTAAAGATGCGAAAGCAAGACTTGGAAGGAACAGAAAAATGGTTGTCTAAAATAAAAAATCCAGAAGCTGCCTTGGTTACCAAGCAACAAGGTTATTATAATTATTTACATGGAATAATCTATTCCCAGAGAAATCTTACCCAAGCAGAAAAATATTTTAAAAAGGCCCTTAAGCTTGGTTTAAACATGGATTATGATGTTGCCATGGCCAAATTAAGCCTTGCCGGTATTGCTATGCAAAAAAGAAGAAAAAGAGAGGCTACTACCTTACTACAGGAGGCAAAGCGATTGGATAAAAACAATATGCTTACAGAACAGATAAAAATGATGCAACAACAAATGAAGAAGATTTAATCTTCTTCATTTGTGATAGCCATCTAATCTTAGTTTAGTTCTCGATAATACCCTTTATTGGGAATTTCTATAATATATTTCTTTCTAGAAGAATTGTTTAAATGCGATTCTCTTAACCATGGATTATGGCGCTTTAAAATCTTATAATTTATTTCATAAAGACCTGCAAAATCTGCCCAATTGGTTACCGCCGTATCCACCTCTACTTTAAAAGTAGGAACTTGCGTGTAATAATCCTCCTTTTCTAATTGAAAACCGTATTTTTCTGGACTAGACAAGATTTCTTTGATAGCCATAATTCTAAACACATACCTACCGGTTTCTTGTCCTAACAACAAATCATAATAATTATCTACTTGTTGCATTTTCAAATATTTTTGAATTGCCCCTGGCCCCGCGTTGTAGGCAGCAGCCGTTAAGGTCCAAGACCCAAAACGATCTTTCCACTTTTTAAGGTAATCACAAGCAACCTGAGTACTCTTCTCTACGTGATAACGCTCATCTACATTATCATTAACTTCAAGACCGTACTCCCTACCCGTTGCTCTCATAATTTGCCAAAAACCAGTTGCACCAGCTGGGCTTACCACATTTTGCAGGCCGCTTTCTGCAACCGCTAAGTATTTAAAATCATCCGGAACACCGTTTTTAGCCAATATAGGTTCTATTATAGGAAAATACTTTTTGGCTCTTTTCATTAACAACACGGCATTGCTCTGCCAATAGGTATTTACCAAGAATTCCCTATCCACACGTTCCATAACTTCTGGATCCAAAAGGGGAGCGGCTTCACCCGCAAAGTTTAAATCATCTGGAATATCAATGGCCGTAATTTGATAGGTTTCCGCGACATTTTTGTCATTCTCTTTTACAACAGATTTTTCTGGTGACAATGGATCCTCTTGCTGTTGTTGTACCGCATAGACCAAGGTACCCAAAACGAATACAAAACCAATAATCGCCAATACATTTTTCAAATACTTCATAAGCTGTTTTAAATTTTGAGGAAAGATACTATGAAATCAATTATTTATTCCAAAATTAACTTAGGCAAATGCTCGTTAAACCATTTAGCCCTATAGATAATCATGGTGTGTTTACCTTTATTAACTGTAATACAACCTTTTATATTGTTTATTGGAAATACATTATCTAATTCACCATGAATATGTATTACGTTCTTGGGTGGCTGGGTCTGCTTCCAATTAACAATTTGATGTATGGCCCAATCAATATAAACCTTATCCCTAACATCTAGGTAAATTTCATACAAGGCCAAACGTTTATTTACCTTTTCACCAAAAGCATATTTTGCCAATAATTCTACATTATTTACCAAGCCGGTTGGCAAAAGTTTATGTATTCTAGTGTATCTGGCAAAATGCATTCTTTTAGGCATTTCAAATTTACTTTTGATACTAGATATTATAATAACTTTTTTAAACCGCCTGTGCCTAGCCATTTCTTGCACCAACATACCACCAAAAGAAACACCAATTAAAACAGGATTATCATGAATTATTGATTCATTTACCATTTTGGCATAGTCTGCTAGCGTATCATTAGGTCTTGGTACGTGCCATTTTAAGTAATGAAGAATAAATACTGTTGGGTCTAGTTTTAAATTTTCGAAAATTGCAGGGCTTGCAGCCATGCCAGGCATCAAATAAACGTGAATTTTAGTAGGGCTCAAATGGTCTAAGTACTGTATTTACTAGGAATTTAATGATAATTTAACTAACTTTACACTTTGTTCCTTAAGACTTTAAATAACTATTAAAGTAGGAATTTTATAAACATAAGACAATTCTTACGATGTTTTTTTTCGATTAATTGTCTTTAACAAACGTAAACCAATAACTACATGATGGAAATGGAGATTAATGACAACAGTTTCTTACGTCAGTTTGAAACTACGGTTGATGGACACCTTGCCAAAATTGAGTATTCTTCTCAAGAAAGAAAAGTTTTCTTGACAAAATTAGTGATACCAGAAGGGGTAACTCAAGAAGGCTTTAAGGAAAACTTCATCAAAGCCGTTTTGCACCATTTACAAGAACAAAATCTCCGTGTGGTGCCAACTAGCCCACATATTGCCGGGTTTCTAAGAAAAAATAGGCAATACAAAGAAATGCTTCCAGTAGGCATTAGAATATAAAAAGATTTAACCCGGCTCTTCTGCCGGGTTTTTTATGCTGTTTCTTTTTGCTCTACAAATTCAAATCGCACCAAACCATCATCGTCTATATTTTCTAAAACCACTTGATGTAACTGATTTACCAAGGCTGGGTTCCATGGCGCCTTTACCTTTATATAGTTCTCTGTAAAGCCATGTATATAACCCGCTTTATTTTCACTTTCGAACAAAACGGTTCTTTCTGTTCCTAACTGACTTTCATAAAAAGCCCTGCGTTTTTTAGCGGATAAACCCCTGAGCATCTTACTACGCTTACTTCTTACTTTTTTGGGCACAACACCGGTCATTTCCGCAGCCACCGTATTATCCCTTTCAGAATAGGTAAATACGTGTAGATAAGAGATATCCAAATCATTTAAAAAATGATAGGTTTCTAAAAAGTCTTCATCCGTTTCCCCAGGAAAACCAACGATAACATCTACACCAATACAAGCATGTGGCATAACCGATTTAATCTTATGAATCCGTTCTTGATATAAATTGGTTAAATATCGCCTACGCATCAATTTTAAAACCTTATCGCTCCCACTCTGCAGCGGTATGTGAAAGTGAGGTACAAATGCATCGCTTTCCGCAACAAAATCAATTGTTTCGTTTTTTAATAAATTGGGTTCTATAGAAGATATACGCAGCCTATGTATACCATCTACTTGATCCAAGGCTTGTACCAATTCAAAAAAAGTATGCTCGTGTTTTTTATTACCAAACTCGCCCTTACCGTAATCGCCAATATTTACACCTGTTAATACGATTTCTTTAATGTCTTTTGAAGCTATTTCTGCAGCGTTGTTCAATACGTTCTCCAGCCTATCGCTTCTAGAGATACCTCTTGCCAGTGGTATGGTACAATACGTGCATTTATAATCACAACCGTCTTGTACTTTTAAAAATGCACGGGTTCTATCGCCAATAGCATAACTACCCACATAAAAGTCGGCCTCATTAATTTCACATGAATGCACCTCACCTTTATCATTCTTGGACAAGTCATTTAGGTAGTCCGTAATCTTGAATTTCTCCGTAGCACCAAGTACCAAATCAACCCCGTCTACTGCAGCCAATTCCTCTGGTTTTAACTGTGCATAACAACCAACAGCAACCACAAAAGCTTCTTGGTTAACTTTCTGCGCTTGTTTTACAATTGTCTTGAATCGTTTATCGGCATTTTCGGTAACAGAACAGGTATTTACCACATAGATATCTGCCTTTTCCGTAAAATCTACCCTGTCAAAACCTTCTTCCTGAAAATTTCTAGCAATTGTAGAAGTTTCTGAAAAATTCAATTTGCATCCAAGTGTATAAAAAGCTACTTTCTTCTTCATTAACGGTCTAAAAATTGGGCTGCAAAGTTACAATTTTAGCTTTAAAACGTAGTGTAGAATAAAATAGCCCGGTGATTATTCCTTTCTCCATTTTTTTGTCTGTTCAAAAATGTACTCATACATATCTTGCTCAACCTTATCAAAAGGAATATTTCTTCTCCCCATCATAGCCTTGGCCGTTTCAAAAGCCTTGTTGGTTCTATAGGTAGTAAAACCAGCCGCACCGCCCCAACTATAACTGGGTACAAAATTTCTTGGAAAACCCGTGCCAAATATATTGGCATGCACACCTACTACTGTTCCTGTATTAAACATGGTGTTTATACCAGACTTACTATGGTCTCCCATCATTAAACCACAAAATTGGAGCCCTGTATGTGCAAAGCCTTCAGTTTTGTAATCCCATAATCTTACAGGAGCATAGTTATTTTTTAAGTTACTGGTATTGGTATCTGCACCCAAATTGCACCATTCCCCCAAGACAGAATTTCCTAGATAACCCTCGTGCCCTTTATTAGAATAAGCAAAAAGCACCGCATTGTTTACCTCTCCTCCTACTTTGCAGTAAGGCCCAAATGTGCTGGGGCCATAAATTTTAGCTCCCATCTTAAGAACGGCACCTTCTCCTAGGGCTAAACCTCCACGTATGAGACAACCTTCTAATATAGTTGCATTTTTTCCGATATAAATGGGCCCTGTAGAAGCATTTAACACACTACATTCTACCGAAGCACCATCTTCTAAAAATATCTGCTCCGGATTAATTACCGTATTTGTACTTGAAATAGGCTGGCTAACCCTGTTTTTGGTAAGCAAATCAAAATCTTGTTGTATAGCTTCTGCGTTCTTGGAGAAAATATCCCAAGTATTTTTTACGGTTATCGCTACTCCTTTAGCGGCAATAGAAGTATAATTGGATAAACTAAACGGTTGCTCCAAACTTTTAGTAGCATAAGCTACAACTGCACCTTCTAAAAATAATGCCTGCCCTATCTCCAGATTTTTAACCGCATTTACCAACGCTGGTGTTGGTAAGTAGCTTGCTGTAATTACTACGTTATAATCTGTTTTGGTTAAGGGAAATTTTTCTGAAAGGTAATTATCTGTTAGATAACTTACCTCCTGCCCCAAGTGTTTCTCCCATTTTTCTGCTATGGTAAGAATACCTATGCGTATACCAGCAACTGGGCGTGTATAGGTAAATGGCAACAAGGCATCCTTGTATTCGCCATCGGTTAAAATAAAGTTCATGTTATGTTAGTAGTTTAATTCTGCGTAAAAATAAAAAACGCTTCCGTTAAGTTAACGAAAGCGTCTTTACTATATTTTCAACAAAATTGGTTTACTTCTTGAACTTCTTGTATTTGTTCTTGAACTTATCAATTCTACCAGCAGTATCCAATAACTTGGTTTTACCAGTGTAGAAAGGATGAGAAGTTCTTGAGATTTCCAACTTGATCAAAGGATATTCAACACCATCAACTGTAATGGTTTCCTTTGCCTGTGCGGTTGATTTTGTGATAAAAACATCCTCGTTAGACATGTCTTTAAAAGCAACCAATCTATAGTCTTCTGGGTGTATTCCTGTTTTCATTGCTATCTACTTTTACAATCTCAATTTTTCAGGCTGCAAATTTAGATAAATTTTACAGACTTACAATGGTTAATCATTTTTTTTCAAAAATATATTTTTTTCTTGTAACAATAATGTCAAGACAGCTACCTATATTGCCGTAATCAACTAAATCAATTTAAAATGGAAGAAAACAAACCGAAAACCGGTAGTTTCGCTTTAAAATTTGGCGGAATTTTAGGCCTAGTGGGCATTGTATTTGCTGTAATGCTATATCTAGCCGGCATGCAATACGAACAAGGTTGGCAAATATCTGTAATTAACGTAATTATAACGATAGGCGTTATTACCTGGGGGATGTTCGAGTTTAGAAAAGCCAATAATGGCTACTTAAAATTAGGCGAAGCAATGAAAATTGGTATTGGTATCGCTTTAATTGGATTTATTATCTCTATGGCTTATCAAATGATTTTCATCTATGTGATTGAGCCAGATTTTATGACGAACGTTCTTGAAGTGAGAAAAAATGAAATGATCGCAAAAAATCCGAACATGACACAGGAGCAGGTAGACCAATCTGTTGAGATGATGAAAAAATTCTCTGGCCCAGGAATGATGCTTGCATTTGGTGCAATTGGTAGCATTTTTATAAGCGCCATTATTTCTTTAATTACGGGCTTAATCTTAAAAAAAGATGAGCCTGCTTATTAAAAGCAAAAACACTACTTTTGGGGAATTACAGTAAAAATCAATGCAATTATCTATTGTAATCCCACTTCTTAATGAAGAAGAATCCATAAAAGAATTATACGATTGGATTGCATCCGTTATGCAATCCAATCGTTTTTTGTATGAAATCATTTTTGTAGATGATGGTAGTACAGATCAATCTTGGAATATTATTGAAAATCTTTCTAAACGCAACCCCAATGTAAAAGGGATACGGTTTTTTAAAAATTATGGTAAATCGCAAGCGTTACATGCCGGATTTAAAATGGCACAGGGTGATGTGGTGATTACCATGGATGCCGATTTACAAGACAATCCAGAAGAAATACCAGAATTATACGGTTTAATAAAGAATGATGGCTACGATTTAATCAGCGGTTGGAAAAAGAAACGTTATGACTCGGTACTTGCCAAAAACCTTCCCTCTAAATTATTTAATTGGGCAGCAAGAAAAACTTCTAAAGTAAAGTTGCACGATTTTAATTGCGGACTTAAAGCTTACAACCATAACGTTATCAAAGCTATTGAAGTTTCTGGAGAGATGCACCGTTACATTCCCGTACTGGCAAAAAATGCAGGATTTGACAAGATTGGTGAAAAAGTTGTGCAACATCAAGCAAGAAAATATGGTACTACTAAATTTGGTATGGAACGCTTTGTAAATGGTTTTTTGGATTTACTTACCATATGGTTTGTATCCAAATTTGGCAAACAACCCATGCATCTCTTTGGTGCCCTAGGAGCACTGGTGTTTTTAATTGGGTTTAGTTTTTCTATTTATTTGGGCATAGATAAGCTTTTTCTTAACCCTACTGGCAGATTAATTACTAGCAGACCTCAATTTTACATTGCTCTAAGCTGTATGGTAATTGGTACCCAATTGTTTCTTGCAGGTTTTTTAGGCGAATTGTTTATACGAACTAAAAAAACGAGCGAAAATTATAAAATAGCCGAAATTCTAGCACAAAAGAATACAGAAGTAAGTGATTAACCTAAACTTTAAGTCAACTACTGATAGCTACACTAAATAATTTAATACTTTAGTCATTACATCTAATAATAAGAAAATTCTTAACAAAATATACGTATCAATATGGATTCTATCCTTGAAACCGCCAAATCTTGGTTAACCGATTTTTTTGACCCTGAAATAAAAACAGAAATTCAACGCCTTATAGACAAGGATCAAGACGAACTTCAAGATTCATTTTATAGAAATCTTGAATTTGGAACGGGTGGTATGCGCGGTATTATGGGGGTTGGCACCAATAGAATCAACAAATATACATTGGGTAAGAATACCCAAGGCCTAAGCAACTACCTTAAACAGGTTTACGGTGATACAGAAATTAAAGTAGTAATAGCTTATGACTGTAGACATAACAGTGATACACTTTCCCAAACCGTAGCAGAAGTACTATCTGCCAATGGTATAAAAGTATACCGCTTTTCTGAATTACGTACTACTCCTGAGTTATCTTTTGCCGTAAAACATCTAAACTGTCACGCAGGTATTGTGTTAACAGCGTCTCATAATCCGCCAGAATATAATGGTTACAAAGTTTATTGGACAGACGGTGGCCAAATAGTACCACCACAGGATAAAGAGATTATAGCAGAAATTAATAAGTTAAGTTTTGAAGATATCAATTTCAGTGCAAATCCGGATTTAATTGAAGCTATAGATACTGAGGTAGACCAAGCGTTTTTTAAGGCCTCTGTGGAAAATGGAAACTTTAATGCCCAAGGCAAAGACGATTTTAAAATTGTTTTTACCTCTATACATGGCACATCTATAACAGCAATTCCAGACGTTTTAAAGATGGCCGGCTATAACAATGTAACCGTCATAGAAGAACAAGCAAAGCCAGACGGTAATTTCCCCACCGTAAAATCACCCAATCCTGAAGAGCCAGAAGCTTTGGCTATGGCTATTGCAAAAGCAGAAGAGATTGGAGCAGACATGGTTGTTGGTACAGACCCAGACAGTGACCGCCTAGGCATTGCCGTACGCAATCTAGAAGGAAAATTGGAGCTACTCAATGGAAACCAAACTATGGTTTTGATGACTAAATTCTTACTAGACCAATACAAAGCCAAAGGTTTTAAAGGGAACGAATTTGTAGCCACTACAATTGTTTCTACTCCAATGATGGAAAGAATGGCCAAGGAATATGGTGTAGAATGCAAAATTTCATTGACAGGCTTTAAATGGATAGGCAAAATGATAAAAGACTTTCCAGAACAACACTTTATAGGTGGAGGTGAAGAAAGTTTTGGCTACATGGTGGGTGAATTTGTGCGCGATAAAGATGCCGTAACCTCTACCCTATTAGCCTGCGAAATTGCCGCGCAAGCAAAAGCAAATGGCAGCTCTTTTTATCAAGATTTAATTGATGCCTACGTGCAATTTGGTTTCTATAAGGAAAAGTTAATTTCCATAACTAAAAAAGGAATGAGCGGTGCTGAGGAAATTAAGCAAATGCTTAAAGACTTTAAAGACAACCCAGTAGAAACAGTACAAGGTTCTAAATTGCTTTGGATAGAAGATTACAACACTTCTATTGCCAAGAACGTTCAAACTGGTGAAGAAAAAGCCATAGACATTCCAAAGTCCAACGTTTTGATTTACGAAACGGAAGATGGTACACGTATAGCAGCGAGACCTAGTGGTACTGAGCCAAAGGTTAAATTTTACATTAGCACAAACGCAACTTTAGCAAGCGCTTCGGAATTTAAATCCGTAAATTCGCAGTTAGATTCTAAAATTGATGGAATCCTAGCTGAATTGAATTTATAGTGAATGAGCGTACTTGGTAAGATTTTAAGGTTTGCCAAACCTTATAAAACATATGGAGTATTGAATGTTATTTGCAACATTCTTTACTCCATTTTCAATGTATTATCTATCATCATCTTTATTCCTACCTTAGGAATTTTGTTTGATAAACAAGAGGAAGTATTTGAAAAGCCAGTTTATACTGGATTTAGTGATTTAAAATCCTACGGAGAAGATTCCTTAAACTACTTTTTAACCCAAAAAGTTGCTGATGATGGCCCCATGGCCGCACTAGCCTTTATCTGTATTGCAAGTATTCTCATCTTTTTTCTTAAAAACTTTTTTAGATACGCAGCCATGTATTTCTTGGCATTTCTACGAACCGGAATGGTAAAAGACATACAAGATTTACTCTACAAAAAAACGGTAAGTCTACCCATATCCTTCTTTAGTGAAAAACGCAAAGGTGACCTCTTGGCCCGCATGACTACAGACGTAAAAGAAGTGGAATCATCTGTTATTAATTCTCTAGAAGGCCTGGTAAGAGAACCCATTACCATTGTCATAGTTTTAATTTCTATGTTAATGTTAAGTGCAAAATTGACTTTATTCGTGTTTTTATTTTTACCTGTTGCTGGATTTTTGATTTCTGCCGTTGGTAAAAAATTAAAAGCAAAATCACAGGCTGCACAAAAGGAAAATGGCATTTTCCTTTCGTTTTTAGAAGAAACCCTTTCTGGATTAAAAGTGATAAAAGGTTTTAATGCGGAAAAAATATTAGGCGATAAATTTACGGCCTCTACCGCCAGATATAAAGAAATTATGAAATCTGTACTGCATAGACAGGGAATGGCGTCGCCATTTAGCGAATTTTTAGGCGTAGCGGTGGTAATTACCGTTTTGTGGTACGGTGGTAGTTTGGTGTTTGCAGCGAATAGCAACCTTAAACCACAAGACTTTATGGGGTATATTGGACTGTTCTATACTATAATTAACCCTGTTAAAGCAATAACCACTATTAATTACAACATTAAAAAAGGGAATGCGGCAACCGAACGTATTTACGAAATATTGGATTTAGAAAATCCAATAGCAGATGCTCCAAACGCCTTGCCTATTACCGATTTAAAACAACAAATTCAGTTTAAGAACATAGGTTTTAAATACCAGGAAGATTACGTTTTACAAGACTTTAATTTAACTGTAAAAAAAGGACAAACCGTGGCATTGGTTGGCCAATCTGGTAGTGGTAAAAGTACCGTGGCCAACCTAATTACTCGTTTTTATGATGTTAATGACGGAGAAATTTTAATAGACGGCACCAACATTAAAGCATTTACCAAAAAATCTGTTCGTGGGCTTATGGGCTTAGTAACACAAGATTCTATTTTATTTAATGATAGTGTAAAGAATAACATTGCCCTAGGTAAAGAAAATGCTACCGAAGAAGAAATTGTCGCTGCCGCAAAAATTGCCAATGCACATGATTTTATAATGGATTTACCAAACGGGTACAACACCAATATTGGAGATAGTGGCAACAAACTAAGTGGCGGTCAAAAACAACGTTTATCCATTGCTCGTGCCGTACTTAAAAATCCACCCATCATGGTGTTAGATGAGGCTACCTCTGCCCTAGATACCGAAAGTGAACGTTTGGTACAAGATGCCCTAGAGAAAATGATGCAAAATAGAACTTCCTTGGTTATTGCACATAGGCTTTCTACCATCCAAAATGCAGACCTCATCGTGGTTATGCAGAAAGGTAAAATTTTGGAACAAGGCACACATGAAGAACTTCTAAATTCCAATAAAGGCTATAAAAGGTTGGTAGAAATGCAAAATCTGGCCTAGTACAAACGTTCAACAAGAAATTTTAGACTTCGTTTTAAACCTTTTCCTAAATTTAAGGTCAAAGGGTAAAACATCATTTTTTTGGTTGTAGAAGAAACATTAGTTGCAGAGCTAAAAAACAAAGAAACCCAAGGTAAAGCCTTTGAGGTGTTGGTAGACCAATACAAAGAACGATTGTATTGGCACATTCGTAGAATTGTGTTAAATCATGATGATGCAGATGATGTGCTACAGAATACATTTATCAAAGTATACCGTAACATTGAGGGTTTTAAAGCCAACAGCAAATTGTATTCTTGGATGTATCGCATAGCAACAAATGAATCGCTTACTTTTCTAGATAAAAAATCTAAAAAACTAGGAAAAAGCACAACAGAAATGCAAGAGTATTTGGTTGAGAATCTAGAGGCAGATGTCTATTTTGAGGGCGATGCTATTCAGCTTAAATTACAGGAAGCCTTGGCTACCCTGCCCGATAAGCAAAAGTTGGTTTTTAATATGAAGTATTTTCAAGAAATGAAATACGAAGAAATCTCGGAAATTTTAGAAACATCGGTAGGTGCCTTAAAAACATCGTACCATTTGGCATCCAAAAAGATTGAAGCGTACCTTAAAGCGGATTAAACCAAAAGAATGGATAAGCGTCTATAAAGTATAATGAAAAAAGATAGTAATAAATCGCATAAATTACCAAAGGGCTACTTTGAAAACTTTAACCAGCGGTTAATGGATAGAATAGCAGCAGAAGATGCTACTACGGCTAGCACTCTAATTCCAAAAACTGATGGTTTTACCGTTCCAGAAGGATATTTTGAAGCTGTACAACCAAAGGTTTCCAAGGCTGTTGCCACAAACAAAAAAACAAAGGTAATTCCGCTTTTAGGTTTAAAAAACTGGATGGCCATTGCCGCTTCTATTGCTATTGCCATAGTAACGTACTTGGGTATAAATAGAACTAATACCAATAGTATAGCGTTAGATAGCTTAAGTAATGCAGAAATTTTAGCTTATTTAAACAACCAAACAGATGTTACTACTTATGATTTGGCAGAGTTGGTAAATCCAGATAATATAAACACCAATTTATTCTCAGAAACCCAATTGGAAGAAGAACTGATATTAGACTATTTTGATGAAAATTTAGACGACCTAGATACTATAGATTTTGAATATGAAGACTATGAATAAGATATTATTGTTGATAACCGTGGTGCTTTTCTCTTTAACCTATACCAAAGCACAAGGACCAGGTAGAGAAAAGATTAAGGCGCTCAAGGTGGCCATGATTACAGAAAAATTGAACCTTACACCGGATGAAGCAGAAAAATTTTGGCCGGTTTACAACAAGCATGACGAAGCCATGGATGATTTAAGGCACAAGGAACGAAAATACTTTGGCAAACGAAGCGAAGACGTTACCAATATTTCCGAGGCAGATGCTACCAAACTCTTGGCAGAGTTTGATATGGTAAACGAACAGCGTTATAAATTAGGTTCTAATTTTGTTAAAGAACTAAAGAAAATATTACCTAATAAAAAGATAGTGCTTCTATTTAAAGCTGAGGAAGAATTTAAGCGTAAGTTATTACAACGCATGCGTCAGCGCTAATTGCTATTTACTTGATATTATAGAAAAGGGGCCAAAAGCCCCTTTTTTTGATTAAACCTTTTTACAGACTAGCGGTCTTACTAATACAAATCTTTAAAAAAACCGTTATGAAACATTTTAAGAGTTTAATTTTTGTAGTCGTTTTTAGTCTTGGTCTAGCTGTAACACAGGCTCAAACCACGGTAGTCAAAAAAACCTACCCTAGAAAAGGTACCGTAGTAACCACAATACATAGACCTAATGTAGTGGTACATAAAAAAACCAATTATTACTTTTCTGATGGGGTTTGGTATACCGCCAGAGGTAAACAATACGTAGTAGCCAATGCACCAATTGGGGTTAGGGTTAGAAGACTACCCAGAACTAGGACCATTGTTAAAAGAAACGGAGTTAAGTATTATAAATATAGAGGTGTTTGGTATACCAAAACCGGAAGATATTACACCGTGGTTAACGTGTAAGATTATATATTTTTTGTTTGATTGATGATGAAAAAAGAGCCAACAAATTGGCTCTTTTTTATTTAATCTTATGAAATTTTGGCCATTGATTGTATCCCAATTCTGGATTATTGGATTGATATTTCAAAATAAATTCAACTTCTTTTTTATTTACTTCGGTATTATCTGCATCATTTGAATACCATAAAATTTCTTTTTTAATGACAAATTCAAGCTGTTCTTTAAAAGAAAAATCAAGTGCAATCAAATCGCTATTTGCGCTACCAAAATAATTTATGCTTCCGGTTAAATCCTTTCCTATATAAATTTTACCATTTGGATAGGTTATTTTATAAATCACCTTCATCTTAAAACTTATTCTTTGAACACAAGCTTGGCTATTCGGTTTTTACCGGCCGCAAAGGCAATAGAATCATTTAAAAATCGAATCGTATAAAAACCCTCTTCTGATAATTTTTTCCAACTCTGCCCCTGATCAGCACTGTAATGTATACCCATAAAACCAACACTCACCAACTTATCCCCTTTTCCGTTGGGTAAAAATTGTACACAGCTCTGGTAGCCTGGTATTTCACCATCCGCTACCAAATTCCAAGTTTTTCCCCCGTCTTTTGTTAAAGCCTTATTTGCATAATTTTCATTGGGTTCAGAAAAATCCCCACCTATGGCAAAACCTACATTTTCATCGTAAAAATCCATACTATACATACCATGATAGGGTGTACTGCCACTTATGGGCGTTTCTTGCGCAACCCAAGTCTTACCCTTATCCATAGATTTTAAAAATCGTTTTGTTGTTGCTATCCATGTAGTGTCCCCTATTATTTTAATATTGCTATTGCTAGCTGCGTAGGCCCCTTCACCTTCAATAAAGGGTGGTAAGGCTTCACAAGGCAAACGTTTCCAACTATTTCCCGCGTCTCTAGTTATCAAAATAGAAAAACAACCTTGGTTACTATCGCCAATGGCCAAACCTTCATTGGTATTCCAAAAAGCCATAGCATCATAAAAAACGGCCTCACCCTGTTCGGTATAGACCAACTCCATTTTACCAACATCTCCTGTTTTGTATAATAGAGCGGGATTAGCAACAGAAATCATAAAAAAATCCTGGTTGTTATGAGCAATAGCCCTAAACTCAGGATTAATACTATCGTTTGTAAGTATATTGGTCCTTATTTTATCCTGGGGAATAGTGTAGGTTCCGTAAACACCATTACTGCCTGCAAATGCAAGGGTTTGTTGGTCCAAAAAATCTATTGCCCTTATACTAACGGAATCTTCATAGATAGTAGACACAGCAACGCGCTGGGGGTCAAATACAGTTTTCTCCTTTTGTTTACAAGCCCCTAGTACCAGTACCAACATAAAAATTAAATAAGGGTATCTCATTAGAATGGTTTTGTTCAAAAGTAAAGGGAAAGAATGAATTAGCTACGGTTGTTATAACAAAAGAAACTTTAATGATACCTTTGCACTCTTATAACTTAGTATGCGTTTACACAGAAATTTGGTTTTTGCGGTTATAGATGCCTTAAACATGATTTTTAATGATGGGGAATATGCCGATAAGGTTATTGAAAAAGTTCTAAAATTCGATAAAAGATGGGGCGCAAGAGACCGTGGATTTATTGCGGAAACCACTTACGAAATTGTACGTTATAAAAGATTGTACACCCAAATTGCCGAAGTTCATGAGCCATACGCAAGAGAGGATTTATTTCGTGTATTCGCGGTTTGGGCCGTTCTTAGGGGAATAACCCTACCAGACTGGAAACAGATACAAAACACACCGGAAAGACGTATTAAAGGTAAATTTGATGAGCTTTCTAAAATTAGAAAAATAAGGGAATCCTATCCAGATTGGATAGATAGTTTAGGAGAATCCGCATTGGGAAAAGAACTTTGGGACAAAGAATCCAAAGCTCTAAATGAGCAGGCCAATGTTATCTTAAGAACCAATACCCTAAAAATTTCAAGAGCCAATTTACAAAAACAACTAGCAGAAGAAGGCATTGCTACAAAAGCCCTTAAAGAATATCCTTTTGCCTTAGAACTACCCGAGCGTAAAAATGTATTTACAACGGTTGCTTTTAAAGAAGGGCTGTTTGAAGTGCAAGATGCAAGCTCCCAACTGGTGGCGCCTTTCCTTGAAGTTTCACCTGGCCAAAAAGTAGTAGATGCTTGTGCAGGGGCTGGTGGTAAAACGTTGCATTTAGCTACCCTAATGGAAAATAAAGGGCAACTTATTGCCATGGATATTTATGAAAGTAAATTAAAAAAACTTAAGGTGCGCACTAGAAGAAACGGCGTACATAACGTAGATACAAGGGTAATAGAAAATTCTAAAGCAATTAAAAAACTACATGGCAAGGCAGACCGGTTGCTCTTAGATGCCCCATGTTCTGGACTAGGGGTTATAAAACGTAACCCAGACAGCAAGTGGAAATTAGAGCCAGAGTTTTTAGAGCGTATAAAAGGTGTGCAACAAGATGTATTGCAACGTTATTCTAAAATGGTAAAACCTGGTGGTAAAATGGTATATGCCACTTGCTCTATATTACCAGAAGAAAATTATGACCAGGTAGCGGAATTTCTCGCGTCTGAAGCTGGGCAAGAATTTGAATTGGAGAAACAAAAAAATGTCTACGCATCGGCATCTGGTTACGATGGTTTTTATATGGCCTTAATGCACAAAAAAGGATAATTTGCATTTATAACACAAAAAACTAAAATCTTAACAAAACCTCAAATTACTGGGATTGACCATATTGTTTGTTACCTTTGTACTCTATGGAGCCAAAATTACACGAACAACGTAATTCCAGAATATTAAGTTTCGGGTACACCGTATTCCGAAATCAATCCGAAAAGTTTATTCCACCAACTTTTTAGTACGTCCCTACTAATTTAAGCGGACAAAACCCTAGCGTCCTTTTTCAATCTTGATTTAGGACCACACCCTATTGTACCTCATTTTAGGGTTCAAATGTATCTCTATTAATCCTTATTTCTTGTGAATGAGAATAAACACCTTTGATGCCTACTCAAGGCTCTCACCTTTACAAATAAACAGATTAGTAAATTTTCTGTTCAGCAACCAAGATTGTAACAAGCTATCTAAGAATAGTTTGCGCAAAGCCATACTATATGCGGCTAAGGAAAGACCTGGTTTTGGGGGATATATTTTTTGTTTGGAAGAGAAAGATACAACGATAGGCGCTTTGGTGATAAATAGAACTGGGATGGAAGACTACATTCCTGAAAACATGCTGGTTACTATGGTGGTTGCCAAAGATTTTAAAAATCAAGGTTGGGAAGACAAGCTATTGGACTATGCCATTAGTTACTGTAAGGGAGATATAGGGGTGTACATAAAAGAGCCAAAGACCACGCAAACATTTAGGGAGCATGGCTTTGAACACAATAATTTAGAAATGCGATTAAAACAATAAAAAATGCTAAAAGTAGAAGTAAAAGACGGAGAAAAGATAGAACGCGCATTAAAGCGTTACAAAAGAAAAGTTAGAAATGTAAAATTACATGACCAACTTAGAAACAACAGATACTTTACAAAACCATCTGTAGAAAGAAGAAAACAGTTAGAAAAAGCTGCCTATAAGGAGCAGTATTTAAACGAATTAGAGAACGATTAATTCTATATAATTTTTAAAAACACGGGTGCAAAAGGCATTCACAAAAACATGAGAGTATTACTTATTGGTGCAGGAAACATGGGACTCACCTATGCAGAAGGAATGGTAAAATCCAAGCTGCTAAAAAAGAAAAACATAATGGTTTTGGACAAGTCTAAAGAGGCTTTGAACCGCGTAGACAAAATGCCAAATTTTGATACGTTTGACCGTTTGGAAGATTGTGTTCCCATTGCAGAAATCATCATGGTGGCCGTAAAGCCATACCATGCTGAAGAACTGTTCCAACGTATAAAACCTTTATTGAATAACGAGCAAATGGTAATTTCCATCATGGCTGGTGTTACCATAGACTACATGAAAGAAGCATTGGGCATACAGAAAATTGTACGTGCCATGCCCAATTTACCTGCCAAGGTAGGTAAAGGACTTACCAGTTACGTGTCTTCTAAACAAGTTTCTAGGTTAGAACTTTTTATGGTAGAAGATTTGCTAAACACAACTGGTAAATCCATAAGGGTAGAAAACGAGAAATACATAGATGCTTCTACCGGAATTTCGGGTAGTGGGCCAGCCTACGTGTTCTATTTTATGCAAAGTATGATGGATGCCGCCCTACAGATGGGCTTTTCAGAAAACGTATCCAAAGTATTGGTAAGCCAAACATTTACTGGTGCGGTAGAGTTGTTTAATCAATCTAACCTTACACCAGATACATGGATGCAGCGTGTAGCATCTAAAGGGGGTACAACCCAAGCTGCCTTAGACTCCATGCAAGATAATAATGTAAACGAATTAATAAAAGACGCCGCTTTTGCCGCTTTTAACAGAGCTGTAGAATTGGGCGAAGAATACTAAATCATGTATAAAAAATTAGTGGTCATCAAAGTTGGTACAAACGTAATGACCAATAAAGACAACAGAATAGTAAGACCTGTTTTAAACAATTTAGTTAGGCAAATTGCTGAATTGTATGAGCGAGATATCATGACCATTTTGGTTTCCTCAGGTTCCGTTATTGCAGGTAAAGAAGTTTTAGGAAAGGCAAAAATTGAAGATACTACCCAGCGCAGGCAGGTATATTCTGCTATTGGCCAACCTAGAATGATGCGCCTATACTATAACATTTTTAGGGATTATGGTATGAAATGTGCGCAGGTTTTACCAACAAAGCGAGATTTTAATCCTGGCATTCATAGGGACAATATGATTAATTGTATAGAGGGTTTATTGTCTGAAGGCGTAATACCAATTGCCAATGAAGATGATGCGGTATCCGTTACCATGAGCATGTTTTCAGACAATGACGAATTAGCCACCCTAATTGCTGAGCTTATGAACGCAGACCGGTTAATCTTATTAACAGATATAGATGGCCTGTATGATGGACATCCTGAAAATGAAGGCTCCAAGGTTATTAGCAATGTAGAACCAGAGGAAGATTTGGATAAATACATAGAAAATCCAGATAAACAAGAAGGTGAAGGCCGTGGTGGTATGGGCTCAAAATTAGGTTATGCGCAATTAGCAGCAAGCAAAGACATTCCTTGCTATATTGTAAACGGAAAAAAAGAGAACATAATAATTGATATTGTAAACGGCAAGACCGTGGGAACCAAGGTTTCACAATAAAAACAGAAGAATGAAATTATTAAAAACAGCAGTAAAAAATGCTGTATTAGAAAGTATGGAGCGTATACTCCATGAACATAAAGACGAATTATTATTGGCCAATCAAAAAGATTTGGCCGCCTTTAACAAAGATGATCAGGCCCTTTATGACCGTTTGGTAGTGGATGATAAAAAAGTAGGGCAAATGATACAAGCCGTTAAGGAGGTGCGTTTACAAGAAGATCCCGTAAACAAAGAAATTTCTAAGAAACATTTAGAAAATGGTTTGGAAATCACTAACAAAACAGCTCCTTTTGGTACCATTATGATTATCTATGAATCTAGACCAGATGTTACCGTAGAGGCCGCTGTTTTGGCCTTTAAAGCCAATAACAAAATTCTTTTAAAGGGTGGTAAGGAGGCTTATTACAGTAATAAGGCCTTAGTAAAATTTTGGCATATGGCCTTGGATGAACATAATCTTGGAAAGGATTATATTCAATTTTTAGAAATGGATAGAACCCAGACTCAAGCGTTTTTAAAAAATCCAGATCAGCCTTTAGATTTAATTGTACCAAGAGGTGGGGAGCGCTTAATTGCTTTTGTAAAGGAACATGCCAAATGTGCAGTTTTGGTAAGTGGTAGGGGTAACAATTTTTTATATGTACATCCCGAAGCAGATTGGCAAATGACCAAAAAAGTGATCATAAATGCCAAAACACATAAAATATCTGCTTGTAATGCCTTGGACAAGATACTTCTAGATATTAACCTTCCAGATTATGAAGGTAAGATTCAGGAGTTGGCAAGATTACTAAAAGAACATCAGGTAAGTTTGGTAGTAGATGAAAAAGTTTCCAAATCACTTCCTAATGAGGAAAGAATAAAGGAAAATAGCATATGGCAAGAAGAATTCCTTTCCATGAAATGTGTAATTGGTTCAGTTGCAAATCTAGAAGAGGCCGTGGTTCTAATAAATGAGAATAGTGGTGGACATTCTGCTGCAATTATGACCAGTAATAATCAAGTTGCCCAAGAATTTATGGATGCTGTAGATTGTGCTGCCGTTTATCAGAATGCATCTACTAGATTTACAGATGGTGGCCAAATGGGAGTTGGTGCAGAGCTTGCAATTAGTACGGACAAACTACACCATAGAGGGCCACTGGGCTTAAAACAGTTGGTTACCAACAAATATTATATTTTAGGTAACGGACAAATTAGAAATTAATCTACATCGTAATATTTAAATTTAGAAACCTGGTTTATCCAGGTTTTTTTATGCCTACACACTAAAATGTAGGATTTTTCGTATTTATATATAAATTTTTTCTTTAACAAACATTTTTATATGTATCTTTGGATATCCCAGTATAGACTTCTCTTAAACCATAGAAAAAATTCCATTGGTGCCATATGTTATTTAATTGGCATTTAGGCCAACAACCAAAAAGAATGAAATATGGATTTTAATCAGCTTGGCATTTTTTTTCTACAAACTACCCTAGTTTCTGGATTAATACTTACGCTATTTAGGGTTAGAAAAACCATGGGTTTGGGTATGGTTTACATTTGTCTAGGCCTCTTTCAATTTATTCAAGTATTTCTGCCTACAAACTTCTATATGAAAATTACTGGGGTATTGGCGGTATCTTTTGCTTCTGTAGTATTCACTACCGTATTATTTACCATGCTATTGGTCTACATTAAAGAAGATGCCAATGAGACCAAAAAGGTTATCTATGCCTTGCTATTATCTAATTTGGTAATTGCCCTTACCCTTTTAATATTAAATTTCAATTTGGGCTCTCAAAACTACACCAACCCTTATGGCATTAGTATGATTGAGTCTCCCTTGAAGTTTAAAATTCTGCTGTTGGGCACCTTGGTATTACTGGCAGATATGATATTTGCCATTTTTTTATATGAGTTTATTTCTAAATATATCAACAAGCTTTTCTTTAGAATATTCTTGACCATGGTCCTTGTGCTAGCCTTTGATTCTTTTGTATTCAACTTAATAACGTTTTGGGATCGAGATAACTTATCAGAATTAATTTCGTCATCCATAATCGCAAAAGTATTTACGGCCACATTTCTGTCATTTTTGTATACCATATATCTTGCATATTTTGAAAAAGATAACAAGGCTGAAGAATTGTTAAAGATTCAAGACATTTTTCAAAAATTGTCTTACAAGCAAAAATTTGAACTTGCCTCTAAGGATATAATTAAAACTTCCACGGAATTACAGATAAAAGAAGACCGTTACAAAACACTAACAGATACGGCTCCTGTAGGTGTTTTTCATACAACACCAACTGGTGAAACCACTTATGTAAACCCAAAGTGGTGTGAAATAACCGGTATTTCTGCCGAAGATGCCATTAAGGACGGTTGGAAAAATTATATTCATCCAGATGATGTGGATAGAATTTCCCATTGTTGGAACGAAGCTGTAAATAAAAAGATGAGTTCTTCCGCAGCCTATAGATTTATTCGTAAAGATGGTACCCTACGTTGGGTTTTAGGCAACGCTGTGCCAGAATTAAATAAGAAGAATGAAATTATAGGTTTTATTGGTACAACTACAGACATTACCGAAATTAAAAAATACCAAGAGCAATTAATACAATTAAAGAACAAGGCCGAAGAGGCCAACAGATTAAAATCGGCTTTTTTGGCTAATGTTAGTCATGAAATACGTACGCCAATGAACGGTATATTGGGTTTTACCAATCTATTAAAAAACCAACAATTAACTAGTGACGATAGATTGGAGTATTTAGATATAATAGAAGATAGCGGTAGAAGGATGTTGCATATTATGAACGATATTATCAACATTTCTAGAATAGAGGCAGGTAGTGTAGAATTGCACAAAGAAACATTTGACCTTTTAAACCTACTCACCTATAAATTAGATTTTTTCACCCCAATAGCGCAAAAGAAAAATCTCGAATTGATTTACGAGAAAAATGAACCGGACCATCCTATCATAATGCATACGGACAAAGATAAAGTATGTTCTATTGTAAGTAATTTTATTACAAACGCTATTAAGTATACAGATAAAGGTTCGGTTACATTTGGATATCAACTGCAAAAAGATAACGTACAGTTATACGTAAAAGATACCGGTATTGGTATAGTCCCAGAAAAACATCAGGTGATATTTGAACGCTTTATACAAGCAGATATAGAAGATAGAATGGCACGAGAAGGTGCTGGCCTAGGATTGGCTATTTCTAAGTCCTATGCCGAATTAGTAAATGGTAAGATATCCATGGAAAGTAAACCAGGTGTTGGATCCATTTTTTACCTTACTTTACCATATGACCCAAAACTAACATTACATAACCAGATTGTAAACAATGAGTCAAAACCTTGAAAATAAAAAAGAGTTAACCGTGCTTATTGCAGAAGACGATAAGATTTCTAGCTACTTAATAGAGAAGATTTTGAAGCCTTATGGTTGCAAAATTCTGCATGCCAAAGATGGTGAAGAGGTAATAAATTTATGCAAAGAAAATAATACTATAGACCTCATTTTCATGGATGTTAAAATGCCCGTTTTTGATGGTTTTGAAGCTACTAGACAAATAAGAGCCTTTAATACAGAAGTTGTAATCATTGCACAAACCGCATTTACCCTATTAGGTGATAAAGAAAAAGCGGCGGCAGTAGGTTGTAATGAGCATATTTCCAAACCTATTGAACAAGAAAAGGTTACACGTATACTGGAGAAATACTTTCCTTAGAAACCGTTTTGCTCTTACCGCCCTTAAATGAATTAGGTTTCTTACCTATTGGATTAATTTCTATCTAGTTAAGGATTTATTTTTGCCCTAAAAAATAATGTTCAAGAAAGGTGGTTTGGAAGTAGTGGTGTTTCGTGATTTAGAAAGAAAAATTTCTTCTAAAGCATCTACGACCTTAAAAAAAACACTAGAAAATTACGGTAATAACATCTCATTGAAGTATAAATATGTTATTCATGATTTTTCTTCCCATAACCAAGTTCTAGCAGTAAAAGCCATCCATGCTGCCAGAAATCAGAATAAAGAAGAAGATTATTATAGACTTGTTGTAGAGAGCAATGGTTACACCAAAGAGCAGCTCTTGGTTTTTGCCCAAAGCCTAAGACTGAACATGTCCAAGTTTAAGGAAGACTTGGAATCCAAAGAACTAATCAACAAAATAAAGGCGGATAAAAAAGACGCGGAATCTTCTGGACTATCTTTTTACCCTGGTATTACCATTAACGGCATACCGTATAAAGGCGCTTGGGATAAAGAATCAATTATAGCAGCTTTAAAAAAAAATGGTGCTACCCAAATTAGGGTGGCCATGCAAGGGTTGTTCCAATGGGGAGCATCTGCTGCAATTGCCTTGATTTTGGCCACTATTGCTGCCCTACTTTTGGTAAATTTTGGAAATCTCGAAGTATACGAGCATTTGAAAAAATTTCCATTAGGTTTTACATACGGAAATATAAATTTTTCCCTTCCTGTAGAAGTTTGGATAAACGATTTTTTAATGGCAATTTTCTTTCTTCTTATCGGTTTAGAGATAAAAGAAGAAATATTAGAAGGAGAATTATCCAACAGAAAAAAAGCAGCAATGCCAGTAATTGCAGCTATTGGCGGTATGTTGGTTCCTGCTTTGCTTTATATCATCTTTAATTTTGAAACGGACACCGCTCATGGTTGGGGCGTTCCCATGGCAACAGATATTGCATTTACCTTAGGATTAATGGCAATTTTGGATTCTAGGGTACCTGTTGCGCTCAAGGTATTTATTTCTGCCCTTGCTATTGCAGATGATTTAGGAGCTATTTTAATTATTGCCTTATTTTATGGTCATGGTTTCCATTTGAACTTTTTTCTCCTTGCAATGGCAACCCTGCTAATCATGTACTTTTTTAACCGTAAAAAAGTCTTCAATGTAAATGTATACCTATTTTTAGGTCTTTTATTATGGTTTTTCATCTATAAAAGTGGCTTACATGCAACACTTGCCGGGGTACTAACCGCGTTTTTAATACCCGTTCAAGGTAAAGCCAACTTATCTTTAATCGCCAAACAAATAGCCGTAATCTTTCAAAAAGAAATTGGAGAAATTAAAAATCCAGAAACAGATAAAAGCAAGATTAGTCCAAATTCACTTTTAACCTTAAAACGTGCTATTGAGCGCTTACGAGAACCCAGTGAATACCTTATGCACAATCTAGAAAGATTTGTAAATTTTATTGTTCTACCCCTATTTGCTTTTTTCAATACAGGAATTCTTTTGACCGGGTCTAATTATAATTTTAACCAACCTTTGAGCTTAGGTGTAATTGCCGGACTTTTAATTGGTAAACCCTTGGGAATTTTAGGTTTTACTTGGCTAGCTTCTAAATTAAAGATTGCCAAATTAAGCAATGATATCCGATTTAGAGAATTATTTGGGGGCGCTTGTTTGGCAGGTATTGGTTTTACCATGTCTATTGTTGTTGGGTCTAGCGCATTTACAGAACCAGCTCTAACCACGGCCAAAATAAGTATATTGTTGGCCTCTACCCTATCTGCAGTTTTAGGATTGGTAATTTTATACCTGACTACAAAAACTAAAGACTCCGTTTAAAACTATTAACACCAATGGTTAAAAAGTAGAAAACGAAGTATGGGTATAGAACCGCCAAAGTTGTAAATTTGCATTTTCCTATTCCTAATTACTCTGGTTAAATACTTAAGTTTTTGGGTAACGGAAGCCAAAAACCGTAGGCATTATTATTTTGAAAAAGCAAGATATGATTCATTTCTTTGGCAAGGTAGACCAAAAGGTCTTTGCTGTACAGACCAATCAAGAAATTACAGAAGAAAATCAACAAAAATTGGAGTGGTTATTTGGTAACCAACCTAAGATAAACGCGGCGTCTTTAGACGCCTTTTTTGTTGGCCCTAGGGCAGCTATGATTACCCCTTGGAGTACTAATGCAACCGAAATTACCGTAAATATGGGTATTGAGGGGGTATTAAGAATAGAAGAATTTTTACCTATAGAAGAATCCAATACGGATTATGATCCCATGCTTTTTCAAAAATATCAAAGTTTAAATCAAGATATTTTTAAGATTGATGTTACTCCTGAACCCATTCTTGAAATTGAGGATATCAAATCGTACAACGAAAAAGAAGGATTGGCATTGAGCACCGAAGAGGTTGCCTATTTAGAAGAACTTAGTACTAAATTGGGTAGAAAGCTAACAGATTCTGAGGTATTTGGTTTTAGCCAAGTAAACTCAGAACACTGTAGACACAAAATATTTAACGGTACATTTGTTATAGATGGTAAAGAGATGCCCTCCTCTCTTTTTAAGCTAATCAAAAAAACATCAGAGACCCATCCAAACGATATTGTATCGGCATATAAAGACAACGTTGCCTTTATAAAAGGCCCTAAAGCGGTTCAATTTGCACCTAAAACTGCCGATAAGCCGGATTTTTATCAAGAAAAAACATTTGATTCCGTACTTTCTTTAAAAGCGGAAACACACAATTTTCCAACAACCGTAGAACCTTTTAACGGGGCGGCTACTGGTTCAGGTGGAGAGATTAGAGACCGTTTAGCCGGTGGTAAAGGCTCTTTGCCCCTAGCAGGAACAGCGGTTTATATGACCTCTTATTCCCGTTTAGAAGAAAATAGACCTTGGGAAAAAGGCTTTCCTGAACGCAAATGGCTATACCAAACACCAATGGATATCCTAATAAAGGCATCTAATGGAGCATCTGATTTTGGCAATAAATTTGGACAGCCTTTAATAGCAGGTTCGGTGCTAACTTTTGAGCATCAAGAAGAGGCCAAAAACCTTGGTTTTGACAAGGTTATTATGTTAGCTGGAGGTATTGGCTATGGTAAGGTAGAACAAGCCTTAAAAGACACGCCCAATAAAGGAGACAAAGTGGTTATTCTTGGTGGTGATAACTACAGAATTGGTATGGGTGGGGCTGCCGTATCCAGTGCTGATACCGGTGCGTTTGAGTCCGCAATTGAACTGAATGCCGTTCAACGTTCCAATCCAGAAATGCAAAAACGAGCTGCAAATGCTATTCGTGGCATGGTAGAAAGTGATGAAAACCCTATTGTTTCCATTCATGACCATGGTGCAGGTGGGCATTTAAATTGCTTGTCAGAGTTGGTAGAAGAAACCGGCGGACATATAGATACGGATAAGCTTCCCGTTGGGGACCCAACTTTATCTGCCAAAGAATTAATTGGTAACGAAAGTCAAGAACGAATGGGCTTGGTTATTGGTGAAAAAGATATAGACCACCTAAAACGTATTGCGGACCGTGAACGTTCTCCAATGTACGAGGTAGGTTCCGTTACAGGAGAACACCAATTTACTTTTGCCTCTGGTACTACCGGAGAAAAACCTATGGATTTGGCGTTGTCCGACATGTTTGGTAGTTCGCCCAAAACCATAATGGAAGATAAAACCGTTAACTTCAATTATGCGGACAAACCCTATAGTTTAGAGCATTTTCATGACTATTTGGAAAATGTTTTGCAATTAGAAGCCGTTGCCTGTAAAGATTGGTTAACAAATAAAGTAGACCGCTGTGTAGGTGGTAGGGTGGCCAAGCAACAATGTGCCGGCCCTTTGCAATTGCCTTTGAACAATTGTGGGGTTATGGCCCTTGATTTTAAAAGTAAGGAAGGTATTGCCACCAGTGTGGGCCACTCTCCTATTTCTGGTTTAATAGATCCTGTAGCTGGTAGTAGAAACAGTATTGCAGAGGCTTTGACCAATATAATTTGGGCACCTTTAAAAGATAATCTTACCTCTGTTTCCTTATCCGCCAACTGGATGTGGCCTTGTAGAAATGAGGGGGAAGATGCCAGATTGTATGAGGCGGTACAAGCTGTAAGCGATTTTGCAATAGCGCTCGGTATCAACATTCCAACCGGAAAAGATAGCCTTTCTATGAAACAGAAATATTCCGATATGGAGGTTATATCTCCAGGTACCGTAATTATTTCTGCGGCAGGTAATTGTTCAGACATCAATAAGGTTGTAGAACCTGTACTACAACGTAACGGAGGAAACATTTACTACGTAAACCTATCTAAAGACAACTTTAAATTAGGTGGTAGTTCTTTTAACCAAACGTTAAACGCAGTTGGTAACCAAGCTCCTAGTGTTATAGATGCGGCATATTTTAAAAATGCCTTTAACACAATTCAAGAACTTATTAAAGATGGCAAAATTAATGCTGGGCACGATGTAGGTTCAGGAGGACTAATAACCACATTGTTAGAACTTTGCTTCGCAGATAACAATTTGGGGGCCAATTTAGACTTAAATGGTTTGGGTGAGGCAGATACTATTAAGTTACTGTTTGCAGAGAATATTGCAATCGTTATTCAGGCACATGAAGAAATTGAAGCGGAACTAAGCCAAGCTAACTTGGTGTTTCACAAACTAGGTAATGTAATAGAAGAAGATGTTTTAAAATTGAAAAACAACGGAGTTGAAATTGGATTACCAATTGGTTCGTTAAGAGATACTTGGTTTAAAACATCCTATCTTTTAGATAATAAACAAACGGCAAACAATCTGGCCAAAGCTCGTTTTGAAAATTACAAGCAACAACCATTGCTTTACAGGTTTACGGATCAGGCAGAAAAAGCCACAAAAGCAATAGACCAAGAGTTGATTTTTAAAATGGCACAAAATACGGAAGGAAGACCTAAAGCTGCTATTTTGAGGGAAAAAGGCAGTAATTCTGAACGTGAAATGGCCAATGCTATGTATTTAGCTGGTTTTGATGTTAAGGATGTTCATATGACCGATTTAATTAGCGGTAGAGAAACCTTAGAAGACATTAAATTTTTAGGTGCCGTTGGTGGTTTCTCTAATTCTGATGTACTAGGAAGCGCTAAAGGTTGGGCAGGAGCAATTAAGTACAATGAAAAAGCCAATAAGGCCGTAAAAAACTTCTTTAGTAGACCAGACACCCTATCGGTTGGTATTTGTAATGGATGCCAATTATTTATGGAGTTAGATTTGATAAATCCCGACCATGCCGAAAGACATGGAAAAATGGTTTACAATGAGAGTCATAAACACGAAAGTAATTTTACATCCGTTCAAATCCAGAAGAACAATTCGGTTATGCTTTCTAATTTGGAAGGCGCAACGCTAGGTGTTTGGATATCTCATGGCGAAGGTAAATTTAACTTGCCGTTATCTGAGGACGAATATCAAATTGTTGCAAAATATGGTTATGCGGAATATCCTGCCAATCCAAATGGCAGTGATTACAACACCGCTATGTTATGTGATCCTTCTGGTAGGCATTTGGTAACGATGCCGCACATAGAACGAAGTATATTTCCTTGGAACTGGGCATACTACCCTGCAGAGCGTAAAGATTTGGTTTCTCCATGGATACAAGCTTTTATAAATGCAAAAAATTGGATTGAAGAATACAATTCTTAAGCTAATTAACCCACAGCATTAAAAAAGCCGCTCAATATTTGAGCGGCTTTTTTTTCCTTCAACATTAATCTACTTCACTAATATTCTTCCACTCCAGATTCGTTTACTACTACTTTCCAATCTATAGAAATACAATCCAGAATCCAATCCTTTTCTACTTATCTTAATCGTATTCTGTCCCTGTTTTACAACACCATGGTTGGTATGGGAACCAATTACCCTACCACTTATATCAAACAATTCCAAAGTATACTCACCCGCTACTTCGTCATAAAAATATAATGTTGTCTCCGTAGTAACTGGATTTGGACTTACTATAGAACGGGTTAAATCTTCGTCTATAAAAGCAGCTGGTTTATCTTCATTGGTAAATTCTACAGCACTTAATTGTAGCTGTTTTTCTTCCATATCACCACTGGTAGACTTCATATTAAACTGAATTACTTTTAAGTTAGCAAAGTCTGTGCTATTACCACTGATATTTGTAAACAAACTACTTTCTAAATAAAAGGCCTCTTTTGTGGCAGACAAGGCCACTTCGTGCGAATAGGTTTCGCCATTACCTTTAATCAATTGAATTTCTAAAGTTCCAGTACCTGCAGCGCTAAAAACCAAGTTGTCATAAGTAGATAGATCCACGGGAGCAAACCTTGGACTTAATGCCCTGTAAACCCCAACATAAGTGTCTGTTGTTGCAACTAGGTTTACATTACGTTCAACAGGATATCCCTGACCAAAATAAGCCTCTTCGCTTGCAATTATTTCATAACCGTTAACCTGTGTTCCAGCTTGGCTGTCATCTAGACCCCATGGCGCATCGGCTACGAATAAATCATCTGGGGTATCGCCATTATCATTGGAAATCCTAAAACCAAAATCGAAAATATTTCCAGTTTCCACAGCAACGGTATCAATATACCCATCTAACGGGGACTGCAAACCAACCATTTCTGCTTGGCTTGTTTCACTTCTTTTAATGCCACCCTCTAAGCGGATATATTCTGTACGATTGTTATTGACTACGTTCATATGAACGGCACCACGCTCATATCTAGCAGACTTAACAAATACTGGTGGAGGTGCAGATGTTGTATAGTCTACAATTGGTGCATTACTTTCTAGTAAATTCAATATTTCATCTGCCAATTTTAATAGATCATCTACAGAATTAGACCAAATCTGAAAGTTGTAGAAGGCCGTATTTGGCGCATAAGCATCTATATTCCAGTGAGATTCTACAACAAACTGGTTTTGTTCGTTTAAACGTGCAGAAAAACTCAGTGCAAACTCCGTAGCGCCATCTGCTTGTTTAATAATGGATTTTATAAAATTATGCTCTCTTAACTGTAGGGTAGAAACAGAAAGTAATTGTGCCCCCAAGAAACGATCACATATAAATTTACTATGCTCATAAACCTGCTCTTCTGTTTTAATTACCATTAAAGCACTCATAGTTTCGGAACCATTTAGGTAATCTACCGCATAAATATCACTGGCATTGGTTAAATCCAATAAATCTTCCGGGGCAGATTCTATCGTACTACTCTCCCCTATTATTCCTAATGGAACTAGGGCATTAAGTTCTATGGCATTAGGTGCAAACATACCTTTACGTAGATAGTTTTTGTTCTTTTTTACCTTTTTTGCAGCTAATGCATCAAACCTGTAATTGGTTTTGGCCCTCTGATAATTTCGCTTGCTAATAAGGTTAGCTAATCGATCATTACTCTCCAGACCTCCATCGTTTCCACTAGAAGCCAACTGAATTACAGGACAAGCCGCCACACCAGAACAAGATGGGTCGTCACAGTCTGTTAATCCATCACCATCATCATCTAATCCATTTAAGCAATCTTCTTGGGGTACCGGAGCAGACGGGCATCTTGCACCATCATTACTAGCAGATGCAGGACCAAATGCAAACACATTGGAATCCATTATTCCACTAACAATATTTTGCACTTGTCGTATAATATAGACCGTACCTGTTTGGTTGGCAGATACATAAAAATTACCGTCTACATCAAAATAAACAGCTCCATAAGTATAGTTATTACCAGCCAAGATGGGAACTACCCCTAGATTTTCTACGTTACCGGTCTCTACATCTATACGATATAAATTATTGGTTTTCTTTTCTACGGAATACAACATATTATCGGCAGCATTAAATGCCCAGTCATGTATATTTATACTTTGGCTTAAAGAAGAGCTGCCCACATATTGCAGGTAATTTGGAGAGTCTGGATTTAAATCTACATGATGATAGGTAGACCCGCCTGCCCTAAAATAATACTGACCAAACAAATCAATATCACCTACATAATTATTATTGGTAACCGGTATTTCAGGAATTGTATACAAATCGGTCTCAAAGTTCTCACCTATTCTTACAATTGTTTTTGGGTTTCCAGAAACATAGCCCCAAATAAAACCATCGGCAGAATTATATGCGGCCCCATTAATAGAATTTTCAATAATGTTTTCTTTGACCAAGTAGCTACTTCCAGAAGCTAAATCTATTGCATAGATATCGTTATACTGAAATAAATAGGCATTGTAGGAACAGTTAAATGGTTCTGATTGCGCATATAATTTTACCAATCCAATTTGTAGAAAGGTTAGAAAAAATAGGCTTAAAAAAGTAGTTAATGTGTAAAAGTGTTTCATAATCATCTTTTTGGGACGGTACGAATTTACTTTTATTTTGAAAGTATTTTCTTACTTTGTTGTAAAACGAAAGATTTTGTAGGTGAAAATAAACTATCTATAGTTAAATGGTTTGCATCAACTAATTCGTTTTATTTTAAGATTTTAATATGATATTTTCATTTTAATTGCATCTTTGTTGCGGATGCCATTTTAAAATACCATCCGCTTTCCCTATTTTGCAATCCTGATTTAGAAACTGAATATGCAGAACGTAACTAGACTATTTGATTTCCCCTATCACCAATTGGAAAAATACCCTTTAGACAAGGCGTTGGTGACCAAATATGATGGTAAGTGGGTAGCCACTTCTACTCAAGAATATATAGACAAGGCCAATGCCATAAGCAGGGGGCTTTTAAGAATGGGAGTAAAACCCAATGACAAAATTGCTGTTATCTCTATGACCAATAGGTCAGAATGGAGCATTTTAGATGTAGGTATACTTCAAATTGGCGCCCAGAATGTGCCTATTTATCCTACTATTTCAGAAGAAGATTATGAATATGTTTTAAATCATTCTGAAGCTAAATTCTGCTTTGTTTCCTGTGATGAAGTTTTACAAAAGGTTCTAGCCATTAGCGGAAACGTTAAAAACCTAGAAGATGTCTTTTCTTTTGACCAATTAAAAAATTGCAACAATTGGGAACAAGTATTGGAAAAAGGAAAAGACACCGGTAACCAAGAAGAAGTAGAAAAACTTAAGAATGCGGTTAAACCAGAAGATTTAGCTACGCTAATCTATACCTCTGGCACCACTGGTAGGCCAAAAGGTGTTATGCTTACCCATAACAACATTGTCTCCAATGTTGTTAAAAGTGAGGAACGTGTACCCTTTGTTGCCGGCGCAACGGCCCTAAGTTTTCTACCCGTATGCCACATATTTGAACGTATGCTTCTTTATTTATACCAATACTGTAGCATTGAAATCTATTTTGCAGAAGGGCTAGATAAAATAAGTGACAATGTAAAAGAGGTTAAACCAGATGTAATGACGGTTGTTCCAAGGTTACTAGAAAAAGTGTACGATGCCATCATTGCCAAAGGTGCCTTATTAACCGGAATCAAAAAGAAACTTTTCTTTTGGGCGGTAGATATAGGTTTAGCGTTTGAACCCTATGGAGCCAACGGTTGGTTCTATGAACAAAAATTAAAACTGGCCAGAAAGTTAATATTTAGCAAATGGAAAGAAGGTTTAGGTGGTAATTTAAGCACTATGGTTTCTGGTAGTGCCGCTTTACAACCTAGATTAGCAAAAGTATTTGCTGCCGCAGAAATGCCAGTTATGGAAGGCTACGGTTTAACGGAAACCTCTCCCGTTATCTCTGTAAACGAAGTAAAAAACAAAGGCTGGAAAATTGGTTCTGTGGGCAAAATCCTTGCAGATGTAGAAGTAAAGATTGCGGAAGATGGAGAAATACTTTGTAAAGGACCTAATGTAATGGCTGGTTACTACAAAGACCCAGAAAAAACCGCAGAAGTAATGACGGACGGGTATTTCCATACCGGAGACATTGGTGAGATTGACGCTGATGGTTTCCTAAGGATTACAGACCGTAAAAAAGAAATGTTCAAAACCTCTGGTGGTAAGTATGTAGCCCCACAATTATTGGAAAATCGTTTTAAACAATCTAGGTTTATAGAACAAATTATGGTGATAGGTGAAGGCGAAAAAATGCCCGCTGCTTTTATTCAGCCAAATTTTGAATTTTTAGAAGAATGGGCAAAACGACATAATGTAACTTTTACAGACCACAAAAACCTGGTAACCAATCCACAAGTTCTAGAACGCTATCAAGAAGAAGTAGATTTGGCCAACGAAGATTTTGCCAAATGGGAAAAGGTTAAAAAGTTTAGATTAACGCCAGATGCATGGAGTGTAGATGATGGTCACCTAACCCCTACCATGAAACTTAGAAGAAAGATTATAAAAGCAAAATATCAAGATTTATACAAAGACATCTATGGCCATTAAATACACCATTAGCTGTCAAAACACACAATAAATAAGATAAATTTTAAAGGTTCTCTACGGAGAGCCTTTTTTATTTGTCATATTATCAAATTTATTATGCATGCATAATAAATTTTTTTTATATTTGGGACAGATTAATTTGCATGAAAGACATTACCATTGACTGGGCCTTGCGCGCAACTTGGCAGGCCGTAACCAGAGTTTATAATGAACAAGCCAAAGAATATGATTCTTCTATGGCAGTAGGCTTTACACTCTTGAGCATTGACCCAAAAACAGGTACACCATCTACAGCCTTGGGTCCTAAAATGGGTATGGAAGCAACTAGTTTATCTCGCATTATTAAAAATATGGAAACTAGGGGATTAATTGAAAAAAAACCAAACCCAAATGACGGCAGAGGCGTATTAATTCACCTAACACCATTTGGCACAGAGATGCGTACGCGCTCTAAAGACGTAGTATTGCGTTTTAATGAAGTAGTATCCCAAGTTGTAGAGAAAGAAGATTTACAAGGTTTTTTTAAAACTATAGACGCTATTAATCAACTGATTAACGATAAAAAAATTTACACAAAGACAACTAATTAATTATCTATTCTAAACAATGAAGAGACATATTAACAAAATTGCAGTAGTAGGTTCCGGTATTATGGGTAGCGGTATTGCCTGCCACTTTGCAAATATTGGAGTAGAAGTTCTTTTGCTAGATATTGTACCAAGAGAATTAACGGACAAAGAAAAGGCTAAAGGACTAACACTAGAAGACAAAGTAGTTAGAAACCGTTTGGTGAACGATTCGCTAACCAAAGCGTTAAAATCTAAGCCTTCTCCCATTTACCATCAAAAATTTGCCAATCGTATTACAACGGGTAATCTAGAAGACGATATTGCAAAAGTTAAAGATGTAGATTGGATAATTGAAGTTGTTGTAGAACGCCTTGATATAAAGAAGAAGGTGTTTGAAAGCTTAGAAAAACATAGAACACCGGGCACTTTAATTACCTCCAATACGTCTGGTATTCCAATAAAATTTATGAGCGAAGGAAGAAGTGAAGATTTCCAGAAACACTTCTGTGGAACCCACTTCTTTAACCCAGCCCGTTACCTAAAATTATTCGAAATTATTCCAGGACCAAAAACAGATGCTTCGGTTCTAGAATTCCTTAATGGTTATGGTGAACAGTTTTTAGGTAAAACTTCCGTTGTTGCCAAAGACACACCCGCCTTTATAGGTAACCGTATTGGTATTTTTAGTATTCAAAGCCTATTCCATGCGGTAAAAGATTTGGGCATGACGGTAGAGGAAGTAGACAAGCTTACCGGCCCGGTAATCGGCAGACCCAAATCCGCAACCTTCCGTACGGTAGATGTTGTTGGTCTAGATACCTTGGTGCATGTTGCCAATGGTATTTACGAAAACTGCCCTAACGATGAACGCCACGATTTGTTTAAACTACCAGATTTCATCAATACCATGATGGAAAATAAATGGTTGGGTAGCAAAACTGGTCAAGGTTTTTATAAAAAAGTAAAAGGTGAGGGTGGCAAGAGCGAAATCTTGACATTAGATTTGGATACAATGGACTACAGGTCTAAGAAAAGTGCCAAATTCGCAACCCTAGAGTTAACCAAAACCATAGACAAGGTAGTAGACCGTTTTGCCGTGCTTTGTGGCGGCAAAGACAAAGCAGGCGAATTTTACCGTAAAAGCTTTGGCCAATTATTTGCCTATGTTTCACACAGAATTCCAGAAATTTCAGACGATTTATATAAAATAGATGATGCTATGAAAGCTGGATTTGGATGGGAACATGGCCCATTCCAAATTTGGGATGCAGTAGGTCTAGAAAAAGGACTTGAATTTATTGCAGCTGAAGGACAAACCGCTGCGCAATGGGTTCATGATATGAAGGCTACTGGCGTTTCTTCTTTCTATTCTGTTAAAGAAGGTGCTACTTATTATTATGATATTCCAAACAAAGAAATGATGAAAATTCCAGGTCAGGATGCTTTCATCATACTAGATAACATTAGAAAATCTAAAGAGGTTTTCAAAAACTCTGGGGTAATAATAGAAGATTTGGGCGATGGTATATTAAACTGTGAGTTCCAGTCTAAGATGAATACTATTGGCGGTGATGTTCTTGCAGGGCTTAATAAGGCGGTAGACCTTGCCGAAAAAGACTTCCAAGGATTGGTAATTGGTAACCAAGCTGCTAATTTCTCTGTTGGTGCCAATATTGGTATGATATTCATGATGGCGGTAGAACAAGAGTACGATGAATTGAACATGGCCATTAAATACTTCCAAGATACTATGATGCGTATGCGTTATAGCAGCATACCAACTGTGGCCGCACCACATGGAATGGCTCTTGGTGGTGGTTGTGAATTATCCATGCACGCAGACAAAGTAGTTGCCGCGGCAGAAACCTACATTGGTTTGGTAGAATTTGGTGTTGGGGTAATCCCTGGCGGTGGTGGTTCTAAAGAAATGGCCATGCGTGCATCAGATTCTTTTAGAAAAGGAGATGTAGAGCTTAACGTTTTACAAGAATACTTCTTAACCATTGGTATGGCCAAAGTTTCTACCTCTGCCTACGAAGCTTTTGATTTGGGCATCTTACAAAAAGGAAAAGATACCATTGTAGTTAATAAGGATAGGCAAATTGCTACGGCTAAGGCACACGCTAAGTTAATGGCAGAGCAAGGCTATACTAGACCACCACAACGAAAAGATATTAAGGTACTTGGTAAACAGGCCCTAGGTATGTTCTTGGTGGGTACAGATTCTATGGAAGCAAGCCGCTACATTAGTGAGCATGATAAGAAAATAGCCAACAAATTGGCTTATGTAATGGCTGGGGGTGATCTATCTGAACCTTCTTATGTTAGTGAGCAGTACCTGCTAGATATTGAAAGAGAAGCATTCCTTTCTCTTGCTACGGAACGCAAAACATTGGAGCGTATTCAACACATGTTAAAAACAGGTAAACCATTAAGAAATTAAATTTCGCTTTTAGCAAAATGCTTAAAGCCTAAAGCTAGAATAATGAAAACAGCATATATAGTTAAAGGATATAGAACTGCGGTAGGTAAAGCTCCAAAAGGCTTATTCCGATTTAAACGCGCAGATGAGTTAGCAGCAGAAACCATAGAGTATATGATGAAAGAGCTGCCAGACTTTGACAAGAAACGAATAGACGATGTAATTGTAGGTAATGCTATGCCAGAAGGCTCTCAAGGGTTAAATATGGGTCGCCTAATTTCTCTAATGGGGCTAGATATCGTAGATGTTCCTGGTGTTACCGTTAACCGGTTTTGTTCGTCGGGTCTAGAAACTATCGGTATTGCAACAGCTAAAATACAAGCAGGTATGGCAGACTGCATCATTGCCGGCGGTGTAGAGAGTATGAGCTCCGTTCCTATGACCGGGTTTAAAACTGAATTGAATTACGATTTGGTAAAATCTGGCCATGAAGATTATTATTGGGGAATGGGTAATACGGCAGAAGCTGTTGCAGAACAATTTAAGGTGTCTAGGGAAGACCAAGATTTATTTGCATTCAATTCGCACCAAAAAGCCCTAAAGGCTCAGGCAGAAGACCGTTTTCAGTCGCAAATTGTTCCTATAGAGGTAGAACAGACTTACGTAGATGCCAACGGTAAAAAAGCAACTAAAAAGTATACCGTAACTAAGGACGAAGGACCAAGAAAAGACACTTCTTTAGAAGTATTGGGCAAGCTAAGACCTGTATTTGCCGCCAACGGAAGCGTTACAGCAGGTAATTCTTCCCAAACCAGTGATGGTGCCGCATTTGTAATGATCATGAGTGAGGAAATGGTAAAGGAACTTAATTTAGAGCCTATAGCCCGTATGGTAAACTATGCCGCTGCAGGCGTAGAACCTAGAATTATGGGTATAGGACCTGTTAAAGCGGTACCAAAAGCACTAAAACAAGCAGGTCTTAAACAAGATGATATTGCGCTTATAGAATTGAACGAAGCCTTTGCTTCACAATCTATAGCAGTAATGCGCGAATTAGGATTAAACGAAGATATTGTCAATGTAAACGGAGGAGCAATAGCCTTGGGTCACCCATTAGGTTGTACAGGGGCTAAATTATCCGTTCAGTTATTTGACGAGATGCGTAAAAGAGAAATGCAAGGCAAATACGGTTTGGTAACCATGTGTGTGGGTACTGGACAAGGTGCGGCAGGTATATTTGAATTTTTAAAATAAGCTGAAACTATTAACCATGAGTGATACTGTAAATAAAGACATTTTAAGAGGAGGTCAATTTTTGGTAAAAGAAACCAATTGCGAGGACGTATTTACCCTTGAGGACCTAAACGAAGAACAAAAAATGATGCGCGAAAGCACCAAGGAATTCGTGGACCGCGAGCTTTGGGCGCATTGGGAACGTTTTGAAAAGAAAGACTACGCCTTTACGGAAGAAACCATGCGTAAAGCTGGTGAACTTGGCTTGCTAAGTGTTGCCGTACCAGAAAAATTTGGTGGTATGGGAATGGGGTTTGTTTCTACCATGTTGGTTTGTGACTATATCTCTGGTGCAAGTGGGTCTTTTAGTACTGCTTTTGGTGCCCATACCGGTATTGGTACTATGCCAATAACTCTATACGGTACAGAAGAACAACGTAATAAATACGTTCCTAAGTTGGCATCTGGAGAGTGGTTTGGTGCGTATTGTTTAACCGAACCTGGTGCCGGATCGGACGCCAACTCGGGTAAAACAAAAGCAGTTCTTTCAGAAGACGGTAAACATTACAGCATTACAGGACAAAAAATGTGGATTTCCAATGCTGGTTTCTGTAACCTATTCATTGTTTTTGCAAGAATAGAAGATGATAAGAACATCACTGGATTTATAGTAGAAAACGACCCTAGTAATGGCATTACGTTAGGTGACGAAGAAAAGAAGCTGGGTATACACTCTTCTTCTACAAGACAAGTATTCTTTAATGAAACCAAAGTTCCTGTAGAAAACATGCTATCTGAAAGGGGAAATGGTTTTAAAATTGCCATGAACGCTTTAAATGTAGGGCGTATTAAATTAGCGGCAGCTTGTTTAGAAGCGCAACGTAGGGTTCTTAACGAAGCTGCTGTGTACGCAAATGAGCGTGTGCAGTTTAAAACACCTATCGTAAACTTTGGTGCCATAAAATCTAAATTGGCAGATATGGCAACCAATACCTACGTAGATGAGTCTGCCTGCTACCGTGCCGCAAAAAATATAGAAGATAGAATTGCTATAAGAGAAGCAGAAGGTAACACGCACCAAGAAGCAGAGCTTAAGGGTGTAGAAGAGTATGCTATTGAATGTTCTATTCTAAAAGTGGCTGTTTCTGAACACGTACAGCAAACTTCAGATGAAGGTATCCAAATATTTGGTGGTATGGGCTTTAGTGCAGATACTCCTATGGAATCTGCTTGGAGAGATGCCCGTATCTCTAGAATATACGAGGGTACCAATGAAATCAACAGAATGCTTTCTGTGGGTATGTTGGTGAAAAAAGCTATGAAAGGTCACGTAGATTTATTAGGGCCCGCTACTGCTGTAGGTGAAGAATTAATGGGTATTCCTTCTTTTGATGTGCCAGACTTCTCTGAGCTGTTTGCAGAAGAAAAAGACCTTATCAAAAGATTGAAAAAAGTCTTTTTAATGGTTGCCGGTAGTGCAGTTCAAAAGTATGGAACGGAATTAGAGGAGCATCAACAATTATTAATGGCCGCTTCAGACATTCTAATCCAAGTTTACATGGCAGAATCTGCTATTTTAAGAACTGAAAAGAATGCAAAACGCTTTGGTGAGGATAAGCAAGCCACACAAATAGCTATGTCTAAGTACTATTTATACAGAGCTGTGGATATTATTACACAAAAAGGTAAAGAAGCTATTGTTTCTTTTGCAGAAGGCGATGAACAAAAAATGATGCTTATGGGTCTTAAACGATTCACTAAGTACACAAATCAACCAAACGTAGTGGCACTAAGAACGCAAATTGCGGACAAGATAGCTGCTGACAATGGTTATAAATTCGACTAATTAGATTGAATCTTCTTCTTGAAGACAAGAAACCACTCCAAAAGGAGTGGTTTTTTTGTTTTTAATCTTGTAGAATGATGTAGATGCATTTAGTTTTGAGGCATGAAATACCCTACCCTATCACAAGCGTTTGAAACTACAGACTTTCTGCTAAATCTGGAGAAAGTAAAAGCCTTGGCACTAACAAGAATTAAAGACACCGAAGGTCCAGCAGACACCCTGGTTTATGACTATAAATCACCAGAAGAAGAATTGGCATTTTGGCAGGATCAGCTAGAGTCTACTACTAATTCTTTTTTTGAGTCGGTTTTTAAACGAACTACAAACGTTCAACATCCAAACTATGTAGGACACCAGGTAGCCACTCCCGCTCCACTTACTGCCGTAACAGGTTTAGTAAACAGTTTACTTAATAATGGTATGGCTGTTTATGAAATGGGTATGTCTCCTTCTGCCATAGAGCGCGTGGTAACCGATAAAATTTGTGAGGCTATTGGGTTTGATTCCCAATCAGGTGGTTTTTTAACCTCTGGCGGTACGTTGGCCAACTTAACCGCATTATTGGCTGCAAGAAAGGAAAAGGTATCTACAGATATTTGGAACAACGGTTTGAAACAACAGCTTGGTATCATGGTTTGCGAAGAAGCTCATTATTGTATAGATAGGGCAGCCAGAATAATGGGTTTGGGTAGTAAGGGTATTATTAAAATACCTGCACAAGACAACTATGCAATGGACACAACTTGCTTAGAATACGAACTAGAAAAAGCCCGTAACGCGGGTATAGCTGTTTTTGCAATTGTAGGCTCCGCACCTTCTACGGCAACTGGTGCTTATGACAATCTTGAGGCTATTGGTAAATTTGCTGCTAAAAACAATCTTTGGTTTCATGTTGATGGGGCACATGGTGGGGCCGCGATATATTCAGATAAATACAGCTATTTATTAAATGGTATTGCAAACGCCGATTCCGTTGTAATCGATGGCCATAAAATGCTGTTAATGCCTATCATTACTACAGCCTTGTTGTTTAAAAATAAATGGCATACCCAGCGTATTTTTAGTCAGCAAGCCGATTATTTGTTGGATGATACCCAAGAAGACCAATGGTACCAAAGCGGTAAAAAAACCTTTGAATGTACTAAAAGTATGATGAGTTTACATTGGTTTATATTGATGAAAACTTATGGTAATAAGCTTTTTAATGAATATGTAACCCGGCAATATGATTTAGCCAAAGAATTTGAAGCCCTTCTCAGAAACGACAAAGATTTTGAGGTAGCTGTAAGTCCACAATCAAATATTCTATGCTTTAGAATTGTAAAACAAAATTGGTCTACAGAAAAATTAAACCAGTTGAACGCGGATATTAGAAAAGCCATATTGGCAAACGGCAGGTTTTATTTGGTACAGACCAAATTAAAAGGGATTCACTACTTACGTACTTCTTTAATGAATCCCTTTACTGAGTTATCGCATTTATCCGAACTAGTAAAACAAATAAAAGCCGCGGCCCTTATTATAAATCCGTAATATGGTCTATTATTTCTTGCTCACTATGCTTTTTAGAAAATAGAATGGCACATTCTATTAAAGCTAAATGCGAATAGGCCTGCGGGAAATTGCCCAACAATCGCTTGCTTTTAAAATCAATGTCTTCACTAAAAAGTCCAAGGTGATTGCTGTAGCTCAACACTTGTTTAAATAGTGCTTCCGCTTTTTCCTCCTCTCCCATTTTAAATAAACTCTTTATGAACCAAAAAGTGCAAATAGTAAAGGAAGATGAAGGTAATCCAAAATCGTCTTGATTCTTATAACGGTAGAGTAACCCGTCATTGTTCAAATCCTTATCAATAGCGTGCACGGTGCTTACAAACTTAGGGTCTTTGGCATCTATAAAACCATAAGATTCCATTAACAGTACGGATGCATCTAAATAATTAGAACCGTAAGACTGTACAAAAGCTTTTACCTCATCATTCCAGGCATTTTTGTGAATATCTTCACGTATGGCCTTCTCCAAGTCTTTCCACATTTCCAATTTGTGGTGTTTTCCAAAGATTTCAGCAACTTTTATAGCCCTATCTATAGCTACCCAACATAACACTTTACTGAAGGTAAAATGCCTATCCTCTTCTCTAAATTCCCAAATACCCTTATCTGGCTCTTGCCAGTGTTTATCTACTATCCATACAATCCCCTTGGTTATTCCCCAAAGCTCTTCGCAGTTTTCCAAATCTGTCCCAAACTTACATACCTGCTCGTGTATTACATCCATAAGAATGCCGTAAATATCATTCTGGGTCTGCTGGTATGCCGCATTACCAATACGTACCGGTTTAGAGCCTTTATAACCATCTAAGTGGTCTAAGGTTATTTCGGTAAGTGTTTTTTCTTTGTTAATACCATACATAATCTGGAATTTTTCGTCCTTGTCTGGCATCAAATCAATAATAAACTGTAAGTAACGTAATGCAGAGTTTTTATGCCCTAGCTCAGACATCACTTTAATTACCATAGAGGCATCCCTTATCCAACAAAAACGATAATCCCAATTTCTTACTTCACCTATGGTTTCTGGTAAAGAGGTGGTAGCAGCTGCTAAAACCGCCCCAGTTTTATCATAGGTAAGCATCTTAAGGGTAAGTGCACTTCTTAAAATTTTATCGTTATACTTTTTATAGGTAGGTGTTCTATCGCACCAATCTAGCCAATAGATTTTGGTCCGCTCCATTTCCAAGTATACCTTTTCTAGGTTTGGTACCAATAATTTTTCATTATAGGTAATAAGAAAAAAGCCGTCGTCTTTTAGCGTAAGCGTATCACCGTTGAGTACCTTTTCCTTTTCAAAGGATGTGTATAGAAATACGGTATCGTACTGTTGTTCATCGGTTAAGCTTACAATAAAATCTTTCTTGATAAAAGAATTGGTAGCTTCTTTGGCGTACTCTAGCCTAGGGTTGTAATGTATGGATAGTTTTGGGCTTCCAGACACTAGCTTAACGTATCGTATAATTTCTGGTTGGGCGTGGTAACCTCCTTCCATTTTATGATATCTGGGCATAAAATCTCGTAACTCAAAAGCATCCTTACCGTTGCTAAAAGTGGTTACAAGTATGTTGGTCCTATTTTCGTACGCCTGTTTTATTTCATAACTATCGTCTACTAAAATCTCAAAACTCCCACCCTTTTTCTCATCTAGAATTTTGGCAAAAATTGAAGAAGAGTCAAACTCCGGTAAACAGCTCCAATCCATAGAACCTTTAACTGATATGAGTGCCGCACTTCTACAGTTACCTATTATTCCATAATTTAGATTATCCATAAATTAATTTTTCGCAAAAGATTTTGTACTTCTAGTTTATGCGCATGAATTTCCCGAAATTTCAAGAAACATAAAAGTAAAAAAGGATAAAAACCCAAAATAATGAGTAGAACTATCATAATCTCAAATCGCTTACCCGTTCAATTAAAAATCAACAATGGAAATCTAAGTGCGGAGCCAAGTGTTGGTGGATTGGCAACAGGATTAAAATCGGTTCATAGAGAAGGTAATGGATTATGGATTGGATGGACAGGACTTACCGAAGAAGACACACCAAAAGCCATGGAAGGAGAAATAGACCAAGCCTTGGCAGAGCTAAATTGTGCAAAGGTAGTTTTGAATGCCGAAGAAATTGATGGTTTTTATTTTGGATTTAGCAACCGTACCGTTTGGCCACTATTTCATTACTTTTTAGAATATTCTGAATTTGAACTGGATTTTTGGGAAGCCTACAAAAGGGTTAACCAGAAATTTGCAGATGCCATCTTAGAAGTTGCAACAGATGATGATATTATTTGGGTACATGATTATCAATTAATGTTGGTTCCCCAAATGGTTAAAGAAAAAAGGCCCAATGCTACTATTGGCTTCTTTTTACACATTCCTTTTCCTTCTTTTGAGATTTTTAGAACCATGCCTTGGAGAGAAGAGGTGTTAGACGGGCTATTGGGTGCAGATTTACTGGGTTTCCATACGTATGATTATGAAAGACATTTTTTAAGCTCGGTACGGCGTTTAAAGGGGCTAGAAGTTAGTTTTAATGAAATATACCTGGAGAATAGGGTAATAAAGGTAGACTCCTTTCCTATGGGGATTGATTATAAAAAATTCCATAATGCCGCAAAAGACAGTGCAACCTTAAGCGGCAAGGATCGTACCGATTTACAAATAAAACTAGATGAACATAAAAAGGCTGCTCCCAACACAAAACTCATAATTTCTATAGACCGTTTAGATTATAGTAAGGGTATAGCAGCTAGAATAAAGGCTTTTGAGTATTTCTTGATAAAAAATCCTGAATACAAAGAAAAAGTAAGACTTATAATCTTAGCGGTACCTTCTAGAAGCAATGTGCCACAATACCAATTATTAAAAAAGGAAATTGATGAGTTAATTGGTAGGATTAATGGCGAACTATCTACCGTAAATTGGACCCCTATATGGTATTTTTACCGTTCCCTACCTTTTGAAAATTTAATAGACCTATATACCAAATGTGACATTGCATGGTTAACTCCCTTACGTGATGGCATGAATTTGGTTGCGAAAGAATTTGTAGCTTGTAGAACAGACCAATCTGGGGTTCTAATTTTAAGTGAGATGGCTGGTTCTGCCTATGAAATGAACGAGGCATTATTAATTAACCCTAATAATTTTGAAGAACAGGCCGCGGCACTTAAAGAGGCCATAAACATGCCTTTAGAAGAGCAGAAAAACAGAAATAAACTATTACAACAACGTTTAGAGCGATATAATGTTGAATTTTGGGCAAATGAGTTTATGACAGCCTTAAAGGATCAGCAAAATGATGAAAACGTTTACGTCTCCCAAAAGGTGAACGATACCATTTTGAATGAATTTTCAAACGCCTATAAAGCAGCTAATAAACGATTGTTGTTTTTGGATTATGACGGAACTTTAGCAGGCTTTCATAAAGACCCACAAAAAGCTTCTCCAGACGAGGAGCTCTATGAACTACTAGACCAACTTCATAATCAAGAGAACACAGAGTTATTTTTAATAAGTGGAAGAGATAAAGAAACCTTTACGAAATGGTTTTTACCTAAAAAGTATAACATGATTGTTGAACATGGTGTTTGGATTTCTAGAAACGGTGAGCCTTTTAAATTATTAGAACAGGTAAAAGGTGAATGGATGGAAAAAATTAGACCGGTTTTAGAATCTTTTGTGGATAGGACACCAGGTTCTTTTATTGAAGAGAAAAATTACTCCTTGGCTTGGCATTATAGAAATACAGACCCAGATTTTGGGGAAAAAAGAGCTACACAATTAAATACCGTTTTAACCAGCCTTATTGGTAATGATGATATTAGCGTACTTAATGGCAACAAGGTAATGGAAGTTAAAAGTAGTAACGTAAATAAAGGCAGAGCGTCTGTACGCATGTATGGCGAAGCAGATTATGATTTTGTTTTTGCCATAGGAGATGATTGGACAGATGAATTTATGTTTCAAGAATTACCAGATTCTGCAATTACCGTTAAAGTTGGCCCAAAAAAAACACATGCCAAATATCATGTTGAAGGTACCAAAAAAGTACGCGAAGTTTTAAAACGCTTCATCTAAGATTCTATTCAAGGTACGTGTAAAGCCAACTTGAACATACTAGAGTGATTCTTGGTTTTATTCGTACCTTTTTCCTTTCTTAAACTACCAATTAAAATGAAAAAGCTAACTACCCTTCTACTAGTAATTCCCTTTTTAATCAATGCACAAGTAGATACGCGTATCTATGATATTATAGATGCGGTTTCTGCGGACCACATAGAAAAAGATATTACCACATTGGTGAATTTTGGAACAAGACACACCCTGAGTGATACTACAAGTACAACCACGGGTATAGGAGCAGCTAGAAGATGGATAAAAAAAGAATTTGAGCAAATTTCTAAAGAATGTAACAATTGCCTAGACGTTTTTTACCAAAAGAATTTTGTCAAAAAAGGTGATGGAGCGCGTATTGTAAAAGACGTTTGGGTGGTGAACGTAGTGGCTATAAAAAAAGGCACAAAGTACCCAAATCGTTATATCATTATGAGCGGAGATATAGATTCAAGGGTAAGTGACCCAAACGATTTTACCTCAACCTCTCCTGGTGCCAATGACAATGCCAGTGGTATGGCAGGCACCCTAGAAGCGGCCCGTGTTTTATCTAAATACGATTTTGAAAGCAGTATCATCTTTGTAGGATTATCCGGAGAAGAACAAGGTCTTTACGGAGGTAAAGGCTTGGCCGCTTACGCAAAAGAAAAAAAATGGGATGTTATTGGTATATTGAATAATGATATGATTGGCAACATAAAAGGAGTAGATGGTATTATTAGCAATACAGATTTTAGAATATTCTCAGAACCGGTACCCCCTACGGAAACAGATAACCAAAGAAATGCTAGAAGGTTTTATGGTGGCGAAGTAGATGGAATTTCAAGGCAACTGGCTAGATATGTACATAAAACTACCAAAACCTACATGCCAGAAATGAACCCTATGTTAATTTACCGTTTAGACCGTTTTGGTAGAGGTGGGCACCACAGACCTTTTAACGATGCGGGTTTTGCTGGAATCCGTATAATGGAGGCACATGAAAATTACACCCAACAGCATCAAGATATTAGAACGGAAAACGGCATTGCTTATGGTGACAAATTAGAACATGTAAATTTTGATTATGCCAAAAAATTAACTGCGGTGAATGCAATTAACCTTGCTTCCATAGCTTGGGCACCAGCCGCACCTGAAAAAGTTCAAATTGGCGGTATTGTACAGCCCTATGCGAAATTAGTATGGACAGAGGTTCCTGGAGCTAAAGGCTACAAAGTTTATTGGAGAGACACAACTTCTCCTACTTGGGATAATTTTAAGTACGTAGAAAACGTTAAGGGTACAACTTTGGAGGGAATTGTATTGGACAATTACTTTTTTGGCGTTTCTGCCGTAGGCGCAAATGGGCATGAAAGTATTGTAGTTTTTCCTTCCGGAATCATAAGAAATTAAACATGAAAAAACTTTTTACGATTGTTTTTGTTTTTGCCTTCTTGGGGATTTATGCACAGGATATTGCCATAACAGAAGACGATTTTTTAAGAGGTAGCGTTACCCCGGAACGTTCTTGGTGGGACCTAACTTTTTATCATTTAGATGTAACGGTAGACCCAGAAAACAAAGCAATATCTGGTAGTAATCTTATTCAATTTACAGCGCTTAAAAATGGTTCCATTCTTCAAATAGACCTACAGCCTCCTTTAAAGATAGAAAAGATTATTGCCCAAAACGAAGAGCTTGCCTACAAAAAAATAGGAACTAACGCCTATCATGTATTGTTTAATGAAGAAATACAAAAAGGGCAGACCCAGCAAATCAAAGTATACTATTCTGGCAAACCAAAAGAAGCTGTTAGAGCACCATGGGACGGCGGATTTTCATGGAAAAAAGACCAAAATGGAAAACCATTTATCGCTACTTCCTGCCAAGGTTTGGGTGCCAGTGTCTGGTGGCCCTGTAAAGATCATATGTATGATGAGGTAGACAGTATGGCTATTAGTGTAACTGTTCCTAAAAACTTAATGGATGTCTCTAACGGCAAACTTAGAAAAGTAGAGGAAAACGATACCTCCAAGACCTATCATTGGTTTGTAGATAATCCTATTAACAATTATGGGGTAAACGTTAACATTGGCGATTATGCACAATGGTCAGAAACTTACAACGGAGAAGGTGGTGATTTAGCACTGGATTACTTTGTGTTAAAAGACAACTTAAACAAGGCAAAAGAACAGTTTAAGCAAACTCCTAAAATGTTAGAGGCATTTGAATATTGGTTTGGTCCCTACCCTTTTTACAAAGATGGTTTTAAACTGGTAGAGGTTCCCTATTTAGGTATGGAACACCAAAGCTCCGTTACTTATGGTAATAAATTTCAAAATGGCTATTTGGGTCGAGATTTATCTGGTACGGGATGGGGATTAAAATTTGATTTCATTATTATTCATGAAGCGGGTCATGAATGGTTCGCCAATAATATTACCTATAAAGACGCTGCAGATATGTGGATACATGAAGGGTTCACAGCCTATTCTGAAAATTTGTATCTGGATTACCATTTTGGAACCAAAGCTGCAGAAGACTACGTAATTGGCACTAGGGCAAATATTAGAAATGACAAACCCATTATTGGAAGGTATAATTTAAACATGGAGGGCTCTGGAGATATGTACTATAAGGGTGCCAACATTATCCACACCATAAGACAAATGGTAAATGATGATGATAAGTGGCGAGAAATACTTAGAGGACTTAATAAAGATTTCTACCACCAAACCGTAACCACACAACAAATAGAAAATTATATTATCAAAAAAAGCGGATTGGATTTAAAAGCGTTTTTTGACCAATATTTAAGGACCATTAAAATACCCGTTCTAGAGTACCAATATGATGGCAAAAAACTTAAGTATAGATTTACAAACACAGACACGGATTTTAGCATACCCGTTAAAGTGTATGTAGATACTAATCCCATCTGGATTAAACCTACAAGTAACTGGAATGTGCTAAAGCAAAAAGGAAAAGCATTTAGTATAGATAGAAACTTCTATATAGAAAGTAAATCAATTACAGATTAACATTTTTTATACGAACAAGAGTAAGACCCAAGATTAGCAATAACTTGGGTCTTGTTTTAGTTAAGAGTCCTAATGGAAAGGCTCTTCAATAAATACCTATCTTACAATATGCATTGCATATAAGAAGTTATTATCAACTTAAATGAAAATAGTACTAAAAATCCTCCAAAAAATGCTTTCAGTAATTGGAATCCTTTTTCTTTTAATAGTAATTATCTCCATACTATTTATTAACCTTAGCCCTCAATTTGGAGGAAAAGCCAATAAGGAAGAGCTTAAAAGATATTCCCAATCAAAACAATTTAAAGGAGAAGAATTTTTTAATCTAGGCGACGTAAAAAACGATATGTCCGCAGGAGATATGGTAAAAGCTTTAGGCGGCCTATTTAAAAAAATTCCAAACGCTGTACCAGATAGCCAATTACCGATAACTGAATTGGATTCGGCCCATGTGGCCAATTACAATGGGGGAACACAATTTATCTGGTTTGGCCATTCTACATTTCTTTTACAAATAAATAAGTTAAACATTCTCATTGACCCAATGTTTGGAGCGGTACCAGCACCACACCCTTTATTAGGAACCAAACGTTTTAATACCAAACTACCATTATCCATAGCGCAATTACCCCATATTGATGCCGTAATATTATCTCATGACCATTATGATCATTTAGACTACCAATCTATTGTTCAACTCAAAGAAAAAGTAAATCACTTTTATACCCCATTGGGTTTAGGCGTTCACCTTAAAAAATGGGGTGTTGCCGCCACTAATATCACGGAATTAGATTGGTGGCAAAACACCAGTATAGCGGACTTAACGTTAACCTGCACACCAGCGCAGCATTTTTCTGGTAGGGGTTTAAACGATAAGAATAAAACGCTTTGGAGTTCATGGGTAATTGAATCTACAACCGAAAGGCTATTTTTTAGTGGAGATAGTGGCTACGGGCCCCATTTTAAAACTATTGGAAGAAAATTTGGCGAATTTGATTTTGCTATGGTAGAATGTGGCCAATACAATAAAATGTGGCCAGAAATACATATGTTCCCCGAAGAAACCGTTCAAGCGGGGCTAGACATTAATGCAAAACTTATAATGCCTATTCATTGGGGTGCTTTTAAGTTGGCTCAGCATACCTGGACAGACCCCGTAGAAAGAGCTGTACGTAAGGCAAAAGAATTGAACGTTCCTATAATTACACCACAAATAGGAGTTCCTACAGGTATTTATAAAAACAAACCTACTGTAGAAACTTGGTGGCAGAACTACTAAGCTATTTTACATTAATTCTAGTAATTTATAGTAAGGATGAATTGGATTTTATTAATAATAGCCGGACTATTTGAGGTGGCATTTGCTTTTTGCCTAGGCAAAGCAAAAGAAGCGAATGGTATGGAAGCTACCTATTGGTACATAGGTTTTCTTATTGCCCTGACTGTTAGCATGGTACTTTTGGTTAGGGTAACACAACATTTACCTATTGGTACCTCATATGCTGTTTGGACTGGTATTGGTGCCGTGGGTTCCGTAATTGTTGGTATTCTTGTTTTTAAAGAACCTGCCACTTTTTGGAGGCTATTTTTTATGACCACCTTAATAGCATCTATTGTTGGCTTAAAAGTAGTATCCCATTAGTACCGTAACTTTTATAACTACACTTCTTTAATATCATCAAATTATTCTGTAATCTGAATGAGGTAAGCCCAGAAGGTAACTTCTTAGAATTTCTAAATTCCTTAAATTTAGTCCATGCAAAAGCTAAGGGAATTTTTTAAGCAATCTGGCGAACTATCAGAAGAGAATTTGGACCTATTACTTAGCAGCTGTGCGCCAAAAACATTACCTAAAGGGCAGGTTTTACTACAAACCAATGATTGGGTAAACAGTATCTATTTTATAGAATCTGGTTTTCTTCATTATTATACCAATATGCAGGATGGTACACGAGTAACCTTAAAAGTGGTAAGCCCTAATTACTTTTGGACCATGTTAGATGAGTTTTTTAATCAAAAACAAACCTTAGACACTTGCGTTGCTTTAACAGATGTGCATTATTGTGAAATAAAAAGACAAGATTACAATCAATTAAAAAGCATAAATACTACCATTGCCAACTTTATGCATTCTATAACCGAGCAAATACTTTCTAATAAGGTTAAGGAGGAAAATGATAAGTCTAAAATGTCTGTAGAAGAAAAGTACTTGGATTTATTGGAACATAATCCACAAATGGTTCAAGTGGTTCCCGTTGGCATTCTAGCTTCCTATATAGGAACGTCTAGAGAAACCTTGCATAGAATACGTAGAAAATTATCATCCGTTTAGCTAACCACCGCCACATATTTGTGTCAATTGACACAAAAAAAAATTATAGTTTGTTCGACTTTTAACGGGAGAAAATTTATAAAATAAACTGTATGAAAACCTTAGCTAAAATTGCGCTTTTTTTTCTTCCGCTTATAGGTTTGGCGCAAAATCCAGACAAAACTTTTGAGGTATCCATTTTATTGGAGACTAGCCCAGAAAACGCATGGAATGCCATAACAGATTTTTCTAATTTTAATACGTGGGACACTAACGTAGTTGCCGTAAAATGTCCAGAAGATGTTAGAAATAATCAAATATGCCAAATGATTTCCAATACTGGAGATATTATTGAGGTAGAATTGGTAGAACGCATAGAAAACCAATCTTACACCATTAGATATAAACTATCTTCCGGTAATTTTTACGTTAAACGTAGTTTAGACAATAAAGACCAACTAAGGTTCACAGAAACTGCATGGTTCACTGGAATATCCAAGAAAACCTTTGAAAAGTATAAAGGGGATAATTATGCTTCTTTAATGAAAAACAGAATACAGTCTTTTAAATCATATCTAGAAAAAGACTTTGGAAAATAAGAAAAGGGCCTAGCGCCCTTTTCTTATTTTGTGATTTGGCCTTAATCATATTGTCTTCTTCACCTCAATGGGCTTCTCTTTACCATTTAATAAAACCATCACCTTACTTAAAAATTTGCTGTATAGCCAATATTAAACCAAATTGCATTACCAATATTTAAGTAAATAAAGGCTTTAACTTTTACAAATACGGCTATGCAGGGACGCATCTTTACTTGCCAAAGGAATTGGTATTTCAAAGTTCACGTATTTTCATATTTCTGAACCATACATCAAAGTACCAATTTTGTAGGGCAATTTTACCTTCTGTATGTTTTCCAAATTCTGGTTTGTCTGCAAATCCCGAACCGTTAACCTGACTTAACCATTTAGAGGATTTAAAATCTTCTTTGGCCGTTAAAACACCGTTTAAATAAAATTCAATTTTGCCGTTTTTTTGTTTTATGGTAGATGTGTTCCACTGGTTGGTAGGTTTAACGTTCACAGGATTTAATTGCTCCTGGAAACCATACAAACAACCTGGACTCTTAAAAGGTTCATTATAATCCATATGGTCTGTATCTAGCATTTGATATTCGGGACCAGAATGGTACGTTTGTAAAATTTCTGGAGATTCCTGTACATTAATAAAAACACCACTATTACCCCTAGCCGAAATTTTCCACTCAAAATTAAGTTCATAATCTTTAAAGGGCCTATTTGTAACCAAATCGCCTCTTACCTTTGATTCATCTGTGGCATTACAATACAACATACCGTCCTTAACTTGCCAAGCGCTATAATTGGTCGAGTCTGGGTTGTTGTACAAATGCCAGCCATCCAACGTCTTTCCATTAAATAGCAAAAGCCAGCCTTGCTTTTTTTCAATTTCCAACAATTGATTGTGTTTTTTATTCGCTTCCGCTACAGCTTTAGTGTTCCATTTTATAGGTGCTTTTTCTGTTTTTCCTTTACAAGAAACAAGAATCGTAAGTAGGGTTATGAATAAGAATTGTACAATTGATTTCATAGGTACAGTTTAGTTTATTGAATAGAAAATTAATATTTAGAGCATTTTTTCAATGGTTTTAGCTAGATTCCTTTTTAAGCGTACATATAGGACACAAAACAATTTAATAATCCAGTCCTGTTTTCATATTCGGTATATAAATTAAATAGCAGTACCAATGTCTAACAAAAAGGTTGGGCTATAACCAACCTTTTTGTGTAACCTATTGTTTTAGTTAAATTGAACGTTAAGCAAAGCCATTGTTCCTAATTCGCTACCTTCCGCTTTATAGGTAATATATAAATCTTCCACTCCTTTTTCTTGGTCATAATTTATGGGGATTACAATAGCAGTCCCCTGCCCCTTGCCCATGCTTGGCTCATATTTACCCGTGCCCACTACGGTACCATTTGTACTACCCAAATGCATTTTAAAAGTAAACGGAATAACAGGTGCTTCTTGCCATCCAGCCATAATCATTGCAGTAGAAAGTCCGTTTAAATCTACCTGAGGTAATTTTAGGTATCCACTGGTATTATTCATTAACAGCAATTCCATTCCATTAAACTGCATGTACTGCAAATTTTCGGTTTCTGTATTCTCAGAAAACCCAACGGTATTACTATTTAATATAATGGTTTTAGACCCAGTTAAAGGTAATGCTTGCGCTGTTCCCCTATCTGTATAACTAGCCGTAAGTACCAAGGCTTCACCCCCGGTCCTGTTTTCAGGATTAATATTTCCTTTTAAGGGTAGCGACTTTTTCTTGTTTTCACCTCCTGTCAAGGATTGAATGTACATTACAATTTGGCTAGCTTCTGCCTCACTTAAATTAGGATGCGCAGGCATGGTTACTTCACCCCAGACACCAGATCCACCACCAATTATTCTAGACATTAAATAATTAGCTGCTCTTCTTTGCCCATCATACTTTTGGGCAACTTCCAAATAGGAGGGGCCTATTGATTTTTCTTTCTCTTTATGACAAGATTTACAATCCAAAGAGGTAGTTAAGGCTTTACCCATAACTGCTCCAGAAACCTGCTGATGTCCTAAATTATCATTGGCCTGGTCCATACCAACCCTATAATCTAAACTAACATAGATATTTTCTTGGTCTACTGCTCCATCTGGATCATCTACCTTAACTTCATATGTAAAAGGTTTTCCCGGTATATAAAAAGAGGAATTTGCACCTTCTATAGTAATAGCAACTTTTGGTCTTTCGTTACCTGCTATAACATCTAAGGCATCACTGGTTACCGCTTCACCATTGGCATCAATTGCGGTAACCATAAGCTTATAGGCACCAGAATCTTTGTAAGCATACGTTACCGTTGGTGCATTAGTCTCCTTAGTGTTTCCATCTCCAAAATCCCATTTATAGCTAATGGCATCTGCTTCCCTGTCATGAGCGGTTACCGTGGCCGTAACCGTTAAAGGCGTGCTACCTGAGTTTTTATCCACAATCATATTGTCTATTACAGGTGGTCTATTGCCTCCATTAAAGTCAATATAGCTTAGGCCACTATCTGGATTTGCAGAAAACCATCCACTTCCATATTCCAATAAATAAACCCTGCCGTCTGGGCTCATTTCCATGTCTATGAGGTTGCTTAATTTTATCTCTGAGCCAAAAGGTTCTACCTTATTTGGTGTTCCATCTTCAAATAGGGTTAAAGCCATCATCCAGTTGCGCATCCAATCATAAATTAAAACCTTACCATCATAATAACCTGGTAAACCACCACCATTGGGGTACAAATCTGAATAATAGGTAGGCCCGGCCATTGCATTTCTTCCGCCAGAAGCAACCTGTGGAAAATCTGGTGTATCTGCATAAGGATAATACATATAGGCAGCTTGTGCAGGTGGCAACTTTGTTAAACCGGTATTGTTTTTAGATTGGTTGATTGGTTCCTCTGGATTAAAAAATTCACCGGATGTACCTGTTGTATAATCATATTCTCTATAAGCAAAATTGTTGCCTATAAACAATGGCCAACCAAAGTTGCCTGGCTTTCTGGCTTGGTTCATTTCGTCATAGCCTTTTGGCCCTCTAGTTGACAAGCTGTCTGCCCTTGCATCTGGCCCTACATCTCCCCAATAGAGATAACCGTTCTTTGGGTCTACCGAAATTCTATACGGATTTCTATGCCCCATGGTATAAATTTCTGGTCTTGTTTTAGCGGTTCCTTCTGGAAACAAATTTCCCTTGGGAATGCTATAACTACCATCTTCATTTACCTTGATCCTTAAAATTTTACCGCGTAAATCGTTGGTATTGGCAGAGGTTCTCCTAGCATCGTACTGCTCCTTACCAGGTATATCATTTAAAGGTGCATATCCACTATTTACGTACTTTGCCCCATCTTCGTTAAACGGTGTGCTGTTATCTCCAGTAGATAAATACAATAAATTGTCAGGACCAAAAGCTATAGAACCACCAGTATGGCAGCAAATTTCCCGCTGGCTGTCTACCTCTAAAATAATTTGTTCACTTTCAAGATCAAAAACATTAGCTACAAATTTAAAGCGAGACAATCTGTTAACCCACTTATCACCAGTTGGTGCGTAATAAACATACACCCAATTGTTCTGTTCAAAATTTGGGTCTTTTTGTAATCCCATTAAGCCCTCTTCTGCATTTACCCCAGGGGTTTCTAAAGTCTTATGGTATACATCAAACTTGGCTACCTCGGTTAAACTTTTGTCCGCATCTTTATATAAAAGTACCTCTCCCCTACGTTGCCCAATCAATACATCATTATTTGGCAAAACGGTCATTTCTGTTGGTTCATAAAACTGACCTCTTGACAAAACAACTTTAGAAAAACGGTCTTGTTCTGGTGGATATTGAGTTTTCGCAAGTGTGTAATCTAGATTTAAATTTTCGCCAATGGCGTATTGGATACCCCCTAATAGATGCTTTAAAAACAATTCTTCTGAAAAGCTTTCATCTGTATGTCCTGCAGCTGTGTAGAAAGCCCTTCCACCGTCATAGTTATGATACCAGCTCATAGGATGGTTTTCCCCATTGGCCCCACCTTCATAAGTACGCTCATCTACCGTCATTAATACAGTAACATCTGGGTTTAAGTTTTTAAAATTGTACAATTCGTCTGTTCTAGACCAAATACTATCCGTAAAAAATTCCGTTGCTGGATGATTGGTATTCTTTATATGAAAATCAGCCTGGGGTGTGCCGCTAGGGTGACTAAGAAACTGCCCTCCTACTAGTTTCTTATACCAACCCCAGTCATACTCCGTATCCGTGGCGGCATGCACTCCTACAAAACCTCCGCCGGCTTGTATATAGCGCTCAAAAGCAGCCTCTTGTGTGGCATCTAAAATATTTCCGGTTGTACTTAAAAAAACAATAGCTGAAAATTGCTCTAGATATTCGTCTGTGAACAATTCTGCATTTTTTGTGGTGTCTACGGCAAAGCCGTTTTCTTTGCCCAATTTTTGTATTGCGGTTATACCTGCTGGTATAGAGCTATGGACAAATCCTTCAGTTTTGGAGAATACTAAAACTTTAGGTTCTCCTTTTCGTTTGTTGGTGCAGCTTACTACTAAAAAAACAATAGTAGTTATAGTTAGAATCAGTTTTTTCATACTTCAATAATAACATAGAATTCAGCCTTATACAAGTAAATTAACAAGACTAAACCACATATATTGTGAAATTGAAAAACACGGCGTCAGTAAATTATTGATTTGATTAGTATAGCAGGAAAATCCTATTTATATAATTCACGAATAATTTTCGTAAAATTTTTTAACGCAAGAATAGACTTAGCGCAACTTAGCATACTTACTATCGTATAAATAAGCAGCCAAACCACCAGTTAGTGAGAAAAGTGACAGCATCATAAAAACAATTTGATGCCCTTTTATACCAGGATAGGTGTCTAGGAAGTATCCATAAAGCGGGCCTGCAAAAATATCGGGTGTATAGCCAACCAAAGAAATTAATCCTACTGCTGTTCCTGTTAATGCCAATGGAATATTGCCTAATCTTAAAATTGAAAAATAAAGTGCCCTACAGGCATAAACCCCTATACCTACCGTAAAAACGGCCATAAAGAACAAAATAGTTTTATTGGCAACAACTAATCCAGAAGCGAACAGTAAACCACCTATTACACAAACAGCAAAACCTAAAATTAAAATTTTGGTTAGTTTAAAACGGTCTGCAAATACACCTAAAGCTATTCCTGTTATAGGTCTTAAAAACTGAAGAAACGTTCCTGTTTTTGCCGACTCTACTTGATTTTGGCCCATTACTTCTTCTGCATACAAAGAGATAACATCTGTAATTTTATAGCCTACATAGCCACAACAGATAATTACCATTAATAACCAAACAGACCTTAGCCGCAACAATTGCTTTATTTCTATCCATTTAATTTTTTCTTGAGTCTTTTCCTCTTCTATGGTAATATGCTTCATATAACGCCATACAAGAACCCCGATAATGCTTATTAAAAAAGAAGTTGTGTAGATTACTTGTGCAAAAGCTTTTTTCTTAACCATTGGGCCAATATCTTCTGGTGAACCGGGTAACATAACCGAAAATATAAGTACGCCCAACAACCCAAATAGAGCTCCGGTAAGTCCTCTACCGCCATCTAAGAAACTAAAAGCCCTACCTTGTAATGTAGCACCACCCCAAACACGTGTAGCTTTTATCATAGGCGCCCAAAACAGAAATATCGTTGTAAAACCCCACCAACCATACACTATTTGTAAAACCCAAAGTTGCGGAAATTGAGCATAAACCAAACCTCCCAAAGCGGTTAACCATAAGGCCATAGCTATTAATTTTCTGGGCGCATATTTGTCTGCCAAAGGTCCTCCCAACAAATAAGAAATCATGGCCACAATGCCATAAATAGAAAAGCAAAGACCCAACTCTACATTAGAAAGCTCAAAGGCATCCATAACGGTAGGTCTAAAAATACGTGTAAGTACAAAGGGTAAAATAAATATAGCTTCGCCAGATAATACCAATAGTAAAAGGTAGAGCCAGTTTTGGTTAGGTTTTCCCAAAGTTGTTTGATTTGCATTAAAAATGATGAAATCCTAGACCAAAAACAAAAAAAGCGCAGGAAAATCCTGCGCTTTAATCTCTGAACTAAAACAACACTTAATTCAACCTTCTCAACAACATCTCTGCTACAAGTTCAGAGGAGGCGGGGTTTTGTCCTGTTATCAACAATCCATCTTCAATGGCATATTCGCTCCAATCATCTTTCTTGGAATACACCCCACCTTTTTCTTTTAACATATCTTCTACCAGAAATGGTACCACATCTGTTAATTGTACTGCTTCTTCTTCTGTATTGGTAAAACCAGTTACTTGTTTACCTTTTACCAACGGTTCTCCATTTTGGTCCTTTACGTTTTTAAATACCCCTGGTGCATGGCACACGGCAGCAACAGGCTTGTTAGAGGAGTAAAAACTTTCTATTAAAGTTGCGCTAGTTTCACTTTCCGCCAAGTCCCACAGCGGTCCGTGACCTCCAGGATAAAATACTGCATCAAAATCATCAGCATTTACTTCTGTGAGTTTTTTGGTGTTCGCCATCAACTCCATTGTTTCTTTATCTTCAAAATAGCGCTTAGTGGCAGGAGTTTGAAAATCTGGTTCATTACTTTTTGGGTCTATAGGTGGCTGTCCGCCTTTTGGTGAAGCTAGCGTTACGTTTACCCCTTTATCTTTTAACAAATAATAGGGAGCTGCAAACTCTTCTACCCAAAATCCCGTCTTTTCTCCTGTATTTCCTAATTCGTCATGACTGGTCAATACAAACAACACATTTTTCATATCTCTTTTTCTTTTGTTATCAATAAATTATAGTACAAAATTAGTGGCCATGGCCCTGCTTTTTATTGATGTAGGTCAATATTTAAATATTTATAAATTATTTAAGATGATGGTTCTAGATTACCATAAATACTAACGCTATTGCAAGAATTGCGTTAACAAGCTTTTAAGATATACGATGCCTGTTTTTGGTATCTTTAGGCGACTAATTAATCCAATCCAGAATGATAAAAGACAAATTGTCTTGCCAAGGTATGCCGCCTAGTTATAATATTACTACTGCTAATATCCCAGGCCTAAAAAGGAGCCGATTAAATTAGCATCCGTTTAACTCAAAATAGCTAATTCGACAAACCTTTAAAAATGAAAAAACCGATTCTTCTTTTACTGTGTCTTGCAGTAAGCTGCCTAAGTTTTGGGCAGGAATTTTCCATGGAGCTACTCCAGGACATTAAACCTAGAAATATTGGCCCAGCTGGCATGAGTGGGCGTGTTACCACTATTGACGTAGTTACGGACCAACCAGATGTTATGTATGTTGGTACCGCATCTGGAGGTTTATGGAAATCTACTTCTGGTGGCATTAAATGGGAGCCTATTTTTGATCATGAGCTTACCGCCTCTATTGGTGCGGTTGCCATACAACAAAGCAACCCATCCGTAATTTGGGTAGGTACCGGAGAAGGTAACCCTAGAAACAGTTTAAATGGTGGTTATGGGGTCTATAAATCCTTGGACGGTGGTAAAAGCTGGATGAGCATGGGGCTTGAGAAAACTAGGCACATACATCGTATTTTAATAGACCCTACAGACCCAAATACCGTGTATGTTGGCGCTATTGGTTCTCCTTGGGGTATTCATGAAGAAAGAGGCGTATACAAAACCACGGATGGTGGTAAAACTTGGAAGAAAATTTTATACACCAATCCTAAATCTGGTGTTGCAGATATGGTAATGGACCCAAGTAATCCAAACAAAATTTTGGTGGCTATGTGGGAGCATAAGCGCGACCCTTGGTTTTTTAAATCTGGTGGTGAAGGCAGTGGCCTGTATATGACCCATGATGGTGGAGAAAATTGGAAAAAACTTAGCAATGAAGATGGTTTGCCAAAGGGCGAATTGGGCCGTATTGGTTTGGCTATAGCAAAGAACAAACCCAACATTGTTTATGCGTTGGTAGAAGCTAAGAAAAATGCATTGTACAAGTCTATCGATGGCGGTTTTAAATGGAAAAAAGTCAATGATAAAGAAGAAATTGGCAACCGTCCTTTTTATTACTCGGACATTCGTGTAGACCCAGAAAACGAAAACCGTTTAATCTCTGTATTTACTTACGTAAATGTTTCTGAAGACGGTGGTAAAAGCTTTACTGCTTTAATGCCCGCCTACGGTGTTGCCAATGGGGTACACCCAGACCATCATGCATTTTACATTCACCCAGAGAATGGCCAATTTATGATAGATGGTAATGACGGTGGTTTAAACATTTCTAAAGATGGAGGTAAAACCTGGCGTTTTATTGGCAACCTACCTGTAGCACAGTTTTATCATATTAGCGTAGATAATGAGTATCCGTATAACGTGTACGGCGGTATGCAAGATAATGGTTCTTGGAGAGGACCTGCTTACGTTTGGAAAGCCCAAGGTATACGTAACAGTTATTGGCAAGAAATTGCGTTTGGTGATGGGTTTGATGTGGTACCAGACAAAGACAACAGCCAATATGGTTATGCAATGAGCCAACAAGGATTTGTAAGCCGTTACGATTGGAAAACGGGTAACAATTACATTGTACGCCCAACACCACCAGACGCGGACACCAAACTTCGTTTTAACTGGAATGCCGGTATTGGGCAAGACCCGTTCGATAATAGCACGGTTTATTTTGGAAGTCAGTTTGTGCACAAGTCTACCGACAAAGGGTTGACCTGGCAGGTAATCTCTCCAGATTTAACCACAAACGACCCAGAAAAGCAAAAACAAAGTGAAAGTGGTGGTTTAACTATGGATGCTACTGGCGCGGAAAATCACTGTACGGTATTGGTAATAGAACCTTCACCGGTAGAAAAAGACATGCTTTGGGTGGGTACCGATGATGGTCGTGTGCATATTACGCAAAACGGCGGACAAACTTGGACAGAAGTAACAGCTAATCTTAAGGGTCTACCTAAAGGAAGTTGGATTCCACAAATTAAGGCCTCACAAAAAAACAAGGGCGAAGCTTTATTAATCGCTAACGATTATAGACGTTTTAATTACACACCATACGCTTACAGAACTAAGGATTATGGTAAAACATGGACCCGTATTGTAGATGGAAACGATGTAGAAAGCTATACGCTTTCTATAATAGAAGACCCAGAAAATCCAAATCTAGTCTTCTTAGGTACGGATGATGGTTTGTATGTGTCTTTCAATGCAGGTGAAAAATGGCAAAAATGGGGTAAATCTTTCCCTACAGTTTCTACAAAAGATTTAGCTATACACCCAAGAGAGCAAGATTTGGTCATAGGAACATTTGGTAGGGCCGCTTGGGTTTTAGACGATATTAGACCTTTACGTGCTATTGCCAAGGACATGAGCATTCTTAATAAAGAAGTAGCCCTTTTTGAGAGTCCAACCGCCTATTTAGCATCATACCAACAACCCACAGGTAGCAGATTTGGTGCAGATGCATTGTACAATGCAGAGAACAGAGAATATGGGGCTATGCTAACCTATTTCTTAAAAGAAGGCAGCAAAAAGGCAGATAAAGCAGCAAAAAAAGAAGAAAAGGAAGATGCTGAGGAGGCGGAAACTAACCAAAAAGAAATGACGGGTGTTCAGAAAAAAGATTCTGTCCAGTTCGATATTATTGATGGAGACCGTCTAATACGTACCCTTAAAATTAAAACACCAGAAAAGGCGGGCTTTCATAGGTTATATTGGAACATGGACGAGAAAGGCCCAGACCGCCCTTCAAGAAGAATCAGCAAAGGTAAAAGAGAACGTGGAGGGGTTACGGTTAAACCAGGAACTTATCGCGTACAGGTAAGTCATGGAACAACCATGGACGAAACCACAATTAAAGTAGAAACCGACCCAAGATTGGATGTAGATATGGCTTCTGTGAATGAAGTTTACAATACCGCCAAGCAGTTACAGGATTTTACACAAACCGCTGCAGATGCCGTAAAGCAATTGGTAGAAAGTAAAGAATTGGCCAACAGCTTTAAAAAAGATATGCAGGACTTAGATAAAGAAAAGTTCAAAGAACAAATAAAAGCATCTAAAGAAATTGTAAAAGAAATTGATAGTGTTATAGCTTTATATATTGGTAAAGAAGATAAGCGCCAAGGTATTACCCGTAATCCAGAAATTACCGTAATGAATAGAATTGGTACAGCTTCTGGCTATATCCAGAGTAGGCAAACAGGCATTACCAATACAGAACGTCAGTTACTAAAATTTGCGGAAGATGAATTAACCACCGCTTTAGAAAAAACCAATACCTTTTTTAATCAGAAGTGGAAACCCTATCAAAGCAGCATTAAAGCTTTGGATTTATCGCCCTTTAAGGAGGTAAAAACATTTAGTTTAAAATAGTAACCCAATAGGTCCATTCCCACAAAGGGAATGGACCTATTATTTAACATCTTATAGAATTACATAGAGGCTTATGAAAAAGTTAATAGCTCTTGGACTATTATTAACCTCACTTTTTACCCATTCCCAAATTAACGGAGAAGGTGAGTTAGGTGCATGGTACATGTATTTTGGTACCAACAAGCTCGCAGAAAAATGGAGCTTACATACCGAGGCACAATTTAGATATTTTGAAACTACAGATAACTTTAACCAGTTATTGCTGCGTACCGGAGCCAATTACCATATTAACCAAGATGCTATTGCAACCCTAGGTTATGGATTTATTGAAACAGACGGTAGCTTTTTAAATTTGCCAGGAGAGACCAATAGTAAAGAACACCGAATTTTTGAACAGTTTATTTTAAAAAATAAAGTTTGGGAATTGCTATTTGAACACCGGTATCGTCTAGAACAACGTTTTTTGGAGTTTGCCAATAACACTACGGATACGCAACACCGTGCACGTTATCGCCTGCAAGTTACACTCCCCTTGACCAATACCTTTTTCTTAAATTTTTACGATGAATTATTCATTAACCTGCAAGACGATTTGTTTGGTCAAAACCGCCTTTACGGTGCTTTAGGTGTACATGTAACGGAAAACAGCAGCGTGCAAATTGGTTACTTAAGAAACCAATTTACCAATGCGGTTTATGATAGACTCCAGATAGGAATCTTCTATAATCCCGACTTATCTGGTCTCTTTAAAAAGAAATCTAAAAGTTAACATTTCAGGGCATTAAACACCACTTACTTTGGCCTTGTTAAAAATAAATAGTTATGAAAACGGACAAAGTTAAGTTTACCAATAATAAAGGCCAGCAATTAGTTGGTCTTTTAGAATTTCCTGTTAATAGGCATCCGCACAATTTTGTGCTTTTTGCACATTGCTTTACCTGCACTAAAAACCTTTTGGCCATAAAAAACATTTCTAGAGGCTTAACCGCCAACGGGTTTGGAGTGTTACGATTTGATTTTACTGGATTGGGAGAAAGTGAAGGCGACTTTGCGGATACCAATTTTTCTGGTAACGTGGAAGATTTAATAGCAGCTGCAAATTTTCTAGGTAAAACATACCAAGCACCACGTCTATTAGTAGGCCATTCCTTAGGGGGCGCAGCCGTTTTACAAGCTGCCGCTAAATTAGATTCTGTAATAGCAGTAGCTACCATAGGGGCACCTAGCCATCCAAAGCATGTAAAACATCTTTTTAAATCAGATTTAGAAAAAATAAACACAACCGGAAATGCGGTTGTAAATTTAGGCGGAAGGGATTTCACAATTAAAAGACAATTTATATCGGACTTAGAGGAACATGGGGCAAAAGAGGCCATAAAAAACTTAAGAAAACCCCTGCTAGTAATGCATTCGCCACAAGATACCGTTGTAGGTATTAAAAATGCAGAAGAAATTTATACCGCAGCGCATCACCCCAAAAGTTATGTTTCCCTGGATGGTGCAGACCACTTATTATCCCGCCAAGAAGATTCTCTATATTCAGGAAACCTAATTGGTACCTGGGCCGCACGTTATGTGGATATTACCAAGGAGGCCTCGGTAAAAACCACACACGAAGTTGTAGCCAGTTTGGATAGTGAAGATAATTTTACAACGCAAATGAAAGTGGGCGACCATTTTATGGTAGCAGATGAGCCTATTTCTTTTGGAGGCAATAACTTTGGCCCTTCACCTTATGAAATGGTATCTGCCGGCCTATCTGCTTGTACCGCTATGACCGTACAAATGTATGCCAAACGCAAAAGTTGGCCTTTAACAAATATAGAGGTGCATACAACGTACAGCAAAGAGCATGCTTTAGACTGCGAAAGTTGCGAAGAAGCCGGTTCAAAAATTGATACGTTTAATAGGTTTATAAGGTTTACAGGTAATTTAACTACGGCACAGCAAGACAAATTATTGGAAATTGCTGATAAATGCCCTGTTCACAGAACTTTGCAAACCAAAACCCAGATTATTACAAAGAAAATTAATTAGACTTACCAATAGAGCACATAGTTTTTACAATTGTGCTAAGAATGATTTACTCCATTTTTGATTTGAGCCGCTTATTTTTTTACTTTTAACAAAATCTAAAAGTCTATTACAAATGAAAAAACTAGCAATATTACCCTTAGCCACTTTACTTATAGCCCTAGGCAGTTGTAAAGAAGCTAAAAAAGAAACCAAAGAAGGCATGCAAGAGGTAGAGGAAAGCATGGATAAAGTAGTTGAAGAGGTTACCAATGAAATTGAAGTGGAAAAAATTACTTTTACCCTTGAGCCAAAAAGCGATAGCAATGTAAATGGGGAAGCTACTTTTGAATCTAATGGAGAAAAAGTTATGATGATTGCCAAACTATCTGGGTTAACACCTGGAGAGCACGCCATACATTTACACGAAAAGGCAGATTGTTCTTCTGCGGATGGAAAATCTACTGGCGGCCACTGGAACCCTACATTTAAGCCACATGGTAAGTGGGGCGCAGAGGAAGGCTACCACAAAGGGGATATTGGTAACTTTACAGCAGACGAGGAAGGAAACGCAACCGTTGAATTTGCTACAGACGAATGGTGTATTGGCTGTGAAGATGAAACCAAGAATATATTAGGTAAAGCGGTTATCGTGCACCAAGGCGTGGACGACTATACTTCACAACCAAGTGGAGCTGCCGGAGCAAGAGTAGCTTGTACGGGGATAATCCAATAAAAAGAACATCAAATTAGAAAACCGCTCTTAAGAGCGGTTTTTTTGTGCATAATACCAAACCTTTAATCCTCTTGAAACGAAGCAAAACAAATTCAAGGTTCTTACAAATAATAAACCCCGCCAAAAGCCCAATTTTTTATGGTTATATTATCTTGCTAGTAGGCACCATTGGTGTCTATTTTAGTATTCCTGGGCAAACAATAGGCGTTTCCGTATTTACAGACCCCGTTAAAGATGCATTGGGGCTTACCCGCAACCAATTTAGCAATGCGTACATGATCGGTACCATCCTTAGCTCCTTGACTATTGGCCGGGCGGGTGTTTGGTTTGATAAATATGGTGCTATAATCGTAGCATTTGGAGCTGCGGTTTTATTGGGAATAACAGTACTTTTATGCTCCGTTTCTACCATTTTAAGCGAAAGCTTGGCTACACTTTTAAATAGCCCTAGTTGGTGGATTCCCTTTGGTGTAATGATTGTCTTATTTTATTTACTTCGATTTTCTGGGCAAGGTGTTTTAACCATGGCGTCAAGAAATGTGATCATGATTTGGTTTGATGCGCATAGAGGAAAAGTTAATATGTTTACCAGTATTGCGCTTTCCTTTGGTTTCTCCTCATCACCATTATGGATTAACTACTTAATAGAAGGTCATGGTTGGCAACAAGCGTGGCAATTTATGGGTATAGCCCTATTGTGTTTCTCAATTTTAATTCTACTTTTTTACAAAAACAAACCAGAAGACCATGGGCTTCACCCAGACGGTAAACAGTCTAGCAAACCAAGGCAACAAACAGCCTCTGTAAACACGTACAAACAATTTACACTAAAAGAAGCCAAACAAACAAGGGCCTTTTGGGTGTATGGGCTAATGCTCGCCTTTAATAGTTTTTTCATTACAGGATTAACCTTTCACGTAATTTCTATATTTACTACACAAGGCTATGAAAAAGAAGATGCCATAGCCATATTCTTGCCCGCTTCCGTAATTTCGGTTTGCACCTCTACCCTATTTAATTGGCTAAGTGATAAGCTTCAGCTTAAAACTTTATTACACCTAATGCAGTTTGGTGGCATTATTTGCTCTATAGGTTTTTTAATTTTAGACTCTAAAGTTGGTGTTCTTCTTCTAATTATAGGTTTTGGCTTAATGGGCGGATTATTTGCCGTACTTAATACGGTAACCTGGCCCAGATTTTATGGACGTGATTTTTTGGGGGCAATTACCAGCCGGGTCATGAGTTTTTTAATTTTGGGTAGTGCCTTGGCCCCATCTTTATTTAGCCTATGTTACTCCTATTTAGGGAGCTACAACCCAATTGGATACCTAGGATTGGCATTCGTAAGCTTTTTAGTAGTGGCTAGTATCCATGCCAAAAATCCACAATAGCTATTTTGTGTAAATTGAGTGTGATGGTTATTGCACAAGCCATTTTTCTTTTGCTATATTTAACCCGATGGTAATAGACCTTGATAATTTAATTGTTCGGTTCAAAGAAAAAGACCCAACAGCATTTGACCAACTCCATGGTATGTACGCAGAGAATATCTGTGGCGTTATCAATACCATAGTTCGTGATCCTGAGCGAGCCCAAGAGCTATGCCAAGACGTGTTCGTTAAAATCTGGCATAATGCCGAAAGTTACGACAGTTCTAAAGGACGATTTTTTACTTGGATTTTAAATATAGCCCGTAATACGGCCATAGACGAGGTTCGTTCTAAATCACATAAAAACCAAAAGAAAAACCTACATGTAGATTTTTTCGTAGGTATTCTTGAAGGCCAAGACAATATGGATTCTAAAACGGATACCATTGGCCTAAAAAAACTATTGCAAAACCTAAAAGCTAAGTGCACTCAAATAATAGAACTTTTATATTTTAAGGGGTATACACAGAAAGAAGTTTCTGAAGAGTTGGCCATACCTATTGGAACGGTAAAAACTAGAAATAGGAGTTGTATTGGGCAAATTAGGGAAAACTTGAAATTGTAGATGGATATTGAAAAATACATAGCGTCCGGTGTGCTGGAACTTTACGTTGCAGGATTGCTTTCAGAAAAGGAAAATCTGGAGGTAGATGCGCTTGCACAACAATATCCGGAGATTAAAACTGAAATTATTGCCATAGAAACCGCAATTCTGGCTTTGAGTAAGTCGGTTTCGCCAGGTGTGCCTAGTTCCAATTTAAGTGGTATCCACAACAGAATCCATAAGGTTAGAACATTAGATACACCAACCAAAAAACAAACCAATTGGCTTAGTTACACAGGTTGGGCAGCCGCTATTTTGTTTGCGGCAGGTTTATTGTGGATGTACAATCAAAACAACACATTAAAATCTAACATAGAAGTAGTTAACCAAGAAAAACTAAAATTAAAAGACACTTTAAACCAAACCAAGTCTAGTAAAATAAAGACGGAAACACTTCTCGAAGAGCTACGAGACCAAAATGTAGCCGTGGTTGCATTAGGTGGGCAAGCCGTTTCTCCGGAATCTTTTGCTAAGGCCTACTGGAATAAGGAAGAAAACAAAGTGTTTATAGATGCCAGCGGATTACCGGAACCCCCAGAAGGGTATACTTACCAAGTTTGGTCTTTAAAACTTGAACCACTAACCCCTTCTAGTTTAGGTTTATTAGACGATTTTGCCGCTAATGACACTAAGGTTTTTGAATTGGAAAACACTAACGAATCTGAAGCATTTGGTATAACACTTGAGCCAGCCGGTGGTAGTGAGTCGCCTACGCTAGAACAATTATATACATTAGGAGCGGTAGGTGCTTAATAGTTATTTTTTCAACTTACGCTTTTCGTGGATGGCCAAAGCTTTTACAAGCCAATTTGGCACGGGTTTATTGCCGTTATCACCTCTTAAATTATAATATAAATTTAAAGGCTTACATATGGGTACTTTGTGGGTTTCTACCAATTCTATCAAGGTACCGTCTGGGTCTTCTAAATAGGCAAAACGCCCTGCGGCCGCACCCATATTAAAAGAATCCGCACTATCTACGGTAAAATGGTATCCTACATTAGCTGCGGTAGATTTAAGATTCTCTAGGTTAAAAACGTCAAAACAAAGATGTATGTATCCCAAATCTCCCCAATATCTATCTTCGTAAATTTTTGTTCGCTTTGCCGTTAAACATTCCAATAGTACCAACTTGTACTTACCGTATAAAGTTCCAAAACCGCCTGGATTTTCATTGGTACTACATAACTCTACTTTTCTAAATTGTTCATTACCCCCGGATATTGTATAAAACTCGTTGCCCATTATAGTTTTATCCGAAGTAATTTTCAACTTAAATAATTGCCGATAAAATGTTAATGCCTTTTCCATATTGGAAACTCCTATTACAACACCAGCAACCCCACTATTCGTATTTTTTTTATCCGTAGTTGGTTCTAAGACCAACCAATTACCATTTAAATCTTGTTCATAAGATTGGGCAGTTTTGGTATTAGCTTTAAGTATGAGCGCGTTAATGCCTAAACTACCCCAGAGAAATGGAGATTTTTGAGACAGTGGCTTTCTTTTGGTGAATTGCCATATTTCAAGTCCGCCCCCACCATTTAAATTTAGGCTTAACAAGGCCCTACGCTGTTCCACGGAATTACCAGTATATTTTGTCATTAACTGGGCATTAGCCACGTCATCAAACACCAAAATATTAAACCCTTTGTATTTATTGTACCAATTAAAAGTCTCAACTAAATTGTTAACACCAATACCTACTTGCTGTATGCCATTAATTTGATACTTATTGTTTTGCGGTTGCTGCATAAGGGGTGCTAAGAAGTTTTGAATGGAGTTGTTTTAATTTTTTTGCGGGATATCCCATTCTAAAAAGAATAACCAATAATAGATTAGATAAATTCACCTTTAGGTATGAATTTGTTTCGTACTTGCGTGAAGAAACAACAAGATTATTGGGGATTATGGTATAGGAATAATTGTTTTGTTTTATCCTACGGAAAATTTCAAAATCTTCCATGATTACCTGGTTTGGATCAAAGCCGTTCAAGGCTTTGAAAACACTAGCTTTTATAAATAAACATTGGTCTCCACCTCCGGTGAAGATACCATCTTTTTTGGTGAAACTTGAATTTATGTTTAGTAAAAAACTGTCTTTATCAAATTTATAGGAAAAGAATCCTGCGTCCATACCGGCGCTTAATGTAACTTTAATATCCCTAAAAAAACCTTGTGGCGGTCTAACATCTGCATGTAAAAAAGCATAGTAATCACCTTTGGCCATAGCAACACCATAGTTCATTTGTTTAGCCCTACCCATTTCTGTGCAGCGAAAACACCTTACCTTATTTTCCAGGCAAATTTCTTCTGAATTATCTGCATTACAAGCAGATACTACCACTATTACTTCCATTAAATAAGGCGCTCCATCCTTTGTTAAGGTGGGCAAAAGCTCAATTAGGTTTTTAGCCTCGTTATGAGCTGGAATTATTACGCTAACCAATTTATATTTTTTGCTGTACCTACGTAAATTTGTTTTAGTCGGTTTGTTTTTGAAAGGAGTTCTTTACATTTCCGTCCAAACCAATGGCTTACTTATTACGTATATTTTAAAGTTTATAAGATACTCCAAATGAAATTAAAACACTTACTGGTTCCATTATTAATCTTAGTACTAAGTTGTGGAACCAAAAAAACAGCTTTAACGGACATTACGGAATCAACAGAGTTAAACGCCCTGTCCGAAGAATTGTTGGAACGAATTAAAAATTCTGAAGAAACCCAATCTATAGAAAAGCGTATCGCCGTATTAGACTTCAATGTCTTGGACACCACTTTAAAATCAGATGCCCAAAAGTATGCGTTTTGGCTTAATGTTTACAATGCTTACATACAGTTAATTTTAAAGGAGCATCCAGAATTTTATGAAGATAGGGGTACATTTTTCTCCAAAGAGCAAATAAAAATTGCTGGTGAAACAGTCTCTTTTGAAACGATAGAACACGGTATTTTACGTAAATCACAGTGGGATTTAGGTCTTGGATATATTAGAAAATGGTTTCCAGGTAAATTTGAAAGAAAATTACGAGTTGCCAAGAGAGACTACCGGGTTCATTTTGCGTTAAATTGTGGCGCAAAAGATTGCCCACCGGTAGCTATATATACCCCTAGCAAGGTTAACCAGCAACTTAAAAAGGGAACCCAGAAATACCTAGAAGCAACTACAGATTACGACAAGAATACCAATACGGCAAATGTAACTTCTTTATTTAGTTGGTTTAGAGGAGATTTTGGTGGTAAAAAAGGAACCAAGAAGATACTAAAAGAACACAAACTTATACCTCAAAAGAAAGTAGACCTGAAGTACAAAAATTACGATTGGACTTTAGCCTTGGACAATTTTATTGATTTATAAAAAATGCCCCCAATTTCTTGAGGGCATCACCAAATAAAAACCAAACAATTAAACAACCAACCTAATTTTTATAAGTTTTTAATAGGTTCTATAGCATCGGGTCCAAGCTCGTAAAAAGCGGTTTCTAATTCCCTTTTTAGCGCCTGCACTTTATCAAATTCGTTATTGACCTTATACACTTCTGCTGTTGTCCACAAAATAGTAGGTTCATAACTTTTGGCGACTAATTTATCTTCTACTACGGCAAGCGCCTTTTTATATTCTCCCATTTTTAGATATGTTTTTGCCAATAAATTATATGTTTCCGGTGTTGGCCTACTTTCAATTTCTTTGAATGCCAATTGCATGGCTTTTTGATAATCTTTTGTGTGTTCCAATAAAAACTCAACATTATAGGCCGCATACATTTGCCCGTAATATGGGTTTTTGGCCAAATTAAAATAGGCATCCAGATTTTGTGCTTTTTTATCTTCATCACCCAAAAAATCATAAATTTCTGCCTTTAACAAATAGTAATCTGGAGCAACATAATTTTGTGTAACGGCGTCCAATATGCGCAGCGCTTCAACTCCATTTTTTTCATGTGAAAAAACTATCCAGGCCAAACCTTTTTTTGCATAGGCATTTTTTGGGTCTAACTTTAACGCTTTAAGATAATATCTGTAAGAATCCTCAATACGTCCGGCATGGCCATAATAATCGGCAATATTGGTGTAAGACCATAAACGCAAACTAATATTGTTAGAAGATTCTGCTCTGGCCATGGCCAGTTCCATCAATTTAATGGTAGTATCCAAATCGCCTTTGTAATCGTTCCATTTTGCGGCCCTTATCAAATAGCCAAAACTGCTCATATTTTTTAAGCTATCTAAATAACTGGCAGCTGTCTGGTAGTTGCCCAATTCCAAATGAACATCAAAAAGTAATGCTTGTGTTTCTTCCTTACCACCACCAATACTATCCGCTATCTCCGCCATTTTAAGGGCTTCTCTAAAACGGTGCTGTGAAATGTAATTTCTTGCCAACCCCCGTGCGTAATTTTCCTTTCCAATATTGGCAATCTCAAAAGCTTTGGTAAGTGCTTTTTCTGCCTTTTTTAAATAGGTGATGTTTCCCGTTTTGCCAAAATTCCGTTCGTATTCCCCAGCAACAATTCCAAAACTCATTAGTTCTGTACTATCCTTGGTTATTTTATTGTTCCAAGTATCAAAATATTTTGAAGTTGTATTGGGTGCGATGGTTTCTAGATAAACATTGTAATCTTCTACGTTACTTTTAAACGTTTTCTCTTTTGTACAGGAGCATAGAAAGATTGCGGTTAATGAGAAAATAAGGATATGTTGTTTGTTCATTGTTCTATATTTTTATTTGGTAATTAAAAGAGAGTACCATTTAAATGGCACCCTCTTTCCTCTTTTCCATAGTCTATTCTGGAGCACCCAAGTATGGAAACTCGGTTGAAATATTCGCAGAAAAACCTACACCATCACTTACTAACAACGGTAAACCATCTTGGCCAGCAAAACGAGCTCCGTTACCGCCACCAAATAACAATATCAAGGATACATCTATAACATCATCTGATAACGTTCTACCTGTTAAACCAACTGCACCTTCATAAGCAGGCGCACCAGCTCCAGGATTAAAATATGTTGTGGGTAAGTTAGGGGCAACTTCTAAAACATCTGCCGCTAAAACACTTGTTAAAACCGTAGCAGATACCGGATTATCCGTATAACCATCCGCATCTGGACCGTTTAAAATATCCCCTAAAATATTCGGCTCGTAATCCACATCTTCCGGAGTTAAACCCAAGGCAACCGCATAACCATCATGATAAGCCTCTAATTGACTTTCAAATCCTGGTTGAAACGTAGCAGCCATTTCTGATGGTATGGCCGTATTGTGCATGTTTTTAATTTCACCGGTGCCGCTTAGTACAGTATTAATACCTGGCCTACCCATGTAATCTACCTGCATAAAAGTTCCAGAAAAATCTACTTCTTCCATCATGCCATCATCTTCCATACCTGTCATATCATCTTCCATCATCATGGAATCATTATCGTCAGAATCACAGGCTACTCCTAAACTCAATAGTGCCCCTAAGGCAATTGTATATGTATATCTTTTAAGTTTCATAGTACTTATTTTTGCTAATTATTGTTTTCTATTTGTAGTTACCCAAGTTTTGTAAACTTCCAAGCCTAAAACGTTGGTAGCCGTTGGTGTTCCCAACATCGCATTTGGTAGTTCAATTACAATAGACATGGTATTGGCACCATCAAACGTGTCTACTCCTGGGCTGTTAAAGCCAGAATTATCTTCAGCACTTGGCATAACAACTTGGTTGTACCTATTAAAATCAAAGAAAAACGGATCTTGTCTAGGACCTGCAAATAAAGAAACCCCGTCTGCAGTGGTTTCTGTAATTGCGGTAGCATCAGAAATTTCTACCATACCCAAAGGGCTGTCTACTGCAACTTCACTTGAAGTTCCGGTTTGTGAAGGGTCAAAAGGCCCAAAAAAGTACATCATCCCGTCTCTTGGAATGGCTTGTATAACTTTATCCTCTACTAAATCGCCATCCAAATCAATATTAATTTCGGTAAGCACGTCTTCATCAAAAGTGCCGTACGGTAGGCCGTCCACCACATTGGTTTGTAAGTCTACCACAAAGGTGGTATTGTCCGATCCTTCGGTTGGTTCAAAGGCATAATAATCTGCAATGTCTGCCGTAGTTCCCATACTATCTGGTGCATCTATATGGTCTGCTGCCACCATAATACCAAGGGCAACCACCAAAGAGCTCAAAATAATGGCTGTTTTAGCTGTGTTTTTCATATTAAATGTTTTAATGATTTATCGGTCTTACCTACGGGGCTTTAAATAGGAGGGTTTGGTTTTAAACGTTAAAATTCTCTTAACACACTTAAGGTGCTGTAAATAAGCAATGATAAATTCTTGTAGTAGACTGGCATAAATTTCCTTACTTTGAGCCCATCAATCAATTACCTAAATGAACCCATCTGCCGCTGGTTGGATTAAAAAGTTTGGCCATGTTATCAAGGACAAACAAAACCATTACATAGACAAAAACCATTTATACCATAGCTTATTGGAACATGGTTTTATCTATGGGGTTCATTTAAGCTCTCCCAGTTTTGCCAAGGCAGAACATATTTATACGGAAGATGAAGTGGCCAAAATAAACCTCTTAACGGCACTTTATTTTACCTATAGTTTTGAGACCCAACAAAACGACTTTTCCAAATTTGTAGAAACGGTATTTACCTATTATAAAAAATTGGACGTAGGCAATTTTACCTTTTTACAAAAAATATTAAGTGGTTCCAAGACGGAAGATCAGTTGGAAAAACTATTGGATTCTAGAATTTATTTAGGTGGAAATACCTTTAGTAGAGCATTTGGAAATAGCTTAACAAATTCTCTATTATATGTAGATGTTTTAATCTTTAGGGAATACCTAAAAAGCGATAAAAATTTACTGGAGCATGCCGAACTATTAGAGTATGTAACCATCAATATTGCATACCAGGCATTGAACTCTAAACAGACCCGAAAGAGTGATGAAAAGTTGCTGCAACTTTTAGCTTCTTCTTTAAGTTTTGTAGACTTGAACGCTACCCAATATCGCAAAAGTTTTCAGGAACTCTTGGACCTAAATTTCAGTGATATGGAAAAGCAATATTTATTGGATATTGCCTGCTTAACGGTATGGGAAGATGGTACCTTGGAGCAAGAAGAATCTAACTATATTCACGAGATTGGCAGGGCCTTAAAACAGGATAAAAAAAACATAGAAAACGCCATCAAAAATGTGCTTGTTTTTTTTGATAAAAACAGGGATAAAATACCTTATTTAAAAGACGATAATTTGGCCTCCAAATTCTATGAAGGAATGACCAAAAACGTTAGTAAATTAATCTTAAGAAATAGTAAAAGACTTGGAAAAGAACTCCGGGAAAGTAAAGAATTAATGTCCTTATTAGTAAAAGCAACCACCACAGATTTAACTAAGGAAGAGCGCAAAAAAGTACAAAAACAATTATTGGATATTTTTAAAAGTATTCCTTCACTAGCCATTTTTATGTTGCCCGGTGGCGCAGTTTTGTTACCAATTTTTATTAAATTAATTCCGCAATTACTGCCTTCTGCTTTTGATGACAATAGAATTGAGGAATAAGTCCTTTTCTAAAGTCTTACTTTAACCATAAGAAATATTTATATAAACATATAAAATACTTTATACCAGTTAATTAAAATAGACTACTCTAACCAAAGCTTAAAGTCTTTTACACGTTCTCTACTCACTATAATTTCCTGCTCCTTGAAGCTATTCATCTTTATTTGAAGTCTAGAATTGGTATAGGAAATGATGTCTTTTATATGATCTATGTTTACGTAAAACTTTCTGCTAACACGAAAGAATTGTTTTGGAGAAATTTCATTTTCTAAATTTTCTAAAGTGGTATCTAAAAGATAATTTCTTCCGTCTGTGGTTGCGGCATAGGTACCCTTATTCTCACTAAAAAAACATTCTACCTCGTCTGCATTTATAATTTTTAGGTGCTGCCCTACCTTAGCGGTAAAACGTTTTTTAAACTCCCTTTCCAATGGGTTTACCAACAGCTTTTTTATGTCGTTAAAATCTATGGAAATTTGGTCCTTTTTGGGTGCAAAATCTTGGTACTTTTTCACTGCCTTTTCCAAGTCTTCATCATCTATTGGTTTTAACAGATAATCTATGCTATTTAACTTAAAAGCTTGTAGTGCATATTCATCATACGCCGTTGTAAAAATGATAGCACTTTTAACTTCTAGTTTATCAAAAATCTCAAAGGATAAACCGTCTGATAATTGAATGTCTAAAAAGATTAAATCTGGATGCTCGTTGGTAGAAAACCAGGCTATGGATTCTTCTACACTGTGCAACATTTTGGTTACGTTTACATCTAGCTCAGAAAGCATTCTAGAGAGTCTTCTTGCCGCCGGTTTTTCGTCTTCAATTATAATTACGTTCATGGTTGGTTTGGTACTTTTTTAATTACAGATATTTTTCTTTTTCCGCTTTATCACGGGCCATAAATTCTTTAATTTTTCGGTCTTCCCATTTAGATGAATACACTGGGATAATTCCAAATGTACGAACCGTATGAAACAATAATCCAATACCCCAAAAAAATGTTGTGGTAAAATTTTTCCAATCCCAAAACGATTCATTATCATAACCACTTTTGATGTAAAGATTGGCCAGGATAAATGCGTTAATTACAACGTAGACTCCCAAATGAACGTAATAACTTTTTAACTGGGCAACCCTTTTTCTTGCTCTCTCGTATTTTAAATCTTCTGCATTTTTCATGATTATTTCCATTTATCGGTTTCCCTATCCTTTTCCATAAACTCCCTAATTTTTCTTTCTTCCCAATCTTTGTTAAAAAATGGATTTACCCTAAAAGTTTTTAAAGCGTGAAAGAAAACACCTATTCCCCAACCAAATGCGGCCCATAAAAACCACATATAACCAAAACCGGTAGTGTAGTAGTTTATTCCTGCCAAAAAGACCACGAATATGAGGTAAATGGTTAGGTTGTTATAGAACTTTTTAAGTTCGTCTACCCTATCTCTTGCTCTCTGGTATTTATTTGCGTTGAAATTCTTTTCCATGATTGTTGTTATTGAAATGCTATTTTTTGATGATGAATTTGCTATGCTTAAAGATACTAACAATTAAAAATTGCCATCTTTCATTAGTTCTGCAATCTTACGTTCTTCCCAATCCTTACCAAAGAACGGATTTATTGTAAAAGCATGTAGTGCATGCCCTACTAGACCCAATCCCCAGCCCAATGCAGGAAAAATTACCCATAAAAAACTTGTGGTGCTGTAGTTAATGTACGCCAGAATAGGAATTACTATTAAATAGGAAGTAAGATTACCGTAAAACCCCTTTATGTTTTCTACTTTCTCCTTAGCTCTTTTGTATTTTAAATCGTCTCTAAATTCCATTTTTATTGTTTTAATTGTTCTTATTAATTACATGGTAAATATCTTAAGAACATAGCCTTGAAGAAAAAATGGATTACCCAATTGTAAGTTTTACAAACTGAATTGTAATTTTGTAATAGAAAACCAATTTTGAACAATCGACACTTGTATATCTGATAGAAATATGAGAATAGCCTATACATACATAGAAGGCAAAAATCTTTTGGTACAGCAGTATTCTGGACAGCCTAATATTAAACAGTATGCAGCCTACCTAGAGCATTTGAAACAACAACCTTTCTATGAAGATGTTTTCTTGTTGTTGACAGACCTAACCCATATGGATTTTGAAGCCGTTAAAGCATCCGTAGAAAGTGTTACCAATACCCGTAATCAAAAAGTAAATAAAAAGTTTAAAGAGGTTTTAGTGGTTTCTAGCCCTAGCAATACTGCATTTGCAACACTTTTAAAAATTGCTGGTAGTAAAAATGCCCAATTTGCCCTCTGCAGTACTTTTGAAAAGGCAATTACCACTTTGGGGATAGACTTGACTAAAACAGAAGTTGAAGAAATTCTAGAATCAAAATTGAAACTTGTTTAGGTATTAAAAATTCTCATCTTCCATGTATTGTTTTATTTTTCGCTCTTCCCAATCCTTGCCCAAAAGAGGATGATAGCCAAATGCTTGCAATGCATGAGCCGCTAGCCCAAACCCCCAGCCCAATGTGGGGAAAATTGCCCAGATAAAACTCGTAGTACGGTAATTTATCCACCATAAAAACGGAATTACCAATGCATAAGCCGTTAGGTTACCATAAAAGCCCTTGATAGCTTCTACCCGTTCTTTTGCTTTCTCGTAACGCTTTTCCTCTAAAAATTCGTCTTGGGTTTCCACACGAGATATTTGTTGGTTAAGCATGGGTAAGGTTACTCTAAAATCGGTTTCCGTTTTTTCTATAGATACTTCCCTATTGGTTAAAATCTGATAGCGTTGTTTAATGTTCTGTAGTCCAACCCCACTACTCTTTTTTACCACTTCCTTAGCCTGTAGGTTGTTACTCACCACCAAATTGTTCCCAGCTTCAAACACTTTTAAGTGCAATGGCCTAGATGCCGTAACAACATTATGCTTTACTGCATTTTCTAATAATAATTGTAAACTCAAAGGCACAATTTTAGCTTCTGGATCTGTTGCCTGATCTGGAATATCAAACACAATACTATCTTCAAAACGCATTTTTAACAAACGAACGTAAGTCCTTGCAAAGTTGAGCTCCTCATCTACCGTTACCAAATCTTTATTCTTCTGCTCCAAAACATAGCGGTATACTTTGGAAAGGGACGTGGTGAATTTCTGCGCTTGATAAGGGTCTTCTTCTATTAAACTAGTCAATACATTTAAGCTATTGAACAAGAAGTGTGGGTCTAACTGATTTTTTAACGCATCAAAACGGGCAGATGCGGTACCCGCAATAATTTTCTGCTCTTTTACCTTATTGTCTTGTCTATATTTGTAATAATAGGCCCCATAAAATATGAGGTTTATTACAAAAGAGATAATTAGGGATTGGGTATAGTTATGTACGCGCTCCCCAAGAAGAAACTCCATAAAAACCTCATCTCCAAAAATTACAAGCCTTATGAGTCTTGCAAAGAAAATAGCGATAAGAGAAACTACTAAATTACCTCCAAAAGCAATAGAAAAGCGTTTAACTCTCCATATTTTCTTATCAAATCGCTTTAGAATATAATCAAACCAATAAATGTTGAGCATGTAGATAATGATAGAAAAAATGATATTCTCATAATATTCTGCCCATGCTCCGCGCCATAATTGGGTTTTATCCACATCTGTAAAAAAGTAGAAATAAACCATAAAGACCACATAAATTGCGGTCCCTATGAGTGTTCCTTTAAAAAATTCCTTTATAAATTTTTGCATGCTCTAGTTGTTGCATTGGGCCAAAACTTCTTTGGCTCTGTCTTGCCCCCAGTTTGGATAAAATTCGGTTTCTGGTTTAAAATTAGCGAAAAGTTCCAAAGACCGTTCCACATCTTTGCAATAAGGGGTGGTATCCTTTCCAAAATATTTGGCAGACCCCATGTCCCACTCCGCTTTAGAAAACACTACTCTAGGGTTGTTGGGCGCTAACTGTGCCGCCTTTTCATACAATTGCACTACTTTTCCAGAAAGGGTCATCCCATAGGTTGCCCCATCAAAAGCAATGTACGCCGTATTTGTCAAGGCCTCTAAAACCAATAGCTCTGCATTATCTGGCGAAATATTCTTGGCCACGTCTATAAATTCTTGTGCTTTTTCTAATTTTTGTTTCAATTTGGTTTCATCTGTTTCGCCAAAAGAGGCTGTTGTATTTACCAATGCGTTATAGTAGTAGGGCAGCCAATTGTCTTGTTCTACCATAGAAATACGTTCAAATAAATTAGAGGCTTCGGTTATTTTACCTTCTCCCCAAAGTTGCAAAGCTTTTTGCATACCCTTAGTGTATTTATCTTGTGCACTTAACATACTGGTTACAACTAAAAGACAAATTAAAATAGTTTTTTTCATGACTGTTTGTTTTTATGTTTGATTACGATGTAAAACTCGGGTTAACCAGCAAGCCATACCAATAGGAGTTACCCAACTGTATAAATTGCTTACCGAATTGTACTTTTTATAAATTATCTAATTGATTGCTCTTTTTATCGCTGCTGATGGTCCAAAAGAATCCTACAAAAAAGAAACTATCCGCAGCGGGTGATATGGCCCTACGGTTGTAAACACCTTCTGCATTTGGGGTATTGGCATATTGGTAGTTTCCAATATTATTAGTCCCCAACACATTGTTAACCGAGAAAAATAAAATTTTTTGTTGGTCTATTAAATAGGCCCAATTAAGGCTTAGATTGTGGTAGTCTTTAGTTTTTTCGGCATAAAATTCTGGTGTGTTAGGGTTATCATAGGGTCTGCCAGAACCATAACTATAAGACATTCCTATTTGCGAACGCCAATCGTTTACCCAATATTTACCTACGGCAGAAAAATTATGGGCATTCGCAAAATTTGGTGTGGCCTGCTCCGTAAAATCCAGAAAATTACGTTCTGTGTTTAAGTAGCTATAAGATAGCCAATAATCTAAGTTTTTAATACTCTTGTTATCCCTGTAAAATACATCTAGACCGGCAGCATAGCCATTTCCTAAATTGGTAAAATTGGAGTTGAATTGTGGCTCACGGGTATCATACTTCACCAAATTGTCATAATCCTTGTAGTACCCTTCTACCCTAAAGGTTTTGCCGTTTTTAGCGTATTGATAATTAAGAATATAATGTGCCGTTCTTTCATAATCTAGGGTAGCATCATAATTGATAAACTGGGTTAATGGATTTTGATAATAATTACCATAAGCTAAGGATAACTGACTGTCCTGACCCGTTTTGTAAGCCAAGGATGCTCGTGGAGCTACATTCCAAGCTTCAATTAAATTAGAATACTCTGTACGTGCCCCTAGTTTTAGGGCAAAATTGTTGCTAAAAAACACATCGGCCTCCGCAAAGCCACTCCAAAGCAATTCATCAAAGCCAGCGATAAAATCGAATCCATTATTGGCTATAAATTCTTCTTCATAATTGGTGTGGAACACTTCAGAACCAACATTTAATTTAAACCGGCTACTGAATTCTTTAGAAGCTTTCAACTTCAAATGAAGCGAAGTATCTGCTGTTTCTATGTCATTTTCAACAACCGTAATGGCATTGGTATCCCATGCCGTACTAGCTCCGGCATAAACCGTCCAATTGTTTTCAAAAAAGTATTTATAATTCGCGTTTAAATACAGGTTATTGTTTTTCAATCTAAAATTTACATACTCCTCAAAATTGATGTCCTCCTGGTCTATATCAAAATTGGCATGGTTAAAACCCGTGTAGAATTTAAACATACTGCGTTCCCCCTTTTGCCTAAAAACAGCTTCGCCCGCCATAGACTCATACGGGTTGTTCCAACGCACTCCATTGGTAGAAGGTATCAAGGCTTCGTAAGGCGATAAATTGATGTAACTGGTATTAAAACTTAAGCTTGTATTTCCCCAAATCTCTGTATGTCCCAGACCTGCTCCTACGCTCATCACAGAAATATCCGTCTTTTCCTGGTCCGGTAAATCAGTAGTATTCATAAGCAACACACCAGAAAGCGCCTGCCCATACTCCGCAGAATAACCGCCGGTACTAAAGCTAACTCCTTTAAACAGAAAAGGAGAAAACCTGCCTCTTGTGGGTACATTGTTGGTACTTGCCATAAACGGCTGAAAAACTCGCTGCCCGTCTATAAACACTTGGGTCTCTTCTGCCCTACCGCCGCGCACAAACAAACGCCCGTCTTCACTAACTGTAGTGGTGCCCGGCAAGGTTTGCAAAGCAGAGCCTATATCTCCCGCCACACCTGCCGTGGTTACAATATCTAGCGGTTTTAATGCCGCCGCTTTAGATTCCGTACCCGCCTCAAAAGAACCTGCTGTTAGCGTTACTCCACTTAAGCTATTAATGGCTTCTTGCAAGACAATGTTTAATTCTTGAAAATAGGTAACCTCTCCCATTTCATAATGGGTATCGTAACCTATACTTGAGACCACCAACGTTTGCGTTCCCGTTTCTGTAGTTGTAAAGGAGAAACGACCTGCAGCATCAGTAGAAGCACCATCATACGTACCTTCTAAATACACATTGGCCCCTGCTACCGGTAATTTACCTGCGGTTACAGTACCTGTAATTGTTGTTTGCGCTAAAAGTGCAAAGCTGATAAAGAAAAATAGTAGTGCTAAATAGTTTTTCATGACTGTTGTTTTAGATTGATGCTCCAAAAATCTATAAACCCTGTCTACTATTTAAAGCTTACTAACCCAACTGTAGAAATTACCTACTGGATTGTAAAAATTCGTTTTAACTTACCGCAAAAATAATTTTATATGAAAAGACAACTATTGATTTACGGTAGCGGTAGACATACAGTTCCTTTCTTAAATTACATGGCAAAGGCCACAGGTAAAACCAAACCAAACCTGTGTTTTATTCCAACCGCCAGCGGGGACGATGCGGAATATATACAACGGTTTTACGAGGTTTGCGAACAAATAGCTGTTACTCCCCATGTGCTGCGGGTTTGGATTAATTCTTACGACCAAAAAGAGAGTTTTGATGAAATACTATCAAAAATGGACGCCGTAGTTGTTGGCGGTGGCAATACTTTAAACATGATGGCCATTTGGAAAGCCCAAGGTATAGATATTGCCCTGCGCAAGGCTTATAATAAGGGTGTTATTATGGGCGGTGGCAGCGCAGGCTCTTTATGTTGGACACTGGGCGGCACCACAGATTCTAGACCCAAAGAATTGAGCATTGTTTCTTGCTTAGGTTTTCTAGAAAAGAGTCATTGTCCGCATTACAACTCTGAGAAATCTAGAAGACCCCTTTATCATTCTAATATTTTAGCAGGTACCTTGGCAGATGGTTACGCTTGTGACGACCGTTCTGCTATCCATTTTATAAATGAAAAAGTACACACCTCTGTTGCCTTAGATGCAGATAACCATTCGTATTATGTTTATAAGAAAGAAGGCCAAATTGTAGAAGAGTTAATACCGGGAACTGTTTTAGCACAAGATTAAAAAGCAGCTTTTTAAATACACTTATTTCAATTTTTTAAATGAATTAATTAATATTCGGATTGAGGTAGCGGACGGAGTTAAAATGTAAAATCTTCGCATACGTAAAGAACACAAAACAACCTAAATCGATTGAATGAGAAAGTGTATATTTTATGGATTAGCATTAGTAGCTACATTATGCTATTCTAGTTATGACCAGCATGAAAAGGTTAGCTCTACTCAAAATATAAAAGTGGAAAAAGTCCGTTACAAACCAGTTGCTAACACTACTTCTAAAACATCCAGGGCATAAGTTGCCTTTCTATATAAATACTTGAAAAAAAGCGGGTCTCAACCCGCTTTTTTATTGTAGTAGGTTTTTAAAAACGTAACCTGCCGTTCCACTTTGGTCCCTAACATGAACCCAGTTTTTGGTATATCCCAAAATTTGAACCGTATCTTGTTGTTTTAAGGTTTTTAGTTTAGTTGATTTTACTGAATTTCCTTGCCGTACATTGGCCTTGGCGCCTTTAACAATTCCGTCAGTTGTTGGATTATTTAATTCAAAACTTGGCAATGGTTCTATCTTTTTTATAAAAGGATAAGGGTCCACCGCTTTGGATTTATAGATGCCGAAGTGTAGATGGGGTGCCGTGGTTTTTGCATTACCCGTATTCCCTACCAAGCCCAAAGTATCGCCAACAGTTACTTTTTGTCCTGCACTTGCAATAATGCTATCTAAATGCGCATAATACAAACGATTGCCAAACAGCCCATCTGCCAACCAAACTTGTTTACCACCCAATCCTTGATTACGTGTGCTCACTACGCGACCATCTGTTGCAGCAACTACGGGCGTACCTCTAGCAGCAAAAATATCTATACCCTCATGTTGGCGGGTACCACCAGCTCGTGGTGCACCCCAGAAACTTTGCACGGCGCTGTTGTCCTTTCCACTAACGGGAAAATAATACGTAGGCCTTCTCCTTATCAATAGGGTATATTCTGTATTTGCAAAAAGTTGGGGCTGCAGTAGTAATTTGTACTTACCCGATTCCTTTATGATATAGGACAAAGAAGATGCATTGGGTTTGTTTTCTAGTAGTAAGTCCATTTTTTTCGATTCATCATATTTGTATAGACTTAAAAAACTAGAGGTGATACTATCTGTTTGTAAGGACACTACCAAACGCTCTCCTTCTTTCAACGCTAAAGAAAAACTCAAAACCGTAGGCTCAACACTAGAAAACTTGCCTACTTGTTTATAGGGCAGGTTGATCATTACACTATCGTTAAAAGCGTTAGCAAATGCTTTCTGCCAAGCTGCATACGCCTTATCCTCTAAACTATAATTGCGTTCGTATACCTCTCTAGCAGAAGGTTGGGTAATAGCATCGGACAAACTGGTCATTTGTTTACAGCTGCATAAAGCCAAATACAGGGCTAATATTAGACAGTACCTTACATAGCGTCTATGGTAAGGTCCTTTACCAGTAAAATTTTTTAGGTGCAGTTTATCATTCATACTAAAGCAAGGTAAACGCTCTGTATGAGTATTCTTAATTGAAAAAAGAGTATGTTTAATCTGTTAAATTAAATGAGCTCCGTTACAGCATGTACATACCACACTATTATCAAAATGAAAATATAGAAGAAGTAAAAGCTTTTATACAAGCCAATAGCTTTGGTATCTTAATAGACCAAGTGGAAGGTAAACCATGGGGTACCCACATTCCGTTAGAATTGGAAACAGATAACAATGGGGAAGCCATTTTGGTGAGTCATTTGGCCAAGGCGAACCCACAAGCAAAGGCTTTGGTTGACGGGAAAGAAGTATTATGTATTTTCAATGGTCCACACCATTATATTTCTTCTTCTTGGTATAAAGAAGAGGAAGTACCCACATGGAATTATATTGCCGTGCATGTTTATGGAAATCTAAAAGTGCTTTCTGAGGAGGAAACTATGGCATCGATGCATCGATTAGTAGAGAAATATGAGCAAATGGCCAAAAAACCTATCGACTTATCTAAATTTTCTTCTAAAACCTTGCGCCAAGTTAAAGTCACGGTAGGGTTTGAAGTTAAAATAACAGATATACAGGCCGCTTACAAAATGAGTCAGACCCGTAGTGAAGACCATGCTGTTATTATTTCAGAATTAGAAGAATTAGATACTGTAGCCAGTAAAGCTGTTGCCGATAAAATGAAAAAGTGATGAATCGTAAAACCCTTTCTCGTTTTTTAGGAATATTTCCTTTAGTTATTAATACTTACTTCTGGATTAAAACACTGTCTCCTCTAGTTGCTATATTTTTGATTAAAAAAACTGAATCCATTAGTTTTATAGGAAGCAAGTATACTTATCTATTAATAATACATCTTTTATTTATAAATGCTTGGAGCATAATTTTCTATACCAAACTTATATTTAAAAATAAAGAACAGAAAAAATTAATAAAATTTTTAAGCTTTCTATTTTTAAGTGGCCTTGGGCAATTTATTTATTGGATACGAAAAATTAAATAGATGATGAATGACAGCTTTAAAATAGTCCCGTTTACCTCTGCGTATGCCGCCGCTTTTAAGGCGATTAATCAGCAATGGATAGAACAGTATTTTAAAATGGAGCCATCAGATTTTAAAGCGTTGGACTATCCACAAGAAAATATAATAGACCAAGGCGGTTATATTGCTGTTGCCTTATTGGACAAAGAAGTGGTAGGAGTTTGTGCCTTGATTAAAATGGATGGCAACCGTTTTGATTACGAATTGGCCAAGATGGGGGTTACTCCAAAAGCCCAAGGCAAACGAGTAGGGTATTTATTAGGGCAACACATTATAGCTAAAGCCAAAAGTTTAGGTGCAAAAAACATTTTTATAGAAAGTAACCGTGTACTTGTACCAGCCATTAAATTATATGAGAAGCTCGGTTTTGTAGAAATAGAGGGACCACCATCTCCGTATGAACGTGCCGATATTCAAATGGAATTTAGGTTTTAGAATGTTATAGCTCAGTTGGGTAAGCAAAATCTACAATTGGGTAACTCACAATTGAACAGTGAGTGGAATTTAATGAGTTTTACCCTGTTCATTAACTACTAAAACAAAAAATATGAAAACCTTGTTATCCCTATTCGCAATTGTATGTACGTTAACCTTTAGCCAAGCGCAAACCGATGGTGTTACCGTAAGTGTTACCATTGAAAATGTGCTAAATAATGAAGGAACCCTTTTGGCCGGCTTACATACAGCAGAGACCTTTATGAAAGCGCAAGGAATAAAAACGGCTTCTACAGCAGCAAAAAAGGGCGCTGTAACCTTAACTTTTGAAAACGTAGCCCCAGGCTCCTATTCCATTCTAGTATTGCATGACGCTAATGGTAATAATCAAATGGATTTTGAAGCCAATGGCATGCCTAAAGAAAGTTATGGTACTACTGGTGAAATGACCCTCTATGGCCCACCTACTTTTGAGGCAACAGCCTTCACCGTTGCCCAAAAGGACGTAAGCCATAACATTAGGTTTTAAACTAAAAAAGTCCCGCTAGAGAGCGGGACTTTTCTTTTCTAAAACGATACGGCACTATTCTGACAACCAGGCGGTAAACATCCATACGGTTTTTTCCTGCTCGGTAATCAAATCACTCATCATTGCGTTGGTACCCTCATCATTGGCATCGTCAGAAGCATCTAAAATCTCTCTTTCAATAGTTAACAATTCGCTTAAGGAGTCCACTATTAATTGTACAGCTTCTACATCCTTGGTTATGTTTTTACCCACCGGCACTTTTGCTGCATTGGTATAATCTTCAAACGTATGCAAAGGTGTACCCCCCAATGTTAAAATACGTTCGGCTATCTCATCAACTTTTAAATTGGCGTCCACATACAATTCTTCAAACTTTTCATGCAAATCAAAAAAGCGTTTTCCCTTTATATTCCAGTGTACCCCTCTTAGGTTTAAATAGTATTGTTGAAAATTAGCGAGCAAGGTGTTCAGGTCTTTGCTAAGTGCTACAGATTTATCTTGGTCTAATCCTATCTTATTCAATTTCATGGTATTTGTTTTATTTATTGATAGTATAAAATTACCTAATAACCAGCGTGGTTTTGTATAGTTTTCATCAATGTAATTTATATCTTTATCGCATTAATTTATTAGGATGACGATTACGCAATTACAATATGTTTTAGCGGTGGCAGAGCACCGTAATTTTACTTTGGCGGCAGAAAAGAGTTTTGTTACCCAGCCAACTTTAAGCATGCAAGTGCAAAAGCTAGAAGATGAGTTAGATATATTGATTTTTGACCGTAGTAAAAAGCCAATTGCCCTGACCGAGGTTGGTAAAAAAATAGTAGACCAGGCCAAAAATATTGTTGCGGAAGCAGGGCGTATTAAAGATATAGTAGACCAAGACAAAGGGTTTATTGGTGGTGACTTTACATTAGGAATTATACCCACCGTAATGCCTACATTACTACCAATGTTTTTGTCTACATTTATTAAGAAATACCCAAAAGTAAACCTAATCATAAAAGAACAGGCTACAGATACGCTAATCGCCAATTTACAGGACGGGCATTTAGATGCCGCCATAGCCGCTACCCCGTTAGAAGTAAACACTATTAAGGAAAGACCGTTGTACTACGAACCATTTGTAGGTTACATACCTCCCAATCATAGGTTAAACAAAAAGAAAGAAATAACAACAGCAGATTTAGATATTGCAGATGTGTTGTTATTACAAGATGGTCATTGCTTTAGAGACGGAGTAATTAATTTATGTAAATCGCCAAAAAACAAAGTAACGGAGCACTTTCAAATAGAAAGTGGAAGTTTTGAAACTCTTATAAACCTATCTAACGAAGGTATGGGGATGACCTTGTTGCCTTATCTAAACACATTAGAGCTAGATGGTCTTAAAAAACAAAATCTAAGACATTTTGAAAGTCCTTCTCCAGCTCGTGAAATAAGTTTAATCTACCATAAAAGCGAGTTAAAAATACAGATTACCGAGGCTTTAAAAGATACTATTTCTGGAATTGTTAGAGGTGCTATTGCTTTTCAAGATGTACAAATTATAAGCCCAGTAACTAAAAAAGAATAATTTAATCTTGTTTAGGCAATAAAGACTTTATTGTACTCCAGAGTAGCGCTCTTTCTAGAGGTTTGGTTAAAAACCCGTTAGAACCAGCCTGTTCTGCCGCTTCCCGGTCTGCTTCTGTTGCAAATGCGGATTGCACTATTATTGGCAGTTTAGCGCCTTTGGCACGGATTGCCTCTATTGCTTCTAGACCATCCATAATAGGCATTTTTATATCCATCAAAATAAAGTCCAAATCTGGATGACCATCAAACAAATTAACTGCCTCTTCCCCATTTGTAGCCCGTAAAACATTAAAGTTAGCCTCAGGTATACGTTGTAAAAAGGTATTTAAAATATAAAAATTTACTTGTTCATCTTCGGCGACCAGCACTTTGTATGTTGGCAAGTTTTCTTTATGTATTTCCCCAGATTGTACGTCCGTCATAATAAATTCACCTTTTTTAATAGGTATAGTGAGCGTAAATACTGCTCCCTCTCCTTCTTCTGATTCTAAATTTAATTGGCCGCTAAGTAATTTGGCGTTTTCAGAAGCAATTGCTAGCCCCAATCCTAAACCTCCATAAATCTTGGCTATGGAGTCATCAGCTTGGGAAAAACGTTGAAAAATCTTTTCTTTTCTATCCTTTGAAATACCAATGCCAGAATCTTCTACAAATATGTGAAGAATTTTCTCCTTAATATAATAACCAAAACGTACATAACCCGTTGCCGTGAATTTTATTGCGTTTTCTAGTAAATTTTCTACTATTTTTCTCAATTTAGACACATCAACTGTGAAATTACTTTCCTTGTCCTGTAAAGGCGTCTCTAGCAGTAAGTCAATATTTTGTTTTTTAGCTTTTAAACTAAATATTGAAAATGTTTCTACCATAAAGGCATTAAGGTTCAACTCTTTTTCTAATAATTTTACCTGATTTGTTTCTAATACAGAAATCTCTAGAATATCATTGATAACCCTTAATAATTGTTCACTACTATTTTTGATAATAGACATATACATTTTACTGTTGTCCGAAATAAGTTCGTCTTCCAATAATTGTGTAAAACCAATAATTCCATTCATTGGGGTACGGATTTCATGTGACATGTTATTCAAGAATTCCGTTTTTAATTGATTGGCTTTTTCCGCTCTGTTTTTTGCTTCTTTTAACTCTCTATTGGCATTGATTAACCGGCTATTAAGTCGTAAGAAAGCACTGTTTTGTTTTTTTAAATCGTTACTAACCGTTTTTAGTTCGGTAATATCACTAATTAAGCTAATAACCCCATCTACTTTTCCATTTAAGTAAATAGGCACTTTATGGAAAAGCCCCCATTTTTCTTCATTTTTAGGATTGATATATTTGTACTCATAATTCATTAAGGGCTCTCCAGATTTTAAAACTTTCTGGTCTAACTTTTCAAAGTTTTCCATTAGTTCTATTGGTAACCCTAAATCATCAGCGGTTAATCCATTAATGCTATTAGAGTCTGGTAATCCTAAATACTGTGCAAAAGCCTTGTTGCAACCTTTAAAAGTACCATCTATACCTTTCCAAATTACCAAACTAGGTAAGTTATCTATAAGTAATTGCAAAAAGTTCTTTTGTTCCTCTAATTGCTGGTTAATTCGTTTCTGATCGGTTACATCTACACAAAACCCAATAATACCCTTTACTTTACCATCTTGTTTGTAAGGTATTTTACTATTTAAGCCCCAAATTGGTTCGTTATTATTGTTTAATAATGACAATTCTTTATTGAAAACCGGCTCGCCAGATGCTATAACTTGTTTGTCCAATGTGCCAAAAAGTTCCCTTGCTTCTTTTGAAGAGGCAAGATCATCATCTGTTTTACCAATAACTTCTTGGGTATCTTTTAAACCAAAAGCGTTGGCAAAACTTTTATTACAACCTTGAAAAACACCATTGGTATCTTTCCAAAAAACATCGTTTGGTAAATGATCAATTAATAGGCGTAAGAAGTCCTTTTGCTCTTGAATTTCCTTATTGTTGTTTTTTTGTTCCGTTATGTCCACGCAAATGCCCACAATACCGGTTACCATATTATCATCTAGAATAGGAATCTTACTAGTAAGTACCCATCCCTCTTCTCCATTGGCTTTATGAAATTTTTCTTCCAGATTAAGAACCGGTTTTCTAGAAGCCATAACCTTTTTATCCCAATACTGATAACTCTCCGCATGTTTGGAGTCCCGGTTAAAATCAAAATCTGTTCTACCTACAATTTGCTCTGGAGATTCTATCCCAATTATTTTAGCAAATTCTTTGTTACACCCCATGTAAACGCAATCCCTGTCTTTCCAAAATACTTGGTTGGGCATATGATCAATAATCAATTGAAGAAAATTGCGCTGAGCTAGAATATCTTCTTTGGCATCTAAATTTAATTGCGTTTCCGTAATAATTGCCACTACCTTATCTACGTTACCTTTATAATCTTTAGTGGTAGTAACCTTTATTTTATGCCATAAATAATCTCCGTTCTTATGCTGTATTCGCTGAGAGAAACGGTAGTAATCCCTATTACCATCAATAACCTGATAAAACAGGGGCCTTGCAATCTTTAATTCTTCAGGATGGGTCATTTTACCAATGTTTAACCGCTCCATTTCTAAGGTTGTATAGCCCAGTTTTTTAGCTACCCATTTATTTGCCAATAAGATGTCTCCCTTTTTATCTGCTATAACCAATCCTACATTAGCATCTTCATATAACGGCTTATACCAAGAAATATATTCTTTTAGATTAGACCGATTATTACCTTGATCAACTCTAGCTTCTTTAATTGTTAGCAAATAATAATGATGATCAACAGATTCTATTGATAAATTGGCCATCACCAATTGGTTATCGGCAGATTTTAAAGCAATTTCTTGGAATACGTTTGGTTCCCAAGAAATTCCAAGACTATTGTGGGTTTCCTTTGGGCCATGGTATAATAAATCTTTAAAAAGAGGTAAGTCTTGTTGTGAAATGGGATAACCTAAGTATTGTTCAAATTTAGGGTTGCCATAAATAACTTGTCCCTTATTGGTAAGTAGTGCCATAGCTATAGGAGATGCATCCACAAGCTTAAGCAATAACCTATTATCCATTTTTTCCGTAACCATGGCGGCACTATTTTTAGCATCTTTTACCATACCCATATTTGCATGTAATTTTACAACTTATTCTTTTTAGACACCTAAATACCTGCTATTAAAAAGTATACGCGCAATTTAACATAATTTTTGGAAGAATTATCTTAAATAAAAAAATAAGCAACCACCTACTGAAAAGTTTAACCAAGTCTATAAAAAAAGCCACCCATAGGTGGCTTTTACTTATACTTTTAATAAAATTAAACTTTGCTGTAATTCAGGTTTATCATAAATATATTTATGCAACCAAATTTTTAACTCTTCGAGTTCGTTTGGCAGCAATCGCTTGGCTGCCTTTTCTAACTCCCTAGCAAAAAGCTTTGCATCAAAACTAACCTTTTGCAAGATTGTTTTGGTGTAGTCTAACATTGCTCTTGGCATATTTCTACAATATTTAGGTTAATATGGTTGTCTCTAATTTACAAATAAATACTATAACTTGGATTTTTAATAAAGTTAAAATATAACTATTATGTTGTTAAAGGGAGTAAAACGTTCAATTTTAAACATTGATAATGAAGTGTTTAAGATGAATATTTTTCTTTTAATTATTCTAAATAGTTTATTTGTTGGTTGTACAACTTACAGGTATAATCGCCAAGAAAAGCAATTTATTACCAGCTTGAACGCTACTACCAATAAATCTAACTTCAACGGATTACTTGTGGTAGATTATCACACAAAAGATACCATAATCGATTACAACGCTCATAAATATTTTATACCTGCAAGCACGGTAAAACTATTTACCCTGTATACTAGTTTAGAATACCTAGATGATTATTTACCAGCACTAAAATATAGTATTGTAAAAGATACCATTTCCGTTTTACCTACCGGATATGCCACCACGCTACACCCCAATTTTAAAGATAGTATTGTCTTGGAGTTTTTGGAAGATTTTGAAACCATTAAACTATTGAAAACTCCAAAAAATATTGAACCATTTGGACCTGGTTGGGCATGGGAAGACTACTCCTATGCTTTTTCTGCAGAGCGAAATGATTTTGCCTTATACGGTAATACCCTAAACTATTATAACAATGATGAACAGCTGCTAATAACCCCTAAGCTATTTAAAAAAAGTATTAAAAAGCCTATAAACCAAGGATTTAAAAGAAATAAAGATTCCAATATATTTTATGTAGATAGCACACAAATAGACACCCTACATATTCCGTTTAAAACCAGTGACTCCTTAAACTTGAGATTACTAAAAGACATTTTTCCCACCAAAAAAATTACGCTTGGTAATTATCCGTCTAAGACAAGCCACTTTAAAACCCTAAATGGAATACCCAGAGATTCCGTTTTAAAATATATGTTAGAAAAAAGTGATAATCTGTTGGCGGAACAACTTATGTTAATGAGTGCCGCTACCCTTTCTGACACTCTAGACTTTAACCGAATAAAAAAACATGTTTTAGACTATAAATTGAATCAGTTAAAACAGCCCCCAAGATGGGTAGATGGATCTGGATTGTCTAGGTATAATTTATTTACACCGGAAAGTATGGTCACCGTATTGGATAAACTTTATAAGGACCTAGGTGAAAGTAAATTGTTTCAGCTTTTACCCCCATGGAAGGTTTCTGATATACAGCCAGCGTTTATGGATAAGAATACCTTTATTTATGCCAAAACCGGTTCTATGGGCAACACTTATAATCTTTGTGGTTATATAAAGACAAAAAAAGGTAAAGTATTGCTGTTCAGTTATATGAACAATCACTTTATGCAGCCCAATGCCCGCATAAAATTAGCCATGTATAATACCCTACTGGCTCTACACCTTAACAATTAAACAGACATAGTTTTTACTGCTGTTCCCGAAGCGGTAACCATAATCATACCTCCATTAGAACCTAGGGTCTCATAGTCTAAATCAACTCCAATAACCGCGGTTGCTCCATTTTGCTGGGCATGATGTTTCATTTCATTTAATGCACTTTCCCTAGCCTCTCGTAACACTCTCTCGTATGAACCAGAGCGCCCACCAACTACATCTCTAATACTTGCAAATACATCCTTTATAATGTTAGCCCCAATTATGGTTTCTCCGGTAACTATTCCTAAATATTCTATTACGTTGTGGCCTTCCAATGTATTGGTTGTTGTTACAATCATATTTTTTGATTTAAAAGATTATTTATTTGTGCCCATTGTAGCAGCATAATAGTTTTACCATCTTTGATTTTGCCCGTGGCCATCCAATCCAAGGCTTCTCTAAAAGTAAGCTCTATAACTTCTATATTCTCTGTTTCGTCTTCCGCGCCTCCTCCAGTACCTATCTTCATATTGGGTTGGTATTCCCCTATAAAAAAATGCAATATTTCAGTAACCGAACCAGGAGACATATATGACTCAAACACCTTAACCACATTATCAATTTGATAACCTGTTTCCTCTTCTACCTCCATTTTAATGGTCTCTTCTGCATTGCCCTTTTCTAATATACCTGCGCAAACCTCTACCATAAAACCATCTTCATTACCATTTACATAGGTGGGCATTCTAAATTGTCTGGTTAAGATAACCGTCTTTTTGTCTAAATTGTATAGTAAAATAGCAGCTCCGTTACCCCTATCATAACATTCTCTAGATTGTTCTTCCCAACTACCATCTTCTCTTTGATAATCAAAAGTTACTTTATTTAAAGTATACCAATTGTCTGATAGCAGCTCTGTTTTTATGTTCTTAACTTTACCGTATTTCATCTTACAACTATAAAGAAGCAGCTCTATTTAAATATCTTCTAAACGGTAACATCTCTTTATAAACCGCAATACAATGTGCTTTAAAAGCTTTGGAAACCACAAGTTCCCTGGAAATTGGATGTACCACTGCAAACGTTTTATGCTGTAGTAAATCTATATGCGGATGCTCAATAGTATAGCCCTTAGGGGCTTTTTTAAGTTTCTCATCTACGTATAAATTGCCAAATGTTTGTTTAAAAGAAGGTTTACTAATAATTTCTTGCAACACTTCACCATCGTAATCTATCCCATCCCTAATACTTTTCAAAATTTTTGGTGCCGGTCGCCAAAAGCCACCTGCCAGCATACAATTCTTTAACCCTACTTCTATATAAAAATCGGCAGACTCTGGAGCTTTGTCCAATCCTGCGCCAAAATGGTCTTTATAAATAGGTTTAGTAGGATGAAACATGAGGTTGTTGTTAATCCGATTTATACCTCTTTTTCCTGGCGTATCATAATAATCATCGTCTAGCTGAGCTAGGTTTTGATTTAATTCATCTAACCAAGCAATAAAATCAGAACGTAGGGATTGATACCATTTACGATTGGCATCCATCCACTCCTTATTATTATTTTGTTGTAATTCTTCTAAAAAGTTGAAAAGCTGATTGAAATCCATGAATCAAAGGTACTAAAACCCGTTATCGCCATCTAACAAATCGCCAAGACCACCCAATATACTACCTTCGCCTTTAGATTTACCCCCAGCTTTAGGAGCGGCTGCCCAAACCCTACCTGCCAATCTACTAAAAGGTAAAGACTGTATATATACCGTACCGGGCCCACGTAAGGTTGCAAAGAACAACCCTTCACCACCAAAAACGGTGTTTTTAATACCACCTACAAATTCAATATCGTAATCTACAGTTTGCGAAAAACCAACAATACAACCCGTATCTACCTTTAATACTTCACCAGTAGCCAGCTCCTTTTTAGCCATAGTACCACCAGCGTGTACAAAGGCCATACCGTCTCCTTCTAATTTTTGCATTATAAATCCTTCTCCACCAAATAAACCTCTGCCTAAGCGTTTAGAGAATTCTATACCTACGGTAACCCCTTTGGCGGCACATAAAAAGGCATCTTTTTGGCAAATGAACTTGCCCCCTTTTTCTGATAAGTCTATAGGTAATATTTTACCGGGATACGGAGAAGCAAAACTAACTTGCTTTTTACCATGTTCTACATTTAAAAAAGCCGTCATAAATAGACTTTCGCCCGTTAAAATTCGCTTCCCTGCAGAAAAGATTTTACCCAATACGCCCGATTCTTGGTTAGAACCATCTCCAAAAATGGTATCCATTTTTATCCCAGAATCCATCATCATAAAACTGCCGGCCTCTGCCACAACAGCCTCTTGGGGGTCTAGTTCTATTTCTACATATTGCATTTCTTCCCCGTAAATCTTGTAGTCTATTTCGTGTGCATTCATAAATTGATTGATGATTTTAGTGATTATATTATATCTGTAGTTAATTATATTCAAATGTTACATTAGAACTAAAAAATGCAGCATAAAGTAGGGTTTTTAGCGTTGTAGTTGTCATGTAATAAAGAATTAAAAACCCCATTCCATGATTTACACCTTTTTAAATTTTTTTAGCGGCAAAAACATAATCAATATTTTAATACTATGTTTTTCTTTATCCATAGTGAGCAGTTGTAGCAAGGAAAATGAAGAAGATACTTTTGTTAGATTAACCGTAAATGGTGAGCAAATTACAACTAGTGAAGCAAATTTTACCGTAGGGGACCGTTCTGATTTTAATGGAGATATTGATGCAAGTTTTATTGGTAACGGAGGTACTGCTACACGTGTTTTTAGTTGGAATAATAATTTGAGTACTGCCGATTATAACGCAGACATTACAGCAACTACTGATGGCTCTTTTCAAATAATAGTAAAAGATGCGGAAGGCCTAACTGTTTTGGACAGAACAATTATTGGCGGGGCCGAGCCAGATAGTATTGATGGGGTTACGGCAAACGGCGCCCCTGGAATTTGGACCGTTACTATTGTGGCTACTAACTTTAATGGAGACGGAAGCTTTTCTTTAAGCGCTGGAGATTAACAACCTAAACTATTGATACAACCTAAATAGGCTAACCGTTGTAGGTTAGCCTATTTTTTATTTGGGTTGTAAAAAGTTAACTTTTTAAACGAACCGTCCATTCAAAATTGAACGTACTGACTACTATTCCATCTTGATTTACCCCAACAGATTTCATCCAAAATTTTTGACCCTCACCTGTGGCTATTGTTTTTTCTATAGCCTCTGCTATTAAATGACCATCTTCACAAGTAAAGGTAATTTTGCCTGTTGCTTTCTTTGAGAAATTGGCGTTGTTGTTTTGCACCAGCATAGAAATACGCTTTCCACTTTGCCTAATTTGGTCTATAACCATTGCTCCGGTACTTAACTCTGCCGCCATACCTTGTACGGCCCAAAACATACTTTTAAACGGGTTTTGATTTACCCATCTGTGCGTTACGGTAGTTATGGCTTTCTTATCGTCCATATATTTTAAACGCACTCCACACCACCAAGCAGATGGCAACTTAAAAAATGTAAACGTATTGAATTTACTGGTTTTATCACCCATTTTAATTGAATTAGTTGGCTAAAAATAGCCAAAATTATAGAAAATACATTTGTTAATTTTATCTTAAATTTAAGTACTTTGTTTTGCATAGTACTATTTTTAGGATATATATTTGCATGGTAAGCTAATAGGTAAAACTGTTTACAATCATCAAAAAACGAACAATCATGGATACCACATTAACCAAACACGAACGTAATTTATCGGCCATAATACATGCCAGTACCTTTTCTAGGTACTTTATTCCCTTTGGTAATTTTATTTTGCCATTAGTGCTTTGGACCGCCAACAAGAAAGACCACAAGTTTGTAGACTATAATGGCAAGCAGGCCCTCAATTTTCAAATTAGTATGTTCTTGTATGCTTTTCTGTTAGGGGTATTGACCATACCTTTCTTTTTTGGCGCGTTTTCAGATATATTCCATACAGGGTATTGGAGTTGGCGAGACTTTGGTGGAATAAATTGGCATTTTGATAGTGACGATTTTAGATTTGGGCATTTAGCATGGCCTTTAGGTATTGGCGGTTTTTTACAAGGTGCCTTAAGCCTGGTTAATATAATTTATACCATATTGGCCACTATTAGAACTAATGAAGGACAGTATTTTCAGTATCCGTTTACTATTAAATTCATTAAGTAATGAACAGGGCTTTATTAATACTCGTTTTACTGGTTTATTCCGCTAATGGTTGGTCTCAAATTGCCCAGACAGATACGCTATTTACGCAACTTGCCCAAAAAGATAGCTTGTTGTTTGATGCTGCTTTTAATACTTGTAAGGTAGCTGTATTGGAAGATTTGTTTACCAAAGACTTTGAGTTTTATCATGATAAAGGTGGACTTACAGAAAACAGGGAAGCGTTTTTAAAGCCCATGCGAGAAAACTGTGCGAATCGTGATTTTGCAAAACCACAAAATAGTTACAGGCATTTAGTACCAAACAGCCTAAAAGTATATCCATTATACAAAGACGGTAAATTATACGGTGCCATACAACACGGAGAACACACCTTTACCTATTTGGACCAAGACAATACCTATCAAAGAGGCGATATTGCAAAGTTTACTCATATTTGGCTTTTAATGGACAAGAAATGGAAATTGAGACGCGAGTTAAGTTATGACCACAAACCACAAAATTAAAATCATGTAATTACAAAGAGTTTATTCATCAATCAAAATCAAAAAATCAATCAATCAAAAAGCGGTTTCCGGCCCCTCCCCTAATCAAGGAGGGGTACTGGAAACAAAAAACGAACAGTTAATCAAATACCGAACCTTGTTCGGGCAAAATTAGAACCATGCAGTTATGAATATAGAAAACACTAAGGCACAGATGCGTAAGGGGGTTCTGGAATATTGTATCCTTTCTATTTTAAAAGATGAGGATAAATATGCTTCGGAAATATTAGGAGCTCTTAAAGATGCAAAAATGCTAGTGGTAGAAGGCACCATATATCCCTTATTAACCCGCCTTAAAAATGCCGGATTATTAAATTACAGATGGGAAGAATCTACCTCTGGGCCACCCAGAAAATATTATGCGCTTACAGAAACCGGACAGCTATTTCTAAAGGAGCTTAACGGTACCTGGGACGAACTTAGAAATGCAGTAAACTTGGTAACCAACAACAATTAAGATATCAACAAAAATGAACAAGACAGTAAACATAAATTTAGCCAATACCTTCTTCCATATAGACGAAGAAGCGTATAGCAAATTAAGACGCTACTTAGAGTCTATAAAGCGTTCTTTTAGCGGCACAACCGGTAGTGAAGAAATTATTGCGGATATAGAAGCACGCATTGCAGAGTTGTTCGCAGAAAAAATGGAACATGATCGCCAAGTTATTACCCAAAAAGAGGTAGACGCGGTAATCGCGGTTATGGGGCAGCCAGAAGATTATATGGTAGATGAGGATATTTTTGAAGATGCTCCAAAAAACCAAACCCAAACCACCACTAAAAGAGTTAAAAAACTGTACCGGGATATTGAGCATAAATATATTGGGGGTGTATGCGCAGGGCTAGAGCATTACCTAGGTTTTGATGCCCTTTGGATACGTTTAATCTTTGTATTCCTTACCATTTTCACCACTGGTTTTTGGATATTAATCTATGCTTTATTATGGATTTTGGTACCAGAAGCAGCCACAACCGCGCAAAAATTAGATATGCGGGGAGAGCCCATCAACATCAGCAATATAGAACGCAAAGTTAAAGAGGGGTTTGATGATGTTGCAGAAAAAGTAAAAAACGTAGATTACCAAAAGGTAGGCAATCAAGTTAAAAGCGGCTCCAAGACAATTTTTGACACCATTGGTGATATTTTTCTATTCCTTTTTAAAATAGTTGGTAAGTTCATTGGTATTTTAATGATTCTCACCGGCGGTGCCACTTTAATTGCCCTGTTTATAGGCATGTTCACGGTTGGTATAATAGACATTATCCATTTTCCGGGTGTAGATTTATATGATATCATCAACACCACCGGGGCACCAGCTTGGGTAGTATCTATCTTGGTTTTCTTGGTAGTGGGTATTCCATTTTTCTTTTTACTCTATCTGGGTTTAAAGATTTTAGTAAACAACTTAAAATCTATTGGTAGTGTTGCAAAGTATACACTCTTTGGACTTTGGTTGTGCGCCATTGCGGTCTCTACCTATTTAATTATTAGACAAGCTGCCGCCCATGCTTTTACTGGCACCACAACAGAAACCAAGGAGTATGTATTAAATAGTTCTATTGATACCCTTACCATTACCATGGCTACCGCAGACCATTTGGATTTTGAGAACAGTGTTTCTTTAGATGACCTACGCATGGTATATACTGATGATGGAGAACCTATTTTGTATTCAGATGAGGTACATTTTGATATTAAGAAGGCAACAGACTCCCTTTTGCAAATTAAAATTAAAAAAGATGCAGACGGTAGTTCTTTTGATGAAGCCCGAAATAGGTCTGAGTTGATTGATTACAACCACAGTTATGCAGATGGCGTATTAACCCTAGACAATTTTTTAACCACTCAAAAAGAGAGTAAAGTACGTAGCCAAGAAGTTAGGAACACCATATATGTACCCGTAGGAACCATTATTAAATTTAGTAACAACACCAAAAACCATATTGGTAGAAGCACCAAAAACGATAAAGACTTTTATAGAAGTAAAATTGTTGATTACCAGTGGGTCATGGACAGTGAGGGTCTTTTAAAATGCCTAAACTGTCCAGAAGACCCCAAAATAGAGGTAAACGGTAGTTTTAATATAGATGAGTCTGGTATAGATATCAATGTTGGCGATGAAAACGGGCATGTGAAAATTGGGGAAAACGGTATTGATATCGATGTTAAGGACGAAGGTGAATCCGTAATTCTTAAAATAGATGAAAACGGTATTAAACTTAAAGCTAAGGATAATAACAATTGAGCCTTTAAAAACAACAATTGGGTATCTTAAATTGCAATAGCCGATTAAAAATCAACAATTTCAATCAATCATTAAAAACAACAATCATGACAACTTTAGTAAAAATTGCAGTAGCAGCCTTATTAGCGTTATTTGTTAGTTCCTGTGCCTTTGATATTAATTTTGGAGAGGGCACAAAAGGGAATGGGCAAATTGTAGAAGAATCTAGATCTATTACAGAAGAGTTTACGGCTGTATATGCCGCTGAGGGTATAGACGTTTTTGTACAACAAGCAGATGAATTCTCAATCAATGTAGAAGCAGATGAAAACATTATCGATTTAATTGCCACGGACATTGAAGGTGGTAAATTAAAAATACATGCAGCAGAAAATATTGGTAGGGCCACAAAAAAAGTATTTGTAAGCCTACCGGTTATAGACCATTTATCTAGCTCTAGTGGTGCAGATTTAATTGTAGAAAACGAAATAAATGTTGAAAAACTAGAACTTGACGCTAGTAGCGGTTCAGATTTAGAAGTAGAAGTCAATGCTACAGAGATAGACGCAGACGCTAGTAGTGGTGCAGACATACGCGTTTCTGGAAAAACAGATATATTAATTGCCAATGCTAGCAGTGGTGCAGATATAAAGGCAAGAGAATTGTCTGCTAAAAAATGTACCGCAGACGCAAGTAGTGGTGCAGACATTGCTGTTAACGTAGCAGAATCTTTGACCGCTGATGCTAGTAGTGGTGCAGATATTAGTTATTCCGGTGACCCTACCGTTCAAAAAAACAAATCTGTTTCTGGCAGTGTCCGCAGAAACTAACCCCTAAATTTAGTTGGTTAAAAGTCTTCCGTATTAGTGGGAGGCTTTTTTTTATTTTAACAAATAAAACATGCATATATTGATATATTCCTAAATTTTAATTAACTTAATTAAATTATTCACAATTTAATTACAGGGATATGAAAAATTTACTTGCATTACTCGTTTTGCTGGTTTTTGTATCAGCAACAACTAAGACCCCTGACCGTTCCAACAACGAGCATACCATAGAAGGTACTTGGGAACTGGAAAGTTTTTACAACTATGACGATGGCACAAATATTTCTGACACCATGCAAAAAGCGGCAGGTTACAGACAGGTGAAAATGTACTTTAATGGACGAATTATGTGGACCCGTTACGTACCAGAAGAGCCAAACGGGCGTTTTGGTTACGGTACTTACAAAATAACGGATAACAAATTAGTAGAGACCATAGAATATGGAGATGCAGAAATGATGAAAGCCTTAGATACCATGCGGGTATTTACTTTTGAATTGGATTTAAAGGAAAATACCTATAGTCAAATCAATACAGACGAAGAAGGCCTGCGCACCTTTTCTGAAAATTATACGCGTATTGATTAAGCTACCAACTACAAGAAAATAAAAAAGCCATACTGTTGTATGGCTTTTTTTTCGTTTTTTACCGCGTTTATTCCGCCGCTACGGTTTCTTCTGCTTCTACAGTAGCTAAATAACGCTCTGCATCTAAAGCAGCCATACATCCTGTTCCTGCAGCAGTTACCGCCTGTCTATAAATTTTATCTTGGGCATCTCCACTTGCAAAAACCCCAGGTTTATTGGTTCTAGTAGAGCCTGGCTGGGTAACAATGTAACCCGTTTCATCCATGGTCAATTGCCCCTTGAATATATCTGTATTTGGTTTGTGACCAATTGCAATGAACAAACCGGTAATAGAGATAGTTTCTTTTTCTCCTGTTTTGTTATTGACCATTCGTAGCCCCTCTACCACTTGGTCTCCAATAACCTCGTCTACCTCAGTATTGTATTTTACTACAATATTATCCATACTATTAACACGGTGCTGCATGGCCTTTGAAGCACGCATATAATCTTTACGTACCAACATAGTAACCTTACTACAAATATTGGCTAAATAGGTTGCTTCTTCAGCTGCTGTGTCTCCTGCACCTACAATAGCCACTTCTTGGCCCTTGTAGAAAAAACCATCACAAACGGCACAAGCAGAAACACCACCACCTCTTAATTTTTGCTCACTTGGTATTCCTAGATATTTGGCAGAAGCACCTGTACTTATAATCACGGTTTCTGCCTCTATTTGTTTATCGTTATCTATGGTAACCTTATGTATTCCACCTTTTTCATCACTAAATTCAACCGCCGTAGCCATACCAATACGTACTTCTGTACCAAACCGCTCTGCTTGTTGTTGCAATTGCATCATCATGGTAGGCCCGTCAATACCTTCTGGATATCCTGGAAAATTGTCTACTTCGGTTGTAGTGGTTAACTGCCCTCCAGGCTCCATACCAGTGTACACCACGGGTTTCATATCTGCCCTTGCAGCATAAATTGCGGCGGTATATCCAGCAGGACCTGAGCCTATAATCAACGTCTTTATTCTTTCTATTGCTTCAGCCATAACTTTATCTATCTCTGATTAGTTGTTGTAACAAAAGTAGGAGTTTTGAGGCAAACCTTACATTGGTTTTATCAACCGTTCATCAACAAAACTTATATGCTATTAACTATAATTTTTCGTAAAAAGTAATGGCGTTACATGTTAATTGTGACAAGGGTATTGAATTTGAAGCGTAATTTATAACAACTAACAAAAACTGAAACGCTAAATTTAACTGAAAGAATACAACTGCTATTTGCACTTCAAAAAACAAGCGCTCCTAAAAAATTTATTATTAGGAGTGTTAAAACAAACAACTCTTGTACCTAATAAAAGATAAACTCTTAACAGACTAAGTCATTACCAAAATGTATAGGTATACGTGTATAGATTTAAAATTCTGAGAATCTTTTATGGAAATGTAAATTAAGGTAGTTTTAGAATATATAGTTAATGCGGCAACTTCAATAAGTAATCATGAATGTTGTGCTAAACCACCAAATAAAATTAAGGAATGCTATAAAGCTAACCTTTATCTTTTTTCTTTTTTGTATTCTAACAAACGCTCAGGCAAGCAAGGTTAATTACACCTTTAATAATATAGACGATAACGCTCCGCAGACAGCCATTAGCGCATTGCAACAAGACGACAAAGGCTTTGTCTGGCTTTCTACGCATGGTAGTGGCCTTTACCGGTACGATGGGCTTGAATTTAAAAATTACAAACATATTCCCAATGATAGTACTACTTTAAATAGTTCTATAATTAATACCCTATATATTGATAGCAATAAAAATTTATGGGTTGGTACACGTTTTGGTTTAAATAAATACAATAAAAAGTATGATAATTTTAGCCACATTCCACTCGAGAAGGAATATGATAACATAGAGCCTTTTCATATTTACACTATTAAGGAAATAAAGCCTGGTGTTTTAGCTATTGGCTCTGCGGGCAATGGCCTTTATCTTTTGGATACTAAAACCGAAAATATCATAAAAATTAACCTTGATAATCCTAAAATTGAAAGTACTTTGGTTATAAATGATCAAACCATAACCAAAGACTCTGTAGTCTTATTCGCTACCAATAGAGGGCTTTACTCACTTTTACAAGACAAACGGCAATTGGTCAAAACTCCATTAAACTATAATACTGGAATAACAAATTTTGATATTGCTTTAGAATCTATTCTAACAGATAAGGCAGGTAATGTTTGGCTTGGTAGTTATGCAGAAGGTATTTTTAAATTACAATTAAACCCTGAAAAACAGAACGTCGTAAATCAATTTAAACACACTACCAAAAGGGTAATGTCTATTAAAGAAAATACCAATGGTGATATTCTTTTTGGAACGGAGAATGATGGTTTATTGGTTCTAAATAACAATGGGAATTTAATAAAAAAACTCATACCCAATAAAAACGGAATAAGTCTTATACCCTCTAATTCAATTTGGTCTATTTTAATTGACAAACAAAATAGGATTTGGTTGGGTTTTTATAATAAAGGACTGGCTGTACACGATACTTATTATGACAAATTCCATGATTTATATCCAATAAACAACAGTAATAACTCTTTACAATCAGGTTCTGTTACTGGCCTACAATGGTATAAGAACAAAGAGAAACTACTTATCGCAATGGATGGTGGCGGCTTGGATATTTATGATCTTAAAGAAAAAAGATTTCAAAATTTAAGTCAAAAAAACAGCTATCAAATTCATGGATTAGAAGGTGCCCAAGATGCACAAACCGTATTTGTAGACAGCAAAGAAAATATATGGCTGGGCACATGGGGCTCTGGACTATACCTACTTACTAATGGAGCTAAAAAGTTTAAAAATTTCCACAAGGGAAATACCAAAAATGGACTCACTTCTAACAGCATAACTTCTATTACAGAAGATAAGAATGGCATAATCTGGATTGGAACATTCTTCAATGGTCTTCATTTTTTCGATTCCAAGAATCAAAAATTTGAGAAGTTTTCCCAAAAGGGAGATAATGGCAAGGAAATGAATATTAGAAAAGTGTTAGTGGATAGCGATAATGACCTCTGGATTGCCACAAATACTGGATTGTATGTTATACGAGAAAAATCTAGAGATAAAATAGAATCGTATAACGATGCATTGCAAAGAATAACCAAGCATTCCCGTTCGTTAATTGTACAAGCTTTATTTCAAAGTAAAGATGGTAGCCTTTGGATTGGCACCAACGGTTCCGGACTTTTTAGTTTAAATAAAAAAACTAATATTATAGAAAGATGGTATACCCCAAATGGTTTAAAAAGTGAAGCAGTTGTAGCCATTACAGAAGACCAAGAAAGCAATATTTGGGTTAGTGGAGAAAATGGTCTAGCCCAGTTACAAAGAGATAAAAAGAGTTTTACCAATTACTCTAAAAATGATGGCTTACTTTCTAATGAATTCAATTACAATGCCGTAATAAGAGGGCAAGATGGTAGTTTATATTTTGGTAGTCATGAGGGGGTAAATTATTTTAATCCAAATCATATTAATCTCAACCCCAGTAAACCAAATGTGGTCTTAAAAGATTTAAAGATTTATAACCAATCTGCAATTATTGGAGCAAAAGACGGTCCGCTTACCAGCGTCATTTCAGAAACTAGCAGCATTTCCCTAAATCATAAGCAAAATGTATTCTCATTAGATTATGTAGGATTAAATTTTACTAGACCTACCAATAATAATTATGCATATTATCTAAAAGGTTTGGAAGACAAATACAACTATGTAGGTAGTGTTACCAATGCTACTTATACTAACTTATCTCCTGGTAATTACACGTTCATGGTAAAAGCTGCCAACAATGATGGAGTGTGGAGTTCCAAACCAACAAAATTACAAATAGAGGTACTTTCTCCTTGGTGGGCCAGCCCTTTGGCATGGTTTATTTATGCGCTACTTTTTATTTCTGGTATTCTTGCAATCGTTATTTACTACAATAAATCTTTGGAGAAAAAGCGTTTACGCCTTAACCTTCTTGCAAGCAGGGAACAAGAGAAACTACTAAACGAGAGAAAAATTCAGTTTTTCACCAATATTTCCCATGAACTAAGAACTCCTTTAACTTTAATTCTTAATCCATTACAAGACTTATTGCAAGAAACTAAACACGCTTTATCCAAAAAAGAATTTTCCAAACTTAACATCGTTTCCAAAAATGCGGATAGACTTAAATTATTAGTAGATGAACTTATGGATTTTAGAAAGTTAGAATCGAACAAAATTGAGTTCAATCCGCAGCTTCTAGATTTTGAATACCTTTTAAAAGACATTTGTGATCATTTTAAAAACGAAGCCAAACAACGTAATATTCAGTATTTCGTTTCCATAGAAGAACAGCTACCCTACCTATCGGCAGATAAAAAAATGGTAGAAAAAATTATTTTCAACCTTCTTTCCAATGCATTTAAGGCCACACCTTCCAATGGAATTATTACCATAACCGCAAATAGGTCTAATAAGAAAATATTCTTTCCACTTATGGACTACAGCACACAGCATGCGGTAGTTTTAAAAATCAAAGATACAGGCAGTGGTATCTCTACTGAAGATTTACCTAATATCTTCAACAGGTTTTACCAAGGTAAACACAAGAATGAATCTTATTTGGGAGCCTCTGGTTCTGGTATTGGACTGGAGCTAACCAAAAATTTTGTAGCGCTGCATAAAGGAAAGATTGAGGTGGAAAGCGCAATAGACAAAGGAACCACGTTCAGTATATATTTACCACTCTTAACCAACCTCACTATTGAAAATAAGATTGAAACGCCTAAGGTTAGCCAAACCAACAATGACACAGTCAATTTTACAGATGCCTCATTAAAATCGCTTTTAGAAGAAATGTCTTTGGGTACTGCTCAAAGAAGCAAAGTGCTTTTAATTGAAGACAATTATGAACTAAGAACCTATCTAAAAGATGAATTTGAACCCAATTATGAGGTTAAAGAAGCTAAAAACGGTCTTGAAGCTTTACAAATAGTAGAACTTTTTAATCCAGATATCATTGTAACCGATGTGGTAATGCCACATATGGATGGTTTTGAGTTTTCCCAAAAAATTAAAAAAGATTCCAAAACAAGTCATATACCCATAATAATGCTAACCGCTAAAGCTATGCCAGAAGACCAAATAAATGGTCTAGAATTGGGTGCTGACGTTTATTTATGCAAACCATTCCATACCAAGGTTTTAAAATCTTACATAGAAAAATTAATTTTTGGAAGGCAAGATTTTGTCCAGAAAAATGTAGGTAACCCAAAACAATTGAACCTTTTGGAGCATACCACGGAGCAAGACAAAACTTTTATGCAAAAGGTGATAACCTATGTAAATAAAAACTTAGACAACACCGATTTAAACGTTGAATTACTTGCCGATAAAATGTGTTTAAGCAGAAGTCAACTTTACAGAAAGGTTAAAGCAATGAGTGGCTTAACACCTAATGATTTAATTCGTAAGATAAGAATGGAAAAAGCAAAAAGCCTCATTGAAAATGGTGCCGAGAACATTGGCGAGGTTTGTTATAAAGTTGGTTTTTCTTCTCCTTCCTATTTTAGTAGGTGTTTTAAGACAGAATTTGGCGTACTGCCCACAGATATTAAATCTTGAATGTATTTTTTACCTTAGGTGCAACATTTGTACTAATAAATGTTACGGATTTACAATTCTATTTTTATTCATAATTCTAGTTTAGATAACCGTTAAACTCTTTTTTAAATCCATTATTTCATTGGGTTACACATACTAAATAAATAATGTGCCAAGGTCTCAATGGTTTTATTTAAACATCTATTAAAGCCTACCATTTATATGAAACCTGATTCTAATAGGATATCCGTTAAGGAGAAAGTTGGGTACGCCCTT
>NZ_MTBC01000004.1 GCF_002072105.2 Croceivirga radicis
CTACAATCCGCCTTTTTCACTCATTTACAGACCTTAAAAGGGGTTTAAACATGCTGTTACTTGTCCTATAATTTATATTATGTAAAATAGAATAATTTAAAACCCCTACCAAATAGTATTTTCAGCAAAACGTTGCGCTTCTACCTAAAACGGTTTTTATCATATTTAAAGTGAATACGTAAAACTATTGGAGCGTTTGTATCCTTTTAGTACCATTTGGTTGTCCTTAATTTCTAAAAGTGAAAAGCTGTTGTTGTCCAATCCTTCAAAATCTACCATTCCTAAAACGGTTACATAATGTATTCCATTATGGGTTACGTGGTCTTCGGCATGAACGTGTCCCTGAAATACGGCCAGAACATTCCCGTTAACTTCCAACAGTTTTTGAACCGCTTTATAATCGTTTACATGGTATTTGTGGCCATCTCTAAAAAATTCGTACAATGGATGATGGCAGAATGCAACTACCGGTAATGCCGTTGCTGCCAAATCTTTAGCCAGCCAAGTTAATTGTGCGGTACCCAAGTTAGTGTCTTGCCAGTCTTGCCCTGTTTTGTAAAAATGGTCTTTTCCTTTTTGGGTATGGTTGCCATCCAAGACCACAAAATGAAAGCCATTGGCATCAAATGAATAATAGCCTTTTTTGGTGGCTACCCCAGTATTGGTAACCTGTTCTAAAAATTGGGTCTTGGTAATGCTATCCACATCATGGTTGCCGATACAGTGGTATCTGGGCCCGTTAAATTTAGCATATGCAGCCTCTATGGTTTGTAAATACCCCAAAGTATTGGCCTCACTTTTGGTTTCGTCCTCATCTTTAAAATCGCCCAAATGCATTACAAAGTCCACCTGCTCGGTGTTCATGGTGTTTACAAATTCTTCCATCTTTTGGAGTGCCCCCGCGTAGTATCGCGTACCTGCCACCTTTCGTTCGGCATAATGCGTGTCTGAGGCCAAACCAATACGTACCTGTTGGGTATTGCTTAAACCTGGTTTTAGGGGTAATACCAATGTGGAGGCACAAAATAATGTAGACTGTTTAACAAAGGTGCGTCTTTCCATGAATTCGGTTTCCTTTTACTTTCGGTGCAAAATACAAAAGTTACCGTTGGGTCTGGTTAACCTACCGACATCTCTTTGCTGGTAACAGTTGACTTTTTAAAATGAGGTAATACGATTTCTGCTATTTTATTTAATGCTTCTTTAACTGGTGTGTCTGATTTTCGCAAGTGCAACGCCATGTGGTTTACCCCTGCTTCTTCGTAGCGTTTTAGTAATTCCGTAAGCTTGTTTACCCCTATGGCACCTCCAAACCGATGCGGTCTAAAATCGGCATTATCGTCCGTAAGTAGGTTTAAATGAAAGGCGGAAATATAAGGTTTACAGGCTTGGTCGTTATCGTATAAGGCCTCGCACCACTTCTTTTGCTGTAAATAGGTTTCCTCTGGCGTTCGGGGATAATTGAACCACCCGTTCGCTTCTTTTGCAATCCAATCTATGGATTGTCCCGAGTGGCCAGCAACCACCAACGGAATTGGGTTCTCGGGTTTGGGATAGACATCCACACCTGGGTTTAAAAAAGGATAAAAATCGGTTAAATCGCTTTCCAATTTCCAAGCCTCTTGCATAATTTTTAAATGTTTCCGAAACAATTTGGGGCGTTCCTCATAGGCTATTTTATACATAGGAAATTCCACGGGCCTGTCCCCTAGCCCTAAACCCAACAGAAACCTACCCTTGCTTAAATTTTCAATAGTTGCGGCGGCTTTTGCCAAATGTATGGGTTGATGTAAGGGTGAAACGATAGCGGCCGTGCCCAGCAATATATGCTGGGTAGCCGCGGATAAATAGCCCAAATAACCAATAGTATCGAACAACTGGGCGCCATCCCCAAAATTGGGATCGTAAACCGGTACTTCCCGCACCCAAACCGATGCAAAACCAGCAGCATCTGCCTGTTGTACCAACTCCAAATGATTTGTCATATCCGGAATACCGAAAGGCCTTCCCGTTTCTCTTCGTTTTTTATCCCCTGCCAAGGACCAATCGTTATCGAGCGGAAATTCTATTCCCAAGGTCATTTTACCGGGTCGGTATAGTTTATCAAAATTTTTCATAGCAATTTTTTTTTTTAACCAAGGGTCGCAGAACGACCCCTGACTTTTTAATTAAGCATTCCAGATTTCCTCCGCAGTATACGGGCCGCCTTCAACTTCCCAGAATTTTGCATCTACAAAACGATGGTCTTTGTTAAGGGTAGCGATCTTCTCCATATCCGAAGCGCTCAATTCAAATTTTAGGGCATCCAAATTTTCTTGTAATCGGGACACATTGGTAGATTTTGGTATTACCGAAATACCGCGCTGTATACCCCATTTTAAGGCTACTTGCGCCACCGTCTTACCATGGGCCTGGGCAATATCCAAGAGCACCACATTTTTGAAAAGGTTAAGGGCATCATCTTCTGCCCCACCTGAACCAATTGGTGCGTATGCTGTTAGGTGAATACCCACTTGTTTACAGAAATCTACCAAGGTATCTTGCTGTAAAAACGGGTGTATCTCTATTTGATTCACTTCTGGTTTCTGTTTTGCCGTTTCCAAAAGAGCTTTCAAATATTGAGTATTGAAATTACTGACACCGATATGCTTGACTAGTCCTTTTTCCAAAGCTGCTTCCATACCGGCCCAGGTATCGGTCAGTGGCACTTCTTCCAAAGGAATAAATTGATCTGCCTTCTCTGGCATTTCAACTCCTTTTTTAAAGGCTACCGGCCAATGAACCAAATAGAGGTCCAAATAATCCAACTTTAGGTCTTTCAGCGTTTTTTCCAAGGCCGGTTGTACGTTGTCCATCCCGTGAGAATCACTCCAAAGCTTGGAGGTAATCCACAGTTCTTCCCTGGTTACCACACCAGAATCAATGGCTTCCGCAATCGCCTCGCCTACTTCTTTTTCGTTTCCGTAGGCTGCCGCACAGTCTATGTGCCTATACCCCATTTTTAAGGCTTCCAAAACAGCGGAATAAACCGCTTTAGGTTCAGAACGAAAGGTTCCAAGCCCTAAAATGGGCATTTGATCGTTATGTTTAAATGATAAGGTATGCATCTGTTTAAATTTTTTCTTTTTTATATAAAGCCAGCGTAAGTATAAAGCCTACCACCACAAGTATACTGCCTACCCATGGTGTTGCTGCTACGCCTAGTGTAGATTCCACTATTAATCCGCCAACATAGGCCCCAATGGCGATTCCTACGTTAAAAGCCGCAATGTTCAATGCCGAGGCTACATCTTCTGTGCCCGGCAGGTATTTTTCTGCCATTTTAACCACATACAATTGCAGTGCGGGTACGTTGGAGAACGCCAAGATTCCCATGAAAAATAGGGTTACCACAGACCAAGTAGTGCTGCTTGCCGTAAAATATAATACCACCAGTACCACGGCTTGCAAAGCGAACATGACCATTAAGGCTTTTCCCGGGGTTTTGTTGGAAACCTTTCCCCCAATAATATTGCCCAAGGCAATGGCTATACCGTAGACCAAGAGTAGAACACTGGTCATACTAGCGGAAAATCCGGTAACCTCTTCCAACAAAGGCGCCAAGTAGGTAAAGGTTACAAACGTACCGCCATAACCAAGTGCCGTAATGGCCAACACCAACAGGATAGAAGGGTTTTTGAGCACTTTTAGCTGATCTACCAAACGTAAGGGCTGTGATTTTTTAATATTTGAAGGAACCAAAAAGTAACTGGCCAAAGCACCGATAACTCCTAAAATGGCAACGCCCACAAAAGTGGCACGCCACCCAAAGTTTTGGCCAATGTACGTACCCAATGGCACGCCCGTAACAATAGCTACCGTAAGCCCGGCGAACATTATAGAAATGGCAGAGGCCCTTTTATCTTCTGGTACCAGACTGGCCGCTATGGTAGAGCCAATGGAGAAAAAGACCCCATGTGCAAACCCGGTTAGGATTCGTGCTAGGACCAATAACGTAAAACTAGGCGCAATGGTGGCCAATCCGTTACCGATAATAAATAATAGCATAATGCCAATCAATAACCGTTTGCGCGCTATTTTACTGGTCAAAGCCGTTAATACGGGTGCACCAATGGCCACTCCCAAGGCGTACAAGCTCACTAACAATCCCGCTGAGGAAATAGAGGTATTTAAATCGTTGGCTACCGTGGGCAACAAGCCCACGATAACAAACTCTGTAGTTCCAATACCAAAGGCACTAATGGTCAGTGCCCATAAGGCCGCTGGTAGACTTTTCTTTTCGGTCTTTGCGTTTAAAACTGCTGAATCTGTAGCCATCTTAGTACGTTGCTTTAACCAGTTCCACAATCTTTTGGGCCGCTAATTTGGCAGAGGCTGGATTTTGACCAGTGACCAAACGCTGGTCCACGCTTACTTTTTCTTGCCACATATCGGCTTTATCTATGGTTGCTCCACGTGCTTCCAATTTTGTTTCCAAAAGGAAAGGAACCACATTTTCTAAGCCTACATTGGCTTCTTCTTCATTGGTAAAAACGCTTAGTGTTTTACCGTTTACCAAATAGGCACCGTTATACAATTGAATGTTCACCAATGCGGAAGGTCCGTGACATACGGCCGCCACTATTCCATCATTCTCATAAATACTGGCTGCTATTTTGGCCAACTTCTTATGGTTAGGAAAATCCCACATGGTACCGTGACCACCGGCATAGTAGATTACATCATAATCCTTTGCCTTGATTTTTGAAGGCTTTAGGGTATTTTTTAGCTTTTGTTGAAAGGTGGTGTCATTCCAGTATTTTTTATTCACTGGATCTTCTAAATCAAAACCATCTACCGGAGGGTTCCCTCCTTCTGGGCTTACCAAGGTAATGTCGAAATTATTCTCCTCAAAAACTTCGTAGGCGTGGGTTACCTCACTTAGGTAATAGCCCGTTTCCTTGCCCGTATCTCCCAATTCTTGATGACTGGACAGCACCATTAAGACTTTTATAGGCTCATTTTGATGTTGTGCCGTTCCCAATAGGGCAAATAGTAGCATTGCCACTGTTGTGTTAATTCTTGTTTTCATTTTCTTTATCTTAAATTTTATGTGACAAAGGTGTATGAAAACGAAAGGCTGTGCGAGGAGCTATATCACCATTTTAAAGTGAGGTAACACAACCCATAAAAGTGATATACATCACAAAATCTAATTTTTAAAACGGCTCAAAGTTTCCCTGGAAACGCCTAGGTAGGCGGCAATCAATTTTTTAGGAACCCGTTGTAATAATTTGGGCAGTTTGTTCAGTAATTCATCGTACCGTTCTTCTGCGGATAAAGTTAAAAGGGACAGAATACGCTGTTGCAAGTTGATAAAGCCGTTGTTGGACTTAATCCGATAAAAATTAGCAATGGCGGGTATTTGCTGGCAAATGGATTCCCTACTTTCTAAAGACAGGCAAAAGAATTCGGAATCTTCTATACAATCCACAAAGATGGTGGCCGGTAATTGGTGTTGAAAAGCGAAATAGTCGCTAACCCAGTATTGCTCCATACCAAACTGTAAAATGTGTTCGTTTCCCTTTTGGTCTATAGCATACGATTTTACCAAACCGCTGATAATCCAAAACTCACATTCTACTGGCTGATCTGTTTGTATTAGAAATTGGTGCTTTTTTAATTTCCGATACTCAAAATGAGGCGCTATTTGCTCCCATTCCGCATCCGTTAGGTTTACTATTTCCTCAAAATGTTGTCTTAAAAGGCCGTAATTTTCTTGCACGCCATTTTTTTTTAGGAGGTACAAAGGTAAAATAGTACACAAACAACCACTATTTTTTTAATTGAATCTTGTTCGGTTCTTACTTCCCTTATTCCTGAAAAGTACTAACGCTATTTATTTTTTAATCCTTTAGGTTGGGGTATGGGAACGCGCATAGTTTCATTGGGCACCATAGGAAATTTGTTGTTTACCCAATCTTCTTTGGCTTTTTTTATCAGCGCCCTATCAGAGGCCACAAAATTCCATTCGATGAACCGTTCTTCTGGAAACGGGTCACCTCCAAAAATATACACCGTGGTGTTAGCCTGTAGTTCAAACGCACATAGTGTGCTGTTTTTTGCTACTAGAATCTGTTTGGGCCCATATTGGTTGCCTTCTAGCTTTATTGCACCCTCTAGAATATACAACGCGCTTTCACCATAGAGGTATTCACCTATTGCTACAGTTTTAGTTGTTGTTGATTTAATCTCTATAAAATATAATGGACTATAAACTGGAACTGCGGATTGTTTGCCAAAAGCTTCACCTGCTATCAATTTAAACTCAACACCATCTTCTACCCAACTAGGTAGCTGTTCTGCCCTAACGTGCGTAAAAGAAGGTTCGCATTCTTCTTGGTCTTTTGGTAGCGCTACCCAAATTTGTAACCCATGCAATGTTTTACTCTGGTTGCGAAGATAATCTGGTGTACGTTCGGTATGTACAACTCCTTTACCGGCGGTCATCCAATTAACGGCACCCGGTTTAATTTCTACAGCTGTACCTAAACTGTCTCTATGAAAAACAGAACCTTCAAACAAAAATGTCAATGTAGAAAGTCCAATATGCGGGTGCATACCAACATCCATATTTTGTTCTGCTGTCATATGGGCGGGTCCCATATGGTCTATAAAAATAAACGGTCCTACCATTCGCTTTTGACGAAAAGGCAACAACCGCCCCACCATAAAATTACCAATGTTGGCCGCACGTTCTTCTATAATAAGTTCTGTGTTAGACATAGTATAATCTAGTTGCTTTATAAATAGTTTATGGATAGTACTAAGACTTTAAAACGTCTTTTATAGCATCTAACTTTTTAAACATAGCATTGGCAAACGGACATAAAGGTAGAATTTTAATATGCTTTTCCCTTGCCATAGCTACCACCTTATACAATAATTCCTTACCCACTCCTTGTCCTTTAAAGGTGGAATCTACCTCTGTATGGTCTACAATTATAAAATCTCCTTTAGGTATGGAATACGTCATAACCCCTGCCCGTTTACCATCTATTGTGGCAACGGCATACCCCTTATTGTGTTGTTCTTTAATGGTTATTTCCATTTGGAATCTATTTTAATTGACTATAATTATAAGAATTAAAAAAGAAAAGAAAGACTTGAATTTTCCTTTTTAGAAAAGCAATTCAAATCTTTCTTAATAAATTGAATTTTAAGATTTTATAAACTGCAAGTTCAATTGTAGCTTTACCTTATCGCTAACTACAATTTTACCAGCTTCTGTAACCGCACTCCAAGTAAGGTTAAAATCTTTTCTATTAAGTTCTCCCGAAATTTCAAAGCCTGCTTTAGTTTGTCCGTAAGGGTCTACCACTACCCCATTAAAATCCACTTCTAGACTTATTTTTTTAGTAACATCCCTTATGGTTAAATCACCCACTAAAGTAGTACCATCAAATGAGGTTGATGTAAACTTCATTTCTGGATACGTTTTGGTATTGAAAAAATCGTCTGACTTTAAGTGCGCATCCCTGTCCGCATTTTTGGTATTGATAGACGCGGTTTGGGCGGTAAAGCTAAACTCTGCATCCGAGAAATCTTCCTTAGTTGTGTTTACCTCGGCATTATAATCCTCAAAATAACCGGTTACGGTAGAAATCATCATATGCTTTACTTTAAAAGCGATTTCTGAGTGTGCTGTGTCAATTTTCCAAGTTGTTTTAACTGCTGTCTCCATATACAATTTTTAGTTTTTAATAAATAGTTGTTTTATAAGGCCATGGGTACTTCCATAAGTAATAATTCCGTATTGGAATTTGCCGTAATTTCGAATGTATTTGTATCCCAGATACCAAAACCATCACGTGGATTTAACTCTTGTCCGTTAATAGTGGCATCGCCACTAAGCACAAAAACATAAACACCATTTTTTTTAGGTTCATGTACGCTATAGGTTAGTGATTTCCCTTGTTCCAAATCGGTCATGTTAAACCATGCATCTTGGTGTATCCAAACACCAGCATCGTCTGGATTTGGAGATAAAATTTGTTGAAATTGGTTTTTCCTATCGGCCGTATTTAGGGTTACTTGATCATACCTTGGCGTAACATTTTGCTGATTAGGAAACACCCAAATTTGTAAAAATTTCACCTGTTGGTCTTTATTCTTGTTGTATTCTGAATGGGTGATACCGGTGCCTGCGCTTAATACCTGAATGTCTCCAGATTTTATGACCGCTACATTGTCCATACTGTCTTTGTGCTCCAAATCACCTTCCAGGGGAATGGAAATTATTTCCATATTCTGATGCGGGTGGGTGCCAAAACCCATACCGGCGGCCACCGTATCATCATTTAACACCCTTAAAACGCCAAAATTCATACGCTCTGGATTGTGGTAATTGGCAAAACTAAAGGTGTGCTTGGAATGTAACCATCCATGGTTGGCATCTCCCCTAGTGTCCGCTTTATGTAAAACTGTTTTCATTAGTTATAATTTTTATTGTGAGTATTTCAATTATTTGACGTGTTTAAAGCCAAAAGCGTGCCTAAACATTAAGTTGCTGAATAACAACCAAATAAGTCTGCTTAGCTTATTTTAATATTACGCATATATTAGAATATTCTTATATATCAGATATATTTAGATAATTTTATAGGAAATAAATTGTGTAAACGTGCAGCAAGAAGGTTTAGAAATAAAGGATTGGTTGGTAGAAACCTTACCGTATGAGGTGTTATGGATGAATGAACGAGGCAAGGTGGTATATGCAAACCATAAATTCTGCAAGCGTTTAGGTTACGAAAAATCAGCCATTACAAAGCTCTCTATTTTTGAAATCAACCCAACGTTAACAAAAGAAGGTTGGAAGAAACATTGGGATTTCGTTCAGAAAAATAAAGTACATCGATTTAAAGAAACACATAAAAACAAAAAAGACAAGTATTACGAAGTAGAAGTTTTTGCGCGATATTTCTCAAATATGAGAAATAATTTGATTTGTGCTATTATTAATGATATTTCAGAATCTAGTTTCTATCAAAAATTGATGGACAATACCCAAACTATTGCACATGTGGGCGGTTGGGAACTGAATTTACAAGACGGGAGTATCGTTTCAACCTCAGAAGCCCTTTCTATTTTCGACCTAAAGGAAACCGAATTTCTTACGCCCCCACACATAATTCATCGTTTTAAAGAAAGTGAACACTTAAAAACCCTAATGGCCAATGCTATTAGAAAAGGCATAGCTTATGATGTAGTACTAGAAACAAACGGTAGTCCGTTAAAATTTATACGATGTGTTACCAAGCCTGTGCTTAAAGGGGATACCATTTACAAGTTAATTGGTGTATACCAAGACGTAACCGAACAACAGCGTAAAGAAAACAGTTTGCAATTGTTCAAAGAAGTTATTAATAATGCTGAAGATATTATTTACGTTATAAAAAAGGATGGTACCCTTTTGGACTATAGCACTTCCGCCCTAACCCAATTGGGTTATGATAGAAAGGAACTAGAGGATACAACCATTTTTGAACTAGACCCCGCGGTTACCCCAGAATGGTGGCAAAACCATTTTGAAGAAATTGTTGCTAAAGGTTCCGTACGATTTGAATGGTTGACCATGCGAAAAAATGGAACCAAATTTCCCGTAGAAATAACCGCTAACCATTTATCCTATAACCAGGAAGATTACAACTGCGCCATTATACGAGATGTATCTGAACGTAAGGCCCGTGATTTAAAGCTGTATGAGGCCTTGGAGGAAATAAAGTCGCTAAAAGACCGACTAGAAAGTGAAAATGAATATTTACAGGAGGAAATTAATAGCAAAATAAACTTTAGCAATATTATCTGTAGAAGCGAAGCTTATGCAAAAGTATTGCAATTGGTAGACCAGGTTGCGCCAACAGATACTACGGTGTTGATTACCGGTGAGTCTGGTACCGGAAAAGAGTTGTTGGCTAGCGCCATACACAATACAAGTCTACGAAAAGAAAGACCACTGATTAAAATAAATTGCGCCACCTTACCTAAAGAACTTATAGAAAGTGAATTATTTGGCCATAAAAAAGGAGCATTCACGGGAGCAGTTGCAGATAAGGTGGGTAAGTTTGCCTTAGCAGATGGGGGTACGTTGTTTTTGGATGAAATTGGTGAAATGCCAATTGATTTGCAACCAAAACTACTGCGGGTATTACAAGAAGGTGAGTTTGATGAATTGGGAGGTACCAAAACCATAAAGGTAAATGTGCGTATTGTTGCTGCCACCAACAGGCATTTAGAAGAAATGATAAAAGAAGGTAGTTTTAGAGAAGATTTATATTACCGGCTAAACGTATTTCCCATTCACAATATTCCGTTGCGCGCTAGAAAAGAAGATATTCCAATACTGGCCCAGTATTTTTTAGAAAAGTATTCGGCCAAAGCCGGAAAAGCGTTTAAACGTTTGTCTAAAAAAACAATTGAAGCCTTACTGGCCTATAATTTCCCTGGCAACATTCGCGAATTAGAAAACCTAATAGAGCGTGGGGTAATTATTGAAAGTGGCACTACCTTGAATCCGGGTTCTTGGTTGCCCAAGCCTACAAATTTCAAAGCTGCGGACAATTTTAAATCGTTTGAGACCATGCAGCGAGACTATATTGTAGATGTGCTTAATTACACCAATTGGCGGGTTAGCGGCACTAAAGGAGCGGCACGTATTTTAAACATGAATGCCAAAACCTTATTTGCCAAAATGAAGCGCTTAGGTATAGAAAAAGAAGTGCGATTGAAAAAGTGATTGGTTTCTATTTAAGAATAAGGTATTTTTTTATGCACTGCGTAAAGGTTAACTATTTCATGTTTTCCTTTTAATTCTACGGCACCTTTGGGAACAAACTCTATTTTAGTCTCTTCCTTTAAAGCCATTCGCAAATGTTCAGATACCAATAACTTACTTTTTAGGTTATTACATAAATCCTGTATGCGTGCGGTGGTATTCAGCACATCGCCGGTAAAGACTATTTCTTTTTTTAACGCACCCAACTCGCCAGTCGTTACCATACCCATATGCAGCGCCGCTTTAAATTTTGGCACTACGCCATAGGTGTTAATGTAAAATGTATCTCGCTTATTCATAGCCTTTTGCATGGCAAAAAAGCAATTAACAGCGTTATTGTAAGCAATACCCTTAGCTTTTGGCCAACTTATTACAATCTCGTCCCCAATATATTGATATACTTCTCCCCTGTGTTTTACTATAGGTTCTGCCATATCGTTATAGTACTGTTGTAAAAACGTAAAATAGCTAACATGCCCCAGTTTTTCGGCTATGGTAGTACTATCTTTCATGTCTACGAACATAAAAATTCGCTCTTCTTGTATGGGCTTGTGGTATTTGCCGGTAAAAATATTTAGCAATACAGAATCACCAAGATTATCTCTAATCTCTGCGTAAATTAGTGAGATGGTTAAACTGAATAATAATTGAATAGCTGTTCCGTACAAGGCATCGCTTTGCCAAAATTGTCTAAACTTGAACCAAACCAACGGACTTTTTAAATCAGTATCTAGTTCTAAAGCCGCAGCAATGGGGTAAGAAAACCCAACCATTAATGTAAACAGCATACTATATAGCACAAACTTGGAAAGTATGGTGCGGATAAAACTGAAATTTCTGAACAGCTTGTTTACATATAGGGTTTCAAAAATACCTATGAGTAATCCTAGGCTAAATATAGCTAGTAAGGCAAAAACCAACACACTAAATGTTGGGTCTATAGCGCCAGAAGCTACAGGATTGTCTCCCAAGGCAAAATAATCATTAGCCATAAAAAAGAAACCTAGCACAAACCAAATGAGTCCAAATGGTAAAATTCTGCGCCAATTACGGGCCAAGATTGGGTTCATCTCTGCAATTTGGCGTAAAGCTAATTAAAAAGACGTTAAATTATTATTTGATATGTCAATCAAATTAGTATAATTAGTAAATTTGTTTAACATCGATTAAAAAATGCACAGTTACGTGGTAGTAACTATAACCCTAGAATTATTGGTTAGTGGATTCTAGGGTTTTTTTATGTTTTGGGAGTTGTTGGCTATTAAATCTAGAACAACCTGCGTTTGTTCTACTTGTTCTTTAGATAGCCCCTTTAAACCAATGCTTCTGTTTTCGTTTATGATAGGAGCAATTTTTTGCAATACTTCGCTACCAAATTCAGTGATTACCAAATAGGCTTTTCTTTTATCTTCTTTATCTTGAACAGTGGTAATATACCCGGCTTTTTCCATTAAGCGAATAATACGTGTAATGGACGCATGATCTTTATATACAAAGTTGGCCATTTCACTCTTGGTAAAACGTGGTTTTTTACTTAACTGAAAGAGTAACATGGCCTGGTCTATGGTAATATCTTTTACAACGGCATTAATTCTTTTTTGAGCCATTTTACGGTATTCTTTTATAGCATTTTCAATGCTATAAAAAATAGAACGATTACTTGCCTTTTCTTCCATGTTATACTGCTTACGGCAAAAGTAAATAATTTGCTGTTCCTTGCACATTTAAGTAGACCAACGTCTCTAGTTTGCCTATAAACACAAGGGTTAATAATGTAAACAGAACGTATTGCTATTTATTTAAACCCACCCAATTTAGTGTTTCTGGTTTGGCCAATTGTGATTTATAAGATGATGTGAATTTTTTAAGCCTATTAGAAAAAGGGTTATGCTTTACATCTGAAATGAGCTTTTCCTTTTCCTTGTCTTTTAACTCATCTAGACCTTGTATAAAAAGGATTAAAAATTGTTTTTTATCCTCATGTGCGGCCTGCTTTTTAGCAATTTCCTTAGCGTTTAAAGTTAATCCATTGTCAAAACGATGCGCGACAGGCATGTTTTCGTACGCTTTTTTTTGTTGTAGCATAGTAGATTTAGCCGTTTGTTGGGCATATGTGGTACCCGCAGCAACTACACCCAACAAAAGCGTTAGTAGTCCGTTTTTCATTTTCAATAAATAGTGTTCTCTATTTAAAAATAGTAATAAAACCGAACAAGGAACTAAATGGTAACAAAGTTGCTTTTTGGACGATAATTTCTGCTCGTTTATCGATGTTTAAAACAGAAATCCATAAAAAAAGTCGTCCTAATTTTTAGAACGACTTTATATTAAAGTGCATTGGTTTTGTCTACCTTATTTAATAGCAACCAATTCTAAATCAAACACTAAATCTTGCCCAGCTAATGGGTGGTTGGCATCTAAAGTAACCGTATCTGCCTCTACTTTAGCAATACGCAACTGTTGCTCCCTACCATCCGGATTACGAGCTACCAAACCCATACCTACTTCTGGTTCTATTTCGCCAGGTAGTTCACTACGGTTAATGGTCTGAAACAAGTTATCTTGAACTTCCCCATATGCTTTATCAACTGGAATAGTAATTGTCTTCTTTTCACTAACACCCATATCCAATAAACCTTCTTCAAATCCGGGAATTAACATACCTTGACCTAATTGAATTTCTAAAGGTTCGCGCCCTTCAGAAGAATCAAAAACTTGACCATTGGTTAATTTTCCGGTGTAATGTACTTGTACGGTGTCGTTCTGTTTTACTGTACTCATAAACGTATATTTCGCTTTCTTATCTATTTAGGGCGAAGGTACAGGTACTAACCGAAACCAAGAAAGATTTGGGCAAAAAGTATTGATAACTAGTACTAAAGTGCCATAAAACGGTCTCTATAGGCCTTTGGAGTACTGTTTTTCGTCCTTTTGAAAACGCGATTAAAGTAAGAACGGTTGGTAAAGCCACAGGCCATGAAAACTTCAGTAAGGTTAAAGTCTGGATTTTGCAACAACTGCGTAGCCTTGGTTATACGTTCCTGATTTATAAATTCTACAGGAGAACATCCCATTTCGTTTTTAAAGACTTTGTAAAAATTAGACGTGCTCATATACGCTTTAGCAGCTAGTTCCTCATTACTTATAGGCCTTTGGATATTTTCTTTTATATATTCAATTACATAAGCCAATTTGTGCGTACTAGCTAAAGACTTACTTTGAGCACTATAAGCTTTTCTTGAATTGGCCTGTAAAATCCTTATGATAAGTTCTTGTACCATATTGGTAACAAATAACTCCTTGGATGGATGATTCTCTGTAAACAGGTAAACCAAACGCTGCAGTATTTGATAAATACCACCATCATTGGTGAAATGAAAATTATAATCCATCAAATTCCACTCCCTACCATCCGTACGCTGCATTTGTTCGTTCATACGCTGTACTACCCTAGCAATACGTTCTTCTGAAATTTCCATGGCCAAACAGCGCGTGGCATTATCTGTTTTTGCCTCCGGAAAGTCTATCCGCATTAATTCGTTAGCAGGTAAGATAAGTGATTCACCTGGTAAAAAATCAAAAGATTGCTTATCCCTAAGGTGCATTATTTTCTTTCCCTGCAACATACTGGCCAGCACCGGAGTATTAAATTGTAAATGTACCTGTTGGGCTATCTTATGCGTTTCAAATACATGCATGGCAACTTCATCCATGGTATAGGACGTATAGTTCTCTACCAATGTGGTTAATCTTCGGCTTTCATAGAATGATTTTGGCAGCTGCATCATTGCTTTGTTAATTTGCTAATTATTCAATTTCAATTCTGTAATATTCTTAAAATTAGCGTTAATAATTATCAATTTACTACAATTTGATAGAATTGTGCAAACAGTAGATAGAAATGTTCATAAAAGATAGCCTCTATTTCTACTAATTTGGCTATTAGGCATTTAGCCGTATTCACAAACTGTATAAATAGATATAATTATGAGCAATGTAAAAACTACCGAACAAGATGTGCTTAGAAAGCCACAGTTTAAAAATCAATACGATAACTATATAGGTGGCAAATGGATACCTCCTGTAAAAGGGCAGTATTTTGATAACATATCTCCTGTAGATGGTAATAGTTTCACCAAAATTGCAAGATCTACCGAAGAAGATATTAATCTTGCCCTTGATGCGGCATGGGCGGCTGCACCAGCGTGGAACAACTCCTCTGCAACCGAACGTAGCAATAAACTACTCAAGATTGCAGCTATTATGGAGGAGAACCTTGAAGCTTTGGCAAGGGCAGAAACATGGGATAATGGTAAGGCTATTAGAGAAACAATGGCAGCGGATATACCTTTGGCCATAGACCACTTCAGGTATTTTGCAGGGGTAATTAGAGCTGAAGAAGGTTCGTTAAGCGAACTGGATAGTACCACTATTTGTATGAACGTAAAAGAGCCTTTAGGGGTTGTTGGGCAGATTATTCCTTGGAATTTTCCAATTTTAATGGCCGCTTGGAAATTGGCTCCTGCCTTAGCTGCTGGTAACTGTGTGGTTATAAAACCTGCAGAACAAACACCAGTTGGTATTCTATTATTAATGGAATTGATAGAAGGTGTTTTACCAGATGGGGTGCTAAATGTAGTAAATGGCTTTGGGGTTGAAGCGGGTAAACCATTGGCCTCTAGCACACGAATTAATAAAATCGCTTTTACGGGAGAAACCACCACTGGCCAATTGATTATGCAATATGCTTCTAAAAATATTATACCGGTAACCTTGGAACTGGGCGGTAAATCGCCTAACATTTTCTTTGAGAGTATTATGGACGCAGATGATGCATTTTTTGACAAATGCCTAGAGGGTGCCGCTATGTTTGCATTAAACCAAGGCGAAGTTTGTACCTGTCCGTCTAGGATTTTAATACAAGAAAGTATCTACGACCAGTTTATAGAACGTGTAATTGAACGTGTAAAGGCCATAAAGCTTGGTCACCCATTAGACCCAACCACTATGATGGGGGCACAAGCCAGTAATGATCAATACGAGAAAATTCTAAATTACTTGGATATTGGCAAAGACGAAGGTTGTGAGGTTTTGGCCGGTGGGGCTGCCGCTTATAACGAAGGTCTAGAAGGTGGGTACTACATACAACCTACCTTACTTAAAGGGAACAATAAAATGCGCGTTTTTCAAGAAGAAATTTTTGGACCGGTAGCGTGTGTAACCACCTTTAAAGATGAAGCAGAAGCCATTGAAATTGCCAACGATACGCTTTATGGTTTAGGTGCGGGGGTATGGACAAGAGATACGCACCAAGCATACCAAATTTCTAGGGCCGTACAAGCCGGTAGGGTTTGGGTAAATTGTTACCATTTGTATCCGGCACACGCCCCTTTTGGCGGTTATAAAAAGTCTGGTATTGGCAGGGAAAACCATAAAATGATGTTAGACCACTATAGGCAAACTAAAAATATGCTGGTTAGCCATGATAAAAATGCCTTAGGCTTTTTCTAAAATGGTAGAACGTGTATTAATAACGGATGCCGCAAAACAAGTGGTGGACCAATTACGGAATAAACATGGAGAACTTATGTTTCACCAAAGTGGAGGGTGTTGTGATGGTTCTTCACCTATGTGTTTTCCTAAAGGAGAACTTATGTTAAACGAAACCGATGTGCTACTAGGAACAATTTACGGCTGTGACTTTTACATGAGTAAAGATCAATTTGAATATTGGAGGCATACGCAACTCACTATTGATGTGGTAACCGGAAGGGGTTCTAGTTTTTCTTTGGAAATTCCACTGGGATTACGCTTTGTGGTCAAATCAAGAATATTTGCTCCAGAAGAACTTGCCCGTATTTAAACCATTGCATTTTAGTTTTAAAAACCGCTTGTGTAAAAACAAGCGGTTTTTTATTCATCCAAAGTATCTATTTTACCGCTATAGGCTATAGTGTTTCTATAAGAGCTATATACTTGTAAGTTTGCGTTACCATTGGTAAATACGGTACCCCTAAAGTCAAAACCTTCACCATCTACCCCATTTGCTTTAAAACTAAAAACAAATGTATTTTTTTTAGGAACATACTCTAAATTAATAGTACTAAGTGCTTTTTCAACTTTAATACCAGCAGTTTCCGCGTTATACGCCCCACCAAATTGTCGTTCGCCGTAATAAGGTAAATCTACCGTTAAAGTATCATTCTTCACTATTAAAAAGTTGCTGCCGCCATTAATTACAATTCTAGATGGGCTACTACCAGGAGGAATTAAACCACTATTGGTAACGGCAGATAATGCGGTTGTGGTTAGGGGTTGTATTTCTTTTGCCTCAAATTTAAAATGGGCATTTTCTAAGCTTGTTTTTAACTCAGGATTAAAAGTTAGACTATTGGAATCTTTTACTGCTTTACAACCGACTAAAACCAAAGTCGCCAAGAACAAAAAGCTGAATATTTTTTTCATAGCTAATAATTTGATATATAAAAATATAAGGATTCTTAATGAAATGGTTATTTCATATAAAAACTACTATTTTAAGTACCAAAAAATGTGCCTAAATTTCACCTTGTTTACGTCTAAACCTAGAAAAAATAACCAACTTCTTTTTGGTGTTGATAAAATACACACCGGTAAGCAAAACAGCAGCGGCTAGTATAGATTGGTTGGTAACAATTTCATCTAAGAAAAACCAGCCTAGGAATAAGGCTACAATTGGGTTTATGTACGTAGATGTAGCTACTTTTTCTGGTGAAACGGTTTTTAACAGGTAATTAAAAGCGGTGAAGGCTATTATACTGCCAAAAAGAACCAAAAGAATCATAACTATTTGGGTTTTACCTGTCCATTGAGTTGGCGAACTCCATTCTTCCTGAAAAATTAGACTCATAAATGCCAATAGAATACCACCTGTAAACATTTGGTAACCTGTATTTACAAAGTAATTTTTAGGTAAATCTGCCTTTCCAACAAAAAGGCTGCCATATGCCCAACTTAGTAAACACGCAAATATCATGATTAACCCAAGAACGCTATTCTCATTTTGGAGCAATTCTTCTTGCCCCACCAAAAGGTAAATCCCTATCATACCAAGACCTACGCCAATAAGGCTCATAGGTACTATTTTTTTACCCTGTAAAATACGCATTAACAAAAGCACTATTAAAGGTTGTATAGAAATTACAAGCGCGGCAAAACCGCTATCTATAAACCGTAAGGCCCAAACTACTACCCCATTGCCAAAACTTAAAAATAGAAATCCGGCTATGACCGTATTTTTAAACTGCCGCATAGATATACCAATAGGCTTGCCCATTAATTTAGCCAGAAGAAAAATGAGGATTCCGGCAGTAACAAATCGAAAAGAGGCTAGCATAAAAGGAGGTAATTCCGTAACCGCTATTTTATTTAACAAGTATGTTGAACCCCAAATAACATAGATTGCAAAAAATGCCAATACTATAAATAGGGTTTGCGGGTTGGAGTCTTTTTTCATGTGCATAAAACAAAGACCAAAGTTATTCTTTTTAACCTTGTAAACGTACTTTTCAATAGAAAGGCAATTTTTTAGTATTTTTAAATCGTATACGATTTTAATTATGTTACGAGACCACGTTAGAGAACACTTATTACACCAAATAGAAAAAGGTAACCTTCAAATGGAACAAACCTTAAATCTAGCTAAAATAGCACGTGAATTAAATTTAAGCGTTACTCCAGTTCGTGAGGCTTTAAGTCAATTAGAGCAAAGCGAAATCGTAGTTTCTGCTCCAAATAGAGGATTTATAATCCCGAATCTTAATCTAAATATTTTACAGGATTTATACCAAACAGTATCCGAATTGGAAGTTTTGGCCTTAGATTCCCTTAAAGAAAGTGTTGCGGCAAATTTTGAGGTGAAAACCACAGTATATACTGTTAAAAATAGACTGGAAATTAATAAGCGATTGCTACAATTAGGGAAAAATAAAGTATTGCAACGTTTGGTTTTAAATTTACACACCAAGATTGGTTTTTATGAAGGTATTTATCTAAAAGATAAATTACTTACCGATTCTTTTTTACAACAATGGGACAGTATACAGAATGCCGTTCTAGAAGAAAATATACCAACCGCCAAATTACTTTTAAAAATGAATTGGATTTCCATTTTGGAATTAATGGAACAACGGGTAATGTTAAATCAAAATGTAAATTTTTAATTCAGAACAATCAACTAGAACACTGAACGTTATGGTTGTATGAAATTTTTGAACGATCAAATAAAGGCAAAGTCAAAAACCAAAAAGAGTTCTTTGGTTAGAAGACAAATTTCTTGTGGTATTTTTCAGGAACTGGATAGCAACAAAAGTAAAGAAGTAAAAAAAATGGACACCTAATTCGGTTTTCCAAATTTTGCATATAGCTTTTCGTAGGTTTCCCTGTCATCTATATCTACCAACTGCTCATTTTCAGGAGTAATTTTGACCAGGTTTTTTTCATAAGTGCAAATCAGTTTTTTAGCCCCTACTCTACCTGTTAAACTTACAAGCGCTGTAAAGTATTTTTTATCAAAAACTGCAGGTACCCCTACCGAGCCAGAATACTTCGTTACACAGATTTTATCTACGTCACAGTTTAAAATTAACTTTTCTAAGTACGTACTCTCCAGTAACGGCTGATCGGCCAAAAGAATTAGAATATTTTGTAGTTCTTGATTCTTACTTAAATAATCTACCCCCATACTAATACTTGTACCCATGCCCTGCATCCACTTGTCATTGATAATATAAGGAACCGATAACGTTAAATCTTTTAATATTACGTTCGCATGAGCTCCCAAAACAACAACAACCGTATCTGATAGGCTTTTAGCTTTATCACAGGCTTGTTCTAACAAGGTACTATTTTTCCATGGTAATAATTGCTTAGGCGCTCCCATACGGCTTGCTTCGCCTGCAGCTAAGATTACCACTCCTGAAAATCGTAATTTACTCATTACAGGTGTATTCTGTCTTTTTTTTGCAGTAAAGGTTTAGCATCTTTTCTACGTATCACTGTCAAAATTTCGGATAGAATGGATAAGCAAATTTCCTCTGGGGTTTCTGCTCCTAAATCCAAACCTGCCGGGCCTTTAATTTGAGCCATAAAATCTTCTGAAATATTAGGTTGCTGTTCCCATAATTCGGCAAAGAGATTTTCTCTTCTCTTTGCAGGACCTAATAATCCAAAATAGGCAGGAAAACAATCTTTAAGTTTTATTAAATAACTCAAATCTTTAGAAAAACTATGAGTCATTAATACTACTGCGGTCTGCTTATCTATACTTACTTCTAAAGCTGCAGCGTCTGTTTCTATAAGTTTAATTGCTCCTGGAAAATCAGAAATATGTTTTGCATCCCTAGGATCTACCACAACTGTGACCTCCCAACCGGTTAAAGTGGCAAATTCAGATAGTTTTACGGCATCGTGCTCCCCACCAATAATTAGCAATCTAAAACAGGGTGCAAGTTTTTGTTTAAAACAATTCAAGTCTTTGGGGTCTACAAGGGTATTTCCTAGAGGAATTTGTTCTTCTGCCAGTACCACGGTGGAACCAAATGCACTATCCTCCTTGAATTCTGGTAAATAATAACTATGTATTTCTAAATAGTCCCTTGATCGTAAGACAGCTTCTATTTTGTGCAATCCTTCTACTGTAGGAGCGAACGGCTCGATTAAAATTTGTAGAATACCTTCACAACCTAAACGGTAACGACCATCATAGGTTATTACCTTAGGTATACCAGTTTTAAAAACACTAACCGCCTGTACTGCAACTTCCTTTTCTATGCACCCACCACTAACGGCACCAACTATTTTACCGTTAGCGGCTAATAACATACGTACCCCAGGCCTTCTATAAGAAGAGCCTTCTAAGCCTACTACACTAGCAAGTACACAGGTAACACCCATAGTGTGTTTTTCTTTGTAAGCGGCTATAATTTTTTTGAATTCGTGTGTCATCTAAATGATTCTTTTAGTAGGTATAAAAGGTACCCAATCTCCTATTTTATGTAAACAATCTGGGGCTAATTCTACAAATCCATTGGCTTTGCATAAACTAGTTAAGTCCCCAGAACCATTGCCTAAAATTAATTTTGCTTCTAGCCTATTTTTAGTTAGGCTAGCATAGCTTCTAACAAAACGGGTAAGCGGAAGGTCGTTATTAAAAGCGTCAACCAATTGTATTTTATGTAATTCTGGTTCTTGATGCAAGCATTTGTATAGCCAGGGTACAAAATAGATATGAAAATTTGCAAATGTAGATGCTGGATTACCTGGAAAAGCAAAAATGGTGGTATTCTCCTTTTTATTTTTACCAAACCAAAACGGTTTGCCCGGGCGCTGTTGTACCCGATGAAACAACTTGGAGGTACCAATGGCTTCTAATATTTCTGGAATATAATCGTATTTACCTTTAGATACCCCACCACTTAAAACCAAAACATCAAACTTAAGTGAAAGGTTTTTTAAAGCTGATTTAAGTTCTTCTGGTTGGTCCTTTAAATGAAAGCGTTCCCAAGAAACTCCCAATTCTTCAAGGGCTGCAGCAATGCTATAGGCATTACTTGTTCTTATTTGATGTGGTTTGGGAGTTGTTTCTACCGCTACCAATTCATTACCGGTAGCTATTATGGCTACTTTTGGCTTTCTATAAACCGCAACTTGTTTTTTACCTACAGAAGCTAAAACACCAATTTCCGCAGGTGATATTCTTAGGCCTTTTTCTAAAACTACACTGCCTCGAGGTTCGTCTGAGCCTTGTTTATGAATATTTTGACCTTGCTTAACTGTTTTTTCAATAATTGCTGTTCCATCTTGTATGTTAAGCTGTTCGTACATGATTACAGTATCCGTACCTAATGGTAACATAGCTCCTGTCATCACTTCTATGGCTTGCAACTTATCATTTAATTCTAATTCTGGTGTGCCTGCTGCCGCTATACCAGTTAATTTAAATTCCCTTTGTCCGCTTTCGTATGCCTCAAACGCTATTGCTATACCATCTTTGGTAACCCGGTTAAATGGCGGAAAATCTCTATCTGTACGTACCGTTTCTGCTAAATACTGACCTACTGCGGTATCTAAGTCTACTTTTATCGCACCAAAATTGGCCGTATTATCCAAAACAATGGCTTTTGCTTCTTCAAAAGGAATCATAATTAGAAATTTAATTGTAGTCCATTAACCCAAACCACACGTATGCCTACTAAAAATACCAATATGGCAGTGATTAAGCGAATTGCCTTGGCAGATAATTTACCCAGACTTATTCTAACTCCCAATTGTCCACCCAAAAAAACGGCTATAAGAAGCCCAATTATATGCGGCCAAAACAAGGATAGCGTATTTGATACCATTAGCCCTCCAAGTCCGGAAATAGAATTTACCCAAATGAAAAAACTGGCCAAAGCGGCAATTACTACCGGTTTATCCCACTTTAAATGATTTAAAAGGGGTGCTAAAAAAATACCACCACCTATACCTACCAAACCCGATAAAAACCCAATTGTGCCCCCTAACGCATAACTCACCCATGATGGGTAATGTTTAGGCTCTGCCTTAAAATTTGCTTTAAGTGTTTGGTATGCCAGGGCCAATGCAGAAACGATTAGGGAACAACCTAAAATAATAAAAAACACATCTTGTGTGAGTTTGAACATAGCGCCTAGAAAAGCAAAAGGAATACTAGCTATTATAAATGGGAGGAATTTCCTTAGAGAAAGATGTCCTTTTTTATAATATAATATACAACTACCCGTAACCACCGTTAAATTGCAGATTAATGCCGTACTTCTAATGGTATAAAAATTGACGAGCACCAGGGTTAACAAGGCCAAATAACTACTACCACCACCAAAACCTACACTAGAATATAAAAGTGCGATTACAAAAAAAAATACTGCCAATAGCATAAAATCAACTATTTCCATAATGATGTAAATAGTGGTTTATGCCTCCAGAAACATTAATAACCTTCGCGTTTGGTTTATGAGCTTTTATTTTTTGATAAGCTGTAGCACTTCTTTTACCAGATTGGCATACCAAATACGTGTAATTAATCGTCGACAATTCGTTTAAACGATTTTGCAACTGACCCAAGGGTACGTTAATTGCATTGGGCAAATGAAAATCCTTAAATTCACTGGGCTCACGAACATCCCATAAATCAAAAGGTGTTTTCAATCTTAAAAATTCCTCAATAGTTATGGTATCTAAATCATTAACACAATCTGGTGTTTCGTAAGCAGCTTTAAGTTGACTAATTTTTGTAGAGCTCGCTTGTCTTTTAAACTGAATGCTTCTAGTTTGTTGGGTAAGACCATCATACAGCAATAGTTTTCCCGTTAGGGGTTCACCAATATCCGTTATCACTTTAATAACCTCTAGAGCTTGTAACGTACCAATTATACCAGGTAGTACTCCCAAAATGCCGTTAACGTTGCAATCTGGAATACTATCCTGTTTTGGTGGATGGGGAAACAAACATCTATATGTAGGTCCGTTTTTGAAGTTAAAAACACTTATTTGTCCTTCAAAACCATGTAAGGCTCCGTAAACAAATGGTTTATTTAATATAACACAGGCATCGTTAATCAAATATCTAGTTCCAAAATTATCCGTAGCATCTACGACAACATCAAATTGTGCAATTATCTCTAAGGCATTTGTGGCATTTAAATAGGTATTGAAAGGGATGAACTTGGTGTTCGTGTTTTGTCCTTGTAACTTTTTTAAACCAACTGCCAATTTAGGCGCTCCCACTTCGTTTTCTGCATACAATACTTGTCTTTGTAGGTTGTGTAGCGCTATAACATCATTTTCTACAATACCAATAGTGCCAACTCCCATTGCATTTAAGTATTGAGCTATTGGTACACCCAGACCTCCTAAACCAACCACTAATACCTTTGCCTGCAGTAGTTTATTTTGATTAATGGCCCCAAAACCAATGAGTGACGTTTGTCTTAAGTACCTAGATGGATTCATTGGCTAGTATGGATTTGGCATGTTCATATTCTGCCAATGTATTAGCGTTAAATAATACCTTATCATGTATGGGAAATACCAACTTTGTATCTGAATTGATTAAAAATTTTCTTGGGCAAGAACTCTGAGCAGCTTCCATATAAGCTATGGCTTCTTTTAATCCTTCAGGCTCCCAAATAGCAACAAGTGGCTCTGGGAGTTTTGTTTTGTGAGTGGCCATGGCCGTGGCAGTTTTTTGGGTATCGCGCTCCTTTTTAAGCAATTTTAAATTTTCAAGATCTATTAAGGGTAAATCACACGCCAAAACCAACCAGCCAGCATCTGGGTGTGCTTTGTGGGCACTTAAAATACCATTAAGAGGGCCTCGGTATTCATTTAAATCTAAAATGCATTTTTCATCAGGATAATCTACTATTTTCTGTTGATCCCCAATACTATAAAATGTACGATCGCAAACCTGTTCTAAAAGTTTATAGAGGTATTTGCTTTGAGGTTCTTTATGATAGTTAATTGACGCTTTATCCGTTCCCATACGGCTACTTTTACCACCGGTCAATACTAGTCCAAATAATTTGTTCATCTGCATTAAATTATCCACCAATTGAAGTCATGGAGTTATCAAACACCGTACTATGTTCTTCCTGCGCTTCAAACCCTGTTTTAGCTCTATTGCCTATAACCTGCTTTAAAATACCGCCGATTTCAGAATTGTTGGCAGTGTTTCGCAAAAATGTTCTTAGGTTGGCCTTTGGTTTTCCGTATAGGCAGGTAATTATATCTCCTGTAGCGGTGATTCTTAATCTATTACAACTGCCACAAAAAGTTCTACTAAAAGATGGTATTATGCCAAAGGTAGCTGTATGCCCTTCTATTTGGTAATTTATAGCAGTAGCGGTGGCTGGTACTTCTAATTTGTTGAAATTTGGATATACGGTACGTATGTGTTCCAAAATGGCTTTATAATTCCATTTAATACTAGAAAACCCTTTAGTACCACCGTTAAAAGGCATTTCTTCTAAAAATCGGATGCTCACCGGGTAATTTTTGAACCAATCTAAAATGGATAGAATGTCTCCTTCGTTTTGGTTTTCTAGCACAATAAAATTAATACGAACATTAAAGCCCTCATTAATTAATTTCACCAAGTTACCATAGACCGTTTCAAATTGCTTTCGCCTGGTAATCCGCTCAAAAGTGGCTTTTTCAATAGCATCTAAGCTTACGTTAATATTGGTAATACCCAATTCTTTTAGTTCTTGTATATAAGGACCTATTAGCGTGGCGTTTGTGGTAATACTTATATCCTTTAGGCCATCAAGATTACTTAAGTACCTAAGCAATTCCATTAAATCTCTTCGCACAAAAGGTTCGCCACCAGTAATTCGTATCTTTTCAATGCCTTGCTCAACAGCAATTAGAGCCACTCGTTTTAACTCATCTATAGAAAGTAGCTTGTCTTTTTTCACAAAGTTGATTCCCTCACTAGGCATGCAGTAATTACACCTAAGGTTACAACGGTCTGTAACCGCAAGTCTTAAGTAATTGATTACCCTATTGTGATTGTCTATCAACATAAAACGAATTTAAAACTTAAATGTGGTTTTATCAGTATCCACGGCAAATACCGTAGGATAGTGTTCTCTAATATTTTCCAACATAAAATTCAGCGGCACATCATCAAAGGTGCCGTAGTCCTCTAAATACTCCATAAACGCCGCACCTTCTTGATTGTACTCTTGAAACATCGAGTCGGTTTCTCCATCAAATTCCAAGGGAGCTACCTTGCACAAGATACATAGTTCTTTGTTAAACGCAGGAGTTGCCTTAACCCAGTTTCCGTTTAAATAAACTTCTGCCATACCATGAGGGGTAAGCACATTGGTGCCAAAACGTTCCGTTAAACGTTCTACTGCTATGTGGTTGGTTACCTTAGCCAATCTTAACCTAGCGGGTATTCCCAATCCCCTTAAAGCAGCTATTAATATGATTGCCTTATCTATACAATGCCCTTTGGTTTTGACCGCCAAATTACTGGCGATATAATGGTTTTTATCTATGCTGATCGTGTAAGGATCATACCTATAACCGTCCCTGACCAATAGGTACACCTGCTTGGCTATTTCAACCGGAGTAAGCCCTTTGTTTTTAAAAGGTTCTATTAGGTCTTGAATTTCCTTGGCGCTATAATTTAAATACGCAGTCTCTTTAAGATATTGTTCCATATAGATTTACCCTCCACTTACAGGAGGTATTAAAGCAATTTCGTCGTATGAATTAATGGGCTCTGTGTCCTTTGCATAATTGTTATTAACGGCAATAGCCAAGGATGTTAGCTTGGCCAATTCTGGATACCCATTAGTTAAAAATCTTCTTAAATCACCTACGGTTTTCAAGGTTTTATTACCTGTAAAATTAGCTGTAGGTATAGATAAGGTTGGGGTGCCAATAATATCTTTGGTTACCCCAAATAGTAATATGGTCATAAATTAATTATCCTATTATTTCTTTTTCTTTTGGTTGAAACAATTCTGGAAATTTGGTGAACGGTTGTTGGTAAAATCGATTGCCCGTTGCCGCTTTTAAGGCATTTGCTATGGCACCGCCCGCTGGTGGTAAGGTTGGTTCACCTAGACCAGTAGGTGCAATCTCATTTTGAATTAAATGTGTTTCCACAATAGGTGCTTCTTTCATTCGTATTAAACGATATGTATCGAAATTGGAAGCGCTAGGTTTGCCATCTTTAAAGCTAAAATCACCATAAAGGGCATGCCCCACCCCATCTACGATACCTCCTTCTATTTGGTTTAATGCGCCCAATGGGTTAACCACTATACCACAATCTACCACACAGGTAACTTTTTTAATTACAGGAATACCATCTTCTATAACAACATCTGCTACTTCTGCAACATGTGTATTATGACAATAATAATTTACAAACCCTTGATAAACATTATCTTTTCTGCCCCAACCAGATTTTTCCACGGCTGTTTCAATTACCTTAATCATTCGTTCGGGCGAATACTGGATACGTTCATCTGCTTCTGGGTTTACCTTTTTAAGTAAATCTAGGCGTAACTGTACGCGGTCTACGTTCATACTTTCCGCCAGTTCATCAAAAAAGCTTTGTTCCGCATAGGCCAAAAAATTTGTGTAGGGTGCACGCCATGCCCCAGTGGTAATATTACTTTTATGACTGGCTACATCCACTTTGTAATTTTCAATGGCTCCGGCGGGGAAAAAATTAGGTATTAATCCGTACATATTAGAATTAATGGCCGCTTCTTTTAAATGGTAGGCGGTAATTTTACCTTCTTTAATTCCTGCCTTTATTCTATACTTAGTGGCCATCCGGTAGATACCATCGTTCATATCATCTTCTCTAGAATAAACCACCTTTACTGGCTTTCTTACCCTATCGGCTATTTCCGCTGCTTCTAAAACAAAATCACCATACAACCTTCTACCAAATCCACCTCCCATTCGGGTCATTTCTAAGGTAACGTCTTCTGGTTTTCGGTCTAACATTGCTGCAACAGCACCCGCTTTCCATGCAGGGGTTTGTATGGGCCCAACTAAATGTACACGTTCATCCGTTACATGGGCATAAAAATTCATAGGTTCCATACAATTGTGCGGCAAAAAGGGCGCTTCATAGGTACGTTCTATTATTTGGTCTGCTTCTGCAAATGCTTTTTCTACGTCTCCGTCTTCGCGCATGGTCGTAAACTCCTTGCCATCTAACAGGGCCAACATGGCATCATCATGTTCTTTGGTATCTTCTAATGGGGTTACCTCTTTCCATTTGGTTTCCAATGCTTTTTTTGCCTTAAATGCCTGCCAAGTACTTTTGGCAAGAATAACCACCTTGTCTGATGTTGAAAGTATTTCTGCTATGTTAGGTTGTGCCGCAATTAGTTTACGCGCTTTTTCACCAATGGTAAAAACATCTACCACTCCGTCCATTTTCTTTACGGATGTGGCATTATAGTCTTCCAGTGCCATACCAAAAGCAGGTGGCCTTGCCATAGCGGCAAACAAAGTGCCTTCAGGTTTATAATCCACACCAAACAAAGGCTTTCCGGTAATTATTTCATCTATATCTACATTAGGAGTATCTGTACCTATTATGGTAAAATCTTTAGGCTTTTTTAAAGTTACCTCTTCTGGTATTGGCAGTTGTGCTGCTGCATTAACCACATCTCCATAACCTAGGGTTTCCTTTGTCTTGTTATTGGTAATAACACCCTCTTTGGCCGTACAGTCGGCAGAATCTATATTCCATTGTGCGGCGGCCGCATTTACCAACATTTGTTTAGCGGTAGCCCCTGTTCTTCTTAAAGGTTCCCAACCATGACGTAAGGATTGACTACCCCCAGCTACCTGCCGTTGGTAATTTACCGTGTCTAGTTTGGCTTGTTGTACATAAACCTTGTCCCAACTTACGTCTAGTTCTTCCGCTATGAGCATGGGCATGGCTGTTTTAACGCCTTGGCCAATCTCTGGATTTGGTGCAAAAATAGTTACCGTACCATCTTCTGCAATCTTTATATAAGCATTAAAGTCTTGATAATCAAGTTTAGATAAGTCCGCCGGTGGTACAAAATTGGATTTTTCTTTACATGCATGGAAAAGATTGAATCCAATTAAAAGACCGCCACCGGCCAAACCAGAAGTACGCATAAAGGCTCTTCTGCTAAAATTCTGTTTTTTTGATGTTGCCATTTTATGGGTTATTTCTGATTAATTCATGTCTTTAGCGGCTTTTTCTACCGCTTTGTAAATTCTATTGTAAGTACCGCAACGGCAAATATTACCATGCATGGCATTTTTAATCTCTTCCGTTGAAGGTGTAGGATTTTGTTCTAAAAACGCGGATGCCGTCATTATTTGTCCAGCTTGGCAATAACCGCATTGCGGCACATCAATTTCTTTCCATGCCTGTTGTACCGGGTGCTCCCCATATTCAGACAAACCCTCTATGGTGCGTATTGCTTTTCCTGATATCATTTCTAAGGTTAACCCACAACTACGCATGGCAATACCGTCTACATGAATGGTGCAGGCCCCACATTGACCAATTCCACAACCAAATTTAGTACCTACCAAATTTAAATGGTCTCTTAAAACCCATAATACCGGTGTGTCTGATGCTACTTCCACGGATTCTTGTTTTCCGTTTACGTTGATTTGATACGTTGGCATAACCTTATTTTTTTTCAAAAGTAAGTTATCAATTTCTAATGAGCTTGGTGCATTTTTAACCCGCTACATATTTAATTTAACTTTTATTTAGCGGTGTAAAATGATAGGGCAGAAAAATTTCTGCACGATTATTGCGTTGTAGTACCTGAACCGAAATATGAAAAAAATGAAAAACTTCTTTAGGCAAATTTCCTGCCTATTTATGCTAGCACTAGCTGTAGCTTGTGGCAATGCAGATGACGATGTCAATTTTAACCTAAACCAGAACGAATTAGGAAAAGGAGAAGAAGTTGACGATTGCTTGAACTTTGGCGAGAACGATTTAATATTGAATATACAGGAAAAATACACCACCCTACCAGGTAAAGTTTCCATTCTATTTAAAGTTAGTGATACAGATGGCAACCCCGTTCCTGGTTTAACTGCCAATAAGTTTACCATTTACGAACAAGGTAGAAACGATGATTGCTTTAATACTATTTCTTCTAGTGAATCTTTTGCTCGTATTTCTCCAAACACCCAGATATTTAGCAATAACACCATATTGGTTTTAGATTTAAGTAATTCCGTGTTACAAGGTAGTTTAGAAGAACTAAAATCCGCATCTACTTCATTTGTGAATAATGTAATGCCGGCTACTCCAACAGATTCTTTTAAAATGGCTATTTATTGGTTTGATGGTGAAGATGAATTACATCTTTTGAATGAACTTACATCATCTGCAACGGAATTAACCACTGCCATTGAAGGTATAACGGCAGATATTAGTAACGACCCTTCAACCGATTTGTATGGGGCCGTATTAAAATCTACCAACATTGCGGAAAACGTTTTAAAGCAAAATACCAGTAGTAGTGTAATTGGAGCAGCCTCTGTGGTATTGTTCACAGATGGTACCGACCAAGCTTCTAGGTATAAAGAGGCAGATGCCATTAAGAAAGTTGAAGATGCCAACCCCAATATTTCCTTTTTTAGTATTGGTCTAGGTGCAGAAATAGACACACAAGTGCTGCAAAGTATAGGTAAAACAGCAAGTGTTGTCGCCGCTAACGCATCTGAACTTGAAGCCACTTTTAATCAAATTTCTGCTAGAGTCTCAGAACAGGCCAATAGTTTCTATTTGTTTGAATATTGTACGCCAAAAAGAGATGGTAGTGGCACTAGTAATTTAGTAATTCGGGTAATTGATGGTTCATTGCAAGGAGCCGTACAAACAGAATTTAGCGCCAATGGATTTACCGGTGGATGCGAATAAATTTTTAAATGATAATCCGCTCTAATAGAGCATTAAAAGCCCGTCTAATTACAGACGGGCTTTTTTTTATATAATCCAAAACGGTATTAAATCCGTACATACCATTGAAAACGATTAATGAACACTTAAAATTTTCAAAATGAAAAAAGTATTGTTTACCGGTCTTGTGGCTTCTGTAGTGCTTACGGGCTGTGTATCTAAAAAGAAGTATGTAGCCTTAGAAGAAAATTTAGCACAGACTCAAAGTCAACTAACCAAGACACAGGTAGAGAAAGAGGAATTAGCCTCTAAACTTTCCAAAATAGAAGCTCGTGTAGCAGAATATAATGCCAAAATCAACTCTTTAAAAGAGGTAAACGATAGCCAGTTCCAAATTAAAGGGAACACGGTAATGAGCAATAGTAATAAAGCTAAGATGGAAGCTACTTTAGCTAAGGTTGATCCTGCTAAACTAGCACAAGCCAAAACTATGGAAGATTCTGTAAACTTAGCTATATCCTATAATCTTAAGAATTCAATTTCTGATGAAAATGATGATATAGACGTTTTTGTAGATAAAACTGTTGTTATGATCAATATTTCTGATAATCTACTTTTTAGAACAGGTAGTTATCGTATAAATGATAAGGCTAACGCCGTTTTAGGTAAACTTGCAGAAGTAATAAATTCTGAACCAAGCATGGAAGTAATGGTAGAAGGCCATACAGATTCTAGATCTATTAACACGGCTGTGGTAGAAGACAACTGGGATTTAAGTGTAAAACGTGCTACTTCTGTTGTACGTACGTTACAAGAAAAATATAACGTAGACCCAACCCAGTTAATAGCTGCCGGTAGAAGTGAGTACCAACCATTGGTAGAAAACACGGATAAGGACAGCATGGCAAAAAATAGAAGAACACGTATTGTAATTATTCCAGATTTGGATAAATTCTTCGCGCTGTTAGATTCTGAGAGCTAGAATAGGAAAACATCACATAAATATTTTCGAAAAAGGAAGGGTAATACCTTCCTTTTTTATTTTGGTTATCTTTCGGGTTAAAAGATATAGACCATGACCAACAAAATTTTGACCTTACTTCTGGTAATACTATCAACCCAAATTGCATCTGCGCAAGAAAACCCACTAGAGGGTAGATGGGATTTAGAAATGGATTTTGAAGGAAAAACACAACCTTCCTGGCTAGAGATAAGACATTCTGGACACGAAACATTTGTTGGACGGTTCGTTTTTGCTTTTGGCAGCGCAAGGCCTATTTCTGAAGTTAAACTAGATGGTACCAGTTTTGAATTTAGTATTCCTAGGCAGTGGGAACCCAAAGGACAAGACATGCATTTTAAGGGTAATTTAAAAAATGGTGCATTAGTTGGTGTTATGACTTATACCAATGGCGACAAAGTAAACTTTACTGGTGTACCGGCACCTACTTTACCGTATAATACTACACCTAGAATAGGAAAAACCATAAAACTATTCAATGGTAAAAATTTAGACGGCTGGCATGCAGACCGAGACCAAAACCAATGGATTGTTGAAAATGGAATTCTAAAAAGCCCTAAAAGTGGTGCTAACTTAATAAGTGACCAAAAGTTTGATGATTTTAAGGCCGTAATTGAGTTTAAATATCCAGCAGAAAGCAATAGCGGTATTTATTTACGTGGCCGATATGAGGTACAAATTGCGGATAACTTTGGTCTTAAACCTAGTGATATTTATTTTGGCGGTATTTATGGGTTTTTAGAACCCAATGAGAATGCGGCCAAAAAAGCAAATGAATGGCAACGATATGAAATTACGTTAATAGGAAACCGTATTACTATCATAGCAAACGGTAAACAAATTATAACAGACCAAACTATTCCTGGTATTACTGGTGGCGCCTTAGATAGTAAAGAGGGTGAGCCCGGAGCTTTTATGATTCAGGGCGACCATGGTCCAGTAGAATTTAGAAAATTTGAAGTAACACCAATTCAATAAAAAAGAGGGCTAAATAGCCCTCTTTTTTGTATTAGATTTTTCAATTCTATTTTATAAGGATACCGTTTCCAGTATTTTGTGATTCCATAGATTTACTTAAATCAATAAGAAATCCGTTAATAACTGCGTGGGTAATTTTGTCATTTTTTGCCAAAAAGAAAGTAGGATTAACCCCAGGTTGCAACCTAAAATCCGATAACCTATAATTTTTAGAAACCAAGTTAATTGGAGACTTAGAAAAGGTTAATTCTTTTGGAATGCTAGTTGCCCTAACATAAGCATTACCTGTTTTCAACAAATCTTTCGCGTTTAGCACAAAGAATTCTTTACCACTAGGCTGTACCTCGGCGGATGCTATTTTTGGAGGTACAATGGTATATCCGGTAGCGTCAAAAGTTTCATAACCGTAAAAAGTAGATAAATCGCCTTGATCTATGATACTACTCTTGTAATAAAAATTATTGTGGTAAACATCGTCTATTTCATTTCTGTAAATACCTAAATCTATAGTATACTCTTTCTCATTTAAAATATAGGTGGCATTTTCTATTTTTAAATCGAACATCTTACGATCATTTCTGGGTATTTCTTCATAAGCTTCTACGGATATATCCTTATAACTTTCATTGGCAATGGTATATAAAGCAGATAAAATGGAAACATAATTGAGCTTACGTATTTCTTGCTTTTCCCGGTCCCCACCATAACCACCAGATTCAATCAGAATTAAACTTGTTCCCCATTTGGCTATGTTGTCTCCAAACGCACGGGGTTCAAAATCATCTCCATATCTACCTACTTGACCGGGTGCATATTTTTGAATTATATTGTTCATATATACAATAACTTTCATGGCATTTGCCCGTACATCATTGATATCTTTTTCATAATTGTATGCGGTTGCCAAATAAGAGATGGTAGCTGGTTTATTGGTGCGTTCTGCGTTATAATACCGGCTCTGGTCATGTAAATTAAATCCAAAATCTGCATTTACGCTATCTCGAATTCGCTTTAAAACTTGACCTTCTGGAGACTGTAGCCTCAAGGCATCCCTGTTTATATCAATACCTAGCGCATTCCTTCGTGTAAATACCTCTGCCCCGTCTGGGTTGAGCATAGGTAAAAAATGCAAGGTTAGTTTACTAAGAATGGCTTTCTTTTCTGCCTTAAAGGCATCTCCATTCAAGAAATTAAAAATATCAAAAATGGCTTGGGTAGCCGTTGGCTCATCTCCATGCATTTGACTCCAAAGAAAAACATTAACCGGACCTTCTCCAATACTTATTAAACGTAAATCTCTCCCCTCTATGGATTCTCCAACCTTTTTAACTGTGTACCTAGAATTCGTTTTTAAGTTGTTGATCAACGGTTGTAATTGATGGTGCTTTATTCTTCTTTTATCTAGTGACTTTTCCTTGTAATCATTATAAGTACCGTATAAACTTTCAGTTAAATCTTGAGCATAAAAATTAGACTGCCACAGCAAACAAATTAAGAAAGCATAAAAGATATTACTCTTTGGTTTAATCATTTAGGTAATGGTTTAAAATTTAAGGCCTTTGTAGCCCTGCGTAAATTAGTCATAAAATCTTTTCCTGGGTCTGTTTTAATGGTACGGTAATCCTGGTCTACCTCTAACCAAAGTGGATGACCTTCAAAAAAAGTATATTCATAATGTCCAATAAGATAATCTAATGGATATTTATTTTTTAAATAGGTAATTAAATCAATATTCGCTTTTAATTGTTTCTTGGTCAAGGGTTTGTTTTTGGTACCTCCTACATTTTCAATACCAATGGCACAATGGTTTAAACCAATTACATGCCTTGCCATATATGTTTCTGGCATTAAACGATAGATTGTACCATCTTGGTCTATTAAAAACTGACTAGACACATTTAAATTTCCTGCACTGGTAATATCATCTCTAGAGCTAGGTAGTGTGTTGGTTTTAAAAGCGTTAAAAGAACCTTCTAAAGTAGGTATGGCCGTCCAATGTACTACAATCATTTTTGGTATTATGGTAATATGCTCTTGTTCTAACCCATAATGCTGTTTTAAATAAGACTGTGTCAAAGCTATACGGCTTTTATCAAAATCTATTGGCTTATCAATAATCTTGGCGCCCGTTGCACAACCCATTAGTAAAAAACCAAACAATATTACCCAAACTCTATGCATAATTCTAAAGTAAACTATTCTTGAACCAGAACCAAAAAACAATGCACAACCCTTTTGTAATTGCATTCTTCTACCTTGCTTATAAATGGTATATTTAGTGTACATTAAAAATCAAGTTTATGAAATGGTTTAAAAGAATTGCCCTTTTACTACTGGTATTTATAGGTATAGTCTTCTATGTAAACCATAAAAAACTAACTATGATTTCTGGCTATGCTGCTAAGTATATGGTATCTAGTGTATTGATTGCCAACCATGTGCCAGATAGTGTAAAAGCTATTGATCTAGACGCACCTTTAATAAAATTAGCAGATGTCAACTACAATCATTCTAAAAAAGAAGCGACGGCAAATGTATATGGCTTACAGAACCGGAAGGCCATATTTAGAACTGGTTTAGGCGGAGCACTAGTACCTGATGATTTTAAATCTTCCAAAACATATATAAGACCAAACAGAAACCAGCATTTTGATTCTATTGCTTATCCATATGGTCATTTACCACCCAAGGATAGCACATTTAAGGAAATAGATTACGACCAACTGAGTATGGCCATGGCACAGGTCTTTTCAGACCCGGAAATTCAAAAAACAAGAACGGCATTAGTATTGTACAAAGGACATTTGATCGCAGAACGTTATGCAGATGGTTTTAATGCGAACACCCCTATTTTAGGTTGGTCTATGACCAAAAGTTTGCTTGCCACCTGTTTTGGTATTCTAGAGCACCAAGGTAAGATTGAAGTGAATTGGCCAGCACCAATTACGGAATGGAAAGATGACACCCGAAAAAACATAACCTTAAACCACTTATTACGAATGCAAAGCGGTTTGGCCTGGGAGGAAGATTACACCAAAATATCTGATGTTACCCAAATGTTGTTTCTAGATAATGATATGACAATTGCACAAAAAAATAAAGAAGCTATTGCAAAGCCAGGCGAAATTTGGAACTATTCTTCTGGGACTACCAATTTATTATCTGGTATTTTACGGCAACAGTTTAGAAATTACCAAGATTATTTGGATTTTCCTTACGCGGAATTTTTAGATAAAATTGGTGCACATAGTTTTTTAATTGAAACCGATTTGGCTGGTAATTTTGTAGGTTCCTCTTATGGCTGGGCCAGTACAAGAGATTGGGCACGTGTTGGGCAATTGTATTTAGATAACGGAGTTTGGAATGGAGAAGAACTCTTTGATAAAAATTGGATAACGTACATAACCAGACCAACGGCAAATTCCAATGGTACTTATGGTGGTCAATTTTGGCTAAATAGCAAAGGAGATTACCCAGATGTTCCAAAAGATTTATATTCGATGAATGGTTACCAAGGGCAACATGTATACATTATTCCATCTAAAAATTTGGTAATCGTTAGAACCGGTTTGGCCGAAAGGCCAGATTATGATGCCAATGCTTTTCTAAGTATGGTGGCTGCCGCAGTGGTAGAATAAGCATATAACAGTATTTCATAAACATACCACAGTTTACAGGGCTTACACAACAATATTTTCTTTTATGAGAACAAGCAATATACATTTACAACGTAATAAACAAAGAAGTAAATTTTTTCATTTTCATATAGTGTTCTCGTAAAAGGGCCTTCGTCATCTGACAAGGCTCTTTTCAATTTAAATGGGTTCTTAAGAGGCTACAAACAGAATTTTTGAACTTCACCACAATTTAAAGGCACTTTACAACAATAATTTCAGATTAGCTTCCTTGCCTACTACATTTACAACGTATTAAATAAGAAAAACAAAATTTTCATTTTCATATAGTGTTCTCGTAAAAGGGCCTTCGTCATCTGACAAGGCTCTTTTCAATTTTAACCTACTCCCAATATTACTATGTGACTTCTCTTCCCTTTTTGTGTCTTAATTGTGTATAACGATAACACTTTTATAGATGATAAGGAATATACTTTTATTAGCAATAGGATTCATGGGGTTTATGCAGGTTACTGCACAAACCACTACTTCACCTGTAGTTACGGACCAGGTAACCATAGAAACGTCTGAAAACATAATCAAAGAGCGCGAAAAGGCGATAAAGGCGGAACAAAAAGCTGCCAAACAGGCGGAAAAAGCCCTTAAAAAACAACAAAGTGCAGAGAAAAAGCTTTTAAAAGCTCAAAAAAAGGTACGTTCTAATGAAAGACGCATTGCCAAGTTGAGAAATAAATTAAAAATGGCAGAAGAATTGGAACCTGTAAAAAAAGAAAAGCTAGAATACCAACTAGCTAAGGCTGAAAAAGAATTAGAAGGCAATCAAAAAAAATTAAATAAAACCCGTTCCAAACTTTATTAAGGAACGGGTTTCCTTTTTTTGTTGTATTAGGGAATCCATTTATTTTCACCAAAGTTAGGCTTACGTTTTTCTAAGAAAGCATTTCTTCCCTCTTTGGCTTCTTCCGTCATATAGGCCAAACGGGTAGCTTCTCCTGCAAATACTTGCTGGCCAACCATGCCATCATCCGTTAAGTTCATGGCAAACTTCAACATTTTTATAGATGTAGGCGATTTAGCCAATACTTCTTGTGCCCATTGATAAGCAGTTGCTTCTAGTTCATCATGGGGTATTACTGCATTTACCATTCCCATTTCGTAGGCTTCTTGCGCCGAGTAATTTCTACCTAAAAAGAAAATTTCACGCGCCTTCTTTTGGCCCACCATTTTGGCCAAATAGGCAGAGCCATATCCGCCATCAAAGCTTGTTACATCGGCATCTGTCTGCTTAAAAATAGCGTGTTCCTTACTTGCTAGCGTCATATCGCACACAACGTGCAGACTGTGGCCACCGCCAACGGCCCAACCAGGTACAACGGCTATAACTACTTTAGGCATAAAGCGTATTAAACGTTGTACCTCTAGTATGTTTAACCTGTGGTAACCATCTTCACCTACATAGCCTTTATGTCCCCTAGCCTTTTGGTCGCCACCGCTACAAAATGCCCATTTACCATCTTTGGTAGATGGTCCTTCGCCAGAGAGTAAAACTACGCCAATAGAAGTGTCTTCTTGTGCGTCATAAAATGCCTTATACAATTCCGCCGTGGTTTTTGGTCTAAATGCGTTACGTACATTAGGTCTATTAAAGGCAATACGTGCCACACCATCGCACTTTTTATAGGTAATGTCTTCAAATTCTATGGCCGTTTGCCAATTGGGTGTATTATCCATTGTTATAAATTAATTTTTATAAAAGGTTTAAAAAGTAGGAATGCCAATACCGCAGCTGCAATAGAGATAAAATTTCCTACTATAAAATAATCATTATTTACTTTGGCCTCTTTATCACTGTCCAAACGGGTCCCTAATTTAATAGCACCAAAAAGAATCAAGGCAGAACCTTGAAAACCAGTTAGCAATAAAAAAGTTAAAAATACACGCTCTAAAAAGCCTTTGAGCCAAGAGGTACTTTTTTGCCCTATACTTTTTCTGCTGTTCTTAGGGTCTAACCATTTAGATACCGCATAGAAGATAATGAGCAAAAAGACTTCTATAATTACATAGTATAAGATGTGAAATTTAAGTTCGCTCATTTGCTATGATATTTAAAATCAATTTTTTTACCGTTTCGTAGGCCTCAATTTGTAAAGAATTGTACTTTTTCCAAGCTCCAGAACGTGTTTTGTACAATCCTATTTCTTGTAATTTTTTATAATCCTTATGGGTTAAAAATGCGGAAATAATTTTAGATTCACTGCTTTTCCACCCTGTTTTTATATTCTGGTACAAATATAAACTCAGTTGTAGTTGCATGTCTGTATACGATTGCAATTGTACATAATAATGGGGTTCCATGTCTTTGAGCGATTCTAAACCTTCTCTGGCCCGCGTTAAACCACTACCATACATCTCATGAGCTATTTTAGGGTTTATAGGTGTTTCTATTTCACCATAGACCAGTGCATAGCGTAATTTAAAAGGATAGCCCAATGCCAACAATTGTTCGTCTAAATAAAATAGAAGAGCAAATAATGTATTTTTATTAGCTACCACTCCTTGAAACTCGTCTCCTAGCGTTATGGTCAAGGGCGATAAAATAGCATCCGAAAAAGTAGAATTGGCCTGTTTTATGAGCGATTTAAACGCCTCCATAAAACCTTTATCTTTAGTAATGGAGCGGCTATCGATAACATCTGCCATAATTATGTAATACTGCTCTGCCATATTTTCCTATTATTGGAAATTATAAGTAATATTTCTTATAAACGGAAACAATATACAAAATTTCCTTAATATGGAAATAAAAAATAACAGAAAGCCAGTATCTTTAACCCAGTGAAAACTGAAATCCATATTAAACCTATCCATTACACCAAAACATGGCCTATAAGGCATAGCGTAATGTGGCCCAACCAGTCCATAGAATTTATAAAACTAGAAAAAGACGCAGAAGGTTCGCATTTGGGGTTATTTGTAGGAGAACACTTAACCAGCATCATTTCTTTGTTCCAAACCCAAGAGGGGGTGCAATTTAGAAAGTTCGCCACACTAACCGAAGCCCAAGGAAAAGGATACGGCACCCAATTGTTAACCGAAGTATTTAAGAGGTACTCTAATGGTTCCGTTTCTCGTATTTGGTGCAATGCACGCGTTGAAAAGGCTAAGTACTACGAGCGTTTTGGTCTGCAAAGAACCAATAAAACCTATAGAAAAGGTGGTATAGCGTTTGTAGTGATGGAGAAATTGTTTTGTTCATAAACCAAGCTCTTAATACTGCATAAATTATACTAAACAGTATGGGTAAAAGCACCTAAAAACACCAATTCAGTTAATCCAAGATATTTAAATCTAGTAATTTGCGTGGCTATGGCAGAAAAAGAAGAACTGGATAAAAAAATTGAGGAGGTGCATGAAAATGCGAACCAAGAGCAGGTAAAAACTGAAGAAGCTATCTTGGTAGACCAACTTTGCGAAGGCTTGGAGACCTATAAAAATAAAAAGACCAATGTTTTTATTAGTGCCTTAATCGCCGGATTAGAAATCGGGTTTAGTTTTTTACTCTTGGCCATTTTACACCATTTGTTAAAAGGTAAAGTCTCAGAAGACCTTCTGTTTCCTCTTTTGGCGTTTGCCTATCCTGTGGGATTTATAATTGTAGTTCTTGGAAAATCTATATTGTTTACCGAACAAACTTCGTTGCTTACCCTTCCTGTTTTACACAAAAGACGTTCCGTAAAAGAACTATTACAATTATGGGGTATTGTTATTCTTGGGAATTTATTAGGTGGATATATTTTTGCCTTTCTAGGCGGCCATACTGGGCTATCTTTAGAGATTATAACCATAGAAAGCATAGAAGAAATTGCACATCACGTTTCAAAATCGGGACCGCTATTGACCTTAGGTAGTGCTATTTTCGCGGGATGGCTTATGGCCGTATTATCTTGGCTTTTAAGTTCTTCTAGAGATACCATTAGTCGAATTGTTATTATCTATTTAATAACCTTTACAGTAGGTTTTGCTGGTTTTCACCATAGCATTGTAGGAAATATTGAGGTATTTGCAGGACTTATTTTTACGCAAAAGGTTTCTATAAGCGATTACCTGGGTTTTCAAGGTCTAGCCCTACTGGGTAATGCCATAGGTGGTGTAGTGTTTGTAGCGGGTTTACGTTACCGTGCTTTTGCCTCTAATTTTTAGATGCATTCAAAGAACAATTATATAAACTAGGATTTAAACTGTGTCTTCAGTAAAGAAAGCAGAAAGCTCTAATGGTTTCCTTTATTTTTTTCCGTAATCCACTTTCCCATATATTTAGTTGCATTTAAGCTATTGGAATGCAAAAGATTCCCTATTATATTTTTAGCACGATGCGAGACGATATTCTCTTGAATATTATGGAGAGTGTTTAGGAACTTTTGTGATTGTAAAGCTTTATCAAAATGATTTTTTAAAAACTGAAATCCTTTTTCTTGCGCTTCTTTCCAGAGCTTTTCATCTTGATAAAAGCGTATGGTTTCATCAACAAATTCTTTTAGAGTATTTGCTACAACCCCCGGCCAATTATTAGGGTCACCCATACCTTCTATTCCTATCTTCGTGGTAACGCTAGGCGTTCCGCATTCCATTCCTAAACTTAATTTACCCTTAATTCCCGCTCCAAACCGCAATGGTGCCAATACCAAACGTGCCTGTTGTACTTTGTCTTTTAAATCTTTTACCCAACCATGTACCATAAAACCTTCTTTTGGATTATGCCATTCTTTCACCTGTTGCGGTAAGTATGCCCCGTACACGTGCAATTTTGTGTCTTTGGGTAATTTTTGGCGTAACAGAGGCCAAATCTCATGTTTTAAATAGGTAATGCTATCTACATTTGGTGCATGTTTTCCATTACCAAAGGTGATTAAATCTTTACGCCTATCATAAACTGGTTTTTCTTGCGTCCGTGGATTTAATAAAAAGGGCAAATGCAGAAGATAGTCTGGTTGTATACCTATCTCTTGCTGTAAAAGCTGCATTTCGTACTCTGAGACAAGCAGGGTTAAATCACAGCGATAAATACTACCAATTTCTCGTTGCGTTTTTGGATGGGTGTACCAATCTTGTAATTTAAATGGATTCTTCTTTTTATGCGCTATTTGCCGTGCTTCACGCAAAGAATGTAAATCTTCCGTATTTAGAATCCGCAAGGCATCTGGGCACTGTTCCCGTACTCGCCAACCAAATTGTTCTTCCAACATATAACGGTCAAAAACAACTACATGAGGATTTAGCTGCTGTAAATAACTATCAAATGTATCACTGTTTAATGCAATTGCTTGGTAATGCACACCAAGTGCTTCTAAGTTGGCAGAGTATTCGGTTTTGGCAGCGGTGGTGGCAAAATGTACTTCAAAATTGTGGGTTAAAAACAACTCCAATAGTTGCATCATACGCTCACCAGCCGCTGTGGTATCGGGTTCTGGCCAAACATATCCTACAATCAATATTTTATCCATTACATACGTTGCGCAAACTTCTTAGAAATACTAGAACGCAATTTACGCTCGTAGTCTTCTTCTAACCACTCTTTATAATTCTTGGTATTGTTCATGATGCAGTAGGAATATTGGCGCACTCGAAATTGAATCTCATCTTTTAACTCTTTGGCCAAAATGCGAGCATCAAACACATCTTCAGAATTTTCTACGCAGATCTGAGCGTGTTGTTCAATACTACGTTCTAGGACTATTTTAGATTTTAGGCCTTCGGCAAAAACTTTTTTGTATTCCGCTTTAATATCAAACTTAATATTTTCAGAATTCTTGAACTTGGCTCTTAATTCATCTGGCATTTGATAAACAAATTCCCGTTCAATATCTTCATCGTTCTTGATATTTTCTAAATAAAAATCTGGAAAGTGAAAGATTTCTTGCCAATCTATAGGTTCGTCCCAGGGGCCAAAACGAGCTATATTGTTACCCAAATCCACCACGTTGAATGATTCTTTGTTCTTATACGTTCTAGATCCCCTACCAATCATTTGAAAATATAAAGTCAATGATCGGGTTGCACGATTTAAAATAATGGTTTCTACAGAAGGTTCGTCAAAACCTGTGGTTAGGATACTTACGGAGGACAAAATAGCGTCTGGTGTTTTATGAAACCATTCTAATATTTCTTTACGCTCTGTGGCCGTGTTACGGTTATCTAAATGCCTTACATTATAACCTGCTTTTTTAAAGGTTTCATAAACATAATAAGAGGTATTGATACCGTTGTTGAAAATAAGTGTTTTGGTTCCCTTCCCTATTTCCTCATAAGCAGCAAGTAATTTACCAAGCATGCTATGGTTACCATAGAATTCCTCAGAAGATTTAACGGTGTAGTCTCCGTTCATACCTAGTTTCAAGGTCCTAAGGCTTACGTCATAATTATACAGGTTAGCTTTGGCCAAAAAACCATCCTCTATTAAAGATTTGATACTCTTACCTACAATCAACTTTTTATAGTTGTCTTTCATAGGTAATTTAATGTTGCTACTTAGTGGCGTTGCGGTAACACCTAAGATATTTGCTTTTTCAAAGAATTTAAAAAGCTTTCTAAAACTATTGTAGTGGGCTTCATCAATAATTACAAGACCAACGTTCTCTAACTTAATTTTATCTTCCTGTAGCCTATTGTTCAAGGTTTCTACCATGGCCACAAAACATTTGTATTTGTCTTGGTCCGTTAATTCTTTAACCTCGCTATTAATAATCTTGTTGCTAACCCCAAAGCCCTTAAGCATTTTAGAGGTTTGCCCGCTCAATTCTATTCTATGGGTAAGTACAACTACCTTTTTTCCGGTCTGTTCTATGTATCTTCTGGTAATTTCAGAAAATACAACGGTTTTACCACCACCAGTTGGTAATTGGTAAAGCATGTTGCTTCCTTCTGGCATTTTATCCAACTCGGCAAAAATCTTTTTAAGATCGGCCAATTGGTAATCGTATAAGTTCTTTTTGGCAACTTCTTTTTGTAACTCCAAAATCTATTTATGGTTTAGGCGATTTTTAAAAAACCCTACAAAATTAGCAGATTTTTGCCCCGGTAAAAAGAAAAACAACCGCTTTCCTTGGTAAAAATTGATATCTGTCTGAAAACCCATGATTTAGCACTCTTGGTAAATTTTGGAAAACATTACCATTTGCCATTTGGAAAAACGGGCTAAAAAGCCTATAATGAGTACTTATATACAAATCTGAATTATATAGAGAATGAGGCAATTAAAAATCATTAAGCAGGTAACTAACCGTGAATCCAAATCCTTAGATAAATACCTACAAGATATAAGTAAAATTGATTTAATAACTGCCCAAGAAGAAGTAGAATTAGCACAGCGAATTAAAGCCGGTGATCAAGTTGCTTTGGAAAAGTTAACCAATGCCAATTTGAGGTTTGTAGTTTCTGTGGCCAAACAATACCAAAATCAAGGTTTAAAACTACCAGATTTAATAAATGAAGGAAATGTTGGTCTGGTTAAAGCGGCTAAACGATTTGATGAGACCCGAGGTTTTAAGTTTATTTCTTATGCAGTTTGGTGGATCAGACAATCTATCTTACAGGCGCTGGCAGAACAGTCTAGAGTTGTGCGTTTACCTTTAAATAAGATTGGATCTATAAATAAGATTAAAAAGACGTTTTCTTATTTAGAGCAAGCGCATGAAAGACCACCATCTCCCGAAGAAATTGCCAAGGAATTAGATATGACCGTTTCTGAGGTAAAACAATCTTTAAAGAATACAGGTAGACATGTATCTATGGATGCACCCTTAAAAGAGGGAGAGACGTCTAATCTATATGATGTTATGCGCTCGGGAGAATCTCCAAAACCAGATAAATCTTTGTTGCACGAGTCTTTATACACAGAGATAAATCGAGCATTGGAAACCCTTTCGCCTAGAGAGGCTGACGTGGTACGCCTATATTACGGAATTGGTGAAAACCCAAGCATGACGCTTGAAGAGATAGGCTCTACGTTTGATTTGACACGTGAACGCGTACGCCAGATACGGGAAAAAGCCATTAGAAAGCTAAGACATAGCTCTAAGAGCAAAATACTAAAAACCTATTTAGGCTAAATAAAAAAGGGAGCTTTTATTCAAAGCTCCCTTTTCTATTAACACACACTTAAACTAAGAACAATTTAGTTGATTAATTTCAAAATGATTTAAAATTTCATTCAGGTTCTGAATAAAATTGGTGTAAGCACTATTTTCGTTTTTGTAGTTTTTCATGACTAAGATTTTTGATTTGGTTTTGACTATAGGTAATCTAATTCTACTAATTGGTTTACACTTAAAATTTCATTCAATTCTTGCAAGAAAGCTAAGTACTCTTCACCGTAGGTATCGTATAACATAGTGGTAGTGATTAAGTTAATTTAATTTGGGTTATTAACTGATACTAACTTATTTCAATCTGGTCAGCTCTTCAACAATTTGTGGTGTATGCTTTTAATTTTGTTGTGAAAGTTTAGTTAAAAGTATTTTTAAAAGGTTCTTTTAAACGACTTTATTGCAGTAGTTGCTGTTACTTAGTAGAAAGTACATAGCGGTTATAAAAGTATCGGAATGAGTTAGAATTATGGTAATTATCAAGCGTAGTTGGTTAGGACCAGACAATATTAAGTAGTCTATCGAACCGTTACCCTACTTGAATCGAATTTGGTAACGCAAACCCACATTAAATCCCCAGAAATAGTTTCCAGAGTCAAAAGCCAACTCCTGCCTACGTACACCTGCATTTACGGTATACACGTTAGAGTTATTTTTGTTGGCAAATTGATATTCTAAATCTACACGTTGACTTTCCAAATACAGTATAGTTTCTGACAGTAACCTATCATTGGCTATGAATTGGTTCAATTGCGAATCAAATCCGTAAGTTAACCTTGCACCAAAATAAGTATCCCCATCCCTGAAATAGCGTCTAGCCAATAAGGTGCCCGAAACACCAATACCTCCATCATCTTTGATGGCTACATATGGCCTAGCAGAGAAATAAGAATTACCTTTATACCATCCAAAAGAACCCGTGCCAATTATTACGGAACCTCCAGCTCCAAATTGAATATACCTTCCGCCAATAGAAGCTTCAAAGCCTTTAGGAAGTTCCTTATAAATTTCTGCTCCTGCCGTATGGTTTGGAAAAATGGTTGCTTTTGAATAAAAGTAGCCCAAGTAACCATGCCATGATTTATTTATCTTAGGGTAATACTCTAAACCATATTGTGCCCCTATGGTATCTAATCTTTGAGAAAATTGAATTTGTGGAATTACCGTACCAATTTTGGAACGGTGCTGATAATTTAATTCTCCCCTATAAATTGGATCATAAACCATATCAAAAGCCTCAGCGCCTGTAAAAACACCAATTGTATTTCTTCTATTTAATTCCTGATTTTCTTTTTTAAGGGTTTCTTGTATTTCCGGCGTTGTGGTAAGGGTGGTGATTAACTCCTCTCTTAACGTTTCTAATTCCTCATCTGTACCTAAGTACGATATAGCCTTTTGGGTTAAACCTAATGCTATTTGATTGTTCTGAGCATACTTCTCATTACGTATAGCTGCCATCCAAGCCTCCCTATGGTTACGCTTGTTTGAAGTTATCTTATTTAGTTGCCTGCGTGCATTGTCATAATTGCCGTCCCAACTATCTAATTTTGCCAACAAAACAGAAGCATCTGAGTATTCTGGGTAATGTTTCAATAGTGCATTTAATTGTTTTCTAGCAGCAACTTTCTCACCACTAAAAGCTAAGTCTCTGGCGGTGATAAAATTGGCATCGGCATCCATAGTTGTCTGCGCCAAAGATTTACCAATTATGGTAAAGAAGAAGAATAACAAACTAATATGTAGGTAGTAAAATTTCATTCAATTACAAGGAGCTTAAAGCTTTAATTTGTTGGTTACATCTTTTTAACTTGAAATCCAAATCATCTGAACCAACCCTATTTTCTTTTAGTTTATCAGCTAAAAAAGCAGCTCTATGATTGTTTCCAGACCAGTAGTATACGTCTAAAAGCGCAGCGTAACCATCTTCATATTGCGGGTACAATTCTACCACCTGTTCTAACAACTCTATACTGTCATAATAACGTTTAGACCAAGAGAATATTCTACCTTTTAATATTTTAGCATCTACATGCCCAGGAACTTTATGCAATATGTAATTTGCCAATAATAAGGCACCTTCTAGGTTGCCAGAATGGGCCAGCTCTTTGGCTGTTTGGTATCCTTTATCATAATCAAGACCTGAAAACACACTGTTAATGTAGACCAGGTCAGCATCACTAAATACTTTGTTATCTGCCGGGAAAATGGCTAATTCTTTAGGTAATAACTTATCATGCGTAGTAACATATTTGGATACTGCTTTGTACGCTTTAAACCTTGACTTTACTCGCTGTGCTTCCGTTGTATTTTCTATTGGTTGTAATTCTCCTTTTGATTCCACCTTAACCAGTTGATCATCTAGTAAAAAATAACCGTTACTGTAGAAATCCTCTAAATAGCCTTTCTTATTATGCAACGCAAAATCCTTTTTATCTTTTAACAAACCACTACCTAACCAAGTAACCTGTGGCGCTGTCTTTATATTATAGTTTTCTTCTAAATAACCTAAGAGGCTTGGGGCCACATCTTGGTGGGAGGCCACCGTAGTAATCACTTGCGGATTTTTAATTAGCGGACCATAGAGAAAGAATGGAACATGATGCCTTTCTATTGCATTTTCTGAAGGTAGATATTTATTTGCCGTACTGGTAACTACAAATAAAGTATTCTGATGTTCATTGGTTTCTTTATGAAGATTAATAAACTTCTGCAGTTGTTGGTCCACGTACGGTAAAGAAGCAAAATATGCTTTGTTTTTTTGGATTTGCTTTTGAACTTGCCTAGAAAAATTAGGGTTTAATGAAATTTTTTCTACTTGAGCGATAAACTTTTCTTTGTCTGGAAAATTAAAGGGTTTTTGACTACTTAGATTTACGAGTAATTCTATTTTGGGAGTATTAGGTATTTGGTAAGAAGAAGCCCACTTTCTATACAATTCACCATCTGGATAGCCTAAACTTACTCCTGCCCTATCCGCCAACTGTAATTTATAATTAGGTCCAAATTTACTTTTATCCAAGACCACATCCACACGTTCTTGCTTTAAGTAGGTATCTAGACCGCTAATTCCTAAATTACCACCATAATGAAAATAGCTTCGGTAACCATTCTTTTTCAAGAAACCATAAAGGGTGTTTCTATTTATGGTCTGCGGTAGCATCGAGAAGCCATTATAACCATAAGGCAACGAACCGGTAATGTTGGTTACGGCATCATTTATTTCTGTTCCGTTGCTATAAAAATTCTGCCATTGAACGGAGACCTTTGTCATTTCTACCAGATTAGGCATAAAGACTGCCATTGGGTCTGTAGCATCCGTTAAAGATTTTGGTATTCCGTCTAATATTATGATAAATATATTAGGCGGCTTATTGTTTTGTTTGATAAACTGGGACAGCTCATGGTTTTGCAAGCTTGGCTTTAGCAAAGGAAATTCCTTTTCTCCTTTATAGGTATTTAAATCTAAGACCTCCTTTATTTTATTAGCGAACAGGTATTGGGTTTTATTCTCGTTTATATAATTTTTTTCAACAAATAGACTACCTATTATAAAAACCAATAAAAAGAAAATATACGGATATAGATGACCTAAAATTGCGTTGAGCCTAGAAGCAAATTTATAACTAAGGACATACGAACCAACAAGGATAACCATTAATACTAGAAAGTGGAAAATATTATTAAGAGTAAGCGTAAGGTTAAAACCTTCGTTTAAGGCATCGTAACTTAAAAGCGAGTAGTTTTTTACAAAATAGAGTACCAAAATAGCCTCCAAAAAAAGCAGAATACCATAGAAAACCATACTTAATCGGTATCCTAAACCAGGCTTACGTTTTTCAAAAAAGCGAAAGGCAAATAAAAATATAAAAGCAACTATGGAAGCAAAACCAAGCTGGTTTACAAATAAAATGTAAAATGCACGATTAAATACTGTAGCAATAACTCCTTGGTCATACAATTGAATTTGCTGATAGATCCCTAAAACAATAAGGGAAATAGCAAAACCAAGATACAACCGGGTGTAATCTTTTAGGGTGCGAATTTTTTTTATGTTGGCTTTAACTTGCATTAGGCTGCTTTACTAAATCCTTTACGGGTCATGGCGCCCCAACCCGACTGTATGTTGAACAATTTTTTATAATTTCCCTTTATGGCAGACCAAACCACTATAGGATGAAAAGCTACCGGTTCTATAATTGCACAGAACATAAGAATTAGTATGTCCTTGGTCTTGTTGTATTGGTTATAAGAGTAAACATCCCATAAAATGGCATAAAAAGAGAACATAATACTAAAGGCATATATTGCGGCTGTAATGGCAACAAAAAACTCCCAGTTTAATATGCCCATGAAGTAGAATATGATAATGGAAAAGAACCCAAAGAATTCTAAGATTGGAGACAACCACTCATAAAAAAACCAATACGGATAACTTAATAAACCCAATGTTCCGTATTTGGGATTAAAAAACATCTCTTTGTGTTTTTTAAGTGTTTCTAAATTACCTCTAGACCATCTATCTCGTTGTTTAACCAAGACCTCCAGACTTTCTGGTACCTCTGTCCAACACAACGGATCTGGAATATACTCTATGGTATATGGAATCTTTTGGTCATGCATATATCTACGCATTCTAAAAACAATTTCCATATCTTCCCCAACGGTATTGGTGTCATAACCGCCGGCAGCTATGGCAACTTCGCGATCAAAGAACCCAAAAGCCCCAGAAATAATCAATAAACTATCTATTCTACCCCAAGCCATTCTACCTAAAAGGAAAGAACGCGTGTATTCTAACAATTGAAAACGGGCCAACCAGTTGGTAGGCAAATTAATTTGTTCCAAGGTACCTCCAGAAATAGTACAGGAATTAGCCACGCGTATTACCCCACCTACGGCAATCACCTTCTTTTTACTACGCTGAGAAAACGATTTTACAATGTGCAGTAATGCGTCTGGTAATAAAAGGCAATCTACGTCTATACAACCTACATATCTGTTTTCCGATAAATACATACCTGTATTTAAAGCATCGCTCTTACCACCATTTTCCTTGTCTATTACGGTTAACTTACCAAAAGACTTTTGTGTAGATTTATAAATACCGCGAATGGGTTTAGATCGCCAATTGGGATCAATCTGCTTTTCTATTTTTTCCAGATGAAAAGCAGCAATAAGTTTCTCTAGTGTGTCATCTTTGCTACCATCGTTAACTACCATAACTTCATAGTTAACGTATTTTAAACTTAACAGGGAACGTACGTTTTCCACAATGGTCATACCTTCATTATAGGCGGGCGCAATAATGGTTATTGACGGCGCCAAAGGTGAAGCCATTATTTTAGAAAGATCATTAAAACTATTTTTTTTACGGTAATGCAATGAGTTCCTTGCAGATAAATAGCCCATTATGGTAAATAAACTGAACAGTACTACGGAAAAGGTGAGAAACACCATGTTCATGTACTGTATCAATATTTCTATGGAACCACTACTCATGAGGATTAAGAAACTAGCTTATTATAATCATCTTTAAAATATTCTGGTGCAATTTCAAAACTGAACAATTGCTCTATCTCCTCTTCTTGATTTGGATTTTCGTCTTCCAAACTTTCGTTTAGGAACAACAATTCAAGAGGTAATCTTTGATCTGCCTCTTCTTTCTCTTCTGAATTGTGCTCATCTAACGTTTCAACATCAACGATTACCTCTAGATTTCTAATACTATCTAGATTTACTGTTTCCGATTCATCTTTTCCCGTATCAGATGGTTTTGGCTGTAATCTATCCAATGCTTCTTTTACTGCAGTTAAGAGTACCTTATCTGTTTCGGTTTCTAGTAAATGATTTAGAAAAACTACCTCTTTGTCTGTACCAATTTTTCCAGCTTCTTTAACCAATACTACTTTACCCGTGCGGTCTCCGTAATTAAACAAGGGATAAAATACACTATCTTCTGGTTTATAAATGGTATCGTAATCTACCACAGTATAATCTGTTTCGTTTGTTTCTGTAACGGCAGGGGTATCAACACCACCGTTTACATGTTGGTTTTCGTTTTTTTCCAAACCTTGTAATATTCTAAAGGCTTTGTATCTAATTTCGGAATGGTCTTCTTTTTCAGCTATAAATTCTAAGAACTTAATATCCTGTGGTTTGGAGCTTTCTTTTAATTCAAGTAATAAATTAATTCGCTCTTCTTGGGTCATATGTATGTAGATATCCATTTTTTCTTGGGTAGACATGGTATGTGCGTTTGCCGCATCTAAGCCCTTTTCTGGATTTAAGTGATTTTCATAGTAGCTTTCTACTGTTTCTTCTGTAACTGTTACTACATCATAAACTTCTACTTCTGAGAACTCTATACTGGCTTGTTCGGCAGGAAGAACTTCCTCATAAATTACTGCTATATCCAATAAGGACAAAAAGTCTAGTTCCGTATCTTCTTTTGTACTACTTTCTACTACTGGTACTTCTTCTACATCTATTAAATCTTTAGATGGTAATACAGCATCTGGCTGTATACGGTTCATGGCACTTTGAGCCTTACTAGCGACAAGAAAATTCTTTTCGTTTTTGCTTACGTCCTCTAGGAAAAATAAATCACTAGGAGTGCCCATTTCTGCAAAAGCGTTTAAAATAGCAATTTTAACGTCGTTATTGCTTTTCCAAAAAACCCGTTTCATAGTAGGAAGGGCTGAATGAAAATTAAAATCGATTATACAGTTTACAGCAGCCGCCTTTATTGTATCGTTCTTATGTTTTACCAGAGTAGTTATAGCAGCTTCTGCGCCAATTTGGTTGTAATGTTTAATTAGGCGTAAAGCAAAAAGCACTACATCTTTATTACTAGAGATTAGCCAGTCTTTAAATTCTGGTGGCCTATACCCTTCTTTATTTCCTAATACTTCTATAAGTTTTAATTGTTGCCATTCACTAATTGCAAAACGTGTAGAATCTAAAACATACTCAATACCTTCTGTTCTCAAACTAACGGTGGCCAACTCGGCCTGTTTGCGAACCACACTACGCCTATCGTTTACAAAACGCTTAATAATATGGTAGGCATCCTTAACATTCATTTTAGACAATTGCAATATACCCTTGGCTATCTTATGCCACTGCCAACTATTCAATTTTTTATAGGCATCTTCATGTAAACCCAATTCTTGGTATAGTTTAAACAAACGTTCTCTAGTTGAGCCAGATACGTCTTTTTGTAAATCGAAAAGCACCTCAGAAACAACCCTTCTAAATTGTTTGTCTTTTAGGTAGTCTCTAATGGTAATTTTAAGCTCTACATATTCTTTTTGTTCCTCTTTTGGACCTTCTGGTGTATGAAACAAAAAATTACTGATAACCGGAGCCAATTCTGCTCGTTTGGCTTCAATTTTTTTAGTGGTAGCACTCATTTTATTTCTGTAATAAAAAATAAACAGAAAGTAAAGTGCACCTAACAGAACAAATAAAACTGTTAGATCCCATAAAAGGCTGGTATGTATTTGGGGGATTTCGATAAGTAGGTAATTTAGGGGGTTAGTTACGTACTAGTATTTTTATCTTTTTCTTATAAGTTCTCTTTTTACACGGACCAACAGTTCTGAAGGACTTACGGGTTTTGAAATAAAATCGTTGGCACCCAATTCAAACGCGCTTACTACGTTCTCGTCGTTTGATGCTGCACTGATTAGTATTATTGGAATTTGACTATTTAGCTGATTTCTTAGATAGTCTGTAAGCTCAATACCTGAAAAGTAAGGCATCATTATATCCGAAACTATTAAATCTGGTAGTTGTGCTTCTAATTCTTCTTTAACTTTTTTGCCATCTTGGCATAGGGTTACGGAAAACCCTTCTTTTTCTAGTCTATATTTTAATAACGATGCCAACATTACATCGTCTTCTGCCAATATTAAACTCTTGCTATCCATTTATTTTCCATTCAACAAACGGGCTAACTCTTTGTCAATTTGTACTTCTACTGCTTTGTAAGCCTCAATAAAACAAGCGTACTGTGTTTTAATACCTTCAAGATTAGCTGTATTGTTGCTAAAATCTTGAATCTGCTCTACATAATTAAGTAGACCGTTTGCTTTTACCATTTTTAAAGAAGACTTTATTTTATGGGCGGCAAAGCCAATACCAGAATAATTTTCTTCTATTAAATGTACCTTGGTTTTACCAATGAACTCCACTACATTGTTTTTGAGCATGGTTACCAATTCTTCCAACAAATCGGGTTTTTGCAAGCACTCATTAAATAAACTTTCTAAATCAACCAAAGGTTTATTTTCAAGATTATTCAAAGTTAGTTCCGGGTTATTACTCTCCTTTTTGTCGTTGTTAATGTACTGGTCTATTTTGGTCAAAAGTTCTTCTGTTTTACAAGGTTTAAGCATAAAATCTACTATCCCGTAATCTTTATAAGACTCTTCTAAGCAAGCCTGTATATCCGCGGAAAGCAAAATAATTGGAATTTGTGGACCGTCTACTTTAATTTGGATGTCTTTGGCCAATTGTACACCCGTAGTATCTGGTAACCGCATATCCATTAGTATGAGGTCTATTTTTTCTGTTTTTAAAATATAAAGACATTCCTCTTTATTCTCTGCCAAATAAGGATGTCCGCCTTGTTGTTTTAATCTACTTTCCATTAATTTTCTGGAAAGAAAATCGTCTTCTACAACTAGAATATTAGCTCCGGCTATACTTACACTTGTTTGCTTGGTCTCTTGTGTTTGTATATTAGCTGCCATAAGCGATGCTTTTTGATAGGGCAATATAACGTTGAATGTGGTTCCCATGCCTAATTGGCTAGAAACTGCTATACAACCCATTTGTTGCTCAATTATTGCTTTTATGATGCTAAGCCCAAGACCAGAACCACCATATTTTTTATGATTTAATTGGTCTGCTTGCCTATAAGACTCAAAAATGTGTTTTAATTGGTCGTTTGCGATACCAATTCCAGTATCTGCTACTACAAACTCTAAAAACACTTTTTTTGAGCGGTCTTCTTTAAGTTTAACGGTAAGGTTAATACTGCCTTTTTCTACAAATTTTATTGCATTTCCAATTAGATTCAATAGAACTTGAGACAACTTTGCCGGGTCTCCAATTAAAATCTCTGGAATACCGCTATCGTAATTAAGAGAGAATTTTACCTCGTTCTTTTGATTGATTAACGTTTTACATAAAAATGCAACCTCGTCAATAACATTTTTTGGTTTAAAGCTAACTTGCTCATAAGTTTCATGACCAGTAGCTATTTTACTAAATTCCAACAACTCGTTAACTAGGTTAAACATGCTATTAGAAGCCACATCCATTGCCTTAACAAGTTCTAGTTGCCGTGTATCCAATCCGGTATCTTTAAGTAAATCTAGAAACCCCATTATACTGTTTAACGGCGTTCTTATTTCATGACTAACATTAGCAACCAAATGCAAATCGGTTTCATTAGTTTGATTTGCCTTATTGGAATTATTTAAATTTAATCTCGGAACAGTTTCAACATCACCAAATACTCGAGACTCCAAGCCGTTTTTAAACGCATTAAAAGACGCTTTTAGGGCCGCGGCATCTTGACTTTTTAGCTCAGCGTAAGAAAAATTTTCTAGTCCGCTCTCTATTTTTGTCAAATAATCTAATAACTCTCTAGTATCCAATGCGTTGTGTTTTTGTGGTTGAATTTTGGCTGTTTAAATACCGTAAATAGCTGGTTTTATTAATATTAAAACTCCTTATTTAACCCCCCACATACAACTAATTGTTACCTATGCTTCGTTTTTTGTTGTCAAATTGCTTTTCTTGTAGGTATAAAACTCAAGACCAATGAAAAAACTCATTTTTATCTGTTTAGCACTAACGATTCTAAGTTGCAAACAAAAACAAGCTCAAGACCAATCAGAAGAAGTTTCTACGGAACACTTAGCTAAAAAAATACATGAAGAGGTGTTAACCGTTGATACCCATATAGATATCAATGTTAAAAACTTCACGGATAGTATTAATTATTCCCAACGATTAGAGACTCAAGTTGATTTACCTAAAATGGAAGAAGGTGGCTTGGATGTTGCTTGGTTTATTGTTTATACAGGACAGGATACCTTAACCACTAAAGGTTACGAAAAGGCCGCTGAAAATGCCATGGCAAAATTTGATGCGATACACAAACTATGTGAAGAATATGCACCAGATAGAATTGGTTTAGCAACCTCTAGCAAAGAGGCTAAAGCTATTGCTGCTTCTGGCAAAAAAGTAGCTATGATCGGTGTGGAAAATGCATATCCTATAGGCGAAGATTTAAGTTTATTTAAAACCTATTATGACAAAGGAGCAAGATATATTTCTTTGTCGCACAACGGCCACAGTCAATTCTGTGATTCCAATACAGGAGAAGCAGAAGATGAATGGTTATATAATGGTTTAAGTGAATTAGGCAAAAAAGCTGTAAATGAAATGAATAGACTTGGTATAATGATAGACATCTCCCATCCATCAAAAGAGTCTATGAAACAAATGATAGCTTTGTCAAAAGCCCCTATAATTGCATCCCATTCATCCGCAAGGGCCCTATGTGACCATTCCCGAAATTTGGATGATGAACAATTGACCTTGTTGAAAGAAAATGGTGGTGTGGTACAAACAGTTGGGTTTAGTTCTTATCTAAACACGGAAAAACATGAAGAAAAATCTGCTTTCATGAAAAAAATATACCAAAAGGTAGCAGATAGTCTAGATATAAAATGGTATGAGCGGTCTCAATTTTCTAGTCTAACCGCAGAGCAGCGCCAAGATTTTATGCAGAATTATAGAAAAGTTGTAAAAATAGGAACAGATATGGCCGCTTTAATGCCAGATGCACCTAAAGGAGTTACCGTTTCTGATTTTGTAGATCATATAGATTATCTAGTTGAAAAAATGGGTATTGACCATGTAGGTATAAGTTCCGATTTTGATGGAGGTGGTGGCATCACGGGATGGCAAGATGCTTCTGAAACCTATAATGTTACTCTGGAACTTGTTAAAAGAGGATACGACAAAGAAGATATTGCGAAATTATGGGGCGGGAATCTTTTTAGGGTGTTAGACCAGGTAGAACAAGTAGCAAAAGAATTGCAACAGCAATCTTAGGGCTTTTTACCCTCTTGCTCTTTCTCTTTTTTCTCCAGACGATCCTTTACATATTCTACTTTAGTTTTACCATGTGGGGCCGGTTTTCCGGCCTCATTTAGGTTAACTAAAATAATATTGTCTACGGTAACTATTGTTTCATGGGTCATTTTATTTCTAACCTCACAATTTAAGGTTAAACTACTATGGCCAAATTTCTTAACCTCTAAACCTATTTCTACGATATCGCCTTGATTGGCGGTGCTCATAAAATTGATTTCAGACATGTATTTAGTTACTACTCGTTTATTTTCAAGTTGAATTATACCATAGATAACCGCTTGTTCATCTAACCAAGTAAGTACCTTACCTGCAAACAATGTCCCATTTGCATTTAAATCTTCTGGTTTTACCCATTTTCTGGTATGAAATCTCATGATAGCCATATTTAACCACAAAATTAGCCAACTATTTTCAACTAATCACTTTTAAGCTCCTAAACCTTTTACTTTTAATAATCTATTATTGTAGGTCTTAAAAAAATCCATTCCTTCTAAATTCTAAACTACAATAACGCAAAATGGATAAATTCAATAAATAATCAATAAAACTTAGCTAGCTAGTAGCCCTTTTTTGTTTTTAGAAAATACCAATTGTTCATATCATGGTTAAAAACTAAGTTAAACACAAATTTAAACGACCTTGTTTAGCCGTAACTTTAGATAAAACCATTTTAATTATGGAAAATAGGGCATCCCTCCTTTTACAGGCACGTCCGGTTATTAAAGCCGCGAAAGTACACGAAGGTACAAGTAACGATGAGCGTTTTCAAAATTTAACGCTGCGTCCAATAATTAAGTTTCAAAACAATCTGTTGATTGCGGTTTTCAAAAATTATATTGTAAAGCATAAGTATAAGTTTTATGAACTAACCCTTCCACAACAATTGCTATACATAGAAAAAGCGATACAGAAAGATATTAAGTTTAGGAATTCATTAAAAGGAATGATTATTGCCCATTTTACCATAGAAGAGTATGAGACCTATATTAAAAATTCTTCGGCCCTAAATAAAAGAATGATGAATATGGTAATAGAGCGATTAAAGGATCAAATTCAATTGTTAGATAGAGAGCTAGCCGTTTAAAGCAAAGATTCTCCATTTAGATTTGTAGTTAAGACATCGCTCATTAAATCAAAAAAAGGACGAACGGTTTTAAACGATTGGTCTATTTCTACTATGAAATTATTGGACAGCACCTCCTTGTCCGTAAATTTTCTAGTAAAGATAAACTGCTTCTTTTTTATAAATTCAATGTTGGGGTGAGCCTTATCAAAACCCTTTGGTGCAGTTTTAACTTCTTCACCTTCCATTTTGCCCCATAAAGCTTTAAAGTGACTATCTTCAAGTATTTCTTTAAGTTCACTAATATCAAATTCAAATTCCTTTCGAATTCTATAAAGGTCTTCTTTATTAGGGCCAAAAAATCCAGTTGCAATAAATGTAGCACCAGGTTTTATCCTTACATAATAACCGCCCCTCAACGCTATTCCCATTCTGGAAAATGAAGCGGCAAAATGAGCTTTAAAGGGAGTTTTATCCTTGGAAAAACGAACATCTCTATAAATTCTGAACATTTTTAACCGTTCTATGGTATCATGTTTTTCCAAGTTAGACTTAATGGCGGTAAAGAAATTCTTGGCCTCTTCTTTGTGAGTTTCAAATATGGGTTTATGTATAGCAAACCAATCCCTATTATTGTTTTCTTGTAAATCTTCTAAAAACTTTATGGTATTTTTTGTAATGATGCTTTTTTCCATTCGATTAATGCTGTTTATACATTAATGCTAAAGTTAACCAAATATAACCCCACCACTAATTTGTATTTGGCTAATTTAGTTCTTGCAAACAAAGAAAATGCTTATGGATAAGCAAAAGATAATTGAACAAATAAGAGCACATAAGAATCAGCCTTGCTTGGATTTTAGGCTTAAAACAACTACCGAAGCCTTTACCAATACCTTGTTTTATACATTGTTCGACACCAATACGCCCTTACTAGAGAACCTAGAAAAATTAGAGCAACAATTTGAGATTTTAGTTGATTTGGCTTGTTGGGATGCGGATAAACCATGCAGTAAAGTTTGGGATCGTTATGTTCAAAAATTACCTGCTATCTTAGAAAAATTAAATAAAGATGCACAAGCCACTTTAAATTGTGACCCAGCATCATTGTCCATTGAGGAGGTATATATGGCCTATCCAGGATTTTACGCTATCGCTATTTACAGACTATCTCATGAGTTATATGCAGAAGGTTTTCCGTTAGTGCCTAGATTAATGACGGAGTATGCACATAGGCAAACCGGTGTAGATATAAATCCTGGTGCGCAAATTGGCAACTCTTTTCATATTGATCATGGGACTGGTGTAGTTATTGGAGAGACCGCTGTAATTAAGAACAACGTAAAAATTTACCAAGGGGTAACTTTAGGCGGCTTATATGTAGCCAAGGATTTACAAAAAATTAAAAGGCACCCCACAATTGAAAGTAATGTAACTATTTATGCTAACGCTACTATCCTGGGTGGTGATACTATTGTTGGGGAAAATTCTATTATTGGTGGTAATGCTTGGATAACAGAATCCGTACCAGCAAATTCTACCGTTTTTCATACACCTACAATTAAAATAAAACCTACTAAGAATCATGTCTAAACATATTTTAGAGCTAATTGGCAATACGCCCCTTGTTACCGCCAAAAAGATAAACCCAAATCCAAATGTAAACTTGCTGTTTAAATTAGAAGGCCAGAATCCTGGTGGAAGTGTAAAAGATAGGCCTGCTTTGAACATGATCAAAAGTGGATTGGAACGTGGTGATTTCGATGGCAATACCAAATTAATAGAGGCCACTAGTGGAAATACAGGAATTGGCTTAGCCATGGTTGCGGGAATATTTGGTTTAAACATTGAACTAGTAATGCCAGAAAATTCTACTATAGAACGCGTTAAAACCATGGAGGCCTACGGGGCAAAGGTTACACTTACCCCAGCAGACATAGGTATAGAGGGAGCAAGAGACTATGTGTTGGATAAAGTTTCTACTCAAGGTTATGTAATGCTAGACCAATTTGGCAATACAGATAATTGGCAAGCGCATTATAAAACTACAGGACCAGAAATATGGCGAGATACGAAAGGACAAGTTACCCATTTTGTATCCAGCATGGGAACAACAGGAACCATAACAGGGACGTCTACTTTTTTGAAAGAACAAAACCCAGCTGTTAAAATAATTGGGGTACAACCAAAAGAAGGAGCAAAAATTCCAGGTATACGTAAATGGTCTCCAGATTACGTACCCAGTATTTATGATGATAGCAAAGTTGATGAAATTTTATATGTATCTGAAGATGAGGCTGTGGAAATGACCAAAAGACTGGCTAAGGAAGAAGGTATCTTTGCCGGAATGAGCAGTGGTGGTGCCGCTGTTATTGCACAACGGATTGCAAATAAAATAGACTCTGGAACAATTGTCTCTATTGTTTGTGACCGAGGAGATAGGTATTTATCCTCCGATATTTATAAATAAAAAAACAGGGCCGTTGCCCTGTTTTTTTTATTGAATTTTACTGACATGAATTATTTGCTCATGCTAGCTTTTTTCAAGTTTTCTACAACAAACTCTATTTCTTCACCTTTTTTATTGGTATATACATAAGTTGTATTTGACTCGTTTTGACTTTTCATTTTAAAATTTTGCTCTTCCAATATTTTCAAGTTGTTACCATCTTCTACCGCAATTATAACATCATCGCCATTACTTACTAGAGCAAAATCTGTCTTTTCCTTGGTCATGTAACTAAACTTGATAATTTCATCTATATCATCATCCGCGTCCCTATCAATTTTTACGGTTTTGGTCACCTTCACCGGTGGAAAGATTCTATCCTCGTTTACCTGTCCCTTATCTTTGGGGTCTGTTTTTACTTCAGCATCTACCATTGTATTAATCATCACGGAATTCTTTACTTTCTTTCCGTTTTCATAGAAACTTAACGTCTTTGTAGTTGTCTCATTCTTAATTTCGTCCTTACCTTTTTCTTGCCAATTATGTTGAGCAGATAATGCTGTTACAGCGAATAAAGAACTTGCTAATAATATATTTCTTAAATTTTTCATTTCAATTTTTTTTAAATTAATAATAGTATTTATCATTCGTCTATGCAGGAACGCTGCGTTTCAACGTATCTGTAGTCGTCTTTGTCCATGCATCCAACATCCAACTACTTTTTTCTAATTCTCTGATGTACGCACCAATCAAATCTATTGTACCCTCATCTTCAATTTTGTCCGCTTCGGTTACTACGTTGCCCATCTGTTTAATTAGGATTGCATGCGCTTTTAATAAATCCTCTACCATTTCATTATCGTTCAAAATTTTTGTGGTCTCTTCAATGCTAGAAGTTTCCAGATAAGAAGATAGATTACTCATGGGATGATAACGCAAGGTGAGTACACGTTCTGCTATTTCGTCTATCTTTACCCTAGCGTCTGTATAGAGTTCTTCAAATTTTTCATGTAAATCAAAAAAGTTTCTACCTACAATATTCCAATGGTAGTTTCTAAGTTTCTGATAGTACAAATGATAGTCTGCCAATAGTGTGTTTAACTCTATAACTACGGGTAAGACTTTTTCTTCATCTAAATTTAAATAGTTCATTTTTAATATTTTAAGATTCAACATACAGTAATGTTGGTAGTGAAGATTTTTACCGCTAATAATAGCCACTTTAGCTAAATGCCTGTTTGTGAATAACAAACCAACACTTTCAATATAAAGCGTGCAGCTATTTTGTCAAGTGATTTAACGGGCTTTAACCCAATAAGGAAACTGTTAACATAAGAAGTGTTAAAGCCAACCCTTCTTTTTAAAGTATATTAACAAACCAAGTCCGATAATGAAAAAGGATGCCCATACCAATGGGTAACCATAAGGACTGTTTAGCTCTGGCATGTTGGTAAAATTCATTCCGTAAATACCGGCAATAAATGTAAGCGGAATAAAAATAGAGGCAATTACGGTTAAAACTTTCATGACCTCGTTCATTTTATTACTCATATTTGTCATATACATTTCCATAAGACTAGTAACCATTTCGCGGTAAAGAACTATATCTTCATTGATTTCTGTGCAATGATCAAAAGTGTCTCGCAAAAACAGTTTTGTATCTTCTTGAATTAGTTGGTGCTCTGTTGTCAATAACCTATTTACTATTTCTTTTACAGGGAACACCCATTTACGTATACGAAGTATTTCTTTTTTTAATGTCTGTATTTTTCGGGCGGTATCTTTGGTTGGATTTTCATAAACTTCCTCTTCCAAACTTTCTAATTCTTCTCTAACATCGTCCAGGGCTACATAATAATTGTCTACTATAGCATCCAGTAAGGCAAAAAATAAATAATCTGCCCCCCTACTCCTAATACGGCCATATTTGTTGATGATCCTTTCTCTAACACCGTTAAAAACATCATCGTCTGTTTCTTGAAAAATTAGTACCTGTTTGTCTAACAAGATTAAACTTACATGTTCTATTTTTATTTGTTTGGTTGTATCCAGATACAACATTTTAAAAACACCAAAAAGATGCTCCTCATATTCATCTACCTTTGGTCTTTGTAAAGTATCCATTACATCTTCTAGCAGAAGATTATTTAAGTTATAATGTATGCCTATACTGTTTATTGCATCTTCGTCTGAGATGCCCACCACATTTAACATGGATGTTTCCAGTTCGTTCTTAATGGGTAGTTTAATGTAGGGAACTTCTCTTTGTTGAAAGTCATTCTCATTATAGGTAATAAGCTGTAAATGGGAAGGAACCTTATCTCTTGAGCCTACATACGAAATATGACCTGGTGCTTTACCTAATTTTGATTTAGATCTAGAGAATTTAGGAATGATTTTCTTTTTCTTAGCCATAATAAAGTATGTATTAAAACAAAGTAACTAAAAAAAGCCCTTTCGGGAAGAAAGGGCTTTTAACTAAAACTAGTTTTGTGCTATTTTAATTGGAAGTAGCAATCTGTGTTACCGTGTAAACGCCGCCAGATACTTCTAGATTAAATACTGGTATTTGGCCACTTGTTGGCAGTGTGTTAGCTGTAAAGGTATATGGACCTCCATAAGTATTTCCAGAATCGTCTAAAAATTCAAATGTTACAACTTCTGGCTCCGAACCGTTAAAGTTATAAGCGTCTAGTTCAATTACGTAGGAACCATCAGCTAAATTTCCCTCTGCAATAAAAATGTCTTCAAAACCGCTAATACTTGAGGACGAAGAATAAATACCGTTACTTGATTGATCTACGATATCCATATCAAACTGATCTCCAGAATCCCATGTAGCAATAATGGAAATCCCTTGGTCAGTTTCCGTTGTAGTAATATCAATCTCATTATAAGTTCCAATAACTACATCGTCATTTGCAACAGATTCAATAATCAAAGTAGCTTGTCTGTTTGCTTCCGGCGTAATTGTACTATCGTCCAAATCGAGTACAACTGTAGCATTTATCATACCCGCAGGAATAATTACAGAACTTCTATTTGTTTCATAGAATCTATATAATGGGTTTGATGATTCCAAATCAAAATTCACAACAACGTCTTCATTTAAGGGTTTACTTAGGGTTGCCGTAAAAGTTAAATAGTAATATTCTTCTACACTAGATATATCAGATTCAAAAGCTACAATAGCAGCGCCATCGGTTACATCAATTTGGACTGCACTAGAAGATGATGGACTTACAGAACTTGACAAATCGGCCATACTTATGATTATATTCTCTACACCAGATTCAAATTCAGCATCCGATACAATAGATAATTCAATAGTACCTGTAGTTGAGCCTGCGGCTATAGAAATAGATTCACTGCTAACAGTATAATCTTCTCCTAAGGTAGCCGATCCATTAAAATTAAGATTGATTTCAGCAGTTCCCTCAACAGCATTTGGAATAGTTGCTGTAAGAGTAATAACTTCAGCATCTGCTTCTGTAGTCATGGTTGAAGTACTACTAAGGCTAACTGTTTCAGGTTCTATGTAAACAGGAACTTCTACTGGAACCTCTACCGGAACTTCTACAATTTTTTCTTCAATTTCTGTTTTTGTACAAGAAGCAAAAATTGCAACAGCACCTAGTGTTAAAAGGGATTTTCTCATGTTTTTAGATAGATATAAGTTAATTGACAGGCTAATAATCCACTAACCCTTATGCATAACGTTATAAATCTAAAAATATTCTTAAAATAATTAAAAATGTAGAAAATAATTACAATCCGCTAATGTAGTTTCCATACAAGTCGTTGAATTGCAACCCCTTATTAATACGTTGTTTACTTAATTTTTTATAAGCCACTAACCCCCATAGTAACAATTCCTTTAAAAAATACTGGTCTTGTTGGCTAACATCATGTCCATATTCCTGTGCCAAATCGTTTAAAGGAGCAATTGCGTTTAATTTTTGCTGATATTCTTTGTCGCTATCACCATCTATCAGTTCAAATCCGTCTTGATCAAAAAACCAACTTATAATATCATCATAAGCAGTAGGCTCCCCTTTACGCTCTAATTTGCTTATCTCAGGAAAATACTTGGGAAAAATGGATTTTATAGCCTCTTCTATTAGTGTTTCGGCTACAAAGGCGGCGCCTTCTTGTTCGCCCTCATAAACCAATTCTATCTTTCCTGTAATAGCGGGAATAATACCCATAAAATCCGTTAAACGTACTTGTGTTTCTGAATCACCATTAATTAGCATTCTTCTTTTAGCGGTGCTCAACAAGTTTTCATAAGCGGTAATACTCATACGAGCACTTACACCACTTTTGGCATCTACATATTCACTATCTCGCGCTTCAAAGCTTATCTGTTCCAATACATCTTTCGCTAATTCTGGCACATAAATTTCCTTATTTTCAGAAAGTAGCGCACTTACTTCTTGTTGTGTGATTTTTTTAGCGACCTCTAATTCCTCTGGATAATGTGTCAGAATTTGAGAACCAATCCTGTCTTTCAGCGGAGTTACAATACTACCTCTATTAGTATAATCTTCTGGATTAGCGGTAAATACAAATTGGATATCTAATGGCAATCGTAATTTAAATCCACGTATTTGAATATCGCCTTCTTGTAAAATATTAAACAAAGACACTTGGATTCTTGCCTGCAAATCTGGTAATTCGTTAATCACAAAAATACAACGATTCGCGCGTGGTATCATTCCAAAATGGATTACCCTATCGTCTGCATAACTCAGTTTTAGATTTGCTGCTTTTATAGGATCAACATCTCCAATTAAATCAGCTACCGTCACATCTGGCGTTGCCAATTTCTCGTAAAAACGGTCTTCTTTTGGTAACCAAGAAATGGGGGTGTCATCCCCTTTTTCTGCTATAAGTTCTTTTGCAAATCGGGATAAAGGATTAAACGGATCGTCATGGATTTCTGAACCTGTTACATACGGAACATAATCATCCAATAGGTTAAGCATTTGCCTGGCCAAACGTGTTTTTGCTTGCCCTCTTAAACCTAACAAATTAATGTTATGCTTGGATAAAATGGCACGCTCTAGCTCTGGAATTACAGAATCCTCGTATCCCCAAATACCCTCAAAAACAGTTTCTTTACTTTTGATTTTACCAATGAGGTTATCCCTTAATTCGTCCTTAACCGATTTTGTGACATAACCAACTTTTTTTAAAGCTCCCAACGTTTGAATGTTCTCTATATTCATATGTATTTTTTTATTACCCTAACGCTTCAGGGTTTTATAGCCCACAACGTGTGAGGCTTTTATTTAATTCTCTTTCTTCTATTGTTTTCGTAGTCTTCAAAAATCATTTCTCCAAGACCTTTGAGACCTGTATAAAATGCTTTTCCTTTATTTGCTGCGGTAAACTCCCGTACAAACTGCATTAAATAAGGGTCTTGCGCAATCATAAAGGTAGTAATGGGTATATGTAATTTTCTTGCTTGTGCGGCCATATTGTAGCATTTCTCCACTATATACTCGTCCAGACCAACGCTGTTTTTATAGTAATCACCATTAGGCAAACGCAAACAACTTGGTTTGCCATCCGTTATCATAAATATTTGTTTATTGGTATTACGCTTTCTACGTAACATATCCATAGCCAATTGCAACCCAGCCACTGTATTAGTATGGTATGGACCTACCTTTAGGTAGGGTAAATCCTTGATGGGAATTGGCCAAGCATCGTTCCCAAAAACCAGAATATCCAAAGTGTCCTTTGGGTATCTAGTGGTGATTAATTCTGCCAACGCCATGGCCACTTTTTTAGCAGGAGTTATCCGGTCTTCTCCATACAAAATCATTGAGTGACTTATATCTATCATAAGCACGGTACTCATTTGTGCTTTATGCTCTGTATCCTCTACCACCAAATCATTTTCGTCTAATATAAAATTACCTATGCCATGGTTTATTTGTGCATTGCGTAAACTCTCTGTCATAGAAATATGCTCTAGACCATCTCCGTAGCGGTATTCTCTAAAATCGCCCGAGTGTTCATCCCCTTTCCCTAATTTTCCGGTCTTATGATTGCCAGAGCCACTACGTTTAATTTTACCAAAGATTTGGTCCAACGCACGTTGGCGTAGCATCCGTTCTAATTTAGCCGTGATAATTATGGTGCCACCGCCTTCACCATCTTGTCCTTCCTCACCTTCACCTGCCGTTCCATCACCTTGTTCAAACTCTTCACGGATATAACCTTTCTTTTTAAGGTCTTCTATAAAATCGTCTATAGTATAGTCTGGAGTAGTTAATTGGTATTCTTCATCTAACTGACGCAACCAATCTATTGCCTCATCAAAATCACCGGAAGTATGTGTGATTAGCTCTTGAAAAATATCAAACAATTTTTCAAACGGACTTTGGTCTGGCGCACTATACGTGGTAAAAAGGAATCCTTTTTTTGTTTTCATAGCCATACCTTAAAATTACTGTATAATGCTTAGTTGTCGGTATTTTTTATAAAAACTTAACGCTTTCCGTAAGTTTGTTTAAGGATGAAAGAATTGATACAAGCATTTTACAATACCAAGCCCCTATGGACCCATGAACAATTTGGATTGCAACAATTTGAATTTCCTTCAATTGACATGGCTATAATAGAAAATGTTGCCATTCCAGAAAAACTGCGTTTAGGGCACCAAATGGAATACGTGTTTAAACACCTAATTACACTAGCTAAAAACTATCAAGTAATTGCATCTAATATTTTAATAGATGAGGGAAAAGTGCGTTTGGGGGAGTTAGATTTTATATTGAAAGATATCAGTAGCAACAGCTATCTGCATGTAGAATTGGCGTACAAATTCTATATCATAAATCCTGATATCTCGGAGCCAATTCACCGACTCATGGGCCCAAACAAGCGAGATATGTTTTATACCAAATTGGACAAGGTTAAGGAAAAACAATTTCCACTCCTACAGCATCCCAGTCTTAAACAAAAATGGGTAAGTTTAGACATTGACCCTTTAAAGGTGAAACAACAGTGTTGTTTTAAAGCGCAATTATTTTCGCCATTTAAGGAAGAAAAGTTGGCAATAAGACCACTAAATACAGCTTGCCATGCAGGTTATTGGGTACGCTTTGAGCAATTCAACAGTATTGCATTTAAAAAGTATCAATTTTATATTCCTACCAAAAGGGAATGGCCGTTACAAGTACATAATCAAGTATTGTGGAACAACCATTACAACACATTATTAGACATCAATTTAAAACACCTAAAACAGTATGCTCCTATGGTTTGGGTGCAAACTACAGAAGGCGAATTATTTAAGTTATTTGTAGTATGGTGGTAGTCTAATGTCTATCTATAAGTACCTTTTCAATATCTTTTAAGGTATACCCTTTAGCTTGCAATAAGATTAAATAATGAAAAAGCAAATCAGCACTCTCATTTAAAAACAATTCTTCATTATCGTCTTTTGCTTCAATTACCGTTTCTACAGCTTCTTCCCCTACTTTTTGAGCAATTTTGTTTATACCTTTTCTAAAGAGGGATGCTACATAGCTTTTTTCATCCTCTTTATTTTCTTTTCGGGAAGTAATAACATTTTCTAACTCAGACAAAAAGCTAAAATTTGCTACGTTTTCTTCGTCCCAACAGGTGTCTGTACCTGTATGGCAAGTAGGCCCAATTGGTTTCACTTGCACTAACAGGGCATCCTTATCACAATCCACCTTCATAGAAACCAGTTCTAAAAAGTTGCCACTTTCCTCTCCCTTGGTCCATAATCTATTTTTAGAACGACTAAAAAAAGTGACTTTACCTGTTTCTTGGGTTTTATTAAATGCTTCTTGGTTCATATACCCTAGCATCAACACGTTTTTTGTGCGTGCATCTTGAATTATTGCGGGTACTAAACCGTCCTTATCTTTTGAAAAATCGATTTTCATTATGCTGTATTCTCTTGTTTATTTTATATAATCTTTTTGAATTTACATAGTATGTGAACCATCAAATCCGTACGGGTATTCCTTCTTTTTCTAATTGTTGTTTTAAATCTGGAATGGCTATTTCTTTAAAGTGAAATACACTAGCCGCTAAAGCTGCATCTGCTTTACCTTTTATAAAGGTATTTGTAAAATGAGAAACCGCTCCCGCACCACCAGAAGCAATTACAGGAATGTTCACCAAACTAGAGAGTTTTGCTAATTCCCCATCAGCAAAACCATTTTTAGTGCCGTCATGGTCCATGGAGGTAAACAGAATTTCGCCAGCGCCACGCTGCTCTACCTCTTTTGCCCAGTCAAACAAATCCAATTCCGTAGGTACTTTACCGCCTACCAAATGCACTTTCCAGCCATCATCGGTTTTACGGGCATCTATGGCCACAACAATACATTGCGAACCAAATTTGGCAACCAACTCATTGATTAAATCTGGATTCTTAACCGCTGAGGAATTGATAGAAACTTTATCAGCGCCGTTTTTAAGTAAGATATCCACGTCTTCCACGGAAGAAATTCCACCCCCCACAGTAAAGGGAATATTTAATTTTTCGGCAACATTGTAAACTAGTTCGGCTAAAGTTTTACGTTTTTGTTCAGTAGCAGAAATATCGAGAAAAACGAGTTCATCTGCACCCTCATCCGCATAACGCTGTGCCAATTCTACAGGGTCACCCGCATCACGTAAATCCACAAAGTTGACACCTTTTACGGTTCTACCGTCTTTTATATCTAAACAGGGTATAATTCTTTTTGTAAGCATAATTTATATCGTTATTACAACGAAAGAATATATCCTTCCAATTGTTTTAAACTAATTCTATTTTCATAAATGGCTTTGCCAATAATTACTCCTTCACAGCCTATTTCTTTTAATTTTGGAAGCTCATCAAAAGTAGAAATGCCACCACTGGCAATCAATTTTATTTGATGCTCAAAATCTTGTACACCACTACCCGTAATTTCTGTTGTTACCGTTTTTGTTTCTTTTAATATTTTCTGATACAAATCAAATGCCGGCCCTTGCAACATGCCATCTTTCGAAATATCTGTACAAATAACATAAGATATGCCCTTGGCTTGATATGCTTTTATAAAGGGAATTAATTCTTGGTCCGATTCTTCTTGCCATCCAGAGACCGCAATTTTCTCATTATTGGCATCCGCACCGAGAATTATTTTATCGCTACCATGTTGTTTGATCCACCCTAAAAAAGTGTCAGGGTCTTTAACCGCAATACTACCACCAGTAATTTGATTTGCACCACTTTCAAAGGCAATACGTAAATCTTCATCTGTTTTTAATCCGCCTCCAAAATCTATTTTTAAATCAGTTTTTGTTGCAATTTGTTCTAATACCTTATGGTTTACAATATGCTTGGACTTAGCACCATCTAAATCCACCAAATGTAAGTATTGAATTCCGTGATCTTGAAACTCTTTAGCTACTTCTAGCGGATTCTCATTGTATATTTTTTTGGTGTCATAATCACCCTTAGACAAGCGAACACATTTACCGTCTATAATATCTATTGCTGGGATTATTCTCATTTTTTATAGTATTAAGTACTTAAAACAGCTAATCTAATTTTGCCTTATCTATTGCCATCCATAATTCTGAATTGCCTACAGATTTAAAACCATATTTTTCATACAGTTTATGCGCATCTTTAGTTTTAAGACTAATGGTTAGTACATTTTTTAGGCTATCATCTTCTAAAATATGGGCAACTAGCCATTTGCCCAATCCTTTACCTTGATATCCATCAAATATGATAACGTCCATGATATAAGCAAAAACAACTTGGTCTGTTAGTACTCTTGCAAAACCTACCTGTTCCATATTATTGTTGTAAACACCAAAGCAAATCGTGTTTTCAATGGTAGTTTTAGTTTGCTTTTCGGTTCTATATCCACCCCAATACGATGTTTTTATCGTCTTATGGATTTTATCGAATTGCAATAAATTCTTATCCTTGGAAATGGTGTAACCAATCATAACTAGAGACTCAGGAAGTTATTAAGTATTTGAGCGCCATATTGGCCCGACTTTTCTGGGTGAAACTGCACCCCGTAAAAGTTGTCTTTTGCCAAAGCTGCTGCGTATTCTAGTCCGTAGGTACAGGTAGCTATGGTTTCCTCACACTTTGGAGCATAAAAACTATGAACCAGATATATAAAATCGTTTTCCAAATTTTTAAACAAGGGCGACTGCAGATTTTCAATCTTATTCCACCCAATCTGAGGTACTTTTACATTAGAATCAAACTTAATTACATCCACGTCAAATATGCCCAACCCCTTAGTATTGCCTTCTTCCGAAGCATTACACATAAGCTGCATACCCAAGCAGATACCCAAAACAGGTTGTTTTAGGGTTGGAATAACAGTGTCTAAACCGCTTTCTCTTAGCTTACGCATAGCGGAACTTGCTTCCCCTACTCCAGGAAAAATAACTTTTTCTGCCTTACGGATAACTTCTGGGTCATTACTTAGCACAGCACTTACCCCCAAACGTTGAAAGGCAAATTTGATGCTTTGTATATTCCCAGCTCCATAATCTATGATTACCAAACTCATAACATTCCTTTTGTAGATGGTAAAATCATTTTTTCTTTGTCTTGTTTTACCGCCATTTTTATAGCCTTTGCCAACGCTTTAAAGATTGCCTCTATTTTGTGGTGCTCGTTGGTACCTTCTGCCTTAATATTTAAATTCGCCTTTGCACCATCTGTAAACGATTTAAAGAAATGATGAAACATTTCTGTTGGCATATCTCCTACCTTTTCTCGTTTAAAATCGGCTTCCCAAACCAACCAATTTCTACCACCAAAGTCTATAGCTGCAGAAGCCAAACAATCGTCCATAGGCAAACAAAATCCGTAACGTTCTATGCCCAACTTATTTCCTAGCGCTTTGTGGAAGACTTCGCCTAGGGCTATACCGGTATCTTCAATGGTGTGGTGTTCATCTACCTCCAAATCACCATTCACTTTTATATCCAAGTCCATTTGACCATGGCGTGCAATTTGGTCTAACATATGGTCAAAAAACTTTAAACCAGTATCTATACTAGCTTTACCAGTACCATCTAGATTTACTTTAATATGAATTTTGGTTTCCTTGGTTTCTCTTTTTATTTCGGCAACTCTATCTTGTACCTTTAAGAACTCATAAATAGCTTGCCAATCATTGCTTTCTAAAGCAATGTAGTCATCCAAATCTTTACGGTCTACTGTAATTTCGCCAGTACCCAAATTGGTGTTATCATTGATAAAAATACCCTTTGCACCTAAATTTTTTGCCAACTCCACATCGGTTAGCCTATCTCCTATTACAAACGAATTTTCTAAGTCGTACGCATCAGAAAAATATTCCGTTAACATTCCAGTGCCTGGTTTACGGGTATCTGCATTTTCATGCGGAAAAGTTCTATCAATATAAACCGCATCAAAGTGTACGCCCTCATTTTCAAATGCCGTGATGATAAAGTTATGCACGGGCCAAAATGTATCTTCAGGAAACGCTTCTGTACCCAAACCATCTTGATTGGTTATCATGACCAAGGTATAGTCTAACTCTTTAGCAATTTTACCCAAATAGGTAAACGCTTTAGGATAGAAAATCATTTTTTCAAAGGCATCTATTTGCTCATCAACAGTTTCTTTGATGATGGTGCCATCACGGTCTATAAATAATACTTTTTTAGCCATTTATAGGGCTTTAAGGGTTGAAATTAGTTTGTCGTTCTCTTCTATTGTACCAACGGTTAGTCTAAGCGTATTTTCGCACAATGGTTGTGTACTCCGGTTTCGTATTACGATTCCTTTTTCTAACAATTGGTTGTATCGCTTATTGGCATCATCTACTTTAATTAAAATGAAATTAGCGTCGCTATCATAAATTGTTTCGATGTACGGAATTGTAGCTATGGCTTCTGATAATCGCTTACGTTCTTTAAGTAAGGTTTGCACCTGCTCTTTTACCGTTTCATAATTCTCCAAAGCTTCAAATGCCTTTTGTTGCGTCAATTCATTTACGTTATAGGGCGGTTTAATTTTCTTTAAAACCGCTATGATTTCTTCCGAAGCAAAACACAAGCCAAGACGAATACCCGCCATAGCAAAAGCTTTGGAAAGTGTCTGTGTTACAATAAGATTAGGGAAATCGTTTAAACGAAAACTCCAACTACCATTTGTTGCAAAATCGATGTAGGCCTCGTCTACAACAACTAATCCAGGAAACTCAAACAACAAGCGTTCTATCGCTTCAAAATCAAAACTATTTCCGGTTGGATTGTTTGGGGTGCACAAAAATAACAACTTGGTATTTTCATCTGTAGCAGCCAAAATTTCATCCACATTGGGTTGAAACTTATCTGTTAGCAGTACTTCTCTATTCTCAATATTGTTGATACCAGAAAGCACCTTGTACATACCGTAAGTTGGTGGCAAGGTTATAATATTGTCTTTCCCTGGTTCACAGAAAGCTCTAAAAATTAAATCGAGTACTTCATCGCTACCATTACCTACTAAAATCTGACAGGCCTCTACTTGCTTTACCTTAGAAATCAGTTGTTTTAAATTACGCTGGTGTGGATCTGGATATCGATTTAAACCATTTTCAAACGGATTTTCATTCGCATCTAAAAAAACCATCTGTTCACCAGAAGAAACATACTCGTCTCTAGCAGAAGAATATGGTTTTAATGCCTTTACGTTTTCACGAACCAACAGGTCCAAATTAAATAGTGTATTCATTCCTATTCCTCTAGAGCTTTAAGGCGCAAGGTAACCGCATTTTTGTGTGCTTGTAACCCTTCTGCTTCTGCCATTAATTCTATACTTTTTCCTAGTTTTTTAATCCCTTCCTTGCTCAAACGTTGGAACGTCATGCTCTTAGTAAAACTGTCAAGATTAACCCCACTATATTGCTTAGCATAACCGTTAGTTGGTAAGGTATGGTTGGTGCCAGAGGCATAATCTCCCGCACTTTCTGGCGTATAATTGCCTATAAACACAGAACCCGCATTATAGGTGTTTTCTACATAAAAATCTTCATTTTCTACACAAACAATGTAGTGTTCTGGTGCGTATTGGTTGATTATAGCCAACGCAGTTTCATCATTATCTACAATAATTAGCTTGCTATTTTCGATTGCCTTTGCTGCAATTTCTTTTCTTGGCAAAACCGCCAATTGCTTTTCCAATGCTACAGTAACCTTAGAGGCAAAGGCTTCTGATGTGGTTACCAAAACCACCTGACTATCCACCCCGTGTTCTGCCTGACTCAATAAATCTGAAGCTACAAAATCGGCATTTGCAGTATCATCTGCCACTACTAACAATTCGCTAGGACCTGCCGGCATATCTATACTTACTCCAAATTTGGTTGCCATTTGTTTGGCAGTGGTTACGTATTGGTTCCCAGGGCCAAATATTTTATACACCTGTGGCACGCTCTCCGTACCAAAGGTCATTGCACCAATAGCTTGTATACCACCAACCTTTACAATTTTGGTAACCCCGCATAATTGAGCAGCAAATAAAATAGCAGGATTCAATTTCCCTTCTTTATTAGGCGGGCTACATAGTACAATTTCTTGACAACCTGCAATTTTTGCAGGTAGGGCTAGCATTAAAATGGTAGAAAACAAAGGTGCTGTGCCACCAGGAATGTAAAGACCAACTTTTTGTATAGCTCGTTTTTCTTGCCAACAGTCTACACCTGGCATGGTAGTAACCGCTACGCGTTCTGTTTTCTGTGCTTGGTGAAATGCTTCAATATTAGCTTTAGCAACTTTAATCGCCTCTTGCAAATCTGTTGAGACCAAGGATACACCCTCTTTAATTTCTTCTTCAGAAACCAATAAGTTATCCAGATTGGCACCATCAAATTTTTGAGTGTACGCCTTTAAGGCTTCATCTCCTTGGTCTTGAATAGCATCAAAAACCTCTTTTACAATGGGCTCTAAAGCTTCATAAGATTGTGTAGGTCTTGCTAAAATGGTAGCCCATTCACTTTTAGGCGGATTTGTATAACTTTTCATTTTAAAGCACCATTTTTTCTATAGGACAAACTAAAATACCTTCTGCCCCAGCCTGTTTTAATTCGTCTATAACTTCCCAAAAAGTATCTTTATTAATCACTGTGTGTACAGAGCTCCAACCCTCTTCTGCCAAAGGCAAAACCGTAGGGCTACGCATACCTGGTAAGATGTTGAGTATTGTATCTAAACTATTATTAGGTACATTCATTAAAACGTACTTGCTCTGCCTTGCTTTTAAAACGGATTGAATACGAAATAATAATTTATCTAGAATAACCTTGCGTTCGTTATCAATCTTTGGAGAAACCGCTAAAACTGCCTCACTCTTTAGTAAAACTTCAACTTCTTTAAGATTATTCTTGAACAACGTGCTACCACTAGAAACAATATCACAAATAGCGTCTGCAAGACCAATATTTGGTGCAATTTCTACAGAACCATTAATTAGATGAATATCCGCATTAATTCCATTTTGCTCTAGAAATTTATTTACGGTGTTTGGGTATGAGGTAGCAATACGTTTACCTTCAAAATCTTTAAACGAAGTGTACTGTTTACCTTTAGGAATAGCCATACTTACCTTGCATTTAGAAAACCCTAGTTTTTCCGCTACGGTAATGCCTTCCCCTTTTTCAAACAGTACATTTTCACCAATAATTGCAATGTCTACCACACCATCTTTAAGGTACTGTGGAATATCTCCGTTACGCAGGTAAAAAACTTCCATAGGAAAATTACGGGCAGAGGCCTTTAATTGGTCTTTACCATTATCTATGGATACGCCGCAATTCTTTAAGATATCTAGAGAATCTTCATTTAAACGGCCGCTTTTTTGAATAGCAATTCTTAGTTTCATTTTAAGTTTACGTGTTTCGCTTTACGCTTGTTTTACTTTTCTTTTTCAGTTATAGACATAAAAAAACCCGTTTGAATGCTCAAACGGGTCTTTATTATTTTGATATACACAAAATACAGTTACCTCGCTTGAGCGATTGTAAAAGTATGATGATGTACATGGTTTCTTTTCATAATGCATCAAAAGTAAAACGAAAATCTTTTACAAAAAAGAAAATTTTAGTTATTTCCTAAAATTAATGGTAAACCATCGTCTCCAGAACCAACTACTACCACTTTAGAATTAGGGCTTTTAGCTAATTCTAACGTGGCTTCAATTCCTTTATCCTGTAGAATTTTATCTGTTAAAGAAGCGCTTAAAATTTTATTAGCGTCTGCTTTACCTTGAGCTTCTATACGTTGACGTTCAGCTTCTTTTTCCGCGGTTACCAATCTAAACTCGTACTCTAAAGATTCTTGCTCTTGCTTTAATTTACGTTCTATTGCGTCTTTTATTGTTGGTGGCAAGGTAACATCACGTACCAAAATTTCATCTAGCACAATAAATTGCTTGTCCACAATTTTTTTAGTTTCCTCAAAAATTTCACGTTGTATGGCATCTCGCTTACTAGAATACAATTGTTCTGGTGTATAGCGGCCTACAACACTTCTTGCCGCAGAGCGTATGGTGGGTAAAATAATCCGTTGCAAGTAATCTTCGCCAATTTCTTGGTGTAATTTACCTAAATTAACAATATCTGGTTTGTACCAAGCAGAAGCATCTAACTGAATATCTAATCCGTTAGAAGAAAGTACTTTCATTTTTTCAAAAATCTCTTGTCTTCTTACTTCATAAACATAAACTTTGTTCCAAGGAGCTACTAAGTGAAACCCTTCTCCTAAAGGCGGTTTTTCTGTTACTACACCACCTCCAAAGGTTTGATAGAGCACACCCGCCTCTCCCGATCCAATGGTAATGGCAGATTTTGATATTAATATGATTAACAAAATAATTGCGAATACCACAGGTAAGGCAATCTTGGGTAATTTATCCATAATTAAAATATTAAAGTAATCCGTTGTATTTTCTAATAAACCATTCTGCTGTCAACGTTATACATAAAATAACCAGCAGCCATTTAAAACCTATTAAAGGTACTACATTTTTAGTGCTTCTCTGAATTGGTTTAAAGCTATCATCTTCTAAAAGTTGTTCTTTTAGATTGGCAAGCTGATTGGGATAATAGACTTTTCCGTTATTATTGTTTGCAATTTGGGTTAACCTGGTTTTATCCGTAGTATTTACTTGCGCTTCTAAACTAAACATGGAAATCTTAAACGATCCAGAAGTTGATATCCCCTCTTTTTTTTCTTTGACGGTAAACGTATAATCACCGGCTTCCAGATTACTTAAATCTACTTGATAGCTTGAGTTTTTTAGCACAAAAGGCGTTTTTTGGCTAAAACCATCTGTTGTTCTGCTTACCGTAATCTCTAATTGCGCTTTTTCATCAAAACGATATGTTTTGTCATAAAATGTTGCAGAAATAAGCGCTTGTTTAGGCGTGGGAAAAACTTTGTCATAATTTAATTGGAGCCTGTTTTTCTGTTGGCTGGAGGAAAGATAAAAAGCTATTTTCCCCATAAAGCTATCAAAAGATGTAAAGTCGTTTTCGTTTCTATAAGTTTGCATACGCCATTTCCAAATATCCGAAGCAAACAAAACCGCTACTTTATGTTCTCCCGTAAAAAAGGCTAACAATGGGTCTTTTAAATCAATTCCTCTGATTTTTTGAAAAAATAATATTTCATGTGGATCGGTAATTAGAATATCTCCTAGCTCACCTGATAAAGGTGGATAGTTGGTGGGAGTGAAATCAGAAACGTCAAAAAGTGAAAATCCTTGGTTGTCCGAAGCAAAAATTGCCTCCTTTTGTCCCAAATCTTCTTTCTCGAAACCTAGGTTTAACTTATTTACTCCATTCCAATCTGTATTTGCTCCAAAGATGAAAAAGCTGCCTACAATTTTGGATTTTGCATATTCGACAACACGCTTATCGCCAGCTCCAATTTGATAAAAAATGAACAAATCTATATCTGCAAGCTTTTCGTCTGTATACGGCTTATCTAAAAACAATACTTCTCGTTGTTTATTGGCCTCTATACTTGTCTTTAGCGTTCCTAGATCTGGATGTTTATAATCTGATATGATACCAACCTTAGTACGTTCATCTATAACCTCTACGGCCGTTTCCAAAGAATTATTTGTTAGATTTTTCTCATTTAAGGAAGAAGAGACGGTAACTGCAATATTTTTGATTCCAGCGCTAGCGGCCTTAAGCGTTGTACTAAAATTTTTCGTACTATTATTTTTATCTAGGGTGATATTCTTTTTAGCAACCTCTTTATTGTTCATAGTTACACGAATAACAGCCTTAACAGGTTGTTTACCCGTATAAGCAATATTAGCTTCTAAAGGAAATTGATTGCCAACAAACGAATAGTCATTGGCAAATAGGGAAACAACATTTAAATCGTCATACTGGGTGGTATCTCCTATAGCAATAGCATCTAAGCTAAAATTTTCGCCTAATTGTAGGTACTGGTATTCTTCACCGATATTTTGTATACCATCTCCAAACAATACTATTTTAGTTTGCTCTGTTGTATAAATCTGTTCTATATTTAGTAAGGCACTAGCAATATCAGTGGTTTCGTCTGTAAAGCTAATAGAGTCCAGTTCTTTAAAATCAGCACCGTATGTAAAAGATTTTATTGTAAAGCGCTTATCTACCTTTGCATCTTGGCTTAGGTCATTGTAGACTTTTAAAAGCTCTTGTTGATAAGGCTTAATGGATTCAGAATTATCTACTAGTAAAAAAAGATTGGGTTTAATTATAGTATTGCTTGTACTATTAAATTTTGGATTTAATAATAATAAAAAGACGGTCAACAGACTTACAAAACGCAAAACGGCCAAGATGTTCTTCCATCTAGACCGTTTTTCCTTGTACTTATATTGAAACACCGAAATTGCAAAAGCCAAAACACTAGCTAAGATTATAAGCAATACGGTATAACTATTCATAGTTTAGCTATTTTAGGTTAGCATACCTCCATCTACATTTAATACTTGACCGGTAACATACGCAGAAAGATCTGACGCAAAAAACAGGCATGCGTTAGCAACATCGTCAGGAGAACCACCTCTTTTTAAAGGTATGCCATCTCGCCAACTTTGAACTGTTTTTTCATCTAGTTTTTCGGTCATTTCTGTTTCTATAAAACCAGGGGCAATAGCATTACAACGTATGTTTCTAGAACCTAATTCCAAGGCTACTGATTTGGTAAATCCAATCATACCAGCTTTAGATGCAGCATAATTGGTTTGCCCTGCATTACCTTTTACCCCAACTACGCTACTCATATTTATAATAGAGCCCTTACGCTGCTTAAGAAAAGTACGTTGTACCGCTTTGGTCATGTTAAAGACAGATTTAAGGTTTACTTCTATAACCTTGTCAAAATCTTCTTCACCCATACGCATCAACAAATTATCTTTGGTTATACCTGCATTATTAATCAATACATCTATACCGCCAAAATCTGATAAAACATCTGCTACTAATTTTTCCGCTTCTGCAAAATCGGCAGCATTACTTTTGTATGCCTTAGCCTTAACACCTAAGCCAGTTAATTCTTTTTCTAATTCTAAAGCAGGTGCCTCACTTGAGCTAAAAGTAAATGCCACATTGGCTCCATGATTGGCAAAAACTTCAGCAATACCCCTACCAATACCTCTACTGGCCCCGGTAATGATTACATTTTTATCTTGAAGTAATTTCATTTGATATGATTTTAGTTGGTGGACAAATATATCAATTAAAAACCCTGTTAAAAAACAGGGTTTTAAAGAAATAAAAATTAGTTTTTTATAGGAGGTGGCGTTTCAAAATTGAACAAATAGTCTACGTCTAATTCTTTTACCTTGCCTAATTTCTCTAACGCCTTGACATCCAAATCTTTCTTATTACCAACAACAAGAATGTTATAGTCTGTCTTTGCTATATTATCTGTAAAGAAAGTAGATAGATCTTCAAGCTCCATTTGTTGTACTTCATTATAAATGGCCTTGGCGTTATTCTCTGTTATACCACGCTTTTTTAATGATTCATAATTCCAGAAAATATCTTTATCCAATACTCTTTCTGCTGCCATTTTATTTAATGTCGCCTCTTTTGCCGCATCAAAATTTGCTTGCACTTCGGGCATTTTTGTCATTAAATCTAGCATAGCATCTACGGCCTGATTTAACTTATTGGCCTGTGTGCCAATGTAGGCATACGTGTAATTGGGCTCTCCTTTTTTAGAAGCTAAACTATGTGCCGCAAAAGCTGAATAAGCCAAGGATTGAGATTCCCTAATTTCCTGGAACACAATAGAAGATAGACCCGAACCAAAATAAGAATTGAACACTTGGGCTTTTGCCATTTGGTCCGCGTTGAATGTATCTCCTTTTCCTAAGAATACCATTTCTGCTTGTACCATATCATAGTTGGTAAAGAACACATTATCCCCAGTTGCAACCTTAGTATATTCTTTCTTAGCAGGATAGTCTTTTAATTCACTTACCTTATGGTTTTCTTGGATTGCTACTTCTGCCTCTGCCAAATCTTTGCCATAGTAGAAGAAACGATGCTTATAATCCTTAAGACCTTTAATAATTGCTACCAATTCTTGAGGATTCATTTGTTTCAATTCTGCAATGGTAAAAATATCCCTTGTAGGGGAATCTTCACCATATTGCCCATAATTGAACAATCCGTTCCATAAAATAGCTCCTTTATTAGACTTGGTATCCTCCCTTCCTTTAGCAATTTTTAGCACATACTTATCATATGCATTCTGGTCTGGCACTGCATTGGTCCATAAATTTTCTAGTAATTGCAAGCCTTTGCCTAAATTTTCCCTTAATCCATTAAGATATATGACCGTTTGTTCTCCCCGAGTTCGAACACCGTATTCCACACCCAGTTTATAGAATTCTTTGCTAATCTCTTCTGCAGACAATTCATCTGTTCCCAAATATTCCAAATAATTTAAGGCGATTGGTAATTTTTTATCATGCTCGCTACCCATATCAAAAATGATATTCAGCTCCATTAAATCGTTCTTTTCATTGGCAACATAAGAAAGTGGCACATTATTTACCTCACTATTGGTTATTGCTTTTTCATAATCGATAAAAACAGGTTCTAAATTGGGCATTTGTATACTATCTAATTGCACAAAAAAATCTGACTTTTTATCCCTATTTAATTCAACTGGAGTAATACCGGGATTCTCTACTTTAACCACATTAGACGGTTCTCCTTGTCTCTTATATACCACCACATAATTGTCCTTATAAAAATCGTTTGCATACGCTACTAATTCTTCCTTAGTAACTTTTTTCATTTTATCTAAAAGAGCAAGCCTATCTTCCCAATCCTGAAAATGTACAAAAGACTGTACCAGTTCATAAGCAACATTAGATGCTTCCTCAAAGTCTTTCATTTTCTTAAGTTTAAGGTCATTAACCACAGCATCCGTTAACCAATCGTCAAAATTACCCTTCTTTATTTCGTCTAATTGCGAAAGAATTAATTCTTCTACCTCTTCTAATGTTTGTCCAGACTTGGGGTTACCGTAAAAAACGTGCATCCCGTAATCGTTCAAAAATTGTGTATAGCTACCAGACTGTTGAACTTTTTGTGCTTTATTTAAATTTAAATCCATTAGACCTGCAGTAGAATTATTTAAAATCATATCAATCATCATGATTTTAATTTCATCTTCTGTCCCCATAGCTGGAGTTCTAAATGCAATGTTTATGCGTTCACTTTCTGGCCCAAACACTTCTCGTTTAACAACACTAGTTAAAGGGTCTTCCGTAGGTCTTTCTGGATGGTTAACCTCTTTATACTTCATTTTGCCAAAGGTTTCGTTTACCATTTTAATGGTATTGTCAAAATCCAAATCGCCCACCAAAATAACGGCCATATTATTGGGAACGTAGTAGGTATTAAAATAATCTCGAATTGCTACCATGGACGGATTTTTTAAATGCTCAGAGGTGCCAATAGTAGTTTGTTGTCCGTAGGGGTGTTTAGGAAAAAGAGCATCGTTCATTGCAAAGCTAGAACGTCTAAAGTCATTGTCCTGACTTCGGTTAAACTCTTCATAAACCGCTTCCAACTCGGTATGGAAAATGCGTAATACCAATTCACCAAAGCGTTCACTCTCCAACAACAACCATTTTTCTAGTGCGTTGGAAGGTATTTTATTGGTATATACGGTCTCTTCGTGCCAAGTCCAAGCATTTGTACCTTGTGCGCCATAGGAGGCCACCATTTTATCATATTCGTTAGCAATGGATACGGTAGAAGCTTCGTAGGATACTTTGTCTATTTGCTTGTAAATTTCCTTTTTCTTTTCTTCATCGTTTTCCGCTTTATGCAATTCGTATAAATTAGCAATAGAATCTAGCAGTACTTTTTCTGTTTTCCAATCCGAAGTTCCAAATTTAGATGTTCCCTTGAACATCATATGCTCTAAGTAATGCGCCAAGCCCGTATTATCTACGGGGTCATAGACCGATCCAGCCCTTACTGGTACAAATGTTTGAATTTTTGGTTCCGATTTGTTTTGGCTTAGATAAACGGTTAGGCCATTTTCTAATTTGTAAATACGTGTACCAGTGGGATCATTACTAACGGTTGTGTAAGAAAATCCATTTTGATCCGTTTGCTCGCTTACAGCAAAATCTTGTTTTTCAGTTGTTTTTTTACAGGATTGGAGCGCGACAAAAGCCGCAACCATTCCTAAGAAGAGCGTTTTTTTCATAATAGTTTGATGATTGTTGATTGACATAAAAAAAGCCGTAGAAAAATGTCCTACGGCTTTAAAATACTTAGAAGGAAGTTGTTACACAATTAACTTACCACTTCTTTAACTTTTTTACCTATTTCCGCAGGGGAATCTACTACATGAATTCCACAATCTGCCATAATTTTTTTCTTAGCTTGTGCAGTATCATCACTACCACCTACAATTGCACCAGCATGCCCCATAGTTCTACCGGCAGGAGCAGTTTCACCAGCAATAAAACCAACAACTGGTTTTTCACTTCCGCTCTCTTTATACCATTTAGCAGCTTCTGCTTCTAATTGACCGCCAATTTCGCCAATCATAACTACACAATTGGTTTCTGGATCATTAACCAGCATTTCCAATGCTTCTTTAGTTGTAGTACCAATTATTGGATCACCACCAATTCCAATAGCAGTAGATATACCCAATCCTTGACGTACAACTTGATCAGAAGCTTCATATGTTAAAGTACCAGATTTAGATACGATACCTACACCACCTTTTTTAAATACAAAACCAGGCATAATACCAACTTTAGCTTCTTCCGGCGTAATTACACCTGGACAGTTAGGACCTATTAACCTACAGTCTTTACTTTGAATGTAATCATATGCCTTAACCATATCGGCAACTGGAATACCCTCTGTAATGGTAATAATTACTTTAATACCTGCATCTGCAGCTTCCATAATAGCATCAGCAGCAAATGCCGGTGGTACAAAAATAATAGTGGTATCCGCACCAACTTTCTCTACTGCTTCTTCAACTGTGTTAAATACCGGTTTACCAAGATGCTCTTGACCACCTTTTCCTGGAGTTACACCACCAACAACATTGGTACCGTATTCTATCATTTGCTCTGCATGGAAAGTTCCTTCGCTTCCTGTGAAGCCTTGAACAATTATTTTTGAGTCTTTGTTGACTAGAACGCTCATATTATCTTGTTTGTAAGTTGTACAAAAATATGGTATTACCTATGAAAAATAAAGTATCCCTTTTAAATGTTTTTTAATTTTTGAATGATTCCTGGTATTTGCTTCACATGTGCCAATTGTTTCAGCTTTTCCCGGGCCTCCTCTACGGGGCTTCCAAAATAGGTCTTATGTCCTTCAAGAGATTTGGAAATTCCAGTTTGGGCCAAGACTACGGCCTTGGTTCCAATAGTTATACCACTGGTAACACCAACTTGCCCCCATAACGTAACTTCATCTTCTATAACCACACAACCAGCAATTCCACATTGGGAAGCAATTAAGCACTTTTGTCCTATAACCGTATCATGCCCTACCTGTATTTGATTGTCTAACTTGGTGCCTGATTTAATGGTAGTATCTCCTGTAACGCCGCGATCTATGGTACAACCTGCCCCAATGTCAACATTATTTTCAATCACAACCCTACCTCCAGAAAGTAATTTATCAAAACCTTCTGGCCTTTTTTTGTAGTAAAAAGCATCTGCACCTAACACCGTTCCAGCATGTATGGTAACATTATCCCCAACAACACAATCATCATAAATGGCAACGTTGGCCTGTATTAAACAGTTTTTTCCAATTACTACATTATTACCAATAAATACGTTGGGCTGCACAATAGTACCGGCACCAATAACAGCGTTGTCCGCAATGTTTTTATTTGATTGATTAAACGGTTTAAAATATTGGGTTAACTTATTAAAGTCCCTAAAAGGGTCATCAGAAATTAAAAGTGATTTCCCCTTAGGACAGTCTACCTTTTTATTAATAAGTACAGTAGTGGCATTAGATTCCATTGCCTTATTGTAATATTTAGGATGGTCTACAAAAACAATGTCCCCCTTCTCCACCACATGAATTTCATTCATGCCCGTAATGGGAAAGTCTTCTGGACCTACATACTCCGCATTAATTAGCTGAGCAATTTCTCCTAAATTATAGGTTTTTGGGAATTTCATTTAAGCCAATTATTCTTTAGCTCGTTCCATATAGGCACCTTTTTCAGTGTCTATCTTTATTTTATCTCCTTCATTGATAAATAAAGGAACATTGATACGAGCACCCGTTTCTACCGTTGCCGGCTTAGTAGCATTTGTAGCCGTATTACCCTTAACCCCTGGCTCTGTATGCGTTACTTCCAAAACAACACTGGCAGGCATATCTACAGATAATGGCATTTGATCTTCTGCATTAAAGATGATAGTAACCACTTCACCTTCTTTTAATAAATCTGGCGTATCCAAATTATCTTTTTGCAGGGCAATTTGGTTATAATCATCCGTATTCATGAAATGAAAGGTGTCACCTTCTGGATATAAAAATTGATACGATCGTGTTTCTACTCGAACATCTTCTATTTTATGCCCGGAAGAAAAAGTATTATCTATAACCTTGCCCGAAGTAACACTCTTAAGTTTTGTTCTAACAAAAGCAGGTCCCTTACCTGGTTTTACGTGCAAAAACTCTATGATTTTATAGATATCATTGTTGTAACGGATACATAACCCTTTTCTAATGTCTGATGTACTTGCCATATTCTATTAATTGTTGCTAAAATAACCTTTCATGATTCCTCGTTGTGAATCACGGATAAATTGAAGTATTTCATCTCTTTCTGGAGTTGCCTCCATCTCTGCCTCTATAATTTCCGCAGCTTGAGAATTATTATAATTTCCTTGATATAAAATTCTATAAATGTTTTGGATTTCACGTATTTTTTCTGCGGTAAAACCTCTTCTACGCAATCCTATTGAATTAATGCCAACATAGGAAAGTGGTTCTCTAGCGGCCTTAACAAAAGGGGGTACGTCTTTACGAACTAAAGAACCTCCCGTAACGAACGCATGATGCCCAACAGACACAAATTGATGTACGGCAACCATACCTGCCAGAACAACGTTATCTCCTATGGTTACATGACCAGCAAGTGTAGAGTTGTTACTAAACACACACCCATCTCCTACCAAACAGTCATGGGCAATATGGCTGTAGGCCATTATAAGGCAATTGTTTCCAATTACCGTTTTCATACGATCTGTGGTACCTTTATTTATAGTTGCACATTCTCTAATTGTGGTATTATCACCAATATGCACCGTAGTTTCTTCTCCTTGGTATTTTAAGTCTTGTGGCATAGCCGAAATAACGGCACCAGGAAAAATGTTGCAATTTTTACCGATGCGCGCCCCTTCCATTATAGTTACATTGGAACCAATCCAAGTACCTTCACCTATGGTGACATTATTATGAATAGTGGTAAAAGGCTCAATTACAACGTTTTTGGCAATTTTTGCCCCAGGATGTACATATGCTAATGGCTGATTCATCTCTTAATTTCCTTTAGTTTTTACAATTTGGGCCATTAACTCTGCTTCCGATACCAACTTGCCATTGGCGTAAGCATAGGCTTGCATATGGCAAATTCCCCTACGAATTGGTGATATTAAATCACATTTAAATATTAACGTATCTCCTGGTAAAACTTGTTGCTTAAACTTAACCTTATCTATTTTCATGAAGAAAGTTAAATAGTTTTCCGGGTCAGGCACCGTACTTAGTACTAAGATACCACCTGTTTGCGCCATTGCTTCTACCTGTAGCACGCCCGGCATAACCGGAGCACCAGGAAAATGCCCAACGAAAAAGGGCTCGTTCATGGTTACGTTTTTAACACCTACTACATGCTTATCTGACAATTCCATGATTTTATCTACCAACAAAAATGGTGGCCTGTGTGGCAACATATCCATGATTTGATGAATATCCTTCACAGGCTTTGCGTGCAAATCAATATCCGGAACATTATTTCGCCTTTCTTGCTTAATAATTTTCTTTAGCTTTTTGGCAAATTGAGTATTTACAAAATGTCCTGGCTTGTTGGCTATTACTTTACCTCTTATTGGAGTACCTATTAAAGCAAGGTCTCCAATAACATCTAAAAGTTTATGCCTGGCTGCCTCATTAGGTTGATGCAGGGTTAGGTTATCTAAAATACCGTTTGGCTTAACCGACAGTTTTTCTTTGTCAAAAGCTTTTTCGAGCTTTTTCATGGTGCTTTCAGAGATTTCTTTATCTACATATACAATAGCATTGTTTAAATCTCCTCCTTTTATCAAACCATGCTCCAACAGTGCTTCCAACTCATGCAGAAAGGAAAAAGTTCTTGCATAGGAAATCTCCTTCTTAAAGTCTGACATCTTTTCCAAAGTGGCATTTTGGGTACCTAAAACCTTGGTACCAAAATCAACCATTGTAGTAACTTGATATGTATCTGATGGAATAATAGTAATTTCACTTCCGGTATTTTCATCACGGTAAGAAATAACATTTTTCACCACATATTCGTCTCTTTCGGCGTCTTGTTCTACGATACCGGCTTCTTCTAAAGCTTCTACAAAATATTTAGAAGAACCATCCATAATTGGTGGTTCAGGAGCGTTTAACTCTATAAGTACGTTGTCTATACCTAAGCCTACCAAGGCTGCCAATACATGTTCTGAAGTCTGTATTTTAACACCTCTTTTTTCTAAATTAGTACCCCTTTGGGTATTTACTACATAGTTGGCATCTGCCTCTATAATAGGTTCTCCTTCTAAATCTACACGTTTAAAAGCGAATCCCATGTTTGGCTCTGCAGGTAAAAACGTCATAGTTACATCTTCACCGGTATGTAGACCAACACCTTTTAGGGTAATTGGTTTAGATATTGTTTTTTGTTTTGTCTTAATGACTTCCATTTTGTGTTCTCTTTTCTAATTCAGAAATCTTTTGAACTATTTTTGGTAAATTTTTAAAGTGTACATAAGACTTGTTGTAATCACCATAATTTAGTGCTGGTGAACCTTGTAACACTTCATCATCTTTTATATTGCGTCCTATACCAGACTGTGCTTGTATTTTAACCCTGTCTCCAATTACAATATGGCCTACAATACCAACTTGACCACCAATTAAGCAGTGTTTTCCAATCTTTGTAGACCCAGCAACCCCCGTTTGTGCAGCAATCGCCGTATGTTCTCCAATTTCTACATTATGGGCAATCATTATCTGATTATCCAATTTTACTCCATTTCTAAGGATAGTAGAACCTAAGGTTGCCCTATCTACGGTTGTGCCCGCTCCAACGTCTACATGATCTTCAATGATAACGTTGCCGGTTTGTGGCACCTTTTTGTAAACACCGTTTTCATCTGGAGAAAAACCAAATCCGTCTGCTCCAATGATGGCTCCACTATGTATAACACATTCCTTACCAATACTACAGTCAGAATATATTTTTGCTCCAGCAAAAACTACACTGTTATCGCCTATGGTTACATTGTCTCCAATGTATACATTAGGATATATTTTAACATTATTGCCAAGTTTAACGTTCTCTCCTAGATATGCAAAAGCCCCTAGGTAAATATCGGTTCCATAGGTGGCACTTTCTGCAATGTAGGATGGATTTTCAACGCCTACTTTATTGTTTTTAACTTGATTGTAATATTCCAGAAGTTTGGAAAATGCATTGTACGCGTCCTCAACCTTAATAAGTGTAGTACTCAAATCTTGCTCTGGTTCAAAGTCTTTATTAACTATGGTAACCGATGCCTTTGTACTATAGATATAATGGGTATATTTTGGATTTGCTAAAAAGGTTAAAGAACCATTTTCCCCTTCTTCAATTTTAGAAAGTTTATGAACGGTGATTTCAGGATTACCTAGAACCTCTCCTTCTAAAATGCCGGCTATTTGAGTGGCTGTAAATTTCATTGCCGCAAAAGTAAGAAAATTTGTTATACGCTTATCTTTGGGTAACACGCATAGTATTTGGTAACTTTTTCAGAAAGTGCCGCCAAATTAAAGTGGTCCGATGCTTTTGCAACGTCTACCAACTTTCCGTTTTTGGAAAGAATATGAATGTTTTCATTTTCTATGTTATAGGCCTGATTACCCACAGCCCCCGTGAAAACCAAATAATCTACTTGTGAATCATCTAGATTAAATTCTTTTTTTACCAATTCTCTTTTGTGATTAAGTTTTGCTTGATTAAACGGCTTATTCTTGACTTTTACCTTCAATAAATTCCTGTTCAAAATAATTTTTGATAATTCCGAAAGGATAAAATCCTCATGAAACTGCCAACCTTTAAGAGCAGCCAATACATCTACATCGTCTAGTTGGGTAAACATTAACAAAGCATCTTGATCAAGTAGGGCATCTTCTTCTCTGGTTATAAAAAACTCTAGCGTTTTAGAAATATTTAGTGGAACGCCACTAGCTGCAAGTTCTCTTGCTCTGTTCAAAATACGCACCAAAAGCTGTTCTGCCGCTAAGCTTGTTTTATGCAAATAAACCTGCCAATACATAAAACGACGAGCCATCAAGAATTTTTCCACAGAATACAGTCCTTTTTCTTCAACAACTAACTCATTGTTTTTTACATTAAGCATGGTAATTAATCGTTCAGAACTTATATTACCCTCGGTGACTCCTGTGTAAAAACTATCCCTTCTTAAATAATCCAACCGATCCATGTCTAATTGACTGGATACTAGCTGATTTAAAAATTTCTTATCGTGCTTATTTTGAAATATTTGAATTGCCAATGTTAATCGTCCATTGAATTCTTTATTCAACTCCTCCATTAATCGCAAAGAAAGACTTTCATGACTATGACCCAAAACTAAAGTGTGTTCTAATGCATGAGAGAAGGGGCCATGACCAATATCATGTAATAAAATGGCACACAACAGTGCGTTTTCTTCTTCTTGAGAAATAGCAACTTGCTTAAATCGGAGAATTTCAATTGCCTTTCGCATAAGGTGCATGCAGCCTAAAGCATGATGAAACCTAGTATGGTGCGCTCCAGGATACACCAAATAAGATAGCCCCATTTGACTAATACGCCTTAATCTTTGAAAGTAAGGATGAGCTATTAGGTTGAAAATAAGTTCGTTAGGCGTGCCTATAAACCCGTAAATTGGGTCATTAAATATTTTGAGCTTGTTGGTCTGTGCCAAGGTTTATATTTTTACCTAACAAAGATAACACACTCCTTTAAATGGTTGTAGTTTCTTTACACACCTTACCAAGACCAAAAAAAAGTAATACGAACAGTACAGTTAAAATTGGAAATGAAAGAATTTATCATTTTATGGGTCGATGACGAGATTGACTTGTTAAAACCACACATACTTTTTTTGGAGAAAAAAGGATACAAGGTAATTACCGCACCGAGCGGGCAAGAAGCCCTTTCCGAAGTAAAGGAAAATAATTTTGATATAGTTTTTCTAGACGAGAATATGCCAGGCCTTAGTGGCTTAGAAACCCTATCTGAAATTAAATTAATTGATAGCACTTTGCCAATTGTCATGATCACAAAAAGCGAGGAAGAATACATAATGGAAGAAGCCATTGGTAGCAAAATTGCAGATTATCTTATAAAACCGGTTAACCCAAATCAGATATTACTTTCTTTAAAAAAGAACTTAGACCATTCTAGGTTAGTTTCTGAAAAAACAACTGCTAACTACCAGCAAGAGTTTAGAAAAATAGCTATGGACTTAGCTATGGTCAATATCTGGGAAGAATGGGTTGATTTATATAAAAAACTTATGTATTGGGAGCTTCAGTTAGAAGCTATTGAGGACAACAGTATGTGCGAAATTTTAGATTCTCAAAAAACTGAGGCAAACCATCAATTTAGCAAATTTATAGATGCTAACTATCCAGATTGGTTTGCTAATAATGGACCTATTTTAAGCCATACCTTATTTAAAACTTTAATTGCACCTGAAATTGAAAAAGACAAAACCCTATTGGTTGTGATTGACAATTTAAGATATGATCAATGGTATGCATTTGAAGAAACGTTGAGCAACCATTATAAAAAAAGACAAGAAAACGCCTATTGTTCTATTCTACCTACGGCAACCCAATATGCCAGAAATGCTATTTTTTCAGGATTAACACCACTAGAAATGTCTAAGAAACATCCAAATTGGTGGAAAAATGACACGGATGACGGAGGGAAAAATCTACACGAAGCCGACTTTTTAGGCGCACAATTAAAACGACTGAGACTAGATATTAATTGGGAATACCATAAAATTAGCAGCTTAAAACAAGGGAAACATTTGGCCTCTAATTTCAATAGTCAAAAAAACAATGATTTAACAGTGGTTGTTTATAATTTTGTAGATATGCTTTCGCACTCAAAAACTGAAATGGATGTGATACAAGAGTTGGCTGGCGACGATAAAGCTTACCGTAGTTTAACTTTAAGCTGGTTTAAAAACAGTCCCCTTTTAGAAATTATACAACAAGCCCAACAGTTGGGATTAAAATTGATTATAACCACAGATCATGGTACCATTAATGTTAAACAACCCTCAAAAGTTATAGGCGACAAACAAACAAGCCTAAACCTTAGGTATAAAACCGGTAAAAGTCTAACATTCAACGAAAAAGATGTTTTATCGGCAACTAACCCAGCAAACATACAATTGCCAGCAATAAATGTAAGTAGTTCATATATTTTTGCTAAAAACGATTTGTTTTTTGCATACCCGAACAACTACAACCATTATGTTAGTTATTATAGAAATACGTACCAGCATGGGGGTATATCTTTAGAAGAGATGATTGTACCATTTATTATTCTAGACCCAAGGTAAAATGCCAAAAATCAATTTTAATAAAAGCGAACTACCCAATATAGCCAAAAAGTTATTAATGGATATTAATGATAACGTACTATGTTTTAAAGGTGAAATGGGAGCAGGAAAAACTACGACTATTAAACATTTGTTAAAAGAATTAGAAGTGGTTGACCAAGGTAACAGTCCAACATTTGGAATTGTTAATGAATACCATAATAAAAATGGTGAAATAATAGCATATCATTTTGATTGTTATCGTTTAAACTCAGAAGAAGAAGCGTTTGATTTAGGGATTGAAGAGTATTTATATTCTGGTAAATATGTATTCATAGAATGGCCAGATGTAATAGCTAATTTATTACCAACGGTTAGGTCTATTATAAAGCTGTCGTTTATCGATGAAAATACAAGGTCTATCGAGTATTAATTTTTTCTTAAATAGATTTTTTCTATATTCAAAGCAACAAAAATTCCCTCGATGAATAGATGATATTATCGTTTAAAAGCTAAATATGTCGACTAAACGCTTTTTAAGTGAAATATTTTCCTACATTTGTTGTGAATTGATTCAATTTATTTATTAACCAATTACTTTTATTACGATGAACACTAAAAAAGTATTATTTGGCATGATGGCTGTAGCATTTTTAGCCATGGCGACTGTTTCAACTACAGTTCTTAACGAAGACACTGTTAAACAAGAAACCAGCATCAAGAGAAAAGGTCAAATACAAATTTAATTTGCATCTTTTCTGAATTAAAAAGCTCCATTAGTATGGAGCTTTTTTTTTGAACAATAATTTTAAAGTTTCTTAGTTATCATTACTATATGGCAAAAAAAAACACACTTAGAAATAAATTTTTAATCGAAGGATTGATTTCAGTCATTATTGTTGTATCTCCTTTACTTCATTATGCTTGGAAATACATCCCATATGGAATTCAAGAAATATATTTTTTTGGTATAAAGATAGACGCAAATGGTTTTGATGATATTAATAATGCTATTTATTACTACCTAATGAAGTTTGTACCATTGATGCTATTATTGATATGGTTTATAACCTGCAAAGAGTGGTGGTATCATGCAATTATATTACCAATTACCATGTATGCTTTTCAGCTTCTTTATGTATTAACATTCGAATCCAATATCATGGACGAAAATGAGATTTTATATATTGTTGCTATAAGCATGGTAATCACGCCTATCATATATTTTATTCGATTAAAATTAGTGGATAAATATGTGCATGGTATTGATTTAAAAGCCATGGACCAAGAATTAAAATTTTTAAAGGAAAAAGAAGCACTTAAAAAAGAATGGGAAAAGCTAGAGCAACAAAAAGCTGCCCTTTTAAAAAAAATGTAAATTTGTCTTCCTAGTGCGATAGATTTATGGACCAACCCTTTCCTTTTAGTAAACAACAACTTTTACCACAAGAAGAAACTTTAGAAGTATTAAAACAAAAAGGAGAGCTCTTTATAGGTTTACCTAAAGAAAATCAATATCAAGAAAAAAGAATTTGCTTAACACCGGATGCCGTCAATGCATTAACATCCAACGGGCACCGCGTTTTAATTGAATCAGGTGCAGGCGAAGCTGCCAATTATACGGATATAGATTATACCAATGCCGGCGGAGAAATTACTAATGATATTAAGAAAGTATTTTCCTGCCCTTTAATTTTAAAGGTGGAGCCACCTACCTTGGCGGAAATTGAACTTATTAATCCGCAAACAATAATAATCTCTGCATTGCAGATTAAAACACAAGAGAAAAAGTATTTTGAGGCCTTAGCAAAAAAAAGAATAACAGCAATAGCTTTTGAATATATAAGAGATGAGGATGGTAAGTACCCAGCCGTTAGATCTTTAAGCGAAATTGCTGGAATTTCTTCCATACTAATTGCATCAGAATTAATGGCTACTTCTAATGGCGGCAATGGTCTTATGTTTGGTAATATTAGTGGCGTACCACCAGTTGAAGTTGTTATTATTGGGGCAGGTACCGTAGGGCAATTTGCTGCTCGATCCGCGCTGGGTTTAGGTGCCAATATTAAAATCTTTGACAATAGCATAACAAAACTTAGAAATATCCAGACCAACTTAAATCAGACTGTATACACTTCTACCATACAACCCAAAAACTTGCTTAAAGCGCTAAAAAGGTGCGATGTTGCGATTGGAGCCGTAAGAGGTAAGGACCGTTCACCGGTAGTAGTTACCAATACTATGGTAGAGCATATGAAAAAGGGGGCCGTAATCATAGATGTAAGTATTGATATGGGTGGTTGTTTTGAATCTTCAGAAATTACTACCCACAAAAAGCCAGTTTTAGAAAAGTATGGCGTTTTACACTACGGTGTTCCCAATATACCGTCTAGATATCCAAGAACTTCTTCTATTTCTATAAGCAATATTTTTACACCGTATCTTTTAAAAATAGGAGAAGATGGCGGATTAGAAAATTCACTGCGCTTTGACCGTGGGTTACGAAATGGCCTTTATATGTATCATGGTATTTTAACTAACAAAAGTGTTGGCGATTGGTTTGGACTCTCGTACAATGATATTAATTTCTTGATTTTTTAAGAATGTTCGGATTTATTAAACGTTTAGGCTGGTACCTTGTGGGACTGTCTATAGGATTGGTTTTCTTTGTCTTTATTCTTAAGCAAACTTCTGGCGGCAAATCTTTAGATTTTTGTTATTTGCCCAATTGCAGGGTGTTAAAAGACATTAGAAGCAAAACATTTGTTTATGAAGATAATATGCAACAGTTTCTGGCTAACGACAGTATTGCCTGGAAAGCCTTTTTTGAGGAAGGCAATGTTGACTTTGGCGCCAGTGACACCAAAGCCGAGCCTTGTAAATTTTATATTATAGAAAATGATAAAGGCGAAAAAATCAAAGCAACCAATTGTAAAGATAAAGTTACCATAAACAAGCCATAACCCTACATCTTCCTTCTATTTCGCTCTTTTCTAAGAAGCTCTAATTCTCTAGAGGTCTGTCCGGCAACCGAAGTATTCTCCTCTGCCCTTCTAATCAAATAAGGCATAACATCTCTTACGGGACCGTAGGGCAGGTATTTTGCCGCATTATAGCCATTAGCTGCTAAATTATAGCTTATATTATCACTCATACCATAAAGTTGACCAAACCATATGGATTGGTCACTGTTATCAATACCTTTGTCTGCCATTATTTGCATTAGCTTGTAAGAACTCTCCTCGTTATGGGTACCTGCAAAAATGGTAAACACATCCAAACGCTCTGCCATAAATACAATGCCTTCATCAAAATTTATGTCCGTTGCCTGTTTAGATTCGCAAATTGGGCTTTTGTAATTATGTTCTTCTGCCCTATTATTTTCCTTTTCCATATAAGCACCCCTAACCGCCTTAATACCCACTTTTACACCATACTCTTTGGCATTTTGGTATAACCGATTTAAGAATTCCAAACGATCCCAACGGTACATTTGTGCTGTATTAAAAACTACAGGCTTTTCTTTATTGTACTTTAACATCATTTCCCATGCTAAAGTGTCTGCTGCTTCCTGTATCCAACTTTCCTCAGCATCTATCAACAAAGAAACATCTAACTGATGTGCTTTTTTACAAACCTGATCGTATCTATTTACCACGCGTTGCCATTCAGCTTTTTCATCTTCAGAAAGATTGGCTTTCTGGTTAACCTTTTCTAATAACCCAAAACGCGCAAAAGCGGTAGGCTTAAAAACAGCAAATGGTATGGCTTGCTTTTCCTTAACAAAGTCTAAAACTTTTAAAATTTTTCCTAGGGCATGGTCTAATTGATTCTCTACCGTTTTACCTTCTACAGAATAATCTAAAATCGAATAAACCCCTGCTTCGTACATGTTATCAATTACAGACATGCAATCTTTTTCATTTACACCTCCACAGAAATGATCAAAAACAGTTGCTCTTATTAAACCTTCAACGGGTAAATGTGCATTCAATGCAAAGTTGGTCACCGCTGTACCAATCTTAACCAGAGGTTGGTTCGCAATTAGTTTAAATAAAAAATAAGCTCGCTCTAATTCAGAATCGCTTTTTAGACGAAAAGCAATTGAAGTATCCTCAAAAATTTGCTTCATTTTTACACATTCAATAAAGTTGCGAATATAAGCAAGGAATACATAAATATATCTTCAAAATATTTCTTTCTTTGAAAATAAAACTAAACTATGCAGTCTGTAATTACAACCTCCCATGAGGTACATTTTGATGCGGTTGCTAAAGAAGCTTTAAACCAAAGTATTAAAGCCAATACTTACTCCAAAATATTTGTTTTGGTAGACCAGAATACCAATACGTATTGCCTTCCATTATTTCATAAGATGTTTGATGGCGAAGTTGATGCTATAATCACCATTGCACCGGGAGAACCAAACAAACATATAGAAACCTGTCTTAAAGTTTGGGAATCTTTATCAGATTTAGGTGGAGACCGAAAAAGTTTATTAATAAATTTAGGAGGAGGTGTTGTAACTGACTTAGGCGGTTTTGTTGCCTGTACCTTTAAAAGGGGAATTGACTTTATAAATATACCCACAACTTTACTCGCCATGGTTGATGCTTCCGTTGGCGGCAAAAACGGTGTAGACCTTGGTCCTCTCAAAAATCAAATAGGAGTAATTCGACAACCAAAAATGGTCTTGGTTTTGCCCAGTTTTCTTAAAACCTTACCCGAAAGAGAAATTATAAGTGGTTTTGCAGAAATGCTTAAACATGGATTGATTGTTGATCGGGAATATTGGAACACACTAAGAAGTAATGGAGTTAGTAAGGATGTACAGTCTATACTCAAATCTGTAAACATTAAAAGTGATATTATTACCGAAGATCCAAGAGAAAACGGCGTTCGTAAAAAACTCAATTTTGGACACACTCTTGGCCATGCTGTAGAATCTTTTTTTCTAGAGTCTAATAATAGAGATACTTTGCTACATGGAGAAGCTATTGCTATTGGTATGATATTAGAAGCTTATCTAGCTCACAAATTAACTGGATTATCTAAATTAGATTTAGATGAAATAAAAGAAACATTTCTAAGGTTCTACCCTAAAGTGGATATTTCAACTAAAGAAATTTCAAAAATCAAATCCTTATTAATCCATGATAAAAAGAACAGTCATGGTAATATAAATTTTGTTCTTTTAAATGAAATTGGAGATGCAGTGGTAGATATAAAAGTTCCTGATGAATTGATAGATGAAGCTTTTACTTACTACAAATTACCCTAGGTTTCCCAACAAATATTTAGGCTTATACAACTAATATTAAATAGAAAACGTTGGTTTTTAGTAGCTTAGGTGTATAACCTAAACCACATTACACCATGCAACGTAAAATAGTAAGTTACAAGAATTTAGACCACAAAACAGCTTCTTTATTACTTGATAAATATCCTCATGGATATGGTGATGAAGACATCTACACCTTAAAAAAACCAAATGGCGAAATAATTGAAGCCGTAGAAATAAAAACAGAAGATACTATCTACCTCGTCAAAATCAGCAATAGTCTTACCGCCTTTATAGAAAACTTTGATAAAGTTATTGAAGCGGAATTAAATAAAGAGTTAGGTCAAGTAGATTTACCTTTAACAGATTAAAGGTTTAAATAACGTTCTCGCAATATTTTTTCATGATGGACCACATGACCGGCCAACATGAAAAGTATTGCACGAACAGACATTGAACCACCGCTTACATTGCCCATGTATTCTAATGAAGATTGGGTCAAGCTTTCTTTCAACAAAATGCTTGAATCGCGCACTACATCAAATTCTTGTATTAAACTTTCTAGCGTTCTATTTTCAGCATTGCTAAAGTTGATATAATCGTCCTGTTCAAAACCAGGTAATTTGGTTTTATCATTACGAGCCAACCTTAACACCCGATATTGAAAAATACGTTCTGTATCAATAATATGAATCAATAATTCTGCTACAGACCATTTTCCCTTAGCATATCTAAAATTTAAATCTGTTTCTTTTAAAAGAGATAGCGTTTCTAAAAAAGAAGATTTGGAATGAACCAAAATTTGATCCAATTCCAAATCTTTTAAAGCAATTATATAAGGTTTATAGAATTGTGGATATTCTATTTCCGGTAAATCTGATGCTTTCAAATTTAAAGCTCATTAAAAATTGTATGCATTAAGCGCTTCTTGTCGTTGATACTTTCTTCAAGAGATATCATGGTCTCAGTTCTACTAATCCCATCAATATCATCAATTTTAAAAATTATATTTTTTGCGTGTGTTGTATCTCTTGCTCGTATTTTACAAAAGATATTGAATTTACCTGTTGTAATGTGAGCCACTGTCACATAGGGAATTTGAGATAAACGCTCCAAAACAAATTTGGTTTGGTGGGTTTTCTCCAAAAAGATACCTACGTAGGCAATAAAAGAGTAACCTAATTTTACATAATCCAAGGTTAAGGAAGAGCCTTTTATAATACCAGCCTCTTCCATTTTCTTTACTCTAACGTGAACAGTACCAGCAGAAATCAACAATTTTTTTGCGATATCCGTAAAAGGAGTTCTCGTATTGTCAATCAGCATATCTAATATCTGATGGTCTATTTCGTCAAGCTTAACTTTACTCATTATTAAAATATTTTGCAGTAAAAGTAATTAATTAAGAAATATAACATAATAAAATGTATGGTTTTTTGAGTATAATGTAAGTTTTTACCGATAATCGACACAAAAAAAACAATAATCCGAACATTTTAAACAATCATTCCTATCAAATTGAAAAAGGCAGCATCCATACTTCTGAATTTCAATGTTTACAATTGTAACTATTTCTGCATCCAAATATTTATATAGTTATATTTCAGCTAATTAAATTATTTTACATGTATTTTTAATTTAAATAGTAATTATTGATATTATTCAAATAAATTGATAAATTTTCTAGATATTTACAGGTAATTTACATTTGTAAACATTTATGTTAGATAGAATAAAAAATATAATTTCCTATTACGATGAAACCGCATCTAGCTTTGCCGATAAAATTGGGGTGCCCCGCTCTAGCATTTCGCATATTTTAACCGGTAGAAACAAACCCAGTCTTGATTTTATATTAAAACTATTTGAAGCTTTTCCTGATATTAATCTACATTGGTTTTTATATGGTAAGGGAACTATGCATACAATTTCAAATAAAGAAAAAGAACAAGGGCCAAATAAAGAGATTAAGACAAAAAATGAGATTAACATTAGAAATTCAGTAGCTGTTAAAAACATTGTAATTTTTTACGAGGATGGAACGTTTGAATCTTATTTGCCTAAAATTTAGGGTATTTTTGTAATCTTAAATAGAACTAGATTATGAAGTACTTTACCCCTCTTGTCTTTATATATTTATTTACTTCATGCTTAAAGCAACCAGAAAGGGATTGCAAAAAACACCAAACGGGAACTTATAATTTTTCTAGTGTTGTAAATGGGGATACCCTGCACACTAAGTTTACCAGAAACAAAAATTTTGAGATAGACTATTTTAATGGAAATATAGACACTAGTTCCGTTAGGTGGATAAATGATTGCGAATGTATTTTAAAAAATACCAATCCAAAAAACAGGTCTGAAGAAAAAGCTGTACATATTAAGATATTAACAACAACAGACAGTTCTTATACTTTTGAATTTAGTGCTGTTGATGAAACCAACAAACTAAAAGGAACCGCTATAAAGGATTAATTTTTACAAGCTATTATAAATTTCAATGATACCATGGTAAACTAAAAATGGCGCGGTTAATATCCGCGCCATTTTTAGTTAATTTGGTCTCTTAAAAGCAAACCCTTTTTTCTTATGTTCTTTAAACTCTGCCTGTTGTTGTTTAACCGTCATTGTGCTACCATCATGGCTCCAACCAGGAGGACCAAATATGTACATTAATTTATGGGATAGCTTATCTACTTTTTTAACATCATTCCAGATGTCTTTAAATTCATGTGTTAAAATAACGATAGGATTGTAAGAATTTGGCGCGTGTATTACCCCATACTTTACCTCTATTTCTTCATCGTACTCTTTCCAAGTACCAAATAGTTTATCAAAGATATTTAGAAAACCGCCGTGGTTTTTATCTAAATATTCTACGTTCTGTGCATGATGCACCTGGTGCATAGTATGTGTATTAAGGATTTTTTCTAAAAAACCCATTTTAGGAATGTACTGGGAATGGAGTTGAAACTGCCATAGCGCTTCTATACCCAAGCAAACGATTACCATTTCTGGCGGAAAACCAATGGCAGGCATCCACATGTAAAATAATGGCTTATAAAGAATAGTGAACCAGCCATTTCTAATAGCAGTGCCCAAATTAAAGTTATCTGAAGAATGATGAACTATATGTGCAGCCCATAATATTCTTATTTCATGGTTAGCCCTGTGAAACCAATAATACGTAAAATCATCTGCCAACATACAAAGCAACCAAACATACCAAGCATAACCAAAGGATTGATAACCCAGAATATTAGTGCGCACACCATCTATAGTTTCTGGATTAAAGAAATTATAGGTAGCATTAAATAGGACCACCATAAAAATAACTTTAAAAAGAGGCCCTAAAATTGCAGAGCCAATACCCATAAAACCACTAGCGGCTAAATCTTTCCATTCATAAATATGATCATCTCCATGTGTTTTGCTATAGGTAAGCTCTACCAATATAAAAGCTATAAATACTGGCACACCGTATACTAACGGGTTTGTAAAATCCATAAATTAAAATTGTAATTAGTGTTAATATTCAAGGACGGTAATATAGATTTAATATTGATTTAAAACAACGTTGTTTGGTCAGATTCGTCATTGTTTGTATCAATTTTGGTATTGTCCTCGCTTATAGCCTCATTGCTGTCCTCTTCCACCTCCGCTTCTTCTTCTATTTCAAAAGGCAACGCTTCCAAAACGTTTACGTTCTTTAATTTATCTGTAGTTAATTGGTTTCCTTGGGCTTTTATTCCTTTAATAGCTATAAATTCTTCTACATTAACCGTTTCGTTAGGTTTTGGGTCTTTTCCTCTTGGTTTTACAAACTCCAATTCCACCATAGGTCTCCAATCTGTTAAAATTAACTCTAACTGTGTTTTAGAATGTTCACTTATTACAAGCTCTTCTTTGTTTGTGTTCTCTATTAAAAAACGTTTTAGGTAATATCTTTCCTTTTCACCATCATAGTAGATTACGGAGATGGGTTTTTCTGGAACCCATTTTTCCAACACAATCATATCGTCATCAAAACGTGTATTTAAGTCTGGAGCAATGGTCTTAACAACACCTTTTTGATTGGCCACCAAAAGCAAATCTTCCCCTTTAAAAGCACCTAAAAGCTCGCCTCGCTCATCGGTATTTAGACGGCGTACAACATCATCGAACCAAATTTTTCTAGGTTTTAAGGTAGAAACTCCTTTTTCTTTAAGCTCTATACGTTTAACTGCATATTTGGATACCGTATTACCTTTAGAGCTTCTCCCTTTAATAAGAATATCGGCAAAATCAATGTCCCACTTTAACTTTTTTATACTTCCAGATTGCCTCAAATGCACCGTAATAACCTCTGCCTCCCCGTTAGGGTTTGCAGAAAAATACAGTAATTCACTACCTGCTTTCCCGTTGGTTAAATCATACATTTTATCCCTAGTTATACTAGTAACATTAAATCGTTTAATATAACTGGGGCCACCTTTACCATCTTTATAGACCATATTATAGGTTGTACGCTTGTCTTTTTTCTTAAAGACGGCCACATGTATAATACCTTTCTCAACAAATGTCTTACTATCCACCTTGGTTACCATCATTTTACCAGATTGCGTAAAGACAATGATATCGTCAATATCACTACAATCGGTAACATATTCATCTCTTCTTAAAGATGTGCCAATGAAACCCTCTTCCCTATTTACATAAAGTTTGGTATTTCTTATAACCACTTTGGTTGCTTCGATATCATCAAAGATTCGAATTTCAGATTTACGCTCCCTACCTTTACCATACTTCGTCTTCAACTCTTTAAAGTAGGCTATTGCAAAATCGATTAAATTATCTAAATGATGTTTTGTTTCTGCAATGCGGTCTTCTAAACTCTCTAAGTATTGTTTAGCCTTATCCAAATCAAATTTAGAAATACGTTTGATTCGTATTTCTGTTAAACGGACAATGTCATCTTCGGTTATAGCTCTTTTAAGATGACCAATATGCGGCTTTAAACCTTTGTCTATAGCAGCTATTACTCCCTCCCAAGTTTCTTCCTCTTCTATTTCGCGGTAAATTCTGTTTTCAATAAAAATGCGCTCTAAGGAAGAAAAATGCCATTGCTCTTCTAATTCGTGTAACTGAATTTCCAATTCTTGCCTTAGCATGCTCACGGTGTTGTCCGTAGAACGTTTTAGAATCTCAGAAACCCCCATAAATACGGGCTTATTATCTTCAATAATACAAGCCAGTGGAGAAATAGACGACTCACAAGAGGTAAATGCATACAAAGCATCAATACTTTTGTCTGGAGAAAGTCCGCTTGGTAAATGCACCAAAATCTCTACCTCTGCCGCCGTATTATCCTCTATTTTTTTAACCTTGATTTTACCCTTATCATTGGCCTTTAAAATAGAATCGATTAAGGAAGAGGTATTGGTACCATAGGGTATTTCCTTAATTACCAATGTGTTTTTATCTAAACTTTCTATTTTAGCCCTTACCCGTATTTTACCGCCCCTTAGACCATCATTATAATTACTTACGTCTATGATACCCGCCGTTGGAAAGTCTGGATACAGCTTAAAGCTCCTACCTTTTAAATGACTAATAGACGCATCTATAAGCTCATTAAAGTTATGGGGTAAAATTTTGGTAGATAGCCCCACCGCAATTCCTTCCGCACCCTGTGCCAACAACAACGGAAACTTAACGGGCAGGTTTACAGGTTCTTTTTTACGGCCATCATAAGATTGTTGCCACTCGGTAATTTTAGGACTAAAGACAACATCGAGAGCAAATTTGGATAATCTGGCTTCTATGTAACGTGATGCCGCTGCCCCATCTCCTGTCAATATATTACCCCAGTTTCCTTGAGTATCAATTAATAAATCTTTTTGGCCAATTTGAACCATTGCGTCACCAATACTAGCATCACCATGAGGATGGTACTGCATCGTGTGCCCTACCACATTGGCAACCTTGTTATACCTACCGTCATCTAATTCTTTTAGCGAATGCATAATTCTACGTTGAACTGGCTTAAAACCATCTTCAATTGCAGGCACGGCACGCTCTAAAATTACATAGGATGCATAATCTAAAAACCAATCTTTGTACATTCCCGTAACCCGGGTCAATGCTTCTTCTTGTTGATTTTCTGATTGTCCTTCGCCATTATTCAAGGCTTCATTTTCTTCCATTGAAAGATTAGTTTGGTATATGGTATTGGGTTAGTTCTCTTCTACTAGATCAAGCTCTACTTTAAGGTTGTTTATGATGAATTTTTGACGGTCTGGTGTGTTCTTTCCCATATAGAACTGTAACAATTGGTCTATAGACATGGCTTTGTCTAACATTACAGGTTCTAGACGAATATCATCTCCAATAAAATGCTGGAATTCATCTGGCGAAATTTCACCCAAACCTTTAAAACGTGTTATTTCTGGTTTACCACTTAATTTATTTATGGCGTTGGCCTTTTCTTCATCGCTATAACAGTATATTGTCTCCTTTTTATTTCTTACCCTAAATAATGGGGTTTGCAATATGTAAAGGTGGTTTTCTCTTATTAGTTCAGGAAAAAACTGTAAAAAGAAGGTTATCAACAACAATCTAATATGCATACCGTCCACATCAGCATCTGTAGCAATGACAATATTGTTATATCTAAGGTCCTCTAAGGAATCTTCAATATTCAAAGCTGCCTGCAAAAGATTAAATTCTTCGTTCTCATAAACAATTTTCTTGCTCATTCCGTAAGAATTCAAGGGCTTACCCCTTAAACTGAATACAGCCTGTGTATTTACGTCCCTGGACTTGGTAATGGAACCAGATGCAGAATCGCCCTCCGTTATAAACAAGGTAGTTTCTAGACGTCGGTCATTTTTCATGTCGCCTAAATGCACCCTGCAATCTCGTAATTTTTTATTGTGCAAGCTTGCTTTCTTAGCTCTTTCTCTTGCTAATTTTCGAATGCCGGAAAGTTCTTTACGCTCCTTTTCGGCCTGTACAATCTTACGTTGTAAGGCATCTCTTGTTTCAGGGTTCTTATGCAGATAATTGTCTAAATATTTCCCTACAAAATCGTTTATGTATGTTCTAACCGTGGGTAAATCCCCGCCCATATCCGTAGAACCTAGTTTGGTTTTGGTCTGGCTTTCAAACACTGGTTCCATTACTTTAATGGAAATGGCAGAAATTATAGACTTTCTAACGTCTGATGCATCGTAGTTTTTACCAAAATGGTCTCTAACTGTTTTTACAACAGCTTCCCTAAAAGCGGCTTGGTGTGTACCCCCTTGTGTAGTGTGTTGGCCATTTACAAAAGAATGATAGGACTCACTATATTGGGTTTTACTATGTGTAATGGCAATTTCAATGTCATTACCTTTTAAATGGATAATTGGATACAGAAAATCATCTTCGTTATTATTGTCTTCCAATAAATCCTTTAAACCATTTTCTGAGTAGTATTTTTCACCATTAAAAACTATGGTTAACCCAGGATTTAGGTATACATAGTTTTTGAGCATACGTTCTACATACTCATTTCGATACTTATACTTTTTGAAAATAGTCTCGTCTGGGGTAAAGGTTACCATGGTCCCTTTACGCTTGGTGGAATCTACTAACTCCTCCTCTACCAAATTTCCTACAGAAAATTCAGCACTTTTAGCCTGACCATCCCTTACGGATTCTACCTTAAAAAAAGTGGACAATGCATTAACCGCTTTGGTACCTACACCATTTAATCCAACAGATTTTTTAAATGCGCGGGTATCATATTTACCGCCAGTATTCATTTTAGACACCACATCTACCACCTTTCCTAAAGGAATACCACGACCATAATCCCTAACCTTTACCGTGTTGTCCTTAATAGTGATTTCAATGGTTTTACCAGTACCCATGACAAATTCATCAATACTGTTGTCCAAAACCTCTTTTAATAGGATGTAAATACCATCATCAGCAGAAGAACCATCGCCCAATTTACCAATATACATACCGGGTCGCATACGAATATGCTCTTTCCAGTCTAACGAGCGAATATTATCTTCGGTATATTGTGTTTGTGCCATTATGTAGTAGGATTATCCCAACGAATATAAAATTATGTGCGAAAAATAAAAATGGGAGCGCTATAATTTAATCAACAAATAAAAAGCTGCTATTGTTGATATGTGATTATCAAGGTTTTTGCTTATTGATCGACAAATAAATAATTCCCATAATAACTACCAACATTCCCAAAAGCTGCAACCAGGATAGTTTTTCTCCCAAAAATAGATAAGCCAATACTATGGTAGAAATAGGCCCAACACTACCAAGAATTGAAAAGCTATTGGCGCCGATTGTCTTGATGGAACAAGATACCAAAAACGAGGGCATCAAGGTTGCAATAATGGCCATTCCTAAACCATAAATATATACGGGAGTAGCCAAATTTAATACGGTTTTTAAAGGAGTTGTGGCACTATAATGAATTAGAATGCAAACCGTAGATACAATCATTGCGTAACATGTAAAACGTAATACGCCTAATTTTGGAATTAACCAACCACTACCCACTAAATAAGATGCATATGTTATAGCACTGAATATAACTAAGAGTACTCCTAACCAAACATTACTCCCAGTTACACTCAACTCTTTCCAAAAGGTAATTAATACACCCAGATAAGTGATAGCAATAGCTATTCTCTGTTTTTTAGAAACTTTAATTTTCAAAAACACATAAGAAAGTAGCACAACTATTGTAGGGTAAATAAATAAAATAATACGCTCTAGACCTGCCTTTATATATTTTAGACCTAAAAAATCAAAATAGCTGGCCAGATAATAGCCCACAAAACCAAACAATAGCAGCCATAAAAAGGTTTTAGCACCTATTTTACTGGATTTTTTGTACTCCAAATAACATAAAATAGCAATGTAAAAAGGAAGCGCGAATCCCATCCTCAAAAGCAATAAGCTCAACGTATCAACTTGATAGAGATACGCAAGCTTTACCATAATTGCTTTAGAAGAAAAAAGAACCACTCCTATTAGGCCAATTAGGATTCCAAGATTTTTAGACGCAGGCTTAACCATAGCGCTAACCTACTTAGTAAAAAACGTAGGTTTCTATTCTTTAGATAGTAAATGGAATGCCCAAAGGTTACACATTAAACCTGAAATGCATTACATCGCCATCTTTAACAATGTATTCTTTACCTTCTACACGCATTTTACCGGCCTCTTTTACTTTAGATTCACTACCAAATTGAACGTAATCGTCATATGCAATTACCTCTGCCCTAATAAAACCCTTTTCAAAATCGGTATGGATTACACCGGCAGCTTGTGGCGCTGTGGCCCCTACGGGAATGGTCCACGCCCTTACTTCTTTAACCCCGGCAGTAAAGTACGTTTCTAAGTCTAGTAATTTATAGGCGCCACGGATTAATTTTGCCGCACCAGGCTCTGTTAAACCTAAATCTTCTAAGAACATTTGACGTTCATCATAAGATTCTAGTTCGTTAATATCCGCCTCGGTACCAACCGCCAAGAAAATAACTTCTGCATTTTCGTTCTTAACGGCTTCCTTAACCTTATCCACATAAGCATTTCCTTCTACGGCGGCCGCCTCATCTACATTACAAACATACATTACGGGCTTATCCGTAATTAATTGTAATGGCTTTACAAATTCTATCTTATCCTCATCAGAAACCGTAATGGCGCGCACGGATTGCCCCGCCTCTAATCCTTCTTTTAGTTGAATTAAAACAGCTTCTTCTTTTTGCGCTTCTTTATTACCGGTCCTTGCAGCTCTTTTGACTTTGTCCAGTTTTTTCTCTACACTTTCCAAATCTTTAAGCTGTAATTCCATATCGATGGTTTCTTTGTCCCTTATGGGATCAACGGAACCATCTACGTGCACCACATTATCATTATCAAAACAACGTAGAACATGTAAAATCGCATCCGTTTCTCTAATATTTCCTAGAAATTGATTTCCTAAACCTTCTCCCTTACTAGCGCCTTTTACCAAACCAGCAATATCTACAATCTCTACCGTGGCCGGCACTACTCTTTCTGGATTAACAAGAGATTCTAGTTTTTCCAACCGCGGGTCTGGAACATTTACCACACCTATATTTGGTTCTATTGTACAAAATGGAAAATTTGCACTCTGCGCTTTGGCATTAGATAAACAGTTAAAAAGGGTGGATTTTCCAACGTTTGGTAAACCTACGATACCTGCTTTCATAGTTAGAGAAGTTTATTGCTTATTTATTAAAGGCTGCAAAGATAAGTTGAAGAAAACAATTTATACTACAACCTATTAAACATTGAATAGGCTAGATAACCCAGAAGAAAAACTATACCCAAAAGTGCTAATGCGGATAGAAAGCATCCTATCTTCATCCAAATACCAGAATATTCTTCGTTTTCTTGCATTTTAAAATTTAAGCCACAAATATAAATTAGCCCAGTACTTCTTACCAACAATTAGCATCAAATTAATAGCTTATTCCTGCTAATCTAGCTTTAACCTATAATTAACGTTAAATTATTTTTATACATTTAACCACGAGAAGCTATAATTAATGGAAGTAATAGATCAAATACTCTGGTCAGAATTTAAAAAAGGCAAGCAAGATGCTTTCAAGAGCCTTTTTAAAAAATACTACTCTCCATTATATTTTTATGGATTAAAGTTATCTGCCAACCAAGATATGACCAAAGAGGTTTTACAAGACTTTTTTGTGTATTTACATACTAACGCTGCTAATTTTTCGCAAGTAGAAAACGTTAAAGCCTATCTAATGATTTCTTTTAGAAGATTAATTTTAAAGGAAATTGCCAAACAAAGAAAAGTAATGCAACAGACCACATCTATCGAAACAGGGGCTGTTTTCAACTTTTTAGAAGAAGAATTAAATAAAAATCAAAATAATTCTTTTGCGGATAATGTTACACTTCTTAAGCACCTAAATCAACTACCAGAAAGGCAAAAAGAAGTAATTTATTTAAAGTTTTATAACAACCTGTCTGTTAAGCAAATAGCAGATGTTATGGAAATAAGTGCTCAAAGTGTTTCCAACACCCTTCAAAAGGCTTTTTCTAAATTGAGAAAATCCATAGAATCTGACCAAATTCTGTCTATTCTTAAATAAATTATTCCCTTAGTAGGGTATATTCTTATTTTTTTTGCTCTATAGGTTTGAATACTGAAATTTCAATACGCACTATTTAGCGTTCGCGCTACTTTTAATGCATTTTGAATTTTCTAGTGTGAACATCTAACTCATACTAAATATTATGAAAAAACCTAAATTAACGTATTGGGGCTTACTTACGGCAGCAATGGTGGCTTTACCCACCGTTACCAATGCCTCCTCAAACCCCATTGCAGAAAACAAGGAGGAAAAAACAAAAATTAATGTATCCATTAATCGTTATCAAAATGTGGTAACCGGTAAGGTAACCGATGAAAATGGTATTGCCTTAGCAGGGGTAAACATTTTGGAAAAAGGCACATCTAATGGAACAACTTCTGATTTTGATGGAAATTACTCCATTTCGGTAGCTAACGATGCCACTTTAGTTTTTAGTTATATTGGTTTTGGAACCAATGAAATTAAAGTAGCCGGGCAGTCTACCATTAATGTAACATTGAGCGAAGGAGTACAGTTAGAAGAATTTATTGTTGTTGGATCTAGAACCGCTCCAAGAAGTAACACAGACACACCTTTGCCTGTAGATGTATTGCCGGCAAAAGAACTTACGTCTACCGGACAAGTTACTTTTGATAAGGCATTACAATACAAGATTCCATCTTTTAATACGGTACAAACACCGGTAAACGATGCTACTTCTCTTTTAGACCCATATGAAATTAGAAATATGGGGCCAAGTAGAACATTGATTCTAATAAACGGAAAAAGAAAAAACTTAAGTGCTTTATTATATACACAAACTTCTCCAGGTCGTGGGGAAACCGGTGCGGATATTTCTGCCATACCTACAGATGCCATAAAGCGTGTAGAAATACTTAGAGATGGTGCTTCTGCACAATACGGTTCTGATGCCATTGCAGGGGTAATGAACATTATTTTAAAAGATAGCCCGGAAACCGGTTCGGCTACACTTAGAGGTGGCATTACCTCTGAAGGAGACGGTGAAATGTATGGAATTGCGGTAAACAACGGCACCCCAATTGGAGACGATAAGGGATTTGTAAATTATACCGTAGACCTTTCTAAAGTTAATCTTGCAAACAGACCTGGCACTGTAGACGCAGAAGGAGAAGCCGGTGATTTTGGGGCTGATTTAGCTACGGTTCAAGAGTTTTTAGGTAGAAGACCAGACGCAGGTAACATTAATGGTTCTCCAGAAACAGCAGCTGCTAAATTTTCGGCAAATTTTGGATATGATATTAGCGACAACACAGAATTGTACGCAAATGCAGCATATGTCTATAAAAACGTAAACAGTTTTGCCAATTATAGAACTCCTTATTGGAGAACGGTTGATGATTTTCCTTATTTGGCAGATTTTTTCCCTGGAAATAACCCCAATACCGCTGGCGGTTATGATGGTTATTTACCAACTTTTGAAGGTTTATTGAGTGATTATAACGGTACGGTAGGTTTTCGTTCTACCATAAACGACTGGAATGTTGATTTAAGTTTCACTACAGGTGGAAATTTGCAAACTTACAAAGTGAACAACTCGCACAATAGAAACTTTGTGTATTCTCCGTCTACATGGGTAGATGCCAATGGTAATGGAACAATAGACGATGGTGAGGTAACAGAAAGTTCTCAGCTTTACAGGGAAAATTCTCCACGTTCTTTTGATCCAGGAGGCACACGCTTTTCCCATAACGTTGGAAACATAGATATTTCTAGATTACTTTCTGATAAGGTAAGTATTGGATTTGGTGCAGAGTTTAGAACAGAAACCTTTGAGGTAATAGAAGGAGGCCTTGCTTCATATGACGGTGGTGGTGCGGATTCTTTTGCAGGTAACACACCACAAAATTCCGGTAAATTTAACCGTTACAACATTGGTGGTTATTTTAGTTTGGATTATGATGTTACGGATGCTTTCTTACTAAGTGGTACGGTAAGGGCAGAAAACTACTCAGATTTTGGTGGCGCATTTGTATATAAATTCAGTTCTAGATACAAATTCAGTGATGCATTAACCTTAAGAGGTTCTGTTTCATCAGGATTTAGAGCTCCTACTCTTCATCAAATTTATACGCAAAAAGCACAATACAGCTTTATTCCAGGTCAAGGTATACAAGTAGGTGGTTTGGTAAACAACGTTTCCTCACAAGCACAATTATTGGGTATTCCACAGTTAGACGCAGAAACTTCCAATAACTTTACTATTGGGGTTGGTGGCAAAATAAACAATCACTTTAGCTATACCTTAGATTACTATAATATAGCGGTAAAAGATAGAATTGTTTTAAGTACGGAGATTGGTCCTACAGAAGCTGGTAATACCGCTCTAGACCAAGTATTGGCAGACAATAATTTATCCGATGTAAGCTTCTTTGTTAACGCATTGGATACTAGAACTTCTGGATTAGACGTGGTATTTAGCTATAAAGACATTGCGCTAGGGGCTGGTAATTTAGACTTTAACCTATCTGGAAATTACACTTTTCAAAACGAAAGAGATGGGGCGGTAAAAAATCCAACTTTGGTAGAGAATGCTGGGCAGTCTGTTGTTAATGACACCCAAGAGGCCCTTTTCTTTACCTCTAGACCTAGAACAAAATGGATTTTAGGCGCTAATTACCAATTAGATAAATTAGGTATCTCTTTAAACAACACTTACTTTGGCAAAACTACCTTTAAACAACAAGGTATGGACCCAAATATAAGAACAGAGTTTACACCTAAAGTGGTAACAGATTTAGGGTTCAATTACAATGCTACGGATAAATTGACCCTAGCATTAAACATCAACAACATTTTGAATGTACTACCAGAATGGAGTTTTAAAGCAGAAAATGCTGCAGGTGAAACCTTACTTGCAGACCCAGCACAAGTTAAAACGCAATCTAACTTAATTACATTCAACCAAAGATATTCCCAAATGACATATGATGGTTACCATTTTAGTCAATTAGGGACACTGTTTAATTTGTCTGTGAATTACAAGTTCTAAGATGAATTATGATTTCTAATTATTTTTGAGTTATTCATGGAAAGGCTGCCAATTGGCAGCCTTCTTTATTTAATAGGACAATCAATTTTTAAGAATTATATATTTTCAACTAAAATATTTTAACTTGCTCCGTTTTATTAGGGTATATTTTTGAGATTTTCTCTCTTTACCATAAAGTTGCACAGTTAAATGGCTAATAATAAAGAGCTTTCTGTTTCTGGTTTAATCAAAGACACTTCTTTTGTAAATTGGGCAAAGGGTTTAAACCAAAACGATATTGAGTATTGGAACAAGTGGATTGTCAATAATCCGGATAAAATAGCCATTGTTACAGAAGCAAAAGATTGTATAGTTGGCATTACCTTTAACACACAAGAGTTAACGGCATCTGAATTAGATACGGCATGGCAAGACCTAGAGGCCAAATTGACCCAACAACAACAACAACAACAACAACAACAACAACAACAACAACAACAACAACAACAGCAACAACAACAGCAACAACAAGATACTTCCAGTAAAACAATCAATTGGTATATTTTAAGTGGTGTTGCCGCATCTATAGCGCTATTAATAGTTTTATATCTAAATTTCACCAGCACTTCTATTACCACGTATAGCACAGGTATTGGAGAAACTTTAGTGGTAAATCTAACTGATGGTACTAGGGTTCAATTAAATTCTAATTCTAAAATAAATTTTGAAAAAGATAATCCAAGGGCCATAAAGCTTACAGGAGAAGCATATTTTGAGGTAGCAAAAAAATTAAAAACCAATGCAAAATTTGCTGTTAAGACCAATGATTTACTGGTAGAAGTGTTTGGTACTAAATTTAACGTTAACGCACATAGAAACAAAACCTCAGTTACCCTAGACGAAGGTTTGGTAAAGCTTAAATTGGCCAATGGTGTTACCAAAAGCATGTTGCCCGGGGAACATGTAAGCTATTCACATAGCATGGACCAAACCGTAAAGGCTAGTAGTCCCAAAAACATTAAAGAAATTTCTTCTTGGAAAAATGGTGCATTGGAATTTAATGGTGTGCCCTTGCATAAAGTTGCTGAACGAATAGAAGACATTTATAACGTGTCCGTTGAATTTATGGACGGCGAAGCACCTAATCAATTATTAACTGGTGGTTTACCTATAAATAACCTAGAAATTTGCCTCAAAGCTATTTCTGGAGCAACAAATACAGAGATTATTAAAAATGATGATACAATAAGTATTAAATTGAAGCCTTAAAAGCATAGCTTTTATTATATGACTATAAGAGGCTTATCTAACTTATTGCTTTCTCTAGTATTTTTTTGTTTTTCGACTTTTAACACAGCAATTTATGCCCAAAATTTAAAGTCGGAAACAAACCTTGTTACGCTTCTACATCAATTAAGTAAAGATTACAACGTATATTTTAATTACAATCCAGAAGATTTAAAAAACATTTCCTTAAATACTTCCAGCCTTGAAGGCGTAAGATTAAAAAAGAAATTAAAACAAATTGAACACTTAACGGAATTAAAAATAGAAAGTTTAGGTTCAAGATATTATGTTATTTATTCTAGTAAAGATTTAAACAAGTCTAACAACAAAATAAAAGGGGGGCTATTAACCCATCAGAATAAATTAAGGTTGCAAAATAAAGTTATTGGAAAAATAACTGATTTAAACGGGCTACCCTTGGCTGGTGTAAACATTAGAATTAAAGGCACTACCATTGGAACCACAAGCAATTTTGATGGCAATTATAATTTGGATGCCAACCCCAATGATATGCTGGTTTACAGTTACATTGGATTTAAGACAAAAGAAAGAAAGGCAGATAAAAACGTAATAAATATAGTATTAATTGAGGGTATATCCTTAAACGAAGTGGTTATGATTGGTAACCGGTCTAAACCAAGAACGGTAATTAATTCGGCCGTACCTATAGATAATATTTCTGCTGTTGATTTAAGCAGTACGGGACAATCTACTTTAGACCAGATGTTGAACTATAAGATTCCTTCTTTTAATTCTACAAACCAAGCAATATCTGATGCAACGGCACATTTTGACCCAGCCGATTTAAGAGGTCTTGGCCCAAGTAGAACATTGGTATTGATTAATGGTAAAAGAAAAAACCAAAGCGCCTTGGTCTACATTAATGATACGCCTGGTAAAGGAGAGGTTGGTGTAGATTTAAAAAGTATACCCGCTGCTGCTATTGAACGCGTAGAAGTTTTAAGAGATGGTGCGTCCGCACAGTATGGTTCTGATGCTATAGCGGGGGTTTTAAATATAGTTTTAAAAAAGAACAAACAGTATACACAAATAGAGACCCAAACTGGCATTACCACTAGAGGTGATGGCTTTAGCAATGGTGTCTCCATAAATTCAGGAATTCCTTTTCAAAATTCAGATGGCTACCTTAATCTAACAGCTGCATTTTACCAACAAGATTTTACCAGTAGAACTAATAATTTAGGATTTGATGCACTATATAACATTACTGAAAATGATACGGAATGGGCCAATTGGTTGCAAAAATATCCCGATTTAGGCATGACCGTTGGTCAGCCAAAAACCAAAAACTATAATCTAAACTACAATTTTGAATTACCTGTATCCCCCACCTGTAGTTGGTATTCATTTGGTGGACTTTCCTATAGAATTGGTGAAAGTTTTGCGCTTTATCGCGCTCCGTATTGGATAGAAGACCCAAACAACCTATTTCATGAGCAAAGCGAAGCCTACGAGGGGTTTCAACCCACTTTTGAGACAGATATTAGGGATAATTATTTTACACTAGGCTTTAAATGCCAAATTTTAGGTTTTAAAACAGACATAAGTGCCACTCAGGGCAGGAATGCAGTAGATTACCTTGTAGCGAATAGCCTTAACCAAAGTTTGGGGGCCAATAGTCCTACCCGGTTTGATGTAGGATCATATGCCTTTGACCACATATTGACCAATATGGACTTTACCAAGGCATTTGGTAAAACCAATATAAATTTTGGTTGGGAAGTTAGAAAGGAACGCTTTAGGTCTACCGCAGGAGAACCTGCCTCCTACTTAGGCGAAGGAACGGTTTCTTTTCCTGGCATACAACCAAGAGATCAACTTATTGCCACTAGAAATAACTTTGGCTCTTATGCAGAGGTAGACCATGAATTTTCTAAAAGGTTTATGTTAGGAACCGCTATTAGATATGAATACTTTAGTGATTTTGGTAAAAACATCTCTTGGAAAGCGTCTAGCAGATACACTTTCAAGGAAGATAAAGGCGCCTTACGCGCTTCTGTAAGCACCGGTTTTAGAGCCCCTTCTTTACATCAAATATATTTAAGCAATACACAAACATTGGTCTCTGGAGAGTCGGTTTCCAATCAAGGGACTTTTTCTAATCAAGACCCCATTATAAGGGATAATTTAGGCGTTAAACAATTAACAGCAGAAAGGTCTAGAAATATTACCGCTGGCATCACCATTAAACCATTGGAAAACTTATTTTTCTCAGCAGATTTTTATAACGTCTATGTTAAGAATAGAGTGTTATTTACCAATGAAATTGGTTTTGATGAGGATTTTGCGCAAACAAATCCGGTAGAATCTATTTTAATAGCCAATAATATTACTTCTCTAAAATTCTTTATAAATGCCGTAAATACCAATACAAACGGGTTAGATTTGGTGGGCAATTATACCAATATTAAATTAGGGGAAGGTTGGGGTAAGCTCACATTGGCTGCTAATTTTAACAAAACCCGTATTGTAGATGATATTGCGGCGCCTACTATTTTAAAAAACAATAATTACGAGATATTCAATAGAAAAGAACAAGCAAGAATTTTAAGTGCAAGACCAAGGACTAAAGTTTTATTGGGATTTAATTACAATCTTAGAAGATTAAACCTAGGTCTAAACAATACTTTTTTTGGTTCCGTAAAATGGCAACATGCAGAAGACCCGGGCAAAGACCAAACGTTTACAGGTAAAATTCTTACCGATATTACCCTAAATTACCAACTAAATACAAATATTAGTTTTTACTGTGCCGTAAATAATATTTTTAATGTTTACCCAGATGAATTGGATAATAAAGGTGATGTCTTAACCGATTTGGGTGGACGTTTTAAATATGCTTGGGAGGTAAATCAATTTGGTTTTAATGGCACTACTTTGAATGGTGGACTAAGAATTAAATTATAAAAAAAGGAGCCCAAGGGCTCCTTTTCGCTATTTTTTATCCGTTTGGATGCATAAATTTCTGTTTTGCCAATAGCTCTTCTTCCGTTTCCTCCCTATCTTCATCTGGTACGCAGCAATCTACCGGGCAAACTGCAGCACATTGGGGTTCTTCATGAAAACCCATACATTCCGTACATTTATCTGGAGCTATATAATAGAACTCGTCACTTATAGGTTCCTGTACTTCATCGGCATCTACCGCTTTACCATCTGGTAATACTACAGCACCGTTCAAAGAAGTTCCATCGCTATAACGCCACTCATCTGCACCCTCGTAAATTGCCGTGTTAGGACACTCTGGTTCACAAGCCCCACAATTTATACATTCGTCTGTTATAATTATTGCCATTATTTTTGCTTTTTCAATCCGTACTTTTGTACAAAGGTAATCCCTACTAATTTAGTCTACAAATATAATGGCAGATCAGATTCCTCATTTAGAAGCTTTTGTTAAACTCGGCAACTTATTCCAGAATTTTTGTGATAATGATACCTCTAAAGAGGAAAATTGGCATCATAGATTAACGGAAACAGTTATCGTTGCTGGCAATCATAATGGTTGGTTCACCAAAGAAAATGTGTTATTCGCCTTAAAAAGTTGGGCAAAAGTCTTAACTTCTGATAGCCTTACCACTTGGTTAAACATTTATAATATTCCTGCTGAACATTCAAAGCGCGTTGCTATAATTATGGCAGGAAATATTCCTCTAGTTGGTTTGCATGATTTTATTTCCGTAGTACTCTCTGGTCATCAAGTAATCGCAAAACTATCTAGTAATGATAAGGTATTGATGCATTTTATTGTTGCCTATCTAAAAGAGAATGATGATTTGTTAAGCCAAAAAATTACCCTAACAGAAGATAAATTAGGTGATTTTGATGCCGTAATTGCTACTGGAAGCAATAATACAGGACGTTATTTTGATTATTACTTTGGAAAGTATCCTAACATCATTAGAAAAAACAGAAATTCGGTAGCGGTTTTATCTGGAACAGAAGGCGCCGATGATTTACAAAAATTAGGAACGGATATTTTTACCTATTTTGGGTTGGGTTGTAGGAGTGTTTCCAAAATATATGTGCCAAAAGATTATAATTTTGACCATTTTTATCAAGGTATTTATAGCTTTAAGACGGTGATAGACCATCATAAATATGCTAATAATTATGACTACAACAAAGCCGTCTATTTAATGTCTGATGTTCAAATTCTGGACAACAATTTTTTGTTATTGAAAGAAGATAAAGGTTTTGCCTCCCCTATTGGGTGTTTGTTTTATGAGACTTATGAAACTGTTGAAGAATTAAACAGTAATTTACAGAAAGAAAAGGAAGCGTTACAATGTGTTTTGTCCAATCTTGAAATTACTAACGCACTTCCTTTTGGCATAAGTCAAAAGCCCAGTTTAGATGATTATGCAGATGGTGTAGATACCTTAAAATTTTTATCTACACTCTAGCGGTCTTTTCTTTAAAATAATTAAAAAAAGTTAGACCTTTAACGGCTTTAAAGCAACAGCATGAAAAAGCATAACTTTAGCGCAGGGCCCTGCATTTTACCACAAGAGGTAATGTTAAAGGCGGCCGCTGCAGTCCAAGAATTAGATGGTATAGGTTTATCCTTAATAGAAATATCCCACAGAAGCAAAGAATTTGTAGCAATTATAGAAAAGGCCCGCTCCCTAGCGTTAGAATTATTGGGTTTAGAAAACAAAGGATATCAAGCCTTGTTTTTGCAAGGTGGCGCAAGTACCCAATTTCTAAACGTTGCTTATAACTTATTAGAAAACAAGGCAGGTTATATCAATACAGGTACTTGGAGTTTAAAGGCTATTAAAGAGGCTCGTTTGTTTGGAGAAGTTATTGAAGTAGCTAGCTCTCAGGAACAAAACTTTAACCATATTCCAAAAAACATCGTAGTTCCCTCAGATTTAGATTACTTACACTTAACCAGTAACAACACAATTTATGGAACACAATTTAAATCTTTTCCAGATGTAGCGGTTCCGTTGGTGTGCGATATGAGCTCCGATATATTTTCCAGGCAATTGGATTTTTCAAAATTTGACTTGATTTATGCTGGTGCACAAAAAAATATGGGTCCGGCAGGTACGGTATTAGTAGTGGTAAAAGAAGATATTCTAGGCAAGGTTTCAAGGAAAATTCCTTCTATGTGTAATTACCAAGTACATATAGAAAAAGATAGCATGTTTAACACGCCAGCAGTATTTCCTGTATATGTGTCCATGCTTACCATGCAATGGCTCAAAGATTTAGGAGGTATTGCTGCCATTGAGGAATTAAACGAAAAGAAAGCTAATCTTATCTATTCAGAAATAGATTTAAATCCTGTTTTTTCAGGTATCGCAAAAAAAGAAGACCGTTCTAATATGAATGCGACATTTAATATTACTGATGATACACTGGTAGAAACTTTTGATAAAATGTGCTTAGAAGCTGGTATTAGCGGCATAAAAGGTCATAGATCCGTTGGTGGGTATAGGGCTTCTATGTACAATGCCTTACCTTTAGAGAGCGTGGGTGTTTTGGTAGATATAATGAGCGAAGTAGAACGAAAAGCATAACTGCAATGAAAATCCTTAGTAAGGAACCCTTACAGCCTGCTGCAGCTAAATTATTAGAAGATGCAGGTCACGAGTTGATTACCATAAATGTAGCAGATAATCAAATTGTAAATTATATACAAGATAACCAGATTAACGGTCTAATTATCAATACATCCAAATTGGAAACTTCGATTTTAGATCAATTGCAAAATTTAACATTTATTGCCAATACCAACCTAAAAGAATGTGCCATTGCTTTATCAGATAAAAAGCAACTTATAAAATTAGACCTTGTTAATGCCAATGCAGTATCAGAATTAGTTTTTGCACATTTATTAAATGGTGCAAGAAATTTACATGATGCCAACAGATATATGCCGTTAGAGGGTGATGCTAATTTTAACCAATTAAATACTCTTTATCAAAAAGGAATAGAATTAGAAGGGAAAACCTTAGGCTTGGTAGGTGTAAACAAAGCCGCAGAAAAAGTAGCAAAAAAAGCAGTGGCTTTTGGCATGCACGTAATTTATTACGACCCTTCTTTGGAAAATGTCCAATTATCAATTGAAATTTTAGGCAATTCAATTTCAGTGAATATACCGGCTAAATCAAAATCTGAATTTTTGGGTGAAGTCGATTTTATTAGTTTTCATACTGGACCAGTAGAGAAACACTGGTTTGGAAAAGATGAACTAGCACAGTTAAAACCAACGGTTGGCATAATAAACGTAGATGGAAAGGGAGCTTTGGATGAAGTGGCCCTGGTAGAATACTTGGACAAGAACAAATTGTTGTTTGCAGGTCTAGATACTTTTGAATCAGAACCTAGTCCTGAAATTCCTATTCTAATGAATCCCAAAATTTCGCTATCGCCAAACATCGCAAAATACACCAAAGATTCTAAAATGAACATGGAAATAGAAATGGCTAAAATAATTGCAGAAAGCTATTAACATTTCATTATAAGTTTGGCTTAGTTTTTGTAAATTACCAAGTAGAAAATAGTAAACACTAATTATTATATAAAATGTCAGGATTATTAGATTTAATCAATAGCCCAATTGGACAACAATTGGTAAGTGGGGTTGCAGGACAAACAGGGCAATCTTCCAATAAAACTGCAGAAGTTATTTCTATGGCTATGCCATTATTAATGGGAGCCATGAAAAAGAATACTACTTCTACGGAAGGAGCTCAAGGATTAATGAACGCCTTAAACTCAAAACATGATGGCGGCATACTAGATAACCTAACCGGTTTGTTCGGTGGTGGCGTAGACCAATCTGTAATGGATGATGGCGCTGGTATATTAGGTCATATTTTAGGAGGAAAGCAATCTCAAGTAGAGAACGCCCTAAGTAGTAAAACAGGTATGGATAGTGGTTCCGTGGCACAAATCCTAAAAATTGCCGCACCCATACTAATGGGTTACCTTGGAAGACAACAACGTCAGCAAAATATAAGTTCCCCAGAAGGTTTAAATGGTTTACTAGGCGGGCTTATGGGTGGAAATGCTGCGGCAAACAAGCAACAATCTTTAATTGAATCTTTCTTAGATTCTGATGGAGACGGTAGCATTATAGATGATTTAGCTGGAATGGTATTAAGTGGAAATTCACAGAAAAAAGGTGGTATAGGTAGTTTACTTGGCGGCCTTTTTGGAAAATAATATACCGTTTACACATACATTAACAAGTCGTTTGAAATCTTCAAACGGCTTTTTTTGTACCTTTTAGTTATGAAAAAGATTGCATTAATTCTAATCCCGGTATTGCTAGCAGCTTGTACTAGCGCAAAGGAGAACCTAACTATTTCTGATCAGGAAAAAGAAATTTTAAATAGTAAGGATCAGCAAGAAGTAACCATTGCAGATGAAGAAACCGAGTACGAAATCATCATCATTGAACCTGGCTTTTATGCATGGCTAAATAGTATTGCAAGACCAGAGGGTTATTATTCTCAAGATTTTTTAGAAAACAGAAACCAAATATATGTGATGAATTGGAACCAGCGTGTATTAAACCCTACTGCATTCAACCCCAATTTGTATGAACTACAAATAAATTATGATCCAAATATAGATTATGGTTATGAAGTAAATTATAAACTTTACAATTACTTCATTTTTTTTCAGCGTAAGTATAACCAAAGACTTGGCCCCTTTTTTCCACGCATATAATGCGTAACTTTGCAGCCTTTAAGCAACTATGGAAAAAATAAAAAAACGCTGGGACATAGTTAAAAACTGGCAATTGGTATTCCCTATAATTGGATTTCTATTGACGCTGGCAACTGGTTATTATTTTGCAAGAAAAGTGCTCCATTTAATAGATTTTAATAATACACCTTGGGAATGGCCAATTACGTTATTGGGTACGTGTCTGTTAACATACCTGTTATTAAAGTTCTTTTTGTGGTGTTTTCAAAAATTAAAAAACAAATGGGTAACGCAATACCGATGGGAAATGATAGCCATTTTTATTGTATTCGCCATTACCGGTAGTCTTTCTGCAAGATTGGCAGCGCCCCTTGTACATTTATTGGGATTAGATTATGAAACCAGCAGTGGTTGGCTCTATTGGCCAGTTCGTATATTAATTATATTTCCCATTTATCAACTATTATTAGTAGCAATTGGCTGGTTATTTGGGCAATTTCAATTTTTTTGGGCTTTTGAAAAGCGAATGCTAAAAAAAATGCGCCTTGGTTTTTTGATTCCCTAAATTGTGATTTTGTTAACAGCCAGTTCAATTATGAAAAGCTTAGTTTTGTGGTAACATGAAAACAAAACAGATTTTCACATATATACTGTTGTTTACCTTGTTATTCTTTAAGGTGTCTACTTTTCATGTCTTTTCTCATTCAGAAAACGAAGAAACAGAAATTGAAAATTGTATTTTGTGTGAAGTTACATTTGCACAACAACAAGAGGTATTAATAGCGCCTACTACAATTGATTTCAAAGTTGAGTCGTTTACTGCGATTTCAATTCCATTACCAATACAGACGGAAGTACCCTCTACTTCCTATTTTTACTTTAGGCATACCTCTCGCCCACCACCAGCCCGCTTTGCTTAAGCAAACCTTAGATTAGTAATAATTCAATTTTATTTAGATGAGAACACTTGTGTTCACAATATTCCTTTTGGGAATAGTAATAGTTGGCTATGGTCAACAATGCAGCCTTACCTTACAAGGTACTGTAAAAGATTTTCATGATAATTCCTATTTAGAAGGAGCCACTATAGTAGTTGTGGCTACCAATCAATATGCCGTTACTGATAAAAATGGTTTTTATAAACTTGAAAACTTATGCCCAGGTTCAATAGAAGTTGAAATTTCACACATTTCATGCAACACGCTATTGCAAGAAATAGAATTAGTAGAAGATTCTACCAAGAACTTTAATCTAGAACACCATTTTGAAGAATTAAAGGAGGTTAAAGTTATTGGTGATGCTGTACATGACAAGACCAATTCTGGGCAAGAAGCATCAATAACTACTTCAAATTTAGAGGAAAACAGTGCAGGTAATCTAGGAGACATCTTAAAGAACATTAGTGGTATTACCACATTAAATACTGGAGCTACAATTTCTAAACCCGCTATTCATGGTTTAAATGGTAGTCGTGTACTCATATTAAATGATGGGGTACGTATGCAAGATATGGAATGGGGAGATGAACATGCTCCAAATGTTGACCCCAATAGCGTAGGTAACATCCGTATTATTAAGGGTGCTTCTGCCCTACAATACGGAGGCGATGCCATTGGTGGCGTAATTGTAATGGACCAAAACAATTATTTTAATAAGGATACCCTTTACGGTAAAACTATAGTAAATGGTATAACTAATGGTCGTGGGGGTAATATTACCTCTACCCTTACCAAAGTATTTGAAAACCATTGGCATATAAACGTTAACGGTTCTTATAAAAAATTGGGAGACCAAGAGGCTCCAGACTATATTTTGAGCAATACCGGTGTTCAAGAATACGGATTGTCTTTTGATTTTGGCAAGCATGGTTACAAGCAAGGGTTCAATGCTAAATACTCTTATTTTAATACAGAAATTGGGATTCTAAGAGCCTCTCATATTGGTAGTGTAGACGATTTAATTTTGGCCATTAATAGCGACACACCTTTGGTGATAAACGATTTTACGCACGATATAAACAATCCACGACAAAAGGTAAATCATCATTTAGCCAAACTAGAATATTACAAACGCTTTAAAAATCTTGGAAAAATACGGCTACAGTACGATTTTCAATTGAACAATAGAAAAGAGTTTGATATAAGACGAGGCGAAAATGCAGATAGGGCATCCGTAGATTTGGAATTAACCACACACACTGCTGGCTTAGACATAGAATGGATAAATTGGGGCAAGTTTAGTTTACAATCAGGAGTAATGGGGCGTTACCAAAAAAACTTTCCAGACCCAAGTACCCAAGTACGTAGGTTAATACCCGATTATAAAAAGTATGATGCCGGCCTTTTTAATATTCTTACGTATAATGCAAACGATAACTGGACCCTAGATGCAGGTTTTAGGTATGATTTTTCGCATATTGATGCTGATAAATTCTACATAACCACTAGATGGGAACAACAAGGATATGACGAAGAATTTGGAGATTGGGTAGTAGAGGACTTAGGCAACCAGCTTTTAACCAATCCAAAATTTGATTTTCATAATATTTCTACTACCATAGGTGCTAAGTATGCGCCATCTAATTTTGATAGTTTTAAGGTCAATTATGCGTTAGCACAGCGCGCACCCAACCCTTCAGAATTATTTAGTGATGGGCTACACCATTCTGCATCTAGAATAGAGCTAGGAGATTTGCGTATTAAAAGTGAAACTTCGCACAAAATAGCCATCTCCAAAGAGCATGATTATAACCATTGGGGCTATGCTTTTGAGCCCTATTATAATTTTATAAATGATTTTATATTGTTAGAGCCTTCTGGTGTTGAATTTACTACAAGGGGCGCGTTTCCTGTTTGGTCTTACAGGCAAACTAATCTAAGTATGTTTGGGTTAGATGTAAGTACTTATGCCAATTGGTCCAGTAAAATAAGGACCAACCATCTATTCTCCATAGTTAAAGCTAAAGATACCCAAAAAGATGGACCAGTTGTAAATATACCATCTGCACGCACTACCAACAGTATTAGCTATAAAATCGAGCAACTAAACAATCTAGAACTGAAAATAAGTAGCAATCTTGTTTTTAGGCAAAATGAAACTCCTGAAAACATAAGTGTATACTCCCCAAGACAAGATCAGGAAGTAGAACTGGACATTAATACGGCGCCAGACACCTATCACCTACTAAATTTTAGTTCAAAAATTCAATTTAAACTAAGTGATAAAACCAGGCTAACAACATCATTTATGGTGAATAATATACTAGATACCTCTTACAGAGACTATTTAAATAGACAACGTTATTTTGCCGACGATTTGGGCAGAAATTTTCTATTACAATTAAAACTCAATTATTAATAACTACTTTATGAAAACAATTAAATTCTTATCCGTTTTAGCTTCTACAGCGTTCTTTTTGGCCTGTTCTGATGACAATGACACTCCAGAGGTAATTAATGAAGAAGAGACCATTACCACAATGAATATAACACTAACACCAGAAGGTGGCGGTGATGTAATTACCTTTACTTCTGTAGATTTGGATGGAGATGGGCCAAACCCACCTGTAGTGTCTGCCCCAAATTTAGCGGGAAACACTACCTATATGGGTACCATTGAAATTTTGAACGAATCTGAAGAAGAACCAGAAGATATTACAGAAGAAATTAAAGAAGAGGATGAAGAGCATCAACTTATTTACGAAATAGGTGGAGCATTAGATTCTGTTACGGTAACAGATAGTGACGGAAACGGAGACCCACTAGGACTTGAATTTACGTTGGTTACATTAACAGCTGGCGAAGCTAGTTTAAACATCTACTTAAAGCATGAACCAACCAAACCAAACAATGGAACGTTTGAAGGTTCTGGTGGTGAAAACGAATTTACAGCAGAATTTGATTTTATAGTTGCCGACTAACTATTAAAATCATAATAAGAATAAGGCCGCTAAAAGCGGCCTTTTATATTTAAACATCTATTATTTTACCTACCTTTTTACTAGAAAGTACATAGGTATATAACCACATTATGGTAAATGTAGGTATAACATCCAAACCTGGTACCAGCTCTTCTACAAAAGTTATAACACCAGCAGCTTTTCCTGCTTTACCTTTGTACATACGGGTCATGAGCCAGCCGGCAAAAGGAGCCCAAACCACATCTAACATATCACCCAAACCCGGTAATAATAAAGATGACATGCCTACAAGGTCTAATAAAATTCCAAGAATTAAATATTTGAGCTTTTTATCTTTCGTTTTGGTCATAGCTGTAATTTAACTAAAAACTAGCAATTATCGTTCCAGAAAAGTTAAGATAACTTTGCGCTAATCAATTTCAAAAATTCGTTTCTAGTTTCAATTTTTTCAAATTGTCCCCGAAAACCAGAAGTAGTAGTTACAGAATTTTGCTTTTGAACTCCGCGCATCATCATACACATATGGCTAGCCTCAATTACTACTGCTACTCCCTTAGGTTGTAATGTATTGTTTAAACATTCCAAAATATCATGGGTTAACCGTTCTTGTACCTGCAACCTTCTGGCAAAAACATCTACAATTCTAGGTATTTTACTAAGTCCAACAATTTGCCCGTTAGGTATATAGGCCACGTGTGCCTTGCCAAAGAAAGGTAGCATATGGTGTTCACACAAAGAATATAACTCAATATCTTTTATGATCACCATGTCATCATAGTCTTCTTTAAACATGGCACTTTTTAAGATTTGTTCTGCGTCTTGTTTATACCCTTGTGTTAAAAAAAGCATTGCCTTTGCCGCTCGTTCAGGTGTTTTTAATAAACCTTCTCTTGTTACATCTTCTCCAATCTCATCAATAATTTTGGCGTAACGATCTTTTACTTCATTAGCTACTTCTATATTGTATTCTTCTAAATTTCTATATGGTGCCATACTATGCTTTTTCTGTCTTTAGTTTATCCGAAAAATAGTGTTGTATTTTTTTGATTTTTGGATCAATAATAACCCTACAATAAGGCTGATTTCGATTATCATTATAATAATTCCAATGCTCTTCTTCTGCAGGATAAAATGGTTTTTCTGGACTAACTGCCGTTACTATAGGAGATTCAAAAATAGATTTTTCTGTTAACAACGCAATAAAGGCTTCAGCTTGTACGCGCTGTTCCTCTGTTGTATAGAATATTTCACTTCTATATTGTGTACCAACATCATTACCCTGTCTGTTTAGGGTTGTAGGATCATGCGTTGCAAAAAACACCTCTAACAATTCGTTATAGGAAATCTTATTTTGATCAAATTCAATCTTAATGGCCTCTGCATGTCCTGTTCTCCCCGTACAGATTTCTCTATAAGCTGGGTTTTTAATTGTACCTCCTGTATAACCAGACAAAACAGACAAAACACCATTAAGTCTCTGAAAAACAGCCTCTGTACACCAAAAGCATCCATTGGCAAAAATAGCTGTTGCTGTATCTTTGTTCATTTTCAATTTTTAGAATTTAAATTAGCATTTTTTCTGCTAAGTTAACAGTCGTTATTTTGTAAACGGCTTTACAATGGCCAATTTCTTATAAAACAGTACAATTAGTATTTTTACCTCTTTATAATTAGTACATGATAATAGCAAAGAACATTCAAAAATATTACGGGGACTTACAGGTATTAAAGGGAGTAGACCTACATATTGCCAAACAAGAAATTGTTTCTATAGTAGGTGCCTCTGGAGCAGGTAAAACCACATTACTACAAATTTTAGGAACCCTAGATACACCCAGCAACCCCAGGGAAAGTTCTTTGGAAATAAATGGTACTTCACTTAATCAATTAAACGATAAGGAACTTGCCAGATTTAGAAACAAACATATTGGGTTTATTTTTCAATTTCATCAACTACTACCAGAGTTTACGGCTCTAGAGAACGTTTGTATTCCGGCATTTATCAAGAAAACACCAAAATCTGAAACCGAAAAGAAAGCTAAAGAGCTATTATCGTTTCTTGGACTATCTAACCGAATTAATCATAAACCCAATGCCTTGAGTGGCGGTGAACAGCAACGGGTTGCCGTGGCACGTTCCTTAATAAATAACCCAGCCGTTGTATTTGCAGATGAACCTAGTGGTAACCTAGACTCTGAAAGTGCAGATAACTTGCACAATCTTTTCTTTAAGTTAAGGCAAGAATTTGAGCAAACCTTTGTTCTTGTTACCCATAATAAAGAACTAGCGCAAATGGCAGATCGGTGTTTAACCATGGTAGATGGTAAAATTGTATAATGAATTTGTTGTCTAAGATATGGAAATTTGTAAAAGCTCCCTATTATGGCCCAATCAAGGCAAATAACCGTTTAAAAGCTAAATTATTTCTTAGTTTACTTTTTTGGCAGCTCGTATTGGCCTTTACAGCAGGTATGGTCATGGGGCTGTTCGTTACTTTTTTTAAACTAGAATTGGGAGAACATGCCATAAGAGAAATGGTTGCAAAAAATTCTTTTTTAAAAATCTTTTTCTTGACGGTAGTAATAGCTCCAGTTTTAGAGGAATTACTATTTAGAGCACCTCTTGGACTTTTTAGAAACAAAAGCTTCTATACGTATTGGTTCTATTTTTTTACCATAGCTTTTGGTCTTGTGCACCTAATGAATTTTGAAAATATGGGTACAGCTATTTGGTTTGCCCCAATTTTGGTTTCTCCCCAGCTCATAGCGGGTATATTTTTAGGTTATACACGTAATAAACTTGGGCTATTGTATTCTATGGCCTTACATGCATTGTTTAATCTAATTCTTGTTAGTCCTGTTTTAATTCTTAAACTATTAAAAGGAGTTGTTTCTTGAAAAAATCCGAATTAAAATCGTTTTTGGACGAAAAGGCCGCTTATTATGAAAATCCAACTTTTTTGGATTCAGATCCCATTCAGATTCCACATTTATTTTCACTTAAAGAAGATATAGAGATTATTGGCTTTTTAACGGCCACAATAGCTTGGGGCAACCGTAAAAGTATTATTAACAATGCACATAAAATGGTGGCGTTTATGGGTAATTCGCCCTATGATTTTGTTCTAAACCACACACAAGAAAATTTAGAACCACTTAGCAATTTTGTTCATAGGACCTTTAACGGAACAGATTTTACATTTTTTATAAAGGCACTACAGCATCTATATACGTTTCACGGTGGGCTAGAAGCAATCTTTACACAATATCAATCCAAAGACAGTTTGCAACCTGCTATTACGGAGCTAAAAAAGCACTTTTTTGAAATTGAACATTTGCCAAGAAGCCAAAAACACCTAAGTGATCCAAGCAAAGGCTCTGCCGCCAAACGTATAAACATGTTTTTAAGATGGATGTGCAGACCAGCAACCAAAGGGGTAGATTTTGGGCTTTGGAATATTTCTACTGCTAAACTATCGTGCCCATTGGATGTGCATTCTGGAAATGTTGCACGCAAGCTAAAACTGATTAAACGCAAACAAAACGATGCAAAAACATTGTTAGAGCTAGACCATTCCCTTAGAAAATTAAATCATAAAGATCCGGTTAAATATGATTTTGCGCTTTTTGGTCTTGGTGTTTTTGAATCATTCTAAATAGTAACACAAGCTTAATGCAGTTAAGATTCAGCTAAACCAATCAAAATATCCACTTAAGATATTCTTAATGTTCTCCAGGTACTTTTAGCACAATTAAAAGAAAAACCTTTATTAAAAAATGAGAACACTTAAAAACACCCTAATTTTTATTGGTCTTGCTACATTCGCTTCTTGCGATAGAATTGAAGATTTTATCGGAGAAGGAGGCAATGAAGGCGAAGAACCAAAAGGTATTGAGCTTGCCAACCACTCTAATACCGCTGCTTACTTTAAAACCATGCCTGGTTTTGAGAACGTTGAGATTTATTCTTTGTTAAGTTCTGGAGACCAATTACCAGATTCTCCAAATTTTGTTTACGGTTCCATGGCAGATGGTGCTGGTTTAATTGCAGAAGATGATGGTACCTTTACGCTTATTAACAACATAGAAGCAGATTATTCCATAGCCAGAATTACTTTAGACGAAACGTTTAAGCCGGTAAAAGGAGAATATATTCTTAATGCGGAAGCCACTGCATATACAGCCCAATGTTCTGGTTCCTTAATTACTCCAGAAGAACATGGATTTGGTCCTATCTACCTTTCTGGTGGCGAATGGGGCGGTTCTTCCAAAGGGGTTTTTGCGACAGACCCTTACAAAAGCACCACCAACGCTGGCGTAGCTTCTTTGTTACCAAATTTTGGACAATGGTCTACAGAAAATGCAGTAGTTATTGGCAAAGATGCTTTTCCTGGTAAAACTGTAGCTTTTATAGGTGATGACCATTCAGACAACGAAGTTCCTTCTGGACAATTGGGTATGTACGTTGGTGATCATGGCGATTTAAACGGAGGTAAACTATACACCTTAAAGGTAATTACAGAAGGCATCAACTACGAAATGGATATGGTAGAGGGTGAAACTTACGAAGCTGAGTTTATTGAAATGGAAGAAAGAACTATTGAGCTTTTGGATGCCGAGGCTAAAGAAAAGGGTGCAATGGGCTTTTCTAGATTAGAAGATATAGACTGGAGAAGAGGTGTTGGCGCTAACCAAAGAGAAATCTATTTTGCCGTAACAGGTAGAAAAAAAGATGGCTTAGTGGGTAAGGGTACCCTTTATGGTAGAGTTTATAAAGTGGTGTTGAGTGCGGATGACCCAACTAAAGCTACTATCTCTTGTGTATTAGATGGCGATAAATTAGATGGCAAAGCCAAAGAATTTCATAGCCCAGATAACATAGTAGTTACTCAAAACTATGCTTACATACAAGAAGATCCAAATGGTTATCCAGATACTGATGATAAAGCACATTACGCTCGTTTATACCAGTATAACTTAAATACTGGAGAAATTAAAACTGTACTAGAATGCGACCAATTAGCTGCTGCGTCTAATGGCATTGGTAATGCAACAAGTACTTGGGAAATTACGGGTATGATAGATATTTCTGAGACCATTGGTGTAGAAGATACTTTTATCATGATTACCCAAAATCATGGGTGGGAGCCTACAGACGGTTCTGCGTTTACAGACCCAAAGGCAAGTACAGACCCTAACTCAAGAAAAGAAGGAAGCCAAATGTTTGTAGTGAAAGGATTGGCCAACTAATATTAGTTATGATATACTATTTTAAAACTATTACCAAAGGGGTTTATGCTTGCATAGGCCTCTTTGCTATTTTGTCTATTTCTTGTAAAAACACAGAGAATGGCGAAGCAAATAATGCGAACAAACCCTCTTTAAACTCCTTTATTGCTCAAACCTATAAGGAAAATCTAATAAATTGTGCTGCTTATGTAGATAGTATTCAACATACCCAAAGTAGACAAGAGCTAGAACGTTATTATCTTGAGGCACGTTCACTTTTTAAAGCAGCGGAACCTGTTTTAGCTTTTCAAGATGTTAGCAATTACACCTTTTTAAACGCTCCCAATATTTTAAAAATAGAAGAGGAAGATTTAACCAATATTCGCCTCAACGACCCTAAAAGTTTCCAAACTTTAGAAGAAAGCATTTATGCGGATAATTTGGATATGCAAACCATTCATGGAGCAGCACATTTAATTACCCAACGCCTTAAACTTTTAGAAAAGAATACAGATCTATCGTATTTAAAAGACCATCATATTTTATGGATGCTTCGCGATGCTTTATTGCGTGTAGCATTAACAGGAATTACCGGTTATGATTCTCCCGTTCTAGAAGCTTCCCTTTCAGAAAGTGCAACGGTTTATAATACCTTAAAAAGCATTATAATCGCAGCAAAACCAAAATTCCAAGATAAAGCTCTTTACGATGCATGGTTAAACGAAATTAACCAGACCATTGGGTTGTTGAGTAAAGGAGAATTTATCAGTTTTGACCGGTTTAGTTTTATAAAAAATCACACCAACAAACAACTTACCCTTTTTAATAAAACAGTTGCCGATTGGAAGGTAAAGTTTCCGTTTACCATGGCCATTAACAATGATGCTACCTCGGCTTTCTCTAATGCCACTTTTAATACCAAACACTTTACGGATTTAAAAAATCCTAAAACAGGAGATGCCGTTGTACAATTAGGTCAACTATTATTTAATGACCCAAATTTGTCTAAAAAAGGGAACATGAGCTGTGCCACGTGTCACCACAAAGACAAGGCATTTACAGATGGCCTACAAATATCTAGAGGTCAAAAAAGAAACGCCCCTACCCTTACCTATGCCGCTTTGCAACAAAAATTCTTTTATGACACCAGAGCAGGCAGTCTAGAAGGCCAAATTGTAGCGGTAGTTACCAACCAAACGGAGTTTCATGCAGATTTAGACTATTTATTGGAAAAAGTAGAACAAAATACAGCATATAAACCCTTGTTTGATAGTACCTATAATGGCAAGATTACCGATTTTACCATCCGTAACGCCATAGCAGAATACATTCGTAGCCTTTCACCATTTAATTCGAAATTCGATAACAATATAAATGGATTAGAAAATACGATTACAGATAGTGAAAAACTAGGTTTCAATATATTTATGGGGAAAGGAAAATGTGCAACATGTCATTTTCCACCGGTATTCAATGGTACTATTCCACCCGCATTTAATGAGACTGAAGTAGAACTTTTAGGGGTGCCTTCTAAAAATGATACTATAAGTGCTTTGGTAGATGCAGATTTGGGTGGATTTCATTTATTTGGCACAGCAGAACGTAAGTACTTTTTTAAAACACCTACTGTTAGAAATGCTGCTCTTACGGCACCTTACATGCACAATGGTGTATATACGGAATTAGCAGAAGTGGTAGATTTTTACAATCGTGGTGGCGGTGCCGGTATTGGTATAGATTTACCCTTACAAACATTACCACCAGACCCATTACAACTTACCAAAAAAGAACAACAAGCGGTAGTAGATTTTATGGCGTCTTTAACAGATAGCAACTTTAAAAAATAAAGCCCCAATTTGGGGCTTTATTCTATTATGCAAATCCGTAATCTTTTGGTATATCCAGGCGTATCGTTTTGCCTCCTTTAGCAATAGACTCATAAATTGCACTAACAATTATCATATCTCGTTTACCCATTTCTCCCGGAGCCAAATTGGTAGAACCGTGTAAAATATGGGAGGCAAAATCGTCCATCTGTAACTTTTGTTGACTTTCATGCGGAAAATCCAAAATTTTACCATCAGAGGTGCTACCGCTTAACGGCCCGTAGTTGTTGGCAGGTTGTAATTTAAACCAGCCATTGGTACCTGCTACATACATACTATTTGCGCTAAAATTATGTGAGGTGGTAATGTTAGCTATGGCCCCACTGGGGAAATTTAATTGTGCGGTTATGGTTTCATCAGTGTCTTTAAAATATTCTGGCCTAGTAGAAAACTCTTGTGCCGCTACAGAAATAGGATTTTCACCGGTACCGTAAATTGCACTTTGTATGGCATAAACCCCCATATTAACTAAGGCACCGCCTCCAGATAATTCTCTATTTAATCGCCATTGATCTGGGTTACCGGTAGAACGGTAGGCTGCCTCTGCAGAAACAAAGGTTACATCTCCATACGTTTTCTTTTTTACAAATTCTTGAACCTGTTGGGTATAGGGTTCTGAATGCAACCTATAACCCATGCCTAATTTTACGTTTGCTTTTTTACAAGCACTAATTATCTGTTCGCATTCTGCTACATTCATTGCCATAGGCTTTTCACAAATAACATGTTTGCCAGCTTTTGCGGCACGTATACAAAAATCTGCATGCATAGCATTGGGCAGCACCACATAAACTATATCTATATCCTTGTTATCTTTTATCGTATCAAAATTTTCATAATTATAGATACAATGTTCAGCAAGACTATATTTTTTGGCCCAACTTATTGCCTTAGAGGGTGTGCCCGTTACAATACCTGCTAAATAACAATTCTTGGTATCTTGCAAAGCCGGAGCCAATTGGTAAGTACTGTAACTACCCAAACCTACCAAAGCTATACCTAACTTTTTATCTGGTGTGCATGCGGCATAAATACCCATTGGCAAACTAGCGGCTACCATGGCAGCCCCTGTTCCCTTAGTTATTTTACTTGTAAAATCGCGTCTAGTAAGCTTATTCATAAGTCTTTAGTTGTTTTCTCTAAATATATAAAATTACCTAAGCCTATACCCAATTACATACCATTAAAAAATCCTTATTTTTAGGAATAACTAAATAGACCTAAAATGAATAAGACCTTTTTACTTACCTTAATTACAGGTTTTACCGTATTGTGCGGTAGTGCACAAAGAACTATACCGGTAGATACTACTGTTACCACACAACACAGCGTAACTATAAATGGTAACGCATTAAATTACACAGCAGTAACTGGCACCCAACCTGTTTGGGATAACAATGGTAAAGCTATAGCTGCCGTACATTATACCTACTACACCAAGAATGGTGTGAAAAATAGAGAAAATAGGCCCCTTTTGTTTTCTTTTAATGGCGGTCCAGGATCAGGATCGGTATGGATGCACTTGGCCTATACAGGACCTAGGATTTTAAAAATAGACGACGAAGGTTATCCTGTACAACCGTATGGTGTAAAAGAGAACCCCTATTCCGTATTAGACGTAACAGACATCGTTTACATAAACCCTGTTAATACAGGCTATTCTAGGACTATTCCAGAAAGCGGCAAAGAAGTAGACCGCGATCATTTTTTTGGTATCAATGCTGATATTAAGTACTTAGCGGAATGGATGAACACCTTTGTTACCCGCAACAACCGCTGGCGTTCTCCAAAATATATTATTGGAGAAAGTTATGGTGGCACTCGCGTCATGGGACTTTCATTGGCGCTACAAAACCAACAGTGGATGTATCTAAATGGGGTAATAATGGTTTCTCCTGCAGATTATAAAGTAATCCGTGTGGGTGGACCTGTTTCTTCTGCATTAAATTTACCTTATTACACAGCTGCTGCCTGGCATCATAAAGCTTTGCCATCTTCGCTTCAATCTAAAGATTTATTAGCGATTTTACCAACAGTGGAAGATTTTACCATAAACGAGTTAATACCCGCAATAGCCAAAGGCGGATTTATTGGGGAAACAGAAAAAAATTCAATTGCAGCAAAAATGGCCGAATACTCAGGCTTAAACAAACAAGATATTTTAGACCATAATCTAGATGTGCCTACCCGTTTTTTCTGGAAAAATCTATTAAAAGATAAAGGAGCATATACAGTTGGTAGGTTAGATAGCCGTTATTTGGGTATAGATAAACAAGTATTTGGAGACAGCCCTGATTATAATTCTGAAATTACCTCGTGGCTACATAGCTTTACTCCTGCAATTAATTATTACCTACAAGAAGAACTAAATTTTAAGACCGATGTAAAATATAATATGTTTGGTCCTGTACGCCCATGGAATAATGAAAATGATAATACCAGAGATAATTTAAGACAAGCTATGGCACAAAACCCTTATTTGAACGTTTTGATCCAATCTGGTTATTATGATGGGGCTACCACCTATTTTAATGCTAAATATACGATGTGGCAGGTAGACCCAAGTGGTAGAATGAAAGACCGTTTTGAATTTAAAGGATACAGATCTGGTCATATGATGTATTTAAGAAAAGAAGACTTGAAAAAGGCAAATGATGATATTAGGGCCTTTATTTTAAGAACAACTACAAACGGTAAAAGCGCCAAGTATTAATGAAAAAAATAAAATTTGATTCTGCCCATCGAAAAAAGCATTTTGCTTTTTTCAATGGCATGAGTCATCCCCACTTTCAGTTAACGGCCAACATTGTTATAACCAACTTTTATAAAACATTAAAGACTTACAACAAGCCGCTTAACAACAGTTTGGTGTATCTTTTATCCAAGACCGCCAATGATATTAAAGAGTTTAGATGGCGTATTCGTGGAGAAGAAGTTGTTGAGCACCCAATGGCAAGACCTTCTTTTACCGTTCCTACGGAGCAAGCAGATGTTTTTAGCTTTTGTACAGTAGATTATATAACAGATTATGAAGCTTTTTTAGCTGAAGCCTCAAGAATCCAAGAATTAATGCGTACCAATCCGTCTTTTGAAGACGAAGAAGGAATGGATAACTATTTATTTATGTCTGCCATACCTTGGGTTAAGTTTACCGGTATACAACATGCCATGAATTACCACCCTCATGATTCCGTTCCTAGAATTTCTTGGGGCAAAATCTATGAAGAAAATACGGAAATTCTAATGCCGGTTAGCGTACAAGCGCACCACGCATTAGTAGATGGTAGGCATATGGGAATGTATTTTAACAATCTTGAAGAAAACGCGCTTAATTTTAAATTATAAGCAAACGTTTGCTGTTTATTTTCATTTTTATGTAACGTTTTAGGTTTTAAAGCTACGTATAAGTATCAATCGTGGAATGTACTTATTTCGTTTTTAAGAGCTATAAAGCCTTTCTACATCAATCATAAAAACAAACAATCATGGGATTTTCAAGCGCAGCACGTAGTGTTAAATTCAATTTAAATCAGTTAGGAAAAAGACCACACAAAGATTATAAAGACGTTTTTGGCAAAAAGAATAAAGCAACAAAACTTGAATTCAATTTAAAGAATACAACTAGAAGAGTGGATATTCAATCTATAATAGCCCAAAACAAAAAACGGGAGGTATTCTGGAATAGCATTACAATTGCACTACCCTTAGTTTTAGTTGCTATTGGTTTTTTATTCGTGTTAATCTATCTTAAATAATGTAAGCCCTACCATCATTTTGCGTACAATTAAATAGCATATGAAGAAGCGTAATTGTATGGAGCCAATAAAATATTCAGTATTAGATTTAGTACCCATTGCAGCGGGTGACGATACTTCCCAAGCTATTGATAAGAGCTTAGATTTAGCAAGGCATGTAGAAAAATTAGGCTACGAAAGGTTTTGGGTTTCGGAACACCACAATACACCCAGTTTGGCCAGCTCTGCCACGGTAATTATTTTAAGCCATTTATTGCAGGGAACAGAGCATATACGTATTGGTTCTGGCGGTATAATGTTGCCCAACCATGCTCCTTTGGTTGTGGCCGAACAATTTGGTACCCTAGCGGCTTTGTATCCAGACCGAATAGATCTTGGTTTGGGCCGAGCTCCGGGTACAGACCAAGCAACTGCTCACGCCCTTAGACGCGGTATACAGGAAAGTGTACAAGATTTTCCAAAAGAAGTTTTGGAATTGCAGCAGTTTTTATCGGAAGGTAATTGGAATTCATTGGTAAGGGCTTTACCGGGAGAAGGCGCTAATATTCCTATCTATTTATTAGGTTCTAGCACCTTTAGTGCAGAATTGGCAGCAAAATTAGGATTGCCTTACGCTTTTGCCAGTCATTTTGCACCTACCCACTTATACCATGCGTTAGAAAAGTACCATACATTATTTAAGCCAAGTAATGCCTTGGTTACTCCCTACCCTATGGCCTGCGTTAATGTTATTGCCGCAGACACAGACCAAGAAGCCCAATATTTAGCAACTAGTTTTTATCAATTTGCTATGGGCATAATCACCAACGTTAGAAAACCTTTGCCTCCACCAGTAAAGAGTATGGCGGGCATATGGTCTTTAGAACAAGAAATGATTATAAAAAATATGATGCATTATACCTTTATTGGTTCTATAGAAACTATACGGGAACAATTAGCTGAATTTGTAGAAAAAACAAAAATTAAAGAGCTAATTATCACCACCAATATATTTGAACATGAGGCACGTAAAAAATCTTACACACTAGCAGCAAAAGTTCTAGAAGATTTGGTATTGGTCTAATATTTTGTTTTATCTTTTGTGGTCTAACTGCACCAATTATGAAATTGACCAAAATTATAGTTCTAATTATGTTATCGTTTTTAGGATTTTCAAAAAACAGTACGGCACAAGAACAAGACTGGGCCAATCTAACCAAGTATAAAGAAGCCAATACAAAGGCAAAAACTGCATCTGTGGTCTTCATGGGGAACTCCATTACAGAGGGCTGGGCAAATGTAAATCCAGACTTTTTTACTGCTAATAATTATGCAAATAGAGGTATTAGTGGGCAAACTACACCACAAATGCTCTTACGTTTTAGACAGGACGTAATCTCTTTAAAACCTAAAGCTGTTGTTATATTGGCTGGCACCAATGATATTGCTGGCAATACAGGACCTATTACCTTAGAACAAATTAGAGATAATATTTTATCTATGGTAGAGTTGGCACAAGCCAATGACATTCTGCCAATAGTATGCTCTGTTTTACCTGCTTACGACTATCCGTGGCGACCTGGTCTACAACCCAATATAAAGATTCCTAAATTGAACGCACTTCTAGAAGATATGTGTACCAAAACTGGGGCGGTTTATTTAGATTACTTTACATCGTTGGCAGATGAACGCAACGGTCTACCAAAAAAACACTCTTATGACGAGGTACACCTTACAGAAGAGGGTTATAAGGAACTAGAAAAAATGGTTGCGGCCTGTTTAAAAAAACAGCTTTAGTATTTGTTTCCATAAAACAACCTTACAGCTTGTAATAGTAACTTGGCACGTTTGGTTTGTCCCTTTTTCATATATAAATAGGCCCTATCCAAGTATTTAACTGGATTTGAATATTCTTTTTGTGTTTTGCTTTTTGCCACAGTTGTAGAACTAGAAAGCACCTTTCTTAACTGGTAAAGTTCCAAAGCCGTTTGTAAATCTTCTGGTGTATAAGGTACGCCGGTGTATTGTTGTAATAATTGCAAGTACATAAAACCAAATTCTTCCGTAGGTTCTATCATAGTACCCTCGCCAAAATCATTCCATGTAATTAGTTGTATAAAATCGGCATCCTGATGGTGGGTATAGTTTAAGGTCTCTACAAAAGTATCACCATTGTTATGGGGTATTTGCCAATCGTGTTGCAATCCCCAACCACCGTTTTCACTAAAATTAATAAAACCGGGATATGTACTGCCAACTGTCATTTTATTAAACTGTGGGTAATACCAATAATAGTGGTCATGTGCCTCTAAATGCGTACGGTCTACCCAGGTAAACTCGCCACTTGCATTTTCTCCAACCCAATTTGCGGCAGTACCCCATAAGCTTAGGTAATTGGGCTTATTTTCAGGTGTAAAAATATTAAATATCTCGTCCCAAGCTTCTGGTTCTTGAATGTGGTGTGGTCCAAAAACAAAAAGGAAGGGTTGGTTACGCCATTTCATATACCGTGGACTGGTAAAATAAGTGTCTTTTATGTAATTAAAATCCTGCTTTGCGGCCTCTATTTTATTAGGTGCAAAACCCAATTCTACTGCCTGTACGGCCGTTCTATCTTCATACATTACTGAAAAATCGAGCCCTAAATCTTCTAAGCGCCACATAAAAGATTCGGTTGCTTCTTTTATGATTTGATAGTCATAGAAATCTCGGCTTCCGTACCAATCAAAAATTACCCCATCAATTCCTGCCAATTTCATCATTAAAAAATGATATTCCTGTAAATCTGGATCAATTGATGAATACGGACCAATTAAGGGATAAAAATGGGAAGCAATCTCTCGTTTACCGCTAGCATCAATTGAATCTGGGTTTTTATTGGCCATTGTCCAATGCTTACCCCAGTACCCATCAATCGGTTTACTTTGAAACCACGGCATATAATGGGCAAATACTTTTTTAGGATTGGTTTTTACGACATCCATGCCGGTAATATCCATTATTTTGCCAGTTTCTCCTTGTTCTAGAAGACTGTCTTCTTCTTTTAATAGTTGTTTTAAGTCTATGGCGGATAAAGTAGTTTCAGATGGTATAGATGTATTATCAAAGCTGTTGTCTACCTCCTTTTCACAAGAAATAAGAAATATCACAGCTAATGCTACATAGAGGTAGATATTGGGTTGTTTCTGGTGCATGGTGTTGGTTTTAGACAGCAAAAGTAAGAATTAACCTACATTGTTTTATATAATTTCGATAAGCGGTATATTTAGCCCCAATGGTAAGTATTATAATCCCCTTTAAAAACACAGAAAACTATATAGAGGCTTGCCTAAATTCTATTATAAAACAAGATTATAAAAATTGGGAAGTCTTGGCAATAGATGATAGCTCTACGGATAACAGTACCGAGACGGTTAAAAACCTAGCCAGTAGACATGATAAAATTCATTATCTAAAAAATAAGGGAAAGGGAATTATTCCTGCCTTACAAACAGGATACGAACAAGCAACCGGTATGTTTATTACCCGGATGGATTCTGATGACATCATGACCAAAAAAAGGCTTAGTACAATGGTAAACGCCTTAAAAAACGCTGGAAAAGGTCATGTAGCCGTTGGCCAAGTAAAGTATTTTTCTGATGAAGGTATAAGTGATGGCTATGCGAAATACGAATCTTGGTTAAATCAACTTACGGCACAGGGCACTAATTATGAAGAAATATATAAAGAATGTGTTATCCCCTCCCCTTGTTGGATGGTTTACAAAACCGATTTTGATGCCAGTAACGGATTTAACCCATTAAGATACCCAGAAGATTATGATTTAACTTTTCGCTTTTACGCAAACGGTCTTAAAATAATTCCGTGTAATAAAATACTGCACTACTGGCGCGATTACGGTACGCGAACCTCTAGAACTCATGAGCATTATGCGCAAAACTATTTTTTAGATATTAAACTACACTATTTCTTAAAGCTTGAATATACTTTTAACAGGCCCCTAGTTTTATGGGGCGCAGGTTTTAAAGGAAAAACAATAGCAAAAAAGTTGACCAAAAAACAGGTACCATTTATCTGGGTGTGCGATAATCCTAATAAAATAGGAAAGAACATTTACGGAACTACCCTTAAGCATTATTCCGTTTTAAAAAGCATCCAGAACCCACAAAGCATTGTTACGGTTGCTAATGAAAAGGCGCAATTAGAAATTAGAGGCTTTTTAGGGAAACAAGGACAAAGACAAGCAGTTGATTATTTCTTTTTCTGCTAAGACCAAAAGCGTATCTTTGAAAATTAAAACACGGAATGCAGTTTAAACATCCTGAAATTCTTTGGGCACTACTTCTACTGATTATTCCAATCCTCATCCATTTATTTCAACTAAGAAAATTTAAGAAAACTGCCTTTACCAATGTGGTAATGTTACAAAAGGTTTTTTCTGAATCGCGTAAGAGTAATACATTAAAAAAATGGTTGCTGCTTTTATGCAGGCTAGCCATCTTAAGCTGTATTATACTTGCATTTGCACAACCTTTTACTGCAAACTTTTTAGCCCTGAAAGAAAAAGAAACAGTTATCTATATTGATGATTCTTTTAGCATGGAGGCAACCAATGATGGTGTACCTTTATTACAAAAAGCAATACAAGAAGTTTTACAACATGCAGATAGAGATGAAGAAATATCCCTATTTACAAATTACCTAACATACCAAAACAGCAAACTGTCCAGTCTCACCAATCGTTTATTGAATATCAAGGCAAGTGCTAAACAGCTCAATAAAGAACAAATTCAACTAAAGGCCAACTCACTCTTTACAAAGTCTACCACAACAGAAAAGCAATTTATTGTAATTTCTGATTTTCAAGAGGTTATAAATTGGAACAATACACCTATACCCGGAATCAGTACTTTTTTGGTACCTTTAAAACCAACTATACAAAACAATGCTAGTATAGACTCTGTTTACATAGAAGATAAAGGTAATCCTAATAGGTACACCCTAGCGTTTACAGGAATACCAGAAGGAGAACAACTACCACTTTCTATTTATCAAAACGATACGTTGATTAGCAAACTGGCCGCTGTAGGAACTAGTGAGCTTAAAACCAATGTAACCGTAGACCTACCTGATAAAAAAGAACTAAATGCGCATGCTGTATTAGCAGACAATTTATTACCGTATGACAATCATTTCTATTTCTCAAAAGATGCAACATCTAAAATAAAGGTGATGGGTATTTCTGATGGTAGCGATGGTTTTTTAAAACGAATCTACACAGAAGATACATTCTCTTTTATAGGATTTACAGCTTCAGATTTAAACTATAGTCTAATTGATGAACAACATACCATAGTATTAAACAATTTAAAGAATATACCTTCAAATTTAATAACTTCGCTAACCAGTTTTTATAAAAATGGTGGTTCATTGGTTGTTATACCTCCGGTAAAAATGCCTACTGAACAATATAATAAATTGCTACTACCATTAGAGGGGATTTCTTTTACAGAAAACATTTTGAACACCCAAAAAATAAGCAACATCCAATTTAAACACCCCTTGTATAAAAATGTATTTGAAAAAGAGGTGCGTAATTTTGATTTTCCTAGGGTAGATAGCTACTACAACCTTAGTAGTACTACAGGTACGGCTTTGGCTTTTGATAACGGAAAACCATTTTTACAGGTTGTAGATAGACTTTATGTATTTACAGCTAGTTTAGATGAGCAGAACAGCAACTTTACCAACGCTCCTTTAATAGTTCCTACATTTTTCAATATTGGTTTCTTTAGTTTTCCAAATCAGCAGTTGTATTTTACGGTAGGCGAAAATAGTAACCTTGCTGTTAACCAAGCTAACGGCAATTCCATTATAAAATTAAGTAAAGGTGTTAATGAAATTATACCGTTGCAGCAATCTTTTGCCAAATACAGTTTACTCAATTTCAAAGACGCACCTGAACGTGATGGCATTTATACCTTACTAATAGATAAAGCCCCTAGCGGCAGTATAAGTTTTAATTACAATCGTACAGAAAGTGCCTTAAAATATAGTGCTACAGAAACATATACCAATTTTAAGGTTATAGACTCTATTGAAAATTTATTTACAGCTTTAAAAGCGGCCAATAATAGCACCGCCTATTGGAAATGGTTTGTTATTTTTGCCTTACTATTTTTGCTTTTAGAGGTGGGCATACAAAAATTTCTATCATGAACGTACTGCTAAAATCGGCCAAGATTGTGGCGCCAGAACAACCAGAATACCACCTAAAAAAAAGAGATATTCTTATTAGAGAGGGCAAAATAACCTCTATTGCATCTAAAATTGAAGATGCTACGGTAGAAAACATTAGTTATAAAAATCTACATGTTAGCCTTGGATGGTTTGATTCTAGTGTTTGTTTTGGGGAACCAGGATATGAAGAACGTGAAACAATAGACCATGGTTTAGATGTTGCGGCAAAGAGCGGTTTTACGGATATTGTACTAAATCCAAACACTAAACCCAGCCCAAACGCTAACAGCACCATAGTTTTCCTAAAAAACCGTGCAAACCACAAACTTACGGGCTTACATCCCTTAGGCAATTTTACCATAGATGCTAAAGGTGTAGACTTAGCGGAATTGTACGACATGAAAAGTGCAGGTGCAGTAGCATTTTATGATTACAAAAGAGCCATTGCCAATCCAAACCTGCTTAAGATTGGTTTACAATATGCACAGAATTTCGATGGATTAATCTATTCTTTTCCAATGGATGTAAAAATAAAAGGAAAAGGTATAGTTAATGAAGGAAAAGTAAGTACTACCCTTGGATTAAAAGGTATTCCTGCGCTTGCAGAAGAATTACAAGTTTCTAGGGATTTGTTTTTATTGGAATATACCGGTGGTAAATTACATATACCTACAATTTCTACCGCTGGATCCGTAAAACTCATTGCCGCTGCCAAAAAGAAAGGGTTAAACGTTAGCTGTAGTGTTGCCGTTCACAATTTAATTCTAACGGACGAAAGTTTAACCGAGTTTGAAACCAGTTATAAGGTCATGCCTCCCCTACGCACAAAAAAAGATGTGCTTGCCTTGTTAAAAGGACTAGAAAATGGTACCATTGATTTAGTTACTACAGATCATACGCCTATAGATGTTGAACAAAAAAAGGTGGAATTTGATAATGCTGAATATGGAAGTATTGGTCTTGAATCTGGTTTTGGTCTTATAAACCAGGCAATGGGAATGGAAACCGCAATTAGCTTGCTTACCAAAGGAAGATCCATTTATGGAATTGAAGAACCAGATTGGAAAGAAGGGAGTGATGCAAATTTAACGCTGTTTAATCCGGAAGGGGAACATGTTTTTAATGCTGAAAAAATTTGGTCTACCTCTAAAAACACTGCTTTTTTAAATACAAAAATCAAGGGCACTGTATACGGTACTATCAATAACAATAAGTATATGAAGAGCTTATGAAAAACGACATAAAAAACGGTAAAACTACCGCTATTGTATCTTACATAACCATAGTTGGCTGTTTAATAGCTATTACCATGAATCTAGAACCCAAAAATAGTTTTGCACGTTTTCATATAAGACAAGCTTTTGGGATTCATTTATTGTTCCATGCTATGGCTATAGTAGCTACATTTTCTGGAATTGCCGTAGCTTCTATTTCTACAATACTTTATTTGTTTTATATGGCAATGTGGATATTTGGCTTTGTGCAAGTTCTTAACGAAAAAGAAACAGAATTGCCCCTATTAGGTAACCATTTTCAAAAATGGTTCACTTTCATTAATTAATCCCCACAATATCATGAATACCCAGACCTTATCCTTAGAGCACCTAATTAGACCAAATAGTGTAAAAAAAACTAATAAACCGGCGGTAACTTTTTTATTACATGGGTATGGAAGTAATGAAGAGGATCTATTTTCTTTTGCTCCGGAATTACCAGAAGACCAATTCATAATTTCAGTTAGAGCTCCTTACAATCTAGAGCCTTTTGGTTATGCTTGGTATGCTATTAACTTTGATGCAGAACATGGAAAATGGAGCGATGATGAACAAGCTAAAACCTCAATTGGAAAAATTTTAGATTTTATAAATGAAGCTTGTGAAAGCTATAATTTAAATCATGAAGAGATAACATTAATTGGTTTTAGCCAAGGTTGTATACTTAGCTATGCCTTAGCCCTATCTTACCCAAATAAAATTAAACGGGTAATTGCCTTAAGTGGTTATATTAACGAGGGTATTTTAAAAGAAAACTATGAAAATAATGATTTTTCACAGTTAAGTATTTATGCATCACACGGTCTTGTGGATCAAGTAATACCAGTAGAATGGGCACAAAAAGCTCCTGAATTATTAGAAAAACTAGGTGTTGATCACAAATACAGTGAATACCCAGTAGGTCATGGTGTTGCACCGCAAAATTTTTATGATTTTAAAGCTTGGTTAGAGCGTAAATCTTAATTGCTTCTGCTATAAAGCAAATGATCCATAAGGGTAAAGTCTACGCTGCGATCATCGTTTATTTGGTATTTAATAATTAAGTCTCCCCAATATTTACCGTCACTAAAATCAGTAACGATCCACTTGTGGTTTAAAACTTTAATTTTATTTAATTTAAAATCGCTGTTCATACCCTCATAAGGAATTAGTGGGTTATCTCCTTTCTGTTCATTGGTTTCCATTAGTTTATCCTCTACATAACGCGTAGGGTTTTCTAATCCCAAATGGTCATAAAATGCTAGGGCATCATCGTTGTTATCCAAAGAAAAATACTGCAAATCTGCCTGTTTTATCCGTGCGGCTTGCAAAGAATCTTCTAATTGGGTTATGGTTACCATCAACTCATTAATCTTATTATCGTTGGCATTGGATTTTTTATTACCGGTAACCAGTGCATAAAGGGCAATTAAACTGGCAAAAACAAATAAATAAAGAAACAGATTCTTTTTCATGCTAGATTTCTATAGTTAAATTATCGTAGGCCAAATGTACATTTTCTGGCAGTTCTTTCTCTACTTCAGAATGAAAACCCAATAAATGACTTATATGGGTAAAATACGTTTTTTTAGCACCCACTTTTTGAGCAAAAGCTATTGCTTCTTCCAAATTAAAATGTGAATAATGAGGCTCTATCCGTAAGGCATTAATTACCAATACATCTAAATTTTCTAATTTTTCGCACTCGCTTGGTTCCACTTTTTTAACATCTGTTAAATAAGCAAAATCTTTAAAACGATACCCTAAAACAGGTAAGCGATTATGAAAGGCTTCAATTGGGGTAACTTTTAAATTGTTCAGCAAAAACGGTTGGTCTTTATTTACTAAATTAATATTAACAGCTGGTGCACCTGGATATCTATTTTCTGTTGCAAAAATATAATCAAAACGTTGCTTTAGGGATGCAATTACCCTTTCATGCGCATATACGGGGATATCTCCCTGCCTAAAAAAGAAAGGACGTATATCATCTATACCTGCTGTATGATCAGAATGTTCATGAGTAAATAGCACACCGTCCAATTTAGGAATGGGGTGTTTTAACATTTGTTGCCTAAAATCAGGACCGCAATCAATTACATAATTAAATTCTTTCCAAGATATAAGAACAGAAACTCTTAAGCGTTTATCTTTAGGATCATTACTCAAACATACTGGGTGTTTGCTCCCTATAATTGGAATACCTTGAGAAGTACCAGTTCCTAAAAATGTGACTTTCAACCTATCGCTCATGTATTTCAAAATTATAACATAAAAATTTAAAAGCTTTATATAACTTATTAACTTTGGCCTAACAAAATATTAGATATGCCCATTGCACCGCATAAAGAATACGAGTTTGAAAATGTACCATCCATAAAGGCAAAAACCTTACGGATAAATTTGAACAACAACATTTACGGAACCTTTGCAGAAATTGGTGCGGGCCAAGAAACCGCACGCCATTTTTTTAGGGCTGGTGGTGCCTCTGGTACCATAGCAAAAGCCATGAGTGCTTATGATAAGGCTTTTAGTGATGCCATTTATGGTATTGAGGAAGATGGTAGGTATGTAACCCAATCTAGGTTACGTAAAATGTTGGCCTATGAAATGGAATTGGTAGAGGAGCGTATTTCTAGGGAAGATAATCCAAACTACTTATTCTTTACCTACGCCAATACTGTAGCTACCATAGATTTTTCTAAGCGTTACAAAGGTCATGGGTGGATTGGTCTAAGATTTCAATTAGACCCTGAGCAAAAGGAGTTTGATGAAATTATTCTACACGTACGTTTTAAGCAGAATGAAGCTAGGTTACAACAGGAAACCCTTGGTATCCTTGGTGTAAATCTTATATATGGTGCTTTCTACAAATTTGACAAGCCAAAGAAAATCTTGAAATATCTATACGATCATATTGATAAGGATACCCTTGAAATTGATATGATCAACTTTATGGGTCCAAGTTTTAGTCATGTAGACAATCGTTTAATGAGCTTACAGCTTATTAAAAACGATATGACAGATGCGGTAATGTTTGGACCAGACGGAAACAATCTACTACCTGCAGCCGTTCTATACAAAAAGAACATTTTAGCTTTGCGTGGTAGTTTTAGGCCAGTTACCAAGGTAAATATGGATATGTTCCATAAATCGCACGATATTTTTATTAGAGAGCCCACGGTAGACCACGACAACACCATTGTTATTTTTGAAATTACACTATCTAACCTAAAAGCTTCTGGAGAAATAGACGAGCAAGATTTTATGGATCGTGCAGAACTGCTATGTTCTATGGGGCATACGGTTATGATTTCTAAATTTCAGGAATACTATAAGCTGGTAGAATATTTTAATAACTATACCAAGAATAAAATTGGACTTACTATGGGTGTCAATAACTTGGTTGATGTTTTTGATGAAAAATATTATCGCCATTTAAGTGGTGGTATTCTTGAGGCCTTTGGTAAATTATTCTTTAAAGACTTAAAAGTATACCTGTATCCAATGAAAGACCCGGAAACAGGACAAATACTTACCTCTAATAATGTACGAGTACATCCTAGGATGAAAGAACTTTACAAATTCTTTAAGTATAACGGTAAGGTTATGGATATTATAGATTACGATCCAGAAATTTTACACATTTTCTCTAGAGATGTTCTTAAACGCATAATAAACAAAGAAGAAGGTTGGGAAAAAATGCTACCAGAAGGTGTAGCCGATATGATCAAGGAGGAAAACTTGTTCATTAGAAAAGAAAATACCTTACCAGAAAAAGAGAAGATTGATAAATAAAAAAAGCGGCTGTAAAAGCCGCTTTTTTTATTTCAAAATTTGAGCCGCATGCTCTTTTGTTTTAACTTTTGATATTACTTCATCTACAATACCTTCTTCATTAATTAGAAATGTAGTACGGTGAATACCGTCATATTCCCTACCCATGAATTTTTTTGGTCCCCAAACACCAAAAGCATTGATAACCGTATGGTCCTCATCTGCCAATAGCGGAAAAGGAAATTCATACTTGTTCTTAAAATTAGCCTGTCTTTTCTGGGAATCCGCACTCACTCCCAAAAGCTCAAAACCTTGTTCCCGCAGGGCCTTATAGTTATCCCTTAAATTACAGGCTTCTGCCGTACAGCCCGGTGTACTTGCCTTTGGATAGAAAAAAACAACTAATTTTTTTCCTACGTAATCAGATAATTTCACCGTATTACCATCCTGATCTACTGCGGAAAAATCTGGAACTTTATCCCCAACCTTTAATGTTTTCATAGCTTTGTATTGTTTAAATTATTTTCTTTCAAAATTAAACAATAATGACCAAAGCAGAGAAGGTAGATTTTACCATTAAAACACTAGATAATTTATATCCAGAAATTCCAATCCCCCTAGATCATAAAGACCCCTATACCCTATTAATTGCCGTATTATTATCAGCACAAAGCACAGATGTTAAGGTAAATCAGATTACCCCAATATTATTTAGGGTAGCAGATAACCCATTTGATATGGTTAAATTAACCGTAGAAGAAATACGAGAAATTATACGTCCAGTAGGTTTATCTCCCATGAAGGCAAAAGGTATACACGGCCTATCGCATATTTTAATTGAAAAATATAAGGGAGAGGTTCCACAAGAAATCGAATTATTGGAAGAATTACCCGCCGTGGGACATAAAACCGCTAGCGTTGTGGTTTCGCAAGCCTTTGGTATACCCGCGTTCCCAGTAGATACACATATTCACAGGTTAATGTATAGATGGGGATTTAGCAATGGAAAAAATGTAGTGCAAACAGAAAAAGATGCCAAAAGGTTGTTTCCTAAAGAAATTTGGAACCGTTTGCATTTACAAATAATTTGGTATGGAAGGGAATATTCTCCTGCTAGAGGCTGGAATTTAGAGAAAGATATCATAACCAAAACAATAGGAAGAAAATCTGTAATTAACACCTATTTAAAAACAAAAAAAAACCGCTAAAAAATAGCGGTTTTGTTTATTTGTATGGTTTGTGTCTTAATTTAAGACCGTTTCGAACTGCATGTTATCATAATTGATAACTTTCAATGATTTAGAGAACCCAAGTAGAAACTGAACCGTTTCTGGTTTTGCGCTAGCAATTCTACAAACTTTAGGTTCTTCAGAGTAAATTTTTTCCATATTCTAGCGTTTAAATTCTAAATAATAACGCCAGTAAAATGGATTTATTGTTGGTATCGTTCTAATGCCGATTAATTCGTTAAAACGATATTGTTGCGCTCAACTATCTTTCTTAGGTTGATTAAAGCATAACGCATTCTACCCAATGCCGTATTTATGCTAACACCTGTGTTTTCAGAAATTTCCTTAAAACTCATATCCTTATAGATACGCATAATTAAAACTTCTCTTTGATCATCTGGTAATTCATCAATTAGCACGGATAAATCACTATCTATCTGATTTTTGATCATTTGCTTTTCAGCATTTAGCTTGTCGTCATGAATAACAGAGAAGATGTTGAAGTCATCACTTCCTTCAAATTTTGGCATCCTCTTATTTTTTCTAAAGTGATCAATAATTAGATTGTGTGCTATACGCATTACCCAAGGTAAAAATTTACCTTCTTCACTATACGATCCACGTTTAAGCGTCTTAATTACCTTAATAAAGGTATCTTGGAAAATGTCTTCTGTAATGTCTTTGTCCAATACTTTAGAATAAATAAAGCTGGAAATTTTTTGGTTGTGCCTGTTAATAAGCACTTCTAGGGCTTTTTCGTCTCCTTGAATGTAGTTCTTTACTAATACCGAGTCATCTATTTGCAGTTCCATACAAATTACTTTTTTTGGTTATAACAGTCCTGTCCTACAACTAGTTAGGAAGTCTATTGTTATTAGTTATTAAATAAAAAAGTAATTATTTACTGTATAGGCCTATCAGAGATTTAATTACACTTCAAATATAGATATTAGGTATACCTGTGAAAAAACTATGTTGTGATCTGCGGTATTTGTGATGTCAAAGTTAACAATATTGGTATAAACTGCATTCAATCGTATCTTTATTCTTTAATTTTCTGGTAAATGACCCTTATTAAAGACGTAGATCCCAAGCAAAATATAATCATTAAAGGTGCCAAACTACACAACCTCAAGAACATTGATGTTATAATTCCAAGAAATAAGCTAGTAGTTATTACTGGATTATCAGGTTCCGGTAAATCTAGTTTAGCGTTTGACACTTTATATGCAGAAGGCCAAAGAAGATACGTAGAGAGTCTTTCTTCTTATGCTAGACAATTTTTGGGTAAACTGGATAAACCTAAGGTAGATTATATTAAAGGTATTGCTCCCGCAATTGCCATTGAACAAAAAGTTAACTCTACCAATCCTAGATCTACGGTAGGTACCACTACAGAAGTATATGATTATCTAAAACTCTTGTATGCGCGTATTGGAAAGACCATTTCCCCTATTTCTGGTAACGAAGTAAAAAAAGAAACCGTTTCCGATGTGGTAGACTATGTAAAGTCTTTTTCTGAAGGTACTAAAATGCTATTGCTGGCTCCTATACAAATTAGTGAGGATAAAGACACTTTAAAATCCTTAACCTTATTTTCAAAACAGGGGTATGCAAGAATAAAATATAATAATAAGGTATACCGTATAAATCAAGTTCCAGAAGATATTGGTAAATCGTTTTACTTGGTTGTTGATCGTATTGTGGTAAAGAAAGAAGATGAAGACTTTTTAAACCGCTTGGGAAATGCTGTAGATAATGCATTTTTTGAAGGCAAAGGCTATTGTGTAATAGAGGACTTAGATACCAATAACGAAAAACAATTCAGTAATCAATTTGATTTGGACGGGATAAAGTTCTTAGAGCCCAATGTACACTTATTCAGTTTTAATAATCCCTACGGAGCTTGTCCTAAATGCGAAGGTTATGGTGATATTATAGGTATAGACCCGGACTTGGTAATACCAAATACCGCTTTATCGATCTATGAAGAAGCTGTTTTTCCGTGGCGAGGAGAAAGTATGGGTTGGTATAGAGAGCAATTGGTAAATTCTGCTTACAAATTTGATTTTCCAATTCACAAACCTTGGTTTAAGTTAACCGAGGCTCAAAAAGAGTTAGTTTGGAACGGTAATCAGCACTTTATTGGGCTACATAAGTTTTTTGACCAACTAGAAGAAAAAAGCTATAAAATACAGAATAGGGTTATGCTATCTAGGTACCGCGGTAAAACTAAGTGCCCTGTTTGTAATGGAAAAAGGCTTAGGGAAGAAGCAAATTATGTAAAGATTAATGGGAAATCCATTTCAGAATTAATTGCATTACCAATTAAAAATCTTATTCCATTTTTTGATGATTTACAATTATCTGAGCATGATGCTGCTATAGCAAAAAGACTTTTAAAAGAAATAACTACCAGATTATCCTTTTTGGATAAAGTAGGTTTAAGCTATTTAACTTTAAACCGTAAATCTAATACCCTTTCTGGAGGGGAAAGCCAACGAATTAATCTAGCAACCAGTTTAGGTAGTAGCTTGGTCGGTTCCATGTATATCCTAGACGAACCCAGTATTGGCCTACACCCAAAAGATACAGAAAACCTTATAGAAGTTCTAAAATCATTAAGGGACCTAGGCAATACGGTAATAGTGGTAGAACACGACGAAGATATCATGAAAGCCGCGGATAGCATTATAGATATTGGACCAGAAGCCGGAACTTTAGGTGGAAATGTTGTTGCAACCGGAAGTTTTGAAGCCATATTAAAAGCAGAATCGCTTACTGCCAAATATTTAAATGGCGATTTGGAAATATCCGTTCCTATGGAGAGAAGAACCTCCAAAAATTATGTGCAAATAATAGGAGCAAGAGAAAATAACCTTAAAAATATAGATGTAACCTTTCCGTTAAACATGCTTACGGTGATTACTGGGGTATCTGGAAGTGGCAAAAGCACCTTGATTAAAAAGATACTATATCCTGCTATGCTAAAAGAAGTTGGTGGTTATGGTGAAAAAGTAGGTCAGTTTTCTGAACTAAAAGGTAAATACTCGCAAATAAAACATGTAGAATTTGTTGATCAGAATCCTATTGGGCGTTCCTCAAGATCAAATCCAGTAACCTACATTAAGGCCTATGATGATATTAGGGCGCTTTTCGCAGCACAAAAACTAAGTGTTTTAAGAGGCTACAAAACCAAGCATTTTTCGTTCAACGTTGATGGTGGTAGATGCGAAAAATGCAAAGGTGAAGGAGAAATTACCGTAGAAATGCAGTTTATGGCAGACGTGCATTTAGTCTGTGATGTTTGTGAAGGTAAACGGTTTAAAAAGGAAGTGCTAGAAGTAAAGTTTGAAGAAAAAAACATTAATGACATTTTAAACCTAACCATTGATGATGCGGTTGCACATTTTGAAACCTATGGCCAGAAAAAAATTGTTCAAAAACTAAAACCATTACAAGATGTTGGTTTAGGATACGTAACCTTAGGGCAAAGCTCTTCTACCCTGTCTGGTGGTGAGGCCCAACGCATTAAATTAGCATCATTTTTGGTTAAGGGCCATACAAAAGATAAAGCACTTTTTATTTTTGATGAACCAACAACAGGACTTCACTTTCACGATATTAAAAAACTACTCAAATCCTTTAACGAACTTATTGATAAAGGACATTCCATAGTAGTTATTGAGCATAATATCGATTTAATAAAGTGTGCCGATTATCTTGTTGATTTAGGTCCTGAAGGGGGTGAAAACGGTGGTAATTTATTGGCAGAAGGTACACCAGAAGAAGTAGTCAAAAACAACGCTTCGTTTACAGCTAATTATTTAAAAGATAAGATATAGAATTCAAATTTTTTTTCGGTTAAGGTATTTCATAGAGGCCTACAAGGCAAAGAATCCCTAAAACTGATATCATCCTAAGAAAATCTCGTTTCAACCAAAAGCAGCATTATTTTATTTAATTGATTATCAATGACTTAAAAACATATAGAGTTTTTGGCACGCTGTTTGTTTTGTTTTAGTCGAGTACAAATAATTGTATTCTTAATTTAAAACAGAACGTATGAAAAAGTTAGTACTATTAATGGCGGCAGTCTTGTTTGGAGCTACTAACATCCACGCAGAGACTTTGGAAGAATCAACAACAATTAGGTCTTATACATACGGTAACTCATTTATTTTTACAGAGGGTGGTATAACCTTTTCTGTATATCCAGATGGTGAATTTGATTTTTATATAGATAATCAGGTAAATGTAGGTGTAGGTGCCCGTATAGGTAACGTAGGTATCACCTTTAATTCTGGTTGGGATTACAATCCTTTTGTTCAATATGATGATTATGGGGCAATAATCCAGGTAGAAAACGTTCCTATTTTTTACGATTACTACGGTAGGGTATCTCAAATTGGAGATGTAGATGTTTGGTATAGAAATGGTAGGGTTAGAAGATTGGGTGGACTAAACGTATTTTATAATGGAGGTGCAATAAGTCATTATACCGGTTTTATAAACATTTATAATAGAAGATATGTATATAGGCCTTTCCATAGGTGGTTTGCAAGACCAGCAGTAGGTTTCTGCAATGTATACACAACCCCATACAGAAGGTATTATACACCTGTTAGATATACATGGTATAAGCCATATAGAAACAATTATAGAAGGTCTTATGCGCATATTGGTAAAGAGTATAGATATAACAAAGCAAGAAGAAGTACAATTTATAGAAACGATAATCGTGTAGCTGTTAACGATAGAGCGGTAAGAAGGTCTTCTAATAGCGGTAGAAGTAATTTAGATTACGCGGCCAATAGAAGCGCTAATAGAAGAACACCAGTTGCTACTAATAATAAAAGCTATAGAAATAGTCAACGTTCTAGTACTTCTAAAGCAAATAGAAGTAACATCAATTCTAGAAGTAATACTAAGGTTTCTAGAGGGCAAGCAACAAATTCTTCTAATAGAAACGATGTGTATAGAAGAAGTAGTACTGCTCAAAGAGGTAATACCACTACTAAGCGTACGGTAACTAAAACACCAAATAGAACAACGGTTACTAAACGTAGTGTAACCAAAGCGCCAAATAGCAACCGTACGGTAACTAAAAGAAGTACATCTACTTATAGAAAGCCTAATAATAACACTTCTTCTAGAAGTTACGCTAAAAGAAGCACAACGGCATCTAAGAGTAATAATAGCAGTAGATCAGTAACAAAAAGAAGTACAAGCGCTGTTAAGAAATCTGCACCTAGTAGAACCAGTAGATCCTCTAGTGCTAGAAGTAGTAGCGCTAGAAGTACAACAAGAAGAATGCAATAAAATATAGGTTGGTTAGTTGTTTAACCCCTTGGTAAATTAAGTTTATCAGGGGGTTTTTCTTTTGAACTTTTGCAGTATACCTATTATTATTTCATTGATTTCTATAGAAATACGGAATTTGTAAATTACCAAGGTATAGACCATTACTATTAGCATAGTTTTGAATCCAATATTTATAATTGGGCTAAATGGTAATGAGACATACCAAAAAATCAATGTAATACCGGCAATTAATACAAACGTTTTTAGCGTGCTTGTGGTCAAAGGCCATAAACCAAACTTTTGTTTAACAAAAAGAAGCTTAACTACATTAAAAACGAACAATGCAATAAAACTAGCTAATGCCGCACCAAAAATCCCGTATTTAGGAATAAAATATAAGTTGAGGACAATAGTAGACATCGCTAGTAACACACCTAAAATAAGGATAGTTTTATAGTATTTAGAATTATATAGAATAGAGTTAACATTGCCCGTAAGTGACTCCATAACTTTTGCTAAACCAATTAAGAACACAACACTAAACCCTTTTGCATATTCTTTAGGCAGAAGAAGATAGAGATCATTAATATTTAGTATAATCAATAGAAATATGATTCCGGAAGCAATAAATAAGGTTAAGGAAGTTTTTTTATATAATTGATTTAAACCATCTAAATCATCATCATTCAACAACTTGGCGGTTAGTGGGTAGGTAATTTGATGCATTGCCCTAGACGGTACTATAATTACCGTAGCAATAAAGATTGCTACACTGTAATAAGCTACGTTAGCGATTTCCTCAAATTGATTAATCATAAATTTATCCACCTCCAAGAGAATCAAGGCAGCAGAACCGCCCAGGATAATGTAAAGACTATAACCTAATATTTCTTTAACATTGCTTGGTAATGAAAACGATAATCTAGGACGTTTAAGCCTAAACACATAGACATTCATAATAATGGTTCTTACCACGTAAGTAATTACCATTAATTTCAAAAAAATAGGCACAGAAAGTACTTCAAAATACAATAGGAGAAGTAAAACCATGGTGCCAAGACGTACAAAAACTTCTTTCATGAAATTGCCAAAAACACTTTTCAAGTATACTTTGCTCCAGGCATAAAAAACCTCAAAATAGGACATGGCCACGCCAATCCAGAAAATGTACCAAATATAATCGCCCACCAGTTCGTTTTCTTTTGAAAGAAACGCCTTTATTTCTTGTTCAAAAACAAGTAGTATTGCAGATACCGGAAGTATTGCAAGTAAGGGACCCAATAACATTAATATTAAAAACGTATCTTTTTCTTCTTCTGGCTGGCCACTATAAAATTTAACTAAGGTGTTTTGAATTCCAAATGCCAACAAAGGCATTAAAATGGCAGCAGTAGCCAATATAAAGTTTACCAAGCCAAAATAGGCCGGGGTTAGAATGTGGGTGTACAAGAATAGAATATTGATAGCTCCTACACCAAAACCAATGTAGGTAACTACCATATTTTTAATAGATTGTTTAATTACGATTCCCATGAATCACTTTTGCTAAATCTTTGGCCAAATAGCTGCGTTGGTATTTTTGTATCCCCTCTGCTTCAACACTTAAATTGCCATTTTTAAAATCAGAATAAAAGGCCAAAACAGCATTTTTTATTTGTTCTTTTTCATTGGCAGGGGCATAACTGCCAACCCTGTGGTCAACAACCATATTCCCAGCTTCCCAATTGTTTGGTCCTATGGCCAAAATTGGTCGTTTTGCGTTAAAATATTCAAACAATTTACCTGGAATTATACCCCTAGTTCTATCAGAATCTATTTCTAAAAGTAGCAATACTTGTGCACTTTTTTGATGCATCAAAACAGAATCATGTGCCACATATGGAATTAATTCCAAGTTATTTTCCAAACCATTACTCTTTAAGGAATCTATGATAGCTTTTCCAGTAGTTCCTACCAATTTAATTTTTAGATGCGCTTTAAAATCAGACAATTCCATGCTTAACTCCCGTAACACCTCCCATAGCAGTTTAGGATTACGATCCGTAAGTAAAGAGCCTATATGCGATAGCGTAAATGTTTGGTCTACCTGGCAATTAGCCGTATTTGGTAAATATCCATTTGTAATTACCTTAATGGGCCTATTGGTTAATTTAGAAAATTCTAACTGGGTATGTTTACTAGTAACGATTACGGTATCTGCTTGGTTTAGTACTTCTAGCTCTAATTGCTTGTGCGTTTTGCGGGTACTTTTAGACAGTTTTAATTTGGAATGATATCCAATGCTTGTCCACGGATCCCTAAAATCTGCAATCCAATTTATTTGAAGCTTGTTTTTTAATTTGAGTCCTATTAAATGAAGACTATGAGGCGGCCCAGTGGTTATAAGCGTATCTATTTGATGTTCTTTTAAATACGACTCTAAATATAATACAGAAGGCTTAACCCAAAATTTTCTCGCATCTGGAACAAATAAATTACCTCTTATCCATAGCATCAAACGTTCAAGAACAGATTGCTTTTCCTTATTCGCTATAATTCCAGAACTTATTCGCTTGGTTTTTTTACCAGAAAATAATTTGGCCAAACCATAAGGTTCCCAAATGGGTTGTTTTAGTATGGTTACATTTTCTGGTACTTTGTCCACTAAACTTTTATCAGTTAGCGGATAGTGAGGATTTTTTGGTATATAAACCGTTGGCGCTACCTCAAATTCAGGAAGAAATCGAACAAAATTTAACCATCGTTGAACCCCTGGACCACCAGCAGGCGGCCAATAATAGGTTACGATTAGAACTTTTTTCATTATTCTTGGATTTTATCCTTTTTTCTATTAAAAAGAAGGAACAATCCAGATACGAGCAAGAGGGCTAAAACGATGTTACCTATCAATGAAATTGTACTTCCTAATTGAACAACATCCGGTTCAAATTCAAAAACTATTTTATGGTTTCCAGGAGGTATTAATAAACCTCTTAAAGCATAGTTAACCTTATAAATTGAAGCAGGCTTACCGTCTATGGACGCTTTCCAACCATTAGCATAGAACATTTCTGAAAAAACGGCAAAACCCTCATTTTTATTCTCAGATTGATAACTTATAAAGTTAGGTCTATAATCTTTTACTACAATCTGGGCCGTACTATCCAAAGCAAAATTGGTTTTAACTAACTGTTTATTATCAGTTGACTCAACAAGTGCCTTCTTTCTAGTATTTAAATCTTTAAGGCCCAAAATAGCTTCATCTGCAGAGGCAACAGGCTCTATTGTATCTACGAACCAAGCCGGCCCATTAACATCTGGATTTAACGCAGGATAACTCCTACCCTCTTCATCTTGTTGAACTATGTATTTAACGTTGAGCATGTTCAATACTTCCACATTGTTGGCATACAAATGAAAATCGAACAGGTTCTGCATTTTCTGTGGTTTAGCTGCATGGTAACCACCTATAGACTTATGAAAGTAAGAGGTACGTGCACCATTTAAACCTTCTTGAGGATCAAATACCCTAAAAACGCTTTTATCTTGTTGAATGGCTTTATCCAATTCAGACGCAGTGAACGGTCTATTGATTTGGCGCTGACTTACAAAGTCGTCTTGATTCACATAACGCTTGTCTACACCCACCAAGTCTATCAATATTATTAGACCTAAACCAACTATAGCGACATTCTGGTTTAGTTTTTCTCTAATAAAAAGAAACAACACAGTAGCAGAGGCAAGTAACAAAAAGAAGGATCTAAATACGTCTTGTGTAAATACTGTTTCACGATCACGTTGAATCATTTGCATTAGTTCTTCCCCAAAATATTGCCTGTAAGTACCATCACTCAAACCTTCAAAACTAAAAGTACCCTTAAGCAAAAACAGCCCTATTAACAATCCAAAACAAATAAATACCGCATTACGCAATGCATTTAGTTTTGCTTTCTTTTCTATATTTTTTTTAAAGAGTGATTTTAAACCAAGAACCGCCAGAATTGGCATACAGAGTTCCAGAACTATTTGAATGGAAGAAACGGCCCTAAACTTATTGTAGAGGGGAAAGTAGTCTATCATAAAATCTGTAAGTACACTAAAGTTTTTACCCCAGGATAAGAGTAAAGAAAGTATAACACCGCCCAATAACCACCATTTATGTTTTTGCTTTATTAAAAACAAAGCTAAAATTGCCAAAAAGAATACCACCGCCCCTATATAAGCAGGCCCTGCTACTATAGGTTGTTGTCCCCAATACAAGGGCAAACCCTCTGTAAATTCAAGTGCTTTGGAAACAGATAGCCCTTGGGCAGTTAAAAAATCATAAGCCTTGGAGCTTTTTCCTAAATCTTCGCTATTGCTACCACCATATAATCTTGGTACTAGTAAATTAAGCGATTCCGCTATACCGTAACTATATTGGGTAATATACTCTTTATCCAAGCCTGTTGCAGCTTCTTTTGCACTTCCATCTGGGTTAATACTTAATTCTGATTTTCCTCTTGTACTCCACTCTGCATATTCCTTGGTTGCCAAAAGACTGGTAGTATTGGTTGCAATCCCTAAAATCACAGCCAAAACTAAAACCCCAATAGCCTTGGCATAAGCCATCAACTTTTTATTTTTAATGGCATAAATAAAATAAACCAAACCAACAAGTAATACCAATAACATAAAATAGTATGTCATCTGATAATGGTTAGCACTTACTTCTAATGCCATAGCTACTGCAGTTAGTAAAAAACCAGCAATGTATTTTCTTCTAAATGCCAATAGAATACCCCCCAATAACATTGGTAAATAGGCAATGGCATGTGCCTTAGCATTATGCCCTACTCCAAGTATAATAATGTAGTAGGTAGAAAAACCAAAGGCAAGGCTACCCAATATAGCTAGTCTATAGTCTACTTTTAAACATAACATTAGAATATAAAATCCAATAAAATATAGAAATAGATAGTCTGCAGGTCTAGGTAAAAACCGAATTAAACGGTCTAATTTCTTCACATAATCATGAGGATAGTTAGCGCCTAATTGGTACGTTGGCATACCGCCAAAAGCACTATTGGTCCAATACGATTCTTCGCCAGTAGATTCTTTATAAATTTCCCTTTCCTGGGCCATTCCTTTGTATTGGGCTATGTCTGATTGGAATATACCCTTACCTTGAATAACAGGGTAAAAATAAATTACCGATGCGGCTATAAAGAAAAGGAGTACTGCTAAATGGGTAAAAACTGCTTTGGTGGTAAGCTTCATCAATATAATTTTGAGTGGCTAAAGATCACTCAATTTCTTCAAATTCTATGTATTCTCCAACTTTTTTTGAAGGATTGGATTTAGGATTTGATTTTTTGTAGACAGTGGTCTGGCCCTCTTGCTTTACTTTTTCACCGTTTTGTTCAAAACCTTGAAATTGTGACCCAAACTTTTCTTCAGCTTTTTTTGCTGCATATTTAAGCATTCTAGGCGCCAACAATTTTAGCAGTAATTTAGCACCGTAGTATACAATAATAAGGATTAATATCGTTTTTAATAAAACCATAGTTATGCTCTAATAGTTCAAAAGTAAAAGGTTGGTAGCATAATCATAGTTTTTGTTTCATAAAATAGTATTAAATCTATTGCCGTGGCCTCATCCAGCAGATACCTATTACTTGTTTTTCTAGTTTTACCATTTTTGGTTAAAGCACAATATACAGACGTTATCAATTCTAATAGACCAGGTATTGCGGTTAGCGCTTATGCCGTTGGCACCAACGTAATTCAGGCAGAGACCGGTTTTTTATATGAAAAAAGAAACCATTCCACATTAAATACGGATGCCAGTAGGTTTGGAGGGGAGTTAGCACTTAGGTATGGTTTGTTATTTGAGCAATTAGAAGTTATATATGAAGGTACTTTTTTAAAAGAAAATATTACCTATAAAAATTTTGGTTTCACAGATAACCGAACAGATTTTACTAGAAATAGAATGGGACTTAAATATTTAATCTTTGATCCCTACAAGAGCGCTGAAGCCAATAAACCTAATCTATATAGCTGGCGGGCGAATAATAAGTTTCAATTAAAAAATTTAGTTCCCGCGGTGTCTTTGTATGGTGGTGCAACCTTTAACCTTGGCGAAAATCCTTTTTATCCAGAAGATGGTACTATTAGCTACAGGGCCATGATAGCCACACAAAGTAGGCTTACTCCTAAATCTGTTTTAATAACCAATATTGCATACGACCGTATTACTACTGATTTTCCAGAACTAAGCTATGCCGTATCCTATTCTAGAGCCTTTAGAAATCCTAAATGGAGTGTATTTGTAGAGCATCAAGGCATAAAAAGCGACAGGCATTCAGATTTATTGCTTCGTACCGGTATTGCCCATCTATTTAGCCCAGATTTCCAGGTTGATTTTAGTATTGGCGGCAGTTTCAAGGATACACCTATGCGCCTTTTTGGAAGAACTGGTTTATCTTATCGTTTGGACTTTCATAAAGATAAGTTAGTACCCATAAACGATCAGGCTCCAAAGAATAAAATAAAAAAGAAGGCCATGAAGTCTAAAAAGAAGAAAAGAAAAAAGAACAAACTAGATTTTTAAGCCCCGATTTAAAAAACCATCACTTTTATTTTTTTAATATTGTGCTCCTAACAGAGCACAATGATCAGCATACACGAGGTTACCAACAAATCTGAACTAAAAGAATTTGTAAAATTCCCGTTTTCACTTTACAAAAACAATCCATACTGGGTTCCTCCTATAATAAAAGACGAGATGGAGTCTTTTGATACCAATAAAAATCCTGTGTTTAAAAATGCGGAAGCACAGCTTTTTCTTGCAAAGAAAAAGGGTAAAATAGTAGGTAGGGTTGCTGCTATTATTAATTGGTTAGAAGTAAAAGACCAAGGTTTAAAAAAAATGCGTTTTGGGTATTTTGACTTTGTAGATGATCTAGAAGTATCCAAAGCTTTGTTAGATAAAGTAAAAGCTATTGGGGATAGCCATAAATTAGATTTTATGGAAGGACCCGTGGGATTTTCTAATTTAGATAAGGTTGGCGTACTAATAGAAGGCTTTGAACATATTGGCACAATGATTACCTGGTACAACCATCCTTATTATAAAGACCATTATGAGCAACATGGTTTTGTAAAAGAAAAAGAATATTTAGAAAATAAATTTAAAGCTTCTGCGGCAGATCCTAAGCTTTTTGAAAAAGCCAACATGCTCATCAAAAAACGATTTCAATTACGAGTATTAAACTTCTCTAATAGCGATGAAATAATGCCCTGGGTTGATAAAATGTTTGATTTGTTCAATGGAACCTATGCTAAACTATCTTCTTTTGTAAAAATAACAGATGACCAAAAAGCGTATTTTAAAAAGAAGTACATTTCTTTCATTAACCCGGAGTATATTAAATTTGTAGTTGATAAGGATGATGAATTGGTTGCTTTTGCTATTGTTATGCCTTCTTTTTCAAAGGCGTTGCAAAAAGCCAATGGCAAGTTATTTCCGTTTGGGTTCTTACATCTTTTAAACGCAAGAAAGAATAGCAAAGACGTTATCTTTTACTTAATTGGAATTAGACCTGACTTTCAAAATAAGGGAATTACCGCAATAATTTTTAACGAGTACTACCACACGTTCAAAGAAAAAGGTGTGGAAAACTGTATTAGAACACCAGAATTGGAAGAAAATACAGCAATACGTCAAATGTGGAAGCATTTTGATCCTATTACACATAAACGCAGAAGAACGTATCGCAAAAACTTGGTTTAATGTATACTTGGGTAAAAAATCTAATACCCGAAACACTAATTCATATAAAACCACTTTCCGGGGGTGACACTGCGAAGGTTTTTAAAATCGAAGCTAAAAACAAAAGCTATCTATTAAAAACAAATCAATTATACCCAACAAATGATTTATTTAGCAGTGAGGCCATAGGCTTAGAGACTATACGAAAATCTAATACGATAAATGTGCCCAAAGTGTTTAAAGTAGGTACAAAGGATAATCTATCTTATTTACTTTTAGAATATATACCCTCAAAACCACCAAATGCCAAATCCTTTAAAAAGTTAGGACATAAATTAGCCTTGTTACATAAACATACAAGCTTTACCAAGTTTGGTTTTGATTCCAACAACTTTATTGGAAGCCTACCTCAACGGAATTGTTGGAGCAAGGATTGGTCTACATTTTACCTTACCCAACGGCTAATACCACAATTTAAACTAGCAGTAGAAAACAAATTATGGGACAAGCATAAAATACCTTCTGAAACTATTTTATACAAACAATTGAACGCTTTAATTGGTGACGTAACACCATCTCTACTTCATGGTGATTTATGGAATGGTAATTATCTAATACACCATAATGGTACTCCTTATTTAATTGATCCATCTATCCATTACGGTCATAATGAAGTAGACTTGGCCATGACCAAACTTTTTGGAGGTTTTGACAATTCATTTTATGAAGCTTACTATGAAGTTGTGGCCCCACATGAAAATAAAAATGCACTAACCGAAATATATCAACTATACTACCTGTTAGTGCATCTTAATCTATTTGGAAAAAGCTATTTTGATAGCGCCAATACAATTGTAAAGCGCTATTTTAATTAACCTATTCTCCCATTGCAGCAGCTACGGCCGCAGATAATCTTTTGTACGTACCATTCTGTAAACGTTCTCTAATAGCAGAAAAAGCCTCTAACGTTTCTTCAATATCTGCCATTGTATGGGTTGCAGTAGGTATTAAACGTAATAATATTAATCCTTTAGGTATTACAGGATAAACCACAATTGAGCAGAATATGCCATAATTCTCTCTTAAATCTTTAACCAAAGCCATTGCCTCTGGTATACTACCATTAAGATATACAGGCGTTACACAACTTTGTGTGGTACCCAAGTCAAAACCTCTTTCTCTTAAACCACTTTGCAAGGCATTTACATTCTCCCAAAGTTTGGCTTTAAGTTCTGGCATGCTTCGCAACATATCCAATCGTTTTAAGGCACCTTTTACAAATACCATTGGTAACGATTTTGCGAACATTTGGGAACGCATATTATATTTTAAGAAGTTTATAATTTCTTGGTCTGCTGCAACAAAAGCACCAATACCAGCCATAGACTTGGCAAATGTTGCCAAATAAACGTCTATCTGGTCTTGAACGCCCTGCTCCTCTCCTGCTCCGGCACCAGTTTTACCTAAAGTACCAAAACCGTGTGCATCGTCTACCAATAATCTAAACTGGAATTTTTCTTTTAAGGCAACAATTTCTTTAAGAATACCTTGTTCCCCACGCATGCCAAAGACACCTTCTGAAATAACTAGTATACCACCACCGGTTTCGTTGGCCATTTTGGTAGCACGCTCTAGGTTTTTTTCTAGACTTTCAACATCGTTATGTTTAAAAGTGAAACGTTTACCAACATGTAAACGAACACCGTCTATGATACATGCGTGGCAATCTACATCATAAACAATAATATCATCCTTAGACACCAATGCGTCTATTACGGACATAAAACCTTGGTAACCAAAATTTAATAAGTAAGATGCTTCTTTATTAACAAAAGCGGCAAGTTCTTGCTCCAATTGTTCATGGTAGTTGGTATGTCCGCTCATCATACGTGCACCCATAGGGTATGCCGTACCGTGCTCTAAAGCTGCATCGGAATCTACTTGTTTGATTTCCGGTAAATTAGCTAAACCTAGATAGTCATTTATACTCCAGGTTATCACTTCTTTACCCCTAAACTTCATTCTATTTGAAATGGGGCCTTCCAATTTTGGAAATACGAAATAACCTTCGGCCTGAGAAGCCCATTTGCCCAAGGGGCCTTTGTTTTCAATGATTCTATCAAAAATATCCCTCATCTACCTAAAATTGATTTAAATGCAAAAGTATGGATTTTCTACAACCATACAATTTTGTTTCAACACAAAAAAAGACAATGAATATAAATTTCATTGTCTTCTTTTCTATGTTTAATATATTCTTATTTGATGTATTCTATTTCTTTGGGTTTAAATGCTTTTTCACCTTCAAAAAAGCCTTGATTATCCATCCACTCGTCACTATATACCTTACTCATATATCTAGACCCATGATCTGGAAAAATTACCACTACCTTGCTATCAGAGTCAAACTCTCCTTCTAAATGGTATTGCATAATAGCCTGCATTGCCGCTCCACTAGTATAGCCAACAAACATACCTTCTTCTGTTGCTATACGTCTTGCCATATGTGCACTTTCAGAATCGGTAACTTTTATGTAACGGTCTATGATATTAAAATCCGTTGCTGTAGGTATTAGGTTTTTGCCCAAACCTTCAATACGGTAAGGATACACCTCGTTATGATCAAACTCTCCGGTTTCATGATACTTTTTTAGTACAGAACCATAGGCATCTACTGCCAAAACCTTAATATTAGGGTTCTGTTCCTTTAGGTATCTTGCTGTTCCAGAAATGGTGCCACCAGTACCACTACAGGCCACCAAGTGGGTAATCTGCCCTGCTGTTTGCTCCCAGATTTCCGGCCCGGTACTTTTATAATGTGCTTCAATATTAAGCTCATTAAAATACTGGTTAATATAGATAGATCCAGGTGTTTCTTTGTGTAAACGTTTGGCAACTTCATAATAGGAACGTGGGTCGTCTGCGCTTACGTGCGCAGGACATACATAAACCTTTGCACCCATTGCCCTTAACATATCTATTTTATCTGGAGAAGATTTAGAGCTAACGGCCAAAATACATTCATAACCTTTAACCATACTGGCCATAGCTAAACTAAAGCCTGTGTTACCAGATGTGGTTTCTATGATGGTGCTATTGGCCTTTAAAATGCCCTTGCGTTCTGCCTCCGCTATAATATATGTAGCAATCCTATCTTTAGCAGAGTGCCCAGGATTAAATGCCTCGACTTTGGCATAGAAATCACCCAAAAGCGATTCTGTTAATCGATTTAGCTTTACCAAGGGGGTGTTACCAACTAAATCTAAAATACTGTCGTAGGCTTTTATTTGGTTTTTCATATCGATAGTATTTAGACAGCTATTCGCCATCTGCCTGCAAAAGTACTATTTTTTAATTTGATGGGATTTTTCCTTCCAAATCTAAAAGAAATGCATACTCTTTAGCGGTTTCCTTTAAAGCCTCGAACCTGCCTGAAGCGCCACCATGACCTGCATCCATATTTGTATCTAAAAACAGTAGCTTATTGTCCGTTTTTAAATCCCTCAATTTTGCCACCCATTTAGCTGGTTCCCAGTATTGAACTTGAGAATCATGCAAACCGGTGCTTACATACATATTTGGATAATCCTTAGCCGTAACATTATCATAAGGAGAATACGATTTCATATACTCATAATAGGTTTTATCGTTCGGATTTCCCCACTCATCATATTCGCCTGTAGTCAAAGGAATAGTATCATCTAACATTGTTGTAATTACATCTACAAACGGCACCTGTGCTACTACGCCGTTGTATAAATTGGGCTCCATGTTTATTATGGCCCCCATTAGTAAGCCACCTGCAGACCCACCCATAGCATACAAATGTTGGCTACTTGTATAGTTTTGTTCTATCAAATACTTAGAACAATCTATAAAATCTGTAAAGGTGTTTTTCTTTTTTAACAACTTACCATCATCGTACCAAGGTCTACCCAAATATTCACCCCCTCTAATATGGGCAATGGCAAAAATGAATCCTCTATCCAATAAACTTAACCTTTGTGTAGAAAAATAAGGATCTATGGTAGAGCCATACGATCCATAAGCATACTGCAGCAATGGAGCGGTACCGTTTATTGATGTGTCTTTATGATAAACCAAACATATTGGAACCTTTTTACCATCTCTTGCATTGGCCCAAATACGTTTTGCTTTATAATTCTGCTTATTAAATTTTCCGCCTAGGACTTCTTGTTCCTTTAGAATGGTTTTTGCTTTAGTTTTCATGTCCATTTCTACAATAGCGTATGGAGATTCCATAGCATTGTAGAAATACCGCAGTTTATCGGTTTCAAAATCTAAATTAGTATAGGTGCCGGCCACGTAGGTTTCACTATCAAAAGGTAGATAATAAGCATCCGTACCATCCCACCTAACAATTTTTAGCTTGTTAAGACCTTCTTCCCGTTCCGATAGGACATAATAATCTTCAAAAATCTCTATATCCTCCAATAGCACGGCTTCCCTATGAGGTATAAACTCTTCCCAATTAGCTATGTTTGTGTTCTTCTCCGCAACCTGCATTAGTTTAAAGTTGGTTGCATCGTCTTTGTTGGTTAAAATGTAAAAGGTATCTCCAAAATGGTAAATGCTATATTCTAAACCTCTTTCCCTGGGTGAAAAGACAGTAAATGCCGCATCTGGCTCATCTGCCTTGATAAAACGATATTCTGAAGTAAGCGTACTTACAGACCCTATTACAATATACTTTTTGGACTTTGTCTTGTATACAAAAACATTGAAAGTTTCATCCTCTTCTTCAAAAACCAAAACATCTTGGCTTGTTGGGGTACCAATTTGATGTTTATATATTTTATCTGACCTTAGTGTTACGGGGTCTTTTTTTGTGTAGAATATCGTTTTATTATCTGCCGCCCAAACAGAACTACCTGTGGTATTCTCTATTTTGTCTGGATAAATCTCATTGGTTTCCAGATTTTTAAATTGAATATCGTATTGTCTTCTAGATACAGTATCTGTACCAAAAGTGGCCAATTTGTTATTCGGGCTCACTGATATACCCCTTAGATTGAAAAATTCGTGTCCTTTTGCCATTAGGTTGCAATCAAACAAAATTTCTTCTTCGGCATCTAAAGATCCTTTTTGCCTAAAATAGATAGGATATTCTTTTCCTTTTTCGAATCTACTGTTGTAGAAATAGCCGTTTAACTTATAAGGCACGGATTCATCATCTTGTTTAATACGCCCTTTTAATTCGTTATAAAGCTCTTCTTGAAATTTGTGTGTATGAGAAGTCATTTCATTGTAATACTTATTTTCTGCTTCCAAATAAGCTATTACTTCATCATCTTCCCGGTTATTTAACCAATAGTAATTATCTACTCTGGTATCTCCATGTACGGTCAATTCCTTCGGAATTTTTTTTGCCTTTGGAGGTTGTGGCACGATTGTTTCTTTCATATTACTAGAACAAGAGCTGGCAAAAGTAGTACAGAATAAAAGAATGCCAAGCTTTCTTAATATAATTGTCATGGTTAAAAAACTAGTGTTAGTTATACAATTTAGTAATTTTGAACGGTTATAAAATTTAAAAATATGTTTGGAGATATTATGGGCATGATGGGTAAACTAAAAGAAACCCAACAAAAAGTAGAAGAAACAAAAAAAAGACTGGACACCGTATTACTGGAAGAAAAGTCTAACGACGATTTGCTAAAGGTAACCATTACCGCAAATAGAGCAATCAAAAGTATTTCTATAGATGAAGCCTTGTTGGAAGACAAAGAACAATTAGAGGATTATTTAATTCTTACACTAAATAAAGCCATTGAACAAGCCACAAAAGTTAACGAGGCCGAATTAGCTGCGGTGGCTAAAGATGGTATGCCCAATATTCCTGGAATGGATTCGTTATTTAAATAAAAGACGTTTTATGAAGTGGATAGTATACGTATTTTCTATAGCGATAGCACTATTTCAACTCAATACCGGTGCTAGAAATACCATTGAATGGGAAACCAATTACGAGCAGGCTTTTAAAATGGCCAAAAAGGAAAATAAGAATGTGCTTGTTTATTTTACCGGGAGTGATTGGTGTGGACCTTGTAAAATGCTAAAGAAAGATTTGTTTGAGACAGAAGCATTCAATACCCTTTCAAAAGATTACGTTCTACTTTATATAGATATACCAAGGAATAAGGATTTATTAACACCAGCTGAATACAAACAGAACAAAGAACTTTTGCAAAAATGGAATAAACGCGGTGTATTTCCGCTTCTTTTGGCAGTATCTGCAAAACAAAAAGTTTTAGATGAATACTCTGGTTATAGTATGAACGGTGAAGTTGGTTACCACCTACAATTTTTAGAAAAGAACAAATAATGAAAAAGCCCTCCATGTTGGAGGGCTTTTTTATTTTAATGTTTACCAGGTTTAGTTGTTAATTAACCTAAACTCTGTTCTTCTGTTTGCAGAATGCTCTCTTTCTGTACAAGATACACCGTCTGCACATCTGTTTTTAAGTCTTGTTTCGCCATAACCATTAGCTACCAACAAACTAGAATTAACACCTTTAGTAATTAAATAATCTGCAACTGCTTTAGCTCTTCTTTCAGAAAGGTTTTGATTAGAAGAAGCGGAGCCTCTTGCGTCTGTATGTGAAGCTATCTCTAACTTTACTCCAGGATTTTGCTGTAAAACAGGCATTAATCTAGTATCTATAATTCTTTTAGCTTCTGCTGTTAAAGTAGCACTACCCAAATTCCAATTTATTGGTAATGCCTGATACTCTACCAAAGCACACTCAACTTCCTTCCAAGAAGTTAAACCACCTTTGGACTGTAATACTTCCTTAGATACCGTTTTAGTAACCGCAGGGATTACTTCTTCTACGGTATAAGCATCCTTATCTAAAACCGTTTTAGTAATTGTAGCATACTCTGCAGGGATTACTTCTTCTACCACCTTTGCTGGCTCAATCAATACCCTTTTTGTGTAAGAACCAGATTTTTCTGAACCAGGTATTCTATTAAAGCTAGCATCATTAGCAAGTGTTTGCGTGCTCACTGTTGTATATTCTGCCGGATAACCTTTGTAACACCAGTATCTACAATCGTCTGGATTACCACTGGCGCAATCCGGAGCGGGCGAACCCAATTCCCATTGTGCATAAGCTGGTTTTATCTCGATAGTTTCAGAACTTGGAGCAAATGCAGCAGGTACAATGCGTAAAGAACTACCTGCTTCCTTTGAAACATAAGATACGGTTTCCGTGCCCCATTTAGCGGGTACTACAACCAACTTTTTGCTCTCTTCTTTTACCAAAACACGTTCAGTAACCGTTTTAAATGTAGCTGGTACCGTTTTCAATACCTTGTAAGCCGGTTTTACCGTAACAGTAACCGTTTCATTAGTATATACATCTGGAGTTGTACATCTAACATAACATTTACCTGGTTCTGGATTAGTAGGCAAATCTTGCGCATAAGTTGTTGCCGCTGCGGTAAACAAGGCGGCAATAAAAAGTACTTTTTTCATAATTTGTTAGTGTTTGTTAAATTATTAGACCACTTAATTAATTCTGTACTTATGAAACCTATATCTTAAAAAAGTCACAAAATTTTTATCTAATTATTTAAACTAACTACTAAAGTTTAAACACTTATACAAAACCTAAAAACCTTAAATATCTGTTTAACACCAACATAAAGCTATACATTCTTAAACTTGAATGCTGGGAAAAATTTATTTTTTACTAAATATTTGTTAAGGATAATTAAGTGGAATTCATTTAGAACAACCAATAGCTTGAGAAGAATGAAAATAAACTGGTAAAGACTAAAATCGCAAAAAAATAGACCCTCAGGTCAAAAAAATATGATTTCAATTAAAGAAGTTGTTCTATTTTGAAGATACCAAATGAAGTTAGCCTACATTAAAATATCCATACTTTTTTAAGCAAGTATGGATATTCTTACCTGGGAATTTTATATTTAGTACTAGACTTAGAATGCTTTGAGACTAGCCAAAACAATATCATGCATTTCTTTGGTATAGTCCAAGTGGGTAACCATTCTTAACTTACCATGCCCCATATTTATTATGGATATTTTTTTAGCGGCCAAGTAACTAACAAGCTTTTCTTCTGAGGTTAGTGCGGTATCCAATTCAAAAATGACAATATTGGTCTCTACCGGTTCTACTTGCTTTACCCAATCACAATTAGTTAAGCAAATACCTAATTCTTTAGCCCTTTTATGATCTTCACTAAGTCTATTTCTGTTATGGTCTAAAGCATAAATACCAGCAGCTGCCAAATAACCTACTTGGCGCATACCCCCACCTAGAATTTTACGGATACGCAGGGCTTTTTGCATATTTTCATTTGATCCCACCAATACCGAACCAATAGGACAACCCAACCCCTTACTAAGACATACGCTAATTGTATCAAAAAGTGAACCATATTGTTCAGTTGTCTCTACAGTAGCTGCAAGCGCGTTCCATAACCTAGCTCCATCTAAATGATAACCCAAGTTATGCTTATTACAAACTGCCTTTATTCGTTCTAGCTCCTTAAAGCTCCAACATGCACCACCACCCTTATTTGTAGTATTCTCTATGGCAACTAATCTAGTTAAAGGACTATGGTAAAAATCAGGCGGATTTATTGCCGTCTCTACCTGTTCTGCCGTCATCATACCTCTATGGCCATCTACTAATTTACAAGAAGCTCCACTATTAAAACTTACGCCACCTCCTTCATAATTATAAATGTGGGCATATTTATCACAAATAACCTGATCACCAGGTTGCGTATGAATTTTAATCGCAGTTTGGTTGGCCATAGTTCCAGACGGAAAAAACAAAGCAGCCTCCATATTAAAAAGCTTGGCCACTTTATCTTCTAATTCATTTAAAGTAGGGTCGTTCTTAAAAACATCATCGCCTACCTTGGCACGCATCATAGCATCTAGCATACCTTTAGAAGGCCTAGTTACCGTATCACTAATTAAATTAATTTCCATTTGCTTTTTTTAATCTTGCATACAATCCATTCCAATAGGAGAACCATCTGGAATGGTAGGTGCTTCTGTCTTTACTTTATATCCTTTAGGATTGGCGATAAACCCTTCCACTTCCTTCTTTAAAAGAATAGCGCTAGGATCAGTTGCGCGCTTACCTTCCCCTAAATAGGTCTTAAGCTTCATCATTTCAAAAAGCACGGTAGCCGTAACTTGCGGATAACTTTCTTTACTGCTGGCCAAATGCATCATTTCTTGTAAAACCGTCCAATTTATAATTTGCTGCACTTCCCCTTCCAATCCGCTTTGTAATTTTGCTTTAACCGTTGCATTTAATAGTTGCTCCAATACTTCTTGCAATCCTAATTGATTTTGGTCCATTCCCTTTTGTTGTACCATTCTATTGGCTCTCTGTGGATGCAGCAATAAGCTTGCCGTCATTTCTGCCGCGGTCTCCGCCGCCCCTAAGGCATCAAAACCTACACCCATCTTACTTTTAAAAGATTCCCTTGTTCTATTGTAACCTATACTTCTTGGGGCAAATAAGTTAAGTTTATCTTTTGGTATAGTTAAATGTTCTGGTTGTAACGTTTTTATAATGCTATTTAAAGCCAGTTGTTGTGTTTTTTTAGGCAACCATTTTACAGCTATTTGGCTATCTCCTTTTACCTTATAATTATAATCCAAGCCACCAACCACTTTGGCTGCAGCTTCTGTTTGATACCTATGTAAGAAGTACAATGGTACAAAAACGTCTTCCATTACGGAAAAGGGTTCTGCTGTTTTAATATTATCTATAGAAAAGTTATCAATAGCTTGTTTTCTTACAGATAAAATACGGTTTAATTCATCATAAGCATTGGCTCCATTATCCCATAAATGTGCTAGTGCATGGGCTCCGCCTATTGGCCTCGCATCTTGGTCCGAAATATATCTAAGCCCATCCTTTTCTGCTTTTGCCAGTATGGCGTTCAAAGCGGAATCTTCATCAGTTCCGGCTGGAAAGTCCGAATAGGCATAAGCAACGGTTACCTTATCCCAATCTCCAATTCCGGTAGCATATGCGTTAGAAAAATCCATTTGACCATCTTTAAATTCTAGATAGGGATGCGGATAGTCCATAACCGATGCCCTATTATTGGTACTTGCCGCAAAATTGTGCGCAAAACCAAGGGTATGTCCAATTTCATGGGCAGATAATTGCCTAATCCTTGCTATGGCCATTTCTAACATAGGATCTACATTATCATCAGAATTTTTAAAGGGTGCATTCATAAGTGCTTGAGCGATCATGAAATCTTGTCTTATACGAAGACTTCCTAAACTAACGTGCCCTTTAATGATTTCTCCCGTTCTTGGATCTCTAACACTTGCTCCATAACTCCATCCTCTAGTTGATCGGTGCACCCACTGTATCACGTTATATCGTACATCCATAGGATCTGCATCATCCGGTAGTATTTTTACTTGAAACGCATTTTTATAACCAATGGCCTCAAATGCTTGGTTCCACCATTGCCCCCCTTCTAACAATGCTGACCTTACAGGTTCTGGTGTTCCATTATCCAAATAATAGATTATTGGCTCTACGGCCTCGCTAACAGCTGCTTCAGGATTTTTCTTTGCCAACCTATGCCTTGGAATGTATCGCTTAACAATAGGTTCTTCTACTGGTGTTGCGTAATCATAATAAGAAAACGGATACGCACCACTTCTAGGATCAAACTTTCGTTTTTCAAATTTATCGTCCGGTAATTTCACAAATGAATGGTGTTGGTTAACCGTAACGTTACTAGATGTAGGTGTTACAGAGCGTATATTGCCCCCCTTGGCTTTACCAGAAAAAGTCAGTAGTACATCAAACTCTATATTATCTGGAAACGATTTTGTACGTTCAAAATTCAAGGCACTTTTGCTTTGGTCTAATTTATAATTGCCTTGCCCTCTGCTAGCCAAACGATCCGTAACTCCATGGGCATCTTGCATCAAAAATTCGGTAAGTTCAATTAAATAGCTTCCGTTTTTAGCTTCAACTATAGGAAAACCAAACAGAACCGATTTTGCGAACGCTTGCTCTACAGATTTTTTTTCCAAAACATTATCTGTGTTGGCCCTGTATTTTAAATTAGGCTGTACCAAAAGGATTTTTTGGCCCATTTTTCTAAAATGTACCACTTGTTCATTGCCCAACTGGCCCCTATCCAAACCTATATCATTACTTCCTATACCGCTGCTAAGGGAATAAACGTACAGAAAGTCTTGCTCCAAATTATTTATTTGCAAATACAGCTTATCAGTAGTGCCATCATAAAAGGTATCAAAATACCCTTTGTAATGCTCTAAATCCTTGGTCTTTTCAAAATTCTGCGCCAGTAGTAAATTCTGGCCCATAAGAAAGGTAATTAAAACAATAAAGTATTTTTTCATGGAGCTAGTTATTTAAGTTCCTAAAATAAAATAATATAGTTGTACAGCCATAATGAAACCTTATTTTTGCGAAAAAGACAATTATGGTAACTACAGATCAACATAAAGATCTTATTGATCGCCTTGGTGCGTTAAGGAGGTATCTTTGACATTGATGCCAAGCTTATTGAAATAGAAAACGAGGAAGAAAAAACCTTGGAACCTGATTTTTGGAACAACCCTCAAGAGGCCCAAAAACAAATGCAATCCATAAAATCTAAAAAGAAATGGGTTCAGGATTATAAAGAAGCGGAAACTTTAGTAAGTGATTTAGAAGTTTTGCTAGAATTTCATCAAATGGGTGAAGTTACGGAGCAAGAAGTCTTAGCTAAATACACTACAGGTTTGGATTTAATTGAAAAATTAGAATTCAAAAATATGCTTTCTGATGAGGGCGATGAGTTAACCGCCGTGTTGCAAATAACGGCCGGTGCCGGTGGTACGGAAAGCTGTGACTGGGCCTCTATGCTTATGCGTATGTACATGATGTGGGCAGAAAAAAATGGCTATAAAGTAAAAGAACTTAATTATCAGGAAGGTGACGTTGCGGGAATAAAGACAGTAACCTTGGAAATTGAGGGTGAGTTTGCCTTTGGTTGGCTAAAAGGAGAAAACGGAGTACACCGATTGGTGCGCATTTCCCCGTTTGATAGTAATGCAAAACGGCATACCTCTTTTGCTTCTGTTTATGTATACCCGCTAGTAGACGATAGTATAGAGATAGAAATAAACCCTTCTGAAATTGAAATTACCACCGCAAGATCCAGTGGTGCCGGCGGACAAAACGTAAACAAAGTTGAGACCAAGGTACAATTGGTCCATAAACCAACGGGAATCCAAATTTCATGTTCAGACAGTAGGTCTCAGCATGATAATAGGGCTACGGCATTAAAAATGTTAAAGTCTCAATTGTATGAGATAGAACTACGAAAAAAACAAGAAGCAAGAGCAGAAATAGAATCGTCTAAAATGAAAATTGAGTGGGGCTCGCAAATAAGAAATTACGTAATGCATCCATATAAGTTAGTAAAAGATGTAAGAACTAGTGAAGAGACTGGTAATGTTGATGCTGTTATGGATGGTGAAATTGATGCTTTCTTAAAAGCCTATTTAATGATGATGGGACAACAAGAAAAAGCCTAGCGTTAATCTTTTCTTAAACATTTTATAGTATTTTACCAATTAACAAAGCATTGGCAAAACAGTGTAATGGCAACACCTAAATTTGAAAATCGCATTAAAATGAAAACAGCTATACGTAAAATTTTACCTCTATCCTTATTATTCTTCTCTGTATTATCTATGGCACAATATGGTTATGGAAGTAGATACGGTGGGTATGGCAGAAGAAGTAGCATTCCACAAGCCCAGACACCCGAAAAAGAGCCAGAAAAACTAACAGCAGAAGAAATTGTTGAACAAGAGATGCCTAAGATTATAGAAACTTTAGCCTTAGACCCTTTTGAGGAAGCAATTATGAGAACCACATTGGTAAATTCTGTAAAGAAACGTATGGAGCTTCAAATATTAAACTTGGAGCCCCAAAAAATGCGGGAAGAGTTTAAAAAAATTCAAGATCAACAAGAAAAAGAGTTGAAGGCTGGACTGCCTCCTGAAAAGTACCAGATTTATTTGGACATGAGGGAAAATCCAACAAAGACCAAACGAAAACAGAAAAAGAAAAAAAAGAAATCCAAAACCTAGTATGAGAAAACTGTTCCTTACAATTTTGTCACTGACCACATTAGCAACATTTGCACAACGCCCAACAACACAGACCAAACCGATAAAAATAACCGGAACAGTAGTAGATAAAGACTCTGGACAACCTTTGGAGTTTGCTACGCTTGTTGTACAATCCGTAGATGACCCCAGCAAAGTAGATGGTGGTATTACCGATTTTGACGGTAAATTTACCGTTAACGTACCGGCAGGCAACTACAACCTTAAAGTAGAGTACATCTCTTACAAAAGTTTTACCCTAAATAATCAGAACCTTACAAGCGATAAAGATTTGGGCAAAATAGCCTTGACTTTAGATGCCACCCAATTAGAAGCTGTTGAAGTTGTTGGAGAGCGCACTACGGTAGAGGTAAGGTTAGATAAAAAGATTTATAATGTTGGTAAAGATTTAACCAACAGTGGCGCAACAATAAGCGATGCCTTAAACAACATACCTTCTGTAGATGTAGATGTAGAAGGAGCTATTAGTTTAAGAGGAAATGAAAATGTTAGAATCCTGATTAATGGTAAACCCTCTGCCCTAGCAGGATTTGGTTCTACCGATGCCCTAAGACAGTTACCTGCAGATGCCATTGAAAAAGTAGAGGTTATAACCAGCCCTTCTGCCAGATACGATGCTGAGGGTACAGCGGGTATCCTAAATATTGTACTTAAAAAAGAAAAGGTTTTAGGTTTTAATGGATCCGTAAACGCTTTTGTTGGTGACCCTGCAAATGCCGGAGTTACTTTTAATGGCAACCTAAGAACTAAAAAATTCAATTTGTTTACCACCCTTGGTTATAGATATAGAGATGCCCCTGGTAATGCTATTTTTGATAACACCTACACATCTGGCAGCTTTGATCGTGTTTTTGAAGATAGAACTTACAACAGGTTAGACAAGAACTTGAATGCCAATTTGGGCATCGAATATTTCTTAACAGAAAATTCTTCTATTACGGCCGCTGGTTTTTATCGTCAATCAGATGAAAATGATTTAACAGAGAACAGCAACCAAAGATTCAACGATGGTAGCGTTACTAGCGAGACTTTTAGAGAAGAAGACCAGAATGAAGACGGAGATACTTATCAAGTTTCATTAAACTACGTTAATAATTTTAATGACGACGGGCATAAGCTAACGGCAGATTTCCAGTATTCTAAAAACAATCAAATACAAACCTCTGTAATTGAAGAAAATCAAAACATACCCACCAACGAACTTATCGCTTTGGAAAATGTTTTTGAAGACGAAGAAGAACGAGAATATTTAATACAGGCAGATTATGTATTACCCATGGGCGAAGCCCAGTTTGAAGCCGGTTTTAGAAGTACTTTAGAACAATCGATTACAGATTATCAATTAGATAGTTTAGATCAAGCCTCTGGTAATTTTGTTACCAATGAGAATTTGACCAATAAATTTACGTATGATGAAAATGTACATGCCGCTTATGTACAGTATGGTAATAAATACGGTAAGTTTTCGGTTTTGGCTGGTTTAAGGCTAGAGAATACAATTTTAAAAGGTAAGGTAGAGTCAGAGTTTGATCCTGAAGCCTTGCAAGAAGAATTGGGTATAGACGTAGACGTAAATTTTGACAAAGATTATTTGGGCCTATTTCCTACGGTTAACCTTGTTTACGAAATTTCTGAAACAGAAAATTTTAGTATTGGGTACAACAGAAGAATAAATAGACCAAGAGGTTGGTTTATTAACCCATTCCCATCTCGTTCTAGTAGAACAAACATCTTTCAAGGGAATCCAGATTTGGACCCAGCCTATTCTAATGCTTTTGATATAGGTTATTTAAAGAGATGGAAAAAATTGACACTAACCAGCTCTGTATATTACCAGAAAGAAACCAACTCTTTTGAAAGAGTACAAGAAGAAACAGGACAAACTACTACTGATGGTATAGAAATAGTGCGTTCCATTCCTATTAACCTATCTACCCAGAACAGATACGGAGCCGAAGCTTCTGTACTGTACAATCCAACAAAATGGTTACGCCTAACCAGTAGTTTTAATTACTTTAAATTTTCTACAGAAGGTTTTTTTAATGGGGTAGATTACGGCACCGACAATAGTAGTTATTTTGCTAGATTGGGTTCTAAAATTACCCTACCTGCAGACATAAATTGGCAAACCAATGCCTTTTATTTTGGACCAAGAGCAAACGCACAAACAGAAACAAAAGGAATTACCTCTATAAACCTGGCATTTAGTAAGGACATTTTTAAGGATAACGCCACCGTAAGTTTAAACGTAAGTGACTTATTAAATAGCCGTAGACGTAAGTCTTTCACGGAGACCGAATTTTTTACTTCTAGAAGTGAATTTCAATGGAGACAAAGACAAGTTACCCTTTCATTCCTCTATAGATTTAACCAGTCTAAAAATGATAGACAACGCAACGGAAATAGAAACGGCGGTGGAGATGATGATTACGAATTTGAAGGAGGTCAATCATAACAACTTATACAAGATAAAATAAAAAAGGAGCTAATTCAGCTCCTTTTTTTATATGTATATGTGTTGTTTCGTTTAATAAAAAGCAAAAGAGTGTTTTAAAATCCAAGGGTATCAAATCCGTTGCACTAATTATCAATTATAGGTAGACCACCAATCAAGAACTAAAAAAAGGAGCTGAATTAGCTCCTTTTTTATTATTCGTTACGTTTAGCTTTTTTAGCCGCTCTTTTCTCTTTTAAAATTTCCATAATGTTACCTGTTAACCAATATGGTACAACAAAGGTTAAAAGAAATATCATTAACCAAAAACCTATAGTTAAAATGGTCAAGAAAGCTAAAAATCCTAAATATTGGTCAAACTCTACCATGAAATACAATTTGTAAACAAAGATACCCTTAAAATTTTCAAAATTCAAAACACATTCGTAAAAAATGTAACAACGGCTATTAGAAGATAAAAATAAGGCTGCTAAGCCTTACCTTTGTGTTTCTACAAACGAATTTTCATTATGGAATATAGAATTGAAAAAGATACCATGGGGGAAGTAAAAGTCCCTGCGGATAAATATTGGGGTGCCCAAACAGAACGCTCTAGAAATAATTTTAAAATTGGAGCTGCCGGTTCCATGCCGTTAGAAGTTGTATACGGTTTTGCTTATCTTAAAAAAGCAGCGGCATTTACCAATCATGAGCTAGGTGTGCTAACCGTAGAAAAAAGGGATTTAATTGCCCAAGTTTGCGATGAAATTCTTACTGGTAAGCATGACGACCAATTTCCATTAGTAATTTGGCAAACTGGATCTGGAACCCAGAGTAATATGAACGTAAATGAGGTTGTTGCCAATAGAGCACACGAAATTGCAGGTAAAAAAATTGGTGAAGGTGAAAAAACCATTCAACCAAATGACGACGTAAACAAGTCACAATCCTCTAATGACACCTTTCCCACCGGAATGCATATTGCAGGTTATAAGAAAATTGTAGAAACCACTATTCCGGGTGTAAAGCAATTACGAGATACCTTAAAAAAGAAGGCAGAAGATTTTAAAGATGTGGTTAAGATAGGTAGAACGCATTTAATGGATGCAACACCCCTAACCCTAGGTCAAGAATTTTCTGGCTATGTTTCTCAATTAGATCACGGTTTAAAGGCATTGGAAAACACCTTGCCACATCTAGCAGAATTAGCTCTTGGTGGAACAGCAGTTGGCACAGGATTAAATACACCAAAAGGTTATGACGTTTTGGTTGCCAAATATATAGCTCAATTTACGGGTTTACCGTTTATAACGGCAGATAACAAATTTGAAGCACTTGCTGCCCATGATGCTATTGTAGAATCTCATGGAGCACTAAAACAATTAGCCGTTTCATTAAATAAGATTGCAAACGATATACGATTAATGGCTTCTGGTCCACGCTCTGGAATAGGTGAATTAATTATACCAGCAAACGAACCTGGAAGTTCTATAATGCCAGGTAAGGTAAACCCAACACAGTGTGAAGCTCTAACAATGGTTTGCGCCCAAGTAATGGGCAATGACGTTGCCATTACAATAGGTGGTACTCAAGGGCATTATGAGCTTAATGTTTTTAAACCTTTAATGGCTGCAAACCTATTACAGTCTGCTCAATTAATTGGCGATGCCTGTGTAAGTTTTGAAGAAAACTGTGCTGTGGGTATTGAGCCCAACCACACAACTATTAAAAAATTGTTGAACAACTCCTTAATGTTGGTTACTGCACTAAATACCAAAATTGGTTATTACAAAGCTGCAGAAATTGCTAATACGGCTCATGAAAATGGCACAACGTTAAAAGAAGAAGCCATTAACCTAGGATATGTTACTGCAGAAGAGTATGATGCCTGGGTAAAGCCAGAAGATATGGTAGGTAGTTTAAAATAAACCGCTTATCCATAAAAAAAACACCAAAATAAAAAAGGGCATCCGTTAAACGGATGCCCTTTTTAAGTGTAATGTGGATAGTGTTGTTTATTTTAAAGTGAACTTAGATGTTCCTAGCAATTTTAAACCATCGTCATAAACATTAACCATGTAATTTCCTTTCTGGAACTCTGCAGCTGGTTTGTTTATATAATCACAAACATCTAAAGCACTATTTTCGTAATAGAAACTTGTACCCTTGCTATAAGTTATACTAGCGCCATTTTCGTTGCTTTTGGTAAAACTCTCTCCCAATACATTACCTTGAGGATCCAATACTTCAATAAAGAACTCACGGTCTCCTGCTTGCGCAATAGAATTATCGGCAACGGTAAAACATACTTTAAATTTATCTGTTGCACGAGCCCTAGATGTAGAAACTAATTTTCCACTACTACGTTCTTTTACGGCATCAATCTTAAAATTAGATAAATTTAACGCAGAACCTCTTTCTACTGCTTCTGCCAATTGCGTATTCTGTACTACTAAAGAATCATTAAAAACTGTTTGTTTTTCTAATTCTGTATAGGTACTATCTCTTTGCATAGCCAATAGCGTGTTACTTTGGGTTAAGCTATCAACTTGTTTTAACAATTGCTCTCTTTCTGCTTTTAACACAGAAACTTGTCTTCTATATCTAGATAGAGTGGCAACGTCTGCCTTCATCGTTTTAATAGAATCAATATATTTTGCAATGTTGTCTCTAGCTGCAACCAACTCTTCATTAGTGGCATTACTTTCTAAAATAGCTTTGTCATACTCAGATTTAAGACTATTTAAATCCTCTACAACCATCTCTTTCTCTTGTGTAAGAGCTGCAGCAGTTTTCTGCTTGTCTTGGTAAAGGCTAACCGTGTAGATCAACAAACCTACTAATACAACGCCTAATAAACCGGCTATTACCTTTAAACTGTTGTTACTTTTTGCTTCACTCATAATATTAAGTTTTAACGCTTTAAACAAATATAAATTTGTTAGTGTCTGTTTTATATACGTACTTGGTTAAGGTTTGGATGTTGCCTTTTGAAAAAATTGTTAAATAAATAGTACCAAGCTTAGGTATTTTATAGCTTTAACTAAAAAGATAATTATATTATGAATTGGAAATCAGCCTTTTACGCGTCTTTAACTTGTGTTTTTTTATTCTCTTGTGGAAATAAAAAAAAATCAGAAAATTCTAAACCTAATCATCTTACACAGGAAGGCAATAGCAAAGAACTAGCTACAAAAACCGCTAGCACGCTAACTATTAATCCTATTGAGCACGCTACCATGGTTTTAGAAAAAAACGGAACTGTTGTTTATATTGACCCAGTTGGTGGAGCAGAGAAATTTGAATCATACAAAATGCCCAATTACATCTTAATAACAGATATTCATGGAGATCACTTAAATGTGGAAACTTTATCTGGATTATCGTTAGATGATGTAAAAATTATAGCACCAAGCGCTGTTGCCGAAAAATTACCTGAAGACTTAAAAGGTAAAACAATTGTCCTAAATAATGGTGATACCGAACAATTGAACACCGAACTTTCCGTTAACGCCATTCCTATGTATAATTTAAGAGAAGAAGCGCTAAAATTTCATGAGAAAGGACGTGGAAACGGTTATGTTTTAAATTGGATTGATGAAAGAATTTATATTTCTGGCGACACTGAGGATATTCCAGAAATGCGAAATTTAAAAAATATTGACAAGGCCTTTGTTTGTATGAACCTACCTTATACAATGCCAGTTGCCAGTGCAGCTGCTGCTGTAACTGATTTTGAACCAACTGTGGTTTACCCATACCACTATAGGGGAACTCAAGGGTTAAGCGATATTGAAGAATTTAAACGTTTGGTCTTAGCAGAAAAGCCAAACATTGAAGTAAACTTTTTAAATTGGTATCCTGCACAGTAAATTAAAAAAGCCAGCTTATAGCTGGCTTTTCTTTTATTAAGTTATTACCTAACCAATTTTTTGTATTTAATACGTTTTGGCATAATATCACCTCCCAGTCGCTTTTTCTTATTCTCTTCATAATCCGAAAAAGAACCTTCAAAAAAGTATACTTGGGAATCACCTTCAAAGGCAAGGATGTGCGTACAAATTCTATCTAAAAACCACCTATCGTGAGAAATAATTACCGCACAACCAGCAAAATTTTCCAAACCTTCTTCCAGTGCACGTAGCGTATTTACGTCCAAATCGTTAGTAGGCTCATCTAATAGTAAAACATTACCTTCTTCCTTAAGGGTCATTGCCAAATGCAAACGGTTTCTTTCCCCACCAGATAACATGTTTACTTTTTTGTTTTGCTCACTTCCAGAAAAATTAAAACGACTTAAGTAAGCTCTAGAATTAACTTGCTTACCCCCCATCATGATTAATTCTTGCTCATCACTAAAATTTTGCCAAATGGTCTTTTCAGGATCTATATTGGAATGCGACTGGTCCACGTAGGCAATCTTAGCGGTGTCTCCAACCACAAATTCACCTTTATCTGCCGTTTCTTCCCCCATAATCATTCTAAAAATGGTAGTTTTACCGGCCCCGTTAGGTCCAATAATGCCAACAATACCTGCCTGTGGTAAATTAAAGTTCAGGTCTTCATAAAGTAGTTTATCGCCATACGCTTTACTAACTCCTTTGGCTTCTATAACATTTGTGCCCAGTCTAGGACCATTTGGTATGTAAATCTCTAGCTTTTCTTCTAATTGTTTTTGGTCTTGGTTGGCCAATTTATCGTAATTTTTTAAACGGGCTTTCTGTTTGGCCTGTCTACCTTTTGCCCCTTGTCTTACCCAATCCAATTCTCGCTCCAAAGTCTTTTGACGTTTAGAAGCTTGTTTGCTTTCTTGCGCTAAACGTTTTGCTTTTTGATCCAACCATCCAGAATAATTACCTTTCCATGGAATGCCTTCTCCCCTATCCAATTCTAAGATCCATCCCGCAACGTTATCTAAAAAATATCTATCGTGCGTAACTGCAATCACCGTTCCCTTATATTGAGCCAAATGATGCTCTAACCAGTGTACGGATTCTGCATCTAGGTGGTTGGTAGGCTCATCTAGCAATAATACATCTGGTTCTTGCAACAACAACCTACACAATGCTACCCTACGCCTTTCGCCTCCAGAAAGTACACCAATTTTTTTATCGGCATCTGGGGTTCTCAAAGCATCCATGGCAATTTCTAACTTGGTATCTAATTCCCATGCATTACTGGCATCTATTTGATCTTGCAGTTTGGCCTGTTTGTCCATAAGCTTCTGCATCTTGTCCGCATCCTCGTAAACTTCTGGCAAACCAAACATGTCGTTGATTTTATTATACTCTTCTAATACCGCAACCGTTTCTGCTACACCTTCTTTAACCACATCTAAAACCGTTTTCTCCTCGTCTAACTGTGGCTCTTGTTCTAAATAACCTACAGAATAACCTGGTGAGAAAACAACATCTCCTTGAAAATTTTTATCTACCCCCGCAATTATTTTTAATAAGGTAGATTTACCAGAACCATTTAATCCTAAGATTCCTATTTTAGCTCCGTAAAAGAAACTTAAATAAATATTTTTTAATACTGGGGTATTGGCGTTTTTGTAGGTCTTAGTGACCCCAGACATTGAAAATATTACTTTTTTATCGTCAGACATTTGTCGTAAATTAATTTGTTTAAACTCTACCTTTTAAGGCATTAAAAACCCAAGCAACGGCAAAAAAACCTATTCCCACGGCTGCAAAACCATATCCGGCTACTTCATCATATTTAAAGGCCCCTAAAGCAATCATACCTAAGCCTACCAATATCATAATAAAGGTAGCAATAGCCAATACTTTATTCTTATCCATCATGTTTCAAATTCTTTAAAAGTTGACAAATATCCGAAAATAGAACATTTTACTCAAAAGGAAACTTCACTCCAATGATTTTTCTAACATCATCCATCATTTTGAGCAAATTTCTACTGTCTTGTAAAGACCAAAGTTCACTTTCTGTTTTACCGTTATTTAAGCAGTTCATAACTTCAAGAATTTCATAATAGTAACCCATACCAATTGTAGGGATTGAGAATTCTTCTATTTCGTTATTTCTTTCTAGCCTATACGTCTCTGCCATATGCCACTGTTGGCCTATATGGATACTTCCTGTGGTTCCTACCACTTTTGCCTTGGTCTCTAAGTGGGTTCCCAAACCAGAATGTAAGATGGCTTGGGCATTTTCATAATCAAGAATAATAGAAACTTGTTGTTCTATTCCTGTTTTATAAAAGTTAGCACTAGCATATATTTTTTTTGGTTTACCCAAAAACAAATAAGCAAAAAACAGCGGGTAAATACCAATATCTAGCAACGAGCCGCCAGCCAAATTAGGATTCAATAATCGTTTGCCATCACCCCGATCTAATCCGTAAAAGGTAAAGTCTGCATTAACATAGCCTATGTCACCTATGGTTTCCGCATCTACTAATTCTTTCACCATTTTAATAGTTGGGTTAAACCTAGACCACAATGCCTCCATTAAAAAGCGCTTTTTTTGCTTTGCCAAAGCAATCATCTCTTCTAGCTGCTTACTATTTACCCCAATTGGCTTTTCGCATAACACATGTTTACCATGTTGTAAGGCCAACATGGTATGCGCAAAATGAAAATTATGTGGTGTTGCTATATAAATAACCTCTGCATCACTTTCTATTAAAAGTTTTTCATAACTTCCATAGGCGGCATCTGCGTTATAGGTTTCTGCAAACATTTTAGCCTTTTCCAAATCCCTTGAGGCTACAGCCGATAATTCTGCTTCTTTAACCAATGCTAAATCCTTTGCGAATTTTCCTGCTATATTACCAAGGCCAATTATTCCCCATTTAGTTTTTTTCATACTCCAAGTTCTAAGCATAAAGTTACTTAATAATCATCCGTATCTTTACAAGAGTTTACAACAATTTATGCTGAATGGACTTAAATTTTAACAAAAACGAAGATTACAACAAACTGCTACGTTCAGACCTTAATAGGCGCTTGGCCAAGGTAAAATTAGGTGGAGGAACCAAACGTATTGAAAAACACAAAGCAAAAGGAAAACTAACTGCAAGAGAAAGAATAGGGTATTTATTGGACAGTGATGAAGAAGCAATAGAAATTGCCGCCTTTGCAGGAGAAGATATGTACACGGAACACGGTGGTTGCCCATCTGGTGGTGTAGTGGTTAAAATAGGAAAAGTAAAAGGCAAACAATGTATAGTTGTTGCAAACGATGCTACAGTAAAAGCTGGAGCTTGGTTTCCAATAACTGGAAAAAAGAACCTTAGAGCACAGGAAATTGCCATAGAAAACAAATTGCCCATAATTTATTTAGTAGATAGTGCTGGCGTTTATCTACCCATGCAAGACGAAATTTTTCCTGATAAAGAACATTTTGGCAGAATCTTTAGAAATAATGCCGTAATGAGCAGTATGGGCATTACCCAAATTGCTGCGGTAATGGGCAGTTGTGTGGCAGGTGGCGCTTATTTACCCATTATGAGCGACGAAGCCTTGATAGTAGACAAAACCGCAAGTATTTTTCTTGCCGGATCTTATTTGGTAAAAGCTGCAATAGGTGAATCAATTGATAATGAAACCCTAGGTGGGGCCACAACCCATTGCGAAATAAGTGGAGTTACCGATTATAAAGCGGCAGATGATAAGGACGCCTTAGATAAAATTAAGTCTATAATGGGTAAAATTGGAGATTTTGACAAGGCAGGCTTTAACCGGGAACCTTCTAAATTACCTGCAAAAAACCAAGAAGATATTTTTGGTATTTTACCTAAATCTAGAGGGGACCAGTACGATATGTTGGAAATAATTGAACGTTTGGTAGACGATTCCAAATTTGAACAATATAAACAAGACTACGGTAAAACAATTTTAACTGGCTATGCCAGAATAGATGGTTGGGCAGTTGGTATAATTGCCAACCAACGTAAGGTAGTAAAGACCGGTAAGGGCGAAATGCAGTTTGGCGGTGTTATCTATTCTGACTCTGCAGATAAAGCAACTCGTTTTATAGCAAATTGTAATCAAAAGAAAATACCACTTGTATTCTTGCAAGATGTGACTGGCTTTATGGTTGGTAGTAAAAGTGAACATGGTGGCATCATAAAAGACGGCGCCAAAATGGTAAATGCGGTGAGCAATTCTGTTGTACCCAAATTTACCGTTGTAATTGGTAATAGTTATGGGGCAGGAAATTATGCCATGTGCGGAAAAGCTTATGACCCTAGATTAATTTGTGCTTGGCCCAGTGCCGAATTGGCCGTAATGAGCGGTAACTCTGCCGCGAAAGTATTATTGCAAATAGAAAAGGCATCATTAGAGAAACAAGGTGAAGCCTTTGACGCTGAAAAAGAAAAAGCACTGTACAGTAAGATTAAAGCACGATATGACAACCAAATATCTCCTTATTATGCAGCTGCTAGAATTTGGACCGATGCTATAATTGACCCAATGGATACGAGAAAATGGATAAGTACCGGAATAGAAGCGGCCAACCATGCTCCTATAGAAAAACAATTTAACATGGGGGTGCTACAAGTGTAGCCCCCTTTTTTTAACTGTCTAATTCTAGGATTTTCTCTTGATTATCTTCAAGATTTAAGGTCTCTAGTTTTCCCCATTTTTTAAGTAACGGTTCTTCCAATGCTTTTTCCCTAAATTCATCTGGGGTCATAATTGGAATACCATAAATTACCGGATAATAACGTTTGCATTTGGGGCAAGTCATTAATGCCTCAATTATTTGACCTTCTTCGTCTTGTAAAAATATCTGTGTTTTTAAATCTGCCTTATCTATAGGGCAACACAATTTATTCAAGAATTCTTTTCTCATAATAGTGTACGTATTTTTAGGGCATATGATTTTGTGGTCGTAGCTATGTCATTAGCTTTCATAATGCCAGAGATTACAGCTATCCCTTGAATAGGATATTGTTTTAGGTTATTAATGGTTTTATGATTGATGCCGCCAGAAACAAAGAAGGGAAGTTTTGTTATTGCCCTTGCATTCTTTATGGTCTCTAGTGATACCAGTTCACAATCTATAGCAGATTGGGAGGGAAAAACGGCACAGAATGATATATAATCTAGGTTATTTGCCACGGCCTTCTTTATGACTTCCAAATCATTGGAACACGTAAGCCCAAATAAGTAGTTATTCCCAAAATTGTTTTTATTAAAGTTATTTGGAATGGTATCCAAATGAAACCCATCCACCTTAATAAAAGGTTCCAATTCTAAATTTTCGTTTATAAGAAGCGGTATTTTATGGTATGAAGTTAGTTCGTATAAACGAGCTACTAAGACCACTTTTTCTTCAACGGAAATACCTGTTGGCCAATTGTTCCATATCTGTACTAGGTTGACTCCGTTCTCCAATGCAATTTCTACTTTATCCAGCAATTCCTCTAAAGGGAGTGCAGGGTCCACAACAAGATAAAGTCCTCCTATATCTAACTCCATCCGTTTTCCAAAGCTTTAAAATAAGCCTCCCAATAAGGGTCTATACCGTTAAACGTTATGTTGGACCACGTTTGACCTTTTTTTATACTACAGGCTTCTCCTGCTTTAGAAAAGTTACCTATCTGTTTGGCATCAATTTTATGTTTGGCCAAATGTTGAACCAAGCTTTCAGCTTTTTCTTGCTTAACCATTATTAACATAGCCCCGGTTCCTAAAGAGAATCTATGGTCAATACCAAACAACTCTGTAATTGCCTTTTGGGTAGTACCTAAAGGAATTAATTCATCTTTAATATCAAAACCGATTCCGCAGGCTTCTGCAACTTCCATAAGGCCACCTACAACACCACCTTCCGTAACATCATGCATGGCATGAAGTTCATCATTGGGTATAAGTAACTCACGTGTTATAATAGCTTCTTCTACCACCGAAGTTTTGTAAAATTGATCTGCAGCTAATTTTTGGATTTCTGCCCCTATTAAATCACCAACTTTATTTGGAAAACTAGCTGCTAGAATCGCGGATGAACTGAACGCTGCGCTTTTGGTCACAATAATGGCATCACCTTCTTGTACCCCATCACTTGTTAAAATTTCATCTTTTGGTGCGGTCAAGAACATAGTTCCCCCTCCGGAGATGGTACTTTGTTGTCCTTCTATTTTACAAGTATGCCCTCCTGTAATGGCAATACCTAAACGCTCAGAGAATTCGTGAATGTATTTCCAATATTCCTCAAAATCAGCATTGGACATAGATGCCGGTAAATTTAAAACATACTGTGCGTATTGCGGTTTAAACCCTGTAGTGGCCATATCATTGGCTAAAAGTTGTACCGATAACCAAGCAGATTTCTTTAACCCCATAGAAGGAATTAAAGACAAAGGATCGCTACTTGTTGCTAAAGCCATACCGTTACCTATATCTATAACAGCTGTATCCACACCAAACTTAGGACCTTTTATTACGGTTTCTCTCTTAGCTCCCGTTAGTGGAAAAACCATTTTTTTAAATCCGCTACTGGTTATTTTGCCTAATGGTAAAACTTTACTCATTAGTCCACATCATTTAGTTTAACATGCAATCCAAAAAAATCTCCCACGGGTACGTTCCATTGTTGTACCGGAAACCATTTAGGCAAACCTGTAGTTGTCCAATTAATAGAATAATCCCTGCCCTTTAGGGCTTTATCTATAACCGCTTTTAAGGTTTTAGGCGTATAAAAGTTTGCGGTAACATAAAAGTGGTTTCTACCAAACTGTTGTTGCACCCTTCGTCTAATTAACTTGGGAGTATTTCGATTCATCATACCAAAAACAATTCCATATTTTCCTACCCTTACGGCTTCTCGTATTACTTTAACCGGGTCTTTATAATACTCAAAGGTGGTTACAAACGCCAAAACATCAAAAGTGTGATCTTTAAATGGCATATGATGACTATCTGCCATTACCAAGTCGCCCTGAAAACGTTGGGCGGCCTGCCCAAGCATAAAGGGTGAAATATCGCCACCGCATGCTTCTATTCCAATTTCTTGCCACCAACGCGTAAATCTAGTAGTTCCACAACCAAATTCTAACAGGGTATTGATACGGTCATCGCTCTTTACCAATGAGGCCAACACCTTTTTCTGCCAAACTTCTGCTCTTTTGTAAGGCCCTTCATAGTATTCTTCGTAAGTATCGGTATATTTTCTATTAAAAAACCACTCGTCCCTACCTTGCCATTGTTGCAAATTCTGGGTAACTAATTGAAAGCTTTCTTTTTCTTGTAAATTACTCATATTCAGGTATACATTAATTATACACCTGAAGCTAGATAAGTAGAATAGGTTCTATGCTGAACTAAGTGTCCTTAACTTTCCTACGCTGGTATTATCCAGTTCAGGTTTACGGGTATATTCTCAGCACCAATTAGGAGCACCCCGAGCTACAGGCTAAGGTACGAACCTTTTACGCAAGTAATAAATTTTTGATTTAAAAATTAATTGTACAGCTTTAAAAAACCAAAATAGATTCTAATGAATGACCTTTTTTTAAAATGGAATTATATAATTTAATCTGTTTTTGACAATTGAATATTAAAAATAAATCTATTCTTTATTTTAAATTGTTTATTGACAAAACCTTTTTTAAAGTAACTAATCAAATCGCCTTTTTTTCCTTCTATCTTGTATCTGCCATTCTTATTGGTAAATACACTTTGCTTAGTTCTATGATTAAATACCTCTACTCCTGCTATCATTTTTCCATTCAAAATTGCGAACCCAGATAAAAATTTCTTTGCTAATCGACGTTTTTCACTTTGTTTTAAGTATCTGTTATATTTTTTTTCATCTACAATTAATGAACTTTCTAGAGAATAAGCCATATTTAAATTTGTAAAACGTTCCCACTTTGACTGGCTTGCATATCTCCTATAAGAACCATGCCCATCATCTATTGTATTTGTCCATCCATTGTTCTCTAGGTTAAATTTTTCTTGTGTAAAATCTTTAACTGCGGCTAATATTAGCCCCAAGTCTGATTCACCGTAAATTTTAAGTAATTCAATAGCGATTATAAAATCATTCTCTACAAAAATTGAATAGGGTTTTAAGTCTACACTTACCATACGTTCACCACGAGTAATAGTTTTAACGATATTCTCGTTAGACTTATTTAAATTTGATAAAGGAATTCTTAAATTTCTATCTATATTATAAATATTTACCCTTATCAATAAACTATCAGAAGGATTGTTTACGACCTCAAAAGTAAATTTATCCAGCCTTCTTAATCCACTTTTCACAACAACTTTTGTAGCTAATTCTCCACCAAGAGCAATGTTATCTTTAAAATATCCATACACTTCCTCTCCTAAGTTAGCATAACCAATATTCTCTGGAACAAGTAGAACTCTTTTGTCCGTAACTACAACTTCATTCAAATTGTAGGTAGTTGGAATTAATTCTACTTTAGGATAATCCGCATAAACGATATCTGCTTCTTTAACTAATATCTTTTTAGTTTCATAACCAAGTGAAGAAAATACCAGTGTATCTGTGGGTTTAATGTGCAGATTATTCAAGGGTAAATGAAAGAATCCTTCTTCATCACTGACCGTACCTATTCCTTTTTCTAATATACCAATATTTACAAAGGGAATTGGATTCTTACTGGAAGCATTCAAAACCTGACCCTTATAGTCTTGCTGGGGATACATTTTATTAACAAAACAGATTAAGAAAATGAAAATGATAAAGATTCTCATTGATAAGATATTATATTTATTGTATTGTAAATCAAAATATTAAATCTTTTAGACAGCAAGGATTAATATGAATTTGTTTCTTTTAATTACTATGCATTAAAAAAAGAATATGAGCCACTAATAAGTAAATTTGATACTTTACTTATTACGGTTTCTTAATTTAAAAGAAACAAACACCATTTCTTACCGTTAGGGATATAAATGACTTGGAGGAAAAGTGAATTCGTCTACATTCAATCCATTATTGCTTAAATATATATCTAATAGAACATCGATAAATACGGTTTTGGTAATTTACCTATCTAGAAACCACTTTAAGGGGAGAATTAACAGTGAACAATTCATGGTTTACTCCCTTTATACCTAATTTAAATAGTTGCACGGTTTTATTTTGCATATGAGTACCATAGTTTTCGTAAATAGTGGCTTTAAGGTAAGTTGGCGTTAAACTTTTGTTGCCATAATAAGTAATATTCACCTTCCATGTACCTGGCAGAGAATTATCTAATAAGTACTCTTTTACATTATAACCAAAATCTTTTTCTCTTTTAATTTCTTCTTGAGAATCTGCAAGACTATGTTTCCATAAATAATACTGATTTTCTGGATTTACAAACTGTAAATCAAATTCCGCCTCACTATCATTCCATTCAAACACCAGACGAGTACCCTTAAACTCCTCTTCCGCTACAAATAATTGATTTTTAGATTTATTTACTATTGTATTTTTATCCAGTAACAGCAAATTATTAAACTCTCTACTAATTATTGGATCAAAACCAATAGAGTCTTGACTTAAAAAACCTTCCTGCACAAGATATTGATATCTAGAATAAATTGAGGCGGCTTGCTTGGAAGCATCTAAATCCCTGTAACTATTTGCCAGGTCCATATAACTCTGAACATAATTAGGGCGCTGAACAAAAATTTCTTTATAAGTCTCGTTTGCTTTTGTATGGTTGCCAAAAAAGTCATACATATAAGCAAGAGCCTTTAAAAGTACAGGATTATCTTGAAAAAGCCCTTGATTTTCAGTTATGATTAGTTTAGCAAAATTATCATCATTTTTTGAAGAAAAATACTTGTAGGCATCTAAAATAAAATAAGGAGAATTGCTATAAGTAGCTTCAAATTTTCCATAAATATTCCTAGCTTCATCTAAGCTACTAGATTTATAAAGTTCTTTTAAATAGGTTGGTTCGTTCTCAAAAACCTTTTCTCTAGAAAGAACAGCTGAAGATAAAAAGTTATTACGTAACCTTGCTTGATCCACTATTTTATTGTTGCCTGCAGTTCCTGTAATCGTATTCACAACAATAACCCCACCGTCTCCTAGGTTACCGTATGCCACCGTGCTTGCTAAATTTCCTAAAATTGCTATTCTTTTGATATTGTTTATATCCACCCAAATTGGAACATTCGTGAAGATTTGTCCATCAACATCAAAAATTGCTGGATTAGAATTGGTCAAAGACCCACCCCCACGTATAAAAACAGCTCCACCTGTTAATGAGGCGGTAGAAATAGAACCAACGCCAAAGGTTTGCTTGCCACTTGTGCAATTACCAACAACACGGATACCTGAAAATCGATTACGAAGTAAATCAAGTAAACAAAGACCAACTGGATTAATTTCATCTTCAGATAACATCCTTACCTTTCCACTTATCCTATCTGCATCTAGATAGCCATAAGCGGTTTTGATAATATTTTTATTGCTAAAATAATCTTCTGATAATTCTTGTTGCGATCTACGTTTACTGGCCTCTACGGTTACCTCTTCTAACTCTTGTACGTCTGGCGTCATTACCAAATTTAAGCGGGTAGTAACATCTTCAACCTTTATTTTAACCTCTTTTAAACCTATAGAACTGAATACGACTATATCTCCCTTATTGGCAATAATCTCATATTCACCTTTGGTATTTGTAAACACTGTATTCTCCGTGTTTTCAATAGCAATCTTAACATTTTCTATTGGGTTGGTGCCATCGGTGATAATTCCTATAATACTGCGTTCTTGTGCCCAAGTTAAATTGGTGAACACAATTAAAACAAAAAATAAAATATTCTTTTTCATAGTGTTTCGTTAAAAAGATTAAAGAAAATGCTCAATTTTAATTAAACGGCTGTTTTACACTAATATACGAATTTTATTATTGCCCCAATTGCGGTTTAACCCTAGGTATTAGCAATAAATTTGTTTGTCTGCCATTTACGTATCTAAACCCATCTTCACCGTAAAATCCAGCTTCTTCTAGCATAATTCGGATATCCCTTTTCCATTCTGGAATATTAACTGTGGTATTAAGCTCAATTGCGTAAACCGTATTTGGGTTTAACGGATAATTTTCACCATCGTCTTTAAACACCCCTCCTTGTGAATCCCACATGCCAATTGTTGTACCTGCAGAGTGCCCGTAAAGACCCAATGGATGCGTATAAATAGCTGGCTTAAACCCTGCTTCTTTAGCTTCTTTTAAGGATTTTGCTAAGATTTCGTTACCAGTACGCCCCTTAATCATATTATTAGTTAAAAAGTCTTGTACTTTATTACCGTCCTTTAAAGCATCTACAAGAAATTGAGGCGCTTTTGTTTCATTTGGTTTTAAAACATAGGCCAGTTCTTGACAATCGGTATTTAAACGCAAATAGGTTATGCCAAAATCACAATGCACCAAGTCTCCGGGCATTATTACCATGTCTTCTGGTCTGCCCGAAAAGGAATATAGGTGCCCTACTAATTCATCGCTAGTTCTTTGCACGTCAACTGTTGGGTGAAACCATGTTTCTAAGCCCAAATCTGTAACCTTTTGTCGCATCCACCACTCTACATCTGTAGTAGTTGTAAAACCAGGGGTAATAACTTTTTCTGAAAACGCTTCTGCAATAATATCGTGGGTAATATCCACTAATTGATTGTAGATTACCATTTCTCTGGCTGTTCTGGTTTCTATCCATCTAACAGCCAATTGTTCCGCAGAAGTTATTTTAGAATGGTACTTTTTTGGCAAAGCTGCCAATAATTCTTCATAATCTGTTTTAACCAAGCCGTCTGCAATATTATGGTCCTTAGAAAAATTTAAGGCTATAGTTTTTGGCTTGCGTTCTTCTATTAATTCTACGAGTCGTTTCCATTGATTGGGTTGTTTTTCCTTTTCCCAGGCAGAAACTATACTCTTACCCACATTGTAACGGGCTACAGCTAATTTTTCTATTGTATTTTTAGTTTTATCCCTGTAGAATAATAAGATTGTTCTACGTCTAGCATTTAACCAAGTTGCGGGTAGCATAGTTTTGATGACAGGGTCTTCATTATATTCCCTTGAAATAACCAACCACATATCTATTTTGGTTTTATCCATTAATTCTGGTAAAAGCACATTAAAACGTTCTTCTAAAATTTCATCTACTATTTGCGCCCTTTCTTTTTCAGAAACTATTTGTTGCGAATAACATAGTGTAGAAATAAATAATACCACTAATAACTTAAAATTTTTCATTGTGAATTGGTTGATTTTGATTGGAATGAAATTACAGAAATAATTTATCTATTGTGGCTTGCCGTTTTACTTTACCCGTATCGGTTTCTACAAATTTGGCTAGTGTGTAAATTGACTTTGGCGTTTCAAATTTGGTTAAATTGGAATGTTGCTTTATCCCTTCTATTATATTTTTGGATACCACCGATTCTTGTTCTATAAGCAAACACAATTTTTGACCTAAGCGCTCATCTTTTACCCCAAATAGAAAAAACCGGTTTTGAATATGAGGCTTTAGCTTTTCCTCAATAACCTCTGGAATCAATTTAATCCCCCCGCTATTGATAACATTGTCCCACCTACCCAACCATTTAAACATCTGGCTTCCTTTTAGTTCAACCATATCATTGGTTTGTATAACTTCAAATGAAACCCTGGGAGCCTTCACTACTAGACAACCTCTTTGGTCTTTATCTATTGTAACCTCCGGTAGTACTCGAAAAAAATTGGATTCTTTAAGATTTTTTGCGGCAATATGGGTTATCGTCTCCGTCATTCCATAGGTTTCAAAACTATTAGTGTTCAAAACCACTAATTCCTCTCTTAGTTCCTTAGATACCGGGGCACCTCCTATAATCAATGTTTTTACTTGATTTAATAAAGCTAAACTGCTAGTTACTTGTAACGGTACCATCGCCACAAAATCAAAATTTTCTTTTAAATCTTTTAAAGGATTATTAGAGGGAGGTACTATAACTAATTCCAAACCAAGGACCATGGCTCTTACCAACATCATCTTACCTGCAATGAATGCTGCTGATAAGCACAATAATGCAGATTCACCAGACTGTAGGTTGAAAAATCTACCTGTGGCCATTGCCGAATTTCGCATGTGTTCTTTTTGCAAAATAATCTGTTTAGGCTTTCCGGTAGAACCTGATGTGAATACCTTTACACTATCGGTTTCAGATAACCAATCCACCAAAAAATCACCTACAGATACTCTATAGTCTTTATCCGAAGCTTGTTCTAGCCGTGCAAAGGTCAACAAGGCTTCTTCAGAAAAAGATTGCCCATTTAATTTAAAATCAGGATGTAGTCGCGTTTTCTTTTGCAAAAAATTCTTCTTTAGTTAAAATCCTGCCAAACAATTTTTCTTTCCAATTTTTCCAATTGTATATTTTTCCGAACAATGCTAACAATATTGGAAAAATAACCAGAACTGGGACCAAAACATCCCAGCCAAGAATTGGCTCAGATACATCGGTATAAATGGAATCTGTTTGAAAAGCAGTCCATTCTGCCGTTAATAATAAGGCTGAAATTAAATTATTGGCTGCGTGAAAACCCAAAGCTAACTCCAATCCCTCATCCATAAGGGTTAATATTCCTAGAAAAAAACCAGTTCCAATGTAATACACCATTATGCCCATACCCAATTTACCCACCTCAGGATTTGCAATATGCATTAAACCAAAGATAATTGATGTGGTAAACAAAGGCACCCATCTATTTTTAGCCAACAACCCCAATCCTTGCATCATGTGGGCCCTAAACAAATACTCCTCAAAACTGGTCTGTAAAGGCACCAATAAAATGGCAATTACTGCCATGGGTATAAATTTATTTAGTTGAAACGTGAACACATAATCTTCTGGAGACATAAATATGTCTGTCATGGTTAAAATAACCGTTAGGGTACCCCAGACGCCAAAAGCAAAAAATACCCTTTTCCAATCAATTTTTTTTCTTGATGTAGTTAAGGCCGTAATACTTTGTCCATGCACTAAAAGCACCCATCCAAGAACAACAAATAAACCAACTACCAATGGTGCCAATAAAAATATTAATGTAATATTTTTACCAAGTTTGTCTATGAGCATGGCCATAGAAGCTTCCACATCCATATTGCTCATTAACGTAGCAATATAGTTGAGTAGCATAAAACCAATAAAACCAATAGGTAACACAAAAAACTTCCATAAACCAGGGGTACTTTTGTAACCTTGTTCTATATACATAAGGCGTTGATTAGATTATCTTGCCAAGATAAGTCATTTCTATAAAACAACTTTCCATTGCTAACGGTAAGGGGAGAATCAAAATTATTGGTAAAAAGACTGCCCGTTCCTAAACCTTGTGGGATTGTTGTATTCAACGTTGCCGTCCATTGCGCTATGGCATTTAATCCCACGTTGCTCTCTAACGCACTTGTTATCCACCAGTTAATCCCTAAAGATTCTGCAATAGTTATCCATTCTTCTGAACCTTTAAACCCACCAACCAAGCTTGGTTTTAGAATAATATAATTGGGCTTTATAGTTTCCAACAAAGCTTTTTTATCCTTATACTTAACTATCCCTATTAACTCTTCATCTAGTGCAATTGGAAGAGGTGATTTTCTACACAAATCAGACATATACTGCAACTGACCTTGCTTAATAGGCTGTTCTATGGAATGCAAATCAAAACTTGCTAAAACAGTTAATCTTTCCAATGCTTTAGAAGGGCCAAACGCACCATTGGCGTCTACTCTCAATTCTATTTCCGAAGCAGAATATCGCTTTCTTATGGACTTTAGTATGGAAATTTCGGTATCAAAATCTATAGCGCCAATTTTCATTTTTATACAATGAAAACCTTCTTTAAGTTTTTGCTGAATTTGCTCCAACATAAAAGACTTATCTCCCATCCAAATAAGTCCGTTTATATTGATAGGCGCTTCATTTTTAACGAAACCAGAAGGGAACAGTTCAAAAGGAGAATTACTATTTAACGATAAAAATGCCTGTTCTAGACCAAACTGGATAGATGGAAATTCTACCAGCTCTTCCAATAATTTGGAGAGGCCCAGATGGATATTTGAACAAGTATAGTGTAGTTTTTTTTCATAATCTGGTCTATCATCAATACTTAGACCCCTTAGAATACCGCACTCGCCAATACCCTGTTTACCGTTTTCTTCTAAAATTATAAACCAAGTTTCCTTTTTTGTAAGCACCCCTCTTGAAGTACCACTTGGCCTTTTAAAATATAAAATATACCTTTTGTAAAATGCTTTCATAGCCTAAACAAATTTAAGTATATTACCTTTTTTACTAGAATTAAAATGAACGAAAAAAAAGTAGTTTGGATAACAGGGGCCTCCTCTGGAATTGGAGAAGCTTTGGTGTACGAATATGCCAGTTTACATTATAACATTATTCTTTCTGCACGTAATACGGAAAAATTAACCGCTATTGCCAATTCAATTAAAGATAGAACAGGTACCGCCATTTTACCGTTGGATTTAAATGAGCTAGACGCCATGGAAACAAAGGCCGAAAAAGCATTCAATTGTTTTGGAAGAATAGATATTTTAATAAATAATGCCGGTATTAGCCAAAGATCATTAATAACGGAAACGTCTTTAGCGGTTTATGAGAAATTAATGCGGGTTAACTATCTAGGAACTGTGGCTTTGACCAAGGCTTTACTACCTTATTACATTAACCAAAAGCACGGTACAATTGGCGTGGTTACTAGCTTAATGGGTAAATTTGCCTCTCCCTACCGATCTGGCTATTGTGGAGCTAAACATGCTTTACATGGTTTTTTTGACGCTTTACGTTTAGAGCATCAAAAAGATGGTATTAGCGTAACCTTAATTTGCCCTGGATTTGTTGCCACTTCAATAGCAAAAAATGCCTTAATAGGCTCTGGGCAAAAACAGGGTACTGATGATAAAGCAACAAGTGAAGGTTTAGCTCCTGAACTTGCCGCCAGAAAAATAAGAGTAGGGTTACAAAAGAAAAAATTTGAAATCTACATTGGCGGAAAAGAACTGTTGGGCATTTACCTAAAACGATTTTTTCCTAAGCTTCTCCACAGGTTAGTACTTAAAAGTACGGTGCGTTAATTTAAAAATTGAACCAAAAACGAACACCTTCTTTTGTATGGTCTACATTAAGTTTAGATTGTAATTGATTTACCAATCTATTTATTAATCTAAAGCCCATAGAGGTATTGGTACGCTCGTCCATATCTTCTGGTAAACCTACACCATTATCAGAATACTCAAAATATCCTTTATCGCCATCTTTACGCAAGTGTATGTAAATTTTACCATTATCGTCACCATCTGGGAATGCGTACTTAAACGTATTGGAAACCAATTCGTTCAAGATAAGTCCAAATGGTATAGCCCTATCAATATCCAGTTCGGTACCTTCTGCATCTACGGTAATACTAATGTTGTGGCCTCCTTTTTTAAATACAGATTGTACACTATTGATTAAGCTTTCTATATAGCCTTGCATCTCAATGTAAGACAGGTCTTCGTTTTGATATAGTTTTTGATGGATAAGTGCCATTGCTTTTACCCTACTTTTTCCTTCTTCTAAAGCGGCAATAGCAGCTTTACTCTTGGTATTGCGGGTCTGTAAACTCAATAAACTAGATACCATTTGTAAATTGTTCTTTACCCTATGGTGAATTTCCCTCAATAAAGATTCTTTTTCTTTTAAAGAGTCTTCTATAAAATGCTTTTGTTCCGCAATTAAGCGCTGGTTTTTTATACTCTTGGCATACGCATATACAAGCCCTATAAGACCCAAAACCGTAAATATCAACGATATTAATACCAAATAAATTCTTTCTCCTTGAGCTTTGAGGTCATTTCTAATTTTCTCATTTGCCATCTTTTGCTCCGCAATAAGTTTTCTAGAATTTTCTAGATCCGAGGTACCTACAATAGCAACCAATTGTTGTTTTAAAATAGAAACCTCATTGGCTTTTAAAGAGTCTTTTATAAAAGCATTTTTCTTGTAAAACTGAGCCGCACTTTTATAATTTTCTATTTTATCATAATACTGGGCCAACAACCTATTTCGTTTAATACGTTGCTCAACTGTCATTTCTTCAAACTCTTCTTCTAAAAGTTTTTTTGCGGTTCTGTTGTTGTCTAGCTGCAAATGTGCTTCTGCTAGGTTTAAAGTATTCTCGGTAATCTGACTTGTAAATTTTCCGTGATTAAACTCTTTAAAGGTTTTTATGCTGTTGTTAAGGTTTGGTATGGCTTCTATATATTGTTTTAAAAGAACCTGACTTTTACCAATGTTACCTTCTACCTCTGCACGCAATGCTTCGCTGTTAAAAATATCTATTTCTGTTTTCTGTATAGAAATATCGTTAATGTAAAGATTTAGGAACGAAATGGATTTGTTAAATTCCGTGAGAGCCGTAGGCGCTGATTTATCTTGATACAGAAAATACCCTATTTTATTATGAAATTGTGCAAAGGCATAGTAATCGTTATCTGGAATAGTTGGTTTTACATCCATTATATACTGCTTCATGGCCTGTCTGTATAAACCCATACTAGCATAAATATCATGATAGGCTACATTTTCTGTTAAACCTAAACTCTTCTTTAGTTCCCTTATCTCTATTTGCTTGTCATACATTTGGAGTCGCTGGTAATTTTCATCCATCAATTCCAACAACAAAGACATTTTGTCTAACTCTAGACTGTCCGTACCATTATATAGTTCTTTGGCAATAGCAATGCTCTTATCATTATCGCCAATATCGCTATACAATTTGGCTTCCATTAATTTGTAAGCCAATATGCCTAGGGTATCATTTGTTTTTTCTGAAGTACTTAGAGATACCCTTACGGACTCTAACCAATCGTATGCAGAGTTTTCTGTGTATCTATTAGGGGTATTAAAAAAGTAGTCTAATTTATTTTGGGCTCCTTCTAAAGAACTAAAGGTCTCTAGTGGATTTACTTCTTGCGAATTTTGTGCCTGCATAGGCAAGCAAAGAAGGGCTGTGGCCAAAAAGGTTAATACTACTAATGTTTGTTTGGGTGTCATATGTTATTCTCGTAACTATAGTTTTCTCTTTCCAATTCTAAACAACTAAATCACATATAGAACTAGAAAACTAGTTCTTTTAAATTTTGCTGTTATTACAAAGCACAAGGTGGTTACATAACTAAAACTTATATCTTTTTAGTGTGCAAAGCAGTAAAAACATTAAGTTTTAAATAAAGACTGTGCATATGGGATTATGCACAGTCTTAACCATTTCGGTTTATGTTTAAAGATAAGATTTGGGTGTTCTTTAAGAACAGTATCAAAAGTAGGTTATTATGGTACTGCGTTTTTTATTTTGTTGTGAAAGGAACCTATTCTGTTGTGAAATAGTTATCCTCAAAGCAGACTTGGTATTTCATCGAAATTTTAGTTATTCAATGGTATAAAATGAAAAAAGCCCCGTTCCGGAGAACAAGGCTTTTTTACGAGAACACTATATGAAAATGAAAAAATTTTGTTTTGTTTTTGGGTAACCCTCTCAAAGAATTACACTGTAAATATACAAGGAGAATAACGCTGCCAACAATTATTGTTGTGTAAGTAGTAAATGCTGTTGCCTACTGGGTTAAATACAATGTGGCATAAAAAAAGCACCTTGTTAAGGTGCCTTATAAATTTTTATGATAAGCTTATACTTAAGAGTTCATAGAAGAAATAATAAATTCTTTAAACTCTTTTGATATAGGAATTAAGTTATTATTTATCATTATGTCTTTAGAATTTATAGCATCTATATGATCAACATTTACAATGTAAGATTTGTGTGCTCTAAAAAATTTATTCTTTGGTAACTTCTCTAAATAATCTTTTAAAGGAGAACGCACCAAGAATTTTTTATTTACCGTGTTTACTTCTAAATAGACGTTATCTGCCTTTATAAATTGTATATCGCTAAACTGTATACGGTAATAAAGATGTTGCTTCTTTACAAAGATAGAATCCTTTAAAACCGAATTGGACGTAAAACTTTCCCCTGCTTTTGTATCTAGATTAGATTTTTCATTAGCCTTTTGCGCATAATTAAAATTTGAAAGCGCAATTTCGATTGAGGTATACAAATCTTGCTGCTCAAAAGGTTTAACCAAGTAACCATCTGGCTTTACGGTTTTTGCATTTTCTACGGTTGCTTTATCTGAGTTGGATGTAACAAAGATGAAAGGGATATTGTAGTTTTTTCTAATATGTTTTCCTAAATCTATACCCGTTTTATCTGAGGCTAAAATAATATCGATTAAAACTAAATCGACATGATTGTTTTTTAAAACTTCTACTGCTTGTTCATAAACAATAACATTATCTACAACTTCATACCCAATCTCTTCTAACATAGATTGCATATCGTCTGCTATAATAACGTTATCCTCAACAATAAGTATTTTGATAGGGTGTTCCAAATTATAAGGCTTTAGAAAAATTTAACATCAAAATTACAAAAAATAATTTAGCGAAAAATAAATTAACAATGCTAATAAAAAAGTGCTCAAAGCCACTACCTTAAGCTCTGGATCTAACAGCTTGGGCTCTTTAATTTTAATAACCCTTATGATATGGAAACCCAAAACCACATAGGGCAGTAAACAAATCATAATTACGGGAGACCACCCAACAAGTAAAAAGTAAAATAGTAAGGTTATAAGACTTAAACCAATTAATACCAGGTGATACTTTTTGCCAGCATTAAAACCCATTTTTACAATTAAAGTATTCTTGCCGGCCTTTGTATCTGACTGTACATCTCTTAAGTTATTCAAGTTTAAAACGGCCACACACAAAAGTCCTATTGTGGTTGCCGGTAAAAGCAATAAAACAGCAAACTGCTTAGTAAATAAAAAGTAGGTACCTAAAACGGCCAACAAGCCAAAAAACAAAAAGACAAAAATATCTCCCAACCCATTATAACCGTAAGCAGATTTACCCACGGTATATTTAATAGCCGCCCAAATTGAAGCTAGACCCAGCACAATAAATAAAAAGATATAAGGCAATTCTTCTTTAGTAAATACCTTCAGAATTAAGATTAATGTTGCTGCAAAGGCTATTACGGACAACATTATTATTCCTAATCTTAATTCTTTAGCCGTAAGCAAACCACTTTGTAAGGCTCTGGCAGGACCTATTCTTTCTTCATTATCCGTTCCTTTAACCCCATCGCCATAATCATTGGCAAAATTGGAAATAATTTGAAATAACACGGTAACCAATATGCAAAGCCAAAAAATTGACGGCTTGGTATACCCTTCAAAATGTGCCAAGGCAGCACCAACTATGATGCCCGAAACCGACAAAGGCAACGTTCTTAAACGAGCGGCACTAAACCACGCTTTAATTTTAGTCAATTAAAAAGGATCTTCTATTTGTAAACGTTCGCCATCTTTGTAAGAAGCCACAAAAGCATCTTCAAAACCTATATTCACCAATTGTTTCCTAAATTTTTGCGCCTCTTCCAAGGTTTCAAAAGTACCTAAAGAATACGCATAAAAAGGATTGGTTTTAACAAATAGAGTATTGGTTAAAGCGTCTGAAGTTAGTGTTACGTTATTATCTACAAATGATTTTACTTGAACGGAATATATCTTCTCTTTCTCTAAAAATTGTTTTGCTAGATAAAATTCTTTAACCAAACTCAATTCTTGGTTTTGTTCTTTAAGATTGTCTATCCTTGCTTTTATCGCATCCAGACTATCAATAGAAACTAAAAGGTTGTTTTGTTGATTGTTGGATGAATTGACCCCAACGGAAAAAGAAGTTAAACCAATTATTCCTAAAATAAACAAGGTTGTTATCCCTACCAAGACGTTGCGCTGAATACGCACTCTCCTTAAATCTTTATTTTTAAATTTTATCTGGTCTAAAAGTCGTTCATTAATAATTTGAGACTTTTCTATATCCTTGTGTAAATCCAGTAAATCCGTTTCTTCAATAAAAGGCATATTAATAGGGGAATTTATAGATTAAAATGAATCTTAAGCTTTAAACAATTACTAAGCAATACGTTACAAATGTAATTTTTTCAAAGATTATTAAAAAAAGTAACAGCTAAAAGTTACTTATTCTACTTATAACTACAAAAAAATTAATCCTCGGTGGTTAGGGTAATCCCTTCCTCGTCAATGGTAATCAGTCTCTTTTTGTAAAGTATGCCTATAGCTTTCTTAAAAGCTTTTTTACTTAGTTGCACACTTTCTTTTATTGCTTCCGGATCAGATTTATCATGCAAGGGCAAATAACCACCAGCATTTTTAACCAATTCCAAAACTTTGTTTGCATTAAAGTCTAAAGCCTCTACTCCAATGGGTTGAAGTGTTACATCAATTTTATTGTCTGGTCTTATGTTTTTGATATATCCCTTTAATTGGTCTCCTACCCTAACATTTTTAAATACATCATTGGAAAAGACCAAACCTTGATGCCGTTGATTTATAATAACTGATAAGCCCAAATCTGTCTTTTTGTAGACCATTAAGTCTACTTCTTGGTTAATTTCCAGTCCTACCTGATCATTATTTAAAAATTTATCAATTTTTGTGCTACCTACCAATCTAAAAGACTTTTCGTCTAAATAACAATGAATAACGTAATATTTTCCTGCTTCTAGTTTAATTTGTTGTTGCCTAAAGGGCACTAATAGCTGTTTCTCTAAGCCCCAATCCACAAAAGCACCAAAATCATTAACCTCCATTACTTTTAGCTTGGCAAAGCCATCTCTTATTATAAGGGGCTCAAGTGTTGTGGCAATTGGTCTTTCCATATGGTCCAAATAACAAAAAACCTTTATTTCTTGTCCTAAATCTATGCCGTCTGGAACATATTTATTGGGCAATAGGACCTCCGTACCCTCTCCATCTCCTAAAAAAACACCAACAGAGGTACTTCTTAAAACTTCTAACGTATTGTAATTTCCTAAATGAATCATATAAAAACAAAAAAACCGTGCACAAAGCACGGTTTTAATTCTGATATATTAAAATCTTAATTGTATACCGACTCTTTTTTAAAATGCTTAGCTAATTGATAGTACACAACAGCCCTATGCTTACTTTTTACAGAAGTACCATATTTGGTTACCACAGACTTAATTGCCTCCATTAACTCTGGACTATCTGCCAACCCCAATTTTTTCATCAAAAAGTTCTTCTTAACTGTCTCTAGTTCCTTATCGTCACTACCAGAAACTTTAGAGGCATCTAAGTTATAAATAGCTGGTCCTAAGCCAATAGCTACTTTAGTAAGCAAGTCCATATCTGGAGTTTCGCCGAACTTCTCTTTGATGTCTGCGGCATACTTTTCAATTAATTCATCTCTTTTACTCATGATTGTTAGTGCTATTTAAAGTTTTATATGCTTCTAAGATATGAAATCGAAATAATCAAGCAAAATTTTGTTATTAATGTTAGTAGGGGTTTTAATCTCTAATAATGAAGGTCCTTTATTTTGATTAAAAAATTCTTTTAACGAAACTATTAAGTCCTCTTTATTATTGGCAATTGAGTAATGTATACCAAATTGCTTACAAAAGTACTTAGCATCTAAATTGTGCTGCGTCTCAAAATATTTAGAAAAGGTTTCAGACTCATCAAAACCAGGTAAAATCCTAAAAATACCTCCTCCCCCGTTATTTATCAGAATAACTTTGAAATTGGATTTTACATAATTGTTCCAGAAGGCATTACTGTCATAAAAAAAACTTAGATCGCCAGTAATTAATAACGTTGGTAAGTCATAAAAAACGGCGCCTCCGACCGCTGTAGAAGTACTACCATCAATACCACTGGTTCCCCTATTGCAATAAATTGGATTGCTAGGATTAAGACTAAATAACTGGGCATACCTTACAGTAGAACTATTACTTAAATGCACTTGAATACCATTTGGTATTGCTTTTAATATGTGATAAAATGCCAAGAAATCTGAAAACGGAATTTGGTTAATATACGCTTGTCTTTTCTCTAAATGCTTTTGCATTTTGGCATTCCAAAACTCAGAATAATGGCTATTTACCGCAATATTCTCTTGAAGAAGCGTTGCCAAAAAATTATTCACGTTGGTTTTAAAATGTTGCTTTAGAGCAAAAAAAGTATCATTAGCCTTTCCTTCCCCAACATGCCAATGGGTTTTGGGCTGATAATTTCTCAAAAATGCCTTTACTTTTTTTGAAACCACTAAACCACCAAACGTTAATAGTATTTCTGGCTGTAGGTCTTGAAACAATTGGTCTTTATGTTCTGATTTTTCAATAGGAAAAATTAGACTATCAATACTTGAAATGAAATTTGGATGATGCAGGTTAGAGGTGGTCTCCGTTAGTACTAAGACACTTGAATCATTACCTAGAATTTCTAGAAATTTTTGGTCAATAAAATTAGGCGCATTAACCCCTACTAAAACAAGGTTACGCTTTGCGCTTTGCCATTCTTTAATAAACTGGTCATCAAGCAAAAAAGGCTTGTCCTGAACTGGAGATAGGGAAATAAAATTTATACGCTCAATTGGTTCTGTAGCGTAATTATACAAAGGTTCCTCAAAAGGGATGTTTATGTGAACAGGCAATTTTTCGTTTAATAAAATAGAAAAAGCATGTTCTAGAGCCTTCTTATTGCCAGTCATTACATCTGCTTGGCTTGTTAGTAACAACTCAGGCGCATAGCGTTCCAATCTTTCTATAGCATGATTTACATCTATTTTTAAATTGGCCGTGTACCCAATATGCCTATGATACACATGATCTTGTCTAATAGTTTGGCCATCGCCCACATCAATTTTATAAGGTGGCCTATCTGCAGATATGGCCAATAACGGTATTTCACTATAAAATGCTTCTGCAATAGCAGGATAATAGTTTAAAAGAGCACTGCCAGAAGTACAAACCACTGCCACAGGTTCCTGTAAATACTGTGCCATACCTAAAGCAAAAAATGCAGCACTGCGCTCATCTACAATACTATAGCATTTAAAATAACCATCATTGGTAAAACTTAGAATCAAAGGAGCATTTCTTGATCCTGGTGAAATTACTATATTCTTTACGCCATAAAATTTACAAGCTTGCACTACAGCTTGGGCCGACGGAATTTCTGATATCTTCATGTATTACAAAAATACGAATGCAGGTTGTTTTAATAAAGGTTTGTTAGGCTATAAAACTGCCAACATGGTAAGGCTTTTATTCACTGTTTCTTCCCATTCTTTTTCTGGAACGGAGCTTTCTGTAATACCACCACCAACGTATACGGTTGCCTTATTTCCTTTTAATTGCATACATCTTAAGTTGACAAATAAATCCAGTTTGTCTTTTTCCAAATTTAATGATCCCAAATAACCAGTATAATACTCCCGGTCGTACCCCTCGTTAGTAGCAATAAAAGTCTGTGCTAGCGATTTAGGTAATCCGCAAACTGCCGGAGTTGGATGCAAACCTTCTATAATTAGCGGTAATTTATCTTCACCGTCTATTTCAGCAGCAATATTGGTCTTTAAATGCCATAAATTGGCGGCCCTATAAGATTTGGTTTCCGAAATATTCAATTCTTTACAATACGGTGTCAAGGAAGCTTCAATAAATTCAGTAACCATATTTTGTTCTTCTATTTCCTTGTTGGTCCAAGATGGATTCTTAGCATCTTCTACTGGTATAGTGCCTGCGAGAGCAGTTGTTGTTAACTTGTTATTTGTAAACCCTAGCAAACGTTCGGGGGTTGCTCCCATCCATGTACCAATTTCTGGGTGAAAAAACCAATAACAAAATGCTTGGTTATATTTAGATAAAAGTTGCTGAAATATAGCGGAATGTGATTTCTTGGTGTTAACGGTAATTGACCTTGACAAAACCACTTTATTTAATTTACCATTTTTAATTTCTGAAATGGCATTCGCAATCAACCCTTTGTACCGTTCTTTAGTTTCCTGATCAAAATTAGGTTTGGTTGATGAAACCTTGTTCGCCAAGGGTTCTAAATTCACCTTAAAATTTAAAACCGTATCTGGTTTTAATAGAATTTTTTTCTTTTTGAAGTCAAAAGGCGCAAATATAAAACCCTCATCCTTAAAACTTAGCGCAAAATGCAATGTGCTATCTTTTTGAGCTATTAGAACAAGTTCTTCTGTATTTGGTAATCTGTAAAGTACAAAAGGCAATTTATCCTTTAAAAGTGTTGTAACCGTATTCCACATATTAACCTTTTGGCAAAGAAATGGTTGTTAGTTTACAATTACTTACCAATGCACCCTCTTCATTGGTTATTTTTATTTCCCATAATTGGGTGGTTCTGCCTTTGTGTATCATAGAAGCTTTGGCATAAACAAAGCCATCTCTCACACTTTTGGTATGGTTAGCACTAATTTCTAACCCACGTATCATGAACTTTTGGGCGTCTAGAAATATATAGGATGCAGCGCTTCCTACACTTTCGGCCAAAGCTACAGAGGCTCCACCATGCAATACACCATCTGGTTGGTACACTTTTGGTGTAACCGGCATTTTGGCAACAAGAAAATTTTCGCCTACATCTACATATTCAATATCCAAAGTTTCCATTAAAGTACCTTTGCATACCTCATTACATACCGCTAAAATCTTTTCCTTGTGTGCTTCCATTAATTCTTTTTTGTAAAATTACGTATTAAGAACACAAAACCCCAATAACCTAATGGATAGAAAAGTGGTTAGCTATACCAGCACCAATAATTATGAAACATTAAATAGGAATACGCCATATACCGAAAATATTTGGCTTGTTTTTCATGGTATAGGTTATTTAAGCAGGTATTTTATAAGACACTTTTCTAAATTAGATTCATTAAAGAATTACATAATAGCCCCAGAAGCCCCCTCTAAATATTATCTTAAGGATGATTACAAATACGTTGGCGCCAGTTGGCTCACAAAAGAATATACCCAGAGGGAAATCAAGAACAATTTTAATTATCTAGATGCCATTTGGGCTGAAGAACGAATAAATAAGGATAAAAAATTAGTCCTCTTTGCGTTTTCTCAAGGGGTATCTATACTATTACGATGGTTGGCCCATAGTAAAGTGCCGTGCACAGAAATAATCTTATTGGCCGGTAGTATACCAAAAGAATTGGAGCCAAAGGATTTCCAACACCTAGAAAAAACTAAAATTAAATACGGTTATGGAGTTAACGACCAGTTTATAACCGCTGAAAAAATCATGATTGAAGAAGAATTTATGAAAATCTTGTTCCCTACTGAAGTTGAAGTAATTACTTTTCCTGGAGGTCATGAAATACCAAAAAATTGGATGCAAATTGTATTTAACCCTTAATTACTTCTTTTGTCTCCAATTCTGGTTCATAATAATTTATTTTTCTAGTAATGTAGGTATTATCTGGAGTAGTAATTTTTTTAACCCAATTTTTAGGCTCATGATTGTCAAACTGAAAAACAAATCCTTTAGTAGCAACAGAATTACCTTTTCTAATAGTTGCCTTTTCTAGAATCATATTTTTATTATACGAGTATAAATGACTTTCAGTAGCCGTAAATTGTGCAGCTTTTTCGTTGAAAACGTAATGAACTTCAGATTTTAACAGTCCTTTGGGGTCATGGACGGTTTCGATCGCGGTTTTTGGGTCTCCATCTACAAATTGTTTTTCTAGAACCACCTTCAATTTTTTACCTCCCGCACCTAGTTTATAAGAAGTTCTAGTACTACTTTGTATTATCCCATTTTCAAACTTGGTAATTGTTTCTTCTCCCTTGTAGGTAGTATTTTCAAAAACTATTTCGTCTACCGCATTTTCATGAGAAGATATAATTTTAATAAGCCTGTCTTCTTTGTCATAAAAATATTCTTGGGTCTCAAAAAACTCTTTGTCGTAAGAAATAATATGTTCTATAATTTTTAAATTATCCGTAGTATCCCTTTCGTACAGATAGGCCAGTGAAGAAGCTGTATCTAACCTGTTTTCTTTATAACTTTCGTTTCTTACTTCTATTAGGGTAGATTGGTCAAACTTATAAAGTGTTACATCCCTATCCGTATTGTTGTAAACCGTAGTAGACTTTACAAGAAAACCTTCTTTATTAAACTCTAAAATTTCTTTGCCGTAATCTGTTATAATACTACATGTTTTTACCTGGCCCTTAAGATCAAAGTCATTAATTGTAAATGTTTTTAATTCTTGAGAAGCAACAAGTTTTGAAACAAACAGTAAACAAAAAAACATGTAATATTTTACCATAAAACAAAATTACATTCAATTCTTACATAACTAAAATATATATAGATTAATTGAAAAATTTTTTTTCAATTTTAAATTAAAAATATTTAGTTCAACTTGATATTCAATCTACTAAAACTGTTTTAACTATTTTAGCCAAAATTTGGATTACACTATTTATGAAAAAACTACTCTTGGCCAGCTCCATATTGGCCTTTGCTTGCAATTCTTCTCAGCAAGCAGTTACAGACAAAACAACGGCGACCATGGCAAAAGATCCGTCGCCCATTGCTAATACAATAACCGAAGAAGAACTAAAAAACCATTTGTACACCTATGCTTCAGACGAGTTTGAAGGTCGTGAGACCGGGAAACCAGGTCAGAAGAAGGCTGTAGCCTATTTGGTATCGCAATACAAAGAAATGGGAATTCCCGCTCTTAAAGAAGATGGCGACTATTTACAAAAAGTACCGTTAGCCGTTAGTAAATTACCAACTGGTAGTATTGTTGTAAATCAAAAAGAGTTTGAAATAGGTGAAGATTTTATAACATTTGACAAAGCAGTACTTAACCGTGACAATTTAGTTTATGTGGGTTACGGCATAGATACCGAATCGTATTCTGATTATGTTGGACTTGATGTAAAAGATAAAATTGTTTTGGTAAAATTTGGAGAGCCCAAAAATTCTGAGAACAATTACATCCTGTCTGGTAATACAGAAAAATCAGAATGGAGCAACATGTCAGAATCTATGGGTCTAAGATTAGAGGCCGCCATTAAAAATGGTGCCGCCGGTATTCTATATTATGATTCTGCCAATTATGCGCGTTTTAAGCAATACTACAATTACATGAAAACCAATAATAGTGGTAAAATGGAATTGAAAGCTGCCAAAAACGACAACTTCATAATTCTTTTAAATACGAATCTTGCAAAAAGTATTTTACCCAATATAGAAACAATAGCCGAACCGCAAATTTTAGAAACAAAAATTGATTTGCGCATAAAAAGTGGAGATGAGGCAGTTGACTCTGAAAATATTGCTGCAATTATAAAAGGAAAAAGCAAACCAAATGAGTATTTGATTTTATCTTCTCACTTAGACCATATAGGAGTGAGTGCCAATGGCGACATAAATAATGGCGCAGATGACGATGGGTCTGGTACGGTGGCATTATTAGAACTTGCACAAGCTTTTAAAACAGCAGCAGATAAAGGTGAAGGTCCTGAGCGCTCAATTATTTTTTTACATGTAACAGGCGAAGAAAAAGGATTATTAGGTTCTAAATATTACACAGATCATGAACCACTGGTACCCTTAGAAAATACCGTTGCCAACCTAAATATTGATATGATTGGTAGAATTGACCCAAAAAGAACTGGCGATAGAAATTACATTTATTTGATAGGCTCTGACAAATTAAGTACGGAATTACATGATTTGTCTGAGGCAACCAATAAAAAGTATACCCAATTAGAGTTGGATTACACTTATAATGATGAAAATGACCCTAATCGTTTTTACTACCGAAGTGATCATTATAATTTTGCTAAAAACAACATTCCTATTATCTTTTATTTTAATGGTACCCATGCGGACTATCATAGACCAAGTGATACCCCAGACAAGATAAATTATGATTTATTGAAGAATAGAACTCAATTGGTATTCTATACCGCTTGGGAAATAGTCAATAGGCCAAACCGTTTAGTGGTAGATAAAATTGAATAAACTAGTTAAGAAATAAAAACAAAAAAGCCCAACCTAAGTTGGGCTTTTTTTATGGGTGGAAGACCGGGTTCGAACCGGCGACCTCCGGAACCACAATCCGGCGCTCTAACCAACTGAGCTACAACCACCATTTAAAGCGGATGCAAAGGTAATTAAATTTTTAAAAATCTATAAAATATTTACAGGTAATTACACTAAAAAAAATTATTAATTTGATGTTGAAGTAATTACACCATAATGACAACTAAAAATAATTTCAAATCAAATTTTAAATATGGGTTTATTCTCATAATATATTTTCTAGTTGTCCAAACTTTGGTTGCTCAGGAAAGTATTAATGAATATGATTTTTTTACAGATAATACAAATCAATTAGACCCGAAATATATTGATGAACAATACACCAATGTTTACAAACTATTAGAGAAATATCCAGATAGTGCTTACAAAATGGGGTTAAAGCTAATTGATTTAAGCACTAAAGCCAATTATGCCATTGGTAAGGCCAAAGGAAACGAATTGGCAGGAAGGGCACTTGTTGTTTTAGGTAAATTCAAAGAGGGCCGTAAACATGCGGATATAACTTTAAAAATTGCACAGCAAACAAATGCACATCAACTTTTCTTATTTGCTCTAAATATAAAAGGTGCATCTTATTTTAGAAATAAAGAATTTGATAAAGTTTTTGAAATTAACAGGAAAGGTTATGAATATGCTTTAAAACATAATCTAAAAGATAAGCAGAAGCTCTTTACTATAAATGCTGCCTCCCTTCTATCTCAAATAGGAGATACGGACCAAGCCTTACTTTTTTTTAAAGAAAGCCTAGGCTTGTTAGACAATAAAGATGATTATGAACGTGCTCAAGTACGTTATTTTATGAGTCAATTATACACAAATAAAGACAGCCTAAATCAAGCTAGAGCCTTAGCACTTAAAGCACAAAAATACTTTAGCAATCAGAAAAATGCCATGTGGGAGGCAAAAACTAGAGTCACCCTATTTGAAATTTTTAGAAAAAAGAAAAAGCTAAAAGAAGCCTTAAATCAAATAAAAATTGCAGATAGTCTTACCAAAGACTTTAGTGAGAGTAAAGTAAAAATTGACATTGCATTGGCATATGCACTAATCAATTATGATACTTCCAATACAAATTTGGCTTTTGAACAAGCCTTAAAAATAGAAGAAAGGGCAAAAGCACAAAATTATCATTCGGCATTAATTGAAACTCAGAAATTGCTTTACACGATTTACGAACAAAGAGAACAGTACAAAAACGCCAACTCTTATTATAAAAATTTCAATCAACTCCAAGATTCAATAAAAATTCAAGAAAACTCCAATAAATTAAAACTATTACTGGTCCAGAATAATTTAGAAAAAGAAAAAGAAATTATAGCGTTAGAAACTGCCGGCCGAATTCAAAAAAAAGAGAATCTTAATTATATTTTTCTCTTACTAGTTATAACATTAATTATAATCCTGGGTATAGTTCGTATAAATAATATCAACCAAAGAAAAGCGAACTTTAAACTAGCCAAACTCAACAATGACAAAGCCAAGATATTTTCAATTATTGGTCACGATTTAAAATCTCCTATTGGAACACTGCAACAACTTATGAATTTGTACAATTCTAATACCATTACTGAAAAAGAAATAAAAGAATTTGCACCAGAGTTAAAACAAAAACTCGATTATAGCGGACAAATACTTAATAACCTTCTGTACTGGTCTAGAACCCAAATGGAAGGTTTAAAAGCTACACCAACAGCATTCTATCCAACCCAAATAATTGAAAAGTACATTACGAGTTTTAATAAGAGAATAACCGAAAAGAAAATTACCATTCGCATAGAAAACCAACTAACTGAGGAAAAAGTAATTTTTATTGATGAAAATCATTTTGAAATTATTTTTAGAAACCTATTTACCAATGCCATTAAGTTTACCCCAGAAAATGGAACCGTTACTATTAACCTTTCTAATTCAGAACAAACGTTTAAACTAATGGTCATGGATACTGGAACTGGTATGAGCCAAAAAAAGGTCAATGAAATATTAAAGGGAGAATATGTTGAATCTACATACGGAACCAATAGTGAAAAAGGAACAGGTATAGGCCTAACACTATGCAAAGAACTAATTAAATTAAACAATGGCGAGCTCATTATTGAAAGTTCCTTAGGAAAAGGAAGTACCTTTAAAGCTATTTTCTATTCTAAGTAGATTAAAAACTATGTTGTTACGAAATTGCTTTATTCCTTTTACTACTAATAAGCTATGGAGAAGAATTGTTTTTACTAATTTTCTTTTAACTTCTTTTTTATTGCTGGGTCAAGAAAAATATAGAGATAGTATAAGATTAAAGTTAAAAAGCATAGAAGTTACCACTAATGACTCCCTTTATATTAGTACCCTAAATGAATACGCTAGGACTTTTATACAAGAAAACAATGATAGCTTACTGTTTTATGCGGAATTGTTAGGTGAAAAAAGTAGGGCATCCCACAACATTCTTGGTCAGGCCATGTCTTTCCTAAATAAGGGTACCGCTTTTGCAACAGTTGGTAAATTTAAAGAAGCAGAAATAGAATTGACCAAAGCCCTGCGCTTTGGTAAAACAACAAATAACGGTATTATACTTTTAAAAATTTATAATGCAATAGCGTTAAACAATTTTTTATTAAAAGATTATACCAAAGCTTTTACCTATGCACAAGAAGGGCTATATCTAGCTAAAAAGGAGAATAATAAAGAAATGATTGTTCTTTTCAATATGAACATTGGTGCCATATTTGGCATTCTAGAAGACAATGACGTTGCACTACCCTACTTTAAAGAAGCATTAAAATTTGCGGACGAACCCAGCCAAGAGTTTACCAAAGCAATGGTAAACACAAATATGGCAAGACTTTATGAAAAAATAGATAGTTTGGAAATAGCTAGCAATATTGTTGACTTGGCAACTTCTACAATGAAGCAATTAGGCGCAAAATCTTGGCTTAGCTATAATTATATTACTAATGCCCATATAGCTTTAAAAAGAGATAGTTTAGACAAGGCCGCGGATTACCTTGAAAAGAGCAATAGATTATCTAAAGAATTAGAAGACAATGAACTTCTTGCAGAAAATTACTTAGCGCTATCCCGATTAGCCATCGCAAATAGCCAGCTTTCCATAGCCAAAGAACATGCTAAAACAGCCATGGTTTATGCAGAAAGTGCAAATAGCATTGCCAACCGAATTACAGGAGAGAAGCTATTGTATCAAATTGCATTAGAACAAAATGATACCAAAGCAGCTTTAACGCATTTAGAATCCTATCAAAAACTATCAGAATTACAAATAGAAACCAATGTGCATTCTAAATTGTTATTGTTAGAAGCAACTAGCAGGTTTCAAAAAGATAAGCAACTTGTAGTAGAAACTAGGACACAGCAAGAGGAAGAGCAAAGCAACACTTTGGTAATAGTTGGCATAATACTATTTTGCCTCTTACTTTTATTATTTTTTGGTTTTTGGAACCATAAGAGAAAAATTGAAGAGAACAAAAAGTTAGACCATGTGGTAAACGAAAAGCAAAAGATTTTTTCAATTATTGGGCATGATCTAACCTCACCTTTGAACACGCTCCAACAGAGCATAGAACTTTATAAATCTAAATATATTACAGAAGAAGATTTAAGAAACACGTTGGATAGAATGAAGGGTGGCATAAACCACAGTAGCTTTACCCTTAAGAATATGCAATACTGGGCAAAGTCTCAAATTGGTGAACTTAAACCAGACCCAACAGAAATAAATCTAGAAGACATCTTATTACAATGTATCTCTCACTTTAAGAGTCAAATAGATGAAAAGAACATTGAACTAGAATATGAGTTGGCTAGACATTATGTAGTATTTGACAAAGAACATTTAATTGTAGTATTAGAAAATCTTATTTCTAATGCCATTAAGTTTACCCCTACTTCTGGCAAAATATCTTTAAAAATAAAAACCAATAATTCTAATGTAATATTTAGCATTTGCGATAAAGGGGTAGGGATCTCCGCGACTACTATAAAAGAAATTAGAGAAGCAGAAATGGTTAATCCCTATCCTGGAACCAATCTAGAAAAAGGTACGGGTATTGGTTTAAAAACTGCATTGATCTTAATAGACCTAAACAAAACTAAGTACACAATAGATAGTAAAATTAATAAGGGTACTTGTATTAGTCTACTTTTCAACGCTATTTAATTGAATTAAATAAATATGGTAACTTTAAACTAAGTACTTATTGCAAGTAATGAATCCAAGTTTTATACTAAAAATTATATGTCTTTATGTTCTTCTTCTATCTGCTCCAATAATGAGCGCTCAAGATAGCAGTGGATTAAGAAATGAACCCTATGTAGATTTACTTTTATCCGTTTCTAAAAAATATCGTTTTAGACAACCAGACAGTGTTCTTATTTACGCTCAAAAGGCATTAGGTATTAGTAAGAAACTCAACTATAAAAAAGGAGAGTTATTGGCCTTAAATGGTATTGCGGGGTATTACACAGATATTGGGGATAATGATAATGCATCTCGCTATTACAACCGCATCAACGAATTTATAAAACAAGAAAAAGATGATGCGGTAAAGGTAGAATTTTATAAGACGTTTGCCATACAATCTATTATTTCAGGAAACGAGGAAAAAGCATTGGAACTGTCCTTTAAGGCAATTAATATTTGCAAAAAAAGAGGGTTCGCGGCAGAAGAAGCAACCATAAGGCATAATTTAGGTTATATGTATACGGGTATTGGTATGTATTCTGAAGCAGACGTCCAATACCATCTTGCAGATAGTTTGCATTTAAGTATAAATAATTTTTCTCAAGCAGCTAGATCAAAATCCAATATTGCATTGAACGCTTTAAAAGTTGACAATTTTTTAAAAGCCAAAACGTATGCCTTTACAAGTCTTAAACAATTTATTAGCGATAACGACCCACTTTGGTCTAGTAGAAGCTATAGAAGTCTTGGCAACTACTATTTTAAAATCAATAGTTTGGACAGTGCTGCTTATTATACCTTTAAATCTGATAGCATTTTAAAGTTAACCGTTAATCCTTATGATTGGGTATTGGTTGGGAACCTATTAAGTAAGATTAATTTAAAACGTGGCGATTTGGCTTGCGCTACATTTTATGCAGATTCTACACAAAAACTAGCATCTCAATTAAAAGATACTTCTGGCATTATAGAATCTCTGCAAACAAAATTTAAAATTGCAATGAAAAATAATGCTACCAAAAAAGCCCTAGAATATAAATTGGAAGCAGAAAAATTGAGTAATAAACTAGATTATAATCGAAGAATAGTAAGACTGGGGTTGATTAAAACTAATTTAGACTTAAAAAGCCAAGAAGAATTGATTGCCCTAGAAAACGAAAGAATAAAATCTCAAAACCAATACGTTAAACTAGCTTCTTTTTTTCTTTTAATCATAATTATTGGCATAGGAATAATATTCTATAATAAAATCTTAGCTCAACTAAAAAAACAAGAGAACTTGGTTGTGCAGAATACGCAAAAAGCGGAGATGTTCTCTAAAATTGGAAAAAACCTAGAATCGCCTATCGAAAACCTTAAAGTTTTCTTGTCCAATTCAGAAATGGATAAACTAAATGCAGAACAATTAGAAAAAACCATCTCTGATTTAAAACAAAAACTAGATAAAAGCGAAACCGAACTCACTACCTTATTACACTGGGCTAAATCTAACTTAGAAAACAATCAAAATACATCTGACAAGGTTGAAATAACCTCATTTTTATCAAAAGCTTTAGAAGAATACAGTAAACTACCAGAAAGTATTTCCTTTGAGTTTAAGGTTTTAGCAAACAATATAACACTAGAATTAAATAAAAAACATCTAGCACTTGTCATTAAAAACACTTTAAAAATCTTTACTGAAGATGCTTTAACAAGCCAAAAATTAATAATAGAACAGCTGGTAGAAAACAACAAACTAACATTAAAATTTTATCTAAAAAATTTAATCAAAAATCATCGGCAAGAAAAAGCAATCAATCAAAAAATACGTAATTTAGACTTAAATATTATAGGAGATTTAACTACGAAAAACAACGGAGAAATACTTGTAGATTATCATCAAAAAGCACAAATAAAACAGCTTAGATTAAAATTTCCAATGGTTTAATCTTCCTGCATTCCATCGATTAAATACTAATATTACCTGTCAAAACACACAAATAATCCAAGTTCACAACATTTATTTTCAATACTTGTATTAGTAAAATAGATTTGTTTATGAATTTATTGACCTACAATTGGAACAAAAAATAGTCCCTAATTACTACGCCAAAATTTTGGTATTACAACTCTTGATAGTATTGTTAAGTGGGCAATACGCTTTGGGTATTTCCAATATAGACCAAAGTACCAAAGACAGTCTTTCGCTCAAAATCAAAAGTTTTAAAAATAAAGGGTTAGATAATAGTGAAAATACAGCATACATAGATGCCGTATTAGCTTTAGCCAAAGAATATAGATACTACAATGTTGACAGCTTATATAACTTAACCAGAAAAGCTCAGAAACTTTTAATCCACGCAGACCATCCAAAAGGCAATTATAATGTCTATTTTAACTATGGTGTATATTATTCAGACAAAGGGGCGTTTCCTAAAGCCATAGAAAACCTAAACAAAGCACTAGATATAGCCTATAATTTGGATGACGATAAATTAATAGCTAGCGCTTTAAATAGATTGGCATCGCAATACCAATATGGTGGCGATTATGAAAAATCTTTAATGAATTATTTAAAAGGCCTAGACTTTGCCAAAAAAAGCCAAGACAATGATATCCTATCTATTATAAATGAGAATATAGCACACCTCTACGCTTCCCAACAGGAATATGACATTGCATTGGATTTTTACAAAGAAGTTACGGAAATAAACAAAAAACTGAATAATCCAGTAGTTACTGCGCAAACCTTAAGCAATTTAGCCTCTATTTACACAGAAATTGGAGATACCAAACAGGCAATGTTTCACATTAACCAGAGCATTAACACTTTTGAGCAAGAAGAAGTTTATGATTGGTTGGCCTATTCTTATAGTGTAAAAGGCGAAATTTATTTAAAAGAAGGAAAAGAGAAATGGGCGCTATATTGGTTAGACCAAAGCAAACTGCTTTACAACAATAATTTAGATGATAAACGGGGAGAAATTGCGCTTTACAATAATCTTTCCTTGGCTTACATGGGAACGGGTTCTGATAGTTTGGCTACAGATTATGCCCTAAAGGGACTAGACATTGCAAAGGATATACAGTCTAAAGAAGGTCAAATAGACTGCGCGGAAACCTTATACAAAATTTTTAAAGAAAAAGAAGATTATAAAAGAGCGCTGTGTTATCATGAAATCTTTACTTCACTATCAGACACCTTGGCTAAAGAGTCTAATACAAAAAGTTTAAAATTATTTAAAACCCAACTAAAATATGACCAGCAGAAAAAGGAACTAATCTTAGAAAACGAAAAAAAATTAGCCAAGCAACAAAACCTTATCACTTTAGCGCTTTTAGTGCTTATTGTATTAATAGCAGCCGCAATTCCGTTATACCTAAACCAGAAAAAACTTAAAAAACTCTATAGGGAGTTAAAAATACAAGCGGCTAGTTTAACAGAAAGAGAAAAAGAATTAGAAAGTTCTAACACCACTAAAGATAAATTATTCTCTATTGTTGGTCACGATTTACGTGGTCCTATTGGAGCCCTACAAGGATTATTAGAGATGATTATCTCTGGTGATTTAGGGCAACAAGAAGCCAATAGATTTATAAGAAAGGCCAAAACAGATGTAGATCATGTTCTATTTACTCTTAACAACATTCTTTCTTGGGGAAGAACACAATTAAATGGTGGCAATACAAGACCCACTACTACTAATATTTATAAGTTGGCAGAAAACAACTTGGACTTTCTAGATGAAATGGCGGCAGCTAAAGACATCAAAATAATCAATGACATTGCAAAAGCAAGTAATGCATTTATAGATGAAAATCAAATTGATTTAGTGTTGAGAAATCTTATTAGCAACGCTATTAAGTTTACACCGAATAATGGTTTAATAACGTTGGAGTCTGAAGAGAGTCTAAATCATATTCAAATAAAAATTAAAGATACCGGAGTTGGCATGGATAATGCTACCAAGGAGAAAATTTTTAAAGCAAATACCAATTTTACCACCTACGGCACCAACAACGAAAAAGGTACTGGTCTTGGCCTGTCTCTATGTAAAGAAATGATAGAGAAGAACAATGGTAAAATATGGGTAGAAAGTGCACCACAAAAAGGGTCCACTTTCCATTTTACAGTGCCCAAACTGTCTGAAAACCTTAAAAAAGCTAGCTGACTAAATTAGGCTATCCAAAGATTCTACCGCCACAAAACGTTCTACTGTAAACCCTTCTGCGTGCTCAACACCAATTAGCCTACCTAGGTCCCTAGCCCTATATGTTACACTTTCAATAAAGTTACTACTACTAATAGGCGTTTCTGGTTCATCACTATTGGGGTCATAGAACTGAGAAGCATACGCCCGTATGGCTTCATTCTTTTTATCCATAAAACCAGTAACATCTACAACAAAATCCGGAACCAAATTTTTCCACTGTATATAATGATAAATTAGTTTTGGCCGCCATGGAGTTTGATATTCTTTGCTACCATATAGTTTTGTTTCAATCTTTACCAAACCACTCAAAAAAGCGGCATCGCTAACTAAGGAAGCACCCTTGCCATGGTCTATATGCCTATCATCTATTGCGTTACATAAAATAATTTCTGGCTGATATTTCCTTATCATTTTAATAACGGCCAATTGATGGTCTTTATCGTTAACAAAAAAACCATCAGCAAACTCTAAATTTTCTCTAACGGCAACACCCAATATTTTAGCTGCATCTGCAGCCTCCTTGTCCCTTATTTCTGCAGTGCCCCTGGTACCCAATTCACCGCGAGTCAAATCTATAATTCCAACTTTTTTTCCTAATGAAATTTCTTTTGCAATAGTTGCGCCCGCGCCTAACTCGGCATCGTCTGGATGCGCACCAAAAACCAATATATCTAACTTCATGTTATGCTAAAACTTGGTTATTGGTTACTGTTGTTATGGCTTGGTTTATATCGGCAAGAATATCTTCATGTTCTTCAATCCCTACACTAAATCGTATTAAATTGTCCTTAATACCTTGTGCCTTCCTATCTGCCGCACTCATAAGGGAGTGTGATGTTTTGGTAGGTAACAACATAGTACTTTCAACACCGGCCAAGCTCATTGATGGTTTTATCAATTTTAAAGCTTTTAAAAATGCTGTAGCATCTATGGTTTCTAATAACTCAAAGGACAACATTCCTCCAAAACCTTTCATTTGTTTTTTAGCCAATTCATGGTCAGGATGTGATGCTAAACCTGGATAATATACCCGCTCTACGGCATCATGTTTCTCTAACATAGATGCCAATACCATGGCGTTTTTGTTTTGTTCTTTTACCCTTAACCCCATAGTTTTAAGACTACGTTCTAACAACCAAACCGTTTGGTCGCTTAGACTACCACCAAAACATATGGATGCCTGCCAAATTTTTTCTATATGTTCTTTAGAAGCGGCAACAGCACCCGCACAAATATCTGAGTGCCCACCCATATATTTTGTTGCACTATGTAGCACAATATCAATACCAAAATCTACAGGATTTTGATTAACTGGACTAGCAAACGTATTGTCAATCATACTCACGATACCCTTACTTTTGGCTAGTTTTGCTATGGCCTCAATATCCGTAATGGTTAATAAGGGGTTAGATGGAGTTTCTATATAGATTACCTTTGTGTTCTCTTTTAATTCATTAGCAAAGTCTTCCGGCTGCCAACCCGTTGTAAACGAATAAGAAATACCATATTTTTCAAATTGTGTAACGGCAAAATTATAGGTGCCGCCATAGAGCGTTTGTTGCAAAACAATATGGTCTCCCGCTTTTAAAAACGCCATTAATGCATGGCTAATAGCAGCCATACCACTACCAAAGATCATAGCAGCCTCCGTGTGTTCCAAAAGGGCTATTTTTTCGCCTAAAGCAGCTTGGTTAGGGGTATTATAATACCTAGGATACCGTTTTACCGCCACATCTTCGTATTCATAAGAAGAACTCATATATATTGGAGAAACTGCTCCTTTAAACTGTTCGTCTTTAACTTCGCCAATGTGGGTGCAGATGGTATTTAAACCTATTTTTTTCGTATCCATTTTCAATTTTTAAAACAAGCTTAAAAATACAAAAAGCATTAAACTTGAACTGTTTTCCAAGTACCTTTCTTAAACCAATAAAAAGCCAATATTACCAAAAGCACCTCTGCTAAGGTAATTGCCATAAAAACGCCAACAGGACCAAAACCTAGCCATAAAGCCAGGACGTAGGCTAAAGGCAATTGAAAAAGCCAAAAAGCAAACAAGTTTATTCTTGTTGGGGTCTGGGTATCTCCTGCACCATTGAATGCTTGGGTCATAACCATGCCGTAGGCATAAAAAACATAACCTGCTGCCATAACTTTTAAACAAAGTGAACCGTTTTCTACAACTACCGAATTGGTATTGAACCATCTTAATATGGTTTCTGAAAAAAAGAGATAAACCAAAGAAACCAACCCCATAAAAAAGGCATTGTATTTTCCCGTAATCCAAACCGAACGCTCTGCCCTTTCTGCTTTTTTAGCACCTAAATTCTGTCCTACCAAAGTTGCCGCAGCATTACTCATACCCCAAGAAGGCATTAATGTAAACATCATTACTCTTATGGCAATTGTATAACCTGCCAAAACCTCACTGCCAAATTCTGACATGATTCGCATTAAAAAAACCCAACTAGTGGTACCAATTAAAAACTGAGCAATACCACCCAGTGAAACTTTAACTAAATTGAACATCAATTTAAGGTTTATACCCAGATCAGTTATAGCCAATTTAATCTTGCCCCAACCAAAGAATAAAATTACTAGTTGAAAAAGCACAGCACTACCCCTACCAATGTTGGTAGCCATTGCCGCCCCAGTTACACCGTACTGTGGAATTGGGCCCCATCCAAAAATAAAAATAGGGTCTAATAGTATATTTAATCCGTTGGATAAGACCAACGTCCACATAGCCATACTGGCATCGCCTGCACCTCTAAAAATTGCGTTGATAAGAAATAGAAGCATAATGGTGATGTTGCCCGTTAGGAGCCATTTTGTATAGCCAGCTCCTTCCAAAATCACCTCTGGTTCTGCCCCCATTAATCTAAGAATATCTTGGTTATAGTAATAACCGATTACTCCTAACGTAATTGCAATAGCGGTGCCTAGTATAATAGCCTGAGCCGCAGACTTTTTGGCAGCTTCTATATTTTTCTCTCCCACCCTTCTGGCAACAATTGCGGTAGCTGCCATGCTAAGACCAATGGCAAGTGCATATATCAGCGTTATCACAGATTCCGTTAAACCAATTGTTGCTACTGCATTAACGCTTACTTTAGAAACGTAAGCTATGTCTACAATAGCAAAAATACTTTCCATCATCATTTCCAAAATCATAGGAATAGCTAATAGAAAGATGGCCTTTTTGATACTGCCGTTGGTAAAATCTGATTCCTTACCAGAAATAGCTGCTAAAAAAGTTTTAAAAAATGAGTGTAGTGTATTGTTTGAAGATTTCACGTGTTATAGAATTAAGAATAAAAGAATAAGTAAATGCAAACCACCACAAATGCACATTGCGTGTATTTACAACTGAATTATTACGGATTGTATAATTTCTATAACTTCATAGTGCTGCAAAGATGCATTTTTTTTTAATTCGTTACGTAATTCCATTGATCAAATCCATAAAATGAATTATTTAAAGTTTTTATTCCTCCTTATTTTCATTGTTTCTTGTAAAAATTCTGCACCAGTTACCCAAACCGCTACCAAAGGGTATCAAGGTCAAGGTAAATCTCCTGTTGTACCTACCAATAGTAAACCCATACAAAAGCAGTGGAAAGGAACTTGGGCACTAAACGATAGCACTGTTTTTTTTGATAATAATTTTGATGGGGGAAGACTAAATGGAATCGTACATGATGCTAATGACCACTATACACTCTGGATAACCGCAGAGAATACCCCTATTAACGTGAGCCCTTGGTATGCCTTTAAAGTATGGAGCAAAACCAAAAAGGTTATTAGTATTAGATTTACGTACCAAGACATTAGAAGCCGGTATTATCCTAAAATAAGTACTGACGGGTTAAATTTTAAACCCATAGATAGCATTTTTTACGAAGAAATTAATCCGGGTAAGGGTGATTTTGGTATTAATGCGGCCCCAGAACAAATAGAAATTAAACTTGCCATAGGCCCAGATACAACATGGGTAAGCGCACAAGAGTTGTATACGTCTAAAAGAGTAAAACTATGGGTAGATAGCCTTGCTCAACTTACCTATAACACATCTAAAATAATTGGTTACAGTACAGAGAAAAGACCGCTACAATTGTTGAAAACAAACGAAGGTAATAGTAAAAAAGCCTTGATGATTATTTCTAGGCAGCACCCCCCGGAGGTGACTGGTTTTTTAGCAATGAAATCGTTTACCGAAACAATCAATGGACCGTCTGAACTTGCCAAAAAGTTTAGGCAAAAGTTTACTGTTTTTTCTGTTCCCTTGATGAATCCCGATGGGGTAGACAACGGGCACTGGCGACACAACATGGGGGGCATTGATTTGAATAGGGATTGGCAAAATTTTAACCAGCCAGAAACTAGAGCGGTTAAAAACTTTTTAGAGCAAAAAAGCCAAGAAGGTTATGAGTTTGTTTTTGGAGCTGATTTTCATTCTACTTGGGATGATATTTATTATCCATTAGATACTACCGTTACTGGAGAAAAAGGAAAAATCGTTTTTGATTGGATACAGAATATTTCCAATCGGTTACCACAAAAACAAACCAATATTAAGCCATCTACCAGCCTTGACCCAACTATGGTTTCTAGAACTTATTTTTATGTAAAGCATAAAATGCCAGCCATTGTTTTTGAATTGGGAGACAATACGCCAAGACCGTTTTTAAAAGAAAAAGGCAAAGTTGCCGCAGAAGAACTAATGCTACTCTTGTTAGCAAAATATCCTTAACTATTAATGTAATTTTTCTGGGCTATTGGTAGGGCTATTACTTTTAATTTGCCAACGCTCGTCTTGTATGGATTTATAGATAAGTTTATACTCCAAGCCATCTTGCAACAAACTTTCAATGGTATTGGCTATAAGCTTACAATCCTTTTCACTACCCTCCACTTTTAAGAAAGTGTAAACTTCGTTTGCAGGTAGGGCAATTCCAGGGTCCAAGGTAGCATAGGTATAATTGGCCAAACTATCTAATGCTGGTCGTTTTTGCTTTAGGTAAGACAACAATTCATTGTTGTAGCTAGTTAAATTCTCTACTTTGCCATGATAGATCATCTGCACACTTTCTAAAATTGCCGGACCTACACCGTGGTTTTTTAAACTTAGTTCGTAAATCTTACTATTGGGGTGGTTACGCTCTGCAAATTGAACATATGGTAAAATAGACAAGTAGTTTTGCTTACGCATTAAACTGGTTTGGTAAATAAATATAACCAAGGTTAGTACGCTAACCATCATAGCGGTTAAACTTAGTAACGTATTGGTACTTAGCTTGTTCTTCATACTTGAAAAGTAAAAAGAAAATCCTTAAAAAAACATTCTTTTTTGCTAGGAAACTGTAGCTGTATTTTTGCTATAAAACTTTTTGTGTTTATAATAGCTAAGACCTCCCAGAATAAAAACCCCCAATACTGAGTACCAAACAAAAGATGGTGTAATAACTTGGTCCCCGCTAGCATAACTATGTAAGCCTACTAAGTAAAAATTTACGCCAAAATAGGTCATCATAATACTGGCAAAGGCTATAACACTAAAGAAATTAAAAATCCACTTACCTCTTAGGCCGGGCACCAAACGCATATGTAGTACAAAAGCATAGATCATAATTGAAATTAACGCCCAAGTCTCTTTTGGATCCCAACCCCAATACCTACCCCAACTTTCGTTGGCCCACTGGCCGCCTAAAAAGTTACCAATAGTTAACATAACCAAACCAACAGTTAAAGAGAGTTCATTGATCACCGTTAATTCCTTAAGGTTATGCTCCATTCGCTTATAGTTCTTTTTAGTAGTAAGCAAAATTAAAATCATGGCTGTAACCCCTAAAATCATACCTACGGTTAAAGGTCCATAACTACCTACTATAACGGCAACATGTATCATTAACCAATAACTATCCAATACAGGAACAAGATTTGCTATTGCAGGATCCACCCAGCTTTGATGCGCTATCCATAATAACATAGATGTTACAAAAGCACTAGAGGCTAAGGTAAGTTCACTTTTGCGTGTTCCTAACAAAAGTCCCATTCCCATAGTGGCCCAAGAAACGTAAAGAATACTTTCATAAGCATCGCTCCAAGGTGCGTGACCAGAAATATACCATCTGAGAACTAGACCAGCTGTGTGCCATAAAAAGAAGATAATAAGTACACCCTTAAATAAATAGGAAGCCGCTTTCCAGATTTCCCTTTCTTTAAAAATTCTAAATATTAACACCAAAAAGTATAAAATACCAATCAGGGCATAATACTTATAAAGTCTATTAAATATATCTAGCTTGTTATACAGAATCTCTGTCTTTATTTTCTCGTCTGACGGTAAAACCTCCGATCCGTGATTTTCTTGATTTTGCTTAAAAGCATCTAGCAACCGATCGGCAGTACTGTAATCTCCCGTTTTAATAGCTGCTTGTACACTGTTCAAGTAATAAGGGACCGAATTTTGCATAAAATTGGCATAAAGCGAATCTTGAACTTGATGTTGGCCAGACCTAAATTCTATAGTAGATATCCACTTGTTATTTTCATCATTCAACAACGGAAAAATCTTTAAAATTTGACCACTTAATGCCGTGTTGAGTAATCCAAAACGTTCATGGGCTTTAGTAAAGTCTTTCTGAAATTTATTTGGATTGGTGGTAGAAGTGGCTTCTTCTAAATATGGCCTTAGTTTGTACATGCCCGTAGCATCAAAAAAATCTGTAGCCTTTACTCTTTTCTGAGTGGAGGGAACTCCAATTATTTCTCTTATACTATCGTTTTGTATTTCACCTAGATTAATAAATTCTACATTATACCAAGCCGAAGGGTTTAACATCATCGAAATAAAAACCTGATCCGAGTTTAAACCGTTATACTTATCCTTACCACTTAATTTTCGTAATAATTCAGATGTAAACGTATGCAAGGGTTTCATTCGCCCTCCTTCATCCTGAATTACCAGTGCTCCAAATTTATCGGCATGTTCTTCGGTTACGGTAGTTGCAGCTATTACAGAGTCTACTTGGGCAGCCGTTGGTAATTGATTGTGCCCTTCATGGCTTTCTCCTTGTTGTGCAAAAGTAGGCCCGGCCATTAATAATAAAATCAACGTGGCCATTCCCTTTCTTTTTTTACTTAATTTTTCCAAACTAGCCGTTAGGTCCCTAAACCTGGATTTGCCAAAAAACATAATACCCATTAATCCTAAATAGAGTAGAAAGTATCCTATATACGTAATCCAAGTTCCCCATTGGTCATGATTAACACTTAGAACGGTACCCTTTTCATCTGGCATAAAACTAGACTGAAAAAATCGATAACCTTGATGGTCCAAAATATGGTTCATATAAATATCATAATCAAAAGGGCGTTCATCTTCTATGGTAACCTTACTCATAAAAGATTTGTAGCTATTAACCGTACCTGGGTATTTTTCGGCAATAAAATCGTTCAACTTTACATTAAAGGGCAAGGTGTGTTCTTTAGAGCCATATTTGAGCATAAAACCAAGACCTCCTACCATAAATTTATCGGTAAACGGCACACTACCCTTACCTCCTAAAATCTTTTTCTTTACCGTTTCCCCGTTTACCGTAACATCTAGTATTAAAGCATCTTGAGACTCTTTGGTTATTTCGTTTTCTGGTAGTGCTACAACTCCGTAGCTACCTTTTACCATAGGCTCTGGAATAACAAATTGCATACCCGCCATATTGTAAAGAGAACGCAATTGAAGTTGCTGTAAACTATCCTTTGCAACAGCTCCTTTAAATTGGTCTGCCATACGCATAAAATCACCTTCAAAAGGGGCTTTTAAAGAATAGTTATCACCATCAAAAAAGATATTTATGGCACCGTTTGTTTCTTTGTTCAATGCAAATAAAACGTTGTGGATGCTAGCAATTTTACCATCCTCCAGATAATGTTCATGGCGTTGCCCATCTCCCGCTTCCACAATTTTAAGATAATTCTTGCCATTAGGGTCCGGTACCAGTCCTTTTTTGGCGCCATCTATAAAACCAGCATAACTAATTGTAAAGGGTGTACCGTTAAAATCTCCTTTCCAGGGTAAGCTACTTCTTTTTCCTTCTGGAGTTACCAATATATCGTCTTCAAGAATTTTACGCTTGGTTTCGCCGTTAATATCACCATCCACAAATGCGGTTAAATAAGTCTTATCCGAATAGAATACATTTTCAGACTCCCCTTCCCTAATGGGCATCATCCCCTCAAAACTTATATATCGGGTAACAAAAGCCCCAACTATAATTAAAATCCAAGAAAGGTGTAAGATAAGAACAGGCCATTTTTTCCAAGTTAATAAACGATATCTAAAAATATTACCTATAAAATTGATGACAAAAAACACCATTATGGCCTCAAACCAAGTAGCATTATATATGTAGATTCTTGCCGTTTCCGTACTGTACATACTCTCTACAAATGTGCCTATACCCATTGCCGCAGCAAATAGTATAAATAACAGAGCCATTAATCTAGTAGAAAAGAGCGTTTGTTTTAAAGTATCTAACATATTCTGGTTTGTTCTTTGGCTTGCAAAAATACGGTGTTTTACTCATTATATTTGAGCGTGTTTAGCATAAAATAACCCGGAACATGTGTTAACATATGTTATAATGTTGCCATATTATATTTGTAATTTTGAACATGCTTTCTGTAATTCTACTCGGCACAGGTAATGTTGCCCAACACCTATATAATGCATTAGCAGCACTGGACACTGTTAATCTTAAGCAAGTTTATGGAAGAAACACCGAGGCTCTATCCTATTTTAAAAATATAGCGGTAACCAATAAGCCAGACCATATTTTAAATGCAGATGTCTATTTAATAGCCGTGAACGATGATACCATTAAAGCGGTAAGCCAATTGTTGCTAAAAAAAAATGGTATCGTTGCCCATACTTCAGGTGCTGCGCCTTTAGCTCATATTAAGACAAGTAATAGCGGTGTTTTCTATCCTTTGCAAAGCTTTACAAAGGGTAAAAGAGTAGACTTTTCTACTATTCCGTTTTGTATTGAAGGTAGTAATAACAAAACAGAAGCAACTCTTTTAGAACTGGCCAGAAAACTTTCTAGTAAAGTTTATACAATCTCTTCTGATCAGAGAAAAACTATACACTTGGCGGCCGTTCTGGCAAATAATTTTAGTAATCATTTATTTACGATAGCCAGTTCTATCTGCCAAGAAAACAAAGTGCCATTTGCTATTTTGCATCCTTTGATTACAGAGACCGTAGAAAAAATTAAACACATTGGTCCAAGAGAGGCGCAAACGGGACCCGCTAAAAGAAAAGATGTATTAACTATGCAATCTCACATGGATCAGCTAGAAAACCCCTTGCACAAGAAAATATACCAATTATTAAGCGAGAGTATTATACATACCTATGAAGAAAAATTATAAAGAATACCTTAAGGATATTACCACATTTGTTTTTGATGTAGACGGGGTACTTACAGATGGTACCGTAACCATTACTACCTCTGGAGAACTATTACGTAAAATGAACGTAAAAGACGGGTTGGCTTTAAAAACAGCTGTAAATAAAGGGTACCATATTTGTATCATCACCGGTGGTACCAATGCAGGGGTTAAGGAAAGATTACAAGGTCTTGGCATAACCACATTTTATATGGGTGCCCACCATAAAGAGGAACCTATGGAGGAGTTTATGGAGGTATATGGATTAAAAAAAGAAAACATCTTATACATGGGAGACGATTTACCGGATATTCCGCCCATGAAAATGGTACAGTTGGCAACCTGCCCACAAGATGCAGTGGCAGAAGTAAAAGCCATTTGCGATTATGTTTCGCATAAAAATGGTGGTGAAGGTTGCGCCAGGGATATAATAGAACAAGTATTAAAAGTTAGGGGAGATTGGAATTTAAATTTTAGTGCGGAGAATGATTAAAAATCCATTAGTAGAAAAACTAGAGAACAAAACAATAATTCTTGCCTCTGGTTCCCCCAGGCGTAAAAAATTTCTAGAAGAACTTGGTATTCCTTTTCGTATTTCTATAAAATCAGTTGAAGAAGTTTACCCAGAACATCTAGAGGGTGCCGCTATTGCAGATTACCTAGCCCAATTAAAAGCCACCCCTTTTACCAACTTGGCACAAAATGAAATTCTGCTCACTTCGGACACGGTAGTGTGGTGCAATGGCAGGTCTTTGGCAAAAGCTGGGAATAAGAAAGAAGCTATTGCAATGTTAGAAAAATTATCTGGCCAATGGCATAGTGTAATTACTTCCGTTTGTTTTACAACCATCCAAAAACAAATAACTGTACATGCAAATACGGAGGTTAAATTAAAAAAATTGACCCCAGAAGAGATTAGTTTCTATGTAGAACAATACACACCATTTGACAAAGCTGGTGCCTATGGCATTCAAGAATGGATTGGTGCTATTGGCATAGAAGAAATTAAAGGCAGTTATAACAATGTGGTAGGGTTACCCACCCATCTAGTTTATAAAACGTTAATGGATATGGTAGAATAAGTACCTTCCCATTACTTTTGTTTATAAAATACAGCCTATGAAAATCTTGAACATACTAAAAAAAGGCACTACCGTATTCATTGGATTATGCTTAATTCAATGTTCGGAAGAAAAAAAAGCGGTCCATACAATAGACACTACTTTACAAGCAGAAAAAAAGGAATTGCCGCCTAAACAACCGCTTTCTAAAGATTTTAAAGCCTATTGGTATGCTGGTGATGCAGAAATTACCAGTTATAGGCTTGAGCAGGCTAGGTATGGTGAAATTAGGGAGGGTAATGCTGTCCTAATTTACGTAACAGAGCCTTTTTTAGAAGGCAAACAAGTAAAGGCAGATAATAGAAATCCAGATAATATTCCAGTTTTAAAACTAAATGCCACTAAAAACTATTTAACGGGAATTTACCCCTACTCTATTATGAGCAGTACGTTTTACCCTGTGTACAACAATCAACATGCATTAAAAAGCAGTTTTTCTGCACAAGAATGGTGCGGGCAAGTCTATGCACAATTAAACAACAGAGCTGATTTTGAAGTAATAAGCCATAGTTATTTTGAAAGCGAAGCAGACCAACAACTGGTTTTACCTAAGACACATTTAGAAAACGAAATTTGGAATATTATTAGAATAAATCCTGAAAGTCTACCCTTGGGAAATATAGAAATATTACCCTCTTTAGAATACTTTAGGTTAAAACACAAAGAGGTAAAAGCGATGCAAGCAAAAGCTACATTAGATAACCAAGGTGAGGTAAGTATTTATACCATAAAGTACATTGATAATGAACGGGAACTAAGCATAAGTTTTAACACTGAATTTCCCTATGAAATTAATGGATGGGAAGAAACTTTTATTAGTGGTTTTGGTAAAAACGCAAGCAAAATGACATCCAAGGCTACCCAAATAAGAAAATTAAAAACCCCGTATTGGAAACAAAATTCCAATAGCTATACAAGCTTAAGAGACAGTCTAGGTCTATGATAAATCTTGAAACAATCATTTCAACGTATAAAAACGAGCTATTTGGCTCGTTTGTAGCCCTATTATTATTTGGCATCATTAGATTTTTAACCTTAAAAACCGTAAAGCGGATTGGTTTAATCAGTGATATTAACCAAATGCGTACCCGTTTGGTAATGCGGTACGTTAGCTTTGGTCTATTTATTATTTTAATGGTTGCCTTAATATTAATTTGGGGTGTTAATTTTAAAGAAGTCGGCTTCTTAATTTCATCCGCTTTTGCGGTGTTGGGTGTTGCCTTATTTGCCAACTGGTCTATTCTTAGCAATGTTACCGCCGGTATAATTTTGTTTTTTTATTTCCCTTATAAAATAGGAGACCGTATACGAATACAGGATAAAGATTTTCCAGAAGAAGCCATTATTGCAGATATACAAGCTTTTAGTATGATTCTTATAAAGGAAGATACGGGAGAATTACTTACCTACCCCAATAATTTAATCCTTCAAAAAGGCGTGGTTTTAATACAGAAACAAGTTGCCACAGATGAAGACCTAGAACAGCACTTTTAGTTGTTAAAGAAACTCTAAAAGCATAATCCCTGCCTCGTATGTCCCTATATTTGAAGTTAACAAACCAACCCAAAATGCAATTATACAAGCTATTATTCTGCTGTTTGGTATTGTCTACAATTACACTTAAGGCACAGCAGCCCAAAAAGTTATCTTCATCTGAAATACATAACGAAATTCAAAAGCTTAATTTTCTAGGTAATGTACTCTTTGTTGCCGCGCATCCAGATGATGAAAATACTAGATTAATTTCCTATTTAGCTAATGAAGTAAAAGCCCACACCACCTATTTATCCATCACCAGAGGAGATGGGGGGCAAAACCTTATAGGAACCGAGTTTAAAGAATTGCTGGGCGTATTACGTACCCAAGAATTGTTAGCGGCTAGAAATGTAGACGGTGGCTATCAACGTTTTACAAGGGCGGTAGATTTTGGTTTTTCTAAACATCCAGACGAAACTTTTGATATCTGGAACAAAGAAGAAGTATTGGGAGACGTAGTTTGGACTATTAGAAAATTAAGACCAGATGTAATTATAAACCGTTTTGACCATAGAACACCTGGTTCTACACACGGTCACCATACCGGATCGGCTATGTTAAGTGTAGAGGCCTTTGACCTTGCCAAAGACGAAACTAAATACCCAGAGCAACTACGCTATACCCAACCATGGACACCAAAACGATTATTTTTCAATACATCTTGGTGGTTTTACGGATCTAGGGAAAAATTTGAAGAAGCCGATAAAAGCAATCTTATTGGAATGGATATTGGCGTATTTTATCCTGAGTTAGGACTCAGCAATAATGAAATAGCTGCTGCTTCTCGTAGTCAACACCTTTGCCAAGGTTTTGGGCAAATGGGTTCTAGAGGTTCAGAAACGGAATATGTTGAATTTTTGAAAGGTTCAAAACCTAAGAACAATAATGACATTTTTGAAGGAATCAATACCACATGGACAAGGGTTAAAGGCGGCAAAGCAATAGGTGAGATTTTAAATAAAATAGAAGCAGATTTTAATTTTACCAACCCTAGTGTACATATCCCAGAACTTTTACAGGCGTATAAATTACTACAAAATGTGGAAGACGCATTTTGGAGAGAACGCAAGCTTAAAGAATTAGAAAATGTAATCTTGGCCTGTTCTGGCATTTACCTAGAAGCGGGTACACAGCAAGGTTCTGCTAGCCCGGGTAGTACGGTAAAAGTTTATCTAGAAGCTGTTAACAGAAGTTCAATTAATGCAAAGTTGAATGCAATTTCCGTAAACCAAAATTTGGCTAATCTAAACACCAGTGTTTCGCTAGATAATAATCAGAAAAAAACCTTTGAAATAGAGGTTTCCTTACCTAATAATTCTAAATATACCGCACCATATTGGTTACTTAGCAAGGGCAGCCTTGGTATGTATAAGGTTAACGACCAAGAATTAATTGGTAAGCCGGAAACACCAACCGCCTTAAAAGCCTACTTTGATCTATCTATTAATGGTACAGATTTAACCATTGAAAAACCAGTAGTATATCATTTTTCTAAACCGGATAAAGGAGAGCAATACGAACCCTTTGTAGTCTTGCCTGTTGCTACGGCATCTTTTAAAGATGAAGTTATTTTATTTGCTGATAAAAATCCCCAAGAAGTTACCGTATTTATCAAAGCTGGTAAAGACAATCTAAATGGTACTATCGCTTTGAATGCGCCTAAAGGTTGGCTCGTTAGTGCGGCTCAAGACTTTACAATTTCGCAAAAGGGTGAAGCTGTTAGTCTGCAATTCACGGTAACGCCTACCATAAATGAAAGTGTTGGAGAATTAACTCCTGTTCTTACCGCAAGTGGCCAAACCTATAATCAAAGCCTAACAGAAATAGACTACGACCATATTCCAAAGCAATCGGTTTTACTACCGGCTCAAAGTAAGGTTGTACGCTTAGATATTAAAAAAGAAGGCGAAAATATAGGTTATATAGTGGGCGCTGGAGACAACGTACCGCAAAGTCTTACTCAAATAGGGTATAACGTGAATATCCTAGCTTTGGAAAATATTGAAAATGCTTCAGACTTGGCACAGTTTGATGGTATTGTAATGGGCATACGTGCATACAATGTTCTAAACGACCTTAAATTTAAACAGGGAATTTTACTAGAATATGTGGCCAATGGTGGTACTATGATCGTTCAATATAACACTGCTAATAGATGGGCTTCTCAATTTGAAAATATTGCCCCCTACCCCATAACCATATCTAGGGACCGTGTTACAGATGAAAATGCAGCGGTTCGATTTTTAAATCCAGAACATCCCGTCCTCAACAAACCAAATAAAATTCTGCAAGCAGATTTTAATAATTGGATACAAGAAAGAGGACTTTATTTTCCAAACGAATGGAGCAAAGAATTTACTCCTATTTTGGGCATGAATGATACTGGGGAAGCACTTACCCAAGGCAGCCTTTTGGTTGCTAAATATGGTAAGGGCTACTATGTTTATACTGGATTAAGCTTTTTTAGGGAATTACCTGCTGGGGTACCAGGCGCTTATAAGTTGTTTGCTAATATGCTATCTTTAGGCAAAGGTAAGGAGTAAGATGAAAGAGCATCCAAAACAAAAGAATACATACGTTTGGAAAAAAGAGTATACGCTTGTACTGGTACTTAACATAGTCTATATTTTATACTTTGTGTATTTAATGAACGCAAACAACTAATTGATGGAATTATTAGATTGGCTAGTTCTTGCTACTACCCTACTCTTTATTGTTGGCTTTGGTATTTATAAAACACGTAATAGTAATGATGTAGAAGATTACGTAAAAGGTGGCAAAGACACTAAATGGTGGACAATTGGTTTGTCTGTAATGGCTACCCAAGCAAGTGCTATTACCTTTTTATCCACGCCTGGCCAAGCTTTTCATGATGGTATGGGCTTTGTTCAATTCTATTTTGGTTTACCCATGGCCATGATTGTAATCTGTATGGTTTTTATTCCTATCTATCATAGGTTAAAAGTTTATACGGCCTATGAAATGTTAGAAAATAGATTTGATTTAAAAACTAGAACATTAACCGCTATCTTATTCTTGATACAACGTGGTCTCGCCGCTGGTATAACCATTTTTGCTCCTTCTATTATCCTATCTGCCGTACTGGGTTGGGACCTTAGTACGCTAAACATTATTATTGGTATTCTTGTTATTCTTTATACGGTATCTGGTGGTACCAAAGCAGTGAATATTACCCAAAAACAACAAATGTTTGTTATAATGGTAGGTATGTTTTTTGCGTTCTTTTTTATTTTAGGAAGCCTACCGGCAGACGTAACTTTTAGCGAAGCACTAAAAATTGCTGGGGCCAATGATAAATTGAATATTCTAAATTTTGAATTAGACACGCAAAACAGATACACCTTTTGGAGTGGTATCACAGGAGGTTTTTTCTTAATGCTGGCATATTTTGGTACCGATCAAAGTCAGGTGCAGCGCTATCTATCAGGTAAAAGTGTTAGGGAGAGCCAGTTGGGTTTAATATTCAATGCACTGTTAAAAATACCAATGCAGTTTTTTATTCTCTTGGTAGGTGTAATGGTCTTTGTATTTTACCAATACAATGCCGCACCCTTACATTTTAATCCAGCTGCCAAGATGGCCATTGAGGCCTCTAGTTTAGCTTCGGATTTTAATGCTTTAGAAGCGGAACATCGTGATACGGAAACCGATAAACGTACGGCGCAAAATGCCTTTGTTAGCGCACTTAAATTAAAAGATTATGACGCAATTGAACAAGCTAAAATCAATTTAAGGGCAGTTAACCAGCACGAGGAACAGAACAGGGCGGCCGCAAGAATTCTTATTGAAGAAGCAGATCCTACTGTAGAAACCAATGATAAGGATTATGTATTTATTCACTTTATCCTTAATAATTTACCAAGGGGATTCATAGGTCTACTTTTGGCCGTAATCTTATCTGCGGCAATGTCTTCTACGGCTTCGGAATTAAATGCCTTAGGAACCATTAGTGCATTAGACCTTTATAAACGAAATAAAACACAGCCGATTTCTGCCAAACAAGAAGTTAAGGCCACCAAAATTTTCACCTTAGTTTGGGGTATCGTGGCTATTCTCATAGCAAATATTGCCAGCCTTTTTGATAATTTAATACAGCTGGTTAATATTATTGGCTCTATTTTTTATGGCAACGTTTTGGGGATTTTCTTGCTAGCGTTTTTTATAAAATTTGTAAAAGGAAACGCCGTTTTTATGGCGGCCATAATTACCCAAATTATTGTTATTGTAGGCTGGTACCAGAATTGGATGTCTTATTTATGGCTTAATGCTTTTGGGTGTGCTTTGGTTATTTTATTTGCACTACTATTAGAGACCTTAGATCGTGTCTTAAAAAACAATAATCCAATACGGATATAAAAAAACCCCGAATCTATTCGGGGTTAATTTTTCTTTGGGTTTCATAGAAATTTATTTAGCTCCCCACTCTGCTAAAGAATCTTTATTCATCTTTACGTAATCTGCATTTCCAGCAGCTTCAGCAGCAGCTAATGATTTTTTAGCCGCTTCAATTGCACCTTTTTTATCGCCAGACTTGGCATATATTAAAGATTGCTTACGCATCATCCAAAATGCATTTGGATTGGCAGCTACGGCCTTATCTATCCATTCTTTTGCTTTAGCAATGTCTTGTCCCTCTTCAAAATAATACGAAGCGGCAGCATAATAGTCATTTCCACTTGGACCAGCCATTGCAGCTTCAATGCTCTTCATGGCTTTCTGTTGGGTTGGCACCTCAAACTTTACCCCTACATATACTTTTTCCCAAAGGATACCAAAAAGTGCATCATTATTGGTAATATCATCAATGGTAATGGTAAACGTTTCAATAGGCATCTCTACAGGATATACTTCTGTTTTTACCGTTGCGGCTACCTTACTAGCATCCCAATTTTGTGGTGTACCCCAATTATTGGTATCTGCATAAAAAATTACTTCCCAAACTGCTTCACCGGGTTTTGTAAATACCGCATAAGAACCAGCCTTAAGATCTTTACCGCCTACTTTAACATCATCACTAAATGTAATAATGGTATTTTGGTTGGCACCTGTTCTCCATAATTTTCCATAAGGTACTAAGTCACCAAAAATAGTTCTGCCTCTCATGGAAGGTCTAGAATATTCTACTGTAACGTCTGTTAGACCCACTTTTTGGGTCAATGTTGAGCTTGGGCTTGGCTGTGGTGTTTGTATCTGGGCCATTGCACCAAATGATAAAGCGAATGCCAATCCTAATAAAGCTAGTTTTTTCATGTTCTAGTATATTTTAGTTTTAAAACAAAACTAGAGATAAAGCACTGCCTTAAACGTTAATAAAAACTTAAATACCTTATTGCGTTTTATAGAATGGCTTTACCAACGTTCTGCCATTAGTAAAAAAAGAAATATGATAAATAGAAGAACTCAATGTACTTATATTAAACTGTTTATCTAAAATTTGTTGAGGAGTAAATGAGAGTATTTGTTTTCCCGTTACATCAAATATTTTTGCACCCAAAATAGAAGTCTCATCGGTAAACTTAAAACTTAAGAAATCACTTTCCTTTTCTAAATAAAGTAAAACATCTAACGGTACATCTTCGCTATCGAGATTTGGAATATCTTCCTCTTCATTGTTCTCGTCGTTATTATTATCGGTATCTGAATTGGTACTACCCGCATCGGTTTCATCTTCAGGAATTTTTAACAGGAACAACCTAGCTGGACTTTTGATAAAAGGTGGATTGGTGAATTTTTCACAAGAGATTAAAAATTGGTTTTGGCCAATTGCGGTTATACCTTCAACCTGGGCCAAACCAATGGGTAAATCATATTTTTTAATGGTAACACCATCAATTGACTCCACATTAAAAGGTATCAAGGCAAAAAATGGTTGTAAAGTGTTAGAATAGCCAACCACAGCTATGGCGTTTGCATCTGGCTGCCAAGTGGCATCCGTTACCAAACCATCAATTTGTATGGTTCCAATATTTTGCGCAATATAAGAACCCGCCGTTTTGGGTATGCTATAAATCCGTGTTTGATTACTCTGCCATTGCTTTGTAAAAATATAAAGCTGATTGGTAGAAGCTAATATAGCTTCCGCATCAAAATCGCTATTTTCAGTACCGCTAAAATCAGTTTGATCAGGATAAGAAAAACTTATTTCGCCAAAAGAACTTACCGTATTATCCAAAATTTGCTGCCTTGGTACGGTATAAATGACCAAATCTTTCCTAGCCCCTTTATTATTTCCAATATCTGCTAAGTAAACCGTTGCTTCATCTGCCGTTATAGCTTCCCAATCTTGGGTTTCTATGTTGGTTAGGTCAACTTCATTTTTTATGGAAACATCAACCGTATCCAACTCATATAAAACAGTGGTATTTCCAGAATCATTAAAAGAATAAATCTGGTTATTTATATTTAATAGACCACTACTTTCTAATAAATTCTCAGGTAAAATACCTAATTCCCGTATTTGTATTTGAGCCATTAAACTTGAGTTAAATAAGAAAAGTAGAACATACAACGTGTTTCTCATAAATCTAATTTACAGAATTATCTATGAGCCGAATCCATTAAATTCTTAATTGTTTAACTATTTATATTTTTTATTAAACACTTTCGCTAATATATTTGTTAAAAATTGAAGAATGAAAGTGTACAGGTTAGTTGCAAAACAAGGATTAGCTATTTCTAAGGAAAAAGCATGGGACTTTTTGTCCAATCCTAATAACCTCAAGGAAATTACCCCAGAACACATGGGATTTAAAATTTTATCCGGAGCGGATAAAGGCATGTATCCAGGACAAATAATCCAATATAAAGTATATCCGTTTCCTGGAATTGCCACAAAATGGGTCACTGAAATTTCCCATGTTAAAGAAGGAGAATATTTTGTTGATGAGCAACGCTTTGGCCCCTATGCCTTGTGGCACCATAAGCATTTTATAAAGGAGGTTACGGGTGGTGTAGAAATGGAAGATATTATTGACTATAAAATTCCTCTAGGTTTTATTGGCAGGCTTGCGCATCCATTATTGGTAAAGCAACAATTAAAGAAAATTTTTGAGTTCCGAGAGGCTAAATTGAATGAACTATTTGGAAAGCTTAACGGATACAAAAACAGTATAAATTTTGAATAAAATGGAAAAGAATATTTTACTTATCGGCGGTTCTCACGGAATAGGATTTGAATTAGCAAAAATACTTGTAGATGAAGGCTGTACCGTTTACGTAGCATCTAGAGAAAAAGACGATTTAGGAAATTTAGAGGTTAATCACATTGTTTTTGATGCCACAACAGACACCTTAAATACGGATAGTTTACCAAAAGAATTGGATGGTTTTGCATACCTACCTGGAAGCATAAACTTAAAACCGTTTAAAATGTTATCCTTGGAAACATTTGAGCAAGACATGCGGTTAAATTTTTTCTCATTGATAAAGGTGGTACAAAAAGTTATTCCCCTGCTAAAAGAAAAATCAAGTATGGTTTTCTTTAGTACCGTTGCGGTAGGTACAGGAATGCCGTTCCATTCAAGCATTGCCGCCGCCAAAGGAGCCGTAGAGGGTTTTGCCAAATCGCTTGCCGCAGAATATGCTCCTAAAATAAGGGTTAATGCTATAGCCCCTTCATTGATAGATACTCCATTGGCAGACCGTTTATTAAGTAACGATAAGAAAAAAGAAATGATGGCCAAAAGGCATCCGTTAAACCGCTATGGCCAACCTAAAGATGTGGCTAATTTGGCTGCCTATCTTTTATCTGATAAATCTTCTTGGATTACCGGACAAATTATAGGTGTAGATGGCGGATTATCAACCTTAAACACCCAATGATGCAAGATAAAATTTCGATATTTTGGTTCAGGAGGGATTTACGTTTGGAGGATAATGTTGGGCTTTACCAGGCCCTATCTGGAGATTATCCCATCTTACCCATTTTCATTTTCGATAAAGAAATTCTTGAAAATTTACCCAAAGATGACGCTAGGGTCACGTTTATCTTTGAAACGCTGCAACAAATGCGAAAAACGCTTCAGGATAAAGTAGATAGCAGTCTTGCAATATTTTACGATACGCCTAAAACAGTTTTTAAAAAACTAGTTGATGATTACAACATCGAGACCGTTTTTACAAATCATGATTACGAACCTTACGCTAAACAACGAGATACCGCGGTCAAAGAATTTCTTGAGGACAAAGGAATCAATTTTAAAACATTTAAGGACCAAGTAATTTTTGAAAAAGATGAAGTTGTTAAAAATGATGGCGACCCTTATGTGGTGTACACACCCTACATGAAAAAATGGAAAGAAACATTTAACCCATCTAAAGACTTGGTAAATTATGATAGCGAAAAAAACTTTGATAGTTACGTAAAGCACAGTAGACTGCCCAACCTTAGTCTTTCAGATATGGGTTTTGAAAAATCCAAAATAGAAATACCAGATTATTTAACCACTCAACATTTAATAGCCAATTATGAGGATACCCGCAACTACCCTTATTTAAAAAATGGAACATCTAGACTTGGGCCACATTTAAGGTTTGGTACCGTATCTGTTAGAAAAATGGTTAAGAAGGCCACAGAGGAAAAAAATGAAACCTTTTGGAACGAATTGATTTGGAGAGAATTTTTTATGCAAATTCTATATCATTATCCAAAAACGGTAAATAACGCCTTCCGCGAAAAATATGACCGCATAAATTGGCGCAATAACGAAGAGGAATTTGAAAAGTGGAAAGCCGGTAAAACGGGCTACGCCTTGGTAGATGCAGGTATGCGACAACTTAACAAAACCGGATATATGCACAACAGGGTGCGTATGTTGGTGGCTAGTTTTTTATGTAAACATTTACTTATAGACTGGCGTTGGGGCGAAGCTTATTTTGCAGAAAAGTTATTGGATTATGAAATGGCCAGCAATGTAGGTAATTGGCAATGGGCAGCTGGCAGTGGTGTAGATGCCGCACCTTACTTCAGGATATTTAATCCCATGACCCAAGTAGATAAATTTGATAAGGACAAGAAATATATTAACCGTTGGGTAACGGATATAAATGAATTTAGCTACCCAGATAAGATGGTAAACCATAAGGAAGCTAGAGAACGTTGTTTAAAAGTATATAAAGAAGCTGTAGGATAACTTTTTTTTATTAGTACATTTAGGGATAACCAAAGAGTACTAATTATGAAAAAACTACTATTGTGTTGTTTCTTTACAGCAGCACTACCAACCCTACTCGTTGCCCAAAAAATGGGCAAAAACAAGAAAGCCGTTATTAGTTCTGTAGAAAACCACAAAGAAAACCTTATTGCAATTAGCGATTCTATTTGGGCTTTGGCAGAAACAGCTTTTGAGGAGAGTAAATCTGCAGAAATATTAGCAAGCTATGCAGAAAAAAACGGTCTTACCGTAGCGCGCGGCGTAGCTAACATTCCAACGGCTTTTACCGCCACCTACGGCTCTGGAAAACCGGTAATTAGTATATTGGGAGAATTTGATGCATTACCGGGGTTATCACAAAAAACAGAACCTACAAAAAATCCGTTAAACGAGGGAGCTCCAGGCCATGGTTGTGGTCATAACATGTTTGGTGCAGCAAGTTTAGGTGCGGCAATTGCTATAAAAGAACAAATAGAAGCGGGTACAATTAAAGGAACCGTTAAGTTCTTGGGAACACCAGCAGAAGAAAAATACTTTGCAAAGGTTTGGATGGTAGAGGCTGGCCTTTGGGACGATGTAGATGTAAATATTAGCTGGCATCCTGGCGCCAATATTGAAGCAGATGTACAAAGCGGTCTTTCCCTAATCGATTTTATAGTAGAATTCTACGGACAAGCAGCGCATGCTTCTGCTGACCCTTGGAACGGAAGAAGTGCTTCTGATGCGTTAGAGCTTTACACCACCGGCATCAATTACTATCGTGAACATATTAAACCTACCTCTAGAATCCATTATCATATACAAGATGGCGGTCAAGTGGTTAATGTAGTTCCGGATTATTCTAAAATTTGGGTACGGGTAAGAGACCCAAAAAGAAAAGTAATGCTACCCACTTATGAACAGGTAAAAAAAATGGCAGAGGGTGCAGCAATTATGGCAAATGTTGATTATAAAATTAGCTTGGTCTCTGGTATTTACGAAACATTGGTAAACCGTACTGGAGGTGAAATTATGCAAGGAAACCTAGAACTTTTAGGGCCTATTTCCTATACCCAGGAAGAAGAAGCCTTTGGTAAAGCCATACAAAAAGCTACCGGCAAGCCAGAAGTTGGTATGGACAGCAATATAAATCCATTACTAGAAACCCAAGAATTACCTGGTGGCGGTTCTACGGATGTAGGCGATGTTAGTTGGAATGTGCCCAATATAAATTTAAGTGTAACCGTAGCGCCAAAAGATACGCCATGGCATTCGTGGGCGGTAGTAGCCTGTGGTGGAATGAGCATTGGTCATAAAGGTATGGTCTATGCCTCAAAAGCAATGGCAATGACGATGGTAGATTTATTTGAAAATCCTAAATTGGTAACCAAAGTTAAAGAAGAGTTTAAAACAAGAAAAGGAGACGAAAAGTACGAAGCCATGATAGACGGACCGCCTCCAATTGGAAAAAACTAATTGATTACATGTCAAATAATTACGTTTATAGCCTGCTTTTAGCAGGCTTTTTGTCGCTTAACGCCCAACAAAAAGATATGCAAGCGTTTATTCCGCTACTAGGTAAAACTTGGATAGCCGAAGGAGTCTGGGGTAACGGTTCTACTTTTAAACAAGAGCAAATTTTTAGAATAGCGCTAGATAGCAATCTGGTAATAACAGAAACAAAAGGGTTTCTAGACCCCGAACAAAAGGCCTTTGGGCATAGGGCCCATGGAATCCGTAAATTTGAACCCCGAACAGGAAAAATTAAATTTTGGGAATTTGATATTGAGGGAAACACTACCGAAGGTAAAGTATATATAACAGATAAAGACATTTGGTACAGTTATGATTATGGGGGTACCCAAGTTACAGACCATTGGGAATATCTAAATGATCATACCTATAACTATACGGTTGGTGTATATGATAAAGGCGAGTGGGAGCAAATTTTTCTCAAAACACAATTTCTTGCCCTAAACAACCAATTTGAGTTTACCATTAAGCAAGTCAACTTATTTACAACAGACATAGACAATACGGCTAAATTTTACGAACAAATATTCGGATTTAGAACAAGTGGTAACGAACATGAAAAATTTAAGCTTTTGTATCTAGATGCCCAGACGCAAATAAAGTTATTAAAAAAAGACTCCTTAACTTCAACCGAAAATAATATCATCAACTTAACTACGCCCTATTTAAACAGGGTTATTAGCCACTTAAAAAGCAATAACATTCCATATTACAAGAGTGCAAAAAAAGATGAACATCCTTTAGATAAATCAGAGTATCTAGAACAAATTTTTATTCAAGACCCAAACGGGCAGTGGATAGAGATTAGCAATGTAAATTAATCGTTTTATGAGTGCAATACATAAAATTTTTCCGCTTGGCTTTCCTTGGCTAACACAAGACCCATTCTTATTCTGTGTTTACCATCAAGATAATTATCCAGAAGGGACAGAAACCTTAGGGCCAGATCAAAAACATTTAGAGGGGAGACCTTTAGGCAATGATTTTCAGAAAAAGAATGGCTTTAGAATGTATCATGGTAAAACCATACCTGGTTTTCCGTACCATCCCCATCGTGGTTTTGAAACTATTACCGTAGTAAACAAAGGTTACTGTGACCATTCGGATTCCCTTGGGGCAGCCGGCAGGTTTGGCATGGGAGATGTACAATGGATGACGGCCGGCCGTGGGGTACAACACTCAGAAATGTTCCCTTTATTGCACCAAGACAAACCCAACACTTTAGAACTCTTTCAAATTTGGTTGAATTTACCACAAAAGGATAAGTTTACAGAACCACATTTTAAAATGCTTTGGCGAGAAGATATACCTATTGTTACGGAGAATGGCACAGAATTACAACTAATTGCAGGTACGTACCACGGTAATAAAGCTCCATCTCCTGCTCCAAATTCCTGGGCAAACCTTAATGAAAACGAAGTAGCTATTTGGACTTTAAAACTTAAGCCCAATAGTACATTTACTTTACCCACAACAAATGCTACTATAAACAGGACGCTTTACTTTTACGAAGGAGAACAATTACAGATTAACCAGGAACCAATTAAGGTTAATCATGGAATAGACCTAAACGCCAACATCAAAACAGAAATAAGCACTAATGCAAAAAGTGCCAGTTTATTGTTATTACAGGGCAAGCCTATTGCTGAACCCATAGCACAGCATGGCCCATTTGTCATGAATACTAAAAAAGAGATCGAACAAGCTTTTGAAGAATATAGGCTTACCCAATTTGGTGGTTGGCCATGGCCCTATGCTGATAATGTACATGAAAATGGTAGAGGACGTTTTGCCAACTATCCAGATGGGACAATAGTTGAAAAGGAACTATAAGCTACTTGAATGGTAACAGACTAAAAGTTATATTTGAAATACCACAACCTAACAACTAAATATGTATTCTATTATCTACCGTTCGGTAGCTGTGCCTAATTTTTCAAAATTTGATATATATCAAATGCTCAGTAAAGCAAGATCTTTCAATAATGATAATGATATTACGGGATGCCTGCTTTATCATAACAATGAATTTGTACAACTTCTAGAAGGTGAAAAAGAAAAAATTAATTCACTTTTTGATAATATTAAGAAGGATAAAAGACACGAAAAAATCCAGACGCTAGACGAAATGGAAATTTCGGAGCGGATATTTATAGATTGGGATATGGCTTATCATGATTTTTCCGACAATACTAGTGTACCACATGAAAAAATGCGCCAAATCGATGCTATTTTCGATAAATCTAGCGCATTTACAAAGCCAAGCAGGCTTTCTATGGATTTCTTTAAAAACGTAAATCAAATACTATTTAAGAAATCCTAAATCCTAACGATATCCGCACCTATGGCACGTAAACGTTCGTCTATATTTTCGTAACCTCTATCTATTTGTTCAATGTTATGAATAGTAGAAGTTCCTTTGGCAGATAGCGCGGCTATCAACAAAGAAATACCGGCTCTAATATCTGGAGACGTCATGGTCGTGGCCTTTAAGGTAGATTTAAAGTCGTGCCCAATTACTGTTGCCCTATGGGGATCACACAAGATTACTTTAGCTCCCATATCTAACAGTTTATCAACAAAAAACAATCTACTTTCAAACATTTTTTGATGAATAACCACCTCGCCCTTGGCCTGTGTTGCCACAACTAAAATAATACTGAGCAAATCTGGTGTAAAACCGGGCCACGGCGCGTCTGAAATAGTCATAATAGAACCATCTATAAAATTTTGTATCTCATAGCCATCTTTATGTTCAGGAATGTAAATATCATCACCCCTTCGTTCTAATGTTATTCCTAACTTTCTAAAAACTGAAGGTATTTGTCCTAAATCGTCCCAGCTTACATTCTTAATGGTCAATTCGCTTTTGGTCATGGCCGCGAGCCCAACCCAACTACCAATCTCTATCATATCTGGTAACATGGTATGCTCTGTACCACCTAGCGCCTCTACACCCTCTATGGTTAAAAGGTTAGAACCTATACCCGTAATTTTAGCCCCCATACGCACCAACATCTTGCAGAGTTGTTGCAAATAAGGTTCACAGGCAGCATTATAGATAGTAGTGGTACCTTTTGCCAATACGGCAGCCATAACAATATTTGCCGTACCGGTAACCGATGCCTCATCTAATAGCATATAGGTTCCTGTAAGCTCCTTAGCTTCAACACCATAAAAGTGTTCCTCTTTGTTATATCTAAAAGATGCCCCTAATTTTATAAAACCTTCAAAATGGGTATCTAATCTTCTTCTACCAATCTTATCGCCACCTGGTTTTGGTATAAAACCTTGACCAAATCTACCCAAGAGCGGTCCTACTAGCATAATGGATCCTCTTAATCCCCTACCATCTATTTTAAATTGTTCGGATTGCAGGTATTCTAGGTTAACATCATCTGCCTTAAACGTATAAGAACCTTTGCCTTTTTTTTGGATTTTAACGCCTAAATCTTCTAAAAGCGCTATTAACTTGTTTACATCTACAATATCTGGAATATTGTGAATGGTTACCTTTTCCGGTGTAAGCAAAACAGCACAAAGTATTTGCAGAGCTTCATTCTTTGCACCTTGAGGGGTGATTTCGCCTTTAAGCTTAATACCCCCTTGAATTCTAAATGTTCCCATTTAAAAATTTTGAAAAATGGTTAGTTTCTTTTTTTTCTGTTGTTTCTGGTATGCTTTTTACCGTGGTTTCTAGTATTGCTACGCGTGTTGGACCTACCGGTATTCTTTAAAAACTGACCGCTATCTGTTAGACTTTCCCCTTCAGGAGCTAAATCTATTTCTCCGTTACTCAGTTCTTTTAGATGTTCAAAAATTACTTGGTCCTCAACCGTATCCTTGTTCCAATTTAAAAAACACTTTTTCATATGATTGGCAATAGCATATTCCAATCCATCTCGCATATCTCCTTTTTCCCATTTTATGGCTACATCTATCATTCTTTTGATATTGTTACCATAAAACCTGTATTTAGGATGGTTCTGCGGATAACTTAAAGGCTCTGGCCTTTGTTTAAGCACTTCTTCACTTGTAATAGGAAATGGTGAGTCTACATCTAACTGAAAATTAGACATGATAAACAATTGATCCCATAATTTGTGTTGAAAGTCTGGAACATCCCTAAGATGGGGTTGTAGATTACCCATTACACTAATAATGGCTTGTGCAACTTTATTGCGTTCCGCTCTATCTTCTATAGAAACCGCGTGATCTACCATTTTCTGAAAATGTCTTCCATATTCTGGAATAATCAATTGCGAGCGCTCTGTATTGTATTCTAAATTCTCTACTAAATTCAAACTGGAAAGTTTTAGGAAGTATATTATTCTGCCTGCAAATTAAGAAATTTATCAGCAGTAACTACATTTTATAACGAAATAACACCTTCTACTTGGGCCACTTCTTTGTATTTGGCCACTACGGCATCCGGATTTTCTAATTCTACCGTAATAGATACACTGGTATAAGTACCCTTACTAGATTGTTTAGAAGTTATTACAGCTCCCGTGTTATTGAATATATTATGAATTTGCTCTACCTTATCCTTATCTGATGGTACTATAAACTTATATAAATACTTACTTGGCCAACTTGTATTCTCCCACAATTGCTCTTTAAGACGCGTATAGAACGCTTCGGAATTTTTCTCCTCCATTTTTCTATTTTACACAAAGATAAGTGCTTGTTTTCAATTTTATTCCTAAAGCGCAATTTCGTTACTTTGCCGGATGAATGTAGCGGAAGAAAAACGTAGAAAAATAGTAATTACAGGTGCCCCCGGTACCGGAAAAACAGTTCTTGTAGAGGGCTTAGAAGCACAAGGCTTTACCTGCTATCATGAAATAATTAGAACCATGACGGCAGAAGCTAAAAAGCAAGGAAAAAAAGCAGCCGAATTAACCATAAACCCGTTGAACTTTGTAGAAGACCCAATGGCGTTTAACCGTATGTTACTAGAAGGGCGATTGGCCCATTACGAGACTGCATTGAAAAAACAAGATGCTATTAGTTTTTTTGATCGCGGTTTACCAGATGTTTTAGCCTACATGGATTATTTTGAGCAAGAATATCCGAATGAATTTTTAGAAACTTGTGATGCCAATAGATACGATACCATTTTTATGGTTCCACCTTGGAAGGAAATTTACGTGTCTGACAACGAAAGGTTAGAAACCTACGAACAAGCAGAAGAATTGCACCATCATTTAGTAGAAGCCTACCAACGCTTTGGATACAAACTAATTATGGTACCAAAAACCACCATACCAGAACGAATAGAATTTGTGCTAAATAATGTAACTTAAGGCTGTGCAAGAGCAACCTTTGGTAATATTAAAACAATTCTGGGGCTATTCTGAATTTAGGGGCTCACAGGAAGACATCATACAAAATGTAATGGCCAATAGGGACACTATTGCGCTTTTACCCACTGGGGGTGGTAAATCTATCTGTTACCAAGTACCCGCCTTAGCAAGAGATGGAATTTGCATTGTTATTTCTCCACTTGTTGCTTTAATTCAGGACCAAATTTCTGGCCTAAAAGATAAAGGTATAAAATGCACCGCCCTATTAGGAGGTATGTCTTTTGAAGAAGTAGACCATGTATTGGATAATTGTATCTATGGTAATTACAAATTTTTATACTTATCCCCAGAAAGGCTACAACAAGAGTTGGTACAGGACCGCATTAAACAGATGCCGGTAAATTGTATTGCCATAGACGAGGCGCACTGTATTTCTGTTTGGGGACAAGATTTTAGACCAGCGTATTTAAAATGTTCCATTTTAAGAGCGCTACACCCAACAACTCCTATTGTAGCGTTAACGGCAACTGCTACAGAACAAGTTATTGTAGACATTAAAAACGCCTTAGACCTTACCCATGTTAATCTTTACAAAGATTCCTTTGCTAGAAAAAATATTGCTTTTTCCGTTGTACAAGCAGAAGATACGTATTTTCAAATGGTATCTAGTATTAACTCGGTTTCCAATAGCACCATAGTGTATACACGTACTAGAAAAAGTACGTTACAAATACAAAACTATTTACAACAAAAAGGGATAACCGTCCAAAGCTATCATGGTGGCCTAACCCAAACAGAAAAAAAAGAACGTTTAAACCTATGGCTAACCAACAAAGTCAAGGTAATGGTTGCTACCAATGCTTTTGGTATGGGCATAGACAAGGCAGATGTGGGTTTGGTTATTCATTTTCACCTACCCGATAGCTTAGAAAACTATTTTCAAGAAGCAGGAAGGGCGGGCAGAAATGGTTTACCAGCAAAAGCAATACTTTACATTAACGCGGAAACAATTGCCAGAACCCAAAAACAATTTATTGATCAATTACCAACAATTGCATTTTTAAAGTTGCTGTTTAGAAAAGTATGTTCTTACCTACAGATAGCTTACGGAGAAGGAAGCGGAGAAGAATTTGGCATTAACCTTAATGAATTTAGTTTACTTTATAAACTAAATCCAGGTATGGTTTATAACGGTTTGCGAATGCTAGACCAAAATGCCATAATACAATTACAACAGCAAAGTGTACAGCGTACCATAATACAATTTACAGCAAATAAATATAAGGTTTTTGACTGGTTAGAGGCTAACCCGTCTTTAGCAACCGTTACACAAACCATCTTAAGAACCTACGGTGGCGTATTTGAATTTGAAACACATATTAATCCTAACCTAATCGCTAAAAAAAACAATTCGCCGCTAAAAAAAATAGAAAATTGCCTTACAAGGTTAAAAATGGATGGTCTCATATCCTATAATGCCAAACAAGAAGACCTTACTTTACGTTTCTTAGTACCTAGGGAAGATGACCTAACCATTAATAGTTTTGCCGATAAGGTTGCTAAGCTAAACGAAACTAAAATTCAGAAATTAAAGCAGATGATAGCCTATGCGGTAAATAGTAGGGTTTGTAGACAACAGTTTTTACTGCGGTATTTTGGAGAAACTAGTGAACCTTGCGGTACTTGTGATATTTGCTTAAAACAGGTAAAATCCAAACCTTTAAAACCAGAAATAATTTTCCATTTAAGTAAACAACCACTGAGCTCTAGGGAGCTTTCCTTAGTAGTAGCGGGTAATCCGGAGCAAATTCTTGGAGAACTAAGAGAATTATTGGAAGATGGTACTTTAACTTTGTCAACAGATAACAGATATCATATAAATGGTAAATAAAAGAGAATTACGAATTGTTTTTATGGGCACTCCTGAGTTTGCTGTAGCCGGTTTGTCTAAATTAGTAGAAGATGGTTATAACATAGTTGGTGTGGTTACCGCTCCAGACAAACCTGCTGGCAGGGGAAGAAAACTTTCTGAGTCTGCTGTAAAAAAATATGCCCTAGCCCAGTCTATACCTATTTTACAACCTACCAATCTTAAAAGCGAGCAGTTTTTGGAAGAACTAAAAGCTTTAAACGCCAATTTACAAGTGGTAGTTGCCTTTAGGATGCTTCCAAAAGCGGTTTGGCAAATGCCAAAGTTTGGTACATTTAATCTACATGCTTCCTTATTACCCCAATATCGTGGGGCAGCACCAATTAACTGGGCCGTAATTAATGGAGAAAGTAAAACTGGTGTTACTACCTTCTTTATTGATGAAAAAATTGATACTGGAGCAATCATCTTTAAAGAAGAAACGGAAATTAAGGTAAATGAAACCGCTGGAGAGCTGCATGATAAATTAATGCACCTTGGTGCTTCCCTCATTAGTAAAACCGTACAAGCCATTGAAGAAGGTAATGTGGTTACACAAATTCAAAAGGAAGCCAAAGAACTCAAAGCTGCTCCAAAAATTTATAGGGAAACCTGCCAAATAGACTGGAGTGCTTCAATGGAGACAATCTATAATTTAATCAGGGGGCTAAGTCCTTATCCGGCCGCTTGGACCCATTTACAAAACGGTGAAGATGTGCTAACCGTAAAAATTTATAATGCGGATAAAGAACTTGTTGCACATGATTTGGCTATAGGGACCGTTATTTTGGAAGGAAAGAAATTAAAAATTGCCGTTAAGGATGGTTTTATATACCCCACCGAAATACAACTTCCTGGTAAGCGAAAAATGGCCGTAAATGATCTTTTGAACGGTTGGGATATTTCTAATAATGCTAAAATGTTCTAAACCCTTATGTTTACTAGGCTTCGACGAAATGCACTTTTTGCACTAGTGTTATCAACAAACAATTCAAGTTATTAACAAAAACGGCGATTTCCCTTGTATTTACTTGCGTCGATGGCAAATCCGTATAAATTTGTTCAGCATTAAAATAATTTTAACAACAATTAATTTAATTCAATTATGAACAAAACAGAATTAATCGATGCTATGGCAGCTGATGCTGGCATCACTAAGGCAGCAGCCAAAAAAGCATTGGAATCTTTCTTGGGCAATGTTGAAGGATCTTTGAAAAAAGGTGGCAGAGTTTCTCTAGTAGGTTTCGGATCTTGGTCTGTATCTAAAAGAGAGGCAAGAGAAGGTAGAAATCCACAAACTGGACAAACTATCCAAATTGCAGCTAAAAACGTTGTAAAGTTCAAAGCAGGTTCTGAGTTGAGCGATGCTGTAAACTAACAAAATATTCCTTTTTATGAAGCACCTATTTCTCAAGAATAGGTGCTTTTTTTATTATACCATATTGTATTTTATTACATAAAGTCTTACATTTAAAATATCTAGCTATTCAAAAATGATGGGACCAAAGCCAAAAAAAGGGAAACTCCTTATAGCAGAACCCTCATTAACAGGGGACGTATCTTTTAATAGATCGGTTGTGCTCTTGGCAGAGCACAATGAGGAAGGCTCTGTTGGCTTTATTTTAAACAAACCGCTAGACTATGATATTTGCGACCTAATAGGCGATATTAAACTACCATTTAAAGTGTACAACGGTGGCCCCGTAGAACAAGATAACCTATATTTTATTCATAAAGTACCTGAGCTAATAGAAAATAGCATTGAAATCTCTGACGGTATTTATTGGGGCGGCGATTTTGAAAAAACCATTTCCTTAATCAATGATGGTGTTATTACAGATAAGGACATTCGTTTTTTTCTAGGGTACTCTGGTTGGGCGGCGTTGCAACTAGACCATGAACTTAAATCCAACTCATGGGTGGTTACCGCGAACGTCTACGAAAGTGATATTATCCAAAAATCTGCAGAAGCTTTCTGGAAAGAGAAAATGGTAGAACTTGGAGGTGATTATTTGATTTGGTCCAATGCACCAGAAAACCCTACGCTAAACTAGCTAAACGTAACTGCGCATTCAATTTTCCCTGTAAGTTGGTACTTACTGTAGTTTTAAATTCTTTTTTTCTGTACTTACTAATAGCCGTAATTCCTTTTTGGGTATCCAGTAAAAATAGTTCATCCGCTTTTTGTAATTCAAAAGGAGATATACTGGCTTCTTGAACTTCAAAATCTTCCAATTTTTCTAGCATTTCTACTAATTTTTTCCTGATAACGGTATTTGGGGCGCCATCAGAAATAGGTGGTGTTTTGATTAATTGATCCTTTACTAAGAATAAGGCTTCTTCTATACCCGCTATTACTTGTTTGTTAAAATTTAACAGCAAACAATTGGCCAAATTGTTCTCATAGGCAAAAACCTTGGCTACCTGTTTTCCAATTTTGTTGGTAGTATTAATGGTAGACAACATATCAGTATTAAAATAATAGTCTTTAAACAATTCTACTTCATATCCACCTTCCTTATTGGTATAAAAGGTAGTTTCCTGTGGTTCTGCCTTAATTATATAAACGGTTTTAGATTTGATTAAATCTTCTTCCTTAGCTGATTGTCTTGCCACAATTAATTCTACCGTAAAAGCAGCTTTGGATAACGATAAAGCTTGTATGGTTCGCTGTATCTCTTCTTCAAGATACTCCATGGTAAAATTCATGGGTATTTGCATGCGTAGTATACGCATACTTGCCATTAGCCTAAAATAATGTTCTTCCCAATAAATTATTGAATTATCTACAACCCTAATTGGTTCTATCAGTGCATCTCCATTTAAAAGAAAACTACTATTAGCGCTAAACAGCTTTTCTTCTGATGCTACTAAGTTTCCATTAAAATTTACCATAAAAAATCCCGATTTTTAAATCGGGATCAAAGATACTGCTATATTTTATGAATTCTATTTTGAACCTAGCACTTGTTTTAAGTCCGAAATTTGATTCTGCCATAACAATTTGGCCTCCTCTACTTCATCATCTTCTGCAAAATCAGAGATAAACAAAGAAACATCTTTGGTAATTTCATCTACTATAATACGCATCTCAAAATAGGCATCGTCTTCTGTTTCTTCCCATCTAAAACGAACAAACTCGTCTGATTTTCTCTTTAATAACTTCGCTTCTTCTTCTGCACCATCCCAGATAAAGGTAAAAAGCTCGCCTCTAGAATTTACGTTATCTGCAAACCATTCAGAAAGTCCGGAAGGGGTAGAAATATAATTGTATAATAATTGGGGGGAAGATTGTATAACAAACTCTAATTCAAATTTCGTCTTATCACTCATGTATAGTGTGGTTTATCGTATTAGTTTTTATAATTCGTCAATATATAAAATTATATTTCAAAAAATAAAATAAAAATGAATTTTGATGGTGAGAAAATTTACCCATATATTTGCACCCGTTTTAATACAGACGGCGAGGTAGCTCAGCTGGTTAGAGCGTCGGATTCATAACCCGGAGGCCGGGGGTTCAAGTCCCCCTCTCGCTACAAAAGACCACTAGTTTAGTGGTCTTTTTTTATGCCCATAGTTTTGGTAATTAACTATTTTTAAGGCATGCAGAATACAATTTCTTTTAGGGTGGCGGACTTTCTTAAACGTTTTCCCCCATTTTCTTATTTACAACAAAACCAGATAGAAACCCTTTCCGAAGAGGTATCCATTATCTACAAGGAAAAAAATGAGCTTGTTTTTGATGTAGAAGAAACCGCACATAACGTTTTTTATACCGTACATAAAGGTGCCGTGGCCCTATGGAGTGTACAGGAACAAATTGTTGTAGATATTTGTGATGAGGGAGATATTTTTGGCTTACGCCCCTTAATGGCACAAGACAAGTATAGATTACAAGCTAGAACAGAAGAAGAATGTATCCTTTATGCCATTCCATTTTCTAGTTTTAGGCCGCTACTTAAATCCAACGAGCGCCTAGCCGATTTTTTGGTAGAAAGCTTTGCCTCCAATACAAGAAATCCTTACTCTAAAAGTCATAAAGGCAAATTATTTGGAGACGATTTTAAGTTTAACCCTACTAAGGATAAAAGTGTTCTCTTAGATGTACAAGATGTAAAATATGCCAAAAATCTAGTTAGTTGCAATGCTGCAACCCCCATTAAAACCATTGCAGAGCAAATGACCTTAAATCGTATAGGCGCTATGCTCATAACCAAAAACGAGCTGCCTATTGGAATTATCACGGATAAAGATTTAAGAAATAAAATTGCTACGGGTCTTTTTACACCCCATGCCACGGCAGAGCAGATTATGAGTAGCCCGGTTATTACCTACCCTAAAAAAATGACGGTTACCCAGGCACAAATGGCCATGATGAAAAACGACATTAGCCATTTGGTTTTAACCCAAGACGGCACTGTGAATTCAAAAGCGGTAGGTATACTTTCTAAGAACGATATTATGTTGTCTTTAGGCAATAATCCATCTGTATTGATTAAAGGAATTAAACGTACCAAAACTGTTGCCCAACTAAAACCACTTAGAAAAAGTACCATGAATCTTTTAAGGGGATATTTGGACCAGAATATTCCAATGGGTTTGGTGGCAAAAATTATTTCTGAAATCAATGACGCCTGCATTAAGCAAATAATAAAGTTGTGCCTAGAAACAATGCAAGATGCACCACCTGTAAAATTTGCATGGTTAGCCATGGGCAGTCAGGGCAGGCAAGAGCAAATGCTCCATACCGATCAAGACAATGCGCTGGTATTTGAAAACGTACCCGAAGATTTATTTGAGGTTACCCAAGCCTATTTTTTAGATTTGGCAAAAAAAATCACCAAGGGGCTACACCATATTGGTTATGCTTATTGCCCAGCAGACATGATGGCCTCTAACCCAAAATGGTGCACCAGTATTGATGGTTTTAAAGAACTAACTACCAACTGGATTACCAACCCAGGACCAGATGAGGTTTTGTTATCCCTAATCTTTTTTGATTATTCTAAATCTTACGGAGACGACCACTTGGTGGCTCAATTATCAGAATACATCCTTAAAGAAATTGGCAGATACCCCATATACTTGACCCATGTTGCAGGCAATGCATTGACCAACCCATCTCCTTCCGGATTTTTTAGGTCTTTTTTAGTGGAACAAGACGGTGAGCACAAAGACCAGTTCGACCTTAAGAAAAGAACCTTAATGCCTTTAAGTGATGCCGCACGGGTATTGATACTTTCCCACAACATAACCGGGATTTCCAATACCTGGGAACGTTACGAAAAATTAGCAGAGCTAGAACCCAACAATAAGGAAATATATTTGGCTTGCAGTTACGCATTTAAAGCATTATTGAAGTTTAGGACCAAACAAGGATTAGAAAATAAGGATACCGGCAGGTACATTAAACTAGATAGGCTAAGTAAGGAAGAAAAAATGAAGTTAAAAAGAACCTTTAAGACCATAAAAGAAATACAAGAGTTGATAAATCTTAGGTTTAAAGTAGCTCAAATAAGATAAAATGGAAAACCCATCTCTACCACCCTATTGGCAAGATTATATCCATTCACTAAAAAATGCTACAAATAAGCATCCAGACCAAATAAGGTATATAGTTCTAGATACAGAAACTACAGGTTTTAATTTAAGAAAAGACCGTATTTTAAGTATTGGCGCCCTTGTATTACAAAACAAAGAGATTAAGGTCAATGATGCTATGGAAGTATTTATTGACCAAGAAACGTTTGATGCTAGCACGGTAAAAATCCATGGAATTTTAAAAAATGGCAAAACAAAAAGAATAACTGAAATTGACGGTTTAAAAAAGCTCTTGAAACTATTGGAAAGTTCCGTTTTAGTTGCACACCACGCATTTTTTGATGTAGGTATGATTAATGAAGCCCTAAATAGAAATGGATTACCAGATTTAAAAAACAAAACCTTAGACACTGCCTTGCTTTACAAAAAAGTAGCTCCCAAATCGGAACAAACTCGAAAGCGTTATACACTAGATTTTCTTGCAGACACTTTTAAGATTAGTAAAGCAGATCGCCATACCGCCCTTGGAGATGCCTACATAACGGCATTAGCATTTTTACGTATAACAAATAGAATAAAACCAAAATCTTTTAAAGATCTAGAAACCAAAAAACGTTTTATCTGGTTCTAGCACAAAATACGCTATCTAATCATTGCTATGTGTAAAGAAAATTAAGATTCTTCTGCTTGCCGCTAATCTCTTCACACTTGTTATCTGTCGAAAAAATAGTACTTTATTGATATATCAAATTAACTTTTGATGAAACTAAACTCAATAAATTGCAATGAACCACAAGTTTTATGCATTATCCTTACTATGTTTAATAGCTATAGGATGTAAAGATGCAGTAAAAACTACCGAAATTGGGATAGACCAAATTGCTGAAAGCAAAGCAATTCCCAACGAGGTAGATTTTTCACTTCATATTAAACCCATATTATCAGACCGTTGTTTCAAATGTCATGGACCCGATAAAAATGCGGTAGAAGGCAACTTATCCCTACATACCGCAGAAGAAGCTTATAAAGCATTGGGCGAGGCTCAAGGCCATTTTGCCGTTGTTCCAGGTAATCCTGAAAAAAGTTCTTTGGTAGCACGTATCTACACAGATGACTCGGGTCTGCTTATGCCGCCTCCTGAATCCAATCTAACCCTAACTGACGTAGAAAAGGAGTTATTACGTAAATGGATAACGCAAGGTGCTGAATATAAAAAACATTGGGCTTTTATACCTCCTGTACAACCAAAAGTGCCAGCGTTTAAGAATACCAATTGGATACAAAATGAAATTGATGCTTTCGTATTTCAAAAATTAGAGGAAAATCAGTTTAAACCTTCAGAAAAAGCGCCAAGGGAAATATTGGTTAGACGGCTGTATTTAGACCTTACCGGTTTGCCTCCAACTTTAAACGCGTTAGATTCCCTAGTTGGTTTAAAAGAGGATATCAATTGGGAAAAATTGATTGATCAATTATTGAATTCTACAGATTATGCGGAACACATGGCCGCAGATTGGATGGAAGTGGCCCGCTATGCGGACACCCACGGCTACCAAGATGATTTTGAAAGGACCATGTGGCCTTGGCGCGATTGGGTTATACATGCTTTTGATGAAAATATGCCGTATGATCAATTTGTTACTATGCAATTGGCAGGCGATTTGTTGCCCAACGCAAATAAGGAATCCATTTTAGCCACAGGTTTTAATAGAAACCACAAAATTACTGCGGAAGGCGGTGTAATCCCTGAAGAATACAGAATTGAATATGTAGAAGACCGCACCAATACGTTTGGTACCGCATTTTTAGGAATGACCATGGAATGTGCCCGTTGCCATGACCACAAGTACGATCCTATAAGTCAAAAAGAGCATTTTCAGCTTTTTAGTTTTTTCAACGGTATAGATGAAGATGGTTTAATGGCCAATGGCTCGGTAATACCCAAACCCTATATTAAAATCACCCAAGAAGAAGCGGATAAAGTGCTCGATTTTATTAACCTTTCCAAATCTCAAGAATCTTATGTCACCTCTTTGGTTATGGACAATAAGGCTAAGGAACGCCCAACGTATGTATTAAATCGTGGCGTTTATGACCAGCCGGGAGAGCAAGTTTTTCCAGAGACACCTACCGCCATTTTACCCTATCCAGAAACCTATCCAAAAAATAGGCTTGGGTTGGCCAAATGGCTATTCCACAAAGGCAATCCACTAACGACACGTATTATGGTTAATCGCCTTTGGCAAAAAATGTACGGTAAAGGTATTGTTGCTTCTTCTTATGATTTTGGCAATCAAGGTTCCTTGCCTACGCACCCAGAATTGTTAGATTACCTAGCCATAAAATTTCAAGAAGAAAACTGGGACATCAAAAAAATGCTAAAATTTATGGCGCTTTCGGCAACCTATCAGCAATCGTCCAAAATTACCCCAGAGGCCTTAGAAAAAGACCCGGAAAATGATTGGTTGGCTCGCGCTCCCCGTATTCGATTATCAGCAAGTGCCATTCGCGACCAAGCGTTACAACTAGGCGGATTACTGCATAAAGAAATAGGTGGCCCTAGTGTAAAACCTTATCAACCAGATGGCTTATGGGAAGAAACCACCGGAGGTGGTGGTGGTAGTACGGCAACTTATGTGGTGGGCTCTGGAACCGATTTGTACCGCAAAAGTTTATACACCTTTTGGAAACGTACCGTTCCGCCACCAAGTATGATAACTTTTGATGCTTCTTCAAGAGACTTATGCTCCGTAAAGCGAGAAGACACCAATACGCCTTTACAAGCACTGGTACTGCTTAACGACCCACAGATAATAGAGGCCGCAAGGGCCATGGCTGCTCCATATGCTGAAAAAAATGGAACTATAGATACAGCTATAAAAGCATTGTTTAGAAACGCTACAGGCCGTATGCCTACTGCTGATGAATTAACCAGGCTAACCAGATTTCATGAAGATATGAAAACCAAAGTGGCAGAAGGCGCTATTGTACCTACAGAATATTTGGCTATTGGCAACTATACCAATGAAAAAATAACGGACCAAGAAGCATGGACCTGCCTGGCCTTGACCGCCCATGCCATACTAAACCTGGACGAAACAATAACAAGAGGATGAGCGAAAAGAAAATTATACAAGAACGTTTGCTGCAAGAAAACAGAAGAGCTTTCTTAAAAAAATCTGCTTTAGGTATTGGTGGTTTAGCGTTAAGTTCCCTTGCCGGTTGTAGTTTTTTTAGTAAAAATGAAAATGGAATTTTAACGCAAACCAACGGGACTATTGGCACCAAAGGAATATTAGAAAATTTACACCATAATGCCAAAGTAAAACGAGTAATCTATTTGTTCCAAAGTGGCGGCCCATCTCAATTAGAGCTTTTTGATTATAAGCCTTTACTTAACAAACGTAGAGGAGAAGACCTACCAGAATCCATCAGAAACGGCCAACGATTAACGGGGATGACTTCCGGTCAGGATAAATTTCCTTTAGTGGGTTCCTTATTTAATTTTAATCAACATGGAACTAATGGTACCTGGATGAGCGATTTGCTTCCTTATACTTCAAAGATTGTAGACGACCTGTGTATTATCAAATCCATGTATACAGAAGCTATTAACCATGACCCTGCAGTAACCTTTTTTCAAACGGGTTCCCAACAACCGGGCAGACCTTGTATTGGTTCATGGATGAGTTACGGGTTGGGTTCTGAAAATGATAATTTACCTGCATTTACCGTGCTCCTTTCTCGTGGCACGGGAAGGCCAAATGGCCAACCATTGTACACTAGATTATGGGGTAATGGTTTTTTACATTCTCAGCACCAAGGAGTACAATTTAGAGCCGCCAAAGACCCGGTATTATACTTGAACGACCCTGAGGGAATGACCAAAATGGGGAAACGGGCCATGCTAGATATGTTGGCAGAACTTAATGAGCACCATTATAACGACTACGGAGACCCAGAGACCCAAGGTAGAATTAGCCAGTATGAAATGGCCTACCGCATGCAAACTTCCGTGCCAGAGGTAATGGACACCTCCAACGAACCAGATTATGTGTACAAAATGTACGGCGCAGATGCTAAAATTCCTGGTACTTACGCCGCAAATTGTCTGTTGGCTAGAAAATTGGCAGAGCAAGACGTTCGTTTTATACAATTGTACCACATGGGCTGGGACCAGCACGATAATTTACCCGGAGCTATAGAAAAACAAGCCAAAGATGTAGACCAAGCTTCCGCAGCTTTGGTAGAAGATTTAAAACAACGTGGTTTATTAGAAGATACCTTAGTAATCTGGGGAGGAGAATTTGGCCGAACCAACTATTCCCAAGGTATTCTTACCGATACCAATTACGGTAGAGACCACCATCCAAGATGTTTTACCATGTGGCTGGCCGGCGGTGGTGTTAAACCGGGATTGGTATATGGAGAAACCGATGATTTTGGCTACAACATAACCCAAAACCCTGTACATGTACATGACTTCCAAGCTACATTGCTACATCTAATGGGTATAGACCATGAAAAGCTTACTTATAAATATCAAGGTAGGCGTTTTAGATTAACCGATGTGGAAGGCCATATTGTAAAAGATATTTTAGCCTAATGCAGCGTAGAAGTTTTATTAAGAAGACAAGTGTTGCATCTGTTGGTCTGGTATCGTTGCCCCTATTTGCCCAAGCAAGAACCAATGAAAATGGTATTGTTGGCCATGGTGATTTTAAATATAAGGTAAATGTGAACTGGGGAGCGCTCAATAGTCAATATTACCCTGTTAATGATTGCCATGAAATGGTAATGGATAAAAAAGGGCGTTTGTATTTGTTGACCAATAATACCAAAAATAACGTCTTGGTTTACAATAAGGATGGAGACTTATTAAACGCATGGGGAACGCAGTATCCTGGTGCCCATGGTTTAACCCTACACGATGAAAATGGTACGGAATATTTGTACATAAGCGATAACAACAGGCACGAGGTTATTAAAACAACCTTAGACGGAAAGGTAATTCAAGTCTACTCTTGTCCATTAGAAAGTGAAAAATACGAAAGTAAGTCAAGCTTTATTCCTACGGAAACGGCTATTGCTTCAAATGGGGATGTTTACATTGCAGATGGTTATGGAGCACAATATATAACGCATTACAATGCTAAGGGCGAACTTCTAAACATTTTTGGAGGCAAAGGCTCCCAAATGCATCATTTTGATAATGCCCACGGTATATGCATAGATACTAGAAATGGTAAACCTCCTACCCTGCTCATCACAGCCAGACAACAGAACAAACTAAAACGTTTTTCAATGGCAGGTGAACTTATTAGCACCATAGACTTGCCTGGGGCTTATATCTGTAGGCCAGTAATACATAATGAGAACGTGTACTTAGCTTCCATCTGGTCTCATGATGGTTCTCCGGATACCGGTTTTATTTGTGTTTTGGACAAAAACGACCAATTGGTTTCAGCTCCAGGAGGATGCGTACCTAAGTATACTGATGGTAAATTAGGAAACATGTACCAAACCTTATCCATTTTTAAGCATCCACATGATGTTTGTGTTGATGAGGACGAAAATTTGTACGTTCCTCAATGGAATAGTGGAAAAACCTACCCTATAAAATTAACCCGTGTGTAATGAAGTACGTTTTAAGATGGATTTATTTTAAAGGCATACTTATTATTGTATTAGTAGGTTATACTTCCGGAGCTTTTGGACAAGAAAATAATCAACAATCTACTTTTGCGTTGGCAGCACCGGTGGTGTATGTAGATTCCCTTCTATTCACAAAACAAGCCTTGTTAAGCTTTACAGAAGGAGAAAAAGGGAGTGTTTTACATTATCAATTAGCAGATGATAAACCAAGAACCGCAAATCATAAAAAGCCTATTGAAATTAAAACAACAAGCACTTTAAAGGTATGGAGTACCCATCCATATTATCAAACTAGTGATACCACAACCCTAAAGTTAACTAAGGCGAATAGTTTACTTTCTGATGCAAAAATTAGCATAGAACCAGAACCTAAAGCTGCTTATAGGGGTAACAAAGAAGCCAGCCTCAAAGATTTGATTAAAGGCACAACCAATTTTAGAACGGGTAACGATTGGTTGGGTTTCCAGACTACTGAGGTAAACTTCACAATCAATTTAAAAGAACCTACTACCCTATATTTAGTAAGTTTGGGAGTTTTAAGAGATTATGGTTCTTGGGTTTTTCTACCAAAACAAATAACTGTAGAAAGTAATAAGAAAATTATTGGACAAGTAAACATCCAAATACCAAAAGAGGGAGAAAAAACAGCCTCTACCTTTTTACACGTTCCTATTAAAAAAGGCACTTACAAGGAGCTACAAATCCAAATAAATACATTACCAACTATACCCCAATGGCACTTGGGCCAAGGCACAATTCCATGGCTGTTTATAGACGAACTACTGATTAATTGACCAAATGAATTTAGCAAACCTGCACCCCTTATTGGTACACTTGCCCATAGGCATTTTTATACTAGCGTTTTTACTAGAATTATGGCAGTGGATACGTAAAAAAGACGAAAAAGAAACCATATTATTTATACTAGCCACTACCATATTCTTCTCTTTATTATCCATTGCTACCGGTTGGTTTTTAGGAGATAATGGCGGTTATGATGTAGACATGCTCAACAATCACAAATGGATGGGTATTGCCTTTACCCTATGCGCTATAACCTTGTTTGTATTACGCTATTGTACCAAAGCTATTTATAGAAAAATTTATAATCTATTACTCGTCATAGGTATAGTATTGCTATCCTTAACAGGGCATTTTGGTGGTAACATGACGCATGGTGAAGACTTTTTATTTACAGACCATAGTCCAAAGGCAATAGCAATTGCAAATATAGAAAAGGCTCAGGTATACGCAGAATTGGTGCAACCTGTACTAGAAGCAAAGTGCGTAAGCTGCCATAATACATCCAAAACTAAGGGTGGTTTGCTATTAACATCTAAAGCAGAAATTTTAGCAGGCGGAGAAAGTGGCCTGTTATTCGATACCATTTCTGGCCATTATACCAATTTATTTATGCATCGGCTACACTTGCCTATGGAAGATGATGAACACATGCCTCCAAAAGGAAAACAACAACTAAGTGCAGAAGAGATTACGCTCTTAGATTGGTGGATTAAAAACGAGAACTGTTTTGATTGTACTGTTGAAGATTTAGAAAAAGATAGTCGTTTAGAACCTTATTTTGCTAGTTTAGAAGAAGACCAGAGCGATTTGTCTCAATTGGCGAAAAATGCAAACTTTATTCCAAGAGAAGATTTGGAAAGAATTACAAAAATGGGAATTTCTTTACAGCAGTTATCAGAAGATAATCCTTTACTTATTGCCAATTTTAACCGCCAAAAAAATATAACAACTAGCCATTTTGATGCTTTAGAAAATATAGCATCTAATGTGGTAGAAATCAATCTTAGTTACACCAATTTCAATGACGATTTAATAACCGCGCTTAAGCCATACAACAACCTTATAAAACTGCAGCTTAATAATACTACGGTAACCGATAAGGGAATAGAAAAGCTAAAAAACAAACCGTATCTAACCTCTTTAAACCTTTTTGGCACTCCTATTAAAAAGCTCAATTCTGAACAGTTGGGGCAGCACAAAAAATTGACCCATGTTTATGTTACGCCACAATCTTTAACGCAAGAAAGCATTACATCCTTAAGTAACGCAAATATTATTTTGCAAGGATTGGATATCAATGAAAAATTTAAAGCGAGTAAAATAACATCGCCTGTAATTGTAGCCAATCAAGAAGTTTTTAAAGATTCGCTACGTATAACTATAGAAACTTCATTTGAGGAAGCAACCACCTATTTTGGAGTGGTAAATAAAACTAGCGACACGCTATTTAAGGTCTATACCAATCCATTTTTCATTTCTAAAACCCAGACAGTTTTGGCTTTTAGTGAAAAAGAAGGTTGGGGCAAAAGTGAATATGCCAAGCGCGACTTTATAAAAAGTGGCATCCCTATTAAAGAAGGAAAATTGCATGCCAAACCACACGAAAAATATGCAGCACAGCATGAAGTAACCTTATTTGATGGTAAACGAGGAAGCACCAATTTTGTAGATGGTAAATGGTTAGGATACGAGGAACAAAACTTCAAGGGTACGTTTCTATTTGATGATAACAAAGAAATAAGTAGTATAAGTGTTAGTCATTTATCCGCACCCACTAGTTGGATTTTTTCGCCAATAGGCTATAAAGTGATTGGAATTACCGAAAATGGGGCTAAAAAAACCATAAAAACCATTGATTTAGGTAAAAACAAGCCTAATGTTGATGTACAACGCAACCTCATCACCTTAGAATTTGATGCGATAAAAGTTAAAGGAATTCAATTGGAAATTGTAAACCAAGGTAAAAACCCAGAATGGCACACAGACCCCGGAGGTAATAGTTTCATTTTTATTGATGAAGTGGTTTTAAATTAAAAAAAGGTCTGGCTTATACCAGACCTTTTTTTTAATTTATAGTTTCTCTTTTATAATCTGGTCTACCACTTCAGGATTTAATAACGTAGACGTATCGCCTAAATTACTTAAATCATTAGAAGCAATTTTTCTAAGTATTCTCCTCATAATCTTACCACTACGGGTTTTAGGCAGTCCGGTAACGAATTGTATTTTATTCAGCTTCGCAATAGGGCCAATTTTATCAGAAATTTGCTGATTTATCTCATTTCTTAGGTTATTTCTATCCCTAGATTCTCCGGTTTCTTTTAAAATTACGAAGCCGTAAAGTGCATTTCCCTTAATATCATGCGGAAAACCAACAATGGCAGATTCCGCAACCGCAGGATGCTCGTTTATGGCATCCTCTATAGGTGCAGTACCCAAATTATGACCAGAAACAATAATTACGTCATCTACCCTACCCGTAATACGGTAATAGCCTACCTCATCACGTAATGCGCCATCCCCGGTAAAATACATGTTCTCAAAAGCGGAAAAATAGGTGTCTTTATAGCGTTGGTGGTTGCCCCAAATTGTTCTAGCCATAGAAGGCCAAGGGTATTTTATACACAATCTACCGTCTACCTGATTACCCTTTATCTCTTTGCCGTTTTCATCCATTAAAGCGGGTTGTATTCCTGGTAAGGGTAAAGTGGCGTAAGTAGGCTTTGTTGGCGTACTAAACGGTATAGGAGATATCATAATGCCACCGGTTTCGGTTTGCCACCAGGTATCTACAATAGGGCAATTCTTTTCGCCAACATGATCATTGTACCAATGCCAAGCTTCCTCATTTATAGGCTCTCCAACCGTTCCTAAAACTTTCAAGGACGATAAATCATATTTGGTAACAAAATCAATATTTTCTTTAGCCAGGGCCCTAATTGCCGTTGGCGCTGTATAAAATTGTGTAACCTTATGTTTTTGAACAATTTCCCAGAAGCGGCCATAATCGGGATACGAAGGTACACCCTCAAACATAACCGTTGTAGCCCCGTTGGCCAAAGGACCGTAAACAATATAGGAATGCCCTGTAATCCAACCAATATCTGCAGTACACCAATACACATCTTCTTCTCTATACTGAAAAACGTTTTTAAATGAATAGGCAGAATAGACCATATAACCACCCGTAGTATGCATCATTCCCTTGGGTTTACCCGTAGAGCCAGAAGTGTACAAAATAAATAGTGGGTCTTCAGAATCCACTATTTCTGGCACGCAATCGCCATAGGCTTCATCTAATAAAGGTTGTAACCATTCATCTCTATTTTCTTTTAGTTTGATATCGGAATGGATACGCTTGGCTACCAATACTTTTTCTACCGTTGGGCAGTCCTCTAAAGCCTCATCTACAATACCTTTTAAGTCGATGGTTTTTGCTCCACGATAAGAACCATCTGAGGTAATCACCATTTTAGCCTCACAATCTTGAATTCTAGTTGCTAAAGCCGAAGCCGAGAAACCGGCAAACACTACGGAGTGTACGGCTCCAATACGCGCGCAGGCCAATAGGGATATAGCCAATTCTGGAATCATAGGTAAATAAATAACTACCCTATCCCCTTTTTTTATACCCTTATCCTTTAACACATTGGCAAACTTAGATACGCGTTTGTGCAGTTCTAAATAGGATATATGCTCCGCCGCTTCATCTGGATTGTTAGGTTCAAATAAAATGGCCGTTTTATTTCCCCTAACATGTAAATGACGGTCAATACAATTTTCAGTAATGTTCAATTGCGCACCAGAAAACCATTTTACTTCTGGTTTGCTAAAATCCCATTCTAATACGTTGTTCCATTTTTTACGCCATAAGAAGTGTTCTTCTGCTATCTCTTCCCAAAAATTTTCAGGATTTCTAACGGATCTACGGTATACTTGAAAATATTCTTCTAAATGTTTAATGTGGTAATTACTCATTGTAAAATATAAGTCTTTATTGTTTCTGTTTAATGTTCTATAGCTTCACCTGCACCACTAGGTATTCTAATGTTCTCCACTATTTCTTGTACATGTTCTGGTGGTGCGGTTGTAACGGATGAAACCACTAGTGCAATGCTAAAATTCACCAACATACCTACGGTACCAAAACCTTCTGGAGAAATACCAAACCACCAATATTCTTGAGTTGCGGTATCTGGATTTCCTATCCATCCCAGTTTAAAGCGCGCTATGTAATAGCAGGTTATGGCCAAACCGGCCAACATACCCGTTATGGCACCTTCCCTATTCATGCGTTTACTAAAAATACCCAAAACAATTGCAGGGAAAAAAGACGATGCCGCCAAGCCAAAAGCCAAGGCTACCACGGATGCGACAAATCCTGGTGGATTAATACCAAAATAGCCCGCTACCAAGACTGCAACCAACGATGATAACCTCGCAATCAATAATTCTTTCTTATCTGATATTTCTGGGGCTATTTGTTTTTTTACCAAATCATGGGAAATTGAAGTAGAAATTACCAACAGTAAACCTGCTGCGGTAGACAAAGCTGCTGCTAGACCGCCAGCCGCAACCAAAGCAATGATCCAATTGGGTAAATTAGCTATTTCCGGATTGGCCAATACGGTAATGTCCCGATCTACATACAATTCATTCACTGTTGGGCTTGGATTGGCTATTAAACGTTCTCCGTTTACCCCTCTTTTTGTTTCAAAAATTGGTTTGGCATCTGCTAAGGCATTACCGGGAGCATACTGTATTTTTCCATCTTTGTTCTTATCTGTCCATGCAATAAGCCCTGTATCTTCCCATTTGGTAAACCAGGCCGGTATTTCTTTATATGGAGTGTTTTGTACCGTTTCCATCAAATTGGTACGGGCAAACACAGCAATTGCGGGCGCAGTGGTATATAGAATTGCAATAAAAAGCAAAGCAAAACCAGCAGACTTACGGGCATCTTTTACCTTTGGAACTGTAAAAAACCGAATAATTACATGGGGTAAACCAGCAGTACCCATCATTAATGCCGCTGTTATAAAAAAGACATCCATTTTAGACTTCGTGCCATCTGTATATGCGGTAAAACCTAAATCTGTCATTAAACCATCTAGCTTATCCAATAAATAAATACCATCGCTTCCGGCTGCCCCCATTCCTAGCTGTGGTACGGGATTACCCGTAGCCATCAAAGAAATAAAAATTGCGGGGACCATAAAGGCAAAAATCAGTACACAATATTGGGCCACTTGGGTATAGGTTATTCCCTTCATTCCACCTAAAAAAGCGTAGAATAATACCACGGCCATACCAATGTACACTCCTGTATTTACCTCAACGTCTAAAAAACGACTAAATACAACGCCCACACCTCGCATTTGGCCCGCCACATAGGTAAAGGAAACAAATAACGCCGCCACAATAGCCACCGTTCTTGCTACATTTGAATAATACCTATCTCCTATAAAATCCGGAACGGTAAATTTTCCAAATTTTCTCAAATAAGGTGCCAAGAGTAGTGCTAGAAGTACATAACCGCCTGTCCAACCCATTAGATAAACCGAGCCATCATAACCTGAAAAGGCAATTATACCGGCCATGCCCAAAAAGGATGCGGCAGACATCCAATCTGCTGCGGTAGCTAACCCATTTGCCAAAGGAGAAACACCTCCGCCGGCAACATAAAATTCTTTTGTAGAACCTGCCCTAGACCAAATGGCTATTCCTATATAAAGGGCAAACGTAATACCCACCAAAATAAATGTCCACGTTTGTATTCCCATTACTCGTCTAGATTAAATTTCTTGTCCAAACGATTCATAAGAACAACATAAATAAAAATAAGCAGCACAAAAACATATATAGAACCTTGTTGGGCAAACCAAAAGCCCAATTTAAAACCGCCTAAACGGATGGTATTTAATTGTTCTACCCACAGTATGCCAAAGCCATAAGAGACTAAAAACCAAATAGCCAATAAAATAGCTAAATAGGTAAGATTAAAACGCCAGTATTTCTTGTGTTGTTCAGTTTGCATTGGTTCAGTTTGAACCTGAAAGATAGAAAATTTTTAAAGTGTAGATATGAACATTTCTATACAACCAACGCAATATTCTGAGAGTTTACTACATTTTTAACTAAATAACCTAAAAGTTAAATTCTTATAAAACAAAACAATCCCAGTGGCGAACTATTGGGGTTGTTTACTAAATATTATCTAAAACTATAATTCTTTAAGGTAACTATTAACATTGTTACCTATACGCTCATGAATATTACTTACATCTGCTTTTACAAAAGTTTCGCCTGTAATACTCTCATATAGCTCTATATATCTTTCAGAAACAGAATTAATATATTCATCTGACATATGGGGTACAGTTTGGCCTTCCAATCCTTGAAAACCATTACTGATTAACCATTGGCGAACAAACTCTTTTGAAAGCTGTTTTTGTGCTTCTCCCTTTTGCTGGCGCTCGGCATAACCATCTGCATAAAAATATCTAGAAGAATCCGGTGTGTGTATTTCATCTATTAATACAATCTGCCCATCTTTGGTTTTGCCAAATTCATATTTTGTATCCACCAAAATTAGGCCTCTTTTGGCCGCGATTTCGGTTCCGCGCTCAAAAAGGGCTTTAGTATAATTCTCTAATACCTTATAATCTGCCTCGGCAACAATACCTCTAGAAAGAATAGCTTCTCTAGCTATATCCTCGTCGTGATCACCCTGTTCTGCCTTAGTTGCCGGCGTTATAATTGGTTCAGGAAATTTATCGTTTTCCTTCATACCTTCTGGCATGGCAACACCACATAAGCTACGTTTTCCTGCTTTGTACTCCCGTGCTGCATGGCCAGATAAATAACCACGGATTACCATTTCTACCTTAAAAGGTTCACAAGCTTTACCTACCGCTACATTAGGATCTGGGGTTGCCAATAACCAATTGGGTACAATATCTTCCGTGGCCTGCATCATTTTTGTGGCAATCTGGTTTAAGATTTGCCCTTTGTAAGGTATACCCTTTGGCATTACCACATCAAATGCGGAAAGACGGTCTGTAGCCACCATTACAAGGATATCATTTTCTAACGTATATACTTCTCTTACCTTACCCTTATAAACCCCTTGCTGTTTTGCAAAGGTGTAGTGGGTATCCATTAATGTATTTACAGCCATCTATTAAAATTGATTTTGATGCTCTATGTCTTTATAAGCCTCTATTACCTTTTTTACAAGTTTATGTCTAATAACGTCTTTATCGTCCAGATAGATAATTTTAATCCCCTCAACATTTTTCAATATTAAGATAGCCTCCTTTAGACCAGAGATTACCCTTCTAGGAAGATCAATTTGTCCAGGATCGCCCGTTAATAAGAATTTTGCATTTTTACCCATACGTGTCAAGAACATCTTCATCTGGGCATGGGTAGTATTCTGTGCCTCATCCAAAATAACGAACGCATTGTCTAAAGTTCTACCCCGCATAAACGCCATGGGTGCAATCTGTATGGTACCGTCTTCTATGTATTTATCTAATTTTTCTGGAGCGATCATATCCCGTAATGCATCGTACAATGGTTGCATGTAAGGGTCTAACTTCTCTTTTAGATCTCCTGGTAAAAAACCAAGGTTTTCACCAGCTTCAACGGCTGGTCTGGTTAAAATTATGCGTCTTACCTGTTTTTCCTTTAATGCCTTAACAGCCATTGCTACACCGGTGTAGGTTTTTCCCGTACCTGCTGGTCCTATGGCAAAAACCATATCGTTTTTCATGATGGCGTCTACCAACTTTCGTTGGTTTACGGTTTGTGCTTTAATAAGCCTACCACTTACCCCATGTACCAATACCTCGCCACTAGCTGCAGAAGATTGTATTTCTTCTTTAGAATCACTTGTTAGTAACCGCTCAATTGCGTTCTCATCTATTTTATTGTACTTGGCAAAGTGCTCCGTTATCATGTCAAAACGGCGATCAAACTCTTCTAACAATTCTTCATCGCCATAAACCTTTATTTTGTTGCCACGGGCAACAATTTTTAGTTTAGGAAAATACTTTTTGAGTAATTCTATATTCTCGTTCTGATTGCCAAAAAAATCTCTTGGACTAATCTCTGTAAGTTCTATTATTAGTTCGTTCAAAAAAAGAAAGTATTAAAGTTGTGGGGTAATAAATTCGCTGTTCTTTGTTTTTAATTAATTTTACAAACAAACTTAACCAAAATACAGTTTTAACTAGCAAAAAACTATTAACAGCCTATATGGCGATAATTACTCTTACCACAGACTTTGGAACCAAGGACCACTTTGTAGCCGTGTTAAAAGGGGCCTTACTAACAGAAGTGCCTACTACCACTATTGTTGATATCTCGCATTCCATTTCGCCGTTTAATATTCATGAATGTGCCTATTTACTCAAAAATAGTTATAAAGCGTTTCCCAAAGGCAGTATCCATATTATTGGTATTGATGCAGAATGGTCTCCAGAAAACGAACATATTGTGGTATTAGTAGATGGGCATTATTTTATTAGTGCCAATAATGGGGTAATTTCATTGGTTACCTCAGAAAAACCTCCAGAAAAAATCATGGCGATAAACCTCCCAAACGGAGAAATATCAAGCTTTCCAACCCAAGATATTTTTGTTCCGGTAGCAGCACATTTGGCAAGAGGTGGGCAACCAGAGGTGGTTTGTACGCCTTTTGACGAACTAAAGGAATTACGTGATTTTAAGCCTAGAATTGAAAATAACGGCAATACCATAATTGGCAATGTCATCTATATTGATAATTACGGTAATGTTGTAACCAACATAGAACGCAGCACCTTTGATGCTTACCGCAACGGCAGAACCTTTGAAATAACCGCAAGAAGGCAACGTATAAAAGCGATACAAAAAAGTTATAACGGAATTGTGGATTACAACAAAGAAAAAAACCAACGTAAAGGACCAGGAGACCTATTGGCGCTTTTTAATGCAGCAGGCTACCTAGAACTGGCCATTTATAAAAGTGATTTAAATACCGTTGGTGGTGTTTCTACCCTTATTGGGCTGCAATACCGAGATATCATAACCATTAATTTTGATGCATGATCGTAAGAATTGTAAAACTGACTTTTAAAACCGAAGAAATTGCCAACTTTGAGCACATTTTTGAAGAAACCAAGGCCAATATCCGAAATTTTGAAGGTTGTAATTTTTTAGAATTATATCAAGATGTAAATTCGCCACAGCAATTTTTCACCTATAGCTATTGGGAAACCCAAGATCATTTGGAAAGCTACAGGCAATCCGATTTTTTCAAGTCGGTTTGGAGCAAAACAAAGGTGCTGTTCGCAGCTAAACCAGAAGCATGGAGTGTAACCAAAAAACATACCTTAGCGTAAATCAATGAATGCCATACTAAAAAAAGAACTTCAATCTTTCTTTAATTCACCTCTAGGATTTTTAATCATAGGTGTTTTTTTAATCCTAAGTAGTCTTTTCCTTTGGGTATTTAAAGGCGATTTTAACATCTTAGATTACGGTTTTGCGGATTTAAGTAAATTTTTTCTTTTTGCACCGTGGATATTCCTATTTATCATACCGGCCATAACCATGAAAAGCTTTTCAGAGGAATATAAAATGGGTACCATGGAATTGCTTTTGATAAAACCTATTGGCATTCCTAAAATTATATTGGGCAAATATTTAGGAACACTTTTGGTTTCCATGCTAATGCTATTACCAACCCTAGTGTACGTTTTTTGTATTGGTGCACTGGGCATGGACACTAATAATTATGATTTAGGTGTAATTATAGGCTCTTATTTTGGTCTGTTCTTTTTAATTGGCCTTTTTCATGCAATTGGCTTATTTGCTTCTACGGTAAGCAACAATCAGATTTTTTCTTTTCTCTTAGGTGTGCTATTGTGTTTTCTAATCTTTTTTGGGTTTGATGCCCTTGCCTCTTTGTTAACAGATGGTAGCACGCAAGAACTCGTTTCCAATTTAGGTGCAAACGCTCATTTTAATAGTATTGCAAGAGGTATCATAGATACTAGAGACTTAGTTTATTTTATTAGTCTTATCCTATTCTTTCTTTGCTTAAGCTATTTACAAATCAAAAATAAAAGATAGTTATGGCGAAGAATCTAAAAAATGTTGCGCTAGCACTAGTTGTATTGGTTGGTTTAAATGTATTAGCCGCGTTAGTATATACTCGAATTGATTTAACGGAAGATAAGCGCTATACATTATCTGCAGCTGCAAAGGAAACGGTAATTCAATTTGAAGCACCAGTAATCGTGGACATTTTATTGGAAGGGAACTTACCTTCTGAATTCAATCGTTTAAAAAATGAAACCCTGTTGCTCTTAGACCAATTTAAGGCAGAAAACAGTAAAATTTCATATAACCTGGTTAATCCATTAGAAGGTGTAACCAATAAAGAACAAACCCTAGTAGAATTACAGAATTTGGGTTTGAAACCAGCTTCTGTAACCATTAACCAAGATGGTAAAACATCTCAAGAATTTGTCTTTCCTTGGGCCATGATAAACTATGGTAACAAAACGGTAAAAGTTCCTTTATTAAAAAATAAACTTGGGGCCACACCAGAGGAACGCATCAATAACTCCGTACAAAATTTGGAATATGCTTTTGCTGATGCTTTTACCAAATTAACCACCACGAATAAAAAGAAAATTGCAGTTTTAAAAGGTAATGGAGAATTAGCAGATCAATACCTAGCCGATTTTCTAACTTCCATAAAAGAATATTACAACATAGGGGCCATTACCTTAGATTCCGTGAGTGCTAATGCCAATGGTGTTTTAGCGCAATTAAATGGTTTTGATATGGCCCTAATTGCCAAGCCTACATTGCCCTTTAATGATCAGGAGAAGTATGTATTGGACCAATACATGGTACAGGGTGGTAAAACCTTATGGTTATTAGACCAAGTGGCCATGGAAATGGATAGTCTATACAACGATACGGGTAGCGCTATTGCGCTTCCTTTTAATTTGGAGCTAGACGATTTGTTGTTTAAATATGGTGTACGTGTTAATCCCGTCTTGGTGAACGACTTGTATAACACACCAATTGTAATGGCGAATGGTAGTGGAAACGACAGCCAATATAATCCGTATCCTTGGCCCTATAATCCTATGGTTTTTTCAAGGGAAAACCACCCCATTAACAAAAATATTGAAGCCGTACGGTTGCAATTTGCAAACGGTATAGATACGTTGTCCAATGCCTACAAAAAAACCGTTTTGCTACAGGCTTCACCCCTTTCTAGAACAGAGGGCATACCTAAAGAAATTAATCTGAATCTATTAGCAAATCCCCCTAAACAAGAAGACTATACACCCAATGCAGGTGCCCCTTTGGCCGTATTGATAGAGGGTAGGTTCACCAGTGCCTATAAGAACAGGGTAAAACCCATTTTGCATCAAAATTCAGTAGAAGAAGGACCAAACAACAAGATGATCGTAATAGCAGACGGGGACATTGTTAAAAACCAAATGGAGCGTGGAAGACCACTAGAGTTGGGCTTTGATAAATGGACCAACAGCTTTTACGGAAACAAGGAATTCTTGGTAAACTGCGTAAATTATTTGCTAGATGATACAGGACTTATAAACATCCGAAATAAAAAAGTAAGTATTCCTGTATTAGACCCACAAAAAATTGCGGATACCAAACAAAAATGGCAACTTATAAACACCTTATTACCAGTAAGTTTATTACTTTTATTGGGATTGATTTATAGTTGGTATAGAAAGCAAAGCTATAAAAGCTAAGTGTTAATAAATTAGTTTCTTAACGCCGTAGTTTTAAGATATATTTGCTGTTAGCCATTTGTAAGCACTTTAGCTACGGCTAAAATTGAAAAATGTAGAAACCGGATTGCAAAAATCTATTTGATGAAATTCATAGTATCTAGTACGTATTTATTAAAACAACTACAAGTTTTGGGCGGTGTAATCAACAATAGTAACACCTTGCCAATTTTAGATAACTTTTTGTTCGATTTAAAACAGAACAGCTTAACCGTATCCGCTTCTGATTTGGAAACCACCATGAGTTCCGTAATCGAGGTAGATTCAGATTCTGAGGGACTAATTGCTTTACCGGCAAAATTACTATTGGACACCTTAAAAACGTTTCCGGAACAACCGCTAACCTTTGTGGTAGAAGACAACAATACGGTAGAAATTAGTTCTAACCATGGTAAGTATGCCCTAGCCTATGCAGATGGTGCAGAATTTCCTAAAGCAATAGAACTTACAGAACCTAGTTCTACTACTATTTTAGGCGATGTGTTGGCAACGGCCATCAATAAAACCATTTTTGCCGCGGGTAATGATGACCTACGCCCGGTGATGAGCGGAGTGTTTTTTCAATTTTCTCCAGAAAGCCTAACATTTGTTTCTACAGATGCGCATAAATTGGTAAAATACCAGAGAGAAGATATTAGTGCTTCTGAGGTTGCAGAATTTATTATGCCTAAAAAACCTTTGAATCTCTTAAAAGGAATTTTAGCTGGTTCTGAAAGCGAGGTAAAAATTGAATATAACGAAAGTAACGCCAAGTTTACGTTTGATAATAGTGAACTTATTTGTAGGTTAATTGACGGTAAGTACCCTAATTATGAAGCGGTAATACCAAAAGAAAACCCAAACGTGCTAAGCATATCCCGTTCCCAGTTTTTGAGTAGTGTAAAGCGTGTATCTATTTTCTCTAACAAAACAACCCATCAAATACGATTAAAAGTTGCAGGCGCGGAATTAAACATTTCTGCAGAAGATGTAGATTACAGCAACAAAGCGGAAGAGCGTTTGTCTTGTGCATACCAAGGAGACGACATGCAAATTGGCTTTAACTCGCGCTTTTTAGTAGAAATGTTAAACAACCTTTCTTCTGATGATGTTACCCTAGAAATGAGCTTGCCCAACAGAGCGGGTATATTAACCCCCGCAGATGGTCTTGATGAGGGAGAAAAAGTAACCATGTTGGTAATGCCAGTTATGTTAAACGGATAATACCAAAAGAGATAATCTTCATAAAAACCACCGTTTTCACGGTGGTTTTTTGTTTTATTCTATAACGTGTAATTCAAGTAAAATAGCAAACGCTGTTTTATTTTAACATCGTCTGCAAATAATTCTTGACGTAAGGGAATACCAATGTCCGCACCTACAACCAATCTTTTTAGACTCAACTCTGCCCCTATTGTACCCAAATGCATATACCCATTGGTATCTGGTAATTGGTCTCCGTACTGTTCTATTTTTTGGAAAAAATCGCCACTTAACCCTACAAATGGGGCTAATACGTTTGTACCTACCAAAAAACCATTGAACACCTTGGCATTATAGCTTAGTTGGTCTCCAAATCGATACGCGTTCCTGTTTTCGCCTTTTAAAAAATAGCTTCCTGTAGCGTTAATCCCAAACATGTTCTTGCTATAGCTATAGCCAGCGGAAAAAATAGCATCGGTACTACCGGTACCCAATTGAAAACCTGGATTTACCCTTTCCGTAAGTACTTGTTCAAATTCACCCGTTGGTAGCTTTATTCCCATTCCAAACCGTAGGGAATGACCTGTAAACACCGGCATTGAAATCCTGCTTGCATCAGCATCCTCATCTTGAATCTGGTTCTTTTTAAAATTTAGGGTATACCAACCTATTAAACTAATATCCCCTAGACCGTTCAACTGCTCCGTACGGTCTGTAAACTCCCTATTTAAATCTTGGTAGGGTACCGTTGCCGTAATATGAAAATTAGAGGCAATTGGTATTTTTGCCCATACTTGATAGGTATTAAAATGTTCCTGACTAGTAGGACTGTTCTCAAAAATACCATCCTTAGATTTAAACTGCTGATAACTATAGCGAACACCTATAAAGTTGGTATTACCCAACGTTCCAAAGCCAAAATTCCCTCCCGTTGTGGCACAGCCACAGAAATCGCAATCAAATTTGTATGTTCCCAAAGGTTTCGGGCAAGGATTGGCATTTGCCATAAATGCTACCAAAATAGAATAGAGAAATAGACTAAAACTCCGCAAACCTTTTGTCTTCAATAAATTCATTATCCGTTAATGTTTTTAAAAATGCTATTATATTTTCCTTTTCAGTAATTGATAAGGGTATACCCAAACTTCCGTTACTATCTATTAAGCTTGGATCCACAGTACCATTGGCAACCATGCCATTGGCATAAAAATCCATTACCGCTTCCAAGGTTCCAAACCTACCATCATGCATGTAAGGAAATGTCAGTTCTATATTCCTTAAACTAGGCACCCTAAATTTGTAATGGTCCTCTTGAAATCCACTTACTCTTTTTCGGCCTTCTTCTTCAGGAAAATTTGGGTTCATGGGTAACCCATTGTTTCTGTAGCTTTGGTCCGTAAACAATTCGCCTGCATGGCAATTAGCACATTTTTGTCTAAAAGTTTCTAAACCGGCCAATTCTTTGTCCGTTAGTATTTCGCCTTCTCCCCTACTGTATTTGTCATATCTACTGTTACCAGAAACCATTTGCAGCATAAATTGGGATAGTGCTTTCAATAATCGCTCACTATTTATCACATCATCTCCATAGGCTTTGGTAAACAATTTAGGATATTCTTTGTCTGCCCTTAACTTAGAAAGTACGTTAGGGATACGCTCGTTCATTTCCACCTCGCTCGTTATAGGAATTATTGGTTGCAGGTCTAAATGCGTAGCTGCACCATCCCACGTAAATTCATTAAAAAAAGCAAGATTATGCAAGGGTTGTGCGTTTCTAAATCCTTCCAATCCATTAACACCGTGACTCACCGTATGCCCATGATGCGTAAAGGAAAACGCCTGTTCATGGCAAAAACCACAGCTAACAACACCGGTAGAAGACAAGCTTCCATCATAGAATAGTTTCTTACCCAATTCAAAACCTTCCTCGGTTAAAGGGTTTACCTCTAAATTGTAGGCAACCTCAGGAAAGTTGGTAGGTATAGAAAGTTCCATTGGTGTTGGTACCGCTATATATTCTTCCTCAGCGTTGTTTTGGCATGCTATAATTACCGCAACAACAGCTAATAGTACTATCCACTTTTGCATTGCAATACCTATTTACCTTCCCCTTGTTATTAGCAAGGAGAAGGTTTTATTTTTTAGTTATGCACGTGGTCTACCGTGAAGATTTTAGAAGTATTCACCGCTATTTGTGGCGATTTTACAGGATCTACATGAATTTGTGCCTTATCTGCCAAATACAAGATTGTTTCTGCGTTTAGAACGCCTGCCAAATCTGCAACTATATGGATTTCTGGAGCTATGTCGGTTCGCAATTTGGCGGAAACTGGTAAATCTAGGGTAATTTCCTTATAATTATCCAAGGCGCTACCATGGCTTCCCATGTGTATGGCAAAAGCAGTTTCTTCTGTACTGCCATCAGAACTAAAACTTCCCTCATAACGAATAAATTTATATCCTGCTTGCCAAGACCATAACATACCCGCATCTGTTGCAATAGCTAAAAAATCGCCCTGCCCTTCAGCTCCTTGAAGGTATTTCTCTTGGTCTACCCCAATACCAAAACTAATTTTCGTGTAATTACCAGCTGGCACGTTGGGTAAAGAAATAAAGCGAGAATCGTTATCAGATTCATCAATAACAAAAAGAGATTCGTCTTTTGGATAGGTAAATACCGTACCGTCTTCTTGCGTAACACTTATGTTGCTCACAATGTATTTAAAGGTATCTATAGTTAAGCGTTCGGTACCATTTCCTGGGTAAGAGGTTCCCAATAACAAATCGGAACCTGCATAGGCATTATCAAATTCAATTTTTAAGGTGCCTTCACCTGATATTTGGTCCACCTTGTCATCATCCTTACTACAAGACATACCTATAATTAGCAGCATACCAAATGCCGCATATTTTAAAACTTTCATTCAATTGTTTTTATATGTAAATAGTACTATTAAAGGCTAGTACAAAAAGCCTAAAAAATAAAGGGAAAGAAAGTTTTAACCTATTGGAGGTCTTAAATTGGGCGTACCTGCGTATTGTTCCCACATATCTTCTTTAAAGTAGTTGTTCAATACCTTTTTAAAGGTTAGTGTAGGTAGCCTAACACCGTACTCCTGTGGTACAAATAAGGGAACAAAAGCTTCTAGTAATGATAGTACAGCATGATCTGCCTGTTGCTCTTTTTTGCTTTGATCTGCAGCAGCCAACTGCTCCATAAGGTAACATTTACCATTACACTCTAGCTCTGGCCGTTCTTTATTAATACAGTAGTTTTCTATGAAATAGTCAATATTGAATTGAAAATAGGAAAAGTACCCTACAAAGTAAGCGGGCCTTAATGCAAAGATAACTAAGAAGAAAATGGCCAAATACTTTTTTACCGCTCCCATTGGACACAAAATTAGGAGGTATTTAGGTTATAAAAAATATTTGGCGCAAACTTATTTTGCCTAACCGATGAAACGGATAGTTAAGAACTGACTAGGTGCTTCGCCATTGGCAGCTTTTACGGCATTTACAATCGGCAGCACAAAACCTAATATTCCAACAAAAATTAGCGATAAAATGCCCAGACCAAATAAAAGTATGGCTGGTATACTTATAAGGATATAAAGTAGCATACTTAGTTGAAAATTGATAATGGATTTACCATGCTCGTCCATACCTTCAACATCGTTCTTAGATGCCAACCATAGAATTAACGGTACTATAAAACCGCCAAATCCGGTTACGTAGTGCAATAACTGACTTAAGTGGGTTATGGCCAAAAGCGTATTATCCTTACGCATTGCCTTTGTGTGTGTAATTGTCATTTTGATTGATTTATTGATGAATACACTTATGTGACGCAATTTGTTTTAAAATGTTACAGCCCAGCTCTTATTTGTACTTTTGCAACATGTTATATGATGATACCATAATAGCCTTGGCCACCCCTTCTGGAATGGGTGCCATTGCCGTAATACGTATTTCTGGACCACAAGCAATTGAATGGGTAGATGCCCATTTTCAATCTATCCATAAGAAAAGACTGGCTACCCAAAAAAGCCATACTATACACCTGGGGTACATTAAAGATGGCGATAAGACATTAGACCAAGTATTGGTGTCCATTTTTAAAGGACCAAATTCGTACACGGGAGAACATGTTATAGAAATCTCTTGTCATGGTTCTATGTATATACAACAACAAGTAATACAGCTATTTTTAAAAAAGGGCTGCCGCATGGCTACAGAGGGCGAATTTACCCTACGCGCGTTCTTAAACGGTAAAATGGATTTGAGCCAAGCAGAAGCCGTGGCAGATTTAATTGCGTCAGACAGTAAGGCAAGTCACGAAATTGCATTACAACAAATGCGGGGTGGTTTTAGCAATCAAATACAAGAACTACGGGAAGAACTATTAAATTTTGCCTCTTTAATAGAGTTAGAATTGGATTTTTCCGAAGAAGACGTTGAGTTTGCGGACCGTACTCAATTTTTAAATTTATTAAACCGGATTACCGAAGTTTTAAAAGGGTTAATTGATTCTTTTGCCTTGGGTAATGTGTTAAAAGAAGGGATACCCGTAGCTATTGTAGGGGAACCTAATGTAGGTAAATCTACCTTGCTCAATGCTTTGCTAAACGAGGAAAGGGCTATTGTGAGTGATATTCCCGGTACCACTAGAGATACCGTTGAGGATCAAATAGCTATTGGTGGGGTTACGTTTAGGTTCATAGATACCGCAGGTATACGAGAAACAGAAGACCATGTAGAAAAAATAGGAATCCAACGGGCTTTTGAAAAAATTGAAAAAGCACAAGTGGTGCTCTATTTGTTTGAAGCCGGTAAAGATAAACTGGCAGAAATTAAACTGTTACAAGATAAATTTCCGCACAAACGTATTCTAGTTCTAGCGAATAAGGCAGAAAACCTTAATGAATCTGAAAAAACCAGCTTAAAAGAACGGTTACCAGAGGCCCTATTATTATCTGCCAAAACCGGCACGGGTCTTAAAGAGTTACAAGACACGCTTCTAGACCTAACCGTAAAAGGGCAATTGGGTAATAATAATACTATTGTAAGTAATAGTAGGCATTATGATTCTTTACTTAAAGCACTAGAAGAAATTACAAAAGTAAAAGAAGGTATGGACATAGGGCTAAGTAGCGATTTAGTAGCTATTGATATCAGAGAAGCCTTATATCATTTAGGCGAGATTACCGGCCAAGTTACCAATGACGAATTGTTGGGGAATATTTTTTCCAATTTCTGTATCGGCAAGTAGGCTTACTAGAAAATATATGAATCGATGATTCTCTGTTAGTTGAAAACATTATTTGTTAAAGAAGAAAAGCTTCCAAATGCATGGAAGCTTTTCTAAACTAAAAACTAAACTAATTAACTAAAACTATTTTCTGTAGGTAGGTGCCGGACCTTTGTAAGATTCCTGCAATCCCCCGAAATCAATAATTGCTTTTTGGATTACCATACCCGGATTACCACCTACTAACTTTAACGTATGTTTACCCGGTTTGGCAAGCCATATTTTACTTGTGTTGATAGCTGCATTACGGATTACGTTGCTCTGCCATTCAAACGAATATTCTTCAGACGCAGTAGATTCCCAATGTATGGGACTATTGTCTATTTGAACGCCATAGCGTGTGCCGGTGTCTTCATCTTTTCCAAAAACCGGTAAGGCATAGGTGTACACCGTTACATAGCCAGCTTTATCAGCATAAAAATCATAGGATACGGTCGTATTTGCCCAACCTTTATCCGTTACGCTACCCAGCTGTACCGAAGTTCCTAAATAGCCTAAACCATCAATCACAGCTACCTTTGACCCTTTCTTTTCTTCTTTTCGTGATAATTTTGCTGGATTAATACTTACTACACCGTTATCTTCTACATATAACACATCATCTGGTACCTTATTATTGTCCACTGCAAGTAAGACACTTTCCTCCTTACCAGCTATATTGAATATAATTTCTCCTTTAAGGAAAGGTTTATCTGGAATATTGCTCCAATCAATGGTAATAGCTATCTGTTCTTCTAAAATGGTCTTGCCTTTGGTCTTACCAATTTTAACCCATTTTGGTGCATTGATAACTTGCCAAGAAACGGCTTCTTTGGATTTATTATAAAGCGTTATGTTGTGCGATTTTTGGGTACTTCTATAAAATTTTGGCAATTCATAATAACCACTATTGGTATTTCCATTGGGTATAAAAAGTGAAAATGCCGGTTCTTCTGAAAGCGAAATGGTTTCCATGGGTGGCATTTGCAATTCTGGTAAACGGTCTGGAGCGGTCATCATGCCCTTCCATTTACCGTTACTTAAATTATTATATGCTTTGGTAATTAGCCCTAAACTATCGTCATACATTTTAACTTTATCCACCAAACTATTGGTTGCCGCCCTACCTTGTTGGGCATACCAACGGTTTTTTTGGGCCAAAAGCATTTTATGGTTTACCAAATGCGCCCCTACAACCGGATATAAAACCAGCTGGTAATAAGCTGATTTCAACTCTTTAGGAAGGGTTTTATAAATGGATTTTGCTTTTTTGGAAATACTATTATAGCGTTTTAAACGTGTTTCTGCTTCGTTATAATTCTGAAAAGAAAACTCAGTATCCCGTATGTTTTCTTTGGCATCCAAACTGTTCCATCGCCAATCCCAAGCCATATATTCTGGTTTTCGCTCAAAACCTAGATTAAAATATTCAGTAAAAATTTGCTTAAAGTCCTCTTGGTACCGCGCTCCAAATAGCGCACTCAAATAAGCTGGAATTTTATCGTTACTATTTCCAAAGTCGAAAGCAGAAACATCCCAAGCCATATCTAAAAAGAATTGCATACCCAACTCACCTGGCTTTATATCGCCTACATTAAGCAACCAATACGTATCTGCTCCAGTTCGGTAGGCCTTGCCCATTTCTTCTACCATTAAAGCTGGTGGTGTGGTGTTGAGCCAGAGGTAGTCATTAGGTGAACCTAAATACGAAATATGATAGTAAACGCCAATTCCTCCTTTGCGTTTCGCTTCTGTAGGATTGCTTAGTTTTTTAATGTACCCGTAATTATCGTCTGGCCATACAATGGTAACATCTTCTGGTAATTGCATGCCGCTTTTATAGATATCCAACACCTCTTTATAGGGCACAAAAATTTGAGGAATAGCCTCTGGTTCTTTTTTAATATGTTTTTGTAAAATGTTGCGTTCCTCCCTAATTACTTGTTCCAATACACCCGCCTTGGTATACCCTTCTGGTACGTCTTTCATACCAGTATCGTGTATACCGCGCATTCCAACGGTATAAATATTCTCAAAGGGGGCCGCTTCTTTTACGCGGGCATCCATTACGGCCAGTACGCCATCTTTATTGGTTACATAATCCCACTCCCCATTTTTTTGCTTATCCCATTCTGTAGTATTGTTGTAAAGTAAAGGCTCTGCATGGCTCGTAGTCATTAGAATTCCATAACGGTCCGTTACTATTTTATTTTCAGGGTATTTATAAAAAGCTCCGGTTACCTCATGCATGGCCGGGGCCAACATATTTGCTTTTAATCGTAATAAAAGTTCACAAACCTTTGCATAGGTATTGGGACCAATATCACCAATTTCAGGATCCATTATTTTACTGGCCCATGGTTTTAACGCCCAATCTTCATCATTTAGGAAAACCCCTCTATATTTAACGGAAGGAGCTTTACTGGTATAATTTGGATTTTTAAGCACCACTTTAGATTGCTTTGCAATTGGTACGTCTGCCCACCAATACCATGGGGAAACACCTATGCGTTTAGAAAGTTCAAATACCCCGTAAGCCGTGCCCCTTCTATCGCTCCCCACTATCACTAGTGCCTTATCCAATCCTTTCCAAGGGCTTGCCACCGTTAACAACTTAAAACGTTCCCATTGGTCCTCAATATCGTTAACTGTTATTTTGTTTGTTTTTATCAATCCTTGGATTAACGGACTATCCAAACTACCAATTAAAATCGCAGTTTTACCTTTGGTTTTTTTATAGCTTAATTGGGGAGTTTTACCTGTTACGGATGCTATATCTTTCACCAAATGATTCGCTACAGTATGTACTGTTTCTGCATCTGATTTATCCACAACAATTGAAGCCACCTCGTTTTGATAGAATAGTTGAAATTCTTCCGTATTGGAAGTAGTACGCTGTGCGGTAAGTTGATAGAAATTGGTAGTAATGAGCAAAGCCATTACTACCAATTGTATTCTCTTTTTATCCATTTAAAAATGTAATTAATAACCAGGATTTTGCTCTAAATTTCCGTCCTTGTTACGTTCAATTTCATTAGCCGGTATGGGCCATAAATTATAGTGTTCTTGAATTTCATCTGCGTAATAAGGATTAAAACGCAACACCCTATCGTATAACAATCCTGTACGCATTAGGGTTAGTCTTCTTTTTTCTTCAATCCCTAGCTCTCGCATTCTTTCGTCCAAAATATAATCCATATCCACATTAGAAGCTGCTACCGGCGTTGCATTAGATCTTGCCCTTACCGTATTGATATCTGATGCGGCATCTGTTAAATTACCAGCCATAAGGTATGCTTCTGCCCTTAAAAGATAAGTTTCTGCTAATCTGAACATATATTGATCTGTATATGTTGCACCGGCGGCATTGGTAAGTTGATAGGTTTCTGGATTTGCATACAAACCGTCTGGATGATTAAATGGTGTTGTACATTTAGATTGATACGCATAGAATGTTCTACTTGGAACTTCTACACCCTCTGGAGGGTTTTCAGTTGAAATTACTTGACCAAATAAAGGCGAGTTTGGATTGGTTGAAGTAAACTCCCTTACAAAATTGTGGCCAGCGTTTCTAATATCACTATCAAAATCTGTTTCCCATATCGTGTTGCTAAAATGTCTGGTAGAAATTGCCCAACCAATACCCCTACCTGCGGTATAGTCACCAATAGGCCAAGAAAAAGGACGGTCCCCATCTACCCGCAAATCTCTCATAAAGGTTCCGTGGTGTCTTTCTAACATATAGGAACCTCCTCTACCGGTAGAAGTAGTTCCACCACCTAAAACATCGGTCTCAAATTGAATGACCCATATACCTTCTGTATTTCCAGAAGACCTATTCTGGTTGTTCTTCCTAAATAAATCCCAATAGACATCACCTGGTTCTTCGTTGGCCCTTGATCCAAATCTTGTAGTCATTAACGCGGTAGCAGGGTTATTGATAACTACTGTGGCAGCGGCAACAGCATCTTGAGGTCTATTGACGGCCAAATAAACTTCAGCTAGTAAATGATAGGCGGCAAGGCTATTTACCCTTCCATCAGCAGCCTCTTCAATACTTGGTAGATTATCCTTGGCGTAATTAAGGTCTTCTATTACCTGGTTCAAAACTTCTTCCTTGGTATTCCTGGTAAAGTCCGTTTTAGGTGCCGTTAATTGCTCCAATACAAGGGGTACCCCACCATATAAATAGGCAAGGCTTCTGTACGAGATTCCCCTAAAAAATCTGGCTTGCGATAGAATATCCGTTTTTTGGTCATCAGTTAAATTAGACTGTTCTACTTGGTCTATTACCGCATTTGCTTCAGAAATTGTTTTGAACAACAGGTTCCAATGTACCCTAGGAATTTCTGCAACAGGATCGTAGGCCGCGACCATATTGCTATGGCGCTGTGTACTTCTTTGCCCATCAAATACTATATCTGTACCGTAAATAAAATCAAAGGGTCGGTTTTCATCCCTGGAAAAATATTGCCTTCTATAAAGAAAGTACAAATTATTTACGGAAGCCAAAAAATCCTCATATGTAGTAAATGCGTTCGCAGAGCTTAAAAAGTCTTCTGGTTTTTCTTCTAGGAAATCCTTATCACAAGAAAATAGTAAGGAAATGGTTAAGAATATATAAATATATTTTTTCATTATACTAATTTTTAAAATGATACATTTAAGCCAATTGAATATCCTTTAAGCACTGGCCTACCACCATTTGTTAATCCTTGATTTGTTTCAGGGTCCCAACCTCTCCAGCTTGTCCAAGTAGCTAAATTTTTTCCACTTAAAAATAGACTTAATCCTGAAAGAGAAAGTTTATCTAGCAATTCTTGATCAAAACTATATCTAAGACTTACATCTTGAAGCCTTACAAAGCTCCTATCCATATATATTGGCGGGGTAATGGTTGGTGCCGTGGATGAGATGGGGTTTACACCATTTGGATTATTGGGTTGCCAATAATCTATACCACTTAAATAATTAAATCTAATAGAATTATCAGAAGTGTATAGCACATTTGAATTATACCCTAGATAAGAATCAGAACCTCCTTGTATAGAATTTAGAAAAAAGCTTAACGAAAGGTTTTTGTGGCTAAAGGTGTTTAAAATTGAAAATCTATAGGCAGGTTCACTACGTCCCAAGACCACCCGATCATCTACAGGTGTAATTTCTCCGTCTCCATTTTGATCTACCACCCTAAATGTTCCAGGAAAATAACCATCTGGAATATTTTCTTCTCCTACTTGGTATATACCGTCTGTTTCATAATTATAATAGGTACCTAAAGACTCACCAATAAACAATCCACTAGAAATTAAATCGTCCTCAACCCCGTCTCCGTCCTCGTCTTGACCGGTAAGCTCAAGAATCTCATTCTTATTGGTAGAAAAATTTAGCGTTGTGGTCCAGTTAAAATCATTAGACCTAACAATGTCGCCCGTAAGGGATATTTCTACACCTTTGTTTTCAATTTTACCAACATTGGTATTTATTCTTTCAAAACCGGTTATATACGGAATTGCGACGCTAAACAATAAATCGTTTGTTATATTTCTATAAACCTCTACATTACCATTAATACGATTATTAATAAAGCCGAAGTCCATACCAATGTTCAAACCTGTTGTTCGCTCCCATTTTAAATCAGCATTGGGCAATGAACTTAATTCTTGCCCAAAGGCGGGGGTACCCCCATCTCCAAATACATAGGCCGCTCTAGTACCTAATGATGCCAATGAATTATATCTGCTAGTTTGGTTACCACTAACACCGTAACCAACACGTAACTTTAAATTATTTATCCATTCTACATTATCCAAGAATTGCTCATTGGAAGCAATCCAGCCAAATGCCCCGGAAGGGAAATAGCCATATTTGTTATTAGCGGCAAAACCAGAAAAACCATCTCTTCTAATAGTACCCGTAAGTAAATATCTATTATCAAATTTATAGTTTAAACGAAACATCTGATAGTTTAACTGCTCACTAAAAGCTGATGAACTGGTGAATTGGTTTGCTCCTAACTCCAAACTATTATACCCTAAAGTAAGTCTTTCAAAACCGTTGGTATAAGCATTTGTACTTTCTCCTTTACGTTCAATGGCTCCGTATAAAAGGGTTAAGCCTAAATCATGTTTGTTAAAAGTTCTATTATACGTTAATATATTATCTAAGGTATAATCGTAATAAAAATTAATGTTTTTTCCAGCATCTCCGGTAAAACCAGCTCCATACTCACTAGAACCATAATATTTATCTATCCTGTAGTTGTTTCCAAAATTTACTCTATACTTTAATCCTTTTATAAATCCAAAATCGATTTCTGAATAGAGATTAGCGAAAAAAGAATCATGTCTTTCTAAATCTTGAACGTCATAGGCAAGAAAAGGATTCAATTGAATGGTATTGAATGGTGAGAGTATTAAATTTCCCTCATCATCATAAGGTGTCAACAAAGGGGAAGAAGTTACCAATTCCCATATATTAGGTTCATCACCATCTTGGTTAACAAAAGAACCAAAGGTTTGTATACCCACTTTCCACCAGTCCGTGGCGTCAATATCTACATTTACGCGGATATTCTTTCTTTGAAAATTATCATTTAAAATAAACCCTTTTTGATCAGTATGACCAATAGATAATAAATAACTAACGTTATCACCGCCACCAGCAACGCTGGCCTTATTTTCTATAATATAGCCCGTACGGGTACCCTCATCCCACCAATCATAATCATTATCCAATAAATTTCCATCACCATCTACCATGGTTCCATCTACATAATCCGCTAAATCAAAGTCTGGATTAGGTGTAGTAAAATCTGGTCCTAAATAGGCATCTTCATAGTTTAACGCCCTTACCTTTTCTAAATACTCGTTTCTTCTCATGGGCCTTAAATTAACATTTGGACCTTGGGAGGTGTAAGAAGTAGAAAATGAAATGACAGGTTTTTTATTTTTCTTACCACTTTTAGTAGTGATCAACAGTACGCCATTTGCTGCTTGCGCACCATAGACAGCTGTAGAGCTCGCATCCTTTAAAACATCTATAGACTCAATATTGTCCGGGTTTAAAGAAGATAGCGAACCGTTGTACTGAATACCATCTAAAACAATTAAAACGTTTGAGTTACCAGAAATGGTACTAGCACCTCTAATACGTATAGAGGGTGTGGCACCGGCACTCGTAACTTGACCCACATTAAGACCCGGCACAACACCTTGTAAACTTTGGGCTATGTTGGTATTTGGCGCTTCTTTAAAAGCTTCAATATCCGCACTACTAACAGCACCGGTAACATCTGACTTTTTTTGCGTTCCGTAACCTACAACAACAATTTCATCTAGGGTTTCCACATCTTCTTTTAAAATGATGCTCAAAGATGACCTACCATTTAATGTAATCGATTGCGCAACAAAGCCAACATAAGAAACATTTAAAACACTTTTGTTAAGTGAATTAACGTTTATTGTGAATTTTCCGTCAAAATCCGAAGAGACCCCGTTTGTAGTTCCTTTTTCTATAATACTAGCATAAGGTATAGGAAGTTTATTACTATCCATTACCGTGCCGGTAACCGTTTGTTGCGCTTTTACTTGATTGCCAACGACCAGACCAAACGCCAATAGCAAAATAGAAAGGGGTGAAATAAAGGTTTTCATAAATTCATAGTTTGTGGTTATTATTATACGTGTGATAATCACACCATTCAAATATATAAAAAATTTTATATTGCGCAATCGATTGCATTAAAGTTTTATTAAAAAACCTGAATAATACAGTATTTACTGCTAAGTATTTTACTCAATTTTTATCATATTAATAATTAATTAAGAACGGGATTGCCCTATCTATTATCAAAACAGAATTATTTATAAGATTTAATTAAAAACTTCTTTAAAGTGGATGCTAAAGAAAGTTTGATTCCATGGGGATAATATTGTTTTTGTATCTAGTACTTCAAAAGAGATTTCTCAGTCGTAGCTGCGCTACTCCTATCGAAATGACACGGAGCTAGTGCTTGATGGGACTTAATACGTTTTACTTAAGAATGAGATGCTGAAACAAGTTCAGCATGACGAAGAGCAGAAACCTTTTTACTTAGTACTTAATACTTTGTACTTCTAAAGAGATTTCTCAGTCGTAGCTGCACTACTCCTATCGAAATGACACGGAGCTAGTGTTTGATGGGACTTTTAACTCTTACCTACTAACTTCTCACTTAAAATCAGACCCCTCAGTCCTGCGGACAGCTCCCCTAACTTAAGGGAGCAGCTAGATCTTTCTTTTAGACTAGATTTCGTTTAAAATAAACAAGATGCTGAAACAAGTTCAGCATGACATAGAATAGAAACCTTTTTACTTAATACTTAATACTTTGTACTTCTAAAGAGATTTCTCAGTCGTAGTTACATTACTACTATCGAAATGACACGGAGCTAGTGTTTGATGGGACTTTTAACTCTTACCTACTAACTTCTCACTTAAAATCAGACCCCTCAGTCCTGCGGACAGCTCCCCTAACTTAGGGGAGCAGCTAGCTGCTTCTTTTAGACTAGATTTCGTTTAAAATAAACAAGATGCTGAAACAGGTTTAGCATGACGAAGAGCAGAAACCTTTTTACTTATTACTTCATACTTTGTAGTTATAACGAGATTTCTCAGTCGTAGTTACACTACTCCCGTCGAAATGACACTGAGCAAGTATTTGATAGGACTTTATACTTAATACGCTGTACTTTTTACTTAAGGTTGAGATGCTGAAACAAGTTCAGCATGACGAAGAATAGAAACCTTTTTACTTAGTACTTCATACTATGTACTTCTAAAGAGATTTCTCAGTCCTAGTTGTACTACGGCCACTGCAGTCTAACATTGCTTTGAACCTGGGACTATTTAGCTAGTTGATGTCTCTAAAAAATATAAAAGACGGAAATTTTGAAGTTCTAATGTAATTTAGATTCACGTTCAGTTAACCATAAGAAGATATTTTATACTTCTTCAATGTAAAAACCTGTGGTTGGTACAGGACTACCAACACGTAAATACTTTTAATCTTATTGTAAAACCAAGGTTGTTAAAGGCATTACCATTTGATCTCCCCTGTATTTACTTTTGCTCCCAATTCTAAAGCCTCTTCAAAACCTAAATCTGGATATTTTGATTTTATTGCTGCTATTAGGCCTTTTGAAGATCTATTGGCCTTTAACGCTTCTTCGTAAAATTGCACGTAGTTTTTTGTATGATTTACTGAGGCCATAGATACATCTGCACCTGATTTAGCATGAGCGGGAATGACTATTTCTGGCTTTAAATCAATAATATTATTTAAAATAGTAATCCAATCATTGCGCGATTCCGTTGTTTGCGTATCTGCCATCCATACATGAAATGTTGTACCAAAAACAATAATTCCACCTAATACTGCTTTAATTGATGGAATCCATAAAAAAGTTCTCTTAGGAAAACTGTTAAGACCAATTATCTCTATTTTCTCTCCATCTACCTCAATAACACTTTCTTTTAAAACTTGAGGTAAAACAACATTGGTTGTAATTTTTTGACTTAATTCATCTCCATAACCATCAAGTTTTGTTTGAGCTGTGGCCGCAATATGCTCTACAGTTGCAGGTGATGCGTAGGCAACAACCTCTGGGAAATATTTCTTGAACACCTCTAACCCAAAATAAAAATCCGGGTCGCCATGCGAAATATAAATAATTGTCAAGGTTTTATTTGAATGTTTAATAGCTTCGGCAACTTTTTCTGCCTCTAACAATGTAAATTGTGCATCTACGAGAACGGCTTCTTGCTTTCCAGAAATAATTACGGATGCTACACCGTAACTCTTTTCTGAAGCATGGAAAAGTTCTAGATTTAATTTATCGGTAGTTATTGTCTTAAAACCTTGCTTCTCTAGACTCATCCTATCTATAGTTTACTAATTAAAAACACGCTTAAATAGCCTTTTGGCTCATTTTTAAAGGTAGGACTATCCTTCATCTATCCCAATGCCTAAATTTTTTTACAATAGATTTAACAAAGGAAGAAATGCTAAGAATATGTTCATATTCTTAAATGTATAACAGCTATGAATTAAACATGTACAAGGCATCCAATGCATGGATGTACCATTTTAAGAAATCTTATATCATAATTAATTAGTGCTACACTCGCAGCATTTACGCATTAGGCAAAACTGTAAACTTTCAAATCATATAATATTTGAACTAATCTACTTTTTTAGCGTTTTCCCATTTTTCAACTATAGGTTTAAGAATATCCTCTTCTACACCCCAGACCTTGCCTTCTTTTGCTAACGGCATAAACTCATCTATGTATTGTTGGCTTATGGAATCGGAATCACCATATAGCGTTCGTAATTCTGCTAATTTTTCGTGTAATTCTTCCTTTATCTGCTGGTAGGCTGGATCTTCGTAATAATTGTGCTGCTCCAACGAATCTTTTTTTCTATCTATAAGTTCCCAATAGTCTTTATCAAAATAGTAGTGAATCAGTTTATAATCCTTGGTTACAGCTGCGTAATGACGATTTACGTTATGTTCAGATGGATGCTCGTAGTAATGGTAATACACGGCGTCCCTATCCCATTTATCCAAATTACCGGTTAAAATAGGTAGTAAGCTTTCACCTTGCATATCTGTTGGTTCTTCAACTTCGGCAACTTCCAAAAAGGTCTGTGCAAAATCTAAATTCTGAACCAACTCATCCGAAACAGAACCGGGTTTAACCCTATTTGGCCATGAAACCATCAATGGGGTCTTAAAACTTTCATCGTACACGAAACGTTTGTCAAACCAACCGTGCTCCCCTAAATAGAATCCCTGATCGGAAGTATATACTATAATGGTGTTGTCCATAAGATTGTTTTCTTCCAAATAATCCAAAACACGCCCAACATTTTCATCAACAGATTTTATAGTTCCTAGATAATCCTGCATATAACGTTGGTATCGCCACTTGGCTACATCCTTATCGCTCATATTGGGGTATGCCTTTACAAAATCAGCTGCAATTTTTTTGTAGTATAAATCAAAATTTGCGCGCTGGGTGGAATCCATTCTGCCTACGCTAGATTCAAACCTACGTTTGTCAAAACCTATTTGTTCCTTTAATCCCAATTGGTCCATCACCTCTGGATATAATTTGCTATCGGCTGCCCACCCCATATCGCCATGAACCTTCATTTCTGCAACTTTGGCCGCTGGCATGCCTTCATGCGTATCAAACAATGTTGCAGGCTCCCTAAAGGTTTTATTGGTAAATTCTTTCATATGGCGCTCTGCCATTACCCAAGAACGATGAGGAGCTTTGTGCAAGTACATAAGCATAAAAGGATCCTCTGGTTTTCTTTCGTTTTCTAACCAATCTATTGTCATATCCGTTACAATATCCGTTACATAACCCTTCACGTTTATTTCTCCTTGATCTTTTGTGATAAAATCAGGATTATAATAGGAGCCTTGTCCTGGCAGGATTTTAAATTGGTCAAATCCCTTTGGATTGTTACCAAAATGAAGTTTACCAAACATTGCTGTTTGATATCCTGCCTTTTGCAATAATTGGGGAAAAGTGACATTTGTAGTATCAAAAGGGGAAACATTGTCTATTTTTCCATTGATATGCGAATGTTTTCCCGTTAATATAGTGGCCCTTGAGGGCGCACAGATTGAATTGGTTACACTTGCGTTGGTAAAAAGCATACCCAACTTAGCAATTCGGTCAATGTTTGGTGTCTCGATTAGACTGTTATCATAGGCAGAAATTGCTTGATACGCATGGTCATCGGACATAATAAAGACTATGTTAGGTCTTTCTGTTACTTCTTCATTTTTAGGTTTTTCTTCTTTCTCCTTGCAGCTATAAGTAATTGACAACAGACAAATACAGAGTAGATTTAAAAGATTAAGTTTCATTGCTACAGGTTGCTTATGTTTGGTTGGAATCATGAGAAAATATTAATCTGTTTTTATTGTTTTTCTAATTTACTTATTAATATCGCAACAATAGCTATCTAATTTTTAGATAAACTAAATTTTATTGTCTTTTAAATGTTAGCTGTATATTTTGTGCTAGGTTTTCAGATTCAATAATTTGATTTAGGAAAAGCCGCTATCAAGCCAGTTCTAAGTAATGAAGTGACTTATAAGTTATAACTTCTAATTCTAAAACAGACCCCTCAGTCCTGCGGACAGTTCCCATACTTAAAGGAGCACTGACATTCGTATTCACAACAGAAATACTTCTATCTTATAACTTTTAACTTCAAAACAAGAGATGCTGAAACAAGTTCAGCATGACGAAGAATAGAAACCATTTTACTTAGTACTTAATACTTTGTACTTTCAAAAAGATTTCTCAGTCGTACCTGCAGTACTCCTATCGAAATGACACGGAGCTAGTGCTTGATGGGACTTAATACTTTTTACTTAAGAATGAGATGCTGAAACAAGTTCAGCTTGACGAAGAATAGAAACCTTTTTACTTAGTACTTGATACTCGATACTTTTGATAAGATTTCTCAGTTGTAGTTGCACTACTCCTATCGAAATGACGTTGAACGAGTATTTGATGGGACTTTATACTTTTTGCTTAAGAATGAGATGCTGAAACAAGTTCAGCATGACGCAACACAAGGAACTTTGTACTTAATACTTTTTACTTCTAACTATTAACTTTTAACTTCTAACTTATAACTAAGAATAGCTCTCGACTGCGCTCGACCTGACGAAAAGAGCTATATCTATTAAATCCATCTTACTAAATTCAAGAAACTTTTTTCAAATAGGGCTCATACCTTATCCAATTACTTATCATTCCATCAACATTTTAGAGTTTAACCAAAATTCATAAATTTAATTGGAGCAAAATTTGTCTTTAACAAAGCTTACATTTGCTTAAAAATTCCAAAATGTTTAGTTTTTTTACCAAAAAGCAATATCTGGTTGATTTGTTAAATGGATTTGTAGACATACACAATCATATATTACCAGGAATTGACGATGGTGCTAAAAACGTAGAAGAATCAATCGCTTTGCTTAAAAGTCTTGATGAGTTTGGTGTAAAATCATTAATTTGTACACCACATATAATGCATAATTACCATGACAACGATAAAATTAGCATTAATAAAGCTTATGAACTGTTAAAGGTAGCGATGAATAAAAATGGGTTGTCTAATCTTCAGTTAACAGTTGCTGCAGAACATATGATAGATGATAATTTTGAGAACCTTCTATTGAAAAATGAAATTATAGGATTAGGGAATAACCATTTATTGATTGAAATGTCTTATCTACAACCCAGTATTAACTTTGATGGGGCTGTGGAAAAAATAAAATCTAAGCAACTCTTTCCTTTACTAGCGCATCCAGAACGCTATTTATATTTTCATAAAACGCCAAAGGTGTATCACCGTTTTAAAGAAAATGGAATTAAATTACAACTTAACATGTTGTCTTTAAGTGGTTATTATGGCAAAGAAATTCAGAAAATAGCTTATTATCTTTTGAATAACAACTTAATAGACTTTATAGGCACCGATATACATCATATGCGACATGTAGATGGTTTAAAAAAAATAACATTAAGCCATAAAAAAAGCAATCAAATTGATTGCTTAATTCATAACACCATAAATACGTTTTATTAGGATTTGGAATAAAACTTCCACCATGGTTTAACTTCCTGTCCATAGCCATATCCATACTTTCCTCCGTAACCTAAGTTCGTTTCTTTAACACCATTAACAATAAATGACAAACTTCTTAATTTACCTTCTTTATATAGGTTCAAAGGATATTCTAATATACGTTTTTCGGTAACTCCGGATTTTGTGATATACAGAACTTGGTCAGCATACTTTTCAATTAAGAGAGTATCTGTAACAGCTAATAATGGTGCAGAATCAATGATTATGTAATCATATTGACTAGAAACAATATCCATTAACTCCGTAATTCGCTCACTAAGCAATAACTCAGAAGGATTAGGTGGTATATCACCTGAATAGATTACATCAATTTTTGATTCTCCTATATGTAAAGTATTTATTAAGTCTACTGGCTCTAATTTCTCACCAGAAAGAAACTCTGTTAACCCAAAGCCTACATTATCTTTTCTGCTTTTTTGTTCATTCCCAAAAAAGCTAAAAATTTTTGGGTTCCTAATATCGGCCCCAATTAATAAAACTTTTTTGTCTGTAGATGAAAAAATTAGGGCAAGATTAGATGAAACAAACGTTTTTCCTTCACCAGAAACACTAGAAGTTACCAAAATACGGTGTCCTCTTTGCTCTTTATTTCGCATTCTTAGCACATAATCAAGATTTGTCCTTAAAATACGTAAGGATTCCGCCAAAATAGAGCGGTCTCTTCGTTTTACAATTAACTCTTCTTTATTTTTTACGTTGGGTATTTCTGCTAAGACCGAATGCCCTTCCCCAATAACTTTTTGCAGGGTTACCATATTACCCACCTTATTGTCCATTAGGTCTTTAACGTAAATGATTGAAAACGGTATAAATAACCCTAACATTAAAGCCGCTAAATATATGATTTTCCTTTTAGGTTCTACTGGAATAGGGTTGGCCAGGTGGGCATTATCTACAACTTTTGATTTAGGTGCGGCAGAGGCAAAAGCAATCTGTGCTTCTTCCCTTTTTTGCAAAAGGTATAAATACAATGACTCGGTTGTTTGTTGCTTTCTAGAAATATCTCTCAACGCCCTTTCATTGCTAGGAGCAGCATATATTCTAGAGTTAATCTTGGATAAAGATTTACTTAAACTATTTACCCTTAAGTTTAAATTATTAGTTACATTATTCAAACTAGACTGCATACTCTTTTTTAGTCCTTCCAATTGTTGATCTAACTTAACAATTACCGGGTTTTTTTCGTTTGAGCTTTCCAATAATCTGTTTCGTTGCGAAACCAATTCATTATACTGTGCGGCAGCGCGGTCAATGTTAGAGTCCGTTAATCCCACATTAGTAGGGATAACTTCATATCCATTTTGATCACTGATTACATTTTGCATAGAGCTTGCAATACTCAATTGAATATTGGCACTCTGCAATTCTTGTTCACTAGCAGCACTTTGTTGAAAGTTTACGCTAGATTGTCCGCCTAAATCGGCAATGCCCTTACTCTCCTTATAATTTTCAGCAGACTCATCTACAGAAGACAGATTACTATAAATCTCAGCAATACGATCATTAATAAACTCACTAGTCCTATCCGCAACCGCTTTTTTATCTTCTACTTCATTCAAGTTATTTCTTGCAATTAGTGAGTTCAAAATAGCTATCCCACGCTCAGGTATCGCATCTTTAAAAGAAATATTTAAGATCCTAGAATATTCTCCTGCAGCACTAACGGTAACATTGTTTCTATAACTCTCTGCAACAAAGGGAACAGGATTTATCGATACTTTTATCAATTTATTATAAAAACCCTTTAAACGCTTTTCTTCTTCAGGAATTAAAATAATATCACCTAAATTATCGGTACTAATATTTGACCCAAAGGTTATTTTTTCACCTTCTTCATCCGCTTCAAGTGCATATCTAAATTCGGTTTTGCTTAAGACCTTAACAAAAAAAGTATGGGAATATTTATTTAATAAGGAATCTTCCGTGATAAAATTTATTGTAAATGGATAGTTATCATACAGTTCAGTATCGCGTACATTACCCAACAAGGAGTATTTAATATTCAATTTTAATTTACGTACAACTTCAATAAAATTTTCTCTTGATTTTAAGAGTTCAATTTCATCCGTTATTTCGGTATTTCCTTCTGCACCAAATACATTTAAGTCTTTTAAAACATTCAATTCACCAGCACCACCCTCTTCAACTATTTGAATTTTTGCATTTATTTGGTACTTAGGTACCGAGTATCGTAATTTTAAAAAAGCTAGAAATAGAGCAGCAAAAACAAAAAGCAAAAATAATTTCCAATGCCTAACATATCGGAATAAGAGCTCTCTAAAATCAATGTCTTGTTTTTCCATATAAAAGAAATACTTAAAGCTTAAGAATTATATAAACTGTTTACTCTAATTTCTAGTTAACAAAACTACTGTTGATGTTACCAAAACAGATAATATTGAAACAGCTATGGATGCTCGTTGATCCAAACTAGATTGCGTTTTACCTGATTTATTGGGTTCTACATATACCACATCATTTTGCGTTAAATAGTATACCGAAGAATTCAAGGCCTCTTTGGAGTTTAAGTTAATTCTATTGTACACTTTAGTACCGTCAAAATCACGTACCACCAAAACATTGTCACGCCTACCTTTTATATTAATATCACCAGCATACCCAAGTGCTTCTAAAATAGTAATTTGCTCTCCGTTTATTGGAAAAGTTCCTGGCCTATTGACAGCTCCCAAAACGGTTACACTAAAGTTTCTAATACGAATATTGATTATTGGGTCTTTTAGGTAATCTTTTAATTGTTCTCGTAAAAACAACCTTGCCTCACTAGGTGATAGACCAGCCATTTTGATTTTACCAATGACAGGAAAATCAATTTCTCCATCCTTATCAATCAAATAATTTACTTGTTCACCTCTAAAACCGCCTTCTTCTGCACCTTTAAATAAATTAAAAGGAGCACTGGCTTCTGGGTCTAAGGTAGAGATATGAATACTCAGTAAATCATCTACTTTAAACTTGGGTTCGAACATATCCTTGGAAACGAGGGTTTCAAATTGAGACGCATCATCAAAGTAAACCACCTCCTTACCAGATGTACAAGCCGTTAAAACAGATATCAAGGCAAGGAATATAAAAATAAATTTAAACTTTCTCATTTGGTTAGTTTTGTTTAATAGGTTTTAGCAAGTGTGTTTTTAATGGTTCTACAGATGTTTTTGCTACAGCATCAAATCTACAAAATTGCGAATTGTTAGAAACGTATTCTGGCACAATCTTCTTCATTAGTGGAATAATACTCTCTTTAAAGAACAAATTGGAAACACATAACTCATCAATTAAACCTCTAACAACTTTATAATCCAATTCCCGTACTTTACTTATCATTATTTTTTCGTGATACGTAGGTAAGGTATTTTCACCATTGGCCAATAACTCCTCGTATAATTTTTCACCTGGTCTTAATCCGGTAATTTTGATATCAATATCATCTGGATAACTTAACCCAGATAAGCGAATCATATTTTTAGCCAAATCAAATATTTTCACGGATTCACCCATGTCAAAAATAAAAATTTCACCGCCCTTACCCATAGCTCCTGCTTCTAAAACTAATTGAGCTGCCTCTGGAATGGTCATAAAATAACGGGTAATATCTTTATGCGTTACTGTTAAAGGGCCTCCTTTTTCTATTTGTTTTTTAAATAGAGGTATTACTGAACCATTAGAACCTAAAACATTACCAAACCTTGTGGTAATAAACTTTGTCTTATTCTCTTGCTGCCTACAACTTATGTACATTTCTGCAATACGCTTTGTTGCGCCCATAACATTGGTTGGGTTAACAGCCTTATCTGTAGAGACAAAAACAAATTTTTCTACCTTAAACCGTAAGCAAAGATCCACCAAATTCTTGGTCCCCATTATGTTTATACGTATGGCTTCATAAGGGTTGGCCTCCATCAACGGTACATGCTTATACGCCGCGGCATGAAAAACGCGCGTTGGCATATGTTCTTGTAAAATATTTGCCATGTTGTTCTTATCCCGGATGTCCCCTACTATTGGAATAAAATTATGAAAACCAGATTGTTTTAGTTCTTGCTGTAAATCATACAACGGCGATTCTGCTTGGTCTATTAAAATAAGTTTGTGGTAATTGTATCTCACAATTTGTCTTACTAATTCACTACCAATAGAACCAGCAGCTCCCGTCACTACTATAGTTTGTCCATCAAAATCGTTAGCAACCTTACTATTTTTAATTTGTATGGGTTTACGATCTAACAAATCTTCAATCTGTACGGTTTTAATTTGCGATAGTTTCAACTCACCATTTATCCAATCCTCCACTGGCGGTACAATTTTCACCTTTACTGGTAAATCTACCAACTCATTTACCAATATACGTAGTTTACTGGGCTCTATGGCTTGTATACAAAAAACAATTTCGGACACTCCTTGCAAAGACACGAATTCTTCCGTTAAAACACTCTTATCAAAAACCCTTACACCATTTATTTGCTTCCCTATTTTTTGCAAGTCACTATCTATAAATCCAGCAATTCTCACCTTCATTTTAGAGTGGTTAGTAAGGGTATGGTAGGTTAGAATACCAGACTCACCTGCTCCATAAATGATTATATTTTTGGTTACACTGGAATTATTGCTAATAATGTACTCATAACAAGATTTAAAAAAATATCTAGATACGGTTAACCCAATAAATGCCAACAAACTATTTATGATAATAATAGAAAGTGGAATAGTAAATTCTGGCACCATAATATATACCCTGTTTAGCATTATAAAACAGATTAGGGCAATACTTGCCATACAAATGGCATTAAAAATACGGTATACATCTTTTACCCCTGTATGTCTAACAACGCCGTTGTGACTGCCTGTTACTACAAATGAGATAATAAAAGCGAACACGACAATGGGTAATTGTTTCCAAAACATACCCGTATCAAAATTCAAGCTTAAATTAAAGCGTATTAAGTAGGCTAAAACGAAACAAAATAAAATTATACCGGCATCAAAAGCTAAAACCGTCCATTTAGATACAATTTTGAACTCTTTATTGCGTAACAATCTTTGTATCATGATAAAGTTTGTTTAATAATTTGGCAGATTTGGTTTAAGGTTTCTGTTGTTAAATTGGAACCGCTAGGTAAACACAAACCTCTCTTAAAAAGTATTTCGCTTGTACCATTTACATAAGATTTTTCTTGTTTAAAAGCAGGTTGTAAATGCATGGGTTTCCATAATGGCCTAGATTCTATGTTTTGAGATTCCAAGGCTAACCGCAAGGTTTCTCGTTGTTCAAAGTTTTCTAAAAGTATACAACTCAACCACCTATTGCTAAAGTAGCCTTCTGCGGCTTTCAAGAATGTAACACCGGATAATTCCTTAAGCGCTTCCTCATAAAAAGCATAATTTGCCCTTCTTTTTTGCACACGCTGCGCTAAAACTTTAAGTTGTCCTCGCCCAATTCCAGCAAGCACGTTACTTAATCGGTAATTGTAACCTATTGTGCTATGTTGATAGTGTGGTGCTTGGTCACGTGCCTGTGTCGCTAAAAATACCGCTTTCTCCTTTTCTTCTTTTGTTTTACAAATAAGAGCACCACCACCAGAGGTAGTAATTATCTTGTTACCATTAAAACTGTAGATACCATAATCTCCTAATCCGCCACAGTTTTTCCCTTTATAAGTACTGCCCATGGCTTCTGCACTATCTTCAATTATAGGAATATCATATGTAAGAGAAATTGCTTCTAAGGCGTCATGATCGTAAGGCATACCATACAAGTGTACCGCAACAATAGCCTTGGGTTTTTTACCCTTGGCTAGTTGATCTTCTATTGCCTGTGTCAAAAGTTCCGGACAAATATTCCAGGTACGTTCTTCACTATCCACAAAAACAGGAGTTGCCCCCAAATAAACTATAGGATTGGCACTAGCGGCAAAAGTAAAACTTTGACAAAGCACAACATCTTTTGGACCAACACCTGCCATTATTAAAGCCAAATGCAATGCGGCGGTACCAGAACTCAGACAAGCTACCTGTTTGTCTTGAGCCACATGCCCCTCCAGTGCTTGTTCAAAAGCATTAACATGCGGCCCTAGGGGTGCGATCCAATTGGTTGCAAAAGCCTCTTTTACAAACTCTAACTCTTCGCCACCCATGTGGGGAGAAGATAACCATATTCGTTTTTGGGTTAGGGTGCTGCTCATTTAATTGATTTGTAAACGAATATACAGCCAAATCCTATTTATGAAAGAACTCGTAAACTTCAATTCGTTATATGATAAAATTAACTCGTTTAAATGTTGGTTTCTTTTACAAATGTAAGGTTGGTCTATTATTTCTTACCGTTTACCTACAATTTAATTTTACAACTTAGTCCTTGTATTCCTTTGCAGTTATAATTTTAAATTCAATTAATATTACCTTCGCTTTTAAAACATTGTAGTAATGAAAATTCTAGTAACTGGGGCCGCTGGTTTTATAGGCTACCATACCAGCCAAAGATTAATACTTGCAGGACACCAGGTAGTTGGTTTAGATAATATAAACAACTATTACGCACCATCCCTAAAATTGGATCGCCTTGCACAGTTGGGCATCAATACTAAAAATCTGGCTTATGGTAAATTAGAGACAAGTAATACACACCAAGACAATTTTACCTTTATTAAATTGAATCTTGAGGATCGTGAGGCGGTTCCGGCTCTTTTTGAAGAATTCAAATTTGACGTGGTTTGCCACCTGGCCGCTCAAGCTGGGGTACGTTACAGTTTAGAAAATCCCGAATCCTATATAGATAGTAACTTAGTTGGCTTTTTAACAATTTTAGAAGGTTGTAGAAAGCACAATATTAAACATCTTGTTTATGCCAGTAGCTCTAGTGTGTATGGTATGAACACTAAAATTCCATTTTCAACAGAAGATCGCACTGACCACCCTGTTAGCTTGTATGCGGCAACTAAAAAAAGTAATGAGTTAATGGCGCATACCTACACCCATCTGTATAAATTTTCTACCACGGGTTTGCGTTTTTTTACAGTTTACGGGCCATGGGGAAGACCAGATATGGCTATTTATCTGTTTACTGATGCCATAGCAAAAAACAAACCCATTAAAGTCTTTAACCATGGAAAAATGGAGCGAGATTTTACATACATAGATGATATTGTAGAAGGCGTAACCAGAATTGTGACCACGCCCAAAGAACAGGCTACCCACAAAGTGTATAACATTGGAAATAACAGTGCGCAGCAACTGGGTACCTTTATCCAAGAAATAGAGAAAAATATGGAAAAAGAAGCGCAAAAAGAATGGTTACCCATACAACCTGGCGATGTGGAACGCACTTGGGCAGATGGTAGTGCCCTTGAACAAGATTACAATTACAAACCAGACACCAGCATACAGGTTGGGGTTAAAAAATTTGTTGATTGGTTCAAAGCATATTATAAACTATAACCGCTTAACCCAAAAATTATATTTTTGTCTAGATTCTACGTATAACAGATTTAATTCTAGCATCTTTGAATCTTATTTTATAAATAATACACCTATTTAGATGGATATTTCTCATTTAAACTTAAAACCCACCTTGCGCATACTGGTAACGGGTAGCGCCGGTTTTATAGGCTCCAATCTATGCGAAGCCTTATTAAAAAACGGCAATACTGTAATTGGCTTGGATAATTTTGCTACCGGAAAAAAAGAAAATCTTATTCCCTTACAAGCATACGACACTTTTAACTTTATAGAAGGAGATATACGTAATCTAGAAGATTGCCAAACCGCTTGTTCGCACGTAGATTATGTATTACATCAGGCGGCATTAGGGTCTGTACCAAGATCAATCAACGATCCTATAACCAGCAATGATGTAAATGTGTCTGGCTTTGTTAATATGTTGGTTGCGGCAAGAGATGCCAAGGTTAAACGGTTTATGTACGCGGCCAGCTCTTCTACTTATGGTGATTCTAAAAACCTGCCTAAAGTAGAAGCGGTAATAGGAAAACCATTATCACCCTATGCCATTACCAAATATGTAAACGAGCTTTATGCCGATATTTTTTCTAAAACGTATGGATTGGAAACCATAGGATTACGTTATTTTAATGTTTTTGGCAGAAAACAAGATCCTAATGGCGCCTATGCGGCGGTAATTCCAAAATTTGTTATGCAATTAATGGCCTACCAGTCGCCCACGGTTAATGGAGATGGTAGTTTTTCTAGGGATTTCACCTACATAGATAATGTAATTGAAATGAATATTAGGGCTATTTTAGCCACAAAGCCAGAAGCGATCAACACCGTTTACAATGTAGCCTATGGCGAACGCACCACGCTAAATCAATTATTAGAACTACTAAAAGACTATTTAAGCCAGTACGACCCTAAAATTGCTTCGGTAAAAACCATCTATGGCCCCAATAGGCAAGGTGATGTACCCCATAGTTTGGCTGCGATAGATAAGGCTAAGAACTTACTGGGCTATAACCCCCAATACAATATAAACAAAGGACTTAAAGAAGCAGTACACTGGTACTGGAACAACCTAAAATAAAATACAAATGAAATTAACCATAATTGGTACGGGCTATGTTGGCTTAGTAACGGGAACCTGTTTTGCAGAAATGGGCAATACGGTTACCTGCGTAGATATAGATAAGCAAAAAATAGAAAACCTAAAAAATGGTATTATTCCAATATATGAACCGGGCCTAGAGGCTATGGTACAACGGAATGTAGCTAATAAAACCCTATTGTTTAGTACCCAACTAAAAGATTGTTTGGATAAGTGCGACATGGCATTTATAGCCGTAGGCACCCCAATGGGAGAAGATGGCTCCGCAGATTTACAATATGTTTTAAAAGTAGCAGAAACCATAGGCCAGCACATGAGCCATCCTTTAATTGTTGTAGATAAATCCACCGTTCCTGTGGGTACGGCAGACAAAGTAAAGACGGTAATTGCAAATGAGTTGGCCAAACGTGGCGCAGAAATTCCTTTTCACGTAGTATCCAACCCTGAGTTCCTAAAAGAGGGTGATGCCATTAACGACTTTTTAAAGCCAGACCGCGTGGTAGTCGGAACGGACAATAAAGAAACCGCGGAAAAAATGCGTCAACTGTATGCTCCATTTTTTAGAAGTACCATGGACCGCATGTTGGTAATGGATGTACGCTCTGCGGAAATGACCAAATATGTGGCCAACGCCATGCTGGCTACTAAAATATCGTTTATGAACGAAGTTGCCAATATTTGCGAAAAAGTGGGTGCAGACGTCAATAAAGTTCGCGTTGGTATAGGATCGGATAGTCGCATAGGCTATAGCTTTATTTATCCTGGAAGCGGATATGGTGGCTCTTGCTTTCCTAAAGACGTTAAAGCTTTAAAGAAAACAGCAGAACAAAATGGGTATACAGCGCAATTGCTACACGCCGTAGAAGATGTAAACGATAGGCAAAAATTAGTTGTCGCGGAAAAAGTAATTGCAAAATATGGAAAAGACCTTAAAGGAAAAACGTTTGCTGTATGGGGCTTGGCTTTTAAACCCGGTACGGACGATATGCGCGAGGCACCGGCCATCTACATTATTAAAAAACTAACCGATTTGGGAGCCAACATACAAGCCTACGATCCTAAAGCCGTACATGAGGCACAAGAGTTTTATTTAAAAGAAGTTACCGCCATTCATTACGCATCTTCTAAATATGATGCATTAAATAACGCGGATGCCCTTTTGTTGTTGACCGAATGGAAAGAATTTAGATCTCCAGACTTTTTAGAACTTAAAGAAAGATTAAGACAACCCGTAATTTTTGACGGTCGTAACCAATATAACGATCAACGCCTAGAAAGCTTAGGTTTTGAATACCACCAAATAGGAAAAAAAATATAATATGAACAACCACAAGATCGCTGTTATAGGCTTAGGCTATGTAGGCCTACCCTTGGCCCGTTTGTTTGCTACCAAATTCCCCGTAATTGGTTTTGATATTAACACGGACCGCATACAAGAACTTCAGAACGGTACAGACAGCACCTTAGAAGTTGAAGACAAAGTATTGCAAGCCGTTTTAATGCCAAAGGCACAACTTACAGAACCTGGTCTCTTTTGTACCAATCAGTTGGCAGACATTAAAGATTGTACGGTTTTTGTGGTTACGGTACCAACTCCCGTAGATGCAACCAACAGACCTATACTAACCCCTTTATATAAGGCCAGCGAAACCGTGGGGCAGGTGCTTAAGAAAGGGGATCTGGTCATATATGAATCTACTGTGTATCCTGGTGTAACGGAAGAAGAATGCGTTCCTGTTTTAGAAAAAGTAAGTGGCCTGCACTTTAACGAGGATTTTTATGTAGGGTATTCCCCAGAACGTATTAATCCGGGAGACAAATTACATACCGTAGAAAAAATACTGAAGGTAACTTCTGGATCTACGCCAGAAATAGGTAAAAAAGTAGATGGAATATACGCTGCGGTTATTGAGGCTGGCACCCATTTGGCCCCTACTATTAAAGTAGCGGAGGCAGCCAAAGTTATAGAGAACTCACAACGAGATATCAACATCGCCTTTGTGAACGAACTGGCCAAGATTTTTAACCTTATGGATATTGATACCCACGCCGTATTGGAAGCGGCAGGCACCAAATGGAACTTTTTACCCTTTAAACCCGGTTTGGTAGGTGGGCACTGCATTGGGGTAGACCCCTACTACTTGGCACAACGTGCCCAAACCTTTGGCTACCATCCAGAGATAATCTTGGCCGGTAGGCGCTTAAATGACGGTATGGGCAAATATGTGGCCGGCGAAGTGGTAAAGTTAATGCTTAAAAAAGATGTTAAGGTAAAAGGTGCCCAAATTTTGGTGTTGGGCATCACCTTTAAAGAAAACTGCCCAGATGTACGTAACACCAAAGCAATAGATGTAGTTACAGGGCTACAGGAATACGGCACAGAGGTAACGGTATATGACCCATGGGCCAACCCAGAAGAAGTTTTGCACGAGTATGGGTTAGATACGGTAAACAAACTACCCAAAACTACCTTTGATGCCGTTATACTTACCGTAGCCCACAAAGAATTTTTAGGGCTAGACCTCCGGGCAAAACTAAACCAACCAGGTATTTTATATGATGTAAAAGGTATACTAGAAAAAGGTGTGGATGCTAGGTTGTAAATATTGATGATCATTAATCTTAATTTTTTAAAGAACGTCAAATTTTAAATTTGACGTTCTTTAAATGAGTTAACTTTATACCTATGAGAGTTAACAGGTTTTACTGTTTTTATGCATTTCATCGAAAAAATTAAGTTTTTTATCGATAGAGTTAAACAATGTAATAATTTTACTTCCCGAATTACATTGATAAACACAAAATAGTATCTACCTACTTATGAAAACTTTAAGGCCCAAATTAATGTTTACAATTAGTTTGCTATGCGTTGTTATTTTTACCACTTCATGCAACAAAGACAGTGAACTGTTCGATACAGAAATTGAACAAAGAACGGAAGATGAAAAAAACAGTGGAGAAATTAGCGAAAGTAGCTCTTCCATAGACTTCATTATCAATGATGATACCTTTCATGTCTCAGGAGAAAAAGACATTTCCATACTTAATGTTCTTGGGAATGATACAATTCCATCTGGTTACACTTCTGAATTAATCAGTTTAAGCACACCTAAAGAGGGAATAGTTTCTATTAACGATGACAATACTATTAATTATGAACCTATTGAAAACACCAATGCAAAATTAAATGGTGGCAAAGTTAATGATGAGTTTCAATATACTTTAAAAGTAACAGATACGGATGGTAACTCTGATGTGAAGAACGCATCTGTTAATGTCACCACTGATTATTCGGGTGAATTGAAAGCATTTCCCGGAGCATTTGGATTCGGAAAAAACGCTACTGGTGGAAGAGGAGGTATTGTATATAAAGTTACTAATTTAAATGACGAAGGGGAAGGCAGTTTAAGGTATGGTGTTGAACAAATTAGCGAACCAAGAACTATAGTTTTTGAAGTATCTGGTTATATAAATGCTAAAACTCCTATCAGAATTAAAAATGGTAATATAACGATTGCAGGACAAAGTGCACCCAGTAAGGGAATATGTATACGTGGTGCTTCTTTATGGATAGAAGCAGAAAACGTTATTGTAAGATATCTTAAAATTAGACCTGGAAAAAATGCATATGACCCTAACGGTGTAGGACAAGCGGGAGGCGATGAACCGGATGACGGTATAAGAATTGTTTCATGGCCCGGGGGCAATTCAATAGAAAACATTATAATAGATCACTGTTCCGTTACATGGGCACATGATGGAATTTTGGATATAACTTCTCCACAAACAGATACATCCGTTAAGACAAAAAATATTTCTATCCAAAATTGTCTATTAGCGGAGAACATTGATAAAGGTTATGGTGTTTTGGTCAATCTTGCCTATAATGTATCTTTTTATAATAATCTTATTGCACATACCAGTGATAGAAATGTGGCCTTTTCTAGTGAAGCGGGAAAAGGTGGAGAAATGATTAATAATTTCGTCTATGGAACCATTCGATCTACTTGGTTTAGAGAAGGAAATGTAGTAGATTTTGTAGGCAATAAATATGTCACCGGCCCCAACATCAATAGATTATATGAAACTTATAAAATGGAGAAAGGCGAATTTGATATAAACCAATCATCTGTCTACATCGATGACTGTATAGATGACGGAAAGTTAGCTAATTGGAACGCTAGAGCAAACCCGTTCATAGTATCTGCTCCAAACTTCAACAACGATTATGATGTTAAGAGTGCTATTTCATTAGGACAGGATTTTCTAAGTTACATTGGTGATAATTTACATAGAGACGAAGCCGATCAACGAATTATAGATCAGGTTATTAATGAAACAGGAAATCTGATTACGCATGAAAACCAAGTAGGAGGATATCCTTCACTAAGTGAAACTAGTAGAGATTTAAATTTTGACTCAGACAACGATGGTATTTCCGATATATGGGAAGTAACAAATTTTGGTTCTACCCTAATAAAGCCCACTGAAGATTTAGATGGTGATGGTTACACCATAATAGAAGAATATTTGAACAGCTTAGTATACTAACTGTTTTTGCCAATAAGTTTTACAGGATTCCCGCCAGCGATTGTATTGGCGGGAATATTTTTATGCACTACACTGTTTGCGGAAATAACACTTCCTTCGCCTATTGTGACACCTGGTAGAACGACCACTCCAACACCTAACCATACATTAGCCTCTATGACTATTGGTTTGGAAGTACCTTTGGTTCCTATACGTTTACTTGGTTCTTCCATACACAAATCATGGCCATTACTATCAAATATTTGACAATTGGCCGCAATTAGACAATTACTTCCAATTGAAATAGATTTTCTTGCATGAATACAAGTTCCATGTATTCTACTATTCCTACCAATTATAATAGACCCTTTATCTTCAGCTTTAAATTTACAAGGACCAAACATATTTACATGGTAGGTCTTATTGTTTGAGTTGATTACAACTTCATCCTCTATCACAATTGTTGCATTTTTATCTTTTTCAATCAAAGGCTTACCGTTAAAAACAATTTTCTTACCAATAAGTTTTACTTTTGATCGTTTAACATAAGTATTGATTAAATACGATTTTAGTTTGAATTGAAGACTGTTAAATACACCTATTGTTTAAATTATTAGATGAAAAAAATCTGTTTTGTCATACACTCGATAACTTCTGGTGGCGCAGAAAGAGTTTTGGTAACTTTAGCAAACAATCTTAGCCAAAATTACGATGTCTCAATTGTAATTTTAGAAAAAAATAAGCCTTTTTATAGGATTAATCCAAAAATAAAAATCATACATTGTTTAGATTATATACCACCAAGTAAGGGGATTAAAAATGCACTTCAATTAAATATTAAGCTTATAAGCAAACTTAGAAAAATTATTAAAAATGGTAAATTTAATATTGTTATTTCATTTCTTACCAATACTAATATTCTAATAAATATAGCTACATTAGGTATATCCAGTAAAACCATTATAAGTGAGCGGAATAATCCTTATAAAAATTGTACTGTTAAATATTGGAGGGTCTTACGTAGAATAACCTATCCTTGGGCAAATCATCTAGTAGTTCAGACAAATTTTGTTAAAAATTATTTTCTTCCCTATGTAGATGCAAAAAAAATTTCAATACTACCTAACCCCTTAAGTAAGCATATAAAATTGCCTACAAATCTTTCGAAAGAGAATATTATACTCAATGTGGGAAGATTATCAGAACAAAAGGGTCAAGAAATTCTTATCCAGGCCTTTGCTAAATTAGCTTTGGATGATTGGAAACTAATTCTGATAGGAGAAGGGCCAAAGCGAACAGAATATGAAAATCTAATAAAGGAATTAGGCTTAACACAAAAAATCAAATTATTAGGGAAACAAATGGATATTTCTCGCCATTACAATAGGGCTAAAATTTTTGCTTTCCCATCTAGGTATGAAGGTTTTCCAAATGCATTAATAGAAGCAATGTATTTGAAGTTAGCGGTTATTTCATCGGATTGTGACTCTGGGCCAAATGAAATTATAATAAATAACAAAAATGGTTATTTATTTAAAGTAGATAATGTTGATGAATTAGCACAAAAAATCAATACACTGGTCAATAATCAAGAAAAAATAGAATTAATGGGTAATGAGGCTCATGAAACAGCCAAACAATTTGAAGTAGAGACTGTGATTGAAAAATGGAAAACATTAATAGAAAATAATCTTGAATAATATCCTTGACAAAATTAAACGACTTTTCTCAAAGAGTCTTTTGAGAAATATCTTAGTTGTAAGTGGAATTACATTCGCAATAAGTCTATTAGGATTTTATAAAGAAACCATAATTGCTGCAGAGTTTGGCCTATCTGTAGAGTTAGATACCTTTTTTATTGCTTTAATTATACCAGGATTAATCAATTCTGTTTTCATAGGTTCCTACAAAACTATTTTTATCCCTAACTATATTCTTAATTTAAAAGAAAACAAGGATTCTTCCAGTTTTATTGCAACAAGCTTAACTATTACGCTTGTATTCAGCATATTGTCAGTTATAATAATTACTTTATTCTATAGTTCTTATTTAAATTACATGTTTCCGGGGAAAGACGAATCTTATTATAATTTAATTAAAAGTCAATTATATATTATAAGTCCTTCTATACTATTTTGGGGGTATTCATCTATACTAGGAGCCCTCCTTAATGCTCATGAAGAGTACAAATTAAGTACTATTGCTAATATTTTTACTCCAATATTTATTATTGTACTGGTACTGTTATCTAAATTTTTTAATAGAGCAAATATACTTGCTTGGGGCACGTTATTAGGCGCAATATCTTCCGCTGTATTTCTAACAATAATCGTTTTTTTTAAAAGATTAAAACCTTTAGGAAAGGTATACTTCAAAGAAAAAAATATAATTTTATTAATTAAACAATTACCCGCAAAAATAAGCTCTTCTCTATTTACGGCATTTATAGAGGTGGTAGACCAATTTTTTGCTGCTCAACTAATCATAGGTTCTTTAGCGGCTTTAAACTATGGATTAAAAATACCAGCGTTTGCAACCAGTATCCTTGTAATAGCACTTAATAATGTGTTGCTACCTTATTTCTCTAAAGCAGCTTTGGATAATAGGGGTTTAGCTTTTAAAAATTTATTTAAAAATTTAAATTTTGTTTTTTTTTTCACACTTATTGTAGCTTTCACAGGTATACTTTGTAGTGATTTTATAGTAGAATTATTATTTCAACGAAATAATTTTACAAAAGAAGATAGCTATGTAGTTTCCAATATCCAACAAATATTTCTAGCTTATTTACCCTTTAAAATTTGTGGAATGATAATGGTAAACTTTTCAACAAGTATAAATAAAAATAATATCCTAGCGTACATCGCATTTCTTTCTGTTGTAATTAACGTTATACTGGATTATATTTTAATAAGGTTTTATGGCATCTTTGGCATTGCATTTTGCACAACTATAATTACTGCTTTAAGGGCAACAACAATATATCTTTATTTAAGATACTTACAACGGCAAAATTCAGTAATAACAGGTTAAACTTATTATGTTTGTGTACCTTAAAATTTACTATGATACAACCACTTGAATTTATTTACAAAAAAACAAGTCTAGGCAGATTATTACAGAAATTATATTCTTATTTAATCGAAAGGGTTTTACCTGACAATTGGGTTGTCAAACACTTATACAAGAAAAAAACCAAACAAAAATTGGACTTGAAAAATCCAAAAACCTTAAACGAAAAAATTAATTGGTTAAAATTGTATGATAGGCGTGAAATACATACTCTCTGCGCTGACAAATATGAAGTTAGAAATTATATATCCTCTACGATTGGTAGTGAATTTCTTGTTGATCTTTACCATCAGGATTTTTCCACAGATGTGATAAACGCAAATTCTCTAAGCCAGCGGCCTTGCATTATAAAAACAAACCACGATAGTGGCGGTGGTATTTTTATTTACAAAGACACAAAACCAAATTACGATAAAATACGTGAACAGTTAAAAAAGAGATTAGAGCAGAACTATTATCATGCAAAAAAAGAATGGCAGTATAAGAATATTAAACCACGCATTATAATTGAAAAATTACTATTAAACCAAAAGGGAGAAATTCCGATGGACTATAAGGTTCATTGTTTTAATGGAAAAGCAGAATACATACAAGTAGATATAAATAGAGGTACTGATAACCACGCAAGAAATTGGTATAATAAAAATTGGGAAAAAGCCAAGTTTAAATGGACATCAAATATCAACGGTTATATTACAAATCCAACTAATAAAATTATTAAAAGACCTATGGCGTTAGAACAGATGTTGGCATTATCCAATAAACTGGCTACGCCTTTCCCTTATGTGCGTATAGATTGGTATGATGTTGATGGTAAATTATATTTTGGTGAAATTACTTTTCATCACGATGGAGGAGGTAGACTTATTGAGCCATCAGAGTGGGATTACAAATTAGGTGCCATGGTAGATTTAAATAGACTCTCAATAATTTCATAATTTAAATATTATGGGGCAAAAGATAAAGCTGCTAACAAGGCTTACAGTACTTTTAATGGTGCTATGTAACATCCCTAATTTTTTACTGACCTATTTTGGGGATACATTAGGAACCCTTAGTAGCTTATTTACAACTGGTATTTTATTGGTTTATTTTTTTTTGGATAGAAAATGGACCAAGCCAGCACTTCCATTTTATATTTTCAGTATTCTCTATTTTAGTATCAGTGCATTAAGTTATAATGGAGATGAAATTTATTTGATAAAAGAAATCATTAGGTTTTTGATCCTAATTACTTGTATAACAGAAGTAATGCATGATACCAAATATGAAGAATTAATTTTTATTTTGGTAATTGCAGGTTTAAGTGTAATTATTAACGGCGTTTTATTTCCTAACATCAATGAAAAATTTGGGTTAGTACGAGGAAGGTTCAGTGGTTTTTTATTAAACCCCAATACAGCTGGCACTGTTTGTTTATTAGGAATGGCTATTTCGTACAGTTTAAAAAACAAGGTTTTAAAGCTTGGTTCACAAGCTATTTTAACCTTTGCTGGTTTATTGACTCTTTCTCGGACGTTTTTAATCGTTTGGACTCTAATCAATGTGTTTGCAATCATCAGGGATAAAAGAAATGCAATGGTTCCCATAATAGGAGTTTTTGCCTTAGTGATAATGATTACGTTTTCTAATAAAAAGAATTTTGCTACAGATAGGTTTGATGCATTAACTAGTTTTTTTACGGAAGGAGAGGTTAAAACCAACACGGTAAGCCATGATACCAGAGATAAAACTTGGGCTATTTATTATGATTTAATATTTGATAAACCCTTTTTCGGCTACGGCTTTAAATATTTTCAAGAACAAGCCCCAGGTAGACCTGGATCACACAACACTTACCTAATGATAATTGGTGATAGTGGTATTATTCCTTTTTTGGCGTTTATTTATATTTATCTCTACTTGTTGTACTACGCATTTCTTTATTTTAAAGAAGAGCCATTTATCTTATATATTTTATTAGTGGTTATGTTAAATCTTATGGCTAGTCACACCTATTTCTTTAATCACCAAAGTGTATCCTTATCAATCTTTGCATTTCTTAGAATAAGAGCGTTAAAAGGCAATAAAACGAAACAATTATTCCAAAAATATAGGAAGAAAGCCACTAACCTTACCTAAAATGATAGTGAATAAATTTCAAATAACAACCATTTATTTCGTAGTGCCCAGTTTAAGTTCTGGAGGAGCAGAAAAAGTTCTTACTTTTTTGGCAAAATCATTTAATAACCAAAAATACAAATCTAAATTAATAGTGATTGGTTTTCAATCCGATACAGTTTATGATACTAATGGTATTGATATTTTATATTTAAATAAAAAAAGGGTTTCCCAATCAGTATTAGATTTATATTTATTAATAAGAAAAAACCGTCCAGATATTGTTTTTGGTACTTTATCCCATATCAACTCCCTATTAGGATTGATTTCTTTCGTTACCCCAAAAACCAAATTTATTGGTCGTGAGACTATTATTGGAAGTACGCAAAAAGACCATATTGCACAAAATGGTATCAAATCAAGTATTTTTAATATAATAGCTAAAATTGGTCATAAAGGCTTAGATACGTTGGTTTGCCAGTCAAAAGATATGCAGATTGAGGTCTTAAAAAGAAAATTAGTTGCCAAACATAAATTAGCGGTTATAAATAATCCTATCCAGGATGGCTTTAAAGTAAAAAATCGTATACCAGCCTTTACAAATAATTGGATTTTTATTACTGTGGCTAGTCTTGCCAAACGAAAAGGACATCTAAGGATATTAGAAGCATTAAAAGACCTAGATATAGATTTTATTTATAAAATTATAGGTAGCGGTGAAGAGTTAGAGAACATTATGAAAACAGCTAGATTGTATAATCTAGAAAAAAAAATAGAGCATATTCCTTTTACGACAAGAATCAATGAATTATTAATGGATAGTCATCTTTACCTACAGGGATCCTATGTTGAAGGATTTCCAAATGCACTAGTAGAAAGCCTAGCTACGGGCACTCCTGCGGTTGTTTTTAAAGCCCCAGGTGGCATAAATGAGATTATGATCAACAACGTAAACGGTTTTATTGTAAGTGAGTCAAAAGAAATGGAGAGTAAAATATTAAAAATCACGAAAGAAATAGATTGTTTTAAACCAGAAAAAGTAAGTAGCACAATTACCTATAGACTAAATAAAACCAAAATTTTACAACAATACGATTTGTTATTCGCAAAATTAATAGCAAAATAAGCTACATAAAATCAATATAGTAATAGAACCCTGCCCTTAAACAAAAAACTATGTGTGGAATATACGGCACAACCATTTTTTATAACCAAAAACAGGTACAAAAAAAGTTAGAAAGAACGGCTTTTAGAGGGCCAGATTACATGGGCATCACTACCCTAGACGCAAAACCCAACCCTTTAATTTTTGGTCATAACAGATTGTCTATTATTGATTTGGACGAACGTTCTAACCAACCATTCTCGTATCACGACCTAACTATAGTTTTTAATGGTGAAATATTTAACTTTCAGGATATTCGAAAACAACTAGAACAAAAAAATTACGTTTTTAAGACTACAAGTGATACAGAGGTTATCTGTGCCGCCTATTTAGAATACGGCAAAAAATGCGTTTCTCTTTTTAATGGAATGTTTGCCTTTGTACTATATGATCCCAAACAAAATATACTATTTGGAGCTATAGATCGCTTAGGTCAAAAACCATTTTATTATTACCATAATGGTTTAGCGTTTGAATTTGCAAGTCAACTATCATCTATTCAAATGTTTAATCCGGCCTTAAGCATATCTTCTAGTGCCATTCAGCAATATTTTTCATGGAATTATATCCCTGCATCTCAGACTATATTTAACGAGGTTAATAAATTAGAGGGAGGCCACATATTTACCTACGCTTTAGGTTCTGGCCAATTAAATATTGAACCTTACTGGGATATCCCATATACCGCACCTCAAGATACCACTTTAAGTTTTGACCAAGCCAAACAAGAATTAAAAGAACTGTTGGTAGATGCTACCAAAATTAGACTGTTCGCCGATGTTCCCGTGGGTGTTTTTTTATCTGGGGGAGTAGATAGTTCTTTAATCTCTGCCTTAGCCACACAAACCACAGCTGAGAAAATTAAAACCTTTTCCATAAAGTTTAGTCATGATCGGTTTGATGAAAGTAGTTATGCAGAAAAAGTGGCCAAACATTTAAAAACAGATCAACATACCATACTTTGTGATGTTAAGGAAGGTTTGGGTCTAATTGATAATTTTACGCATTATTATGATGAGCCCTTTGCAGACTCCTCGGCAATACCATCCATGTTGCTGGCAAAACACACTAAAAAACATGTTACCGTGGCCTTGTCTGGAGATGCCGGCGATGAATTGTTTTTAGGATATCATAGATATGATTGGTTAAGAATTATTAATTACTTCATGAAAATGCCAACCGGGCTTAGAAAATTAACGGCTAACAGCCTTCTTTGTATCCCTAATTACAAAGCAAATGTTGTAGGTAAGGTAATTTCCAATCCCAATATAGAAAAGGCATATTTAACTACGGTTTATGATAAAAACCCAGTGTATCTCAATAGGGTTATTGAACAACATATTCCGCAACAGATATACTTAGACCATAAAAACAAAGATATTTTTCAAAAAGCGGGAGATTTTGATTTAAAGACCTATTTACCTTTTGATATTAATACCAAAGTTGATAGGGCCACCATGGCTTTCTCTCTTGAAGCTAGGTCTCCATTATTGGACTATCGCGTAGTAGAATATGCACAAAAATTACCCACAAATTTTAAATATCAAAAAGGAAATCAGAAAAGAATTTTAAAGGAAATATTATATGACCATGTGCCTAAAGCTATTTTTGATAGACCTAAAAGTGGATTTGCTATCCCTTTTCAAGAGTGGTTTAAAGATGAACTTAAAACATATGTGTACGATTCTTTAAACGAATCTCAATTGAATAAAATACCGAACATAAATAAAAATGTGGTATTAAATAAAATTGAGAACCATATGCAATCCAAAGAAAACAACTACAGTTTAATATGGAAATTGATTATTTTAAAACAATGGTTAGATAAAAATGGAAAAGCTTTCTCCATAACGTAAAAGAAATATAATGAGTTCATTAAAAATTTCCATATTTATTTATTCATTGGCTGGCGGCGGTGCGGAACGCGCTATGTCTTATCTCCTAAACTACTTAGAAGAACATCAATACCCGGTAGTTTTGGTACTTATGAACGATACTATTGCCTATCCAATTCCCAGTACAATAGATACCTATTATTTAGAAAAATCTAATCCAAATGAGTCGGGTATATTAAAATTACTTAAGCTCCCCTATCTAGCCTTCAAATACGCAAGGTTACTTAAAACATTACAAATTACCCATTCTTTTAGCTTATTAACTAGACCCTGTTATATCAACATCATGGCAAGGTGGTTCACTAAACACCAATACAAGCTAATTATCAGCGAAAGAAGTTTTCCAACTAAACAGTATGCCGGCAATCATTTACAAGCAAAGATCAATCGTTTTATGGTAAAATGGTTATACCCCAAGGCCGATGCTATTTTAAGTAATGCTAAGGCAAGTAAAATTGATTTGGTAACGCATTTTAAAATACCTAAGGAAAAAATTAGCTATATATACAACCCAATAGATTTAGATAAGATTAGCGGCATTGTACCGAACAATGATTTTTATGATTCCAACTATATTAACCTTGTTACGGTGGGCCGCTTAATGACCGTAAAAAACCATTCGTTTTTAATTAAGGCCATGGAGCCTTTTAAAAATGTGCGCTTGTATATTTTTGGTGATGGAGAATTATATGACCAGCTAAAAACCCAAATCATGGCTTTGAATCTAGAAAATAATGTTTTTCTCATGGGTTTTGAACAGAATCCTTTTACCTATCTAAAGGCAGCAGATATCTTTGTCCTATCCTCTATATTTGAAGGATTTCCAAATGTTTTAATGGAAGCGCTTTCTTGTGGCTTGCCAGTTATTAGTACCAATTGCCAATCTGGTCCAGATGAAATGTTGGAGTTAGAGCAAGCTACCGATCAGGATATTATGTTTACCAAATATGGTATTCTTACCCCCGTAAATAATTTAGAGCTTATGCAAAAAGCAATCGCCTTTATGATTGCGAATCCAGAATTCAGAAAATCCTGTACAGAAAACGCTCCAAAACGTATTAAAGCTTACGATAAAAATCATATTCTTAAACAATATTGCGAATACATTCTTGCCTAACTTCATGAATACCGAACAAAACAAACCTAAAATTATTAGAACTGCTGCGGTACCTAGTTCCTTACACGGTCTTTTACATGGGCAATTGGCTTTCTTAAACCAGTATTATACCGTAATTGGGGTTGCAAGTAAAGGCCCGCTATTGCAAGAAACCGCCAAAAGAGAAGGGATAAGAACAAAAGCAATTACCATAAGGAGAAACATTAGTCCTATACAAGATTTGAAGAGCCTGTTTGTTTTGTATCTATTTTTAAAAAGAGAAAAACCACTTTTAGTTCACTCTATTACACCTAAAGCAGGATTATTGAGTATGGTAGCTGCCTATTTTGCAGGTGTACCCTACCGCCTACATACTTTTACTGGTCTAATATTTCCAACTCAAACCGGTTTAAAAAAAAAGCTTCTTATCTTTTTTGATCGTATTATTTGTAAAGCAGCCACACATATTTACCCAGAAGGTAATGGGGTTAAAAAAGATTTACAAAATTATAGAATTACAAAAAAACCTTTAAAAATCATAGCCTATGGCAACGTAAATGGTATTAACTTAAATCACTTTGATCCTGAACGCTACACGCCAACCGAGATTAACACTATAAAAGCTACGCTCTGTATTCCTAAAAACCATATTGTTTTTGTTTATGTGGGTAGACTTGTAAATGACAAGGGAATAAATGAACTGGCCACAGCTTATGCAACCCTAAAAAATAAGTACGATAACTGTTCCTTACTATTGGTTGGGAGTGCAGAAGGTGAAACCGACCTACTACCCAAGAAAACACTTGCCTTATTAAGTACAGTTCCAAATCTTATAAGTGTAGGGCAACAAAAAGATATAAGACCTTTTTTGGCTGTTAGCAATCTGTTTGTTTTCCCTAGTTACAGAGAGGGGTTTCCAAATGTTGTTCTAGAAGCCTGTGCAATGCAATTGCCTTGTATTGTCACCAATATTAACGGAAGTAATGAAATCATCACACATAACGTTAACGGTACCGTCATTCCAGCACAAAATACAGATGCCCTAATAGATGCCATGCAAAGTTATTTGCAAAATCCAGAACTCATCCAGAAACATAAGGAAGGTACACGCCAACTGATAATAGAAAAATTTGAACGTAGCTTTGTTTGGAATGAAATCTTAAAAGAATATCAAAGTATTATAAATACACAAACGCAAGAATAATTTTATAATGATTGGATACGGCTCCTTTTTTCATGAAATTGGTTTAAAAGACACGCCAAAGCAAACAATTGTCCCTTTTAAAGACCATCTTTTTTTCTATGCCGGCAGGTATGCCATTAAATACATTTTGGAATGTATCAAAAAACACCAAAACATAGCCACCATATGGTTACCGGAGTATTATTGCCCGTACGTTAAAGACTGGATGCATAAAAATTTCACCCAAATCAAATACTATCCGGTAGATCCTTTTGCCCATGAACCACAGATCCCTTGGTCTTATTTCTTACCTACCGATGTTGTATTATTAAATAACTATTGGGGGTTACACCAATTTAACCCTCCTATGGTAAAGGAGCGCCCTTTAATCGTAGAGGATCATTCCCACGGATGGTTAAGTGCTGGTGCACTAAATAGTAAAGCGGATTTCTGCGTGGCTTCTTTACGTAAGACCGTACCGCTACCATTGGGCGGCATAGTTTGGAAACCTAACAATAGCCGTTTACAAATACCGTTAAAAGAACCTGATCTTTTAGAAGATCACGATTTTACGGATTTAGCGTTGGCTTGGGATACCATGGCCAAAGCCATGCACAGTAAAGCAACTTGCCGTACCGAGCAAGACAAGCAAAACTATTTACAAACCTATGCCCAAGGAGAAGCAATACTTAAGCAGACCATGCGCGTAACCACCATGGCGCCAGAACACCAGAAGGCTTTGGAACTTTTTGTGTTTAAAGACTACAATAAGGTGAAAAAAGACAATTTAAATAAACTATACTCTTTATTACGCCCTAGTATACACTTTAAGATATTGGCAAAACCAGAAACCACTCCCTTTGGTTTGATTCTTTTATTCAAGGACAGAAAAACCATGCTTTTATGTAAAGACCACCTCATAAAAAACAAGCTATTCCCTGCAGAGCTTTGGCCAGATAATCTTTTAAACTTACCATACAATTGTATGTTGAATATTCATGTAGATTTGCGCTACACACCAGTTGATATGCAGCGCATGGCTAACATTATAAACCAATGGAACCCCGATAATCATGTATAAAAACTACTTTAAACGTCCGCTAGACATTTTAATGGCACTAACCGCCCTAATCTTATTTGCACCAGTGATGTTGCTTACGGCCATAGTCTTAGCTATTGGTTTTAAGGAAAGTCCGTTTTTTACTCAACGTAGACCCGGTAAGAACGAAAAGATTTTTGCCGTTCTTAAGTTTAAGACCATGAACAGTAAAACAGATGCCCATGGAAATTTTTTGCCAGATACGGATAGGCTTACCCCCTTAGGTATTTTTATTAGAAAAACCTCTTTGGATGAGCTACCACAACTTATAAACGTATTAAAAGGCGATATGAGTTTAATAGGCCCGCGCCCCCTTTTAATAAGGTACTTACCCTATTATACGGAAGAAGAAAGAAAACGTTTTTTATTAAAACCCGGAATAACAGGGTTAGCCCAGGTTTCTGGTAGAAATTTTATTAGCTGGGAGGATAAGTTTAAAAAGGACGTGGAGTATTTGGAAAACCTGTCCTTTACCATGGATCTTAAAATAATTTGGCTCACCATACTCAAAATTTTTAAGTCTGATGGTATCGAGGTAGACCCAAACAGCAACCCTGTTATGTTAGCCATGGACATTGCTCGTAAAGATTGGCCAGAATTTAAGCATTTATCAAAAGACTAGGGTCATGAAGATTGTATTCATAGTTATGCGTATAGGTAAGGATGGCCTTGCCACCAATATACAACAGCTAACCCATGGTCTGGTACACCAAGGACATGCGGTTAGCATTTTAACCAGCGGATTTAAAAAAGGAACCTCAACGGACGACCAGTTCTTTACGGACCTGAAAAAAGAATTCAATATCTTGGGCGTACCGCTCATTTATTTTAAAGAACCTAAAGGCAACCCCCTACAAAAAGTTTTAGGTTTAGTCGCATTAATATCTGGTATACGAAAACACCTAAACCAAATAAAACCCGATATTATACATTGCCATTCACCAAACCTAACTTTTATCCCTAAGTTATTGGGCAAAAAATTTGTTTCTACCGTACATGCAGATACCATAACGCCAAATTGGCGTTATAAACATCCAGACTTACTGATCGCGGTAAGTGAAGGATCTAAAGATTTTACCCAAAGGGTGATGCACTCACCGCCAGAAAGTATACGATTGGTATACCACGGTATACCCAAACGCTTTGCACAAGCCGAATCACGGGAAGACCAAATTGCCCTTAAGCAAAAACATCATATACCAGATCAAAAAGTTATTCTTGGATTTGTAGGTAGGATTACCCCCATGAAAGGGACAGATATCTTATTGAATGCCTTGGGAAAGGCTACAAAAGAAAAAACCAAACAACAAGTACATTTGGTTTTTGTTGGCGACTATCAAACAGAAAAAGACAAAATTTGGTTGGCCAAACTATTGAAAGAAAATAATTTGGAAGAGCAATTTACCTTAGTTCCATTTTGCGACCCTAAACCATACTATCAGCTGTTCGACGTTTTTGTACTACCCTCTAGGTCTGACACCTTTGGTCTAGTGGCCGTGGAAGCAATGATGAGTGGCTGTTGTACCATTAGATCAAATGGGTTTGGTGCAATTGACCAAATAGAACATGGTAAAAACGGTTTTATTTTTGACACCGAGGATTTTACGGTCCTGGGCGGCCTTTTGGACCAAGTGATTCAAGACAAAGAACTACGCCAAAGATTAGGTAGCAATGCAAAAGATACTGCTATGGAACGGTTTACCTTGGATAAAATGGTCTCCAATACCCTAGCGGTATACCAAGAACTGTTATAAAGTTCCATCCAAAACCAAATGAATTTGATTTTGGATAGAACCATAATGTTTTAAACTTTTTGACGATAAGCCGGAAAAAAACCAGAGGTACCGTTTTTGTCTATAAAAGAAGCAGCGTTTACAACCCCTACTTGTTGTAGCAATAAGGTATATACCTCTTTATTTATTATCTTACGACCGGTATAGAAATCGATATCCGGATGATGGGGAAAATATTTTTTCTTGTAAAGATAAAGATTGTCTTCCTTGCTATTAGATAAACCACCACCAATCATGTAAAAGGTGAGTCCATTCTCTCCTGCCCATTTTATGGCCGATATTTTTAAATACTCGTTTGGGCGTTTTTTAAAATGATTGGAATCCGTACCGCCTAAGAATGAGAACAAGGTATCTTGAGACACCAAGAAAAATTCTGTTGAAATAGGTTCTCCTGTTTCATCATAGACTAAGCCTATAGCACATTTTTCTGTATTGTTGGCACAAATAGCCTTAAAGTATTCTAGTGTATGGTAGAACGAGTCTACTGCAGATCGGCGGTCCATAGTCCCTATGTAAACTTGATAAAAATCTGCTATTTTTTCTGCTGGAATCGTTTTATAATGCAGTTCAAATTTTAGCCCTAGTTTTTCTGCCTTTCTAAACTGGTTACGCGTATTTGGCTTCTGACCACTCCAAAACGCGTCCCAATCCGTTATATTACCCTGAACATTGAATAGTGTATGTACCACATCGCCATCATAGTACTTATGGTTTCCGTAAAAGTTAAACCGCAAAAACTCTGAAATTATATTATTTCGCTCATACCAACAATGTAACTGTTTCCAAAATAAACGTTGTTGTTCTTTACCAAATTCTTTATTAAAAAAAGGACCGTTGTAACCCCATGGGCTGGTAACATCGAAATAAGTAGTTTTTTTAATTTTACGCAGAAAAAAAGGCATTACCGCCATAATCTCCATAGCTGTATTACGATAAATAGCCGCGCAAAGTGTTTGTTCTTCATCTTGGCTATTATTAAGCAATTCAAAACAATAATACGGGCTATCACAAGCTATACTTTTCAATGCCCGTTTATACTCCTTTATTGCGGTTGTATTAGTTAATTTTATTACTTGTAAATGTTCTATTACAGCGGTACCAACTTCCATGAAAACTTTTTTTTACGAATTAATGGAAACAAATACAACCAAAAAAGAATAGTTGTCTTTTTTTGTTCAACATAACAATTTACCTGTTCTATGACTATCCTTGAATTATACCTAGTTTATCTTAATAAAAGGTGCTTAGTGCCTAAAACGGTACCATCTTGTAGTTTAAGCACCAAAATATGTATACCGCTACCCAACCCTGTTCTTAAAATAGTGGTATAATTATTCTTATATGTTTTATGCAAATTGCCAGTATTAACTAATTGGCCCGCTGCAGAGAATAAGTCAAAGTAAATAGTCCGATTTGTAATTTCTTGTGGCAAGCGAACATTTAATTGTCCTCCTAGCGCTAAAGGATTTGGGAAAACGGACAAACTTTGTATCGCTTCTTCTTTTTCTTCTAAAACCACTTTACTTTTTAACATTATGCCCGTGTCGTTATCTATCGCCTTAATTTCTATGGCGTTGACCAAAGGGTTCTCCGTTACATGGAGGAACTCCAAGTTCAATTCCCCGTCAGATACCGTTACCCGATGGCCCAACATTCCTCCGGAACGATGGCCGAACAGCGCTACCAAGTCTACCTTAGAATGGACAACGCCTCCTTCCATGGAAACATCAAAGACCCGCTCACCTACTTCAGAGGTGCAACTGCACCAATTTCCCATATACAGGTTAACCTGATAGGTTCCGTTGGGCAAAGGAAAATCATAGGAGAGCTCCGGGGCAATGCCATCGTCCCAACGCTCGTTACGGAACAGGCCCTCATAGGTAGCGGCAGACATCCATGAAGGGATGGAAACATCACGATTGGCATACGATACATTGCTATTGTTGCCACCCAACCTACCCGAACTTACCTGATAGCCACCCATGTCCTGGGCACCACCTCCGGCACCCGCCTGCCAGTCGGGACCACCGTCCGTTGCCAAGACCATTGGGCCAGATGCATTGATCCGGTAGTGCAAGGCCGGTATCGTAGGCACGGTACCGTCAAGTTCCGTAACCCGCCATTCAAATTCCGTTTGTACGGTCTCCGTACCTCGGGTGACCGTGACCACGACCGTATGTAAACCATCCATTTGGGGGCCACCAATAGAACCCTGGTTAGATAAGGTTCCACTGATAATACCCGTGGTACTCTGCATTGCAAGACCGGTAGGTAGCCCTGATGCCGCAAAAGTTATACCCGAGGCCGGATCGCCGCCCGTGGCAGATAACCGCAGGCTAACCGCGTCACCTTCCTTGGAAAGCTGATCGGGAACCGCGCTAACTTGCAGAGGATCCGGAAATGGCGTCGGAACCGTATCCAAAGAATAAATCTCTATGGCGTTGACCAAAGGGTTCTCCGTTACATGGAGGAACTCCAAGTTCAATTCCCCGTCAGATACCGTTACCCGATGGCCCAACATTCCTCCGGAACGATGGCCGAACAGCGCTACCAAGTCTACCTTAGAATGGACAACGCCTCCTTCCATGGAAACATCAAAGACCCGCTCACCTACTTCAGAGGTGCAACTGCACCAATTTCCCATATACAGGTTAACCTGATAGGTTCCGTTGGGCAAAGGAAAATCATAGGAAAGCTCCGGGGCTATGCCATCGTCCCAACGCTCGTTACGGAACAGGCCCTCATAGGTAGCGGCAGACATCCATGAAGGGATGGAAACATCACGATTGGCATACGATACATTGCTATTGTTGCCACCCAACCTACCCGAACTTACCTGATAGCCACCCATGTCCTGGGCACCACCTCCGGCACCCGCCTGCCAGTCGGGACCACCGTCCGTTGCCAAGACCATTGGGCCAGATGCATTGATCCGGTAGTGCAAGGCCGGTACCGTAGGCACGGTACCATCAAGTTCCGTAATCCATTTTTCAATTAACGCAAGCCCCTTAGCATCTAATTGACTTTTAGCCAAAGGAGGCATCATGGTGTTTTCGTCTAAACTATTTAATCGATGAAACAATATTGATTTATTAGGTTGACCAGATTTAAGTATAGCTTCGTCATTTGCTATATTAAGGGGTGTATTAACACCTGCTTGCAACAAATTGGTTTGATTTAGGTCTAAGAATGATTGCAAATCAAAATCACCTCTATTTCCTGTTCCGGGTTGATGACAATACGCACAATTTAAATCAAGGTAAGAACGAGCTTTATCCGCCGTACTTGCTGTTGGATTATCTATACTAGTATGTGTTAAATAGGTATCTGCTTTTGTATCATCAATTACCTCGTTTAAGATACCTAAGGCACTTAAAGTAACTAATTGATTGCCTATTTCTCCTCCCTTACTACTGTAATCATATGTAGTGTTCAAATATCTAGTCCTTGTTCCTAAGGTTCCGCCAGAGTTGCTATTGTGACAAGTGAGACACTCAGAATTATCTGGATAATGCCAATTAACAGTTTTAGTAGTGCCATTCTTAGTAGTAATACGAATTTCACGATCAAACCCAGATTGTTCTAAATAAGCTTCTGTGCCAGCCTCGTTCCATCTGTAGGTATAAAAATAAAAACTTCCATCTTCTCCCTTAACGGAAAACCTAGTTTCCATTTTTTGAGTTATTTGAGGGTTGTTTTCATTAACAGGATAATCAAAGTGTTTGATTAAAACGCTGCCAGTGGGAAAACTCCATGCACCAAGTTCCGAAAACTGGATTTGCTCGTTAGCCGTATCATGATTTCCATTGTTGGGAATTGCCATCCATCTTCTTTTAGAAGCCCCATCCGACCAAAAGTCATCAATCAATTTAAAAGGAATTAATCCTTCAATAGGCGTTAAAGTTTCTAAATCAGAAAATGCTCCTACTTCAGACAACGTTGTGGGGATGTTATTGTAATCTGGTGTAGAAGATTTTAATTTATATAATTTTACATTATTGCCTTGTTTTAAAAAGTAAAGCTCTCCGGCACTGTCTTGGCCAAAAGAAATTATATTTTCAGGTAAAAAATTTCCTAATAATTCAAACGATCCTGTTTGAATGTCTACAGCCCAAATTTCCTCTCCATTTCCGTAATCTGCACAAATATATTTTCCATATAGCGAAGGAATGCTTGACCCTCTATATACATAACCTCCAATTATTGCATTAGCTTGAGACCTGTTAAATGCAACTAAAGGTGTTTCATGTGGCATGTTGTTTAATAAACTAGGTACACAAGAGGTTTTAGGACCGGAAAAAGCTTCGAACAGAGGCCAACCGTAGTTTTTGCCACTATCTAATACATTAATCTCTTCAAAACTACTTTCTCCCACTTCACCAATGTAAAATTTTCCCGTTTGGGTATCCTTGGTCATCCTATGTGGATTTCTATGCCCTATGGAATAATATTCTTCAAAGTTTTCACCACTTATATCTAAAAATGGATTATCATTTGGTATATAATAGTGTCTTCCCGTAAATTCGTCGGCATTACCTACGTCATCAGGCATGGTTCTTCTAGGAATATGGCTTTTTAATGCATTCATATCTACATCTAACCGTAAAACGCCTCCATCTAAATTATTGGTGATATCTTGTGCGTTCTTATAAGCGGCTTGATCACCGGTACTTAAATATAAAAATCCATCATTACCAAATTCCATGCCACCTCCTCTATGAGTTGTATTATACATTCTTATTTTAAACAAGGATTCTTTCGTATTAGGTATGTAGGAGAGTGTATTTGGATTTACCTCAAAGCGGTCCAGTTTCAAATAATTGCCGTGAAAACGTTCTAGTCCACAAGAAAAGCCTAAGGGACCTTCCAAAGTATTATCTGCAGATTTGGTTGTATAATAGACAAAAAAATAATTATACCCTTCAGTACCAAACTTGGGATGAATGGCCAACCCGAGGAAACCGCCATCCCAAACCACGCCCACTTCTTGAGTTAAATCTATTACCAACTCTTTTTGGGTAGTTTGTTCTTGATTTTCAAACCAATATACTAATCCATCCCTTTGCCCAACAACAATTTTAGATTGGTTGGGAACTATATTAAAATTAAGAGGTGAATTAAATGTTAAGTGATTAAAAGCGACATCGTAAGGATGATTTGTGATTTCCGTACCAAAAAAAGCACCATTTAAATATTTACCTATTGGTTCTGCTTCTGTTAGTCCAGGGCCGTTGAAAATTACTTTAAACCCAAATAAACCTAATAACAAAATCAGAAACGAGATCCATTGGAGGGAATAACGTTTCATGCACAAATTTTTAAAGTTATCAGGGAAACCGTAAGTAAGTTAAATACTTACTTCAAAAATTAACTTGACAGCATTCTCTAAAATCGATGAACTACAGTTAAATACGATAAATTACAAAATAAGGAACTATTAGAACTAGTTTATCCCTATAATTAAGTGATGAATTAAATAAAACAGCAGCTTATGTGCATAATAGTGTAGTTTAACGAGTAAAATAAACCCCATGAACAAATTTGATTTCCTTTACTAAATATTCCCCTTCAAATAAATTAAACAAGATGCTAAAAATTAATGTGTTTAAAACAACATTTTTTAAATTTTTAATTGTCGGAGGTACAGGAGCAGTTATAAACCTTGTGGTTTATGCCGTTTTAATAAATTTTGATGTACATTATCTATTAGCATCATTAACTTCTTTTATGATTGCTGTTACGAGTAACTATTATTTTAATTCTAAATGGACTTTTAAAAATAGGGCACAACACAAATCTTATTTTAAAAAGTATTATGAATTTGTTGGGATAAGTAGTTTAAATCTTTTAACCAATCTTCTTTTTCTAACCATTACTTTATGGTATTTAGAAAACAATAGTAGTATTGCTAATATGCTTGTTACTAATCTTAAAGAATACTTAAACAAAGAACCAGATTTTTACAATAAAATAATTGCTCAGATTGTAGGGATTGGATTTGCCACTGTATTAAATTATTTAGGCAATAAATTTATAACATTTAAAAACGAGAATAGAGAACACTATATTAATTCTTAATATGAAAAAGACTGTACTAATTATTATACCTACGTATAATGAAAAGGATAATATAAATGAAATCTTATCTAAGGTATTTGCTGAACAAAACAACTTGGACGAACACCTATTGCATGTTCTAATAGTAGATGATAATTCTCCAGACGGAACCGCAGCTGTAGTGAATTCTCTAATGAAAGTTACTTATAGAGATAAACTCTTCATTTTAAACAGGCCGGGCAAACTGGGTTTGGGTACGGCTTACATCACAGGTTTTAAATGGGCATTGAAGGCCAATTATGATTTAATTTTTGAAATGGACGCAGATTTGTCACATGATCCAAAATACCTTCCTGAGTTCCTAAAAAAGTCTGAAAAAGCAGACTTGGTGTTAGGAACTAGATATATGCCAGGCGGTGGCGTTGTAAATTGGGGCAAACACAGAATTTTAATAAGTAAAGGCGGAAATATTTATTCTAAGCTAATACTAGGGCTACCCTACAGGGATTTAACCGGGGGATATAAGTGCTTTTCTAACAAAGTATTAAGAACATTAGATTTGGATAATATTATGTCTAATGGATATGCCTTTCAAATTGAATTAACTTACAGAACACACCTATTGGGTTATTCAATAAAAGAGACACCTATAGTATTTCACGATCGTATAGCTGGAAAATCTAAACTATCTAATACAGTTTTTTCAGAAGCGGTTAAAAATATTATTCTTTTACGCCTTCAAAAAAAGCGCTTACCCAAAAAAAAGAAGGTAAACACTAAATTCGTTACCGTTAGCTAGTTGAATTATTCCTTTAAACAATAAACGTCTTCAAATAGGGCTATTTTGCTAGCCCTTTTTTTGCATAAAGAATATACTTATGAAACTTACCTTCATAGAACTGTTCTTGCTCCATTACCTTAAAATAGTTTTTTTCTAGGTTAGCATTTTTATAATCCTTTCCTTTTTGTGTACGCAAAACCACAAAATCAGTTATAGCCTCAGAAACATAGTAATTTAAAGCATCTACATCATGAGGATATACATCATAATCGAAATTATGCTTCATAAAATAGTACGTTATGGGCGTTTTGGAAGCGGTATGGTATAACCCAACATCTAAGAACCCATAGTTTAATAAGGTAGATTCTGGATAAGCTTGTACATGCTCGGCAAAAGCATATTGAAACAAAACTTTCTTTTTAGTACCCATTAGATATCTATTGTGATGAAAGAAAAACATGACTATTGATAAGGATACCAAAGATATAATGCTATACAGCCAGATATTTTTTAAGGAATTGAAATATGAAAACCTATCTAGTTGAATAAAGAGAGTAATAATTCCAAATAGAATAAATGGGGTCATGATTTGAAAATAATAATCATGTCTTACCCCACCACCATAAACGGAAAAGTATAAAAACAAAAATGGTACCAGCAAACCAAACCTAACCCAAGGGTCCGATTCTATTTTTTTAGAAAAAAAGAATTTAAAAAGTCCAAATAATAAAACTACGGCAAACCAAGGATTTTGAACAAAATATACCAAAACAACCTTACCTGTCATAGTTACCAAATTATTTAGTAGACCTTGTGAACTAGTATAGTACTTGATATTTGTATAGAAGTAGACATTAAAAAAGTCATGTAATCCATTATGGATTGAAAAGTAAACTATCCAAGGTATTCCAGATATTACCATACCAGATAAAAACAGAAATGAAAACTGTATTGTTTTTCGGTATTGTTTCATATAAATACAATAAGCCAATAAAACTACCATCCAACCAAACCAATAACCAATCATAGAATACTTGATCAAAATAACACTACCCGCAAAAATTCCATTTATGATAAGAACAGAAGGCGAGACATTAAGTTTGGAATTACTCTTAAGTATTTTAGCTAGATAGTACATGCTGATACCCAAGAGAGGAACACAATATTCTTCTGCACTATCCCCGTGCAAAAAATTCTTAATAAACAAGATTAAGAACCCAGCTAAAGTTGTAGCCAGTAACAGATACTTTTCCTTAATATATAGGCCAATAAATTTTTGGGCAAAGATTAAAAATACTGTAAAAGCAATCCATTCCATTAAGAATACACCTATAAACGATTCTTTTGAAATTGTAGCTGCTAAGGCATGGATAAAATACAGTAAAGGGCCTTTTTGCTCAAATATATCTTTGTAAACAATTAAACCCTCTAGCATAGCCTTACCTACAGTAAATATTGCATTTGCATCTACCCAATCATTTATAGGGTATAAGGGAGATGATTTAGTAGCTATCAACAAAAACAGAAAAGCAACAAAAGAGGGAATAAAAAACTTCTTTATATAGGCCATGTTACAAAAGATAGGATTAAAAGTTGATTTATTAGGCATTAGATTATTTATCGCATTTAAAAATGATGTATCCTTAAAATAAAAAAGGAGCGTTAGCTCCTTTTCATTTTTAATTATCTACTAAAATTCTCTTAACAACAGGCTCCCTATTATTAAACATAATGGTTAAATAATAAATCTCATTACGTAATCTTGAAATGGGAACTGTGTATTCGTTATCATTTCTAAATAATTGAGCAGGATCATAATTACCTAAGAGTCTTCCTGCACCATCATGCAATAAGAATCTTGTAATATAAAAATCATCCTGTAAATCGTTAACATATAATGTTGTATTGCCTTCAGAAGCAGGATTAGGTGAAATAATAAATTTTGCTTCATCAACCGAATTTGTTTCATTTTCCAATACGACAATAGTCAATTCAGCTATATCATTTAATCCCTCTCCATCAGTTACCGTTAATGTCACATTATAAGTCCCTACTTCGTTAAATACATAAGAAGGGTTAACTTCGGAAGAAGTACCACCATCCCCAAAATTCCATTCATATTTTGCAATTGAAACATCATCAATAGAATTATCACCAGTAAATAAAACTGTCAATGGTGTTTCACCTTCGGATACATTTGAACTCGCGACTGCGACAGGTGCGGTATTTACGGGGTCTATTACCGTAATAATTAATTCAGTGGTTCCTATTAATCCAGCAGCATCAGTTACCGTAAGTACAACGGTATATTCCCCTGCCATAGTAAATGAATGGCTTGGATTTACTTCTGTTGAACTATTACCATCACCAAAATCCCATAGATAATCAACTATCTCAACATCATCCGTAGAATTGCTTCCTGTGAAATTTACCATCAATGGTGCTTCTCCTGAGGTAACATCTGCACTAGACACAGCCACCGGTGCCATATTTTCCGGTTCGGTAACTAAAATAATTAATTCAGCTGTATCCGTTAGGCCTTCGCCATCGGTTACTTTAAGCACAACGGTATATTCTCCTGCCGTAATAAATGAATGGCTTGGATTTACTTCTGTTGAAATATTACCATCACCAAAATCCCATAGATAATCAACTATCTCAACATCATCCGTAGAATTGCTTCCTGTGAAATTTACCATCAATGGTGCTTCTCCTGAGGTGACATCTGCATTAGATACAGCCACCGGTGCCATATTTTCCGGTTCGGTAACTAGAATAATTAATTCAGCTGTATCCGTTAGGCCTTCGCCATCGGTTACTGTAAGCACAACGGTATATTCCCCTGCCGTAATAAATGAATGGCTTGGATTTACTTCTGTTGAACTATTACCATCACCAAAATCCCATAGATAATCAACTATCTCAACATCATCCGTAGAATTGCTTCCTGTGAAATTTACCATCAATGGTGCTTCTCCAGTTGTAATATCTGAGGTTGCAATAGCAATCGGATTTGAGTTAACCGTTATGGTTAATTCTGCAGTGGAAGTACTACCAAAATCATCAGTTACTGTTAACACTACTGTATAGATACCCTGATTTGCGAATATATGAGTGGGATCCGCTTCTGATGATGTATCGCCATCTCCAAAGTCCCATAGGTAATTCACTATACCTTGATCATCCGTAGAGTTGCTTCCTATAAAATTAACCGTTAATGGTGGGTTGCCAGCCAATACATCTGCAGATATTACTGCATTGGGTGTTCCGTTAACCGTAATTGTTATTTCTGCCATATCTGTAGCTGAATTAGCGTCAGTTACGACTAAGGTAGCAGTATATTCTCCTGGTGTTGTATATGTATAAGATGGATTTTGTTCATTAGAAATTGAACCATCTCCAAAATTCCAAGCGTAACTTACTATTCCTACATCATCTGTAGAGTTGCTACCGATAAAATTAATAGATAGAGGAGCATCTCCAGAGGTAATGTCTGCACTTGCAATTGCCACTGGCGTACCATTAACGGTTACTGTTTGTGGAGCACTAGTATTTGAGTAACCATCCCCATCCGTAACGCTAAGTGATACTTCAAAAACCCCGGCATCTACATAGGTATATAAAGGATTTATTTCATTACTGATATCACCATTTCCAAAATCCCAATGGTATGTAACAATATCATTTTTATCGTCTGTTGAGTTAGACCCCGTAAACTGTACCGCAAGAGGGGTGTTCCCGGCCAAAATGTCTGCAGTAGCTATAGCCTCGGGAGCAAATCCGGTAGCTAAAAATTGCCATTTATAAATATCCGTTCCATTATCTTCCGCTATTTCTATATTGCCGCCAGCTCCTATTGTAACATAATAGCCGCTAAGTTCGCTTATTATATGATACATATTCTCTCCAGCATAAACCAATTTCCATTTTTGTGCATTGGAATTATTTCCGGTGTATTGCCATACGTTAGCGCCAACACTTGTATCTGAAAACTGAACATCAAAATATTTATCACTATGTAAAGCCCTTAATTTATAAAGGTCATTACCATCATATTCCAAAGCAAAATGTTGATAATTTGAACCATCATATCCTCCAGAAATGAAATTGGTTTCATTTGCCGTCCCTGCCGCTTCTGCCCGTATGGTTTCACCGGTTTCTACATTTACCAATCGATATTCACCTTCGCGTGGCGGTCCATTATCACCTCCATCGTTATCAAGGTTTCTTCCATTAAGAGTAGTTCCGATTCCGGTATAATTAGGGTCTATTAACGGAGCTATGGTAGTTAGTTCTATAAAATATTCTCTAACCCCGTCTACAAGCAAATCATCCTCTCCCGTCACCGTGATTTCTTGTGGAATATTCCAATTTGTGGGACTAAAAACTAGGGTTGTAGTAGACAGATTTATTTCATCGGCATCTCCTGTAATAGCTACACCAATGGTCACATTGTCTGTGGGTTCTTGGTCTAAGACAACCGCAAACGTCTCTGATTGTCCATCTTCATCTGTAAACAATTGATCCTTATTTGCCGTAATTCCCGCTAAGCTTGTTAGGCTAGGGTCTACAAACTGCCATCTGTAAATATCGGTACCATCCTCATTATCTACTATAATATTACCTGTTGCATCTATACCCAAATAATAACCACTCAGTACACTTATAATATGATAACTATTAAATCCGGCATCTACAATGGTCCATTTTTGAGCATTGGTACCATTGTTTCTATATTGAATTACATTGGCACCTGCATTTGTACTAGAATTGGCAACATCCACTACTTTACCACTGTGAACTGCTTGTAAGTTATATTGTCCGTTTCCAATATAAATTAATTCAAATTGCTCGTGTGACGCTTGCTCATAACTACCTTGTTGCACATTCCCAAAATCATCAATAGTAGCTCCTAGAAGTTCCATGGTGAGGCCACTAGAAACATTTACGATTCTATAAGTCCCAGGATCCGGGGGTGCTATACCACCGCCATCATCATCTGAGTTAGTGCCTTCTAAAATTTTACTAAAACCTTCGTAATCGGGATCTGCACTTGGCGAGCTTACCTTAACTAAAATTTCATAAGGTTGAGGTCCGTCTACATCGGTGTCATCTAATCCAGTAATGGTAATGGTTTGTGGAACATCCCAATCAAAAGTAGTAAATGTAATTTGATTAGTTGACAAATCAATTTCATCAGTATTTAAAACGGCTTGGATATCAACTGAAATATCTACTGATGGAGCACTTGCAAGAACAACCGTAAACTCTGCCGCACTTCCGTTTTCGCTAGTAGATACTATTTCTTTATTTAAAACAATGTCTCGTCCCGAAAGGTTTCCTGGCTCCCTAAACTGCCATTTTACAATGTCTGATCCATCATCAGGTATTACGGCAACATTTCCATCTGGCTGTACGCCTAAAAAATACCCACTTAATTTACTTATGATATAATATGAATCATTTCCTGCATCTACTAATTGCCATAACTGAGCATCTGTTCCGTTGCCTGCATATTGCCAAACATTGGCACCTGGATTTGTATTTGAGCTGGCCACATCCAGATATCGGTTACTATGATCAGCTTTAAATTGATAATACCCTCCCGTAGCATTTTCCAATTCAAAATGCTGGCTATCTAAAACCTGATAGGCTCCTTGATCAATATTTCCTTCATTTGTGCCAATACCATCTTCTACTTGTAAAGTGCCTCCTGTCTCAACGTTAACCAATCTATACAAACCAAAATCTGGTAATTCTGCCTGTGGCGCCAATTGGTTTATCCATGCTTCCAACAATGCCACGCCTGCTTCATCTATTTTTCCTTTTGCTAAAGGAGGCATCATAATACTTGGATCTACACTATTGGTCCTATGGTATAAAATACTTTTATTAGCATCACTCGGATAGAGGATTCGCTCTTCTGCGTCTACACCAAGAGGGGTAAGTATATCAGCGTTTAACAACCCTGTTTGCGCCAAGGTATTTACCAATCTTAAATCAAAATCTGCTCGGTTACCGGTTGCAGGTTGGTGGCAATAAGCACAATTTAAATCTAAATAAGAACGGGCTTTCTCTTCCAAGCTCGCGGCATTATCATTAATAGAAGTGTGCGTTAAAAAATTAGGAGTGTCCGTATCAGTTATGGTTTCGTTTAAAATACCCAAATGACTAAGCGTAACCAATTGGTTACCCACAACGCCTCCCTTTTCAGAATAATCATAATCTTTATTTAAAAATCTAGTTCTAGGCCCTAAAGTACCTCCTAGTGCAGGATTATGACAACTAATACACTCACTATTACTTGGATAATGCCAAGTTTCTGTCTTGGTTCCTCCAGTTAAGGTAGTAACTTGAATGGGTTCATCCCTTCCAATTTCCTGTAACACTGCATCACTTTCATCCGGCAACCATCTATAAGTTAAAAAATAAAAATTTCCGTCTTGTCCTTTAATAGAAAATCGTGTTTCCACTTTACGAGTAATCGTTGGATCTCTCTCATCTATGGGATAATCAAAATGTTTAATCAGAACTGAACCTACTGGAAAATCCCAAACCCCATTCTCAGAAAATTGAATTTGTTCAGCAGCAGTATCATGGGCGCCATCGTTGGGTATGGCCATCCAACGTTTTTTTGTAGCTCCATCTGACCAAAAAGGGTCAATCATTTCATACGGAATAATACCAGGATTAACTTCTAAAGTCCCTAAATCTGAAAATGCCCCTGTATCAGATAAGTTTTGAGGCATGCCGGTATAGCTAATGCCCGGGGTGGTCAGTTTATATAAATTTACATCGTTTCCATATTTTAATAGGTACAATTCATTGTCGTATCCTTGACCAAAGGATATAACATCAGCAGGGGAAAAATTACCTATTATTTCATAAATTCCAGTGGCGATATCAATTGAAAATATTTCATCACCATCTCCGTAATCTGCACAAATATATTTCCCCTGCAAATCAGGTATCTCACTCCCCCTATATACGTAACCACCAATTATAGAATTTGCATCATCAGGGGCAAAACTGGTTAATGGCCCTTGATGCGGCATATTATTATACATTTGGGAAATACAGTTAGAATCTACATTGAAAACTGCATCCCCTTCAAAAAACGGCCAACCATAATTTTTACCACTCTCCAAAATGTTAACCTCCTCATGTGTATTTTCCCCAACCTCACCAATGTACATTGTACCTGTGTCACTATCTTTAGAAATTCTATGTGGATTTCTATGACCTAGTGAAAAGTATTCCTCAAAGGTATCTCCTGTGGGACTTGGGAATGGATTGTCATTAGGAATAAAATAATATCGGCCAGAAAACTCATCTAATTCACCTGCACCTGAACTAGCCAACGTTCTAATTGGAGTATGACTAGATAATGGATTCATATCTATATCTAAACGCAAAACACCACCATCCAAATTTTCTGCTATATCCTGAGCGTTCCTGTAAGTGGCTTGGTCTCCTGTTGTTATGTACAAGTAGCCATCATTACCAAAAACCATATCTCCTCCTCTATGGGTAGTATTATACATTCTTCGCTTAATCATTTGTTGACGACTACCAGGAAGAAATGTCATACTAGTAGGGTCTACTTCAAATCGCTCCAATATCAAGAAATTTCCAAAATACCTTTCCAAACCACACGAAAACCCTTGTGGGCTACCAAGAGTATTTCCTGGTTCTGCGGTAGTGTAGTAAATGTAAAAATAATTTTTACCTGCTGTACCAAATTGCGGATGTATTGCCAAACCTAAAAATCCGCCATCCCAAACTTCTCCATTGGTGTGATCCCCAACCTCTGCAGAAAAATCAACTACCTCAGTTTTTGTAGTAGTAGTTTGGTCGTCGACCATCCAAAATATACGGCCATCCAACTGTCCTACCACCACTCTATTTTGGTTTGGAACGGTTACATATTTGATTGGTGAGTCAAATTTCACCCCAGGATAAGCCACTTGATATGGTGTTTGAACTGCCCCTACATTGGGAAAACTATTATTTAAAAAACCACCAATAGGTTCCGCATCCGTTATTCCAGGACCAAAAAACAAAGGACCAAAACCTGTACTTAAAGCGAAAGCAAAGGCAATACCTATACCTAATAGCCAATTTGGTTTCTTTAATAATTTGTAATTTTTTTTCATAGGGAGCAATTTAACGTGTAATCCAATTTAGTGTTCAAGTAAATAACGTTACAAAAAAAAGGCTTAACCTTTTAAAAAACAGTAAATATCGTTTAAGTGAAGAAATTAAACGATGAGTTTCTAAAACCTATTTTTAGCGAAAACAATAAAAATAAAATAGGATCGTTATCTTTGCTAAGAATTAATGGAGGAATGGCAGAGTGGCTTATTGCAATTTAAAATTTTAACATTTTAAATGAGGGTAAAACTTCCGAGGGTTCGAATCCCTTCTTCCTCCGCACAAAAGGCTTTCTTCAATATATAGAAAGCCTTTTTTACCTACACTTTACCGTTTTTTTATTCCGATAATCAAATAACAACCTTTATTGTTTTCTATTTTTTGAAGATTATAGACTTTTGAAAAAACAACTTTTATGAACCCTAACATAACCTTTATTGGTGCTGGTATAGCAACAAGCTATTGTATTCTTGAGTTACTTAATCAAGTAAAAGATAAAGACATTGATCTAACAATAACGGTAATTGATAAAAGTAATGACTTTTTTAAAGGGTTCCCGTATGGAGAAAGGTCTGGCAAGGCTGTATTACTTATACAAAATTTAGAAAATTTTATTTCAGAACCCGACAAGTCTGATTTTATAAAATGGATGGAAGAAAATATAGAAAATCTTCTATTGGATTTTAGAAATAGCGGTAAGGAATATGCATTAAATTGGATCAACAATAACAAAACTTTTATTGAAAAAAAACAATGGAATCAACTATATGTTCCTAGATTCTTTTTTGGCAACTACATTAGTGAAAAAGTAGAAAACGCAATAAAGACTATAAATAACGTCAAGGTTTTAACAATAACAGGAGAAGTAACATCTATTAAAAAAAGTAGCGCTACTGAATTTGCTATTAAATTAGATAATGGTACTACACTATATTCAGAGAAAACGGTACTGGCTACAGGTTCTCTACCCTATAAAATTTTAAAAGGATCAGAAAATATAGATTCAAGATTTTTGTATGTAAAACAACCTTATGACCCAAGTAGTCTAGAAAATATTAAACGTGTAAAGGAATTTATAAACCATAACAAAACTAAAATTCCTTTCTTTAAAATATTAGTTTTAGGGGCAAATGCCAGTGGGCTAGAAATGATTTATCGATTAAATGAAGAAATCGATTCCGAGTTAAATGTTTCTTATACGAGTATGTCATCTCACGGTATAATGCCCGATTCTAAATTTAATTTAGAAAAATATGAAAAATTTTATCCTAAGCATTTACATGCCTTAAAAGAAAAGAAGAAAATTACTGCAGAAGATATTGGCATTGCAGCAAATAAAGATATTGATTTAGCAGAATCATTACAAATAGGAGCTGCCACTTCTGTAAAAGCAATATCTCCAGCATTTGCTCAATTATTACCAAAATTAAACGAAAATGAGCTTTTAAAATTCGCCTATTTTCATGGAAACCAAATAGGAAGCAGACAAAGATGTGCTGGAAAGCATTATACCGCAGTGATAGAAGGTTTGACAAAAAATAAAAGATTTAAACATCTTAAAGGAAGGTTTATTGGCATTGAAAATAACAGCAACGGAATAAAAGTAAATTTTTCAAATGGAACTGAATCAAATTCTGAAATTTTTGATGTCGTAATTAATTGCTTAGGAAGCATGAAACTAGATGACAACAATTTACCTAATTTATATAAATCATTACAAAAAGATAATCTGGCAACCATTGCTCCAAGCAAGATTGGAATTATTGTAGACAAGCAAATGCAAGCCTCTGAAAACCTATTTATAGCAGGACCGTTGTTAGCTGGCAATAAAATTAAAGATAAGATTTTTTGGCACCTAGAGCATTGTGTAAGAATTATATATTCAAGCCGATTTTTGGCTCATCAAATTATTGATAAGCTTTAAATTATTTTTTATCTAACACAAATTAGACACATAGCTTAGATAGTAAATGTATATTTGTCAAAGATTTAAGACAAATGGTATTTTCATTAAAATTTAATATTTATTTATACCTAGGCTTTGCGCTGTTAGCACAAATAACATTTGCACAAATTTCGTATGAAAATGCATTCTCAAATCTCAACTTTAGACTACCCGTTGAAATACAAAATTCTAATGATGGCACCAACAGACTATTTGTTGTAGAACAAGAAGGATTAATAAAAGTATTCGCGAACGCTAGTACAACCCAAGCAAATGATGTTGATACACTTCTAGATATAACAAATAAAGTTTCTTTTTCTAGCGGGCAAGAAATTGGGCTGTTAGGGCTGGCTTTTCATCCCAACTTTAGTATCAATGGGTATTTCTATGTATTCTATATAGACCGCCCAAACAATTATCGTTTTAATATATCTAGATTCACCATAAGTGATAGCAATCCAAATTTAGCAGACCCTAATTCGGAACTAATACTCTATCAATTTGAAAAAAATCAACCAGAAAGCAATCATAATGGGGGCAAAATTGCTTTTGGTCCAGATGGTTACCTCTATATTTCTGTAGGTGATGGTGGTGGTGGTGGCGATCCACAAAGAAATGCTCAAAATCTGGACAACCCATACGGAAGTTTTTTGAGAATTGATGTGGATGTAGACGGTACTAATATACTCAGTAAAAATGGCAACTATGAAATTCCGATAGACAACCCTTTGGTTGGAAGCACTGGTTTGGATGAAATTTATGCATGGGGCATACGCAATACGTGGAAATTCTCTTTTTATAATAATACACTGTTCGGAGCAGATGTAGGGCAAGATTTTGTTGAGGAAATTAATTTAATCAACAATGGAGAAAACTATGGCTGGAGTAGATATGAAGGTGATGCTGATTATAGAGTTAGTGATAACCTTATCACCAACCCAGATACTAAGCCCCTTTTTACCTATAACCATACCAATGGAGATAAGTCTATAACCGGTGGTTATGTTTATCGTGGTCCAATGACCAATAGCCAGCTTACTGGCAAGTATATCTATGGTGATTTTGAATCTGGTAGAGTTTGGGCGCTAACCTATGACACCAATTCATTTTCTACAAGTTCTGAGCTATTATTTAGAACTAGTGGATTACCTATTTCTTCTTTTGGAGAAGCCGAAAACGGAGAGCTTTACTTTGCTAGTTACGGGCTTAATGGTAAGATTTACAAAATAACCGATGAAAACGCTGGTCCTAGTACCACTGCCCTCCCTGGTTTGGGTTATTTTTCTGAAACTGGTATCAACGGAACCAATGGTGTTATACATACCATCCAAAATGATGGTAATAACAATTTTTATGTGGGTGGAGAATTTACTTCTGTAGATTTAACCAATACGGTTAACCTAGCTAAATATTCTGTAACCCAAGGATGGGAAAGGGTTTTACAAGATTGTAATGGCAGTATTGATGCACTGGCCATAGATAATGAAGGTAATCTTTATGTAGGTGGAGCTTTTACTCAAATTGCAGGGATTACAGCTAACTATATTGCAAAATTTGATGGCACAAATTGGAGTAGCTTAGGATCCGGAACAGATGGCCCTGTAGCATCCATAGTTATAAACAATGAAAGTCAGATTTATGCCGGAGGTGCATTTATAACTGCTGGTGGTGTAGAAGTAAATAATATTGCTATATGGAATGGCACCAATTGGGATGCTCTGACAAATACTGATACAGGCATAGCAGGAACCAACAACGAGGTAAGAGCTTTAGCCTTTGATGCTGCCGGAACTTTATATGTTGGGGGTAATTTTGATACTGCCGGAGGAATATCAGCCCCTAGAATTGCCACCTTTTCTACAAATACGTGGGGAACTTTAGGCACCGGTACAAGCGGTTTTGTACTAGACATTTTACCTGTGGATAATTATATTTATTTGGCAGGTAATTTTACAATAGCAAACAATGAAACCGCGAATAGAGTTGCAAGATACAACAAGCAAACGAATACTTTTGAGCCCTTAAACCTAGGTCTAAGCGGTACGGTTTACGGATTAACCAACCATAACAACACCATTTACGCTGTTGGTAATTTTGAAACCTTTAGCAACGAAACGAATGTAAATGTAATTGCCAATAATATTGCCCAATGGGATGACCTTAATGGCTGGCAACCTTTAGGAGTTAATACAAGTATTGGCACCGATGGCCTAATAGAAGATTTGTGTTTTACTACGGAGAAAGATGCGTTATTCATAGCTGGAAATTTTAGCAACGCTGGTACCACATCTGTGAATAACATTACTAAGTGGAGTACTACCAATCCTTGTACGACCTTTGAATTTAGAACAGAAACTACCGTAGAAGGCACAAGCACCAATAATTTAGTAGTTGATGTTGTTGCAACTAATACTGTAACAATAAGCCTATTAAACACTATTGATTACTACATACATGACCCCAATACTATAGTCCATGATGGCAGTTTAACACTAGAAAACTTTAATGCCTCACAAGCTGGTGACTACACTATTAGTACCACAGAAGGATGTTCCACTATTTTAGAATTACGATTAGTTGAAGCTCCCGATGAGGATAGCGATAATGATGGTGTTATAAACAGTCTAGATGCTTGCCCAAATACTCCAGTAGGAGAAACGGTAGACGATAATGGATGTAGTATTGCCCAACAAGATATTGATGGTGATGGCATACTAAATATTCTTGATTTATGTCCTGACACCCCACTTGGAGCTTCTGTTAACGCGGATGGATGTGCCTTGAGTCAATTAGATACAGATAACGATGGTGTGAATGATGCTATCGACATTTGCCCATATACACCCGAAAATGCCACGGTAGATTCATTAGGTTGCGTTATAGAACCTATTGCCACAGATAATTTTAGAATTACAAAAACAAACACTAGTTGTTATAACTCTGATGACGGTGCCTTAAAAGTTACCACAGATTTGATGCTTAATTATAGAGCGATACTTCTATTTGAGAATGTTGAGACTAGCTTTTCTTTTACCAACATTTTAAGTTTGGATAATTTAAGTCAAGGAAATTATACTTTATGCTTTTATGCAAACGAATATCCAGAATTTGAATATTGTGTTGAAATAATTATTGGAGGGCCCTCGGAGTTAGAGGTTAATGGCGTTTTAGATGCACAAGAAGAAATTTATATTTTGAGTTTAACCGCTGGGACCAAACATAAAGTAACCTTAAACGACAATAGTTTTGAAACTTCTTCCGGACAAGTTTCTCTCAAACTACAAAAAGGAACAAATAGTATTAAGGTAACCTCCTTAGACTCCTGCCAAGGTATTTTTGAAGAACAAATTAATTTAAACGATACCATGTTAGTCTATCCAAATCCGTTCGATGACCAATTATTTGTACAAGTCCCATTCGGCTCAGGTTCTTCTTTGGATATTACTTTAACCGATTTAAGTGGAAAAATGATTTTTAACACCTCTTCTTATTCCAATGATAGATTACATGGATTTTCGCCAGAAAGTTTAACCTCAGGATTATACATACTCACCTGCTCCTACAATGGGTCAAAACAATTGTTTAAAATTATTAAACGATGAAAAATAAACCGTCATTATTAAGCATTTTGAGCATTTTTTGCGTCATTGGATGTAGCAAAAATCTGGATCTAGTAAATGAAATAATAGGCCCGCCTACAAAAGTTAATTTAGTTTATCCAGAAAATAATGGTATCTGTACCACCGGTACTGCTATTAATGAGTTAATAAGTGAGGTTGAATTTGATTGGTCAGATGCTGCAATTGGAAATCGATATCAAGTAAATTTAACCAATCTTATCACAAACGAACAAACCACCTATCCTAGTGAGGATAGTAGTATAAACATAGAACTTTTAAAAGGTACACCCTATCAATGGTCGGTAGTTACATATTTAGACGAAACAGCTGAAAATATTGAAAGTGATACAGCTGTTTTTTACAATTCTGCCGAGCAAATAACCTCTTATGTTCCCTTTCCTGCAAATGCCATAACACCACATAACGGACAAGAAGTACATACGGCTACAATTACGCTTTTATGGAAAGTAACAGATATTGATGACGATGTAGTTTCGTATTCGGTTTATTTTGGTCCTAATGAAAATCCTGAACTGTATTCACAAACCACGGCTACTTTGATAGAGAATATACAAGTGGAAAATAACACAGAATATTATTGGTACGTTGTTAGTACAGATGCTAATGATAACAGCTCCAAATCAAATGTTTTTGAATTTTTTACAAGATATTGAGTTTAAAACTCCAATATCTTAAATTCTGAACGTCTGTTTTCCCTATGCTTACTTTCTGGACAATACACTCCGTCTGCACATTCATTAGTCAATTGGTTTTCCCCAAACGCTTGCGATTTTAAATTAGACTCTGATACTCCTTGGGCCAATAAATAATCTGTAGTTCTTTTTACCCTACGCTCAGATAACCATTGGTTATACGTATTGGTACCTCGAGCGTCTGTGTAAGAACTAACTTCTAGTACTAAAGAAGGGTTCTCCTGCAAAAGCACAGCTAACTTGTCTAAGGTGCTTTTAGACGCTGTATTCAAATAAGAAGAATTCAAGTCAAAATAAACCAATCCTAAATTGTCTATAGCATTGCGCAAAGCATCTTTTTTAGCTTGCAGCGCATCTTGCTTTGCTTTTTCCGCTGCTGCCAAATCTGCCGCTTCTTTTTCCTTTTTTAATCGTTCTGCCAGCGCTGCAGCCTCCCTCTTGGCAGCATCAATACTATCTTGGCGCTTTTTCATGGCTTCTTCTAGCTCCATAATTTTGGCTAGTTTTTCTTCGCCCTTCGGATTTAAATCCTTTTCTACACCAAAGCGGTAAACAACACCAGCTGCATGTTGTATATGATTGGTAGAATTTTCTTTGTTCATGGTCCACTTTCCTGTAGAACTAAAGTCTAATCCCCAATTATCTGAAAACCATGTTCTAAAACCTACATTGGCATTATAAGTTCCCCTACCCTGTTCATTGGCTTGGGTATAACCTGCTCCAACACCTACATAGGGGTCAAACCAACCAGTTTCCCCTAGAATTTTATTTAAATCGTAATTAATGCGAATATCTCCAGCGTAATAATCTTTTTCTTCGGTATTTACTAGACCGTCGATTACCTTGCCTTCTTGGTATTGATTATAGGAACCAACCAATTCTAAGCCTAAACCATTCTTAAAATATTTACCAATGCTTACTCTAGAAGGGTGCGGAACCATATTCCAGTTATCGGAAAAATTAAAAACATCACTGAATTCTGAACCCGCATCATCTACGGCATTAACACCAAGACCGAATACCCAGCTGCTGACCACCATAGAATCTTTTGCGGTTAAAACTGGCATTTCCTCTTGAGACCATAGTGAATAACAATTCACGACGAGAACTAAAAACAAAACGAATTTGGTTAATTTCATTTTAACGTATTTGGGTATTTCTTATCAAAAGTAATGGAAATTGAAAAAAACAAACTGTATTCCCTGTAAGAAGAAAATTACATCGATAAACTAACGCTAATAGGAATTTTTAAAACGAGATTTATACGCTTTCTCGTAAACTTCCTCATATAAGGGCACTATATTGGTTATCTCGAACTTTTTAGAGGCTAAATAAGCGTTTTCTTTAAATTGAGCCATGCGTGAGTCATCTCTTAAGATATCCAGGGCGTACGCAGCCATTTCATCTACATTGCCCACATCACTCAAATAGCCGGTAATTCCCTGTTCATTAACTTCTGGAATACCACCTGTATTACTAGAAACCACCGCTACTTTATTGGCCATAGCCTCCAACGCTGCCAAGCCAAAACTTTCCGTTTCTGATGGCAACAAAAATAAATCTGAGAAGCAAAGAATACGGTCTATTTCATTGCTGTTTCCTAAGAATAACACTTTGTCCTCTATTCCTAACGTTTCGCACTGTAGCTCTGCCTTTTCCTTTTCTGGTCCATCTCCTACCATAATTAATTTGGCGGGAATCTCTTTTTGTACCTTATAAAAAATGGATACCACATCCGTAATTCGTTTTACTTTTCTAAAATTACTGATATGGGTAATAATACGTTCATCTGCCGATGCCATTAAACTCCGCTGGCAATCCGTAAATGCATTTTGGTACTTTCTAGAGTCTATGAAGTTGGGGATAACTTCAATATCATTTTCTACATCAAAAATATCCAAAGTTTTTTGCCTCAAATCTGCCGAAACCGCGGTAACCACGTCTGATTTATTTATGCTAAAGGTTACTGCTGATTTGTAAAAGGGATGGTTGCCCACCAAAGTAATATCCGTACCATGTAAGGTAGTCACCATTGGTATATAAATATCTTCTTCTTTCAACATTTTCTTGGCCATATAACCGGCATACGCATGGGGTATGGCGTAATGTACGTGCAATAATTCTATACCGTAGTGCTTAATAGTATCTACCAATTTACTACTCAATGCCAATTCATAGGGCTGGTAGCGGAACAATGGGTATTGTGGCACGTGCACCTCATGGAAATAAATATTGTTATTTAACAATCCCAATCTTACGGGTTGTTGGTACGTTACAAAATGTACCTCGTGTCCTCTTTCTGCCAAGGCAATACCTAATTCTGTGGCCACAACTCCACTACCTCCAAAAGTAGGGTAACAAACTATTGCAATTTTCATGCGCCTAAATTAGGTCTTTATTTATAACCTAATTGATAATGGAATCATAAATAGCTTGTTGAATACGTGTACGCAATCCTGATTTTACCAAAAGATTATTCGTCATGGTAGGATAGGTCCTATTACTTAAAAAAACATAGACTATTTCCTCCTCTGGGTCTGCCCAAGTATATGTTCCTGTAAATCCGCTATGACCAAAACTTTCTTTGGATACGCAGCCACAGGTTGGTCCTGAGTTTTTTAATTGGGGCTTATCAAACCCTACCCCTCTTCTAACATCTTCGTCACAAAAGTAGCAGGTATTAAATTTCTTAATGGTTCGGGCATCAAAAAAACGTGTTCCGCCGTAATATCCTCCTTGAATATACATTTGCATAATCTTGGCCACATCTAAAGCATTACTAAATAAACCGGCATGCCCACCAACACCGCCTTGCATGGCCGCACCCATATCGTGCACATAACCTTGTACTCTTTTATAGCGGTAATAGTTATCTTCTTCCGTAGGCACAATAGAATCCCTTGGAAATTGGTCCAGAGGATTATACGCCATATGTGTGGCACCAATTGGCTTTAATAAAAAATCCGTTAAAAGAGTATCAATTCGTTGTTTGTTGGTATCCTCTACATATTTTTTCATAACGTAGTAGGCCACGTCAGAGTACCTGTATTTATTACTTTTAAGTTCTTGTCTGCCAATTCTATTGTAGATAGAATCTTTATAGGCATTACTTAAATAGAGCCCATCAAACACCTTAGTAGCATAATCTTTTGAAGGCGTTTTACGATAATAAAAATCAGAAGGTTTTCTATTTTCGTCCAACGTACTTAGGTAAAAGGCAATCCAAGCAGGCAACCTACCATAATGTGACAAAGCTTTGAGTACGGTTACATCTTTTAATTCAGATTCCGCATAAGCGGGAATTAGCTCCTGAAAGGTATAATCCAATTTTAGCTTTCCTTCTTCTTCCAATTTCATGACCAATGGCAGTGTACCAAGTATCTTGGTAACCGAAGCCAAATCGAACAAATAATTATTGTGGATGCTATCTTTAGAATCGTAGGTAGGTTTGCCAAAACTTTTATGGTACACCACCTTACCTTTTCTGCTAATTAACACTTGTGCCCCTGGAAACATTAATGAATCTAACCCTTCTTGCACCAAAGAATCTACTTGCGCTAGACCTGTACTACTTAACCCTACCCTTTCTGGTCTACTAAAACCTAAACGGGCAATCGCTTTGGTAGTTATACCAGTATTGACTTTAAAGCTAGGATGTGCGGTAACCGGTAACCTCCCTTTTGCACCTATGGCCCCGAACAATACCTCTGCAGCCTTTTCTTGGGCTACTTTACTATTTTGATAGGCTACTAGTATACCATCCATAGCTTCCCAATCCTGAACATCTAATAAAGCATAAGGTTTGGTAAAAACCGTTAAAACGGTATTACTAGTGCGCATTCTGGCAATTTCTTGTACCCAGTATTTTTCATTTTCGGTAAAACTATGCGCTTTCCAAGGTGATGCATTGCTTCTATGCAAACCTATAATCACAAAATTGTAATGTCTAATTTTGTCTCTATATTCAGCAATATCTTTAGCGGTTATTACATCTACGGCTGCGTATTTTTTTAAGGTGTTTACGTAGGTTGTGTTATCCGAATCGCCAAATTTGACATAGGCAATCTTCTTATTGTCTAGTTTTCTTAACGGTAATAAGTTGAACTTGTTCTTTACTACGGTAATTGCATTTTCTATTGCGGTTTCGTACAACAAATCATCTTCTATAGTATTTAAATCTGCAATTAAATTTTCTAAAGGAACGGGTTTGTAGTTTGCCAAGCCCACTTTATATTTTGCTTTTAAAATTTTCTTTACCGAAGCTTCTAAGCGTGCCTCACTTATTTTCCCCTTCTGGTAAGCTGCGGTTAATTTTTGATGGGCACTGGCAACATCAACAGGCATTAATAACATATCGTTACCAGCCATAAAAGCAGCTAATTCTACCTCACCTTCTGGAGCGTACTTCCGCACCCCTTGCATGTTTAGGGCATCTGTTAGTACCATACCCTTATAATTTAATTCCGTTTTTAAATAATCCGTGATTATGTTTTTAGAGAGGGAAGAAGGAAAATCAGCCTTAGGTTCCATAGCTGGTATACTTAAATGCCCTACCATTATAGAGCTTATACCTGTATCTATTAACTTTTTAAAGGGGTAGAGTTCAATACTGTCCAACCGTTTTTGTGTAAAATCTAAGAACGGTAAATCCTTATGACTATCCGTAGCAGTATCTCCATGCCCCGGAAAATGCTTACCAGAACCCAATACCCCAACACTTTCCATACCTTGTAAAAATGCAATGCCTTTTCGGGTTACATTCTCGCGATCTTCCCCAAAGGAACGATTACCAATTATTGGATTTTTAGCATTATTGTTTATATCTAAATCGGGCGCAAAATTTATATGTACCCCTATTCGTTTAGCATGCTTTCCTATACTGCGGCCTACTGCTTTTACAATAGAATCTTTTTGAATAGCACCCAAGGTCATATTCCATGGATAACTAAAAGTAGAATCTAACCGCATGGCCAATCCCCATTCTGCATCTTGACCAATTAACAAAGGTATCTTTGCCACAGATTGGTAATCATTTGTAAGCCTAGCCTGCCTTACCGGCCCACCTTTGGAAAAAATAACCCCACCCAAATGATAATTTTTTATTTGCGCTTTAATCTTATCCGTAGCTGTTTTAGACTGGTCAGAAGCTACGCTAACCATAAATAACTGTCCTATTTTTTCGGATAAGGACATTGAATCATAGGTAGTATTGACCCATGCTTTTTGCGCCAAGGAATCACTGGTTAAGAGCGGGTCTACTTGAGCAATTGAAACATTTAGGAATAAAAAAAAGGCTATCGAAAGTACTGCGAATTTTTGTTGCTTCATAAATCGGATGTCGTCCACTTAGAGCGATTAAAAATATTGTATTTCACCGATCAAAGCACAAAAATTAAGAAGAAATCTGTTTTTTTTGGCAGAATTTTTACATAAATCGTGCATGCCAGCTTTCCGAAGCCGGTACTTCCCAATTCTCTAAAAACTCCCCTTTTGTAGCTACCAAGTTATTAAAGACCACCGTGTTTTTGGAAACTGCCTTATCCTTTGCCATTTTCTTAAAATCCTTAAGCGCTTTATAGGCTATATATTCGCCTTGCTTATAAGAAACGTTCATTTTATCCATTAGGTCTACTTGGTATTTTTGTTCCAAAGCTTGGATAAAATGTACCGAAGCATCTATAGAACAACCTGATGCACTTGCCTGCGTTTGGTCTAGACCAATAACCAAAAACCGATTGTACGGCATGGTAAAACCTGCATTTAAGGCAGCTCCGTGTGCAGTCCATTGGTTTAAAAAAGCTTCGGTTTCTAGTTTAATTTGTGCAACTTCTTCTTCTGTGAACGTTCTATTGCATTGATAAACCCAAATTCTAGCATGTTCTGGTAAAGCTTCAAATTCTACTAGCATATTACAAAGAGTTGGCTAAAAGTTCTGCTACGTCCAGTACGGTAACACTATCTTCTTTTTCATGAGCTTTTATACCATCTGTCATCATGGTATTACAATAGGGACAACCAGTTGCAATAATATCTGGATTAGTTTCCAAAGCATCCTTGGTCCTAAGCACATTAATATCCATATCTCCTTTTTCTGGCTCTTTGAACATTTGCGCACCACCGGCACCGCAACACAAGGCCGTCTGCTTGTTACGTTTCATTTCAACCAAATTGGCGTTGGTTTTGGCTAAAACGTTTCTAGGTGCTTCATATACATTATTTGCCCTTCCAAGATAACAAGGGTCATGAAAGGTTACGCGTTTACCTTTATATTCATTACCCGTTAGGCTTAACCTACCTGCATCAATCAACTCTTTCAAGTATTGCGTGTGGTGCAAAACTTCATAAGTCCCTCCTAAACTGGGGTATTCATTTTTTATGGTATTAAACGAGTGTGGATCACAGGTAACGATACGCTTAATTTCGTAGCCATTTAATAACTCAATATTCATCATGGCTTGCATCTGAAAGAGGAATTCGTTTCCGGCTCTTTTGGCCACATCTCCCGTAGAACTTTCTTCTGGGCCTAGAACCGCAAAATCTACTTCTGCCTTGTTCAACAATCGAACAAATGCCCTAGAAATCTTTTTTGCCCTATCATCATAACTTCCTGCAGAACCTACCCAAAAAAGAATTTCGGGTTGTTTACCTTCGGCCAAGAAGGCTTCCATGGTTTTAACCTTTAATTGCTCACTCATAGTTCTAGTTTTATTCGTTAACCCAGTTTAAACGGTCCATTTGATTGTAAGGCCAAGGCGCACCGTTGTTTTCAATGTTAGACATCATATTATTCAGCTCGGTTGGCGCTGCAGATTGCTCCATTACTAAATACCTACGCATTTCTACGATTATTGAAAGCGGGTCTATACTAACCGGACATGCCTGTACACAAGCATTACATGTAGTACATGCCCATAATTCTTCTCTTGTTATATAATCGTCCAATAATTGTTTTCCGTCTGGGACAAATGTACCTTTATTGGCATCCATATTTTTACCCACTTCTTCTAGACGGTCTCGGGTATCCATCATTATTTTACGTGGACTTAATTTTTTACCCGTTTGATTAGCCGGACATTCTGAAGTACACCTACCACATTCCGTACAAGTGTAGGCGTTCATTAATTGTACCCAGTTTAAATCCGTAACGTCAGAAGCTCCAAATTTCTCCGGTTCGCCAGCATCTTCTGTTCCTGCATCTGCAGCAAAAGGATCTGCGTTTGGGTCCATCATTAACTTTACCTCATTTGTTACAGAAGCCAAATTGTTAAACTGCCCCTGTGGTTTTACCCTACCATAAAAAGTGTTAGGGAAGGCCAATAAAATATGTAAGTGTTTGGAATAGTATAAATAATTTAGAAAAAACAGAATGCCTAAAATGTGTAACCACCAGGCACCGCGCTCTATAATAATTAAAGTGCTTTCTGATAATCCTTGAAAAACAGGAGCTAAAAACTGACTAATAGGGAACGAACCTGCTTGCGCATAATGTTCTGCCCCCATTTGCTGAAGTTGATAATCGGCACCATTCATGGTTAAGAACAAGAACATTAAAACCAATTCTATATAAAGAATTAGATTACCATCTTGTTTAGGCCATCCTTTCATTTCTGGTTTTAAGAATCGTTGCAAACGAATAACGTTTCTTCTTAACCAAAAAATAACCACGGAAACAATTACTAAGAAGGCCAAAATTTCAAATGATGCAATCAAAAAATCATAGGTTCCACCTAAGAAAGCAAATAAACGGTGTGTACCCAATAGCCCATCTAGTATAATTTCTAAAACCTCTATGTTAATAATTATAAAGCCTACATAAACAATTATATGTAAAAAACCGGCTATTGGCCTTACCACCATCTTGGATTGCCCAAGAGCTATTCTTGCCATATTGGACCATCTTTCTGAACGGTCTCCGGAGACGTCTGCCTCTTTACCAAGTTTAATGTTTCTTATAAGTTTTCTAACGTTATTGTAGAAAAACCAGACCCCAAAGCCAAGGGCCAAAGCGAAAAGAAAATTAGGAATGTATTGCATAGTTTAGTTAGTCTCTTTCTCTGCGGCAGGATCATCTTCTGGCAACTCGTATTCTTTCTGTTTTTTACCAAAAACAGAAACATTTACATAGCGCTTTGGATTTAATCTAAAATCCTGCAATAATAAGTCTAGTTCCCTAGAGGCATCTGATAAGTTGTTATATAGCTCATCATTAGTTGCCAATTTACCTAAAGAACCTTGACCATTTTCAATATTGTTAAGCAATATATTTAAATTTCCGACAGTTCCTTGCAATTGTTTCACGGTTTTAGCCAAACCGGCATCTGCTAGGGAGTCTGAAATTTTAGAAAAGTTGGAAGTTATATTATCTAAATTCTTAATAGAATTATCCAATTGACCCTTATTGGCCATTAACAACTGGTCTAATTTTTGGGCACTACCCTGAAAAGAGGCAACCAATTGATTTAGACCTACTATAGTTTCTTGAAGTTGCTTTTTGGTTGGGTCATCCAAAATCTCATTAATATTTGTTAATAACGAGTCCGCTCCAGATACGGCCCCTTCTACCTTCATTTGCAGGGGTGTAAGCTTTTGTTGCACCAATTCTGTTAAACCCGGCTTAGAATTAGCATTCAATGTATCACCGGATTTTGCCAAAGCAGCACCATCAAAAACAGGAATAATCTGTAATCCCTTGCCTCCAATTATGCCTGTATCATATAGCTCTACCTTACTATTTTCTGAAAACTGAAAATCATTATTGACACTAAACGTAACCAGTAATTTTCCAGAGTTGTCTTTAAACCTAATTTCCGTAACGTTACCAACTACCAAACCGTTTAAGGTTACCTGTGTACCTGTCTGTAGCCCACCTACATGTTGGTAAACAGCATAAAATGTTCTTGAATTGTCAAAAATAGATGAAGCTTTTAGATAGCTAAAGCCAAATACTACTGCCAGTATGCCCAGCAGTACCAAAAATCCCGTCTTTACTTCCCTAGATAATTTCAAAAGGTACTGTTTATGGTTCTAAACAAAATTAGGAATATTTTTTGGCACCTTTATTTTTTGGCTATCGTTTTTAAGGCTTGTGCCATTGTTATGCGCTTTCCGTCTTTATAGGCCACAATGTAAGAATCTGTATAACCTTTAGCATCTGCATTGGACTTCAACAACTTAGCTTTCTGGTAAGAATCCGTATTCCCATATAAATATCGGTATAAATTATTTACCGGTTCTTTAGACAAATCGTTTAAACCCCTAAAATTATCACCATCCAAAGCTATAACTTTTGAACTGGCCATTAGTTGAATTTTAAAGGTTACACCAGCAGCTGCAACTTCTTCTGTTTTGGTATCGCTAACTACTGTTTTTACTACTCTGGCAGGCTCATCTTCCTTTTCTGCTACCTTGGGTTCTTCTGGTTTGGATTCCACTACTTCTTCAATTGTGGCAATGGGCGCATCATTTACAGGCGTTACGGTTTCCAAACTACTTTCTACACCATTTTTATAATTGATTACAGCCTTAGCTATAGCCGCACCCATTTCTTTTTTACCCTTTGCAGAATTTAGAAAAGCGCCCTCGCTTTTGTTGGTCAAAAAACCTGTTTCTACCAATACACTAGGCATAAATGTTTGGTGCAAAACAATAAAACCAGCCTGTTTTACCTTACGATCCTTACGCTTTAATTGCTTTGTAAATATATCTTGCATCAATTTGGCCAAAAGAATACTCTGGTCTAAGAATTCTTCTTGCATAACCGTTAAACCAATTACTGATTCTGGAGAGTTGATATCATAATCCGAATACTTTTGCTCGTAATTATCCTCTAAATAAATTACGGAGTTCTCTTTTTTAGCTACTTCAAAATTTTGCTTGTTCGCGTGTAAACCCAAAACAAAAGTTCCAGCTCCATGGGCATCAGAAGTATGGGAATCACAATGTACAGATACGAATAGATCGGCATTGGCCTTATTGGCTATCTGCCCTCTTTCATATAAGTCTACAAACGTATCATCGTCTCTTGTGTATACCACTTTAACGCCCGGATGTTGTTTAAGAGCCTTACCGGCCTCAAGAACAATAGCCAGGGCAATATTTTTTTCCAAATAACCATTACCTAAGTTACCGGGATCATGCCCACCATGACCCGCATCCAAAACAACAACAAACTCATCTTTGTTTTGTAATTGGGTATTATTTTTGCTAAAAGATAAAAGTGTAAATATAAATCCTAGGGCTATGGCAAAGGCTAACCAATTTCTCTTCATAAGAACGCATTGTTTTTAATTATCCTTTTGAGGTTAAATTTATGGTAACACCTCCTAATCAGAATAAAAAATATATGTATGTTTGAGCTCCAAAAACTGAGCCAAACTTCTACAAAAATAGGATTTATCAAGTTGCAAACAAACAAACATCCTTTTCTTTTAGTGCTGCTATTTGCTTTGTTAGCCCAATATTTAACGGCACAAGAAAAGCCTTTGGTACCCTTACCTATTAAGGCTGTTGGCGATACCTTGAACCCACCCTTGCTACCACCAAACATCTTAAACGATTCTATTGGCAAAAAGGATTCTATTAACCTGGATAGCACCAATACCAAAAATTCCATGTTGGTAGACATTATAGATTATAAGGCTAAAGATTACGTAAAACTGAGCCAAAAAGACCAAAAGATATACTTATACAACGAGGCGGAAATTAAATACCAAGACACGGAACTAAAAGCCGGTATCATAGTTATGGACTACACTAAAAATGAAGTCTATGCAGGTAGGATTAAAGATAGCACCGGAACGTATACCCAAACTCCGTACTTTAAACAGGGAGACAATGTGGTTATTCCAGATAGTATTCGGTTTAATTTTGACACCAAAAAAGCACTGATTTGGAACTCTAGAACCGAGCAACAAGCTGGTTTGGGCTCTTTAGGTAGTGATGCCATGAAGGTGCTGGCCAGTATTACTAAAAAAGAAAACGATTCTGTCTACTTTTTAAAGGATGGCAAAATGACCACTTCAAAAGACACGGTAGACCCGGATTATTTTATAAAAATTAGAAAGGCAAAGTTTGTGCCGGGCAAAAAAATAATAGCAGGTTTTAGTAATATGTATTTGGTAGACGTTCCTACTCCCATAGCTGTTCCATTTGCCTATTTTCCTTTGACCACCGGTAGAACGGCTGGGTTAATTTTTCCAACTTTTACCCAAGATCCAAATCGAGGGTTTTCTTTACAAAACGGAGGCTACTATTTACCCATAAGTGATTATGTTGATTTAAGTGTAATGGGGGATTTTTTTACCAACGGAAGTTATGGTATACGAACCCAATCCATCTATGCAAAGCGCTATAAGTTTAGGGGTAACGTAAATTTTAGATTTGAAAATCAAATAACCAGTCAAAAAGGGTTTAGCGATTACCGGCGTAGCACACTTTATAATCTTCAAATCTCGCACTCACAAGACGCCAAGGCAAATCCTAATTCTCGATTTAGTGCTTCGGTAAACTTGGGGAGTAGTCAATATTATACCAATTCTTTTAATCAGATAAACGTACAAAACACACAGAACAACAACCTTTCTTCTTCTATTTCCTATTCTAAAACATTTCCGGAATACCCATCGGTGAATTTGAACCTTACCGCTTCACATAATCAGAATACACAAACCCAACAGGTAAACCTTACCTTACCCACCTTCCAAGGTAGCATGGAACGTATTTTTCCGTTTGCTAAACGCGATGGCATTAAAAAAGGCATAATTCAAAACGTAAATTTTCAATACAACGTAAGGGCAGAAAATAGAATAACCACTACAGACTCTTTAATGTTTAGAAAAGGGATGTTTGAAAATGCTCAAATAGGCGCTAGACATACCTTACCCATAAGTACCAACTTTAAAGTAGCCAAATACTTTAGTGTAACCTTAGGGGGTAATTATGAAGATGTTTGGACGTTTGAAACCTACAAAAGAGGTCTTGATCCAGATGACCCTACCAGCAATAGTGAAGTTGTTTTAGATACCATAGAAGGTTTTGACCGTTTTAATAAATATGGCCTCTCTGCAAGTATTGGTACTACGGTCTACGGTACCTTTCCGTTTGGCGAAGACAAAAAAATACAAGCTATTAGACATGTTATGCGCCCACAGGTAAGCTGGTCTTACACCCCTTCTTTTGAGCAGTTCTATGATACATACGTAGACTATAGTGGACAAACCCAGCAGTACACACGTTTTCAGGGTATAGCCGTTGGATCCGTACCCAGCCTTAACAGGGCCAACGTACTTGGGTTCTCTTTACAAAACACATTAGAAGCCAAGGTAAGGGATAAAGATTCCACAAAACTAGAACCTAAAAAAATATCGTTATTAAGCAACCTTAATTTCTCTACTAGCTATAACATGGAGGCAGATAGTTTAAAGCTATCTCCCATAAATATGAACGGTGGCACCAGTTTTTTTGATAAAAAGCTAACCTTGAACTTTAGTGGTAGTCTTGATCCATACACCATTGACAATAATGGTAGACGAATAAACACACTAAATGTTAAAAATGGGGGGAGCTTGTTACGGTTAACCAGAGCTTCTATGAACATGCGTTATTCTTTGAGCAATGAAACCTTTAAGAAAAAGGACGGCAAAAAGGATGAAGACCGGGCAGAGGAAGCGAGTGATTATTACAGGGCGGCTAGTGGTGGTAGAACCGACGATTTGTTTGGAGCAGGCTTTGACCAAAGCCAATACCAACGTAGAGAAGACGATGGAGAGGATATAGAGAATCCTGTTTATGGCACTAAAATTCCCTGGGATTTAAACATACAATTTGCAATGGGGTATCTAAACTCCAACAGACAAAATCAAGTAAATACCGCTTCTTTGATGTTTAGCGGCAACGTACAATTATCGCCCAGATGGGATCTGGGATTATCCTCTGGTTATGATTTTGTGAACAAAGGTTTTGCACAGACCCAATTTCGATTTTCCCGTCAATTAAAAAGTTTTGACTTACGTTTTAACTGGGTTCCCTTTGGACGTAATGAACGATGGGATTTCTTTATAGGGATAAGCAGTTCTATTCTTAGCGACCTTAAATATGATAAACGTAGCCAACGAATTTTAAGGTAAAACAGCTTTTTGATCAACCTAAAGTTAAAAGTTGACTTATAAATTGGTAATCTAAAAAGATTCCTACTACCTTAGGTATCTAAAACAAACCAGTGAAAAAGATTATTAATACTCCAAACGCCCCTGCTCCTATTGGCCCATATAACCAAGCAACACTAGTTAACGACACGCTGTATATATCTGGTCAAATTCCTATTGATCCAAAAACCGGTGAATTGGTTTCTGGGGATATAAAAAAGGAAACGCAACAATCTATGGAAAATTTAAAGGCCATTTTGACCGAAGCCCAAATGACCTTTGAAGATGTTGTAAAGGCTACCATTTTTGTTAAGGATATGCACCAATTTGCTGCTATCAACGAAGTTTACGGTAGTTATTTTAATCCGGATACCGCACCTGCTAGGGAAACGGTAGAAGTTGCTAATTTACCTAAGTTCGTAAATGTAGAAATCTCAATGATTGCTATTAAATAGTAGACTGGTGAAATTTGACCAAACCTTCTATAGGTCTTCTATGCACTACGCCTTTAATTAAATCGTTACGTTCTAGAACTTGAGTAAGCTCTTCTTCTAAAAAGTGAGCAATGCTACCTACAAAATGCACTGGCACTTTTGTAGCCAGCTCAAATTGCATAATATTATTGTTTACAAACTGCTGAAGGCCTTTTTCTATAACCCCTTTGCAATACGGATGCTCCTTATTTTCTATTATAAAACGGGCAAAAGTTGCTAAATAGGTATTTGGGTTTGGCTGTTTGTACAAATGCTCCTTGATATGATCAGCATCTAGATTGTATTCCTTATTGAATTTGATGCCCAAGTCTTGCGGCATTTTATGATAGTAATAGTCTCTAAGCAATTTTCTACCAAAGAAATTACCACTACCATCATCCATTAAGATATAACCAAGCGCGGTTACCTTTTGAAACAATTGATGGCCATCATAATAACTGCAATTAGACCCAGTGCCTAAAATACATACTATGCCCTGCTCCCCTATTTTGGTAGTTGCATAAATAGCAGCATAGGTATCTTCTTTAACATCGGCCTTTGCATTAGGAAAAAACTCGCCAAAAATTGACTTTAGAAAAACTTTCATCCTATCGGTACCACAACCGGCACCATAAAAATAAAGGTGCGTTACCTTTTCCCTGTTTTTAGCTAATTCAAAATTATTAGCCAAACGGTCTTCTATAACCTCTCGTGTTAAAACCTCAGGGCTAAGACCCAAGGTTTGGGTCATAAAAATTTGGTTTCCCTTTTCGTCCAATGCAATCCAATCAGATTTGGTTGCACCACTATCTACAATAAGTATCATATAAAAAAATTCCTAAAGACGCATAAGATCGCCTTTAGGAATACGTTTTAGTTTATAAACTGTTAACGTGCAACATCAAATCACACATTTTGTTAGAGAAACCAGCTTCATTATCGTACCAAGAAATTAACTTGAAGAATTTAGAATTCAACTCAATACCAGCACCAGCATCAAAAGTACTTGTGTGTATATCTGATACAAAATCTTGAGATACAACATCATCCTCGGTATATCCTAAGATACCTTTAAGTTCTCCTTCTGAAGCAGCTTTAAAAGCTTTCTTGATTTCCTCGTAAGATGTTTCTTTTACTGTTTTTACTGTTAAATCTACAACGGAAACATCCGCAGTTGGCACTCTAAATGCCATACCGGTTAATTTACCGTCTAATTCTGGTATTACTTTACCAACGGCTTTAGCCGCACCAGTAGAAGCAGGAATAATGTTTAACAATGCAGAACGTCCACCTCTATAATCTTTTCTAGAAGGACCGTCTACGGTTAACTGCGTAGCAGTAGTAGCGTGTACGGTTGTCATCAACGCTTCTTCAATACCAAAATTATCATTAACCACTTTTGCCAACGGCGCTAAACAGTTGGTAGTACAAGATGCATTGGAAACTATAGTATCCGTAGCTTTTACTTCCTTGTGGTTTACACCCATTACAAACATTGGTGCATCTTTAGATGGCGCAGAAATTACTACTTTTTTAGCACCACCATCTATATGATACTGTGCAGTTTCCAATGTAGTAAAGATACCAGTACATTCTGCCACAACCTCAGCACCAATCTCATCCCACTTTAGGGCTTTAGGATCCTTTTCTGCAGTAATTCTAATTGTGTTACCGTTAACTACTAAGTTTCCATCTTTTACGGCTACCTCACCATCAAACTTACCATGAACAGAATCGTACTTTAATAAGTAAGCTAGGTGCTCTACGTCTAAAAGATCATTAATTGCAACTACTTGCAAATCTCCTCTTTTAACGGAAGCCCTAAATACCAATCTTCCAATTCTACCAAATCCGTTTATACCAATTTTAACTGTTCCCATGTTTTTACTTTTAAATTGAATTTAAGTGTTTATTGTGTGTTCTTATGTAGACATGATATCCGATACGCGCACCAATTCTTCGTCAATTGCCGTGTGTGCTTTAATAGCCTCACTAATTGGCGTTAAAATAAGTTGGTTATCACGTATACCTACCATATAATTAGATTTACCTTCTATTAAAGATTCTACTGCTTTAACGCCCATTCTAGAAGCCAAAACCCTATCAAAACAAGTTGGGTTACCCCCTCTTTGCATATGGCCCAAAACAGATACTCTAACGTCATAAATAGGCAAATGCTCTTCTACGTATTCTTTAAGTTCAAATACGTTTTTACCCGTCTTGTCTCCTTCTGCAACTATTACAATACTGGACGATTTACCGGATGCCTTACTTCTTTTTAAAGAATCTAAAAGCCTGTCTAATCCCAAATTTTGCTCTGGAATTAAAATTTCTTCGGCACCGGCACCAACACCAGCGTTTAAAGCAATATGGCCCACATCTCTACCCATGACCTCAACAAAAAAGAGGCGGTTGTGAGAACTAGCCGTATCCCTAATCTTATCAATAGCATCTACAACCGTATTAATTGCAGTATCAAAACCTAACGTATAGGTGGTGCCAAGAATATCATTATCTATGGTTCCCGGAATTCCAATTACCGGAAAATTGAACTCATCGTTCAATTTTAGTGCACCAGTAAAACTACCGTTACCACCAATAACCACAAGACCATCAATGTTGTTTTTAAGTAATTGGGCGTGCGCTTTCTGCCTTCCTTCCGGTGTTCTAAATTCTTCACAACGTGCAGACTTTAGTATAGTACCACCTTTGTTTATTATGTTGTTTACACTACGGGCATTCATCTCCTTGAAATCCCCTTCTATCATCCCCTGATATCCCCTGTAAATTGCTATACACTCCAATTTCATGTAGGCGCAGGTTCTTACAACGGATCGGATGGCTGCATTCATTCCTGGAGAGTCTCCTCCCGAAGTTAATACAGCTATTTTCTTAATCTTATCGGCCATTTTAAAAATTGAAAAACCAAAACTAGCAAACTTCAATAAAGTAAAAAAGTGTAGCTAGCGCTAAATTGAGAAGAAAGCGTTTTTCAAACGATTTCGTTAAAAATTATTTTGAATTTGTTGTATTTGACCAACACTATTCTTGGTTAGAAGTTGCTTTTGATTGAAAATTAATCAATCCTTTTTCTCCCATTTGTCCGTCTGATAGAGATTTTTCTTTTTGTGACTTTTCCTTTTCTTTTTTTCTGAAAATTTTAGCCATTAACTCTCTAAAAGTATTAAAATCTACCTGGTAATTTAACCCGATACCTTGGGTGTAACCTTGAGACTCCAAATAAGTTTGGTATACGTTGTTTTCCCTATTAAAAATGGTGGCGCTCAACGTACCTTCCTCGTTGAGTAAAAACTGAACCTCCACATTACCTGCAACTACGGTTTCTGAAACTCCACTTACCGGAACACCTACTTTACCATTTACCAACACCCGGTCTGATATTCTTGTAGAAACCGATACACCAATACGGTCTTCCGTGTCTATTCCCGAATTAATATCCTGATAACCCTGCTCATAAGACAATCCAAAATTAAGCTTATCGTTATTACTACCTAATACAGAATTTAAAATACCAGAAGCCGTTTGTATTAAATTGCCAGTTACGGCCTGTTGGTTTAAGCCAACAGATTCATTTACAAAGGTACCCTGCGCCATTAAAAACAAAGCATTGTTCTTTTCTATAGTAGGATCTTGCAATCTATACTCCAACTCTGATTTTATGACCGAATTGGTGCCTGGAAATTCTATATTGAAATCTATTTGTGGTTGCTCCAATTCACCTGTTAAACTAACCACCACCTCTGTTGGTATATTTCTGGTGTAATTACTACCATCTAATAATGGTGCCGGATTTGCATTTAGCTCATAAACCGCATCCAAGTTTAATTGCGCCTCTAAAGGCTCTCTTTCCCATAGTATGGTTCCGCCGGGTTTTACCTTAAACCGCTTATCTATTAAACCACCGTATTTGTAATGGTATTCACCAGTTACCACAACAAACTCTCCATACATATTAAACTTGCCATTGGTGTTGATCTCCATTAACAACAGACCTTCTCCCGTACCCCGTAACGTACTGCCAGTTTGCTGGTCTACTACAATTTCGATTTCTGCTTCTGGGGTTACGGCCAAATCGAACATCATCTCTATACCCTGATAATCATCCAAGGACCGTTGTTGTTCAATAATTTTTCCATTATCCCTTTCTATGAAGTTTATAAAAGAATAATCGCCTACACTGGTAACGTCACTAAGGGGTATTTTTAAAACACTGCCTCTTGCGGTAGCCCCATCAAAATTTATGTTCAATGCATTAATAGGCCCAAAAATACTGCCGGTACCGTTAACAAATCCGGTTCCATAATACAAAGCTTCTTCGTCGTATTCTGTATTCAAAATCATTAGGCGGTCACCAAGGGTATCTACGTTTAGGTCTAAACGCCAATCCGTAAAACCAGAGTGACTAATGGAACCGCTCAATTGCCCTTTTGTACCTTCCACAACATCTGTGAGTAGTAAGTTCTCAAAAACAAAAGATTTATTATCTAACTTAACCTTAGAAAATGGCGCAAAATCATAATCCACGTTCAACTCTGCTATTCCAAGACCAGCTTCAGTAAGGGTTAGTTCACCATTAATATCTGGATTCTGCATATCTCCCGTAATACGCGCGTTTCCATTTACCAAACCCCTAATATTACTAATAACATCTTCTCCCAAAGGCGCAAAAGGCTGTAGGTTAAAGTCGTTTAAAGATGCCATAAGATCAAAAGTTGCCTTACGGTTAACGTTGTTTATTTTACCGTTTAGCCCAAAACGTTCTTTACCTTCTTTGTTAATCCAGGCATTTACACCAAACTGCGTAAGATCGTTATTACCAAAAATAACCAGCTCCATAGTCCCTAAAACATAGTCGTTTACCGCTAAATCTTGAATTTCTACGCTAGAAGATGGTAGATACTTATTGTTCTTTTGAAGAATATTTAAAAATCCGTTAATCTTACCTTCTAATTTTAAGCTATCTACGGTAGGGGTAATTTTATTTAAGGATACTTTTTTAAACTGTAACTCCATGTCTTTATAGGTAGAATCCGCAAATTCTCCCCGCAATCTAATTTGCTCATCTTCATGGTTCATTACAATTTCTTGTATTTCAATACTATCTAGGGTTTTATTGACAATTACTTTGTTCTTACGATTACCTTCTTTATTTAACACCCATTTGTTGCCCTTAAAACTTATATCTGATGTCTTTAGACCTATAACGGATTTGTTTTCTTTATTGAAGGTATGGTAGAAATTAAGGTTATAACTATCGTTAAATTGGCTGCCCCCTTTAAATTCTGTTCTAAAAAACAAAGTATCTTTTAAGGTAGTATTAATTAGGTTAAAATCTTTTACATCATAATAAACCGTAGACATTTCTTCTACCGAGAAGAAGGTGTTGAACAGCGGGTTTTTATTATCTATCTTAAGCTCTATATTGTCCAATTTATTTTGGAACGCCTCTATGTGTGGAGATTTAAAGGTTAACTTAAAATCCCCTTCATCTGCAATAATATTACCCCTAATATAGGTGTCTGGACCAAAATTAACCTCCGGAAAAAAGACATCAACAATTTTATTGTAAATACGAAAATTGAAGTCTAAACGCTGGCCTTTTGATATTTTAAACGGCTTGTAATTGGTATAAATGCTACCCACAGAATTCTGTACCAATTTACCCAGCTCGTTCACCTTAAACTTACCACGCATGTAACCCGTGATAATATCGGGAGATTCTATATCTATATTTCTATCTCCGTTTTCCTCAAAAGAGGAAGAAACTGCAAAATCCTCAAAATAATAGGTATCATTGGCATTCTGATAGCTGGTGTTTCTAAATTGAATATTACCAACAATGTTATCCAAATTGTTGCCCGTAATATCCATATTTACCTGCCCTTTAAAAACAGATACACTATCTTTTATGAAATTTAGTTTTTTAAAATCTGCATAATCTACGGAGGCAATAAAATTAAAATCGTTTAGTTCCTGACTAAAATCTGCTAGCCCTTTAAAATCAAATGTTAGGTTCTCGTCTTTGCCTACCAAACTACCATCAAACAATTCATCCTTAATAATACCAGACATTTTTATGTTCTTGTAGTTGTAGCCATTGAATTCTAAACTATATATTTCTCCAATTGCCTCGGTATTTAGATATTCTGCCACAAAGCCCCTACCCTCTACGTTCACATCCATGGAAGTTTTTCCAAGATTGGGATTTTCAAGAAAAGTACCTAGTTCAAAATCGATTAGAGAAATAAATCCACGGTAGCTGGCATTATCAATATCGTCTATATTGGTCATTTGCAAATCTGAATAGCTACTACCAATTGCAGTACTTAGATTTACTTGGGCATCTACGCTTGTCTCGGTTACTTTGGCATCGCCCCTAACGGTAAATTGACCTAATTTTTGAAAAGAAGAAGGTATACTACCCCCCAATATTTGTGGCAACAACCCTCTTAATTGGTAATAACTAGAGGTTACATTATCCATTTGGGCATCCATTTTAAATGGCTCAGACTCGTTAAACATGTTGGTAAAAACAAAATCGCCCCTAATCCCCGTATTATCAGAGAACAGCAATAAATCATCTACCTCTAACGCATTTAGAACACCAGCAAAATTAGCCGTAAAATTGGCCGTTTTATCTTTCCCAAATTCATTAAAATACTTGTTCACTTCATTAAAAGCAACTACAGATTCCTCAAAGTAAGCATCTACTTTTACCAGATTCAGAAAGTCTTTAAAATCTTCCCTGTCATAGGTAAAGGCCAAGTTTCCTTGCAAGCTAGATTCAGGTGTTTTTATAGTCAAGTCTTCAAAATCCATTCGTTCCCTAGTGTACTTAAACTTAGTAACTAGTTGTTCCATTCTTATACCTTTTTTGGTATTAAAATCTAACTGTTCTACATCTAGAGAAACTTGTGGGCCTAGAATTAAAAAATCCGTTGCGTTTAAGTTTAGGTCAAAAAAGTTAAGAATACTTGATTGTTCCAAATTCTCATCCAACAACCGGTATTTGCTGTTTACAAGGTTAATTTCCGTTGCACTCATATAAAATGGTGGCGTATTGGGGTCTCTAGGCTTACCATCGTCCAATTTAGCAACAAACACGTCTAAGTTGGTTTCAGATTGCCCCTTGTATGTTTGCATTTTAAAGTAAAGTCCATCCACATCAATATCGCCAAACTCCAATTTACTCTTGAACATATTTCTAGCGTTCAAAACAGACGTGGTTAGTTCCTTAATATGTATTAATGTGTCTTTTTGGTAGTCTTGAACGTAAATACCCTTTATATCTGCATTTAAAGTAAAAGGAGAAAACTTTAAGCGTTCAATGTTTATATTGGTGCCAAACTCTTTATTGATTTCCGTAGTTGCATATTGCGCCAAACGGGTTTGTACAATGGGTAAAGAAAAGAATAGTGTTGCAAAGACCCCTAGCAACAAAATAACCAAAATGGTCTTTAACAGTATTTTTCTAAATTTTTTGATAGCGATATACCCTTTATCTTTGTACGTTCAATTATTATTCCAAAGCCGGTGGAAAATCAGAAAAAATATATTCTAGCAATTGAATCGTCTTGTGACGATACTTCTGCTGCTGTTTTGTGCAACAAAACAGTGTTGAGTAACGTAGTGGCCAACCAAGAGATACACAAGCAATATGGCGGTGTTGTCCCTGAACTGGCCTCAAGGGCCCATCAACAAAATATAGTACCTGTGGTGCACCAAGCCTTGGTAAAGGCAAATATCGACAAAAAACAACTATCTGCCATAGCTTTTACCAAAGGTCCAGGACTTTTAGGTTCTTTACTTGTTGGCACCTCTTTTGCCAAATCTTTGGCCTTGGGCCTAAACATTCCGTTAATCCAAGTAAACCATATGCAGGCGCATATTTTGGCTCATTTTATAGAAGACCCAGAGCAAAAAGCACCTCCTTTCCCATTTTTGGCCATGACCATTAGTGGGGGGCATACACAAATTGTTTTGGTAAAAGACTATTTTGATATGACGGTTTTGGGCGAAACGCTAGACGATGCGGTTGGTGAAGCCTTTGATAAAAGTGCCAAATTGTTAGGATTACCCTACCCCGGCGGACCACTAATAGATAAATACGCAAAAGAAGGAAACCCACATGCTTTTGAATTTCCTAAACCAAAGGTAGATGGTTTAAATTTTAGTTTTAGTGGTCTCAAAACAAGTATACTCTACTTTATACAACGTAACGTTCAAAAAAATCCAGATTTTATCCAAGAAAATCTAGCAGATATCTGCGCTTCTATACAGCATACCATAATTGCTATTCTTATGCAGAAATTAAAAGCAGCTGTAAAGGAAACAGGAATAAAACATATTGCTATTGGTGGTGGAGTGGCAGCCAATTCTGGTATTAGAGGAAAATTAAAGCAGATGGAAACCGATAAAGGCTGGACCACATACATTCCTAAATTCTCTTATTGTACAGATAATGCTGGTATGATTGGAATTGTTGGCTATTTAAAATATTTAGGAAACGAATTTGCAGAACAGGATGTAGCCGCGCAAGCCAGATATCATATTTAGTTGCTATAGAATTAATCCTAAACAAGCTAAAATAAAATTTGCCCATGCAATTGTTTTACAACCCGTTACTTAACAAGAACACAACTACCTTTTCTTTTGACAAGGAAGAAAGTAGGCATATTGCTAAAGTACTGCGGAAAAAAGAAGGCGACGTGCTATACATAACCAACGGTAAAGGTTTATTATTTAAAGCAGAATTATTGCAGGCAGATTTTAAAAAGTGTGTGGTAAAAATACTGGAAACCGATGAAAAAGAAACCGAACCCTACCATTTGCATATAGCTGTTGCCCCAACTAAAATGAACGACCGTTTTGAATGGTTTTTAGAAAAAGCTACGGAAATTGGCATAAGTGAAATAACCCCTTTGCTATGTGATCATTCTGAACGCAAACAAATTAAACTAGAACGTTTTGAAAAGGTAATACAGGCCGCCATGAAACAATCATTACAAACATGGTTGCCCAAAATAAACCCGCTAACTACTTTTTCTAAATTTGTGACCAACCAACAATCCGAACAATTGTTTATTGCGCATTGCGAAGAAACCGAAAGAAATGCATTAAAGGATTGCGTGTTACCCAATAAATCTACCACCATACTTATTGGTCCGGAGGGCGATTTTTCTAGCCAAGAAATTAATGCGGCACTGGATAAAAAATACAAGCCCGTTATGTTAGGAAACAATAGATTGCGCACAGAAACGGCTGCTATTTTTGCTTGCACCGCTGTACGTTTAATCAATAGTTAATATTGTTTACCTTTATCCAAACCTGTTGTATGAAACAACTGCCAATATTATTAGTGTTACTGGTAACCTTTACCCTTAGCGGACAAGAAATTGCCGTTCTCAAATATGGTGGGGGTGGCGATTGGTATAGCAACCCAACTGCACTACCCAATCTTATAAAGTTTTGCAATACCAACATTGGCACCAAATTGGAATTAGCACCCAAAACCGTAAGTCCAAGTTCCCAAGAATTGTTCGAATATCCGTTTATACATATGACAGGGCATGGCAATGTGTATTTTACGGACGAAGAGATTACAAATCTTAGCAGTTATTTATTAGCTGGCGGTTTTTTGCATATAGACGATAATTATGGAATGGAGAAATACATTAAACGCGAGTTAAAAAAACTATTCCCGAACAAAGAATTGGAAGAACTGGCCGTTAATCATCCCATTTTTAATCAAGAATTTCCATTTCCGCAAGGTTTACCAAAAATTCATGAACACGATGGCCAAAGACCACAAGCTTTGGGTATTTTTCACGAGGGTAGATTAGTGTTATTATATACTTTGGAATGTGATTTAGGTGATGGCTGGGAAGACCCAACCGTACACAATGATCCAGAGCCGGTACGCACAAAAGCCCTAAAGATGGGAAGTAACATTATATCATACGTATTTTCTTTATGAACAAAGAAGCCAACAACATTGCAAAAGGTATTCTTAAAGCAGTAGGTGTTATTGCTGCCATAGTACTAGTAGCCTATTTTATATACTTAATAGGTTCCGTTATTGCCTATTTGTTAATTGCGGCAGTTTTAGCTTTACTGGGAAGGCCCATAAAACGATTTCTGAATAATAAACTTAGGTTTCCAGATACCTTGGCAGTTATGGCTACCATGATGGTATTTTTAGGTGTTTTGGCAGGATTAATAGCCTTGTTTATTCCCTTAATAAGCAAACAAAGTGAAAGTTTATCCTTGTTGGATATTGATCAACTAAAACGAGACCTAAACAATCTGTACCTACAAATAATGGAATATTTTGGTACTACAAAATCTGATGTAGACCAGCTAATTGAAGATTCTGAGCTGGAGAAAACCATAGTAGATGGTTTAAACCTAAATTTTATACCTGATTTTCTTAACTCGCTATTTAATATTTTAAGTGAATTTAGTATTGGTCTTTTTTCGGTTTTGTTCATCACATTCTTCTTTCTAAAAGATAGTTCGCTTATGCAAAGCGGGTTGCTTGTTTTTATCCCTGAAACTAAAGAGAGTAAATTAACCGCCACAATAGAAAAAATAAACGGCCTACTTTCTAGGTATTTTGTTGGTTTACTACTACAGTTATCTATACTCTTTGTAATCTATACTATAACCCTATTAATTGTAGGTGTAGAAAATGCTATAGTAATTGCTTTTCTATGTGCCCTATTCAACATTATACCCTATATAGGTCCGCTACTAGGTGGTGCCGTTATGATTACCCTAACCATGACCAGTTATTTGGATGCGGATTTCAGTAGTATAATTTTACCCAAAGCCGGCTATGTACTCATTGGTATAACAGTTGGCCAGCTCATTGATAATTTCTTTTCACAGCCGTTTATTTTCTCAACAAGCGTGCGATCACACCCCTTAGAAATATTCTTGATAATTATTATTGCAGGTTTGCTGTTTGGACCTGTAGGAATGGTTGTGGCCGTACCCGGTTACACGGCGTTAAAGGTAATATTAAAGCAGTTTTTAAATGATAATTCCTTTGTAAAACGCTTTACTAAAAACGTTTAACTTTTAGTTTGAATAAAAACCTTTTAAATACTGGTATTCAGGATTATATTGAAAATAATTTCAATACTGACACCCTGTCAGTCCTATTAAAAAAACCTTTTTTTATTGGGGTTAGTCAGCAAGAGTTAGTACAACAACTAATTGGTAAGCAAAAAGCGAACGGTAAGTTAAAAAGTTGGTTCGGCACCAAAAACATAATTTACCCGCCAAAACTAAATCTAGAACAAACTAGCTCAGAATATACCGCACAGTATAAAGCTAATCTTGTTGATGGAAAAAATCTATTGGACGCAACAGGAGGGTTTGGCGTAGACAGTTACTTTTTTGCTCAAAAAATGGAGCACGTTTTTCATGCAGAAATAAATCCAGAATTGGCCGAAATAGTTCAGCATAACTTTGCCCAATTAGGCGTACATAATTACACCCAACACCAAGGTGACGGACTGGATTTTTTAGCACGAACGCAACACAAAATTGATTGGGTTTATATTGACCCATCTAGAAGAAATGAGGTTAAAGGAAAAGTTTTTATGCTATCGGATTGTCTACCGGATGTACCAAAAAACTTACCGTTACTATTTAATAATTGTAGTAAACTATTAATCAAAACGTCTCCTTTATTAGACATAACCAACGGTTTGCGCGAATTACAGTTTGTGAAGGAAATTCATGTAGTAGCCGTAAAAAATGAAGTTAAAGAACTACTCTGGGTCTTAAAAAAAGATTACACAGAAAACCTGAAAATCATCTGTGCCAATATTTTATCTGCAGAAACCGTAGAACGTTTTTCTTTTGATTTAGAACATGAAAAAGATACTACGATCCATTATAGCCCGCCAATGCGTTATCTGTATGAGCCAAATGCCGCTATTTTAAAATCGGGGGCATTCAAAAGTATAGGTAATACCTACCAGCTTAGCAAATTGCAAGAACACACCCATTTGTACACAAGCGATGTTTTAACTCGAGAATTCCCCGGTCGCATATTTGCCATACAAAATACCATACCTTACAACAAAAAAGAGATTAAAAAAACGGGCATTACCCAAGCCAACATAACCACGCGTAACTTCCCAGAAAGTGTGGCCCAAATACGTAAAAAACACAAAATAAAAGATGGTGGCAGCCGTTACCTGTTTTTTACGACCAATCTTGAGGGCAAAAGAATGGTCTTGGAATGTAAAAAGTTTACTCCGGACAATCCCATTTAAAATTGGCTACCTTATCATTTGATCCCGCAGATAAATTATAATGCCACCACTCCGTTCGTATAGACCAAAATCCATGCTTTTCCATGGTGGTTTTTAAAAGCAACCTATTATCAAGTATTTCTTGGGGTAAATCCAGATTATCATGGTAGGCTCTTTTACCAAAAAAATCAAAATCGGTACCCATGTCAAGTTCTTCCCCCTTTAAGGTAACCAAAGTAATGTCTACCGCACCACCTTTGTTATGGATACTACCTTTAACCGGATTTGCAACGTATTGCGGATTGGGCACAATTTTCCACATCTTGTATTGTACAGAATTAGGCCTGTAACAATCAAAAAACTTTATTTTGTATCCTTTATCAATAAATTCTTTATTCGCTTTTAGAAGGGCCTTGGCAGTTTTTACACGGGTATAACATTCCGCACAATCATAAACCTTTGCTTTTAAAAAATTATTCTCGGTGGCATACCGCAAATCATATGCAAAATCTCCAGAATAATCTGCCAAACGCACAAAGGTTGTGTCTGCCAAACCCTCCAAAGATTTATAAACTAATGTAGGGGTAGTATCTGTAATCTGTTCCATTACCACCTTATTCTCTGTAATCTTAAGCGTATCTTTTTTATTTTGCCCCTTTTCCGAGGGTTTGGTTTCGTTTCTGCAACTTGCCAAGACAAGTAGAATTACAAATAGAACACTTGGTTTCATTTTAGTTTCGTTTTTGTTGGGCCATCCAAATATAAAGGGAATCTGTTGTATACGCCTTATCCCAGGCATTGTGTCCGGTTTTTGGATATTTGGTATATCTTACATTAAACTTTAACTCTTTTAACTTGGCTACCATGTTATCTGCCTCTGAAGCTGGCATAATGGAATCTTGGGCGCCGTGAAATAGCCATATGGGCATCTCATGGTTTAACCAATGTGCGTATGGAACCGGAGCCATAGCAGATACTACGGCCATAGCGGCAAAGGTTTCTTTATGGTTAATGGCCAATTCCCAAGCCGCATAACCACCTCTGCTTAAACCTGTAAGGTAAATTCTATTGGTATCTACATTATTTTTTGCCACTACATCTTGCAACAAATTGTATACCGCTTGGGTGTTCCACCATTTGTCTGCATACGGGTGTTGTGGAGCTAAAACCAAGAACGGAAACGGATATGCTTCTTCCATCAATTTTGGAGGCCCACCTAATTTTAGGTGTTTTAACTGTGCACCGGCCTCACCACCTCCATGAAGAAATAGCAACAAACCAGGTTTCTTTTCCTTAAGGTTTTTAGGGCGATACAAATAATACTCCAAATTTTCTTTGTTAACCGATGTATACGTACCGGCTGTGATAGCCGTATCTTGTTTTGAGTTACATGCTATGCATAAAACTAGAATTAAAAAGAAAAGGATTGCCCGCATTTTACAAAAGTAACGAAGCAATAGTATTCCAATCGTCTGCCCGTTCAAAATCTGTTGTATGTACATTGTGAGGCGATGTAAATTGAATGCCCCTACCTTCAAAATGCTGTAGATTATAGCTTCTATCATCTATTAACACATCGCCTTTTAAAATGTGTTTATGGCCACATAAAATCCTATTTTTCCAAGTAATGAATGGTAAATGCTGGTCTAACCATTCGGATTTTTCTTGTAAAGAGTTGGGAAATTGCATAGCGGCACTAGCAATAAAGACCTCGTGCTTAGCTTCCAATTCTTTTATAACTTCCACTGCGTTACCAATTACCGGTATGTCTTTAAAAAAACCTTTTTGATAAGCATGGTCCCTAACCTCTTGCTGGTGCTTTTCTGCCACACACATCCAAAACTCCTTACCATAACAATCTGCTTTTGTAAAGTTGGTGCCATATTTTTGATTGTGTACATTAATGTGTTGTTGGTAAGTATCTGCAATTACTTCGTCCATGTCTATAAAAATACGCATGCTTCTTTTTTTGTATAAGATAATCAACCCAACTAACGCCCACAATTTTGGCGGTAAACTTAACCTGAGTTTAATACAAAAGCGCCATACAGATTACTCCGCACGACGCTCCAATCAATCAAACTATTAATGTAAAATTTACTGCTTAAACGCAAAAGCTATAGCAGCAGTATTGGTATTTCTAAGGTTTGCCGGTATTTGAGCCGTTAGCTTTCCGTTAGAAACACTGTATTTAATTTTATTTCCGTTTGCCACTAGGCTTAATTTACTGCCTTTTTTAGGCAGATTGATACTCCAACTTATTGTTTTGGGCACTTTTTCTCCTTCTTTTACCAAGTATATGGCATAAGTTGTTTTATCCTTGCTTGTAAAGAAAATCCCATCTTCTTGGTAATGATCTACCGTTCTTGTTCCGTAAATAGCAGCTCCATTTGCGGTTAGCCAATTTCCAATTTCTTCCATTTTGGTAACGGCTTCGTACGGTAAAGTTCCATCAGATTTTGGACCAATACCCAACAGCATATTACCACCTTTTGCCACCACTTCTACTAAACTATGTATAACTTTAGTAGTAGATTTATACGTATCATTTGGTACATAACCCCAATTGTTGGCCAAGGGCATACAAGTTTCCCACGGGTTGTCTATTTTATGCTCTGGAACTTTACGTTCTGGCGTTTGGTAATTTTCAAAAGGGCCGTGAACCGTTCTATCTGCAAAAATAATTCCTGGTTGGGCCTCTCTAGCCATTTGTGCAATTTTAGGCATATCTACCTCTTGGCTAAATTCTGGAATTGGAGCTCCCCAAGAACGCACCTCGTCATTTACCGTTTCTTTAGGCCTTACCCAACCACCATCTAACCAAAGAATGTCTATTGCTCCATAATCATGCATTAATTCATCAATTTGGTTAAATGTAAAATCTTGATAGGCTTTCCACTTTTCAGGGTACTTTAGTATGTCATAATTTGCGTTTCTATCTGGGGTAGCATACTTATCCCACCAAAAGTCTTGAGAATGCCAATCTGGCTTGGAAAAATAGGCCCCAATCATAAAATCTTGGTTTCTGTAGGCCTCAAAAACATGCTTTGCAACGTTAGCCTTAGGATGGTTTTTAAATGGCCCATTGGTAATTTTATAGTCTGTTTGTTGTGTATCGAACATGTTAAAACCATCATGATGTTTTGTGGTAAACACAACGTATTTCATACCGGCGGCCTTAGATGCTTTTGCCCATGATTCTGGATTAAAATTTACCGGATTAAACACAGAACTTAGATTCCAATACCATTTTTTATAGTCTTCATAGCTCATTCCATCTGGTCTATTAATCCATTCTTCTGAACACAACTGCCAAGATTCTATAATTCCCGGTACGGCATACACACCCCAATGAATTAAAATTCCAAATTTTAAATCTTGCCACTGCTCTAATTTTGCCAAGACATGAGGGTCTTTAGGTGGCACATAAATTGAGGAGGTTTTGTGGGTATTGTCTTGTTGGGCCAACATTCCTTTTACCACAAATACTAAAAGGAAAAGTAGGCTTCTCATCTTCATTTTTTGGTTTGGTCTCTTCATCAAATTCTAATTATGATTTTCTTTTAAATATTTGCAGTTTAGCATTGTTGTTAGCTACTAGAATATAGTTTTTACCGTTGATTGTTATAGTTTCTAGTTTTTTGGCGTCTAAAGAAGCAAATAAGCCTGATTCTAAATTCGAAATCGCCTTAAAACTACCTTTTCCATCACCCAAAAGGCAAACACCTATACCAGCATCGTTACGTGGTGTTTCAATTTCTGATACGTATAAATTACCTACCCCCAAGATGTCTAGATTACCGTCTTGGTTTATGTCCAACACTTTAAAATCATTTAAACTACTGGTTTGTGCTTCCCTGGGTAATTCTTTTAAATTGAATTGGCCATTGCCTACATTTTCTAAATATACAGAAGCAAAGGTGTTGGCAATGTAATGCAATGATTTTTGCAATTTTTCTTCACCATATATTTGGTCAATTTCCATTGTGGCAAAAATATCATACTTACCAATGTCTTTCTTAAGACCCGGAATTTGCTGTGAAGAACAAGAAAAGCCACGCAACGGAAAATGACTTTCTTCGTCATAGTAGCCCAATACGATATCAAAACTTCCATTTTGGTCAAAATCATTGTAATACACATCAAAAGGTTCCTCTTTTGAAGTTTTGTATTTGTAATTAAACCCAAGGTTACCCAATACAAAATCCATATCTCCGTCTTGGTCAAAATCTGCTTGCTCTATACTAGACCACCAGCCAACCGTAGCGGCCAACTTTTCATCATCAACTTTAGAAAACTGTCCAGAATCATTGTTTAATATGGTTATTGGCATCCATTCACCTACCAGGATTAAATCTAAATCGCCATCTGAGTCATAATCTGCCCAAGTAGCATCCGTAACCATCCCGATATTCTCTAAACCAGGGGCTATTTCTTTTGTTTGGTTTACCAATTGCCCGTCTACATTTACCAATAGCATGCTACTTGCCGGCATGGGGTATTGTTGTGGCCATAACCTGCCGCCCACAAAAAGATCTATATCGCCATCCGCATCAAAATCTGCTGCTTTTACAATACTACCACTATCCCTACCAATATTTTGAATAGCGCCTTTGGAAAAGTTACCCATGCCATCATTTAAATATAGCCTATCGGTATAGTGAAAAGCGTTTACAGGATATTCATTACCCCCACTTACAACATATAAATCTAAAAAACCATCTTGGTTTATATCTACAAAGGTGGCATCTACATCTTCATAGGCTTTTTCTTTCGCCCAAAATTCAGAGTTTACGACCGTAAAATTCCCATTTTCTAGTTGCAGCATCAACTTGGCCTCAAAGCCGGTTGCGCCGCCAAAAAACAAATCTTCTAGACCATCACCGTTTACATCACCTTTAGCCATAGCCGGCCCAAATTGCGACATTTTGTGGGGTAATAGTACTTGATGCGCATAATCGTCAAATTCATTTTCTTGGTGTGTTATGTCAAGTACATTGGAATCGGTTACATCTAAAAAATATCTAGCTTTTGTATCGGATTCTACCATACCAATATTCTGTTTGGCTTCTGTCATTTCCAAACTTAATACTTGGTTGGCCTTGATCTTATTTAGTTTTGTAGTGGTAGCATTGGGCCACACAACCACTAGACTATCTACCATTTTAGCGTCTCCTAGACCAAAGTGGGCTATTGGTTCGCTCGTAGAGTAAATACCCCTAACATTTGTGGTTTCTACTAATTGCTTACCACCTTTTACATAGGCGTACAAACGTGTACCAAAAGTAGTTTTATGTTCTTTATGGTTTAGTTTTACTCGTAAGTAATTGGTAGTACCACCTGTTGCATTATTTTGATATAAAAATGCTGGGGCGTTAATGTTATTAACCACCAAATCCAAATCACCATCGTTGTCTAAATCTGCATATGCCGCCCCATTAGAAAAGGATTCTTGATCTAGACCCCATTCTTCAACTGATTTTGTAAAACCTAGGTTACCATTATTTTTAAAGGCATAATTTTTTAGAGGTTGTGAAGGAATAAGCGGCACTACCTTATCTACATCTAAAATTTCCCAAATACTTTTTAAGTCCCCTCCGTTTGGATTTTCCTTTACGTAGTTAAAAGTAAGGTCGTTAATGTATTTAGCTACTTTTTTATCGGCATCTGTATTTCTAATATCTCGTAGCAAACCGTTGGTTACATAGGTGTCTTTTAAACCATCGTTATCAAAATCAGCAATAAGATTGGCCCAACTCCAGTCCGTTGTAGCCATGCCCGTCATCTGTGCAACATCACTATAGGTACCGTTGCCATTATTTAAATGAAACGCGTTATACATGTATTGGTAATGACCACCATTGTTCACCACATCCCAAAATTCGTCAGGATTCATCCCACTCATGTTACTTTTGGATCTAAAATTGTCTTCTGCGGCCATATCCAAGGTAAAAATGTCCAATAAACCGTCATTGTTAATATCCGCTACATCTACGCCCATGCTGTAGAAAGACATGTGTTTAACCGCGTTGTCTATGGTGTTGGTAAACGTACCATCTTGGTTATTTATAAAAAGCCAATCTGGGGCGTCAAAATCATTGGCAATATAAATATCTGTATAGCCATCATTATTAAAATCTGATGTAGAAACCGCATTTGGATAACCAGACTTAAATACTCCTGCTTCTTGGGTAACTTCTTTAAACGATTGGTTCCCTAAATTTTTAAATAATTTTATATGGTACTCTGGCTTTATAAGCTCTTGACCTGCAAAATCTGAGTAACTACCAGGATTAGGTGGTTGTGTAAGCAGTAGCAAGTCTAAAAATCCATCTTTGTTGTAATCAAAAAATGTAGCATGTCTGGTACGTTGGGTATCCGCAATACCGTATTCTTCTGCACGCTCTGTAAATGTTAGATCACCATTGTTTATGTACAAAAGGTTTTTACGCAGCTCTGGTTTGTAATCATATAATTCCCTACTCAGGTAAATATCTAAAAAACCATCATTATTTACATCGGCAAGGGTAACACCGGACGTCCACCCGCCATCATCTACTATTTTGGCTGTATTTGTAATGTCTTTAAACTTAAAATCACCTTCATTTACATACAATTGATCTGCAACCAGATTACCTGCAAAGTAAATGTCTTGTAGACCATCATTATTAAAATCACCAATACCAACACCCGCACCACCATAAAAATTATCATACAATAAAATATTGGACGCCTGGGTATCTTTAATCTCGTTGCTAAATGTTATGCCTGTTTGCTTTTTTTTAAGTAAGGTGAATTGCTTTTGCTGACCATTTACCGCAATAGATATAAAGGAAAGAAAGCCTATTGCCCATTTGGAAATATGTGTTTTGTGACCAAGCATATGTTTAGAATTAGGAAAGAAAAAATACAAAAAACAAAGGAGAGTCTCCCCTCCTTTGCTTGAACTAAACTAACTTAACATTAACTAAAATTCATGAAATCTGAATTACGTTACTATTGATCCCACCACACTCTTGTGGTTAACAAATCAGCACCCTGAGAAGCAATTACAGCATCGTAATTTTCCTTGTTCAAGGCCTGCTCGTTTGTAGGATATATTAATCTCCTTGGTATAGTACCATTTGTTTGGTTACCAGGGTAGTTAACCGGAGTTAGATTTGGAAAACCAGTTCTTCTCCAGTTAGCATATGTTTCGTATTCGTTTAAGAAAGTAGCTTTGTAATACTCTGTATTGATTTGCTCTAAAGCATTTGCAGCATCAAACGGATTAGCAGCTAAATAATCTGCAATTTCAGTTGCATCTATAGCAGCACCTTCATTATACATTTCCAAGTACTCCATTGCAGCGGTAACACCAGCTTCGTAATGTGCAGCTGGATCACCGGCCAATCCCCATCTTACACCTGCTTCTGCCAACATTAATTCCACTTCTGCATAGGTTTGCCAAAACATTGGAGCTGCTTCGCTCATTAAGTATTTAGAATTAGGCTCAGAATAGGTAGCCAAATCATCACCACCCTCATAATCTTGAATAGTTGTACCATCCAAACCATTAGGCAAACCTTTTTGTGCCGCAGGATCGTCATTTACAAAACCTGTTTCATCTGGTGGCAATGCTGCATAAACGCGCATTCTAGGGTCGTTCTCTAACAATCCTAAAAAGGTTGTAGAAATACGTGCAGAACGGTCTGCAGTAAATACCTCACCGTTGGCGTTTTGTAAGATACCATTACCATCCTCGTGCTGTACATAAGCAATATCTGCGTTAGATTCCATAACCCCACCGTTAATTGCCTTTGTAGCCCAAGCTTGCGCAGCAGTCTCATCCACTTTAACCAATCTTAGTGCCAAACGAAGCATTAAAGAGTTGCCCCACTTTTTCCACTGATCTTGGTTACCTAGGAACAAAATATCAGATGTACCTATCTCTGCAGTACCCGTACCCAATAGAGCTACAGATTCTTCTAGCTCCTTAAGCATATCTGCATAGATGTCTTCTTGTGCATCATATCTAGGTCTTGTATTCCCTTCTATAAAAGCTTTACCCGCTTCTGAATAAGGAATATCACCATACAAATCTGTAAGCCTGTGGTAGATAAAAACACGAAGTATTCTTACCATTGCGTATTCTGGAGAACTGGTTAATTCTTCTGTTTCTAATTGGAACTTCATATCTTCTACAGTCTTAACCGCCTGTGGATACATAGCATCCCAAAATGCAGAAGAGTAAGCAGCATTCCAAAAATACTTATCACCGCTCCAATAGCCCTGTGTATTGGCTAGGTGTTGCATCATGGTAGAACAATAAATTAAATTACCTCTCCACGTTTCATAACGTTGGCCAGATGCAAATAGCACCGTGTTGGGAAACTTAAATTTTACATCTATTTGTGATGCTTTTGTTGGGTCTTCGTTTAAGTCCTCGAAACCCTCATCACAGGATACTACCATCGCTAATGCGAATAGTGTCAATACCCCTTTGTATATTATATTTTTCATATTGATTTTTTTAGAACTTAACATTTAAACTTAGTCCGTAACTTCTTGTAGAAGGCAATCCAAAACGTTCAATACCATTAGCTACAGTATTGTTGTATGCGGATTCTGGGTCAATATTTTCCGTTTTACGCATTAAGAAAAATAAGTTTCTACCTATTAAAGAAATAGAAGCATTCTTTATAAAAGTTTTTTCTAGCATTGCAGATGGAAATTGGTAACCAAGACTTATTTGTCTGAACTTGATGAAATCTGCATCTTGCACATTAGCCTCGGCAATACTGTACAATCTCTGGTAGTAAATATTTACATTCTCTGCAGGTATAGTAGTGCTAAAAGCATTACCATCTGCATCTACACCAGAAACCGGCAAACCATTTTCCCTACCTACCAAAGTATTTTTACTTGCTCCGTAGAAATTGGCAAAAGCACTAGTTCCAGAGAAAATTTCTCCCCCAAATTTGGCATCAATCAAGAAAGATAGATTTACGTTTTTATAACGAAATGTATTGGTAATACCCATTGTCCAAGGCGCAATTCCATTACCAATAACATCATTATCACCTACAGTTGGGGTACCATCAGAATCGTACTGTATGTTACCGTCTTCATCCCTAACAAAAGTAGTTCCGTAAAGTGTTGCCGCTGGGTAACCTTCTAAATAACCTGCTTGAGAGTTTACACCGTAAGCTGCATCACCTGGGAAAATAGGATTTCCGTCAGGGTCTGTTTTAACCACTTCATTTTCATTATAGGTCATGTTGTAGTTAATGTCCCAACTAAAGTTTTCTGAAACTACAGGCTTACCTGTTAGTAATACCTCTACTCCTTTGTTGGTTAATTCACCTATATTAATAAAGGCACTATTATAACCAGATGCTTGAGAAGTGTTAATACCTACAATATCATTGGTTGTTTTATTGCTATAATATGCTAAATCCAAGCCCAATCTATTGTTAAGGAATCGCATATCTAAACCAACTTCATATTCCTTCTTGCTAAAAGGTTCCAAGTTTTCATTAGGTACGCCGCTATTACTAATACTACCAATAGAAACCCCAGTACCGCGACCGTTATAGGTGTCGTTGATAGCATAATTTAAAGAAAGCTGATAGGGATCATTGGCACCCCCACCAACATCTGAATAACCTGCTCTAACCTTACCAAAGTTAAACCAAGAAGGCAACTCAAACGCATCTGAGAATACAAAACTAGCATTAGCAGATGGGTAGAAATAGTTATTTGGCGCGCTTTTACCCGCTTTAGATAAGGTAGAGAACCAGTCATTTCTACCGGTAACCGTTAAGTACAAATAGTTTTTATATGCAAATTCTGTAGAGAAATACAAACCGTTACGCTTAACTCTTGAATCTGAGTAACTGTATTGTCTGTTTGCCACATTAGCGATATCTTCTAAAGAAGGAATCACGAATTCATTACCTACTAATTGAATAAATTCGTTTTTAAGACTATTACTGTTTGCACCCAAAATAGTGGTGTTAGAGAAATTCTCCGTAATATCTTTTTCTATACCTATAATGAAATCCGCGTCTACCGTACTTACATTAAAAGTTTGTTCTTGCATGCCACCTAAAGGTTTGTATGCCGTACCAAAGGGCTCTACAGATGTAATTCTAGCCGTATAATTATCTATACCGGCCCTACCCATTAAATACAACCAATCTGTAACTTGGTATCTTAGCGTACTAGAACCGATAAATCTATTTTTTCTACTCTCGTTAGAAAAACGATACGCTGTCCAATATGGGTTTTGTTGAAATGTGTTGGATGAAATTCTAAATTCCGTACCATCTTCTGCAATTCCCGGTTGGTAATCCAAAACATTGATGTTAGAAGGAGATAACACAACAGAGAAATTACCATTACCTGGAGAATCTGAAGACCTAGGTCTATTGTTAACCTTTTCTACAACAAATTTACCCGCAACATCCAATGTTAATTTGTCTGCTAAAACAGCACCTCCATTTAATGAAAAAGATTTTCTATTTAAACCAGAATTTGGTGTTATATCATTGTTGTTTAAGTCTGTAGCAGAAAAACGCAAGTTATAACCCTCGCCTGCTTTACTAATAGCAACGGTATTAATCAATGTATTTGCCGTTCTGTAGTAACGACTAACATTATCACCGGTATCTACATAAGGTCTGTTTACACCGTCAAACTGGGCTGCCGTACTAACACTTCCCAATCTAGACCCCCAAGATTGCATACCTGCATCCAAAGCTTCTTGTTGGGTTGTTGGCGCAACACCATTTAAACCTTGGCCGTATTGATTTTGAAACTCATACAAATCTGTATTTACAGATTCTAACTGAACGGAACTAGACAATTCTACCCCTAAACCTTGCTGTTTTTTACCAGATTTAGTAGTAATTACGATTACCCCGTTAGAGGCCCTAGAACCATACAATGCACCAGCTGCACCACCTTTTAGTACACTAACACTTTCAATATCATCTGCATTAATACTAGAGATACCATCACCATAGTCAGAACCACCCCATCTACTAGCAGAACCTAAGTTTTGGTTGTTAATTGGAATACCATCAACAATATATAAGGGTTGCGATGTACCACTTAAAGAGGAAACACCACGAATAACCACTTTACTGGTACCAGACGGACCTGTTGCAGCACCAGTTACGTTAACACCGGCAACTTGCCCTTGTAATGCATTGATTGCATTTACTTGCTTAACTTCAGATAGCTTTTCACCGCCTACCTCTGTTAAAGAGTAACCTAAGGCCTTGGTTTCTTTTTTGATACCCAAAGCGGTTACTACCACTTCACCAAGTAATTCTGCATCTTCTGCTAGAGTTACATTAAGGCTAGCTCCGCTAACACTTCTTTCAGTGGTTTTAAAACCTAAAGCAGAAAATACCAATACGGCATTATCGCTAGAAACATTAATGGCATAATTACCATCAAAATCTGTAGAAGTACCATTAGAGGTACCCTTTTCTACAACATTGACGCCTGGTAATGGCATACCGGCCTCATCAGATACGGTACCAGTAATTGTCTGGGCTACGGCACCTTGAATACCTAAGCAGGCCAGAGCAATTAGTAGATACTTTGTCATTTGATTCATACTAGTTGTTTTTTCGTTAGTAATTTGAATGAGTCAGTTAATTTGAAGTTAACATCCGACCCTAATTTTCGAATAACTCTAAGGTTTTCGAAACTTTTTCGACCAACAACGAAGCCGAAAAGCTAAATGCGGCATTTTTGGACCACATTACGTTAACGTTTACATAACTTTTAGGTTATCACAATTGCCAAAAACCCCATTAAATAAAAAGCCGAATCAGTTATTAAACTGATTCGGCTTTCTGTTAATGTTTTATAATATTAACTACTCTACCTTAATAGAATTAACAATTTCAAAATCTTGTTCTAGCCTAATATCTTCTGAAGAACCGCCTACCATTACCTTAAATGCTCCTGCTTCTACAACAAAATCCATAGTACTAGTATAAACGGCTAAATCTTCTTGACTCAACCAAAGGGTTAATTGTCTGACCTCTCCCGGTTCTAACGCCACCCTTTTAAACCCTCTTAAATTCAGCATAGGTTGCACGGTACTTGCTTTTAGGTCTTTTACGTAAACTTGCACTACTTCTTCACCAGCTACTTCCCCTGTATTTTGTAGGGTAAGTGTACATTTTATAGCCAACTCCTCTTCCTGTGAAACCGCTATTTCTAAATTGGAATATTTAAACTGTGTGTAACTTAGACCATAACCGAACGGCAATAACGGCTTTGCCGTTTCTTCTACATAATCTCTTCTTGCAGGGTTCCAATTATTATAATAAACTGGAAGTTGCCCTACAGACCTAGGTATAGAAACAGGTAATCTACCAGCAGGATTGTAATCTCCAAACAATACATCTGCAATGGCATTACCACCTTGTTCCCCAGGATACCAAGCATCTAATACGGCTTTGGCGTTCTCCATAGGCCAATTAATCAAAAGCGGCCTACCTTTTATAAAAACCACAACGGTAGGTGTGCCCGTTGCCACTACTGCCTGCAGTAATTCATTTTGTTTACCCATTAAATCTAATGTAGCACGGTCATAACCCTCGCCACTTTCCATATCCCCTATAATTTCCTCTTTTTTAGTTTTGGCCACAGTGGCCGCACCTGTTTCCAAATACTCGGTTTTAAAATCCCTTGCGCTTGAGCCGCCAAGAACTACAACCGCTACTTCTGCATCTTTGGCCGCTGCTACAGCAGCATTAATATCCGTTTGGGTGGTATCCCTTACCGCTGTACCTTTTACGTAATTAACCTTAGCATTGGGTAATTTGTTTTGTATCCCTTCTAATACGGTAATAATATGTTCGGGGTCTTGTGGTGCCGTATAATCTCCCAATTGATTATACGTATTGTGCGCATTAGGACCAATTACGGCGATTGTTTTAAGATTTTTTGATAGCGGCAATAACTGCGCTTCATTCTTAAGCAACACTATTGATTTTTGGGCAACTTTTCTTGCTAAACGCTTATGTTCAGTACTTCTTACTATTTCGTTGGCCTGATTTTCATCCACATATGGAGTATCAAAAAGACCCATTTCAAATTTTAAACGCAATACCCTAGCCACAGCTTCATCTATACGTTTTGTTGAAACATTGCCTTTTTTAACTTCTTCTATCGATAACTGAAAAGCATTACTGCCCAAATCTACATCTACACCAGAGTTAAGGCTTAAAGCTGCCGCTTCTGCATTACTGCTTACAATTTTATGATCACCCAATAACCCCTCTATACTTCCTAAATCTGAAACCACGTAGCCCTTAAACCCCCACTTATCTTTTAAAACATCTTGTAAGAGGTATTTGTGGGATGTACTTGGTATGCCATCTATAGAGCTATAGGCCGTCATAACAGACAGTGCTCCAGTTGCAATAGCTTCTTTAAACGGAAATAAATAGGATTGAAACAATTCCCTTTCTCCCATATGAACAGCAGCACCGTTATGACCACCCTCTGAAACGCCATAGGCCGCAAAGTGTTTTAATGTAGACAAGACCCTATCTGGATTAGAAATTCCTTCTCCCTGAAAACCTTTTATAACCGCCTTACCCATTTTAGAGACTAAATACGGGTCTTCTCCAAAAGTTTCCTCTACTCTAGACCATCTTGGTTCTCTGGCCAAATCTAAAATGGGACCATAACCTATATGCGCGCCTTGAGCCCTTAACTCTTTGGCGGTGGCTTTTGCCATTTCTTCTAATAAATCTACATCCCAAGTACTGGCTTGCCCAATTGCGGTAGGAAAAACAGTAGCACCAATTCCCATATGCCCATGCATGCTTTCTTCTGCTAAAAAAATGGGTATTCCTAAACGCGTTTCTTCTTTGGCATATTTCTGCAGGGCATTGGTTGCCTTTGCGGCCAACGATGGGTTAAGTCCTGTTTTTAATGTTTTCTTTGTCCAAGGGTCTGCCCTTAAAAACCCCCAAAGCATTCCTATATGACGCTTTGCTATGTCTGCTCTAAAATGTTCGCTTACCTGCACCTTATCACCGGTTTTTTCATACATCTTCCAACCTAGAGGAGACAATAATTGACCTACTTTTTCTTCAATGGTCATTCTTGGTAGCAAATCGTTTACCCGCTCGTCTATGGTTAAAGAGGCATTTTTATAGGGTGCCTTTTTACTTGGTTTATTTTGCCCTTGTATTGTTAGCGCACTACAGGTTAACAGCAGTAATACTATATTTTTAATCATAATTATTTTACCAATATTTCATCTACAAATATGAATGTACCACGACCTTTACTGGATTTTTTTATGGGAGAAATTTCAATTTTTATAATCTTGGCCTCATGTGGCTCAAATGCCAGTTTAAAACCTTCTATGGCAGCATCGCCGTTAGCAACCTCTGGTCTTTCCACACTCACCTTTTTGGTAAAATGTACACCATCCATAGAAGTACTTACTTGAATTTTATTGGGGAAATAAATGTCTGCTCCTTGGTTTTCCAAAGCGTTAACCACTACAGAGCTTATGTTTTCCGCAATAGGTAGTTCCATGGTTAACGTAACCTCTTTATTGTACCAACCCAACCATTTACCATCGCCAAAGTTTTTACTACCCTTGCGAATGTCCATCAAAGTACTTGCACCTTCTCCTTGGTAATTTTTATGCGGATTTGGACTCATGGCCAGTTTTGACCCAAAACCTTTGTGAAAATCGATATACGTTTTTAGGGCGACACCTTTTTTCTTACCATCAACAAAAACAACGGCTTTTAAAGAATCTGAAGCCTTAAAGTGTAGCGTACTATCATAAACCTTGGAAGATTCCGTTAATGCCTCATTACCCAAAGCATAATAAATAGTGGCTTCTGGAAAATCCGTTTTTAAATCGATGTTTATAGACTTGGATTCAAAATCTGTTTCTGTTGAGGCGCTTACATTATAAACACTTTCTGCATAGTTAATGCCCATGGCATCCAAACTTTCCAATAGTGGAACCAATCTAGATGTAAATGCTACATAATTTTTTTGCTTCCCTGAACTCCATAATGCCTCAGAAAGGGCAACCAGTCTTGGATATAGCATGTATTCTGATATAGCTTCCGTCTCTATATACTCTGACCATAAATTTCCTTGTGCGCCCAACACATGTTTTTTCTGCTCAACCGACATGGAATCTACCACTGGGTCAAAATCATATACTTTTTCTAAAGGCGTATACCCTCCAAACGCCTGTGGCTCCCTATCTTGGTCTCCTTGATAAAAGTTTAGATAAACGTGAGATTCAGGAGTCATAATTACATCATGCCCTTGCTTTGAGGCTTCCCATCCACCTTGAATACCTCGCCAACTCATAACCGTGGCTTTGGGTGCCAAGCCACCTTCTAAAATCTCGTCCCAACCAATTAAGGTTTTGGCTTTGCTATCTAAGAAAGTCTCTATACGTTTGATGAAATAGCTTTGTAATTCGGCAACATCTTGCAATCCTTCCTCCGCAATTCGTTTTCTACAATGCGGACATTTGGCCCAATTGGTTTTAGTGGCCTCATCGCCACCAATATGTATGTATTTAGACGGGAACACCGTCATAACCTCTGTTAACACATTTTCTAGAAATTCAAAAGTAGATTCCTTGCCTGCGCAATAGATATCTGTAATTGGCCAAACGCCACCAGAAGGCACACCAATCTCTTGATCAAAACAAGCCAATTCTGGATAAGCCGCAATAGCACTCATTACGTGCGCGGGCATTTCTATTTCTGGAATTACCTGTATACCGTATTTAGCAGCATAAGCAACAACCTCTTTTAACTCTTCTTGCGTATAAAAGCCTCCAAATGTTGCTTTATCCGTTGGTGAATTTGGCGTACGGGCATTCCAGTGTTTTTCTTCTTGGTCTACCCTATAACCCCCAACTGCTGTTAGTCTTGGATACTGCTTTATCTCCATTCGCCAACCTTGATCATCTACCAAATGCAAATGAAGGGTATTCATTTTAAGGAAAGCTAAACGGTCAATCGTTTTCAATAAGTAAGATTTATCAAAGAAATGCCTAGATACATCTAACATTACCCCTCTCCATTGATATCTTGGTTTGTCCTCTATCCGTACTAAAGGAATTGTAAATTCCTGACTGGACGAAGTAAAATATTCCTTACCTATTACTTGTTTTAGCGTTTGCTGTGCATGGCTAAAACCTAATTTTGATGCCGCTTCTACAGTAATTTTATCTTCTAACACTTCTAAGACATAGGCTTCTGGATCTAGACTTTTGTTGAGAACAAATACGATATAATTACCTTCTGAAACCTCTTTGACATCTGCTAGAACAGCATTGCTATTTTGAATTTTTTCTTTAATCTCAAGGTAAAGATTTTGCTCCGAAAGATGTTTAGAAACCACCCATTGGGTGTTCTTGTTTAGAACAAAACCACCCTTATTCATTACAACCGAATTGGGTTGCGGTATTAAGGCAATATCTTCTTTTGAAACAGAAGAAGTATTATTTGTATTACAGGAAAACAACGCTATTGACATTGCAATCAATAGCATTATTCCTGCTTTTGGTTGGTTGGTTTTCATTGAAATTCGTTTGGTTCGGGCTTATTATTTCTTACTCTCCCTAATGGCCTTAAAGTGGTCTTCTGTTATTGCAGGGCCGTCAAAAATAGCAACACCTTTGGCACCGTTATCTTTAGCCAATTGTATTGCCTTGGCCACATCTTCACCAGACATTTCTGGCACATATATACCCGTATGTAATTGTGTATTTTTAGCAGCTAAATCTTGCACACCTTGTTTTGTGGCAAAACCCACCCACTCTACAGGTTCATTATAAAAGTTATTGTAAATCATTGGCAATACTACATCGACATTCCATTTATCCCAACGTTGTCTTACCATATGATCGGCCATTTCTGGATAAGGAAAAACAGCTGCGGTCAATATTTTGTTTTTCTTGTGAACGATGTCATAAGCATCATTTACCACTGCTCTAATCTTATTTAACCTAAATTGTTTCCATTCAATATCTATTGCAGGGTTTTCCATTTCTCTTGGATTTCTACCATGCTCTTTCTCAAAGGTTTCTACACATACATCGCAATAGCAAAAATCATAATCTGGTAGCTCTGTCTCCTGCTTTAAATCATACTTTGGCAATAGACCAACCGGCAAATACACGTCTGGATATCTTATATAGTCTAAGTGTACACTGGCAACATCCTCAACATCTGCCAATTCTGAAACCAATTTTAGCACGTGGTTTCTAGATTCTGTTCTAGTAGGACATAAAAATTCATAATAACCAACGTAAGGTCTATTATCATAAGCAGATTTACCACTTCTGCTAACCACGTACCATTCTGGATGTTTGTTTACCTCTTTATCTCCTGGTCTATTCATGGCCATTATCCACGCATGCAACTCTAATCCTTCTTTTTTTGCCAAAGGTGCCAATCTAGCTAAGAGCTTTGCATCTGCATTGGTGTTAATTAAAATAGCATCCAATCCATTTTGCTTATACTTTTTAAACTCTTCTGTATAAGATTCGTCTGTACGTTCTGGATCCGCCGTAATCCAAGTCCAATACTTAAAGGGTTCTTCTATAATGGATAAATCGGTGGCCTTTTTGGTATCCGTTATTGGTTTTGCTCCAATATTATCCAAACAAGCATAGTTGGTGAGTACTAAAACAGCTGCTAGCAGCGATAAACTTATTTTTTTCATGAGTCTGTTTTTTTAAGTTGAAAATCGCCATCTTCTTGCACCGTTAACTGGTTGCCGGTAAATGGACTTACAGCGGTAATAAACCAACCGCCAATAGTATTTGTAAATTTTACGATAATTGTTTTACCCAAAATGGTATGAGGTTCTAAACCTAGAACAGTTAAGGCATTTGCAGGCCTACCATATTTTTCTGTGTACGATTTTTGCGCCCTGTATAAACTATACAAATACCATTTAATTTGTTCGTCTTTAGGGATAATAAAGCTATCCCCTTTTGTTTTTTCTGAAAAATAGGCATAGCCCCAATGTTCTGGTTCGTGCATATTAATGACGCCCTGTGGCGACCAAACCCAATTGTATTCTGGCAAAAAATTACCTTTAGCATCTTTTTTACGATAGTATTTGCCATCGTTCAACTCAAAATCCCAATTAACCCGCGAAAAGTTTATGCGCCAAAAATCTCCAATTGGCAATTTATTACTACCACTAGGTTCTTTTAAAACAGACCATGGCATTGCAATTTCAATACTCCAACTTTTATCCGTGTCAGAGGCATTATTTATACTACCTTCAACAGATACTGCAGATTTTAAGCCATTTATATCCCAATTGTAGATAATTGGACCACCATCACGGTAGGCTTTCACCATTAACAAATCCCACACCGTGTTCAAGGCATTCATTTCAAACTCCATATAATTTTGGGTGTCTCCATCCGGGTCTATAAAAACCTCAAAATCATTATTATAAAAAATAATGGTGTCTCGTTGTTTAAGTGTTGCCCAAACATGTGGCTCTTCTAAATGCGCATAGAAATAGAGGTTTTCTTCATCCCAGAGCATTTTTAGATTGGTCTTGTACTTTGGTGTTTTATTGCCTTCAATATCTATAAAATCTGCAGACCACGGTGCATTGTTCCAAGTTTTCTCGTCTGCCTTCCCATCAATTTTAATAGCACTCTCCGCTTTATGTACCACATAGGTTCTTGGCGTTCTAATATTTTGCGCCAACGTGTTGGCAACGCCACCAATTAGCAGTAAAATTAAAATAGTAGATTTTATAATATTCACTTTCATATGCTTTACCTGTCTCTTTTATAGCTTAATCTAAACCCCACTTATAATTGGGTTCTGGCCCCATTATTAACGTAAGGGTACCACCGGCTAGAATAGTTTTATGTTCTAATGTGGTAGTATTGAATGGCTGCCCATTTAAGGTGGCCGATTGTATGTATTTGTTTTCTTTAGAAACCTGTTCTGCAACAATGGAAAAGGTATTACCACCTGGTAATTTAATTTCTGATTTTGCAAATAAAGGCCTACCTATTTCATAAGTGCCACTAGCCGGATTCATTGGATAAATACCCATAGCACTTAGCACATACCATGCAGACATTTGGCCAGCATCTTCATTACCGCTAAGTCCGTTTGGGGTAGTATTGTATTGGGTTTGCAAAATAGAATCTACCCAAAATTGAGTTTTCCATGGTTTACCTGCTTTGTTGAACAGATAAGCAATATGGTGGCTTGGTTCATTGCCGTGGGCATACTGCCCTATAAGTCCCGTTATATCATTAGAGGCTTCCTCTCCCGTAATTTCTGAAGATTCCGTAAAGAGCTGCTCCAACATTTCTGAAAATGATGTTTTGCCACCATGCAGCTCTATTAAACCATTAACATCATGTGGCACAAACCAACTATGTTGCCATGCATTACCCTCCGTATAATCCGTATTTTCCATATGTTTGGAATATTTAGGGTCAAACGGAGTTCTAAATTGGCCACCATCATAAGACCTACCTCGCATAAAACGGGTCTCTGCATCAAATACCTTTTTGTAGGCATTGGAACGCTCAATAAAATACTGGTAATCCGCTTCCTTTTTTAAGGCCTTTGCCAGTTGCGCAACACACCAATCATTATACGCGTATTCTAGGGTATAGGTAACATTCTCATCTACTTTATCAAAAGGTACGTAACCAACCTCCTTAAAATACTTAAGGCCCCTCTTATCTTGCATCATGGTTTGCTTCATGGCCTCAAATGCCAATTCAGCATCAAAACCTTGAATACCTTTAAAATATGCTTCCACGATTACGGGAATGGAATGGTAACCCGTCATGGTATCCGTTTCATTACCGTATAAAGTCCAAACTGGTAAACTGCCACTTTGCTTATAATAGACCAGCATGGAGTTAATAATATCAGACACTACAGTTGGGTTTACCAGGGTTAGTAGGGGCTGTTCTGCCCTAAAGGTATCCCAAAGGGACAGTGTACTATAAACCTTAAAGTTTTTAGCCGATCCTATGCTATCGTTACTAAATCTAAATTGTCCATTACTATCGCTAAACAATACAGGCGCTACTTGACTATGATATAATGCCGAATAAAAAATAGTTTTTAGACTGTCTACCGCTGTGGTAACCTGTATTTTAGATAATGCCTGTTCCCATTCTTTTTGAGCCGTTTTTTGTGCTTCTTCAAATGTTACGTTTGCTGCGCTTTCTAAATTTAATTTGGCATTTGCGACGCTTACACTAGAAATGGCCGTTTTAACTTCCAGGGTATCCAAGGTAGTATCAAAAAAGAATTGCGCTGCGCTAATACCATCAGCCATAGAATTTTCTACCAATTCCTGTTTAGTATAAAGCTTAGCATCCTTTATAGGTGAGGAAAACTTTGAAACAAAAAACACTTTTTGATTTTTGGCCCAACCTTTACTATGCCTATATCCAGAAATAGTTACACTATCTTCTACCTTTATTGACGTATTAATGGGTGTATCCCAGTTAACGGCAAAAGCTAAATCTAGAACAACACTTTTAACTTTAGCTTGTTTATAATCGTATTTTTGAAACCCTACACGTTCCGTAGCGGTAAGCCCTACCGCAACTTTACTATCCTCTAAATAAACCGAATATAATCCTGGAGTTGCCTTTTCATTCAAATGAGAAAACGAGGAAACGTAAGGCTTAAGTTTATTTTCTTTTGGCATGTTTGCCAAATCCAGTGATTTGGTAGCTGGCGTAAAAAGTATATCAGATAAGTCTCCAATGCCCGTACCACTTAAATGCAAATGGCTAAAACCAGCTATGATAGAGTCAGAAAAATGATAACCAGAGCTCCAATCCCAACCACTGGTACCATTATCTGGACTCAACTGAATCATTCCAAAAGGGACGGTTGCACCAGGATAAGTATGGCCATGACCGCCTGTACCTATAAAAGGGTCAACGTAGGCCAATGGGGTTTTAGATTGTTCTAAATTATGGGAAGTGTCTTTTTCGTGTTGCTTACACGCAAAAAAAACGAATTGTGTAATTATTAAAAGGCAACAATATTTTTTATCTAAAATCATCTTTATGAAATCCTTTTTGGACTTATAGAATTATAAATTTTTCTATTTTACGGCAGAATTTGGTTATTTATTAGACCAACAACAGTTAACACTAGCTTAACGCGATAAAATTAGTTCCTTATAATTTGAATACATTAAATAAGAAAGTAAAAAACCGGTTAGCACTTACCAATGCTACAAATTTTAAAATAAAACCGTTTCATCATGTTGTATTTTGGGCGTTTTATTTTTTATTCAATTTTTTACGTTGGGGCAGTTTTTATAGCGATTATCTGTACTCTTTTAAATCTAACTTATTAGGTTTTCCTATTCATATCATACTCTCCTATTTTACCATTTACTATCTAATACCCAGATATATATTCAGGAAGAAATTTTTAAGTTTTGTTGTCTTACTTATTCTCTCCATATTCATTATGGTATTTTTTAAGTTTGAGCTTACAAAATTTTTGATCAGTAACAACGTATGGCCAGAAGGTCCAGAAACGTACTACCTTACCTTTGATTACACCATTGTAATGATGTTGGGAGAACTTTACGTGATAACCTTTGTAGCCTCTATTAAGCTTACTATAGATTGGCTGCGAGAAAGTGGTAGAATAGCAAAACTGGAAAAGGCCCAGTTAGAAACAGAATTAAAATTTTTGCGAAACCAGATATCTCCCCACTTTTTCTTTAATACCTTAAACAACATTTACGCGCAAAGCCTTGATAATTCTAAAGACACTCCGGACACCATTTTAAAATTATCAGATTTAATGCGGTATTTGATATATGATGCCAACAAAAAAAAATACCAAAGTCTTAAGAAGGAATTAGAGTTTTTGGAAAACTATATAGAGCTAGAACGCATAAGACATACTCAAAATCTAAATTTGGTCTACCATGTAGAAGGCAATCCAAGAGACAAAAAAATAATTCCGTTACTACTGATAAATTTTGTAGAAAATGCATTTAAACACGGTGCTAACAAAAGCATAGAAAAGGTTGATATATTAATTGACCTAATTATTAAAGAAGATTGGTTAACATTTAAAATCAACAACACCAAACCCACTCAAAAATTTATCACCGTATCTAAAAAAGATAAAGGGGGTGTTGGGTTAACCAACGTTAAAAAGAGATTGGAATTGCGGTATGCCGAAAATGAATATGATTTAAATATTACCGAAACCAAAACTAACTTTCAAGTAGAATTAAACTTAAAATTGATGCCAGATGAAGCTTAAATGTGTGATTATTGACGATGAACCCTTGGCCATTAACGTGATTAAAAAACATGTGGATCAAATAGAGGAGCTAGAAACCGTAGCTACATTTACCAATGCCGTAGAAAGTTTAAAATTTTTACATGACAACCAACCAGATTTAATCTTTCTAGACGTAAATATGCCTGTGCTAGACGGTTTTAAATTTCTGGAAAGCCTTAACCAAAAACCTATGGTTATAATTACCTCTGCACATGCGGAACACGCCATCAAAGGTTTTGAATTAGAAGTATTGGACTACTTATTAAAGCCAATATCTTTTCCAAGGTTTCTCAAGTCCGTAAACAAGGCCATTGGCTTACATAGAAAAGAACAAGAAGAAAAAGCAAGTAGTAGCGAACATATATTTGTTAAGGTGGATAAAAAGAAGATGAAAAAAATCTGCTTTGAAGAAATTATCTATGTGGAAAGCCTTAAAGACTACATAAAAATAATTACCAAAAATGGAAACTATGTAGTGCACAGTACGCTTAGCAGCTTTACAGACCAATTACCAGCAGACCAGTTTATACGCATTCACCGATCTATAACGGTTTCTATAGACAAAATAGACACCGTAGAAGGCAACAGTCTAGAAATAGGTGGGCAGCGTTTTACTATTGGTAGAAGCTATATAGACAGTGCTAAAGAAAAGATTTTCAATTCTTAATATTTAAGACGTTAATTGCTAATCCTCTATTTTTAACTTAACATATTTTATCTTTTTTCTATCATAGGTGTATACCAGGTGGATGTATCCATCTTGGTCCTGCACAATTGCCGGATAACTGTATTCGCCCTTTTGGTGATTTTCTAATGATACTATAGATTTCCATTGCATTCCATTTTGGCTATATCCTAGGTTTAGTTTACTTCTACCATCCCACCATTGATCTCCACTTAGGGCAGGATTATAAACAAGCAGATGGTTGCCATTTTTCATGGTAAGCGCATCTATTCCACTATTAGGGTTTTCTAATTCCATGGCCTTTGCCTTGCTCCATGTAATTCCATTGTCCTTGCTTTTAGAATAGACTACTTTATCTTGATTGCTTCTAAACAAAGCTAAAATAGATTTGTCTTTAAGGGTGAGTAACGTTGGCTGAATTAATTTGTGTTTTTTCTTTTGTGGAATTTTTATTTTCTGCCAAGTTTTACCACTATCAATACTGTGCTCCATATGGGCCAACCAAATTTCTCCATTTTCCAGTTCTACACTAGAAGGGCTAAGAATATTTCCATTTTTTAAGAGCAAAGGCTTATTCTTAATTGGGCCCAAAATACCATCAGAAAGTTTTTTTGCCTCACTCCAAGTTTTCCCATTGTCTTTGCTTGTTTTATACATTCCCCACCAAGTAGATGGCGAAGGGCCAACTTTGTAATACAGATACAACAAGCCGTTTGGGTTTTTAAATAAAACTGGATTCCATGTAGGATATTTTTTACCATTTGCAGCAACTCCATTGGCCACTAATTTTGGATAAGACCAAGAACCCCCTTTTTTAATGCTCGTATAAATAGCAACATCCTCATGGCGTTCATGAGTACCTGCAAACCAAGAAGCCATTATGCTGCCATCTTCCAATACAACTAATGTAGGCGCATGACATTCTTTAAAAGGACCTTTCTCAAAAACAAATTCCGATACGTTGATGTTTGCTTCTTGTGCCAACAAAAAAGGCACTGTAAATAGTAAACAAACACACTGCAAACAAGAGCTATAATTCATAACCTAGCTAGATAGCCTTAATTTGGTATTGCACAAAAAATTTTCGCTAAACAACTTATGGCAGGCATTAAGCGTAAAGGCCAAAAAGAATTTCTTTCTTTACCTGTACCAACCGTATTTTTTCATTTAAATTAGAAAACAATTACTTTCTTAACGCGAATGAGATTATTGAGATTCAGCATCGTTTATTTTTGCTTTTGCTTCCTTTTAACCGCACAACAAAAACCAAACGCCCTTTTAGAAGAAACCAGTCCCTACCTACAATCCCACGCATATAATCCTGTAAACTGGTACCCTTGGCGCACTACTTTTTTAGAGAAAGCCAAAGACGAAAACAAACTACTAATCATAAGTATTGGCTATGCTAGTTGCCATTGGTGCCATGTAATGGCTCAAGAGTCTTTTGAAGACGAAACCGTAGCCAAAGTAATGAATTCCAGTTTTATAAATATTAAAGTTGACCGTGAAGAACGCCCAGATATTGACCAAATATATATGCGTGCCCTTCAATTGATAAAGGGAGAAGGGGGCTGGCCTTTGAATGTGGTTGCACTGCCAGATGGTAGACCAATATATGCAGGTACCTACCATAGTAAAACACAATGGATATCTGTTTTAAAACAACTCGAAGAACTTTATAAAAAAGAACCTGAAAAAGCAGTTGCATTTGCGGAAAAAATCACAAAAGGTATAAAAGAACTCAATTTAATAGCTCCTAAAGAAGCTATTGACATTACCAATAAAGATATTGACAAAATTCAACAAAAATTATATCAGACTTGGGATATACGCTATGGTGGTCTAAAGGGCACAGAAAAATTTCTGTTACCCCAGAACCTTCTTTACAATATTAAATATGCAAACCTAAGCAAGGATACCATAACCCTAGCCCACAACAAACGTACCCTAAACAATATACTTTTCAATGGTGTGTTTGATGCTGTAGATGGTGGTTTTTACCGTTACAGTACCGATAGTATGTGGCAGGTGCCGCATTTTGAAAAAATGTTGTATGACAATGCTCAAATGCTAAGTGTATACGCCGAGGCTTATAACCAATACAAGGAATTGGCCTACAAAGAAGCCATAATCCAAACCATTGGTTTTTTAAAGCATACTATGAAAAACCAAAATGGGGGTTACTTTGCTTCTTTACACGCAGATAGTAATGGCATGGAAGGTGGTTATTACGTATACTCCTCCGATGAATTAAAAACAGTTGCGCAAAAAAAGGAAACTTTATTCAAAGTAATTTACAATCCAATACCTTTTGAAGAAACTTTCTACATAATTACCAAGAATAAATTAGTACCAAAAAAACATAAAGCCCAAATTACGGAATGGAACAAAGCACTGGTAAAAATTAGAAAAAACAAGCAAATGCCCTTAAAAGACCGTAAAATTATTACTAGCTGGAATGCCCTTTTGGTAAAAGGCTATGTGGATGCGTACAGGGCGTTGGCAAATGAATCTTATTTAAAAGAAGCCGAAAACCTTTTTGCATACCTTATAAATAATCAATTTTATAACGGAGAATTAGTACATCTAAAAAGCGAAAACGGAAATCATGTAAATGCTTTTGTAGAGGATTATGCCTACTTGGCAGACGCTGCAACCGCATTATACCTTGCCACACAAAATGAAGCTTATCAAGTATATGCACTGCAATTTTTAGAGGCTTCCAAGGAATTGTTTTATGATAAAGAGGAGGGATTATTTAAATATGCCAGTAACAACCAATTGGTGTCTAAAATTTATAAGACCAATGATGATGTTTTACCTAGTCCTACTTTGGTTTTAGCCGACAACTATTTTAAATGGGGGCATATTTTATACCAGAAAGCCTATTTACAAATGGCAGAACAGATTTTGAAAAATACCTATAACCTTTATCAAGACCAACCGGAACACTACCCTAGCATTGGTGCTTTGGCCCTTAATTACACGTATCCCTTTTATGAGATAGCCATAGTAGGCCCCAAAGCCGAATCACTGGCAGCAGAATTTAACCGCGCAAAGCCTATAAATGGTATAATTGTTTACAGTACTATTGCAAATGACCAACCGCTTTTTAAAGGCCGGTATGAACCTAACCAAACTTACATATACGTTTGCCAAAATAATAGCTGCAAACTACCAGTAGAGACGGTAGAAGAGGCCTTATTTCAAATGGATTTTAATTAAAAGAAAAGCTATTGCACATTGGTCTGCACAATAGCTCTCTCAATAGTCAACTAAAAGGTTGGTTGTTGGTTAAGTAGTTGTCTGTTTTGTTGACTATGTTAACAAGTTGCCTTCGTCGTCCCATTGGGCGATGTCGTTTCGTTTACTCTGATCCACACATTTAGCAAGCCATTCTTCATCATAAGCTACGCCATGCTGGTCCAAAACATCTTGTGGAACACCATCCCAAACATTTGGCGAATTGCCTTTATAACCCAATTCTTCTATTCCTAATTTAGAGGTGTAAAATCCGGTCATGGTTAAATTACGGACCAGACTAAAAAAGTTTACGGCAAAGGGTCTTTCCATTTGGGGTGTTTCTGGATCGTAATACGCTATTTCGTCTAAAATTTCTTTTTGTTGGTTTTCTTGTAAACTATCAAAGTTGGTATTAAACTGTGTATTGGCTTCGTGATCTAACCACATTAAACCACCCCTAAGGTCTAATTGCAAATCTGGAATATCTTTAGCCATAAATTCTATAAAGTCTACCACATTTGCATCCGAGGCACCTTTATAGGTTTCGCTAGAAGGTAAAATTAAATCGCAAAGCACCGTTAAGGTTTCTATTTCGTGCTTATTAAAGAATTGATCATCATGTAATTCTTGTACAAGTTCATTTTCGCTAGCGGTTCGCCATTTAACCATAGAACTCTCTACAACCTCTGGGGCAATTTCCGTATCCGTACCTGGTTTGCAACCATGCAAGGCCAATCCGCCGGCTACACCTCCAAAAACTATAGATTTTAAACTTTTTCTCCTATCCATAACTTAGAAGTTTTGCTTTTTAAATTGTTCTACAATATAATCCGAAGCCCTCCAGGAGAGCGCCAGAATTGTCCATGTACAATTCTTGTCTGCTTGAGACACAAAAGGCCCTGCATCTACAATAAAAACATTGTCCACATCATGCAACTGTTGGTATTTGTTGGTTACAGAAGTTTTGGGGTCATCTCCCATACGGGTGGTTCCAACCTCGTGTATAATACGTCCGGGAGCATGCAACCCATAATCTACATCCTTACCGGGTTTTTCTCCCAGTAATTCCCCACCCATATTGGTCAAGATTTCTTCAAAAGTATCTTGCATGTGTTTGGCTTGGTTACGTTCCAGATCAGACCATTTGTAATTGAATTTTAAAACAGGAATACCCCATTCGTCCACTACGGTATCATCTATCTCGCAGTAGTTGTCCTTACGCGCAATAGATTCGCCCCGGCCTGCCATACCTACTACGGCTCCATAATATTTTTTTACATCGCTTCTAAGTACATCGCCATAGCCCCCAACCTTAGTTCCAAAAAATTTGTTGAATTCGTTGGCGTTAAACCCAAATCCATAACTAGGCATACCCATACCACCCCAAACCTCTATGTGGTAACCTCTTGGAAAATCTAATTTAGAATTATCTCCCCACCATGGAGAATAGACATGCATACCGCCAACCCCATCTTCATTGTAGGAAACCTTACGGTTCATCAAATCCGGGATAAAAGCAGCACGATCGGCACCAGTAGAATCATGTAAATATTTGCCAACGTGATCACTGCTGTTACCTAAACCATTAGGATGTTGTTTGCTTTTAGAATTTAACAGAATTCGTGCAGAGCTACAGGCAGAAGCGCCCAATACCACTACTTTACCTTTTAGTTTATATTCTGTTCTGTCTTCTTTGTTAATGTAAGAAACTCCAGTAGCCTTACCTTCTTCATCTGTGGTAACGGTACGCACCACACAATTAACAAAAAGGTCTACCTGACCCCCATTTTTTTGAGCTGGAAATATTAAACAGGTACCGGCAGAAAAATCTGCATAAACTTGGCATGCCCTAGAACACTGCCCGCAGTAAAAGCAAACACCGCGCTCATTATTGATACGCTTGGTTAGCATGGACATTCTAGAAGGGTAAACCGGTATATTGGTTTTACGGGCTCCTTTTATATAAAAAAGCTCATGTAATCTTGGTTTGGGCGGAGGTAAGAAAAAGCCATCTGGATCATTCCTAAGCCCTTCATTGGTACCAAATACACCAATTAATTTATCTACTTTATCATAGTACGGTTTTACATCTTCATAACCAATTGGCCAATCGTCCCCGTAACCATCTATACTTTTATGTTTAAAATCGTCTGGACCAAAGCGCAAAGAAATTCTACCCCAGTGATTGGTTCTACCTCCAAGCATATGAGATCTAAACCAATCAAATTTGGTGCCTTCTGCTCGCGTGTACGGTTCCCCTTCTATTTCCCATCCTCCATAAGCCGCATCAAAATCACCAAAGGGCCTTACGGTAGACGCCCCTCTTCTTGGGGACTCATAAGGCCATCTTAATTGGGTACGTTGTTCTGGGTCTGCAGGGTCAAAAAAGGGACCGGCTTCTACTACTGCTACTTTTAATCCAGCCTCGGAAAGCACTTTAGTGGCCATACCACCACCTGCTCCCGATCCTACTATGATTACATCATAGATAGTAGCATTCTCTTTTATTTGCATGCAATGTGCGTTAGTTTGTTAGTCTTATCGGTTGAATATCAAATGGATAAAAATTACGATATTATAATTAAAAATAACTTTACACTTCAACTATTCAACAACATTACCTTAATTATCTACATTCTTACTGAATTTTGTTTAAATTTTTAGATAAACAACAATTTTAAAAAGCTTAACAACCGCATATAAACCATTAACTACAAAACTTTTAACCTCATCTCTACTTTTTTGTTTAGGTCTTCTTTACACGCTGTTTAGCCAGCGCAGCGGAACGCATTTCATCACTATCCCAAAGTTTATCATGAGATAAGATACCGCGGGTAAAATCTTCTTCTAATAGTTTTTCTTGTTGTTCTAACTCTCTTCTGGCTTTAGAAATATAAGCGTCTCTATCTTTTGGCCTTTCTGCCATATTCTTAAGACCCTGCTCATCATACCTAATAAAATTTTGTGCCTGTCTGTAAACAGAATATCTTCTAAAACCTAGATGGGTTAATGCATCGCTAGCTAATTTTACAGAAGTATCTAACGATTCACGATAAATATCCTTTACTCCAGCATCCATTAATTCATAAGCATCATACCGGTTTCTTGCCCTAACCAGTAATTTTAATTTTGGATATTTTTCTTTAACGATTTTTACCAAATGGTTGGTGGTTTCTGTACTGCCAATGGCACAAATTAGCAGCTTAGCATCCGCAATACCCGCAGCTTCTAAAAGTTCCATACGAGTGGCATCTCCATAGTATACTTGAAAACCCATTTTTCTCAAAAAATCAACTCGAGTTGAATCATGGTCCAAGATAGTAGCTTCAATACCATGGGCGCGTAAAAAGCGACCAACAGTACTACCAAAATGTCCAAACCCAACTAAAATTACTTTATGCGTTTTGGCAATATGGTCCATGGGCCTATTTTCTTGTCTTTTGGTACCTATTTTAGGCAATAAAAACCGCTCATTTAGCAAACTTAAAATGGGTGTTAGCGCCATACTTAGCGCCGTGATCACCAACATCATATCTAAATTAAACTGATCTATGATATTCAGTTGAAAGGCAAAAGAAAATAACACAAACGCAAATTCACCAATTTGCGCCAAACCAATCATAAGCAATAGACGTTGGTCTGTCTTAATTTTAAATACCTTGGCTACACCGTAAATCACCAACGCTTTTAAGGCTATAACGGCAATGACCAATCCAATAATCATAATAGGATTTTCTGCTATGACCTGAAAGTTGATAGAGGCACCAACAGTAATAAAAAACAGCCCCAGTAATAGCCCTTTAAATGGTTCTAGATTACTTTCTAACTCATGTTTAAATTCGCTAGTAGCCAAAACTACCCCACCCAAAAAAGCACCTAGCGCTGGGCTAAGGCCAACCATTTCCATTAAAAAAGAGATACCTAGAACAATAAAAAGTGCGGATGCCGTAAGTAGCTCCCTAATTCTTGCCTGTGCCACCAATCGTAGGAGCGGTACGATCAAATACCTACCCGCCAGTACAATTGCTACAATGGATAGTAGAATAGCAGCTGCTTGCCAGCCTAGAGATAGACCATCTAAAAAATGAAAATTATCTGTAGTATGAGATGTGGTGTTGTTTTCCCCTCCTGAAGACAATAATGGTAAAACCGCCAACATGGGAATAACAATTATATCTTGAAATAACAAAATGGAAAAGGAGGAAGTACCGTAGGTACTATCCATTAAATTTTTCTCTTTTAGGGTTTGTAAGGTAATTGCGGTGGAAGATAAGGCTACTGCCATGGCTATGGTAATAGCTACATTTGTTTCAAAACCTATGTAATAAAATAGCAAGTAGCCTAATATCAAGGTTACCCCAACTTGAAGCCCCCCTAAACCTACTATACGCTTTCGCATCTGCCAAAAGGTCTTGGGTTCTATTTCCAACCCAATTAGAAATAACATCATTACGACACCAAATTCTGCAAAATGCAATATATCTTCCCCTTCTTCACCTACGAAACCCAATAAAAATGGACCTATTAGTACACCTGCTAATAAGTAGCCTATTACAGAACTTAGACCAAACCGCTTGGCCAACGGAACACAAATTAATGCCCCAAGTAAAAAAACTATGGCTTGAAATAAAATGCTAGTAGTCATGGGCTATTGATTTGGTAGTGTAATCTCGCTAAGAAAATTAGTGGTTTTAAAATACGCTAGATCTGGTACGCGCATCATTTCTTCTAACAAGGCCCTATATTTTTCCGCATAAGCATTAAGGTCTATTGCTTCTACCCTATGTGTGCCCATTACTGTAAATGGCGATAGGTAATCCATACCACATAAAATTGCAGTTTGTTCAAAAGGCCTTAGAAACTCTGCCACCGAATAATGGTTAGACCCAGAAGAACAATAAAGTTCTTTAGAGCCTCCTGTAGTTATGACATTGAAACAAGTCTTATCCCATAATGCCCGTCCGTTAGGGCCATATGCCCAGTTATATTCTAATACCAAATCTATCCATTGTTTTAACAGTGGCGGGCAGCTATACCAATAAAATGGATGATGCCAAACAATGATGTCATGCAAGGCAAGTATCTTTTTTTCTTCATTTACGTGAATATTAAAATCTGGGTAGAGCTCATACAAATCTCTAAAAGTTACCCCTTCCAAGTCTTTTATTGCATTGATTAATGCTAGGTTGGCTTTTGATTGTTCCAATTTAGGATGCGCAAAAAGCACAAGTATTTTTCTCATACTACCAGTTTGGCACCTAAATTAAGAAAAGCGACTAAGAAACCCTTAGGTTGTCCTTATCCCCTTTTTTAGGATTGTACATAATAATTACCTGAATAATTACTGCTAGGATAATTAATAAATAGATTTCTATTTTGGTAAATAGATCTACTGTATTCAAGGCTTTTCTACTAATAGACACTTGCCTATTCCCTTCTTCTAATTGAATATTGGCCAATTGATTAAGGCTTCGTTCCAATACCGAAAGTTGTTTTAAATAAGCTGCGTTATCTACCTCCATAATTTTCTCATTCTTTTCTAAGGCAAAAAGATTTTCTAACTCAGTTTTAAAATCGGAATAAATTACACCCTCCTCTCTGGTAAGCTTGGTATTGTCAAAACGGTCTAACAATAAATTAAGTTCTTTTTGTTGGCCGGCCAATTCTGTTGTGGCAAAAGGTTTAGCCGTTACAGCATCTAGCTTTTTCTCTTGCAGAATCTTATACATATTAAAAATAAGATTTTTTGCTACTAGCCGGTCTTCATAAATGGTGGCAACAGACTCTTTTACCAAAGAAAAACTATTACGGTCTACTAAATTGGTGGCAACAATTACGAAGAAAATCAGTAGGATACCCAGTATCCACTTTAGTTTGGTCAAAAAATTCATCTTAGGTCTAATTAATTTAAGTCTGTAATTAAATATACCAATTAAAAATTAGTCCTTAAAAAAGAAAAACCCCGTTGCTGACACAACGGGGTTTAACAAATTAAAAATGATTAAACTAAACTAACTCTAACTGTACCAACTTTTATTCGTATCCTGGATTTTGGCTAATACTACCACCAGAATTATCTATTTCTGCCTGTGGAATAGGTCTTAGTAAGTGCTTTTGTTCCAGAGCACCATTTAATGCCGCATGCGGATTGTTCGCTAAGGTTCTCTCTATTAACTTACCCGTACGTTTTAAATCCATCCACCTATTTGCTTCTCCAGCAAGTTCTCTTGCTCTTTCGTCCAAAATAAAGTCAAGGTCTACCTCCGCAGCAGTTACCGCTGTTGTTAATCCTGCTCTAGAACGCAATGTGGTTAATAAGGTTGCTGCGCTCGCAGCATCATTTAACTGTAAGTATGCTTCTGCCGCAATTAAGTATGCCTCACCAGAACGCATTACCACCATATCCCTTTCTCCTTGAGAAGACTGATCTGGTTGTGTAAAAGGAACGCCTGGATCATCAAACTTTTTAAACATTGGGTAATGTACTACGGTAACACCATTGTTCTCAAAATAAGTTCCTGGGTTAATTACTTTATAGGGTACCGCATCCATTTCGGCCTGCGTCCATGCAACCTTAGGAAAATAAATTGCCGTATCGCCAGCCATTACATTAACGGTAATACCATTAGCGGTAGACTCAAAATCCTCATCTGCAAAGAGTACCCTGCGGAACGTAGCATCTGCACGTTCGTCATCATCTTCAAACAAAGAGTAGAAAAATTCTGTTGGCGCCGCACCTAGCCCTTTTTGATATTTATCGCCACGAATAAGACCCGGATAATCAAAATAACGGAATTTATACAGCATGTGCCTAGAATTACCCCAACCTCTACTTACAGAGTTAGTACCAAATAAATAGGAAAAAACAACTTCTGAGTTACGTTGATTTTCTTCGCTTACCAAAGATTCAAAAGAAGCTACCAATGGGTGATTGGCAATAACCGTTTCTGAAAGACTTACAGCAGTCTGAAAATCAGAGGATGATCCAAATGATTTATATCCTCTTGTCAATAAAACCCTGGCCATAAACTGCCTTACAGCATCTTTGGTTAACCTACCATACGTATCCGTAGTTTCTGGAAGATCTGCTAAAGCATCGTTCAAATCTAGAACAATTTGTGCATACACTTCTTCCTCTGAAGCTCTAGGATAATTAATCTCTGCGGTTGTTACCTGACTGGTAATTAGTGGAACACCACCGAAGTTTTCTACCAGTTTAAAGTAGGCCAAAGCTCTAAAAAATTTAGACTCTGCAACCCCGCTAGACAATTCTGTTTGTGGCACATCTTCTGCAATTGCCGCGGCCTCAATGGCCACATTAGCCGCTGCAATTACCCTATATTGATTACCCCAATATACATCTACGGGCCAATTTCTACCAGTTAGATTAACATAATCGTTAATCTCATCTGTACCCGTTAAAGCCGTACCCCTTGTGACGATATCCGTACCTAGATCTTCCAAAACATAATACATATCTCCAGTATATCTGGTAGTAGTTTCTCTAGCCCTTTCGTAAACAGAAGCTACCAATTGGCCAAATATTGCTGGGTCTGTTGCTACGTTATCCAAACCTAGGGCCTCATTATTCTCTTCTTCCAAGTAATCTTCACAGCCAGTCATAAATAGTCCTAAGACCAATGAGGCAGCTACAATTTTATATCGATTTAATTTCATTTTTTCAGTTTTATTCGTTTGTTAGAAACTTACGTTGATACCTGTTATAATTGAGCGCGATAAGAATGCCGCTCCCCAGTGGTTTCTACCAGCATTTTCTGGATCCCAACCATCATAATCCGTAAATATAAATGGATTCTGCGCAGTTACGTAAAATCTTAATTTGTCTAAACCTAAAGTATTCAATGCATTGTCCGGTAACTTGTAACCTAGGGTAATGAAACCTACTTTAGTAAATGAAATATCCCTATACTTTATAGCATTTTGGAAGGTACCGCCGTTACCAGGTTGGTACCAGTTGTTCGTAGGATTCTCAGGGGTCCAATAATTTACGTTGTAACCGTTAAAAGTTCGGGTTGGTTCACTGTCCCATGGGAAAGAGAAAGCATTGTGAAAGTTACTCATCATACTATTTCCCTGACTTGTGCTAATTAAGAACGTAAAATCAAAATCTTTATAGTTCAACGTACTGGTAACACTACCCGTCCATTTAGGAACTACATTACCAATTATAGTTCTGTCACCATCTGGGGTAATCTGGCCATCTCCATTAATGTCCCTTACTTTTACCTGTCCAGGTCTTTGGTTAAAAGTAGCCGCTTCGGCAGCTTCGTCTAATTGCCAAATACCTTCGTACTCATAGTCATATATAGAACCTATAGATTCTCCTACTCTATGAATAAGATTAGTACCGTTTACATTGAAAATAATCTCATCTAAATCGCCATACAATCTATCAAGGGTGTTTTTGTTTCTAGCAAAATTGAAATTGGTGGTCCACGTTAGGTTCTCATTATCAATATTTACCGTATTTAAACCAATTTCTATACCCTTGTTGGTAGACTCACCCACGTTATCAAATGTTCCAGAGAAACCGGTAACATCTGGTAATGGTGAAAAGAAAATAATATCTGAGTTTTTTCTGTTATACACATCTACAGAACCGTAAATACGGTTTTGTAAAAATCCAAAATCTATACCTACGTTAACTTCCGTAGTACGCTCCCATGTTAGATCTTCATTAGCCAAACCACCTATGTAAGCCGTAGAAACTGCTGCATCACCTAAATTGGTTGCACTAGAAGACAACAAAGATTGAGAAGCCAATGGTGCCAACCCGCCACCTTGACCATTATTACCGGTTTGCCCGTAGCTTAACCTAAGTTTGGCATTAGAAATTACATTTTGGTCTTTAAGGAAATTTTCTTCCATCATTTTCCAAGCAAAAGCTGCCGAAGGGAAAAATGCCCATTTGTTTTCATCAGACAAGATAGACGCACCATCATAACGGCCGGTTACCGTAAACAAATATTTGTTGTCTAAGGTATAGTTAATTCTACCCGTATAGGATTCAAGGGTTTGTTTAGAAAAACCACTAGACAGGTCCCTTATATCTAAACCAGCATCTAAGTTGTAAAATGAAAACTCATCTGTAGTAAAGTTTCTTACTTGAGAATAATACCCTTCTCTACGTTCTAAAAACCTAGAAACAACACCGGTTACATTTAAAGAGTGGATGTCTTTAGACCAGTTCCAGTTTAATATATTATCCCATGTATATGAGAAATAATTGGTGTTATCTACTACCGCTCTCCTATTAGAAGGATTACCAGAAACACTTTTAGACAGTAACCCCCTATACTCACCATATCTTTGGTATTTAATATTTGGGGAGAATTTTGTGGTAAAACTTAATCCATTAACTGGGGTCAGTTTTAAAGAAATATCTCCCAAATATTGAAGAAAACGTGTTTCTCTTGTTATATTTTGCGTATCAAACAATGGGTTTGTAATCTGCGTTTCTTTTTGTGTAGGAAAAAATCGTAAACTACCATCTTCATTATAAGGTCTACCAATTGGCTTTAATCGATAAGCACTTCTAAACGCCTCCCAGCTACCGGTATTTTGCACCACACTAGTTACATAATTGTTAACACTAACATTTAACCAATCTGTTAAATCACTAGAAAGGCTACCTCTAATATTATATCTATTGTAATCTTCGCCCTCTACGGTACCTTCATCTAATGTATACCCAAGACCTACTGCATAGGTAGTGTTTTCGTTACCACCACTCATATCTATGGTATGGTTGCTTTGCAAACCACTTTTCAACAATAAATCTACCCAATCCGTACTTACACCATCTGCTACGTTTTGCTGTTCCTCACTATCTAAATAATTGGTTAAATCTACTTGGTCTCTTCTAAAACTTAAATCACCATTGGTTTGTGCAAACTCATTACCCACAACAACATCCTTAAGAAACTCAATATAACCAGGACCGTCATAGACAGAAGGTAAATTGTATGCTTGTTTAAAACCAATGTAATTATTGTAGTTAACACGCATTTTACCTTGCTTACCTCTTTTAGTCTCTATAATAACCACCCCATTACTACCCCTAGAACCATAGATAGCCGTAGCAGAAGCATCTTTAAGAATATCCATTTTATCAATATCCGCAGGGTTTAAAAAGGAAATATCATCTACAAATATTCCATCTACGATAAACAATGGATTTTGTCCAGGATTAAAACCACCTTGATTTGCGGTCTGATTAGAATTAATGGTACTGGCACCACGAATACGAATGTTAAAACCACCTGCACCAGGTTTATTGTCCGTACGTTGAATAACAACACCAGGAGCCTGCCCTTGTAATGCAGAAACTGCATCTACCTTATTGGCCTGCTCTATTTGCTCACTACCCACAGAGGCAACAGAACCGGTTAGGTCTGCTCTTTTAACCTCGCCATAACCAATAACCACAACCTCGTCTAGTTTACTTACATCTTCTAGTAGTTGTACGTTAATTGTATTTTGACTGCCAACCGTAATATCTTTGGAACTAAATCCTATATAGGAATAGGTAAGTACAACTGCATCTCCAGAAACATTAATGGTATAATTACCATCAAAATCTGTTTGTGCCCCATTGTTAGTTCCTTTTTGGACAACAGTTGCACCAGGCAAGGGAGCACCCGTATCATCCGTAACCGTTCCGGAAATTGTACGGTCTTGCCCATAAGATAGCAGACAAGTACCAAACGCCAAGAGTAGCGTTAAAAATGATTTAAGCATAATTTATTGTTTAGTTAAATTTCAGTTATTGCATAAAATTAGGAGGGTACGGATGTTCTTACCATGGACGTATTTTTCAAATACATGGATATATCTTCAATAGCTTATCATTACTGGGCTCACAGCCATATAAACCTCAAAAAAAAGCATTTATATTAATTAGAAGATTACAAAATAAACGAGCTGTCCATACTTTTAGCCGCTAACTTCACGAAAACGATTTAGAAATAAAAAAAACGGGCCATGCCCGTTTTAATTTTGATTAACAATCCTAATTTGTATTTGTTAATTACTTCGTTCTATACCTAACATTAACCCTCTAAGCTCTGCCAAACCCCTTAATCTACCAATTCCAGAATAACCTGGATTTGTTTGCTTCTTTAAATCGTCTAACATTTGGTGCCCATGATCTGGCCGCATTGGCATTTGGTGGTCTTGTCTCCCACTTTTTTTTCTTTTGGCTTGCTCAGCCAATAAGGCTTTCATTACAGCATACATATCTACATCTCCAGTCAAATGATCTGCTTCGAAAAAACTGCCCCATTGATCCCTTTTGGTACTCCTTAGGTGAACAAAATTTATTTTATCGCCCAAACGCTTCACCATTCCCTCTAAATCATTCTCAACAATTACTCCATAAGAACCGGTACAAAAACAGAGTCCGTTATTTGGACTATCTACTGCCGCCAACAGTTGCTGGGCATCTTTTTCTGTGCTCACCACCCTGGGTAATCCTAAAATTGGATACGGAGGATCATCGGGGTGTATTGCCATATTTACGCCATGTTCTTCGGCTACGGGAATAATTTCCTTTAGAAATTCATATAAGTTTTCCCTTAACTTTTTATCATCTACATGGGCATAACTAGTGAGTACTTCTTGAAATTGTTCTAAAGTATACCCTTCTTCTGCCCCTGGTAAACCAGCAATTATATTTTTGGTTAACGCTGCTATTGCTTCCTTGGTCAAGGAATTAAAAACCGTCTTTGCCCTAGTTACTTGCTCCTTGCTGTATACTGCTTCAGCATTTGGGCGTTTTAAGATAAAAAGTTCAAAAGCGGCAAATTGATCCGCATCAAAACGTAAGGCCTTTGAACCATCTGGCATTTCAAAAGACAAATCTGTCCTAGTCCAGTCCAAAACAGGCATAAAATTGTAGCAAATGGTTTTTATACCACACGCTCCTAAATTTTTTATGGTCTCTAGGTAATTAGCAATGTAGGTTTGATAGGCACCAGTTCTCTTCTTGATATCTTCGTGTACAGGTACACTCTCCACAACAGACCATTGTAAGCCAGCCCTTTCGATTATCTTTTTACGTTCCAAAATGGCATTTTTGGACCATACTTCCCCATTTGGAATTTGATGTAAAGCGGTAACAATACCGGTTGCCCCTGCCATTTTTATATCTGATAAAGAGACCACATCATCTGGTCCATACCATCTCCAAGTTTCTTCTAAAGCCATTCTAGCTATTTAAATTTTTATGTAAATTTTCTTTTTGTGAAGCCATAAACCAACGAACCAACACAACAACATAAACAAAACCCCAGTAATTAAGGCACCAAAAGCACCCGGAAAAATCTGTTGTACTATGGCTTCGCTAAACCACTCAAACGCATCATGATTTTTGGTTACTGGTATAAGTCGTAAAGTGATGAAAAACAATTCAGAAAATAAATAAATGAAAAGTGGGTTTTTACCAAAGACATCAAAAAAGTATACACCAAATCTTACTTTTTTTATTTCTATTGCATAAACCAGAGTGGCCATAATAAATAAATCTAACCCAATAGTATGTAAGGCAAAACTACTGGTCCATAATTTTTTAGAAATAGGAAAAATAAGGTTCCACCATTGACCTAACGTGTAAATCAAAAAACCAGCTACCATTAAAACGGCTATTGATTTAAAAGTGTTGCCGTTTTTTTTAAGATAAACACCCGCAAAATAACCACCTAATACATTTACAATAGATGGTAATGTACTTAACAACCCTTCTGGATCAAAGGGCACACTGTCTTTTTTGTAAACATGCCCTTCTCCTAAAAGAAATAAATCTAGTCTTGTAATTGCATTACTGCCCATTTCCAATACGCCCCCGTTGCCATCAAACCAATACAAAAGACACCAATATAACAGTAAAATAAGTGCTGAAATTAGGGCAACAAGTTTACTGTTTAAATGATAGATTAAGACAGAAGCAAAAAAATAACATAAGGCTATACGCTGTAAAACCCCCATAATACGGGTTTCTGCAACAGGTTTTAAAGAGAAATCTTGCGCTGACCATTCAAAAAACGGGAACCAATACATTAGATATCCTAAAAGGAAAATAATGAGGGTTCTTCTAACTACTTTCTTATAAAATTTAGATGCTGGAGTAGTTTTTAGTTTTGCCATAGAAAAGCTCATGGCATTACCCATAGCAAATAAAAATGAAGGAAACACCAAATCTGCCAAGGTAAAACCAAACCAGTTTGCATGTGACAAATAGGGGTAAATATCTGCTCCCGTACCTGGTGAGTTTACCAAAATCATTAAACATATGGTTAAGCCCCTAAATACATCTAAGGCCAAAAACCGGTTTGTTTTGTTTATACTGGTAGACATATTCTGATTTTAAAGTTGACCCATAAAAATGTAAATAACTAAGGTAATGGCACATAGCACCAACCCCATTGGTTTGGCATACCGCCACGTTTCTAACTTCTCTTGGGTACTTTCTGGCATATCGTCAGTATTGTTTACTCTTGGATACAGATAAGAAACTCCAAACATGATAACGAGGTTCAATACAAATTCTATTCCCCATAAATGAACAAAATGGATACCCGTATCAAAAACAAAAGTGGTTAGGATGTAGAACAAAAGACCCACAAATAACGCCACTTTTGCGCCCATTGCAGATATGTTTTTTAAGAAAAACCCCGCCAATAAAATAGAGGCAATGGGAATAAAAAAGATACCGTTTAATTGCTGCAATAACTGGTACAAGCCATCTGGCGCATTGGCTACAAAAGGCGCAACAAATATTGAAAATACAGCTAAGATAATAGATGTGGTTTTACCTACACGTACCAATTTTGCATCGCTACTAGATTTGTCTATATGCTTTTTAAAAATATCTACAGAGAATATGGTAGCAGCGCTATTAAGTACACTATTAAAAGTACTTAATACCGCCCCTAGAACTACAGCTGCAAAAATACCCACCAGACCTACTGGTAACACCCGCTTTATTAATTCAGGATAAATCATATCCTGTTCTGCATACATACTATCCCCTAGATAATAAAAAGCGATGACGCCGGGCAAAATAATAACTATAGGAATTATGATTTTGAGCACCCCTGTATACAGAAGACCTTTTTGCGCTTCTTTCAAGTTTTTTGCACCCAATGCACGCTGTATTATTGTTTGGTTCATACCCCAGAAATACAACTGGTTAATCATTAAGCCCGTAAAAAGGACTTCAAAAGGTAAAACGGAATCTTTGTCACCTATTACATTAAATTTATCAGGGCTATTTTCATATACTTTTTGTAGGCCTTGCAATGGGTTTCCGTCTCCAATGGCCAATAAAGCGAAAATAGGGATAGCAGCACCACCTATTAACAGACCATACCCATTAATGGTGTCTGATATTGCAACTGCTTTTAACCCTCCTAAAATTGCATAAAGTGCACCTAAACTACCAATTACCACAACGGTTACCCATAGGCTCTCTTGCTTCGGTAATTGTAACACTTCAGAAACATTAAATATGCTCTCAAGGTTTATTGCGCCTGTATAAAGTACAATGGGCAAAATAGTAACCACAAAAGAAACCATTAGAAAAAAGGCTACCATGGTTCTTGTGGTACCATCAAAACGTCTTTCAAGATATTCTGGAATGGTGGTCAAGCCCATTTTTAAATACTTGGGTATAAAATAAAGTGCCGCTATTACCAAAGCTATGGCAGAAGTTACCTCCCACGCTATGATGATAAACCCGTTCTTGTAAGAGGAACCATTCATGCCTATTAAATGTTCCGTAGAAATATTGGTCAATAGCATGGAACCGGCAATGACCACTCCTGTTAGACTTTTACCTCCTAAAAAATAGCCATCTTTAGTCTTTAAAGACTCCTTTCTAAGTTTAAACCAACTAAAAAATGCAACAAATAAAGTAAAGGCAAGAAATGAAAGTAATGTATACATAATATCTTTACAATTAGACAAGTAACCCCCTTTCTAAATCCATTATTGATTTAGAATGAAGGTTTTACAACGTTAAAATGTGATTGTTTACTTTCTAAAATTTAATCTTTTCAGGTAAATATTTAGCAGCCAATTCTTTGTAATACGGCATCAAGGCAGCCACATCTGGCTTTACCGGTGCTTTAGTATACAAATCGTACGGATTAAATTTCTTTACCCACTCAAACATCTCTTGATCCTTTTGATTCATTAAATGGGTGTATGCATTTTCCTTATGTTGCGCATAAAAAGAATGATATCTTATTATATACAATGCTGGTTCTGGCAGGTAATCTTTCATTACATGGTATAGATACTCATCATGCCCCCAGCTCATTTTTACCTTATCCAAGCCGCAATTGGCTTCGTAAACACCGTATTTTGTATTGAATTTATCGTTGGTGGTATCAGGATTTAGTTGAAAAAACTCTGGATACACTATATTTTCAGAAAAAGCACACCCAACTGGATAAGTATCCCCTACTACTGCCCATTGTGGCTCTCCAAACAAGCATAGTATTTTACCTAAATCATGTAAAAACCCAGTAAGTACAAACCAGTCTGGATGTCCGTCCGCGCGGATGGCTTCAGACGTTTGCAACAAATGTTGGGTTTGGTCTAAATCTATATCTGGATCACTATCATCTACAAGCGTATTTAAAAACTCTACCGCCTCCCAGACACTCATTTCCCGTTTTTGTAGTTTTAAAAATTCTTCTTCTTTCTTGCAGACAAAATCATATGTTTGGTACGTATGGTTTTCCTTATAAAATTCCCTAACAATAGCTACCCTATCAGAATCCACATAATTTCTAAATTCCTCTTTTTCCTTTACCGGTTCATCTGGATTAGGATATCTTCTTTTTAAATCATCCTCCCAATCGTCCTCAATACTCAATAAATTTTTATGGTTCTTTAGGTCTTTCATAGATTGTCAATTTAAATTTTAGTCGTTATCAGTTGCAATGCTCAAGATACACCTTGCCATTATGTTAAGAATGGATGTATTTTTCAAATACATGGATATTTAAGGCTTGTTTATTTAAATATAGATAAAAATAAACCTAAAACCATATAGCACAGATAGTTAAAAAATAGTTTTAAGTACTACTAATTTCAATCTATAAAATCATCTATATACTTGATTTATTTTTACATGGCTACTTTTATACAATGTAGTTTCTTTATTCTATGAAAAACCGTACTTCTAATTTCACCTGCTTAATTCTCATTGCCATAACCTTGTTAATGAATGCATGTACCACTAAAACTAAAGTACCTGTATCTCCTGAACAAGACGTTTTAGTGCAACTTTTGGGCAAAAGAGCTAATGAATTTGTTTTAACCTTAGATACCCTTTCTACTACTAAAGGTGATTATTTTGAAGTAGATGCCAAGCCAAAGGAAGTACGTATTAAAGCTTCTTCTAAAATTGCCCTTACCTACGGAGCTTATTATTATTTAAAACAAATTGGAGCGGCATTCAATAGCTGGGAGGGTACTGCTTTGGATTTACCCGCAAAATGGCCCCAAAAAAAACTTAGAAAGCAAACACCTTTTGAGTTTAGAAAATACTTGAATGTGGTTACTTATGGTTACACCACACCGTGGTGGGATTGGGAAAGATGGAACCAGGAAATTAACTGGATGGCCCTACATGGTATAAATATGCCCACGGCTATGGAAGGGCAGGAATATATCTGGCAAAAATTATGGAAAGAGTATGGCGTAACACAAGCCGAACTGGACAAACATTTTACCGGCCCTGCTTTTTTACCTTGGCAGCGTATGGGCAATATAAACGGACATGCAGGACCTATACCCCAAGAATGGATTACTAAAAAAGCCAAACTACAGAAAAAGATTCTGTCAAAAATGCGTGATTTGGGAATGAAACCAGTGGTGCCGGCCTTTAGCGGTTACATACCTGCTGCTTTGGCCGAGAAATTTCCGAATGCGAAAATTAGTGAACTTAACGGTTGGTCTGGAGGCGGATTTGATAGCACCTATTTATTAGACCCTAAAGACCCATTGTTTAAAGAAATTGGTAAGCGTTTTATAGAACTATATAATCAAGAATACGGCAAGGCCGAATATTATTTGGCAGATAGTTTTAATGAGGTTACACCACCTGTTAGTACAGAAAATAAGCTAGATGAATTAGCCGCCTATGGCCAAGTAATTTATGAAACCTTGAACGAAGCCGCTCCTGGTGCCACGTGGGTAATGCAAGGTTGGTTATTTGGACATGATGCCGACTTCTGGGAAAAAGACGCCGTTATTGCCTTTTTAAGTAAAGTACCCAACGACAAGTTGATAATCCAAGACTTTGGAAACGATAGATACAAAGTTTGGGAAAAACAAGATGCATTTTATGGCAAGCAATGGACGTATGGTTATGTACATAACTACGGCGGCTCTAATCCTATTTATGGTGATTTTGATTTTTACAAAGAAGAAATTAATTATTTGCTAGAGCATGATAAGAGCACTAAAGTTTTAGGTTATGGTGTAATGCCAGAAGGTTTACACCAGAACTCTATGGTTTATGAGTATTTATACGATTTACCTTGGGATAGCAAAATACCCGTTAAAGATTGGCTAAAAACTAACGTTAAAGCTAGGTATGGCAAAGATTTTACTAAAGAAACGCTAACCGCCTGGATAAAGTTAGATAGTGCGGTTTATAGCACTAAATATTGGACACCTCGTTGGTGGAACGATCAAGCAGGAGCTTATTTACTCTTTAAACAACCATCTAAAGAAATAACAGCCTTTAAGGGGCATCCTACCAATCTTAAATTGCTTGAAGAAGCGAATCTTTTGCTTGAAAAAAATAAAGAAAACAACCCGCTGATACAAGAGGATTTTATAGCACACAAAAGGCACGAACTTTCTCTAAAAATAGATACCCTACTACAACAAGCTACGTACGCCTACATAAATAACGATTTTGAAAAAGGAGACAGTTTACAGTTACAATTCCATACTTTAATAGACAGCACGGAACAATTATTAGAAAATAGCAAACTAGACCGTTTGGATTATTGGGTGCAAGAAGCCACAAATTATGGGGACACCCCGGAAACTAAAGCATTTTATAATAAAAACGCACGTTTATTAATTAACCAGTGGGGCGGTGTTGGTAATTTAAATAATTATGCCTCCAGAGCTTGGAAAGATCAATACCAATTACTCTATAAATTAAGATGGGATATTTTTTTGGGTTCTCTTAGAGCCAATTCAGAATTAGGCGGTGAATTAAACCAAGAAAGAATAGAGCAAAACATCAAGGAATGGGATGAATTATGGTTAGACTATCCGCATTGATTTTTAGTTCAATAATTTACTAGGTGGAAATCCAAATTGCTTTTTAAAACATCTACTAAAATATAGAGGATCTTTAAAGCCTGTAGTATATGCAACTTCAGAAACATTGTACTTTCTAGATTTTAGTAATTGGGCGGACTTTTTAAGCCTAACCGTACGGATAAACTCATTGGGAGACAAATCTGTAAGCTCCTTAATTTTTCTGTATAACTTAGAAGAACTTACTCCCATTTCTTTACATAGATAGGTAGTAGTTAGTTCAGAATTGCCCATTTGATCCATAATGATTTGGGTTACTTTCTGCATAAACTCTTCATCTATGGGCGAATGTGTTAGCAAACTTACTTCGCTCTCTACCTCTTCAGAAAATTTAGCTTTTAGCTCTAATCTATTCTTTATCATGTTGTCTACAACAGTTCGCAACAGAGCCGGTTCAAAAGGTTTTACAATGTACCCATCTGCACCTGCTCCGTAGCCCTTTACTTTATCTTCATTTTCAGATAAAGCTGTTAATAGAATTACGGGTATATGGCTTATCTCTTCGTCTTGTTTTAATGCTTTACAAAATTCAATTCCGGTCATTACAGGCATCATTACGTCTGCAATACAAAGTATTGGCTTTATTTTTTTACATAGATTTAAACCTTCTTCTCCATTTTCTGCCATATACACCTTATAGAAATCAGATAGGTAATCTACCAAGTACTTACGTAGCTCTACATTATCTTCTACAACCAGTATTTTTTGCTTTACTTGGGTGTTATTTTGGGCTTTTTTAGCTGTTATTTCTAGAACTTCAATTGGCCTATCCTGTTTAGCAGTTACTACATATTCAAAAACTTCATCCTCTGTATAACTATCCCTACCTATAGGCAATTCTACCACAAAAGAACTACCCTTGCCCAATGCACTATTTACGGTAATGTCTCCTTTATGTAACCCAATTAATGATTTTACCAAGGATAACCCAATTCCAGAGCCGGTATTGTAATCTTTATTGTTGGTAGCTTGATAAAAACGACTAAATATTTTATCTAAACTTTTGGCAGGTATACCAATACCATCATCAGAAATTTCTACTACCAGAATATTCTTGTTGTTCTCCTTGGTACGTAAGAACAAATCTACCGTTCCATATGCCTCGGTAAATTTTAGCGCATTGGATAATAGGTTATATACGATTTTATCGTACTTATCAGAATCTATCCAGCCCTTAATTTCTTCTTCCTCTACTATAAAATTATAGGTGATGTTCTTTTTAAAAGCAAGTTCTTTAAAAGATTCAAATATGTGCTTGGTATACAGGACAACATCTGTTTGTGCCACTTTAAGTTTTAGTTCACCGGTCTGGGCTTTTCTAAAATCTAAAACCTGATTTACCAAGTTTAGGAGCCTACTGGCATTTTGATAAATTAAATTATACCTACTTTTTTGGTATTCGGTTGCCCCTTCATTATGTTCCAATAGCTGTTTGGACGGACCTAAAATTAAGGTCAACGGTGTACGTAATTCGTGCGAAATGTTGGTAAAAAAACGTAGCTTTTCGTTGTTGAGTTTTACATCATGTTCCCGGTTCACCTTTTCGGTAAGCAAATCTGCCTTTAGCTTACTTCTGTGCTTTAATTCCCTTCTAATCAAAAAAGTAGCAATTGCTATAATTGCCAGCAATAAGGCCAGTGCTTGCGGGGTTAACCAGAATGGAGGTGAAATCTTAATGGTATATGATCTGGGCGTGCTCCAAACCCCAAAATTATTGGTGGCCCTAACTTTAAAGGTGTACGTGTTAGGAAATAAATTGGTATACTGTACGGTACGTGAATTGCTGTTTACCGTAATCCATTCCTCATTAAACCCCTCTAATTTATATTGGTAACGGTTTAATTTGGGGTTGGTATAAGAAGGGGTAGAAAACTGCACGGAAAAATCCCTATTGTCATAGGTAAGATGAACTGTTTCGCCCAGGTTTATATCTTCTTTTAAAGGAATTTGGTTGTTAATTTCTTGCTGTGGCAACACCTCCTTATTTTTAACGCGTAAATCTGTAATAAACGGTCTAGGACTCCATTGGTTTTCTTTTATATGGTGGGTATCAAAATGAACTATCCCGTTCTTACCCGCTAGATAAATATTTCTACCATCAACATTTAGAAAGCCACTAGAACTGAACACATCTAACCGATTCCCAGAGTTTACCTGAAAGGTTTTTAAGTCTTTATTTTGCGGGTTTAACCTAGCGATATTATTGTTATTAATGTTTAACCATAGATTACCCATTCCATCTGTTTCCAAATCGGTAATCCATTTTCCTACCAGCTCTTTGGGCTCTTTTACATTTACAAATTGCTCCGTTTGTGCATCAAAATAACTTAAACCTACACGCGTTGCGATCCAAACCTTGTTTTGATTATCTACCAATACATCGCCTACGTTGTCCTCAAAAACCAATTTATCGCCATCTTGGGGTTTGGTTTTATAAGTTCTAATAGAACCGGTGTCTACTACATACCTTACAATACCCGTTTCCGTAGCCATCCAAACAATACCCTTTTCATCTTTATCTAGTGCATTGATCTTAAAACCAGGTACCAAATGCATATTGGCATCAACAACCGTGTTGGTTTTAAGATCTAGTAGTTTTGCCCCATCTCCAAAAGAGCCCACCAATAGTTGGGCATTGCTTATTTCTTGAAAAGCGAAGATTGGGAAATTTCCAAAACCTAAATCGAGTTCCTTATGCTTTTTGGTCGCCAAATTGTAATGCAGTATTTTCCCGTTCCATAAACCGCAGTAAAAAGAATTACCGTCTACGGAATAAATGCTCGCAATGTCCTCATTTTGATCATACAGGGGAATAAATCTACCTTTATCACTTATAAACAAACCGTTATGGCGGGTAGCTACCACTACTTGGTTGTTGGCGGTTTTAGCAAAGCCTCTAATTCTAGGGGCCTTATTTCCAATATATTTTGAAATATCCTTACTTATTTTAAACTGGTTTTGAAAAGGATCATATTTATCCAATCCATCTTCCGTACCAATCCATAATACGCCAGAATCGTCTAAATAGAGTGAAGAAACCAAATTGTCTATTAAACTGGTATCATCAGATAAAACAGAATAGTACCATGTATAATCCCCATTAGGAATATCTTCTAAATTTTTACATTCCAACAAACCGCCAAGGGTACCCACCCAATACGAACCATCTTGGGTTTGTGCCACCGATAAAAAATAAGGACCAAGACTTCTTCTTCTGGTTTCGTCTTGTATATAAAGATTTACAAATTGGTCCGTTTCCGTATCCAATTTATAGAGACCGGCCCTAGTCCCTACAAAAATATTTTGCTTTAAATCTTCGTAAATAAAATTGATATAAGGGTTTTTTTGGTTGGTTTGTGGTATTTCCAATTCAAACGTTTGTTTCTGGGTCACCCTTCCGTTCGCATCTAAACGTAGTTTGGCTATGCCCACGTTTTCATAGCTACCCACCCAAATATTACCATTTTTATCTTCAAAAATTTCTTTAACATAATTAAAGCCCGTAAGCTCAATTTTTTGAAAGCTGTCCGTATCTGCTAAAAACCGATACAAACCTTTGGTTTTGGTACCCACCCAAACAGTACCCTTCCGGTCTACCAAAACGGAACGAACTTCTTCGTCTGGTAGACTAGCGGGATTATCTGGTTGAGTCAAAAAAGTGGTAAAGGTATAGGTATCCATTTCAAAACGGGTTAAGCCTTTACGGGTACCTATCCATAAAATATTATTGGTATTATCTAACTCTAAAGCAGTTATATCATCATTATTTAAATATTTACCTTCCTCAGAATTACTCGTAAAAGTCTTAAACTCATAACCATCAAAACGGTTTAAACCCGCAAAAGTTCCAAACCATAAAAAGCCGTTCTTGTCTTGTACTATATGCCTTATGGAATTGTGAGACAATCCATTATTGTCGTTATAGTGCTCTAACTTTATTTCTTGAGCAAAATGAAATTGTACCAAGAACAAGCATGCCAGAATTAGAAGGCCGCTCTTTGTAAACTTATGGTTTGATACCTGCATTATTGCAATTAGGTTTATTCTTTTAAATAGAATTGGAAATATACTCTTTTAGTTATTAATTCTTGTTTCTGGAGGAAAATCATAGCTCTGTTTTCTTCCCCCTAAGTCTATTAAAATCTGGTCTAGAAACAAGCCTTCATCTAACATCCAAATTTTAAGGGTATGTTTACCGGCTTGTTTTACCAATTGTTTTTTAAGGGCAACGGCTTTATTTTTTAGTACATTCTGCTTCCATTCATCACTTCTGCCTATGGTTTCAAAATCTAAAATTACTGGTGCACCATCATCTATTGCAATAGCACATTTTACCCCTCTTCCTTTATGAACGGGATGTGTGGGCAATGCAGAAACGGAAACGATTGCCTCACCTAGATTAAAGCTGTAAAAATCATAAGTTAATACGGGCAAACCCTCTAAATCTTTAGTAGTGGTTTTGTTTATGCCATTCTTAGTAAAACCAACTCCTATTAGTTCTTTACTGTAGCCCAAACCAGAAATGGTAACCCAACCTTGGTTGTCCGCATCCGTTTTAGTTGTATAATTGGCTGCTTTTATAGACACATAACCTTTGTCTTCTACAAAACCATTAAAATTATTTAACGCCTTAAATTTTGGATTGTAAGCAGAAACGCCAATAGTAAAAGTGGTGTCTTTTGTCTTAATTTGTAAGGCACTGTTGGTTTTAAAGCTAGGCGGTATTAACTGGTAATCGTGGCCTAATGGTGCCTCTTTGGCATCTTTCCCTTTAGGTACTATTTCCCAATCTATGGTTACCCATAAACGCTCTTCTTTTTTTCCAAATTCATTTAAAAGTGTTCCTTCCGTGGCACTCACTTTTATCCAATCTGCCAAAGGTTTAATGCTCCAACTTTGTGCCTGTTCACCTTTTAAAAACAGATCGATAAAATAACTACTATTGGTATACCGATTAAAAACAGGCAGTACATCTGCAAAACTGTTTACCGTTTTATTGTTTACAGGCATATCATAGCCCTCTAATAGTACACCTATACTAGATGTGTTTTCTTCTGGAATAGCGTATTGACTAGGCTTATCGTAAACCGGCAAATACCTAGGAGACATACTCATTATATGCTTCCATTTACCCCCCAGCAACTCGTTATTATAAAAATTGGTCTCTGTTACAATACGTTTATAAGCATTATGGGCCAATACCGCATAATCGTTAGCACTTTGTCTGTTTTGCTTTGCATAAAACTCATTTTTATACGTATACAACCATTTCTGGTTCATTTTTACTGAAGCCATAACAGGATAATATACCAATTGATAGAATGAGCTTTGGTTTTCTTTATCAATAGCGTTGTAAAGCCTTTCTACTTTTTCTTCTATACGTTTAAAAGCAGCCAGCCGTTTACCCACCTCATCACCATACTGAAATTGACTAAATTCGTTCGTTTTGGGTTTTGTTGTAGGCTCTGTTTGGCTCCAAGCCATAAATTCTGGTCTTCTTTTAAAAGACAAGTATCTTTCTTCTTCTAAAATAGTATACGCCTCTAAACCCATTGTATCGCCATACAAAGCTTGCAACCACTTAACATTATGTTTTTTAACGTCTGTTACCTCCTTAAAACTTTCTATGTTCCAGGCCATATCCAAGAAGAGTTCTAGATTGTATTCATGTGGCTTAATATCGCCCACATTAAGTATCCAAATATCTTTGGCACCAAAGAAATAGGCCTTTTTCATTTCGGACCACATCTGCAATGGGTGTGTAGAATTTAACCAGAGATAATCGTGAGGTCTACCCCAATAAGAAGTATGGTAGTAAACGCCCGCCCCGCCTTTACGCTGTTGTTCTTCTGGGGTGCTTAGTTGTCTAATATATCCGTAATTATCATCTGTCCAAATAAGGGTAATATCTTCTGGTACTTTTAGCCCATTTTGATAGCTAGTTAATACTTCTTTGTACGGAATAAAAGCTTGTGGAATTTTATGTGCCGGTTTTTTTTGGGTCTTTTCCAATATGCTTCTTTGGTCGCTTATAATAGTTTCCAATAGTTTTACTTGCCCTTCAATATCATAATCACCCAAAATCATAGGAGAATCATGCTCTCCCCGCATACCGGTGGTATATATAGCTTCAAAATTTGCGGTTTCTTTGGCTCTTTTGGTAAATAGTTCTTTAATAGGTTCCGCATTGGTATCATACCTATATTCCCCCATGGTTTCTTTGTTCCATTCCATATTAATATTGCACAACATGGGTTCTGCATGAGAACTACCTACCACAATGGCATATTGGTCTGCAACTACTTTGTTTTCTGGATAGTAATAGAAAGGCTGTGTACTACTATGCATTGCCGGCCAAACGGTATTGGCTTTTAGGCGCAACATTAATTCAAATATTTTTGCATACGTTTTTGGACCTATATCTCCTGTTTCTGGTTCAAAAGTTTTAGCTGCCCAAGGTTGTAAGCCCCAATCTTCGTCGTTTAAAAAAATACCACGGTATTTTACTGAGGGCGACTCAGAAATTGGGTCTTTAATTTGTAACGAAATGCGTTCTTGTTTGGCAGGCTCCACATCTGCCCACCATTTCCAAGCAGAAACACCTATTTCTTTAGAAAGTTGTAATAATCCATAGGCAGTGCCCCTACGGTCGCTACCCACTACCATTAAAGCTTGGTCTATATTTTTATGTGGATTTGCCACAAGAAAATACCCGTAACGCTCCCAGCTACCTTTAAATGCATCAACATTTATTTTGTTTGCTTTTACCAATTGGTCTATGAATTTACTGTGACCAAGGGTACCCGCAAGTATAACGGTGGATTTAGTTGTTTTAGGCGAATGAGAAATTACCGCTTTTTTACCAGTAACAGTAAATATATCTTCTACCAATAATTGCGCTGCAATATGAACCACTGCTGCATCTTTGGCATCCGTAATTATGGTTGGCGCCACATCTGTTACCAAATCAACTGTAAAAGGAGCATTGGATTGGGCATAAAATGAACAAACTAAAAAATTGAAGAAAACAAGGCTTAGATATCTCATAACTTAATAGGTTTTAACCTGTTTTATTAATTCGTCGGCAATTTGTACGTCTTTTACTTCCTTTAGAATAAGGGCTTCTGATTTAGGATTTGGCAAGTTTACCTTTTTTATTTGCAGGTTGCTTACTTGATCAAAAACCATAGCAGGCCTATAATCCTTTTCTTTTAATTTGAAGGTGATATCCTTCATTTGAAGCCCTTTTACGTGCCTAACATATAAACCGTAGGCCGGCAACTCGCCAAACATAGAAAACTCAGGATAGCCTTTAACCTCTTCCGGTACTTGAGACAATCTACTTAAGGGCACATAACCCATAGCTTTGGAAGACCTACCGGGATAGGTAATTGTAATATTCTTTAAACGGACATCTTCTACTTGGGCACCAGGAATGCCAGTGATAGAAGAAGGAAACGGGTTATGGAAAAAATTTACCTCGGGGCCCCGAACGTCATAAGCTATATCTGGTCTTCCAAAGGGTATTTCTACCTCTATATTACTAATGCTTACGTTACGGACCACTCCTGGTTTCTCTCCAGACCTATGCCCTAAACGAATAAAAATTGCATTGCCCGTATTCTTGGCTAGGATATTAGAGACCTTAATATTTTCTATAACTCCACCATCTACCGACTCAATAGCAATGGCCGAACGAAACGTATCATAAACTTGAATACTATCTATGGTTACATTTTTAAAACCACCCAAAGAAGCCGTACCGAACTTAATAGCACTAGCACTTGACCTAATGGTACAATTTTTAATGGTAATACTATCATTAAAATGATTAGCGGAATGCGATTTTAAACAAATGCCATCATCTGCAGTATTTAAATTGCAGTTCTGTACGGTTATGTTTTTGGAATCTACTATGTCAAAACCGTCGTTATTCCAATAGGCCCTATTAAAAATAGTTACTCCGTCATATAAGACATCTTCACATTGATCAATGGTTTGTAACCAACTCGCGGAATTTTTTAAAGTAATACCAGATACGGTGTATCCCTTACATTGGAAAAAGTTTATTAGTTCTGGACGCGCCAGTTCGTTTGGCCGCATTCTACGCGTATTGTATTTAGGGTCTATGCGCTTACCAATATGATGCAAGCTATCTACCGCCAATGCCAACGGCCTTCCTTGTCCGTCTATTGTGCCGCTACCACTTATGGCAAAATTGGTAGCACCTTTGGCCAAAAGCAGCGCTAAATTCCCCCCATCTATTTTTCTATATTGGTAAATATCCGTGCTACCTAATAGAGTTGTACCATCTTCAAGATATAGTTCTACATTACTTTTTAGTTCTATACTGCCAGACAAAAACGTTCCTTTAGGCAAAAGTACCGTGGCCCCTTCTTTACTTTTAGTTGCTTTATCTATGGCATTTTGTATGGCCTGGGTACTTAAAGCCACACCACTACTATCTGCCCCAAAATCTAGAACATTATAGGTTTTGCGGTTTTTTTGGGCCGTAACCAGCATGGTTATAAGCAAAAATCCTAGGAAGACAATCGCTTTTAAATTTGAATACATTTACATTAGTTTTTAATTATACCACCTTATCTTAAGGCATTGGATCAAATGTTTTGGTCATTTGTAAATCTAGCTCCCCTCCTGCAACCAGGCGGTTATGGTCTATAGCGAAGTTAGCTAGGTTACTTCCATTAAACGTTGCTGAATTTACATAGTAATTACCTGCTGCGGCACCGTTAGCTTTTATGGTTAAAACATTTCCTGGGTAGTAATCTGGATTTAAACTGATTTTTACCTCGTCAAAAATTGGACTACCAATTTGATAAACCGGATTGGCCTCTGTACCGCCGTTCATCTGAAAAAGCCCTATTTTGAGTAGCACATTTAAACTCCCCATAAGACCTTGGTCCTCGTCCCCGCAATAACCCGTTGCTGGCGAAAGTCCGCTAAAAGCTTGTTCTACAACTTTTCTTGACCAAAGCTGGGTCAAATCTGGTCTTCCTAGTAGATGAAAAACAAAAGCTGTTTGTATAGAGGGCTGGTTACCAAAATTTACCGGTATCCTACTATATTCCGGATGCAGCTCCTTATCATGTGAATTTCCAGAGGTAAACTTTAATTTTTCTGCGTCTTTAAACTGATTTTCTAACTTGGCAACAGCAGCCTCCTTGCCCCCCATTAAACTGGCCAGCCCTTCCAAATCATGTGGAACAAACCAAGTTGCCTGCGCACTATTGGACTCTACAAAACCATTTTCATATTGGTAAGGGTCAAAATCCAGTTTCCAGTCACCAGAAGCTGTTTTAGGAACCATCCAACCAAAACCTTTATGATATACATTCTTATAATTTTTGGCACGATTTTGAAATAATTCTACATCCTCATCTTTACCCAATTTTTTAGCCAACTGTGCCAAGGTCCAATCTTGGTAGCTGTATTCTAAAGTTTGCCCCGTACCATCTAAATGAATACCATGGCCCTGCTCTTCCGTTGGTAAAGGAAATGGCGCGTAGCCTTTAGTAAGGTAATGCTTAAAACCACCACCTAAATGGGTAGTATGTTCATAACCTGCTTTAGCCATTAACCCCACTAACGTATGGTTCTTTTTTAAAGCCTCATAGATAAATTCCAAACTATCTTTTACAATACCTTTTTGTATAGCACTTACTAAAAAAGGCGTTGAGGATGCACCCGTCATCACGTAGGTATAATTACCACCAGAGGGGCCTCTTGGTACTAGGCCGCCATCTTTGTAGTACTGCATTAAAGATTGTGAAAATTCGTGCATAATTTCAGGATAAACCAAACCCCACAGGGTATTTAACGTCCATTGTGCACCCCAGAACGAATCAGAATTGTAATGGTTAAATAAGGGTTTACCTGTATCATCTAGAGGTAAATGGCCAATTCTAAAGCTGTTACCCGTATTATCCGGGTAAGCACCATTGGCATCGGAAATAATGCGTCTTCCCTGCAACGCGTGCCATAAATCTGTGTAGAATCTACGCTGCGCCTGTTGGGTATTGCCGGTAACTTGAATACGAGACAACATTTGATTCCATTCTTCCTTAGAATCCGCAACCACTTGATCAAAGTTCCAGTGGTTCAACTCCTGTTTCAAATTATTGGATGCATTTTCTACAGAGGTATAAGAAAGTGCAACCTTCATTAAAACCGGATTTGCACTGTTGGATAGGGTTAGCACATAATTGTTAGATAAATTATCTTTTGCAAAATGGGTAACCGGTGTATTCATTTCAATTTTAAAATAGGCCTTAAACGGTTTTGGCCTTCTAATTGTGGGCTGCATTACAAAAGAACCGTAAAAACTAGTTTCGGTTTCTTGAACAACCTCACCTTTGGTTATTTCACATGGCCCTAATATACCTTCTAAATCTATAACCAATTGATTTTCTTTGGTATTATCAAATTGGTATTTATGAAAGCCTACCCGTTTGGTACTGGTTAATTCTACCGTACTATTATACCTATCCAACTCCACCTTATGGTAACCGGGTGCTACAACTTCTTTGTCATGACTAAAACTAGAATGGTACTTAGTATAACTAAATGTTGCTCCTTTTTCTTTTGAAATAGGCATTACCGTTAAACCAGCCATTTGCCAAGCATGTATATGGCTAAAACCACGTATGGTATCTGTTATATACCTGTAGCCACTGCCCCATGCCCCGTCTACCTCTGTATCTGGGTTAAGATTTACCATACCAAATGGCCTACAAGCACTACTAAAGAAAAACCATCTGGAATTTTCTGTATCCAATTGATTGTATACCAAATCTACCGGGTTGGGTTTTGGTTTTTCCTTAGACGTATTTTCTACTTTTTGGTTGCTACAAGACCCTAGCGTTGCGGCTACTAAAAGGGAGGCTGCCCACTGTTTAATTATTCTCAATCCGTTTTTATTTATTCAGTCGTTAATAGCCGCTAACCCACACTAAATTGTGTGCACTAGGGCTTACCTGCTAAAATACTGGAAGGTTTTAGCCGCCTTATGGACAGTTTGTGCAGAAATATGGATGTATTGTACAGTAGCTATAAGTAGCGAACAATCTAACTTTTAGTTCTATTATATAAAATGGAAAGTATTAAAATAAGCAAACAAACCAGAGCTCCTATAAACCATAAATTCAAAGTTGACTTTTTAGGAATATTTTCTTCAATTATGTTAAGTTGATTAACCTTTGGATTCTGAACAACTTGCGTACTTCCATCTGGCCATACCACCTTAACCGCTTCAATAACACTATTTTTACCTAAGCCGAAATGAAGTGTTGAAGAATTTTGGGATAAATGACTGGATCCGCCACCATCCACTTCTCTAACCATCGTCTTATTATCACTAGTAACATACACCTTAGCTCCGGTACCATTAGATTCAAAGTGTTTTCCCTTTAGTCTAAATTTTATCCAATCGTTATCAGTTCCTTCATTTAAAAATAGTCGTGTTTTTGATTCCACAGGATACTCTAAAATAGGTTCTTGATTTACCACCAGAATATCCAAATCTCCATCATTTTCCACATCTAAAACTACAGAACCCCTTCCAATACCATAATCATTGGTATTAGAAAATCTAGAATTATCTGTAAAGCTTCCATCTTGGTTTACAAAAAAGAAATTACCCATTGGCACACAGTTTGGGTTTAAATCTCCATTTGAAACATATAAATCAACATCACCATCATTATCAAAATCGGCAAAATTAGCACCCCAGCTAATTGCGAATGAATAAGTGCCCAATTCTTTAGATCTATCTTTAAATCCTTTGGAACCTTCATTGTACATTAACCAATTGAATTTTATATTGGTCATGTAATAGTCTAGATTGCCATCATTATCTATGTCTCCCACCGCAGAACCCATGGCATTAATTTTCAAATCCATACCCAATTCTTTCCCAACTTCTTTAAAAGTCTTTTTGGGGTACATATTTTGATATAATAAATTGGGCACCGCCTTATATCCAAAATCTTGATTTACTATCAAATCTTGGTCTCCGTCATTATCAAAATCCGTAAAAACCCCACCAAAACCAAAACCTTTATGGTTTAAGCCATATTCTTGATAAACATTTACAAATGTTTTGCCTTCTTGATTCAATAATAGATAACCTTCTGCCGTCTGGTTTGCACTTACGATGGTAGCATCTTTTATAATACCAAGTTTACCTTCAAAGTTTTTAAAATAATTTCCAACATAGATATCCGGATAACCGTCGGCATTAAAGTCACCAAAACACGCTCCGGTGCTAAACGAGTTTAAGTCTGCTAGTCCGTAATCATCTGTCTTGTCCAAAAATGTGCCATTTCCATTATTTATAAACAATAGGTTTTTTGCCCTTGGTATTTCTTTTGGATTATTTTTAGTATTAATGGTGGTTATAAATAAATCTACCCAACCATCTTTATTAACGTCCGCGCTTATGGCTCCTTGTGTAACGTAGTTTTTACTGGCTCCAAGACCGGAGTACTCATAAACATTGGTAAATGTGCCGTCCTTGTTATTCTTATACAAGGCATCTAGTGCCATACCTCCAGTTAAAAACACGTCTTCAAATCCGTCTGCGTTGTAATCAAAAACAACGGCTCCACCACCAAAAGTACCCTCATAAACTTTATACACATGATCAATATTGGATGCTTTAGTAGCTTCTTTAAAAATTTGAGCCTGCAAAAAAACAGTTAGTGAACAAAAGGCAATGGTCAAAAATTGTTGTTTATTCATTTTTCCAATTTAAATCCAAAATGTTGTTGGCTATACGTTTTCCATTTTCTAAACCTACGGTATTATCAATGGGCGTATGTATACCACCATAAAATCTAGAATCTGCCGTTTCAAGTGCAAAATCCCAAAAAGAATCAAAACGTCTACTTACAAACTCAGTATCCCTAACCTCATCTTTTGGTCTACCTTCATGGGCTTTATCAATAAATGAAACAGTACCTAAATTTGCTTCCAATACAGTAGCTGCAGCTGCAGCTTGTATGGCATGCCCAGATGGAAAAGCAGGAAATGGTGGATCGGGCCAAAAAGACTCCCATTCTTGATCAATATATTTTGGAACATAGGTATTTGGACGTTCTGAAAAATAGTGGTATTTCCATTCCCAGCACTTTATAAAAGCATCAGCAACGGCAAGAGCTGTTTGCGCCAAAGTTTGTGCTGTTTTTACAACATCTGGCCTAACTTTATCTAATACAACGGTAGCTAGATAATACGAATGTCCTGGCGGGGTAAAACTAACATCTGGGTCATCTCCCCACCAGATAGCTGCCTCTTTTTCTTTTTGGGTCAACGTTTTTTCTTTTTTATAAACCGCCAAAAACTGTTCATAATAAGGACTACCGGGAACCGTATCAAATTTTAAGTACTCAGGAATAGAAATTGCTCTATTTGATTTGGCAAAAGTCCGGTTTTGTCCCCAGTAGGGGTGCAATGGTTTATGGCTAAAAGACTGTGCGAATAAAGGAGGTTTCCAAGAACCTAAAAATTCCTCTCTGTAAAAGTCTTTATCAAAGTTTTTCAAATAACCTCTGTGCCCTCCATCCGTTTTAGACCAATTAAAGATAGATTGAGCAATTTGCTCTCCATATGACTCTGATTTCTTTATAATTTCAATTGTAGAATCTTGAACTAGTTGATCATGAATCACATTTTTTAAAGAATCTATCTTGATTATATTCTCATCTGAAGTTTGCTGATAAATCAATTTTATAATTTTTGCCTGGCCCGCATTTAAAACAGCTGTCCAGTTATATTTTATTTGATTATCTGGTTGCGGCAATTGGTTCAGTCCATTCAGTTTTAACGCCATTGAATTGTAACTGGTATCGCTATGTACAACACACTCATACATTGTTAATGAAATGTAGGCAAATGCCCTAGACGCAAAAGTGGGCGAATTAGAAGGTGTGTATTGTGTTATGTAAGTTGTTAATTTGGCCCATTCCAATGCAGTTTCAGTAGCGTCATATTTTTTTTTAGGACTCTGGCAACCACCCAACAGTAGCATACCAACTAGAACAAAAAATATATTTTTCACTAATTTATTCTTAGGCATTAGTAGTTTAGTTTATAAGTTTCTAAAGGTTGCCCATGTGCACCTATTATTAAATAATCATCTATGAACAATGCACCATGTACATCTCCCGTTACTTTTAAGCCACTTGATTTATTACCTATAGGATTAAAATTTCCATTACCGTCTCCCAGCAATAAAGAACCGTAACCAGCATCAAGTTTTCCAAGGCTAAGTTTTAAGAAGCCTTCATTACCAAATAGCAGTAAATCTTTAAACCCGTCTTTATTGAAATCTGAAATAATAATACTTTTTATTGCTGTTTTCTGGGCTTCTACTGGCAATGTGATTTCTTTGTAATTACCACCCGAAGTACTCAACAACACAAGGGATGAAAGGGTATTAATTTCTTTTTTATCTCCTTGCCCCAACTGTTCTTTAGTTAATATATTTTCTATGGTTGCCTCTGAGAAACTTTCATAGGTAGTGTATTTGGACTTTAAGAAAGACAATTGGTTCAACAGTTCTTTTCTGGATAGATAAGGGTAACTAGTTCCTTGAATGTAGGTATTTAATATGGGATCCACCGATCCATTATTATCAAAATCCGAATAGAATAATTCTATTGGTTCTTTTACCGTTGCCCTTAGCTGCGTGTTTTCTCCAAGGTTACCTAAAACAAAATCTGCTTTTCCATCATCATTTAAATCCGCAATAGATAGAGTGTTCCAAAGACCATTGTTATTATTAAGTCCCAAGTCTTTATTCATATTTATTACTTGGGAGCCCTTGATTTTTAAAACTGTAAATGGCATGAATTCTCCTACTAGAGCGAGTTCTTCTTTTCCGTCCCTATCTATATCAACCCAGTTTGCCCCTGTTATTATGTGATTTTGGGAGGCTTGTGACTTCAACGATTTTCTTAAAAAATTACCTTTCCCATCGTTAATCAAAAAATAACTTTCAGAAGCTCTTGGATAATTACCAGGAATAACGCCACTTCCAATAAATAGATCCAAATCACCATCCTTATCAATATCATTTTTTACCACTACGTTGGTACTGCTGCCATAAGCGCCAATTGATTCTTGTGATTTTACAAATTTTCCTTGACCGTTACCCAAGTACAATTGATCAACCATGGCATTATCATCCTCTTTAAAGCTATGATAGCCACCATACCCTAAATAGATATCTAAAAACCCATCCGCATTAAAATCACCTGAACACATGGCTTGTATGTTAGATTTTAAAGCCTTTGGCAAACCTGTGTTGCCAACCATATTAAATTGGCCATTGCCATCTCCTAAATAAAGGTAAACGCCATTCCCAACGCCTCCTGCTACAATAAAATCTTCTTTACCATCACCATTAAAGTCTGATTTAACCAAGGTGGGCGTCTTATGGGAATACTGCTTTAATAACAGTGTCTGCCTATTAAAATCGTTAATGTTATTATGTATATCCTTAAAAGAGAAAGAATTTTTTACCCATTTGAACATCGCATCAATTGAATCTTTTGATACCTGCTCAGTGTTACTTTTATGTATTAATTCTTTTAGCTCTATTCTTTGATTACTCTGTAAGTTGTACAGGTTATGTTTTTCTCCGGAATTCCAAATCACTATTAATGAGTCTATTTTGGTCTGAGTTCCCAATCCAAAATGTAGAATTGGGCTAACAGTAGATAAATACCCTCTGGTAGGCATTTGATATAATATCTGCTGTTCTTTTCCAGTAAAAATCTTTACAGTTGCACCAATACCCAAAGTATTTTTGGAAGAACCTTTTAGAACAACATCCAAATAATTGTTAATTGTACTGTTGGTGTTATTTTGATAGATAAATGCCCGTTCATTAATATTGTTAACTACTAAATCTAAATCCCCATCATTGTCCAGGTCTCCATATGCTGCTCCATTACTATTTACCTTTTCATTTAACCCATTGATACTTGCCGTATTAAGGTATCTAAAATCGGTTTGCTTGGTAAAAAAATAGTTTTGCAATTTGGATGAGGGCATATTACTCACCAGCTTAAGAACATCTTCTCTTTGAAGCCTTCCTTTTGAGGCTACATAACTATCCATATAATCAATGTAATCCAAGTTTGTATAATCCCTTAAATACCCATTGGTTACAAAGAGTTCCTTGCTTCCATTATTTGAATAGTCTGCCCATAAGGCAGACCAGCTCCAATCCGTATTACTTATACCGGCCAATTGCCCTATTTCCGAAAACACTCCATTACCGATATTTTTTTGCAACATGTTACGCATGTATTGATAGTGGAAACCTGTTTTTACATTTAATCCGAATTTCTCATAGTTATCTGGTGCCAATAAAAGTTTTTGTCTTTTGTTATCTTCTGGCAACATGTCTAGAGTATATATATCCAGTAGACCATCATTATCTACATCAGCTATATCATTACCCATAGAGAACTGACTGGTGTGGCCTATCTTCTCTTTAAGTTGGTCTGTAAAAGTGCCATTCTTTTGATTTATATATAGATAATCTGGCACGGCATAATCATTGGAGACATAAAAATCTGGCCAACCATCTTCATTTAAATCTGCAATACCAATTGCCAAACCATAGGATAAAGGTGAACCATTAATTCCCGATTCTAATGTAACATCTGTAAAGTAATTTTTGTGATTATTAAAAAGCCTTAAACCAGAATTAGTATCATCCTCTTTTAAAAACCTTTTGGTACTGGCCACATTAAGAATAGGTAGTGATTTTGGATTGTGGTTCAACAACAACATATCCAAATCACCATCTTTGTCGTAATCTAAAAAATAACCTTGATTGCTATAGCCTTCTGAATCTAAGCCAAATTCCTTGGCCTTTTCTTTAAACCGAGGTACGCCATCTGTACCAACCCCTTGATTGATAAATAGCTGATTGACCCTTTTATGACCGGGAAGTGCCCCAGAATAACACAAATAGTAATCTATTAGCCCATCACCGTTTACATCTGCAGCAGAAATACCGGTTTTCCACGGTCCTTTTCTACCCAGCAAACCAGCCTTAATGGTAATATCCTTAAATTTCATATTACCTAGGTTTAAATAGCATTTATTTTCTCCCATATTGGAGGTAAAATAAATATCCAATAAACCATCATTATTAATATCTGCCAAAGCAACACCACCACCGTTATAAAAGTACTCGTACATTAAAACGTTGGTATTAGGCCCTTCCTTCAGTTTATTTTGAAAATCTATACCTGTAAAATCATACGATAATGAAGTATACAAAGGTGTTTTTCTGGATTCTGAATCTTCTGAGATATGCTCCTTTTCTTTACAGCTTAATATTAGAAAGGAGAAAATAGAAATACAGAGTAATATATTACAGATAAATTTATTGATCAATCCGATAGTTTTTTGGTTAGGAGCAAAAGGTAGTAATCCTATTTCAAATTAATGAAATAGGATTACAAATTTAAATTAACTTACTCTAAATCAATTCTTGATGGTCCTTAATAACCTGGGTTTTGGACCAAAAGTTCATTTTTATTTATCTCATCCCTGCTAATAGGCATAAAATACATTTTATCGTCCCAGGTACGCGTTTCGTTTTCAGTATTATCTACAACATTGTAAACGTAATCGTAAACAGCCGGGTCATATCGATAAGGTACATGCGGAGTTGCTCCGGGTTTTAAAGTTGCAGTTACACGAACAACCTTTATTCCCCTTCCTAATGTTTCATCTGCAATTAACCATCTTCTTGCGTCAAAGAATCTATGCTCTTCATATGCCAACTCAATTCTACGCTCGTTTCTGTAAGCATCTACTAACTCAGTTCCCGAAGCATTGATTGCGGGCATACCAGCTCTATAGCGAATTTTATTTAGCCATGCCACAGCTTCGGCTTCATCACCTGTTTCCAAACAAGCCTCAACATAGTTTAGAACAATCTCTGTGTATCTTATAAACGGCCAAGGTACCACTTGAGCGCTAGACATATTATCTATAACACCTGGATCCGGGTCAATAAACTTTCTTACATAATAACCAGTTCTACTACCATTCCAATTTTCTATTGATGAACTTCTAGTATCTACACCTGGTATTATACCGCCAGAACCATCTGCATAACTACCAGTTTGAATTTGGTCATAGGGATCGATAGATACAACATCACTTGGTCGCGGCTTCCAATCTGCACCATCATATAATATGGTTGCATATAAACGTGGGTCTCTATCATCGTATGGTGCCGCTGCATGGTCTGGGTTATCCCAATCAAAGTCTGTACCGTCCATCATTTGATAGTCATCTACCAGTTGTTGAATTGGGGTATTACCGGCCCAATTATGATATCCATTAGGTCCGTTATTAATACCATTATGAATACCTCCTAAAGGCCAATTACTTTCTTGGGTAAATAAAGGTGAATGTGTCCTTTCAAACAAAATATCATCATGCCCTGCAGGATCGGCAGCGTTACTACCACCACCCATTGACAATGCCACGTAATTTGCAGTACCTTCCTCTGCAGAAACTGGTGCAGTCAAATCAAGTTTATAGCCAGTTGTGGCATCTAGCAATGCTTTGGATGCAACCTTAGCGGCATTCCATCTTGCTGCTTGGTCACCTCCTGTGTAGGCAACTAATTCTAGATTTCCATAACCGGAATGTGCAGTTGAACTGGCACTGACCGTAGGACCATGACGCAAATCGCTAGCTGCATATAAAAGCACTCTAGATTTTAACCCCATTGCACTAAATCTTGTGGCCCTTCCTGGATCAGCAACGTCTCCTAACAAAGAAATTGCTTGATCAATATCATTAGTGATAAAATTCACTAGTTCTTCGTAGGTGTTTCTTGCTACGGTGTAATCATCATCCAAACCATATGGCACTTCTATTATTGGCGCACCACCATAATAGCGAACTAACTGGTGATAAAAATAAGCTCTCAAAAAATAAGACTCTCCTAAAAGTTTATTTTTTAAACCTTCATCTTCAAAAGTAGCATTTGGCAGCTCCTGAATAGCAATATTAGCTTGCCTAACGGCTGAATAAAGCTCATCCCATTGGGGTACAATATTTACATTTCCGGTACCTGTAGGAGATAAAGTTCCCTCGTTAATAACATTGATACCCCTCCCAGAATGGGTAAACATTGCTTCGTCTGTTAGGGAAGCAAGACCTTCTTCCTCAAACCCCCCATAATTTAGATTTGAGTATACGCCAAAAACAAATGCCTCTGCCAATGATCCATCTGCCCATGTAGCATCTGACGAAACCTTGTCTAACGGACGTGTCTCTAAATAATCTTCCGCACACGCCGTCAAAAGAACTGTAGCCGAAAAGGCCAACAAAACCTTAATTCTAATTTTCATAACAGCTTATTTAAAATTTTAATGTAAATCCAGTATTGACAACTCTAGCTTGTGGATAAAACTGACCACTATTCACAGTAGATTCCGGATCATAAATATCACTCTTAGCCCAAGTAAATACATTGTTTGCACTTACATATACACTAAATCCAGTTAAACCAAATGGTTCAATAATATTGTCTGGAAAATTGTATGCTAATTGTATATTCTTTAATCTGATGTAGTCTTTACTAAACAAATAATAGGTATTATTACCAAAACCTCCGCCAGTGTAATAAGTATCGCCACGCGTAGCTAACCTTGGGTGTACACTGCTTGGATTAGTGATACTCCACCTATTATCAAAAGAGTATTTTAAATAATTACCAATATCTCCAGACTCTGTTTGTATAGGTAATGAAGCACCGGTAGCACCTTGGAACAATACTGCCAATCTAAAGTTCTTATATTCTGCATTAAAGGTGGCTCCAAAATTGAACTTTGGTACAATATTTTCCTCTAATCTTACTTGATCGTCTCCATTAATAACACCATCGTTATTAATGTCTTTAAATTTCATATCTCCAGGCCTTAAGTTAGGAGTTACTTCGCTGTAATCCAAAGTTGTTGAAGCAATATCGGCATTGTCACGAAAAACCCCATCATATTCATAAACCAAATATGCTCCAATTGGTTTACCTTCCATTCGCTGATAATCTGGAGCACCTGGAACTTCATCCATAAAAACCACTTCGTTTTTGGCATAACCACCGTTTAATCCTACATCCCATTTAAAATCACCTTGGCTATTTCCATAATAATTTAAAGCAAATTCAAAACCTTTGTTATCTACCTTACCAGCATTTACAGGTGGTAATTTAGATGCTATACCAGAGGATCCAGGCGTAGATCCTGTTTTCTGAATAAGAATTTGATCTCTTCTATTGTAAAAATATTCAAAGCCCACCGTTAAGTTGCTATTAAATAAGGCAGCGTCCAATCCTACGTTGAAATTGTTGGCTCTTTCCCATGTGAAATTTGGATTAGCCAATAAAGATTCTGTTAACGTATTTACTACTTGCCCATTAATAGGGTATTGATTTGGTGCGTAGGTAGATAAAAAAGCATATTCTTGTAATGAACCGTCAAAAAACACCTGATCATTACCCATTTGCCCGTAAGAACCCCTAATTTTTAAATAGTCAATAGCTTTAACATCAAACCAATCTTCATTTGAGACATTCCAACCAGCTAAGAAACCAGGAAAGAAACCAAATCTATCGCCTTCTGGGAAAATATATGAGCCATCATATCTCCAAATAAATTCCGCTAGATATTTTTGCTTGTAGTTATATTGCGCCCTACCATAATAACCAAGTCTTGTTCTATTAAAGGCACTACCATCCACTTGTTGTCCGTCTTGACCACCAAAGAATAATTGATCAATTGAAGGCGAAATAAAATTTCTACTAAATGCAGAGAAAAATTCGTTTTGAAAACGTTCTCTTGTTACGCCCGCCATAAGATTTACGGTATGGTCCTCTGCAAATATTCTGTCATAACTTACCAAAGCGGTAAGGTTGGTATTTAAATTATTGGTAGCAGATTGTGTTAATCTAGGGTCGGTAAAACTAGAACGAACCGCAGACTCTAAAACAGGTACACCTGTATTAATATACGTCTCCCTATCCAGAGAGTACAACTCCCAAGGCGTTTGCCATAATTTTCTTCTTAATTGGCTTTGATCAACACCGGCCAATAAGGTTAATTTTAGACCATCTACCCAAGGATTAGTAATGTCTACTGACCCGGTAAACTGTATATAATCTGTTGGTTGCCTGTCATATCCTGTCGCATTGGTTGTTATAACCACTGGCTGCTGCCCATTTTCAATATCCGGGCCAGGTTCTCCCGTTGGCCATATTGCAGGATCTGTTGGCCTACCACGCATCAACATTCTAAAAATTGCACCAGCACCTTCCGTTGGATACTTACGATCTTCTTTTCTGTAACCAAAACCCAATTTAGTTTTTATGTGATCTGAAACTCTAATATCCGTATTAATTCTAAAGTTATACTGTTGATATCTTGTTCCTGAATTTTTATAATATGCGTCTTGGTCAAAATATCCAATACTAGAGAAATATTTTACATCTTCACTACCTCCGCTCAAGGTTATATTATGTCTGCTTTGGTAAGACCAATCCTTAAAGGTAGCATCAAACCAATCGGTGTTTGGGTAAATCCACGGATCTTCCGCAGCTGCATACCCTTGCAAAGCGGTTGGTGAAAATGCCCCAGTTACCGTCTCATCTGTACTTGGTATAGTATAACTACCATTAGTGTTAAAAGAGTCCCAAGCTGCCCCCCATTGACCTACAGGAATATTGCTATTAAAAATGGTGATCTCGTTCATAATATTGGCATACTCAATTGCACTGGCCATCTCTGGAACTTTTGTGGGTTGCGCCATACCAAAGTCAGCTGTGTAGGTAACTTCTGGTTTACCCACCTTACCTTGTTTTGTGGTAACAATAATAGCTCCGTTAGCAGCCCTTGCACCATAGATAGCAGCAGAAGCATCTTTTAAAACAGAAATATTCTCTATATCCATCCCATTTAACCTTGCAATACCGCCGTCCCTATCCGGGATACCATCTATTACAATTAAGGGAGAACTGTTACCCAAAGTGTTGGTTCCCCGTATACTAATGCTTGCCGCATCACTACCTGGTTCACCACTAGTCTGTATAACCACTAGACCAGGTAAACGACCCGCCAATGAATTAGAAACACTAATTGTAGGCGACTCTTCCAAAACCGCACCCTTTACGGCCGTAACCGCTCCAGTTACCGTGGCTTTCTTTTGTGTTCCGTAGCCAACAACCACCACCTCATCCAAGGCGGCCCTATCTTCTTCCATAGATAGATTAATTGTTGTTCTGCCATTAACGGCTACTTCTTGTCTTTTAAATCCTACGTAGCTAAAAATTAAAGTTGAATTGGAATCTACACCTGTAATTGTGTAATTTCCATCAAAATCGGTAATAGCGCCTTTGGTATTATCGTTTAAGTCTACAATTGATACTCCTGGTAAGGGCATACCGTCTACAGTTGCAGTTACTGTTCCTGAAATAGTAATAGTCTGGGCAAAAGCAAGTGTCCAGAACACACTTCCAAAAAGCAACGCAAATAAGTAAAGGTGGGGCCTAATACCACACCTTTTCATAATAGATAGGTTGTTCATAAATAGTTTAGTTTTAGTTAAAAGCTTGTTAACACAAAAGTTCTCACAAAAACAAAATAAAACTGTGATACACTGTGCTACCTTGCTAATATAGTATATAATATATTATATATACATTTTTTTACATATAAAATTATATTTTTTTTATTATTAACACCTTATTATTGCTCTATTAGTATTTTAACATAAATTAAGTGTGAAAGATTTTATATTGTAACGTTATGTTAAATAATAGTATAAATAACAGGCTGAGGGTTAAGAAATGGATTTTTTAATACATAAAATAAAATCATTACAGGAGCACAAAACGCTAAGTAAACACCAGAGAATTAGTTTAGCTATAACAGAAGCTATTGACGCAAAAAAGCTAGGTATTGGAGATAAATTGCCCTCTATAAATTTGATGGTATCTAAAATTGGCTATGCTAGAAGAACCGTTGTTAAGGCCTATGAAGTTTTAAAGGAAAAAGGACTTGTTGCTTCTAAACAAAACAAGGGTTACTTTATAGTTGATACCAATACGCAAATAAATACTAAAGTAGCTTTGGTCTTATTTGCTTATCAAAGCATACAGGAAGATTTTCATACTGTTTTTACCGAAGCCCTAGGAGCAACATATAGGGTAGACATATTTTTTCATCACAACAATATTCCGTTGTTTAAATCAATTTTAAAAAGCATTATTGGAAATTATGGTAAATATGTGGTGGCCCCAATACAGAATGAAGCCTTGATTCCTTTACTAAATGGATTGGAGGCCCAAAAATTATTGTTAGTAGATCGGTATATTAATGTTGGCCCCAATATATCTTACGTAACACAAGAATTTCAAAAAAATACCTATTCCATTCTAGAAGATTACAAAAATGTAATTGCAAAATACAGTGCCATTCATTTTATATTCAATCCTAGTAACGATTACTCACCAGAAGTATTGAAGAAAGTATTTCTAGAATTTGTAACCAATAATAGCATGAATCATGAAATTTATAAAACCATGCAAGAGGACAAAGTAAAAAAAGGAATTCTTTTCTTCGTAAAAAATGATAGTTGCCTTTGGCCTCTAATTAAAACTTGTAAAAACAAAGGTTTAGTGGTTGGCCAAGATGTTGGTGTGTTGTCTTATGATGATAACATATTAAAGGAATTGGTTTGTGAGGGAATCTCTACTATTTCTACTGACTTTAAAAGAATGGCAGAACTAGCTGCCCAGCATATTAGAGAGAATACTCTAATGCAAGAAATTGTTCCTACAAAAATGGTTTGGCGCAATTCTCTGTAATATATTTCTAGTCTTTCCAAAAATCAGGTGGGATTGCGGTACCATATAAAGTACAATCTATACAATTTATTGGCGCTATAAAGTAGCTGATAGGTAGGCCAGGTTGTTCTGACACAAATTGATGCGTGCCAGATGCTATTCGTTCAAAAAGGAAGGTATCATCTATTGGAAAAGGACCTTGTGGGCTTTCACATGAATCTATGAAGGGTAATGCATCTTGAAAGATATCTTCATAATTAAAGAAGATACGTTGTTGTGAAACCGAAACCAACTCAAACAAACCAATAACATTATTTACTTCATTTGAAATTCCTTTTATATTGCCAACCAAAGGACCTGGTTGTACCTGCGTAAATAAGTTTACGTTTGTAGAAAAGTTCTTTAAGGTTGAATAAAACTCAAAAGATTGTCTTGAAGAGTTCAACTGCTTTACCAATATACTATATCTATAACGCACTTTTCTATTCGTTCGTTCGATAAAAGTTATGGGAAATTTTCTGGTACTATTATCAATACTATTATTAGTCGTGGTTGTTAATATTGTATTTGAATTATTAGTTATGTAACAAAACCGTTCTTCATCCAACTTTGGCACTAATTCCAATACAGGTGGTTCATTAGAAATAACTCTAAATTCATTTAAAGGCTTATAAAAAGAGTCAAAGCGATATGTTTCTATAAATTGGTATCTTAAAAATGCCGTTTGGTTATTTGTCGAAAGACCATCCACATATATTTCAACCCCGTCGACCCCTTCGTCATTTAAAACCCGTTCTGCCCATAAATTAGTTAGAACTGAAGGTTCTGGTAAACCTACCTGCTCAGAGGTATAAGAAATACCCCTTTCATCCGTAATAAATAATCTGTAACTATTTCCTTTTAGGGGTTTAAACGGGGTTGATGAACGGTATAAACCTTCTTTTACCTCAAAAAAGTTAGTTTTAACCCCATTTTGGTTCTCTATATATACACTTGCACCTGATACATTTACATTGGTAGAATCTATTTGGTAACTCCTGCTAATTCTAATATCGTGCTGTTTTAACTCATCTGTAATGCTAGCTTCAACAATTAACATATCTTCAAAGTCCAAACTGGAAGCTTCAAATGGCTCGGTACAAGAAATTATGCACACTCCTATCCCCAATAATAAGCCCCTTACTACCTTATATTTATAAATCGTTTTCAACTATTGATATAGTTCATTTAGTACGCTTAAAATAGGTAAGGAAAAAATACCTAAAGAAAATTTTAAAATAAATGCAGTTTACTTAACCGTAAACTTTTTTACTGACCTAATTGGAGAGAGGTTATCTGAAAAACCTTCCAATTCAATTACATACTCACCAGGTACATCTGATGTAAAAAAGTAATCTACCGTAATTGCGTTCTTTACCCTAAGATCTGGATTCCAATATAATTGATGTCTAAAATCTGGGATAATACTTTTTTCTTGTTCTTTACCATACAATTGTTTAAATCTTTTCTTTGGAACATCTGGTCTAAGCAACTCCAAATTAGCATATAAATCCGCATATAGATTAAAAAAATCTTTTTCAAACGTTTCAATCTGAAAAATTCCTTGATAGATGGTACCACCAAAGGTGTACTGATTTCTGAAAACTTTAATAGTTTTTATCTTGGAAGCTGGATAATTAATTACGCTTTGATGATCCGTTACATATAGACCGTCTACAACCACCAATGGCTCATAACCAACTGTTTCTCTGGTTGCATCTGTATCTCTCACAAATATGCTACTTTTACCTCCTTGATTCGTTATCCAAGCGTTATCCACTACCTCTACAAGTGTTTCTTTAAAACTTGGAAAACGGGTATATTCATCTAATTCATAAGAAATGAATTTGTTACCAAATTCTGAAATTTTAACGTTTTCTAGTAGAACCGTATCTGGTTTTAAACCATAAAATGCATTCTCTATTTGATTGTAGACACTTCTTTTGGTAATGGAATTTTCCATATCCGGTGTTAAGATAAAAGGAGGTATTTCCTCTTCAGCTACTTCTAATATTGGCAGATTTTCAATTTCAATTTTAAAATCTTGGATTTGACCATCTAGTATTTTATAAAATAAATTACTCTCTAGGTTACGCCCTTCTAAATTGAAGGCAAAATCTCCGTTGTTATCTGTATTTACAATTCTAAACTCATTGTTGAAGCCAGGTAGAGAAAATGCTATTTTTCTGTTAGCCGCACTAACTTCATTATTTAGCGCCCTAAGTGTACCTTGAATAATTTCTGACCTAACTTCAGGAATAACTTTATTGTTTTCATTTATTGCTTTCTCATTTTTCAAGCCTGCATTAAATGGGTTTTTCTTTATTGAATACGTTAAAGAGTTCGTTAATTTTCTTACCGAAAGCGAATAACTTCCTTGTAAATTTTTTGGTGCTTCCAAATGTAGCTCAACCCTATCTCGGGTAGAAAAAACACTTTTATTCAATTGTAATTCTATAGGATTTCTATTTGAATTATTATCAAGCTTTGCACCACTTTTTAAGTCTTCTAAATTGCCATCTACAGTACTTTCATTATTTGGCCAAAATACTTTTTGCTCGTTTGTATAGGGATTAATTATTACAATGTCATCTTTAAAAAACGTACTAAACTGCCCACTCCTAGTTGCCTTTGTATACCCAATTAGTTTGTAATAACCAGATGGCGTATTAGTGGGTATAAAGATGTCTCCATCTCCCATACCATCTTTAATAGTTACTTTTTTAATTGCAATACGATCACCTTTGGCAGACAATAATTCCACATAACCCAACTTACTTAAATTGGAATAATTGCTTTGTTTTTTATTTATAACATCTATTCTAAAAAATAAATACTCTCCAGTGAGCAGAAGGTTATTGCTGTAGTGTACATAAATAGATTCAATACTAGCTTTTTGGGATAAGTTGGCCATTTTGGCTTGATTTTGCCCAAGTACGTTTAGGGTGCCAATTAAAAAAAACGTAATTATATAGAGTGATCTTTTCATGTGTTTCTATTCTGTCCAAAATTCTGGTACTTCAGCTGTACCAAACAACGTACAGTCTATACATCTAATTGAAGAGATATTAAATATACCCGGTGGATTTTCGGAGGTGTATTGATATGCTCCTGATTCTATTCTTTCTAACAATAAAGGGCTGTTGATACCAAAGCCTTCTGCTTCACAATTACCAAGATAAGGAATGTCATTGCCAAAAATTTCTTTATAATTAAAAAACAATCGCTTCTCGGATATGGATACCACCTCGAACAAACCAACTACTTTTTTATTAGAGTTGGAAACATGTTCTATATTACCGACTAAAAGTCCTGGCTGTATTTGAGAAAACAAACTTTCACTACTAGAGAAATTTTGAAGTGTGTTGTAGAATTCATAGGCAGTCCTACTAGAACTTAATTGTCTTACAAGAATACTATAACGTAAGGCAACCTTTCTATTTCTCCTATTAATAAAAGTTACAGGAAAATCTTTAATACTATTACTACCTAAATTAGTCGTAGCCGTTAAAAGAATTGTATTGGATTTATTAGATACATAACAGATACGTTCTTCTTCTTGCTTCTCTACCAATTCTAAAGGTTCTGCTGGATTAGCGGTTAACCTAAATTCTTTTGTTGGCTTAAAAAATGATTCAAACTTATACGTTTCTACAAACTCATACCTAAAAAATGAAGTAGTGTTAGTAGTATTAGAGCCATCTACGTAAATTTCAACCCCATCCACACCATCATCATTTAATACCCTTGCCGCCCTTACATTATCTACTGTCGCTTTTTCTGGTAACATCACCTTGTCAGAAAGGTACTCTTCCCCTTTTTCATCCGTAACAAATAACTGGTATTCCATACCTGGCAATGCCCTAAAAGCTTCGTTAGAACGGTAAAGCCCTTCTTTAACTTCAAAAAAATCTAATTGATTACCATTATTATCCTTTATGTATACCTTGGCGCTAGATATGTTCACATTTGTTGAATCTTCTTGATAGCTTCTACTTAATCTAATATCGTGTTGTTTTAGCTCATCCGTAATACTAGCATCAATAATCAATAAATCCTCAAATTCTAAAGTAGGCGCTATAAAGGGTTCTGTGCAAGAAGCTATTAACAACCCTATACCTATAACAAGTACCGCTACTATTTTAGTAATGCTCTTATTCCTCAACATCTTAAAATTTAAAATTATAGGTAATGGATGGTACAGGTATAGAAAAAATAGAACTTTTATAAGCTTTTATTCTTCCTGACTCGGTAACATAAAAAACAGAATATGGGTTGTTTCGCCCTAAGGCATTGTAGACAGATATGGTCCAAAAGCTATGCCCTACCTTGTTTAGCTTATGGTTACCCTCTATATTAAACCCAAGGTCTAATCTGTAAAAGTCTGGTATTCTAAGGCTGTTACGGTCGCTGTAAGCCGCATATTGCGCATCATTAAAATTAAAATTACCTACGGGGACCGTTACAGGCCTACCCGTTTGGTATACAAAATTTGCAGAAAGACTATATCTTTTTGTGAATTTATAGTTGGCAACTAAGCTAACATCATGTGGTTTATCAAAATTAGAGGCAAAGAATTCACCGTTATTGACACGCTCTTCTTCAAATTCGCTATCTAATTTTAAAAATGATCTTGAATAGGTATAACCCAACCAGCCATTAAGCTTACCTAGGTTTTTTCGAATTAAAAATTCTACACCGTAAGACTTACCGTCTCCTTGTAAAATTTCTGTTTCAATATTTTCGTTTAAGAGTAACTGCGCACCAGTTTTGAAATCAATTACATTCCTAGCCGTTTTATAAAAGCCTTCTAAGCTTACCTCGTAGGTGTTTGATTCAATATTTTTAAATACACCCAAGGAAAATTGTTGCCCTTTTTGTGCTTTTATATTCGTATCTGTTAACTTCCAAGTATCTATTGGCGAAATAGTGGTATTGTTTGTTAAAATATGAATATACTGAGTTGCCGTATTAAAACCAGCCTTAATGGACAAAGAAGGATTTAACAAATAGCGCGCACCAATTCTAAATTCTGGATTTCCTTGAAAATCTATAAACTCATTATTTTGGTAATTAATGGTATCTTGTCTTGTACTTTCTGATCTTGGAGCATTGGGATCATAAGTATATTGTGTGCTACTACCCAAACCAGCGTAGGAAGAGTACCTTACTCCCATATTAATGGAAAATTCCTTAGAAATATCTTGTTCAACACTAAGATAAGCTGCTGTTTCTAGTCCTTTTTCTCTTTTTAACTCATTGGATTTAACAATAGAATTATTATTCAACGGTTCAATATACCCTGGTACTACGCTATAGAGTCCGGACTCTATGCCGTAATTAAAACTTGTTTTTGTACTTTTTAAATAATTAAAATCAAATTTGGCCCTATATTCTTCGATATCAAAACCAAGTTTAAAGTCATCATTAGAGCCCCTCTCGTAATCTATATTAAAACCATAGCCTGTATAACTTAATTGTACATTGGCAAGGTTCTTATCATTGAACTTGTGTTGCCATTGTAGTGAAGCTAGTTTATTCCTATAAATGTAGGTTGAGTCTGATGAAATACTAAAGTTATCATCACTGTAATATGTAGTGACCTTTACCGTATTATTTTCATTGACTCTATCATTATAATTAAGAACACCATCATAAAAAGACGCTCTACTTTTGTTCAAAGACTTCTCATTGAGCGATCTTAGAATCCAGTTTGCGTACGCTCCTCTGGCACCAAACAATATAGAAGATTTCCCTTTTTTAACTGGTGATTGCAATACCAAATTACCAGTTACGGGTCCTAAGGAGGCCTCTCCTTTAAAAGCTGTTGTGTCTCCAATTTTGGTATTGATATCAAAAACAGAAGATAACCTACCTCCGTAAGCAGCGGGTATATTACCCTTGTAAACACTTAATTTACCAATACTAAATGGGTTAATAGCAGAAAATATACCAAAGAAATGTTGTGGGTTATAGATAGTAGCACCATCAAACAGCATTAAATTCTGGTCTGCCCTACCACCCCTTACATTAAAACCGGTAGAACCTTCACCTGCTGTAGATATACCCGGTAATGCGGTTGCCACTTTTAAAACATCTCTTTCTCCTAAGACCAAAGGCACCGTTTTACTTTCTTCACTGTCTATTTCTTCTGGAGCTCCCGCAGTTTCTTCTACATTTCTGTATATATTACCCTGCACTACTACTTCATCTAATTGCTCCAAACTTTCATCAAACCCAAAGTTTAATTCACCATCATTAAAAATAATCAATCGCTTTGTAGCTTGCTTTATTCCCAGGGCCCTAAAATTGAGCACGTTTTCACCCGGATTTAATTCCATTTCAAAATTTCCATCAAGAGATGTCAATGCTTTCAATGTTCCATTTTGAGCTATAATAGTCATATCTGGAATGGGTTCTCCAGTGTTATTATTGGTTACACGGCCGTAAACCCTAAATGAAGTTCTACTATTATTTTTCTGTTCTTTACCCAATCTTACCGTTTCTATTCTACTCCTTAAACGTGTTTGTTTATTGTTTCTGGAGTAAAATATGGGTCTGCTAACAGGTTCTATTGGTTTTACCACGGAATCTTTTTTAAAAAATCCTTCCGGCAGCTTATCGTATATAATGTTATTTTCGGTTAAGATAATCTTGTTACCTTCAAATACGTAGTAGTTTAGATTTGTGTTTTGCAATACCGCCTCCAACAATTCTTGTATTGTAGTACTGGTATAGGTTTTGGTTAATCTAATACTGTCCAAACTATTGGCATCATAGTAAAAAGAATAGTCGGCTATAGAGTTTAATTGCTTTAAGGCTTCCTTAAGCGTTTGTGCATTAATCTTAATGGTATCCTTTGCAGGGTTATCTTGAGCATAAATGGAGAATCCTATTAGACAAAAGACAAAAAGAAAGATAGTTTTCTTTAACATGACTAACTGTTTATATTTAAATTAAACAGTCTTGAATAAAACTGGTCTTTATTATTTTTATATAACAATCTGTTTTCTTTAAAATACTGATTAATTAAATCCTTTTTTAACGGATATAGGTCTCTTAAATCTTGTTTACCCTTTACCTCTATTAAAATGTTATCCTTAAAAACCCAAAATGATTCTTTTAAAATATACTTTAGCGCTTCTTTTTTATCTTTTCTATAGATAATCCTAAGCTTTCTACTTTTCTTAAAAACCCAGCCCTTATCTCCCTTGGCCAATAATTTTATGTAACCAGTAACTTTAGGACTTTCTGTAAGATTATCTGCATTATAAAATGTTTCTTGGTCTAGGGTAAACCAGTATACCTTAGATTTGTCCAACACCAATAATAATGCGTTAGCTAAATTTTTTGGCGTAATTAACAATTGATCATTATAGGTATCTAATTTTAACTTTTGACCATAGTAAGATTGTTGATCATAGTTAAGGTCTCCAACAAAAAAGTTTAAATTTTTATAGAATACATTAACAAGTTCGGTATTGGTGTACTCCTCTTTATATAGAATACCATTGTAGATAGCAAGATTTTGATCTCCTATAACTGCATCGTGCAAATTGTATATTGCTTTATTGTCTTGCCCCAAGGCATGAAAGGTAAACTGCAAGGTAAAAACAAGAGATAAAATACTACGGAAAGTGCATCCATTACATGGAAGCAAGAAACTTGGATTGGTCAATTTTGTTTTAAATATCTAATTGGTCTGGTTAAATATAGTTAATATTTTTGTTAAAATGTTACATTTTTAATGTTCAATAATTTAACCATCTAGTAACGAGAATATTACCGTAATTTTTTAATATACCAAGACTTAAATTAAGTAACTATTCTTTATACATAGAGAGATTTACGGTTCATCTTTTAATTTTGTCTTATTCATCCTAATTTTGCCACATTAAACAAACCCCATTGGTACGCATAAATAAGTATTTTAGTGAAATTGGCTATTGCTCTAGAAGAGAAGCAGACAAGTTGGTTGCCCAACAGCGGGTAACTATTAATGGACAAGTGGCCGAGATGGGTAGCAAGGTATCCCAAACGGACGAAATAAGATTAGACGGCAAGCTAATTTCTGCAAAAAACAATAAGCCTAAACCAGTCTATTTGCTATTGAACAAACCAAGAGGTATTGTTTGCACTACAGATACCAAAAGAGAAAAAAATAATGTTGTAGATTTTGTAAACTACCCAGATCGTATTTTTCCTATTGGTAGGCTAGACAAGGATAGCCAGGGACTACTATTGCTAACCAATGATGGAGATATCGTAAACAAGATTTTAAGGGCTCGTAACAACCATGAAAAGGAATATCTTGTAACGGTAAAAGATCCTATAACCACAAAATTTATTCAACGTATGGGTAATGGCGTACCAATTTTAGATACCGTAACCAATAAATGTTATGTAGAACAGATAAATACCCATCAATTTAAAATTATACTTACCCAAGGCCTTAACCGGCAAATACGCCGTATGTGCGAATATTTAGGCAATAAAGTAACCCGTCTTAAACGCTACCGTATTATGAATATTCATTTAGATGTACCCGTAGGCAAATGGCGACATCTAACTGAAAAAGAATTGGCAGATTTAAACAAACTTCTGGCCCACTCTACCAAAACATACACCCCTTAACCAAAAACCCTAATGCAATACATTTTTTTAGGACATATACGTAACTAGTTACATATATTATATATATTTGCGTAACCAGTTACGTATATGTTATGGATGATTTTTTGTTGACATTAAATATTGAGGGATTTACAAGTAGGTTAAAACGATTAAGTGATTACCTGTTGTATAGCACACGTGATTTGTACGATGAGTTGGATATTGCCATTGAACCCAACTGGAACTTGGTTATTCGATTATTGCAGAAGAACCAACAAATGACTTTGATGGAAATTGCGGACCAAATTAATTTTTCGCATCCGGCAGTGGTAAAAATTATAAAAAAAATGAAAAAAAGAGGATTTGTAAAAACGCAACCAGACCAGACCGATGGCCGCAAACAACTTTTACTCCTAACCCCAAAGGCACTTAAACAACTACCGCAATTAGAACAGCTATGGCAAACCCAAATAACGGTATTAACTCACCTATTAAAAGATAGTCCCAATTTTTTAACGGAACTGGGCCACATTGAGGAACAACTAAAACAACAAGATTATAAACAACGTGTATTAACCCAACTAGAGCAATGACAGTAATAGTAGAAACCATTGGTTATATTGCCATTGTAGCCGGCTTTTTTGCCGCTACTAAAAAAGAAATGGCACATTTTAGGGTATGGCATCTAGTTTCTAGTGCTTTTTACGTAGTATATGGGGTATTTTTAGCCTCTGGCCCCTTAGTAATTTCTGGTATTATCTTCTGCATAATACATATTTATCACTTGTATAAAATGCGGTTACCAAAAAATGAAAAGCTTAACGGTAGCGGGTGCTAGCTAGATCTGTTACCCCTTGTCCATAAACGGTTGCCATGTTATCAACACAAACTTTGGCACACCGTTTATGGTTTTTGCCAAAAAACCATATTCATACACAAAAAAGTAGATTTCGCCCTTACTATTTTTCCAATAATGGGTATGAAATCTTGGATTAAACCCTTCCCTTTTTAATTAGGCTTGCCTTATTGTAGTGTAACCAGACCGGTTAAAACGTTTTAAGATTTTTCGGTTCACCTTCAACTGCTTATCCACTTTAAAAAAATAAACTTCTTCTGTCTGTCTTTTTTCATATTGGCTGCTAGATTTACATTTTGCACCACAGAACTTTTTATCGGAACGACCTTTAATGACCTCCCCGCAAATTGGACAATGCCGTGTTTCCATTACATTTAAATGAATATTATACGTTTAAAATACGACTTATGATTCTTTTTTAAGCTAGGATTGTAAAATGATTTCTTCTAAATCCATAACCCTGCATCATCTAATGATTGCCAACAAACGGATAATTGGCATTCAATTTAGTCCAGATAAACTAATACAAGACCTTCTTAAAGGCTTACCACAATGCAAGTGGAGCACCAAATACCGTATGGCCTATGTACCCAATAGCAAAACCAATCTAAACCGAATATATAGCACTTTTAAAGGGGTGGCATGGATTAACTACAATAAATTTTTAACCAACAGACCTATAAACACACATAACCAAGAAGTAGATGCCAATTGGTTTAGAACGCGCGAATTACCGCCTAGCTACCGGCGGTGTCCAGAGCCCTATTTACAACGTTTAGAACTTAAACGCTACGCTAAAAACACGGTTAAAGTGTATGTGCAGTTTTTTGAACAATTTATAAATCGATATCCAGAAAAAGACCTGGAAACCCTGAACGAGAGTGAAATACGAGAATACTTAAAAAGTTTAATTAACCGTAATTGTTCTAACTCTTACGTAAACCAGGCCATTAATGCCATTAAGTTTTATTACGAAGGTGTTTTGGGTATGCCCAATCGGTTTTATGAGCTAGAAAGACCTAGAAAAGAAAGCCATTTACCCAAAGTTATATCTAAAGAAGAGGTATTACGTATTATTGACCATACCAATAACTTAAAACACCAATGTATAGTACAACTACTGTATTCTTCAGGATTAAGGCGAAGTGAATTGGTAAGTCTTAAACTAGAAGATATAGACAGCAAACGTATGATAATACGTATAAAACAAGCCAAAGGCAAAAAAGATAGAATTACCATATTGAGTTCAAATGTTTTGGAGAATTTAAGACGATATTATAAAGAGTGGCAACCTACCACCTATTTGTTTGAAGGCAGAAATAAAGAAACCTACAGTGCCGTAAGTGTATTAAAAATAGTAAAAGATGCAGCCAATAGAGCCGGTATACGCACAACGGTTACCCCACACGTACTAAGACATAGTTTTGCTACACATTTGCTAGAATCTGGTACCGATTTACGGCAAATACAAGTTTTATTAGGCCATGGAAGTACCAAAACAACAGAAATATATACCCATGTAGCCAAACATACTTTTACGGCAATTAAAAATCCACTAGATTAGTATTCACAAAAAAGAAATATCCGTCATATGACGGATATCCAATTGTTGTAACCAATTATGAAAAAAATTCTCGTCCTAACAATATTGCTTTTCACTATTCAATCTTTTTCGCAAGAAAAAAATGATTGTGACGAACGGACTTTACCATATTGGGCAAACGGAATTAATAGTCGAATTGAGGGCGAAAATCCCGCTTTAAGAAAAGCCTTTGAGAAAATCCAACTTTCCGAAACAGAAATTCAACCAAAAAATGGATTTGTAACATTGAGGTTAAATATCTCGAAAACAGGAAAGCTTTGCGATATCGAAACATTCCAAATCGATGAAAATTATAAAAGTACCGAGTTTAATAACGGACAACTAATAAAGGAATTGGAACAAATTGCAATCGGACTTACAGACTGGAAAAGAGATAAAGATTATAAAACGTACAACCTAATTAGACTCAAAATCAAAGACGGAAGAATTGAAGAAATTTTTTAAATATTTATTCATCGGTTTAGGTTCCATAATTCTTCTGTTAATAATCGGAGTTACAATTTGGTGGAAAACAAAATCGGACAAGGAAAAATCAAGGTTAATGGTAGAATCTCACCAGTACGAAAAAGCCATTGAATATGACCAAGAAAATAGCGATGCTTGGATGGAACGTTCAGTTGCATTTAATAAAGCTGGAAATTTCGAGAAAGGATTTGAATATCTTAATAAAGCAGTCGAACTCGACCCAAAATTACATTTAGGTTACAGAGGTTGGATAAGGTTAAGAAAAATGCGAGATTTTGACAAAGCTCTCGAAGATTTTGACAGACTTGACAGTTTAACACCAAACTTCGTAGATGCGCCTTGGGGAGAAGATATCGACTTTTTGCGAGGAGAATGCTTTTTCGGAAAGAAGGAATATCAAAAAGCCATTGAATTGTTTAATCGCAATATCAAAAATCAAAAAGAGGATTGGGTAGATATTCATAGTTTCGTTTATCTCGGACTTTGTGAGTACGAACTCGGGAATTACAAAAAAGCGATTTCAGAATTTGAACGGGCTTTAAAACAATCGGAACACATTCCCGAATCTTATTTTGGAATGGCAAAATCCTACCAAAAACTTGGGCAAATCGAAAAAGCAAAAGAGCAAATCTTGAAAGCGGAAAATAATATGCATTATAAACGAGATGATGTTTATAACGAGTTTTTAAATGAAATTTATATTTCCGAGATACAGAAATTTAAACAAAAAATAAACTAAAATAACTGGTTACAACAATGGCTATAAACAATTGCTATTACAGGCTTATCCTGAAAAATTCCTGCGGAATTTTCAGCTTGTCGTGTAATTGTAAAAGTCCGTACTAAACCACGCAACTATTCATAGCCGAGACCGTTGTACCACATTATGAAAAAATTGTTAATCTTAATTATTCTATATTCAATCTGCCCTTTATTCGGACAGGAATCTGAAATTGAAAAACTCTTAATTAAAGGTAATGATGCCTATCAAAATTCTGATTTTCAAAATGCAAAAATCAATTACGAATCTATAATTAAAATTGACTCAACTAACAAAGACGCTATTTACAATTTAGCTGGAACTGAGTTGAATTTAGGGAACAAATTTAGGGCATGCGAGCTGCTCCAAAAATCATATTCTCTGGGCGACTTTGGAGCGTATGACCTGATTAAAGAACAATGCGGAGAACTTAATTACTCTGAAAAAATGTTCTTATTCCATGTCGATGAGCTTCCAAAATTTCTCTACAAAGACAAATTTTTTCCACTCATAATCAACAAAAAGGAACTGAATCCTAATTACATGAAATTAATTAGAGCGGAAATAAAAAATTCTAAGGAACTGAAACAAATTAAAGGACGTGCAAGCATTCTAATAAATGTTGACATAAACGGAAAATTAGTAACCAAAATACGTGGAGAAGTTCCTGAGAACAAAAGAGAATTAATAAGTCAACTATTAGAAAATTTAACAGAATACAAACCTGCAACTTATATGAATAAATCAGTTGGACTTTTTGGTGGAGGATTTGCGTTACCCTTAACGTTCTAAAAATAACGTGGTACAACAAAACCTATAAACAATACGGGCTTCGGACTTAAACAGAAGGTTTGCGTATTTTTATGAAGTCTGCAAAATCTTTTGGATTTTGCTCTAGAAAGGAAAAAATAAATCAAAATAAAAAGATTTTGCTATGTGCGTGGCGGAAAGCAAACGCCAATTTGCCCCCGTACTGTTCATAGCTAAACCGTTATAAATAACCCGCACTTAAAAAAGTAGAGTTTGGTCCGCTACCTTCCCTTTTTTGCTTTTAACGTGCTAGTCGGACCCAACAATGCGCAAACAGAACGTTTATCAGGAAAGCAAAAAATGCCTTTCTTTTATCGCTTAAGTCTGTCCAAAACAAAAGGTTTGGGTCTTAAAGTAGATTGTGGCTTGTTACCCTACTTTTTGCCGCCAGTGCGCAAGTATTACGCAAGGTGGACGGGTATGGAACGATTAAAGCGGCAAAATTTTGAGACATCAATTTTACTGTTGTGCCAAGGGTTTGTTCTGCCCTGCAGGCAATTTATAACAAGATGTATAGCTAATTGCGGTCGAATTTCCAGACGGAAATTCAACCGTATTAACTATATTTATTCGCAACCGTTTGGTACGCGCTCTTTTGGGCGCAACTTGCCATACATTTAACGTTATAAATAACCCGCACTTAAAAAAGTAGAGTTTGGTCTGCTACTTTCCTTTTTTTGCTTTTAACGTGCTAGTCGGACGCAACAATACGCAAGTAGAACGTTTATCAGAAAAGCAAAAAATGCCTGTCTTTCATTGCTTAAGTCTGTCCAAAGCCAAAGGTTGGGTTTTAAAATAAAGTATGGCTTGTTACTTTCCTTTTTGCCGCCAGTGCGCAAGGGTTACGCAAGGTGGACGGGAACGGAACGATTAATGCGGCAAAATTTTGAGACATCAATTTTACTGCCGTGCCATGGGTTTGTTCTGCCCTGCAGGCAATTTATAACAAGATGTATAGCTAATTGCGGTCGAATTTCCAGACGGAAATTCAACCGTATTAACTATATTTATTCCCAACCGTGTGGTAAGCGCTCTTTTGGCGCAACTCGCCATACATTTAACGTTAGCTTTAATTTGAATGAACGCTATTGACAAACAACTATTTTTAAAACATTTTATTCCGACTGAAATGGAACGGAAAAGAAGAGTTATGTTTGAAAACGGTTCATCAATAACAACTAAATATAAATCTGAATTCAAATATTACGTGAAATATTTACCTGGAAATTCTGCTTACTATTATTCACCTGAATTCATTTTTAAAACAGAAACCGATTTAAAAATAATACCAATTCCGAATTTCTATACTTTTCTTTTTATTCCAATAGCTTTGGTCATTTTGACTTATTTTGAAAACATAGAATTGGAAAATATTTGGACTATTTTAATTGCTCTAATTGGATTTGTAATATTAGTACAAATATTTCTAATTTTTCCAAGCATTATGAATATTAGAAAACGAGTAAATGAAAAACAAAAAAACTAAAGCTAACAATGTATAACCGCAATTACGGCGGATTCGACTACGTACGAATCCAGCGCGTATTGCTAAAACCTGTGCTTAATTCTAACGCTACCAACTAAATACCGTAACTTCGGTTATACCAACCGTTGGCGTGCATGCAAAAAAAATGAAACGACTTTTTCAAATATTGACCATTGCTTTACTATTTGTGACAACTTCATGTTGTGACATTCTATGTGAACGACAAGAATATGCTGAATTAATTATCGAGAAAGTCGAGAAGTTCAAACAAGAAAACGGACGACTTCCAAAGAATGTGACCGAAATAGGATTAGACGATACTCAAATGCACCTTTCATTTTACCAACTAACAAGTGACACGACTTATATGGTTTGGTATGGACTCGGTGTTGGAGAATCCAAAATTTACAGATCCGAAACAAAGAAGTGGACTGAAGAAGGATGAAGAATAAGTGGAAAATAGGATTTTGGATTTGTCTCCTTCTTTTAATTGTTACGACAGGAATTGGATTCTATTCAGTTGTCGACCAAGCAGTGGCATTAACACACATGAAAGAAGGATATTCTGACACGGAATCGGACTTAGAAACAATCATTCAAATTGTTGGACAAACTGACCAAACCAAACAAGAAATTGAGAATGTGCTTAAAGACCATAGACTTTATGAATACATGGACTTTAGAACAGACACAATTGAAATTGAACGACTTACTCTCATTTTCGAGAATGATTATTTGAAGAGAATAGAAAAGCAATGGTAAAAAAGAAAAAAGCACGACACGCCAACAACACCTATACGCAATATCCTGCGGGACACTGCGCATAGCCAAACCGTTGTAGAGCATTTAAAAGCAAAAATTGAAAAAAACAGTAATATTATTTTCCATCCTAATTTCAATCTCTTCTTGTGGACAAAAAGAGAATAACGGAAAGTCAGACTTTAAAATTGACGAAAACATAAAAAAAGAGGTGGATTTTAAACTGTCTGAGTCGGAATTTGGCGAATCTTTCAATGAACTTTTCTTAGTGTATGACAATGTCCTTTTGGCTAATTTTTATGAAAATGACTCTTTGATGGTCTCTACTATTGGAAAGGAGCGGAAGATGCCCTTTAAATCATTTTATTACGTTAAAAACGACACTATTTCAATAGATGGCGCATATGGACTTTTTGGTGGTTTTGGATTTTCAATAAAGTTTGTGGAAAACAAACCAATGGTTTATCACATGCTGGCTGGGGACGATTTTCCCGAATATTCTGAGTCTGCAGATGGACAACTAAAATTTAGAATTGAAGTACAATGTACCGAAAGCACCCTCACACTTTCAAAATTTCCAGAACCAAATATGAATGACGTAATTTACGGAATTGTCGAATTTAAAAGCAAAGATTATTATTCTGGGGCAATGCTAGTGGATAATGAGGAGCATGGTGAAAGGAAGAAAACAAGAATGGACATGAAAATTTATTTTAAGTCCAAATTTGTGGACTTTGAAAAATTATAAAAACGCTCTACAACACGGTGTATAATTAATTGCGGGTGGATTTCCCAAATGGAAATCCTTACAATTAACTATCTTCGGTACAGGCGGACATTTTCCGTTGGAAAAGTCCGCAACTAATCATACACGAACCGTTGTAGGTAATTTAAAAGTGCGTATCGACATAAAAAAACACATATTACCCATTGGACTTTTGATAGTCATTTTTAGTTTCTTTTTTTACAATCAAGATTTACTTGGAGGACTAGTTTTTCTAATTGTTGGTTGCGGATTTTTATACGCAGGATTCTATATTCGAAATATTAATTACAGAATAAAAACCAACGGAATTAAAGCTAAAGCGAAAATAGTTGACTTTAAAAAAGAACAGAATAAAGATGCTGATGGAGATTCTTATGAATATTATTTTCCGATAGTAAGTTTTACCGACCGAAATGGAGTTGAAACGACTCAAAAGTTGGACTTAAGTGAAAACCCGAAACGAATTAATGAACTGATTGACATTATTTACCTGAAAAAAGGAAATGAATACAAAATAATAAAGGACAATGATTGGTGGGAAAAAAACTTCCCAATGATTTTTATAATCGGTGGATTTTTATTTTCTGGAATTGGAATTATATGGTTGATTAATAAAATATGAATAAAAAACTACCTACAACAACGTATAACCGCAATTACGGCGGATTCGACTATGTCCGAATCCAGCGCGAATTGCTAAAACCTGTACTTAATTCTAACACTACCAACTAAATACCGTAACTTCGGTTATACCAACCGTTGTACTTAATGATGAAAAGAAAATATAATTCACATAATGTTTTTGTGAATAATCACAAGAATTCCAAGTGCTATTTATAAAAGCATATACTCTCTATTGATAATAGGTATTGAGTTGCCTATTTTCTATTTTAAAATAAAATGGCCAGTATTTAGTTTTTAAAGCAACAGTTTGAAATCAAATCAAATCAAATTACGAACCAATTACAACAGCTGAAAACCAAGCGTATTATTTTTTTATGAAAAAATCAATTCTAACACTTTTAACGATTACTTTTATCTTTACATATTCGTGTTCAAAAGAATCGTCAAACCCTACTGTTGAGCCAGATGTAACGGCGCCAACCTTCAATTTTTCAATTACCGGTTTCAACAATAATTCATCTGCTATTCCAATTGTTGTAAGCAATCAAATAGAAATCAATATTAACGCCCAAGATGCAGGCGGTATTTCGAAAGTAGAAGCTTTTATAGATGACGAAAAAGCGGGAGAAGACACTAGTGCGCCATACTCCATAATTGTCGATGTCTCTTCTTTAGCTTCTAAAATAGGTAAAACAAATACTTTTAAGAACTATACCTTGACGGTAGTTGTTACGGACAACTCTGGTAATTCAGAATCAAAGAACACAATTATCAATGTAGACAACGAGAAACCAACAATATCTGGGGTCAGCCTTTTTACTGGAGCAGTTATTAACGGAGATACCAATACTGTAACTTTTGATGTTATGGATAATCAAGAATTGACTTCAGTTAAGGCTTTTTTAAACAATGAGCTGTTAATAGACCTACCGCTTGATAGTTTATCAATCAACATTAACACCACTAACCTTACTGATGGGGAGAACGTTTTAAAAATAGAAGCAATAGACTCTGGCGAAAATCTTGGTACGTTTGAAGTAACCTTTATTTCTGACAACACAGGACCGGAAATAACAATTGAATCATTGGTTGAAAATCAAATTTTAGATAGCCTTATAACATTAAGTCCAAATGTTAATGATTTATATTCTGAGGTAGATTCTTTGAAAGTGTTTTTAGGAGATTCTACGATAGTTTCTTTAGCAAATCAGACAGACTACAGCTTTGACTTTGACCCTAACCTATACGCAACAGGTGCCAATTCAGTAAAGATTATAGCTACTGATAGTTTAGATAATGTATCCGAGTTAATTATTCCAATAGAAATATATCGAAGGTTAATATCTTTGAATTTTCCCTCTAATTTTTACGACCCACAATTAGCAAGAATATACGTGTTTGCTTCCGACGCAGAAGGAAATCTACTTGACAATAAAAGAGTTACCCAAGACACCGACAAGATAATACTACGTACTATAGAAGAGATCAACCCTAATTCGGAATTTATGCTCACGATAGGTGAATATAGTACAGGTGCATTTGGAAATTCAAGTGAGTTTACAACACTTCAAAACTTAACCCCATCCACTTTAGGTGAAATCAATTTTAAAACTTATCCACGATTTGACTACGTCCCTACGAATCCTTTTCAGTTTCCAACTCAAGGTTTCGATTCTCAAGATATTATTTCAATGAATTCTGAAGGTTTTGGATATGGGGGTAGCTTCTATAGCGAAACAGAAGAGTTTAACATAGATAGAAGAAGAAATACAACAAGTGCCGTAAATTCTGAGTTCATTTATGTTCCTCAAATTAATTTGACTTTGAATGAATATAGTTATTATGTTGCTGATTGGGATATACCGTCGGATTTTGTTTTCACGCCACAGCTATTTACAAATGAAAATGTAGAAAAAAGATTCTATCAACCCATTCTAAGCAATGGAGAAACGTTTGAATCATCATCTTACTGGATTGCGGGTTATTTTAGCAATGATGATTTTCAAAACAATGTTTACCACCGTATTGACGGACATGGATATGGTTATCAGGGATTAGAGGGTATACCTTATTATTTCAATTCTATTTTTACTAATTATAAGTACAATGTTAGAATTAATGACTATTACACAGAACGAACCGGGGAGCTTGCACCGTCATTTCATACTTTAGATTGGTCAATAGATTATTCTTATTCAAATAACGAAATTGAAGTAATTAAGAATGGATTGGACCATACTGTTGGGAAGGTTTTTATTAATAGTGACCCATATGTGGTTATAGAAGGACTAAATATAAGTTATCGTTGGAGCCTGGTTTTTGATAGTCAAAAGACAGATAACATCAAACTTCCAAAAATTCCTGAAGAAATAAAAACATGGGGGTTTTATGAATTGTATGAACAGGGGAATATGGAGGTACAACAGGTTGAGATAAAACGCTATGAAAATATAAACTCATATGACGAATACCTATATAAGGTTATCAAAGATAATCGTCACTCATATTTAGTGTCACCAGTAATGGAATCTAAATTCAAATCAACTGTACCGGGATATTACAAAAAAGCGTCTCATTTTTTATTGGATTAAGTAGGAAATAAGTTCATACCGGAGAGGATTATTAAAAGGAATTGCCAACTAAATTTGATATCTGGAGAATTCTGTTCCTACTTGTTTTACTAGGAGACCAACTGTCCAGAAAGCACTAAGTACAACAAAACCTAAACGTAATACGGACTTTAGGGCAAAACTGAAAGGTGTGTGTATATTTATGATGTCGCTAAATCTTATGGATTTAGCTTTGGACAAAAAAAAGAAAAAGCAAAACAATAAGCTTTAGCTACGTCGGCAGACGGAAACGAAAAGTTTCCTTGTCTCCGCACTACGCTTAGCCGAACCGTTGTACGCTATTTAAACCTCGATAATGACAATTAAGAACTTATATCTAATTTCCATTTTTCAATTTTTGATTTTTTCCTGTAATAATGGGACTTCACAATACTATGAAAAGGGCAAGTCATTATATGATGAAGGGAACTATACCAAGGCTATCGAATTATTAACCAAGGATATAGATTTAAACGGTGGGACAGATTTAGCATATTATTATCGTGGAAGAGCACTGCAATCCACTCAAAAGTATCAAAAAGCAATTCTGAACTTCAACAAGGCAATAGCTATAAACGAAGATTTAATTTACATCCACGTGAATAAGGCTGTAACGCAAATCAAATTAAAACAGCACGATTCCGCACTTCAAGGATTGAACTACATTATTACAAAATTTGAGCCTTCCCAAGATTCAAACATAAATAGAAATCTTGCTATAGCCTACAATAATAGGGGTCTGATTAAGCATCAGATTTTAAAAGATTTTCCAAATGCATTAGCTGATTTTAATAAGTCACTAAGTTTTGAAGAAAATTCGGAGAGTCAATTGCCTTTTATGAATAGAGGTGTTTTGTTTCTTGAAACAAAGGAATATGAAAAGGCCATTACTGATTTGGAAAGGGCTATACAATTGAATGACAAAAAAGCATGGGCACACTTCATGAAAGCCCGCGCTCATTTTCAGATAAAGAACTATTCAAATTCATTGATTAGTATAAATCGCGCAATTGAACTGGAAGCAACCAACTGGAGGTACTTCAATTTAAGGGGCATGACATTAAATAACCTAGAAAGATATAATGAAGCTCTATCTGATTTCAACAAAGCTGTGGATATTTCAAATCATGACTATGCATATAATAATCGGGGATTTACAAAATATAAACTTGGAAATCTAAAAGAAGCTCTTGAGGACTGCCAAAAAGCGATGGAATTGAATAATGAAAACAGCTGGACTTTTTATAATCTTGGTTTAATCAACTATGAAATCGGAAATAAGTCAAAGGCCTGCGATTATTTTAAAAAGGCTTTGGACTTAGGAAAAAAAGAAGCCGAAATCGAGTTGGTGAATAAATGCCAATAAAAACAGCGCACAACACGGGCTATAATTCATTGTGGGCGGATTTACTTAAACGGAAATCATTAACTTCAAGCCAAGGTTTGATTTCGGGCGGAATGTTCACTACGTGAAATTCCACAACGAAATCATAGCCGATAACGTTTTAATACATTTAATACCGAAATTTTGCAACATAAGAAATTGAATGTCGTCTTCTAAAAAAATAGAATTTATGAGAAAAATAATTTTGACTTTGACTTTGGCATTGTTCACTTCAATGGTTTTTGCAACTG
>NZ_MTBC01000005.1 GCF_002072105.2 Croceivirga radicis
AGTTAAGCCCGTTAGCGCCGATGGTACTGCCACACCAGGTGGGAGAGTAGGTCGCCGCCTCCTTCAAACCCCTTTACAATTCGTAAAGGGGTTTTTTTATGCCTTGAATCTGCTTAATTTTGAAGGATGAATGTAAATCAGCGTAAGGAAATAACAGAAGAATTGTGGAACGCCTATTCACATGGAACAGGTGTTGTGTTATCGCTAGTTGGAGCAATATGGTTGCTCACAACCACTAAGGAAAATCTCTTATTCCCTTTAACTATTTATGCTATCTCCCTTGTTCTGCTCTTTACAGCTTCTACAGTATACCATTCTGTGTATAATCCTGATATTAAGTTTAAACTTAGAAAACTAGATCATATAAGTATCTATTATTTAATTGCTGGAACGTATACTCCAATTTGTTTGTCTATTTTAAAACCTTCCTTAGGATTACTACTTTTAATATTGGTTTGGGGAATTGCGATAATAGGAACTATTTTAAAGCTTTGGTTAACCGGTAAATATGAGGTAATATCTTTGGTACTTTATGGAATAATGGGTTGGTTGGTCGTAATTGATTTTGATTTTATACTTCAAAATGAAATTACAGATTTTACCTATTTAGCTATTGGGGGAATTTTCTACACAGTGGGTATTTTATTTTATGCTAATAAACGTATTCCTTTTAACCATTTTATTTGGCATATTTTTGTTTTAGTGGGTGCAGCTTGTCATTGGTATTTTATATACAAGGAAGTAGTATTAAAGTAACAGTTGCTATTTTAATTTAGATAAAGTAGGCAGTGGTTATTCCCAATATGATTACCAACAATTTTTGCATGTTAAAAGAATGTCCTTTAGAACTTTCAAAGAGAATTATGGTTGCAATATGTAAAAATACACCAATGGATAACGCGTGTAAATAAGTCTTATAATTTGAAAAGAACGGTGAAGAACTTGCTAAGTAACTTCCAAGGGGTGTCATAACTGCGAAAAGTAGGATAAACAAGTAGATAAAAGTTTTCTTTAGCTCTGAATTAATTAAAAAAATAGATAATATAAGTGCAATTGGCACCTTGTGTACTAAAACTCCCAGTAAAATATTATTATCGTTGGTAATTGGCATTCCTTCTACTAAAGCATGGATGGATAAACTAATAAATAAGATAACGGGAAATTTATTTTTTTCTAAAGAAAAATGCATGTGCCCATGTTCTGCACCTTTAGAGAAGAATTCTAAAAATATTTGTAAAAGTAAACCTGCCAGAATAAATAGCGCTATTGTTTTGCTATTCGCTTTGGTATATACAGATGGTAGTAATTCAAAAAAGGTTAGTGATAAAAGGAAAGACCCGCTAAAAGCGAGTAAAAGGTTAATAAATAAAGTTTTTCTTGGATTAAAAACCTTAATAATAATAAAGCTAAGTAAAACCGCTAATACGGGTAAAATATAAATCATTAAAAATAACAAAAGGTAAGGTACAAAATTACCCTATTTTTGGAAAAATGAATGCATATATATGAGTGGTAATTTTAAGATGTTAGCAAAGACTCTTTTTGGGTTTGAACCTATCTTGGCAAAAGAGTTGAGAAATCTAGGTGCAAGTAATGTTAGGGAAGGTGTTAGAAACGTAACTTTTGAAGGGGATACTGGATTTTTGTATAAAGCCAATTTAAGTTTGCGAACAGCCTTGAAGGTTTATAAGCCCATAAAGGAATTTAGAATTTCCAATGAAAAACAATTTTACAGAGAACTCTTCAGTATAGACTGGCCTTCTATTTTTGATGTTTCTCAAACCTTTGCTTTTGATACTACAATGAATACAGAATTATTTAATAATTCTATGTTTGTTTCTTTAAAGGCGAAAGATGCATTGGTAGACCGTTTTAGACAGGACGTTAAAGAACGGCCAAATGTAGATTCCCAAAATGCTTCGGTTAGAATAAACATTCATATTTATGAAAATCAATGTACTGTTAGCTTAGATAGTTCTGGTTCGTCCTTGCATCAAAGAGGGTATAAGGTAGAAACCAATATTGCCCCAATCAATGAAGTATTGGCTGCCGGATTGTTATTGCAAAGTGGATGGGACGGACTTACCAATTTACTAGATCCCATGTGTGGTAGTGGAACGTTCCTTATAGAAGCAGCTATGATAGCCTGTAATATTCCTGCAAATATAAACAGGGAGCAATATGCTTTTAAAAATTGGTTGGATTATGATGAAGAATTGTTTTTAAAGATTGTAGATTCCAGTTTAAATAAGGTAAGAGAATTTAGATACAAGATTATAGGTTACGATAAAGCTCCATCCGCGGTGCGTAAGGCCCAAACAAATGTAGAACATGCTAATTTAGATGAATATATCTCTATAGAACGGAAAGATTTTTTTAGAACGGAAAAGCCAACGGAAGGTAAATTACACCTAGTTTGCAATCCACCATACGGGGAACGTCTAAATGTAGAGATGGAGACATTTTATGGTAAAATAGGAGATACGTTAAAGCAGCACTATCCAGGAACTGATGCTTGGATGATTACCGCAAATTTAGAAGCACTAAAGCATGTTGGTCTTAGACCATCAAGAAAAATTAAAACGTTTAATGGTAAACTAGAATCTAGATGGGTTAGATACGAAATGTACGAGGGTAGTAAAAAACAGAAATATCAAAATAAAGAATAAAGAAAAGGGCAACTGATCAGTTGCCCTTTATTTTTAAATATCACACCTTAACAAGGCATCTTTTAAAGCCGCAATTTTATCTTCCCAAGAAACTATGAATTCTTGGGCAACATAACCTTCAAACCCAGTTTCGTGTATCGCTTTAATTATTGCAGGATAATATAGCTCCTGGGTTTCGTCTATCTCATTACGGCCAGGCACACCAGCCGTATGGTAATGCCCAAAATATTGATGGTATTGTTTTATGCTATTTATAATATCTCCTTCTTGAATTTGCATATGGTAAATATCATACAACAACTTAAAATTGTCACTATCCAATCTTCGGCATAACTCTACACCCCAAAGGCTACTATCGCACATATAATCTGGGTGGTTTATCTGGTTAAATAATTCCATCTGTAAAACAACCCCATGCTTTTCTGCTATCGGCATAAGCTGCGCAAGCCCTTCATAACAGTTTTGTAGCCCAACATAGTCATCCATGCCTCTACGGTTTCCGCTAAAACAAATTAAATTGGTATAGCCGGCATCCGCTACTTTAGGGATAACTTCTTTATAGTTTTTAATAAGCTGTTCGTGATTTTTTGGTTCATTAAATCCGTCTGTAAGCCCTAGTTCCGCCCCATTACACATGGCACAATGAATATCGTATTTTTTTAGCAAGGTAAAATTGTCAGGACCAATTAAATCAATGCCTTTGACTCCTAAGTCTTTTAATATTGCTAAAAATTCCTCTAGTGGATAAGAGGCAAAACACCATTGGGCTACACTGTGGTTGATATTATTTTTAAGTTTAAATTCTTTTTTGGGAGATGCCATGCTTTGAGCGGATAAACTAGTTGTGGCCGCACCAGCGGTTCCAGCTGCAGCAGTTGCTATAAAATTGCGTCGTTTCATTATTATTGTGGTTATTTGTCATAGAAAGATACTACTTTCATATGAAATGTATATGTTACACGATAAACAAAAATTATTAGAGCTGGTTCATTATAAAATGCCTTTTGGAAAATACAAGGGGAGGTATTTGGTAGATTTGCCAATAGCTTACTTGGTATGGTTCAGGCAGAAAGGTTATCCGCCAGGTAAATTAGGAGCACATATGCAAACCATGTTAGATATAAAATCTGATGGTTTGGAACCTATGATTAAAAAATTACAGAAAGAATTTCCGATAGAATGACCCAAATTTTAACTGGTTTGTTGTAATTTTACGCCCCGTAACGTTGAATTTTGAACATGTCAGAGACTAAGTATATTTTTGTTACGGGAGGAGTAACTTCATCTTTAGGAAAAGGAATTATAGCAGCATCATTAGCTAAACTATTACAAGCTAGAGGCTATAAAACCACCATACAAAAATTAGACCCTTATATAAATGTAGATCCGGGAACCTTGAACCCATACGAGCATGGTGAATGCTATGTTACAGAAGATGGGGCGGAAACAGATTTAGATTTGGGGCATTATGAGCGTTTTCTTAACGTTAATACAAGTCAGGCAAACAACGTTACCACTGGTAGAATTTACCAAAGCGTAATTGAAAAAGAGCGTAGAGGCGAATTTCTGGGTAAAACCGTACAAGTAGTTCCACATATTACCAATGAGATTAAAGACCGAATCCAGATTTTAGGAAAGAGCGGTGATTACGATATTGTGATTACCGAAATAGGAGGTACCGTTGGTGATATTGAATCTTTACCATATATAGAATCTGTTAGGCAACTGCTATGGGAACTTGGTGATTTTAATGCTATAGTTATACATTTAACATTGGTTCCTTACCTAGCCGCCGCAGGAGAATTAAAAACCAAGCCTACCCAACATTCTGTAAAAACATTGATGGAAAGTGGTATAAAGGCTGATATTTTAGTTTGTAGGACCGAGCATGAAATTTCTGAAGAAAAACGTGAAAAATTGGCCCTCTTCTGCAACGTTAAGAAAGAAGCGGTAATACAATCCATAGACGCAAGTACCATCTATGATGTTCCGTTATTGATGCAAGAACAAGGACTGGATACCGTTACGCTCAAGAAATTAGGATTGCCGGATAACACAGAACCAGATTTAAAACGCTGGAAAGAATTTTTGGATAGACATAAGAATCCAAAACATGAAGTTACAATAGGTTTAATAGGTAAGTATGTAGAATTACAAGATTCTTATAAATCTATTTTAGAAGCATTTATACATGCAGGCGCGGCAAATGAAGTTAAGGTTAATGTTCGTTTTATACACTCAGAGTATTTAAAGCCTAACAACGTAGGCAAAAAACTTAAAGGATTAGATGGCGTATTGGTAGCGCCTGGTTTTGGAGAAAGAGGTATAGAAGGTAAAATTAAAGCCGTTCAATATGCTAGAGAGAACAAAGTTCCTTTTCTCGGAATTTGTTTGGGAATGCAAATGGCAGTAATTGAATTTGCTAGAAACGTATTGGGTTTAAAAGATGCCAATTCCATAGAAATGAATCCAGATACTCCAAACCCTGTCATCAACTTAATGGAAGAACAAAAATCTGTTACGGAAAAGGGAGGTACCATGCGTTTGGGTGCTTGGGAGTGTGTACTGGAAAAAGGTAGTTTAGTTAGTACCGCGTACAACGGAGCAGATACTATTATGGAACGCCACAGGCATCGTTTTGAATTTAACAATGCGTATAAAGAAAGTTTGGAGCAAAAAGGTATGTTGGCCACTGGCTATAATACCAAGGCTAATTTGGTAGAAATTGTAGAAGTAAAAGACCATCCTTTCTTTGTAGGTGTGCAATATCATCCAGAATATAAGAGTACCGTGGCCAATCCACATCCTTTATTTGTTGGGTTTGTAAAGGCCGTATTAAATAGAAAGCTACAAGAAAGCAGTGCCACTTTGGCATAAAAGTATTTTTTGGGCATATATTTGCTAGCTAGAGCACTAAATAATTTATTCTAAGTAATTTTCATGGAAGAGAAGAAACTGGATATCAAGTCTATTATCGGATTCGTATTAATATTTGGTATCCTTTTGGGCTGGATGTATTTAAGACAGCCGTCTGAAGAAGAGTTGGCCGCACAAAAAGCACAACAAGAACAGTTAGCAGCCAAACAAGAAGCAGAGCAAACTGCTGACCTTAAAGCCAATGCTAAACCAAAAGAGCCAACCTTAAATATAAACGATTCTACGGCTGTGGCTAACTACAAAAAGGCTGTAGGCGAATTTGGTTTTACCAAAACACAAGAAGGTTCCACCTTATTGGAAAACAATGTAATTTCTTTGGTTATCTCTAATAAAGGAGGGCAGATACAGGAGGCAAAAATGAAAGATTTTGTAACCTATGATAGCATTCCTGTTTATTTGGTAAAAGACGGTAACGCGGATTTTGGGTTGAATTTTACCACAAACGATAATCGAGTTTTAGATACACAAGACTTGTATTTTGAACCTAGTTTAAGCAATAGTGGGGAAAATAAAGTACTTTCCATGAAGGCAAAAGTATCTAATAACCAGTATTTGGAATTTAGATATGAGATAAAACCAAATGATTATTTGGTGGACTTTACCATTAGGTCTCAAGGATTAAGTGGGGTGTTTAATAGTTCAAAACCACTAGAGCTTAAATGGGATTTAAAAGGAATTAGACACAGTAAAAGTGTACGATACGAGAATAGGTATACCCGTTTAACTTATAACCACGAAGATGGTAAAATTAGTAAACTAAGCGAAAGTAGCGATGAAGATGAAGAAACCGAAGAGGATATTAAGTGGATTTCTTACAGACAACACTTCTTTAGTTCTATTCTTGCAACAGATCAAAACTTTAAATCGGCCAAATTAGTTTCTAAAAACTTGGTAGAAGAGGAGAGTAAGACCATTAAGTTTACCAAAGATTATAGTACTGTAGCTTCTTTAAATTTACAAGGAGGAGAGTTAAACCAAAGCATGTATTGGTATTATGGTCCTACGGATGTTAAAACATTTGAATCATATAACAAGGTTGATAAATATAAAGACTTAAACCTTGTAGAATCTATTCCTTTTGGTTGGGGAATTTTTGGTTGGATCAACCGTTATGTATTTACCCCATTCTACGGATTTTTAAGTTCTTTCTTGCCTTACGGAATTGCTATCATAGTTATGACTATCATGGTGCGTTTGGCATTGTCTCCTGTAACTTATAAATCGTACTTGTCTCAGGCTAAAATGAAGGTGTTAAAACCAGAAATTACTGAGTTAAACGAAAAGTACAAGGATAATGCAATGAAAAAGCAACAGGAAACCATGAAACTGTATAATAAAGCAGGTGTAAGCCCAATGAGCGGCTGTGTTCCTGCATTGTTACAGTTACCAATTTTCTATGCACTTTTCATGTTTTTCCCAACTTCATTTGCTTTAAGACAAAAGTCTTTTTTATGGGCAGAAGATTTAAGTTCATATGATACTATATTTGAATTACCTTTTACCATACCATTTTATGGAGACCACGTAAGTTTGTTTCCAATTTTGGCTTCTGTAGCAATTTTCTTTTATATGACTTTAACTACGGGACAAACCATGCAGATGCAACAACAACCTGGTATGCCAAATATGAAGTTCATCATGTACTTATCTCCAATTATGATGTTATTCTTCTTTAATAATTATGCTAGTGGTTTAAGTTTGTACTATTTTGTATCTAACCTGATTACGATATTTATCATGTTGGCTATAAAGAACTATATTATTAATGAAGACAAAATTCATGCTCAAATACAAGAAAACAAGAAAAAACCTAAAAAGGAAAATCGTTTTCAGCGTAAGATGAGAGAAATGATGGAGGAAGCGGAAGCACAGAAAAAATCTGGCCGTGGACGCTAAACAAAATTTATAAGATATATCTGGGGGGAACTTTTATAAAGCTTCCCCCTTTTTTATTAGGGGGAAACTTTTTCCAATTGTAATAGGTATAGTTTGGAAAGATTTAGGACTCCAAAGATGCGTTTCTTATACGCAATTACAAATTAATAGTTGTAAAACGGTCTTTTTTGTATGGTAAAAGAAAGGTCCATGTTGTATCTCCGATAAACGGTAATTTAATGCAATTAAAGAGCCTCTCTGTTTTTGCAGAGAGGCTTTTTTACCTACTAAAATTTAGAAGGTCTTGGGGGATTAATTATGCAAAGCATCTAAAGTGGCTTGTGGCAATAGTACTTTGTCCACAATATGTACAATACCATTGCTAGCTTCATTATCTGCTCCAGTTACATTTGCATTTGTATCCGTTTTATCATCAAGTTGAACGCCAGAACTTAAGTCTACGGTTATGGTCTCGGTTTGTAAGGTAGTTATAACTTGTCCGTTAGTTAAATCAGTACTAGCTACCGCAGCTCCAGATACTACATGATAGGTAAGGATTCCTGCTAGAAGTTCTTTTTCTTCAGGAGTATCAAAATCTGCTAAACTGTTATAAGCATCTCCCAAAGAATCTAATAATGCAGCAAATGCAGCATTTGTAGGTGCAAATACTGTAAATGGTCCCTCACCACTCAACGCATCTACCAAACCAGCATCGGCTTGTATTAGTGCATCAACCAAAAGGCTTAAATCATCCACGGATTGTGCTAGTTCAACAATGTTAGGTGTCTGTAGACTAGCCACAAAATCTACCGCAGCCTGTGGTAATAATACCTTGTCTATTATGTGAACTACTCCATTACTAGCTTCTACATCAGCGGTAGTAACTGCAGCGGGAGTATCTGTTGCATCGGCAATAAATACACCTCCTGTTAAATCTACAGTTAACATATCTTCGCTAACCGTGTTTAGCATTTGGCCATCTGTTAAATCTGTAGAAAATGCAGCAGTACCAGAAACTACATGGTAAGTTAAAATATCTACCAATAAATCAATTTCGGCTTCTGTATCAAAATCTTCTAAGCTATTATAATCGTCTCCCAGGGCTTCTAATAGAGCAGCAAAGGCAGCATTAGTTGGAGCAAATACCGTAAAAGGTCCGTCACCACTTAAGGTATCTACCAAACCGGCGTTAGCCTTAATTAATGCATCTACCAATAAACTTAGGTCATCTGTTTCTTGTGCAATTTCTACAATGTTCTTCATGTTAAGAGAAGCAACAAAATCTATTGCAGACTGTGGTAATAATACCTTGTCAATAGTATGTGCTACGCCATTAGTAGCCATGATATCAGTAGCGGTAATGTTGGCATTAGTTTCAGATGCGTCACCAATTACAAAAGTTTCTCCACTAGCAATTACTTCAATAGAATTGTCCATTAAAGCTGTGGCAACTGTACCAGCAGCTAAATCTGCAGCAAGAACTTCTGCAGGAACAACATGGTACAAAAGAATATCTCTTAATAAGGCTATCTCAGCTTCCGTATCAAAATCCTCTAAGGAGTTATAATCATCACCAAGGACATCTAATAAGGCAACAAAAGCATCCTCTGTAGGTGCAAATACGGTAAATGGACCATCTGCTTGTAGGGTAGTTGCCAAGTTTGCTTTTAAAACGGCCGCCTCAAGGCTAGAAAGGCTCTCTGTAGCAACTACAATTTCTACTAAATCATCCATTGCTTCCTCTTCGCCATTTAAAGCATCTATAACAGCTTGTGGTAATAGTACTTTATCAATAACGTGTACAATTCCATTGGTGTTTTCAACATCGGCCATAACCACTTCTGCGTCTGTATCTGTAGCATCACTTATAAATACCCCTCCTGATAACGAAACGGTAACCGTTTCTCCCTGTACGGTTGTTATTTCTTGACCTTCAGATAAATCAGTTGAAGCGGCAGCAGTACCTGCTACCACATGGTACTTTAAAATCATACCTAGAAGCGCTTTTTCTTCTTCCGTATCAAAATCGTCTAAAGAATCATAACCGTCTAGACTGTTTAATAGTGCAGTAAAGGCATCATTGGTAGGCGCAAAAACGGTAAACGAACCATCTGCACTCAACGTTCCAATTAAATCTGAATCTGCGTTTTCGTCTGCTTTGGATAATGCAGCAACCAAGGAACTTAATGCTTCAGTGTTTTGTGCAGTTACTACAATGTTGGTACCCATTTCTTCCATATCTGGTGGGTTACCTTCATCGTCGTCATCACAAGACAGAACAAAGAGACTCATACATGCCAGTAATAAGACATTAGACAATCTTAATAAATGTTTCATAGCTTAAATTTTATGTTTAATTAATTAATGATAAAAATCAACAACTAAACGCAGTTTGTTTTAAATAATAGGTTTATTGTTTTATGTTTTGCTATTAATGTTGATTAATTTTTTATAAAGATTAAACATTTTTAATAAGGTTGCGTTTGTTTAATTGTTTTTTGCAAAAGTTTAACAAAATGAGTTAAGGAAATAAAAAAACCACTTTTAAAGTGGTTTTGGTAAAAATAACTGTAAATACTACATTTATGTTTTAATAGGGCATAAGGGCAGTTTCTATTGAAAAAATACTCGCATCAGTTGTTTCTAGGTCTATATTCAAAATTTTAGATGTGTGGTTATGTACATCAACCAGAAATTTATGTCCGCCTTGCTCTATAACTTTTATTGTGTTTCCTTGTTGCGTGGTTAATTCTAGCCCTTCAACTAGCGATTCCATATTCAATTTTTGATTTGGAATTTGATGATAGGAAATAACATCTGCCAGCAACATAATATTTTCTGGAGAATTTAAATCCTGCAAACTATTAATTGTTGGTAACTGCTTCAAACGATTAATTAAGGAGGTATGCTCAGGTATAAAGAGGGTAAATGGCCGATCGGTGTTTAATAGCTGGTCAATATGGTCTTGAGCTAATAGTATTGCTGTTACAAAAGCAGGATTTTCCCCTATATAATCCATAATTCCTAAGTCGTTGATAGCACTATTTTCTACTAATTGTAGTATTGCCTGTTCGGGAATCAATATCCTGTCTATTAGGTGTATAATACCATTTCTGGCTGGTATATCTGGGGTTGTAATATGCACTGGTTCTCCAGTAAAATCAAAAAATTGTTTGGTAGAAGTTACTGTTATGTTTTCTCCCGAAAGTGTTTCAAGCTGTCCTGCTTCTAAGCTGTTAACAGGGTGTATACCATTTAAAATATGATAGCTCAAAACAGTTTTTAAAAGGTCAATTTCTTCGGTGGTGTCAAATTCTAATAACTCATTGTTACCGGCCAAGCTTAATAAAAAACCGATGGAATTATTAGTAGGCAATAAAATGGTAAATGGGCCTTCTTCTCCTAATGTGTCTAACAAATTGGTTAATTCCAGAGCTTCTTTGAGAACAGAAAACGATTCATTTTGGATGATAAACTCTTTAAGTGTAGGGATAGCTTCTCCGTTGGGTGGGTTGTTGATATCAATTCCAATATCTGCCAATAAATCAGCTGTTTCTTGAGAAATCAATATTTTATCTATGATATGAAGCGTGCCGTTGGTAGCGTCCAAATCCATTGTAGTACTATTTGCGGCTGTGGTAGTTGCATCTGTAATTGTAAAAGATTCAGTATCCAGGGCCAATAAAAAGGTCTGATCGTTTTGTAGCGTATTATAATCACCGCTGACCAAACTAGTCGTGGGTAGGTTTTCTGCTACCATATGGTACTTTATAATATCTTGAAGAATTAGTTTTTCCACACTGCTATCAAAATCAGAAAAAGATGTATAGGACTCACCAAGAAAGTCAAACAACAATTGTATGGCCCCGTTAGATGGTGCAAAAACCGTCAGTGGATTTTCGTCTTTCAATACATCATTTAAATTGGCAACTGTAAAAGCTTCATTTAACAATTCTAGTTCTTCCGTATTGGCTATCAGTTCTTGTAGGTTTACCGCAGTGGTTTCATTATCAGGTTCGTCATTGGCTTCTTCTTGATTTGTATTTTCTTCTGAACTTTGAGTAGTATCTTCTTGTTCTGTAATTGGACCATCATCACCTTTCTTACAATTGGTACAAATGCTGAAAACAATAATTAAAATTAAAGATTTGAAATAGGTTGGTAGGGTTCTCATTTTACGTGAATAATTGAATAGGATTCTAGTGTTGGAAAAGTAAAATAGCTATGTAACCCTTGTTTAAACGCAGTCTTAATTCTTTGTTACTAGAATTTTAAACTTAAGCCTATATGTAAAGTTAAGATGTAACTACCGACAGAATTAGTTCGTATTTTTGCAGTGTTATGAGTAATGTTAAAAAGAAAGTTGTTGTTGGCCTTTCTGGAGGTGTAGATAGTAGTGTAACTGCTTATTTACTAAAGGAACAAGGTTATGAAGTTATAGGTCTTTTTATGAAAAACTGGCACGATGATTCCGTTACCATTTCTGATGAGTGCCCATGGTTAGAAGATAGTAATGATGCCTTAATCGTAGCAGATAAATTGGGTATACCTTTCCAGACCGTAGATTTAAGCAAGGAGTATAAAGAACGTATTGTAGATTATATGTTCAAGGAATACGAAATGGGTAGAACACCCAATCCAGATGTGCTGTGCAATAGAGAAATAAAATTTGATGTTTTCCTAAAGATAGCTTTGGATTTAGGTGCAGATTATGTTGCTACCGGCCATTATTGCAGAAAAGCTAGCTTTTTAAATAATGAAGGGGAAGAAATACATCAATTGTTGGCAGGGATAGATAACAATAAAGACCAATCTTATTTTCTATGTCAATTATCGCAGTCGCAATTGGCAAAAACCCTTTTTCCAATTGGACATTTGACCAAGCCTGAAGTGCGAGAAATAGCGGCTGCCAATAATCTGATTACCGCAGATAAAAAAGACTCTCAAGGTCTTTGCTTTATTGGAAAGGTGCGTCTGCCAGATTTTTTACAACAAAAATTGAAACCTAAAAAAGGTGTAATTGTAGAGGTGCCACAAGAAGCTGCACATTATAAAAATAATGTTCCTGAATTTACTTCCAAACAGGAAGAATTGATGTTCAAGGCCAAAAAACCACACTATTCTGTAACGGATGGTAAAATTGTAGGAGAACATAACGGTGCTCATTATTTTACTATTGGGCAAAGAAAAGGTTTAGATGTTGGTGGAACCAAAGAACCCTTATTTGTAGTTGATACGGATGTGGTGGAGAACGTAATTTATACCGGACAAGGTAAAAATCACCCAGGTCTTTATAGAAATACGCTTTTTGTAAATGAGACCGAAATGCATTGGGTTAGAGAAGATTTAAAACTAGCCATAGATGAGACTATGACCGTAAGTGCTAGAATACGGTATAGGCAGCCATTACAAGAGGCCACTTTATATAGGGTAACAGGCGGATTATTTGTAGATTTTAAAGTTCCACAATCTGCTATAACAGAAGGTCAGTTCGTTGCTTGGTACCATGGAGAAGAATTAATAGGCTCTGGCGTAATATCATAAAAAATGACCAACCCAATTACCCAACTTTTTAAAATTAAATATCCAATAATCCAAGGCGGGATGATTTGGGCTAGTGGCCATACATTAGCGTCAGCTGTTTCAAATGCTGGTGGTTTGGGGCTTTTAGGTGCGGGGAGTATGTACCCAGAGGTACTTAGAACGCATATTAAAAAGTGTAAACAGGAAACCACCAAGCCATTTGGTGTTAACGTACCCATGCTTTACCCTGATCTACAGCAAATTTTGGATATAATTGTAGCGGAAAAAGTAAAAATTGTTTTTACTTCTGCAGGTAATCCTAAAACGTATACCGCCTTTTTAAAAAGTCATGGAATTACCGTAGTACACGTAGTAAGTAGTTTAAAATTTGCACTTAAGGCACAAGAAGCAGGAGTAGACGCTGTGGTTGCAGAGGGTTTTGAGGCTGGCGGCCATAACGGAAGAGATGAAACAACAACCATGGTGTTAATACCTAGTGTTGTAAACAAATTGGATATTCCCGTAATTGCCGCAGGTGGTATTGCCACAGGCAGCCAAATTTTGGCGGCCATGAGCCTGGGAGCAGCCGGAGTACAAATTGGTAGTCGTTTTGTTGCCACAGAAGAAGCTTCTTCTCATTTGGCGTTTAAAGAGCAAATAGTTGCCGCACAAGAAGGGAGCACCCAATTAACTTTAAAAGAATTAGCACCCGTAAGACTCTTAAAGAATAAGTTTTTTGAAGCTATACAACAAGCTTATGCGAATGGTGCCACTAAAGAAGATTTGGTGCAGTTATTAGGAAGGGCACGTGCCAAAAAAGGAATGTTTTTAGGAGATTTAGAAGAGGGTGAACTAGAAATTGGGCAAGTGGCCGGGTTAATTGATGATATTATACCAGTTGCGGATTTAATGAAACGGCTGTTGAGCGAATTTAACCAGGCTAAAAAGAGAATGGGTAAACTAGATTTTTCTTAACGCAACTTAAAACCTTAGCTTTTATATCTTTGCCTCCATGTGTAAAAAGCTAACCTTACTACCTGTATTACTATTCTGTTTTTTGGCTCATTCCCAATTAGAAAAAGATAAGGCACTGCATTTTCTTGGCGGTAATCTTTATGGTTTAGCTGGGGCGGGTATTGCCAAACAGATTTCTAAAGGCAACAGATTTTGGACTTTTGCCGGTGCGGTTGGCGGAAGTGCACTTATTGGTCTAGGTAAAGAAGCCATAGATTCAGGAAAAGGGGGTAGCGGTTGGGACAATGAAGATTTGCTAGCCACGGTATTGGGCGGGCTTACGGTTGGTGTAACAATAGACTTGTTTACCAATCACGAACGACAAAAAAAACGATTTGCTGCCAAGCAAAAACTAAATGCGCAATATTATCAATTACCTAAAGATTTGTCGCAAAAAAAAGGCCTGCCAACATTAACACAGTTGGCAAGCCCTAATCTTATAAGGTATTATTAGTTGTTTACTCTTTAAGATTACTTAAGAATTCAATTAAATCTCTTAATTCTCTTTTGGTTATCATTCTGCCCATTGGAGGCATACCAGATGGCAAGTTTTTACGTGTTTTTATTCTACTATGTAGTATTTCCATAGGTTCTGCATCTCCAGTTTTTAGAATTAGTTCTTCTTCTGTTTCTGCTTCAAGAACACCAGTAATTTCTTGGCCATCTGTTAAGGTAACGGTTACACTTCCGTAACCGGGGGCTATTCTTTTAGTTGGATTAATTAAGGCATCCAACAATTCTTTTTTAGAAAGTATGGCACCTATATTATCTAGTGATGGGCCCACTTTACCTCCGGTTCCCTGATAGGAATGGCAACGCACGCATTGCGCGGTAGTGTTATGTAAAAACACTTGTCTACCCGGCCAATTACTACCACCGCTTAATGTTTGTTCATAGGAATCGTCTCCAAAACCATTATCGTCTAAAACAGCTAGTTGATCAATCAATGCTTGGTTTTCTGAGTTTTTAACAGACTCTATTAAATCCAAAATCAATTCATTAGGCAATCTATTTTTATCTGCTTTGGAAATTAAATTACTCAAGATAGATTTACTTTTTTCAATTGGCATTGCGGCCAAGACCTCTAAAGTTTTTTGCTGTTCCCAAACACTTGCATTTTCAAACACGGGTTTTACCACTTGTTCTAATGCTTCTTTTGTTAGCTCTATTTTATCTAACATACCCAAAGCGGCACTGCGAACTTGTTCACTGCGGTCTTTCATACCTTGTGCTAATACCAGGTGCAATTGTTCGTACTCTAGTATACCTAATGCGTTAAGTGCGCTAGTCCTAATAGATTCAGAACTATTTGATTTTGCCAAGGCAACCAGTTCTGCTTCTTTTTCTTTTAAGCCTAAATTGGCTACTAACTGTATGGCTCCGTTTAAAAGCGCTTGGCTCTTGGTCTGGAACAAATTATCTAATTCTTTATTAACCTTTTCTTGTACCAAGGCGGCATCTCTTTTTACTTCGCCTCTATAACGGCCATCTACACGATCATAAACCGAAAGGGATGCCCAAGTTCCTAAGGCAGCTAAGGCTTCACCTCTTAAGTTTTCTGGTAAACTATCGTTTTTGGCAAATGCAATTAAGTAGTCTATGTGTTCTGGTCTTTCTACTCTTATGGCGGCGTTGATAGCTCGTCTAAGTAAAGCCTCATTGGTAAACTTAAAGCTATTTAATACTTCTGCTAAAGCAGGCAATGCCTCTGGTATAGATGTATCGTCATTTATTGCTCTGGCTGCTTCTGTGGCAATGGCTTCTTTAGTATCGTTTAAGAAAAGCGCAACCTTAGGGTCTTTTAATTTTCTAAGCACCAGTACCGCGGCCATTTTTAGGCTATTGTTATCGCTTGATGAAAGAGCGATTAAAGGCTCCGGATTTCCTATTCTTGCTAAGGCTAAAACGGCTGCGTGCCTTAAGTATAAATCTTCATCATTATTACTCTTGACAAAATCTAGTAAGGGCTCAATTGCTGTTTCAGCTTTAAAACGCCCTAATGCCTGGGCAGCATAAAATTTTACCCTATCGTTTTTATGTTGTAACAAGTTAATTGCTTTCTCAGTTGCCTCAACATAATTGGCGTCTCCTAATACTTTTAGACTTTGAGCAACAATTTCTGGGTCATTATCTTCCAACAATTCGGTCAATACCGCAACCTTATCGGTATCTTTTTCAGCCATCATCCCCAAGGTCCAAATTCCGTGAATTCTGGCAAGTTGATTTTGTTCTTCCTTTACGTAGGACTTTAACTTGTAATAGCCCCAAAAGGTACTTTTTGCTAGTTGATATTGAGCCTTTAACCGAATTCTCCTGTCTGTATTTTGAAATAATGCCAATAACTCGTCATTAGAAAAGTCTTCGTAATTGGCCTGCATTAATTTTAAGGTTTCCTTACGTTGTTGGGCAAGGTCATCTTTATCTTCAGAAACATCTAGTTTCCATATTCTTCCAGAATCTTTGGTACCCCAACCGTTGAGCCAATCTGCCAAGTACAAAGCCCCGTCTGGTCCAAATTTAATACCGGTAGGTAAAATGCCACTTAGAACATCAACCTCACTTTTAAGCTCAAAAGACGCGCCTTTCGGTTTTAAATCAAAAGCCCATAAATGAGATAGGGATGGGTCTCCTACAAACTCTACAAGAAAAAACTTGTTTTTCCATTCACTACCTAATGCCGTACCTGGGTTGTGCACCATGCCTGTAGGGCCGTTATGGTAATTCATGATTGGCGGAATTATGTAGGCCGCTTGGCCTTCCCAGTGGGGTTTGTAAAGTTCTTCTTCCATCCAAACCTTATAGTCGTTGTTTTTTGGGTCTGTATATTTTCCATATTGCCAATTAGAGCGCCAACCCGCATCAGAGCCTTCTACAATATGTACAAGACGTTCGCTTTCGCCTCTATGGTCCCCATCATTATCAGAAGAAATAATATTACCGTAATCATCAAAAACAAATTCATGGGTATTTCTTAGGCCGTGTGCAAAAACTTCAAAATTGCTTCCATCTGGATTACAGCGAACAATTACACCCTCGTTTGGAAAGGCGAATTCTGAACCATCTTGAGCCTTTATATGGCCACCAATATCTCCAATTCCCCAATATAATTTACCATCTGGACCTTTAATGGCCCCAGACATACCATGGCCACTAAATCCAATATGAACGCCAAAACCAGTTGCCAAGGCCTTTTTGGTTTCAAAATAGCCATCTTGGTTTATATCTTTTAGCTCCCACATTTCTGGGGCAACACCAACATACATTTTATCTCTTTCTACCAATAGCGCATTGGCAACATCTGTAATTTCAGTGTTAAAGTCATGAACAATTCTTTGGGCAACATCTGCCAGACCATCCTTATTGGTATCGCTTAGTTTCCAAACCTCTTCTTTTTCAATCGCTAGGTCTTTCCAATCGCTACTGCCATCGTTGTTCAAATCTTGTAACCATTGGTTTTGTTCACTATTCTCTGGAGCAAAAAAGGTATGTAAAAAGTTTCTTCTGTCTTCTGGTGTTTTAAAAGAACTTGTAGGGGTTACCCAATCTCTGTACCCACGAATATCAAACTCTGAGTGTTTTTGACGCAGGGTACGTGTTATATAAACCGAACCAAAATCATCTACATCTAATGCGATGGGGTCTGGTGCTAACGAATCTGTAGCCCATAGGTCTAGTTTAAGCCCTTCTACAAGCTTTATAGTGTTGTTGTTTTTTACCTCTAATGCCAGTTGCTTGGCGGTGGTAGCATTTTGATTAAGTGTTAGGGGATTTTGTTTGGGTAAATTTGGTTGTTGTTCACAAGAAAGCAGCGCTATCAAAGAAAGTGTTGAAATAGCACTTAAAAATTTATTAAAAAGCATTTGGTTTGGTATTAAGTAAAAATGAACTTGAAAATTAGTACATTTTAGATTAATCCCCTTGCTTTGATTTCTAAATATTTATTGATTGTATTGATAGTAAGGTCCTCTGGTTTGGTCAATATGGTTTGTATTCCATTTTTTCGTAACTCATTGACAATGAGTCTTTTTTCAAAAATAAATTTCTCCGCAATTGTTTGCTCAAATATTTGATGCACGTTTTTGGCCTTATTTGTAACAAATTCTTGTAGTTCTGTGTTCTGAAAAAAGATAACTACTAATAAGTGATTTTTTGCAATTGCCTGTAGATAGGGTAATTGCCTATGCAAGGCATCCAAGGTTTCAAAATTTGAATACAATAGAAGTAAACTACGTTGATTTAAGTTTCGTTTAATATCAATATAAAGTCTACTATAATCACTTTCTGCAAAGTCTGTATCCAAATTATAAAGCGTTTCTAGAATCAGGTTCATCTGAGCGCTTCTACGATCTGCCACCACTCGGTTTTCTACCTTCTTGCTAAAAGAGAACATACCAGCTTTGTCTTGTTTTTTTATGGCAATGTTGCTTATGACCAAAGTTGCGTTTATAGCGTAGTCTAATAAAGATAACCCGTTAAAGGGCATTTGCATTACCCTACCTTTATCAATAACGGAATATATGGGTTGCGATTTTTCGTCTTGATATTGGTTTACCATTAATTGGTTGCGCTTGGCTGTAGCTTTCCAATTTATATTCCTAATATCATCTCCTCTAACATAATCCTTAATTTGTTCAAATTCCATGGTGTGCCCAATACGTCTAATTTTTTTTAAACCATATTCAGATAAACGATTGGAAAAGGCCAATAGATCATACTTACGTAATTGTAGGAACGAGGGGTATACCGGCACCTCTTGATTGGTATTGAATTGGAACCGTCTACTTAAAAAACCAATGGGAGAATATGCAAAAACGTTTATGCTACCAAATGAATAACTGCCTCTTTGGGTTGGTCTTAATTGGTATTGATATTGTTTTTCTTGACCAGGATTCAACACACTCCAAAGTAAAAAATCCCGCTTTTGAAATTGAAAAGGAATTTCGTCTATGAGCTTAACATACGTTTTAAATAAATAACTGTTGGTTAATTTTATGGCAATAGGGTTCTCATCGCCATTAGACAATTTATCGGGAACCAATCTTTCGCCCTCAATTTTACCTTTAGTTGCAAATAATAAGAACAAATCTGTTACCCATAACAAAATAAAAATGACAAATAGCATTTGCATTACAAACAGTATTTGCGGATATACAAAGGCCACCAAAAAGCCTAAAATTAGGCAGGCCAAACACCAAAAAAAGCGTTTGTTGAGGTAAGTATTTTTAAAAATACGTTTCAATTTTATCTAGGTATTTCTATAGATTCTATAAGTTGATTTATCATTTTTTCTGGGGTTAACCCTTCCATTTCTCTTTCTGGTGTTAAAATGATACGGTGCGCCAGAATAGGGTTGGCAATCTTTTTGATATCTTCTGGTGTAATAAAATCCCTACCGTTCATAGCTGCCGTGGCTTTGGCCGCTTCTAAAATGGCTATAGATGCCCTAGGTGAAGCCCCTAAGTACAGATTGGCATTGGTACGAGTTGCATTTACAATGGCCGCTATGTAGCGTAAAAGGTTGTCTTCTACAATTACATCTTTAATTGTTTCTTGGTATTCTTTTATTTCTTTGGCCGTTAATATGGCACTGACTAAATCTTCTTCATTTCTTACTTTTTGTTGGTGCTTACGTTCCAAAATGGCCACTTCTTCTTCCAAGCTTGGATAGGCAACCTTTATTTTAAATAAAAAACGGTCTAATTGTGCTTCTGGTAACCTGTACGTTCCTTCTTGTTCTACCGGATTTTGGGTGGCAAAAACCAAAAATGGTGGTGCCATATTGTATTCTGTACCATCTATGGTAATTTGCCGCTCGGCCATAGCTTCAAATAAGGCAGCTTGCGTTTTGGCCGGTGCCCTATTAATCTCGTCAATAAGTACAATATTTGAGAATAAGGGACCTTTTTTAAATTCAAACTCAGATGTTTTAACATTAAAAATGGATGTCCCTAAAATATCACTAGGCATTAAATCTGGTGTAAACTGTATTCTATTAAAATCTACATCCATGGTTTTTGCCAAAAGCTTGGCGGTAATGGTTTTGGCCACTCCAGGAACCCCTTCTATAAGGGAATGGCCGTCTGCCAAAATAGAAACAATTAATAATTCTATAAATTCTTCTTGGCCAATAATTATCTTACCTAGCTCCTCTTTAATTTTAGCTACTGCATTCTGTAATTTATTAAGGTCTATCCTTGAATTAAATTCTAATGGGTTTTCGTTGGTGGTATCCATGTATTATTTCTTAAATGCGGTTATCTTTTTGTTAAGTTCTAATAACGGTTCAGGGCCGTTTATTTTTTTGCCTTTTAAGCGTTGTATCAGTTCTACTAAAGCCTTGGTTTCTTGTACTGTTTTTCCAGATTTAGCGGCCAATTTTTTAATTGTACCTTCATCTAACCTTGTGGTATCTATGTAATAGTTTCTTCTTAGATACGCTAAAAAGAACTTTATTTTTTTGTCAATTAAATCCGTATAATCTTTATTTTGATAGTAAAGAGAACCTACGGTTCTTGCAAAAGCTACAGAGGTATTTTCTTTGGCGGTAATTACGGGAATGATGCGTTGTTCCCTTTTTGCCTTGAAAATAACGAATAATAAAAGCCCTGCAATTGTTAAATAATACGCCCATTTCAACGCGGTTTGGTTGAGCACAAAACGCATGGGTGAATCTATAATTACCCTACCAGCTTTCTTATAACTATCCCAAAACAATGGTTCATCATTTAAATAGGATAAGGCATTAGCGGCATATTCTTCATTTCCGTTTAAGAGATAATAATTACTAAAAGCTTGTGGTATGGTATTTATGTAAAATTGGCCTTCGCCAAATTTAGATTTGATAAAATTTGGGTGTTTTTCGGTTTGTGTTGGGCCATCTAAAATTCCTTTGTTGCTTTGGAAACTTATATGCCCTAAAACAGTTGCATTTAAGGTGTCTATACTGCTAAAATGGGTATTGTATAAGCCACGGTCATAAACATACTTCTTACTAAACTTTGTATTGGTGAAAGAAGCTTTTAAAGTATCTTCTTTAATGGTGTAATCCGTGCTAAGCTTTATATTTAACGTATCCATCAAAAAATAACTTAGAGATGTAGTTGAAATAAGCACGCTATTACCACTAGATACATATTTAAGTAATTGATTTGTTTCTTGACGGTCTAAACTAATATGATCATTAATGAGTAAATAATTGCTTTTTTGTGTACTATCCCTGTTTACCAGAAACTCATAAACGTTTTGGTCTACACTTGTAATATCGGTTTTTGGAAACAGGCTCTCTAGCTCTTGAAAAAGCACATAGCATCCAAAAGGAATTTTATCATATTGGGTATAAGAAGGCCTCCAATTTATGGGTCTTGGTTTTGTTATTTCCGTTACAATTATAGCCAACAGTACCGCACAGAAAACACCTAGAATAATTTTAGAACGTTTATCCATGGTTACTTGGTGTTTGGTTTTTTACGGTATTAAATTTATTTGCTGCCGTTAAGTAGGCCGGTTCTGATATGGCTTGTTCTCCATACCAGACATAGTCATACAAATAAGCCAACTCCATAAAGCTGTTTTTAAGTCTTGGTTCCTTAATTTCCCGTGTATAATCAGCATTGGTTTTTTCAAAATGCCAGTCTATTAGGTCTTTGTTGGAAAGATGTTTTAACAACAGCAAAAATTGATACCTAACGGCCAGCCTATAATCCTTGTTTTTTAAGGCATCTGCTAATAATGCATCAAAATCTATGGTTTCTATATGTTGCTCAGATATACCTAAATCCGTAAGTGGTTTTGCTCGTTTGGTTAGGAGCGTACTAACCTTTTCATTTACGGCAAATTTTATGATTAAGTATAGTACCAATCCACCCAATAAGATATAGATAATGATTTCTAAAATTTTAAATGCTTCAGGTGATATGGTAAAGCCAAAAGTATCTGCTAGCCAATTGAAGAAAAAAGCTAAAAAACGCGTAAGTAGGTTTTGGGATTCTCCAGTAGTGATGGTATAATCAAATTCATCACCTGTATATTTTTCCTGAAGGTCTTTTTCAAAGTTACGTTGCTCAAGGCTAATATTGGTATCATACTTTACAATACTATCATTGGTTTGGCCCCAACTAAGGTAACAACCAAGTAAAAAACCTAATAAAAACGTTACTGTTTTAGGCATTGTTCAAATCCTCCCCAATTTGCTCTATGCGTTTACGTGTATTAATATTATAGGTTTTTTCGTGTAGGGTGTAGTACAAAATTCCGTTGACAAATTGTGTTAGGCATTGCCCATAAATAAGTACGATTAAGGCTAAAGTTAGGCAAATGGTATAAATTACGGTGGCAACTACGTTGCTGGTTAAAGAAACGCTGTTCTCCACTACATGAAAGGTATAGATGCCAAAAAGTACTCCAGGAACGGTCATCATTAGCATCAATAAAATAAATAGTAAAAGACCCATTACAAAATTTACGCCCACAGAGCGCCAAAAGTTATTTTTTACCAAATTCCAACCTTCGCTCAAGGCTGCACCTACCGGCTTCTTATTCTGTAACATTTCAAAAAAAGAAACTCCTACCCAAGCAGAGATAAAAAATTGAAGTACATATTGTGCCAAACTCCCTAGAATAGGAATAATTAAAAAGAAAATGGATACGATTAGAAAGCCTATATAGATAACGAATAACAATAAGATAAATAGAATTATACTTCCCATATGCGACTTGGTGTAGGCCCAAACGTCCTTTTTTTGAAAAGATTCGTTAGGGTCGTTATCATACAACACCATATAACTGGTAGATAAGCCGTAGTTTAAGGCGCCAACCATTACAAAAATTATAAAGAATAAACCGCCACCAATAGCCATGGGTATGTAAAAATCTTCTTCATTAGTGGTTTCTATACCAAAATTGTTTTCAATTTCAATTAAACCAAGAATCCCGGAAACCATTAAATAACTGGCAACCAAAAGGCCTATTAAAAAAATACCATTGTAACTGATAAATACATTGGTAAACTTTTTAATATTTCGTTTAAAAAAATCGAAGTAGGTATTGATGATGTCACCAAAGTCCCTATTCACCCTTAAGGGAACGTAATTTTTCGTCATCTAATCTATTTAAAAATATAGGATAAAGCAGATAATAGAAAACAATTAAAATTAAGGATACTCCTATTATCAAAGCTGCCAACCAAGTTGGCATATTCGTATATCTAGTAATAAAACCTTCTATAAAGCCGGCTACTATAAAAAAGGGTATGGTACTTATTACCACTTTTAAACCATCTTTTGCCCCCTTCATAAAAGAGACCCTTCTAGAAAATGTTTTGGGAAACAAAATACTGTTTCCCATAATTAATCCTGCACAGCCTGCAATTATTATTACAGATATTTCTATTGTTCCATGTAGCCATATTTGTTTATTAGCCTCAAAAAATACGCCTTTGGTATAAAAGAAAGTAATAAAGGCCCCAAGCATAACCCCATTGCTAAATAAGATATAGGACGTGCCTATACTGGTAATAACACCAAAGGCAAATGCTAAAAAGCCTACTCTTATATTGTTAATGGTAATACCTAAAAAAGTTCCAATTTCACTACCGCCTTTATATATAGCGGCAGGGTCTCCTTTGGCTATATTGTTCAAAGTTTCGTTTACATAAGCATCCCCAAGAATTAATCTTAAAAAACTAGCATCATTTAAGGCACTTATTACCCCTATGGCCGTTGCGGCCATAAATATGAGAAATGCTACCCCAAGGGTTTTATGGTATTGTTTAAAGAACAAGGGAAATTCAAAAGCCCAAAAATCTACGATTCTGTTACGGCTTTCTTTTTTGTTCTTGTATATTTTCTGATGCGCCTGTGAGGCCAAGGCGTTCAAATACAATAAAGTTTTACTTTCTTCGTAATAGGTTTGCGCGTAAGCCAAGTCATTAGTGAGTTGTATGTAACCTTCTGCCAGTTCATCTGGATTGGTGTTGGATTTTAGGTTAATGGCCTTTTCAAAAGCTATCCATTTTTCCTTATTTTGCTTTACAAAGGCAGCTTCGCGCATAAAAGAGTTTTACTAAGAGTTAAATTTAAAGTTTAATGGGCAACCTCCAAATCAATACAACGCAAAATGTAAACCTAAATTATAAAATAGTGAGTTTAGGGGAGCGCATTGTTGCATTTTTAATAGATGGCTTCATCCTATATCTCTATGCCATTCTAGTGAATTTAATTGGAGATATGATTGGTTATATCTACAAAGATGGTTGGACCCAAAGAGGGCTGGTTGCTTTGATTTTTTTACCAGCTATGGGTTATAGTTTGTTTATGCATAGCCTATTCAACGGCAGAACCGTTGGTAAGATGTTGTTAAAAATGCGTGTAGTTCGTTTTGATGGTACACCTGTTCATTGGAGTAATTATTTGGTTAGGTGGATGCTACGTTTAGTAGATATTTGGCTTTTTGTGGGGTCTATAGGCATTCTTTCTATCTTGTTTACAGAAAGAAGGCAACGATTAGGAGATGCCGCGGCTGGTACAGTTGTAATTAGTACTAAAAATAAAACCAAGGTTTCCCATACCATTTTAGAAGATGTAACGGACGACTATGAACCAACCTTTACCAACGTTACTATGTTGACCGATAAAGATATTAGACTAATTAAAGAAACCTTTTTAATTGCCAAAAAAAATAACGATTACAAAACCTTAACCGCGTTACGGGTAAAGGTAGACAGTATACTGGACACCAAATCTAATTTGTATGACTTACAGTATATAGACACCGTACTAAAAGATTACAATTACTATACGCAAAAAATATAAAACTTGTTTTTACAGCTCATAGATGTTTTAGGTACCATAGCCTTTGCAATTTCTGGTGTTTTGGTGGCCATGGACAAAAAGTTAGACCCCTTTGGGGTACTTATTATTGGTTTTGTCACTGCTATTGGTGGGGGTACTTTAAGAGATTTGCTCATAGGTAATACACCTGTGGTTTGGATGCGAGATGCCAATTATATGATTATTATAATTACTTCTGTATTTTTTGGGGTATTGTTTTTTAATAAGTTAAAGTACCTGCGTAAATCTCTTTTTTTGTTTGATACTATAGGTATAGGTCTTTACACCATTGTAGGTATAGAAAAAGGAATGGAGGCAGGCCTTATACCTGCTATATGTATTGTTCTAGGAATAATTACCGCCAGTTTTGGAGGGGTAATCCGGGATATTCTATGCAATGAGATACCCGTTATTTTTAGAAAAGAAATTTATGCTACTGCCTGTATACTGGGTGGTGTGGCTTATTTTGTTCTAGATTACATACCATTCACCAAAAATTACGCTACTGTTGGCGGCATTCTTGTGGTATTGTTAATTAGAATTTTAGCCGTACGGTATAAAATTTCATTACCAACTATCTACAAAAGTAATTGAGCTTAATCTAGTACTTCAGCTTTTAAAATGTAGATATTCTTCTTAGGCCATTCTCCGGTATCTATTGGTGTTTGGTTTATTTTGTCTACCACGTCCATTCCTTCTATAACCCTGCCAAATGGTGTATAGTCTCCATCTAGATGATAAGAACCAGGGTTTGTGGTTACTATAAAAAACTCAAAAGGAGATGCTAGCTTATGTGGGTTGTCTCGCTCACTACTGGGCATAGAAATAGTGCCCCTATGGTGTTTGTGCCCTTTTCGTGTGTCTGGAGGCAAAAGATAGCGTCCTATTTTTCCACGTTTTTTAGCTGTACGCATATCATCAGAGTTACCCCCTTGAATTATAAAATTGGGTACCACACGGTGAAATTGAGTACTATCAAAATACTTTTTATGTGTTAGGTATATAAAATTGGCCTTATGGTATGGAACATTATCATATAATTGAACCGTAAAACTACCTTTGGTAGTGGTTAACCTAACTTTGTCTTGCTTTAAATCTTTAGCGTAATCAAAGAAAAATTTTATCGCATTTTCCTCGTTTAACTCAAAAGTATCTTTTTCTTTTTCTACCAAAGCAATACTATCTGCTCGCTTTTTTGCCTTAATAGAATCTTGGTTTACAACTTCTTTAACTGTGTTTTTTTGCTTTTTTTTAGGAGGATTACCACATTGTACCATAAAAATTAATAGTAAACTTGCTAAAAAGGAGAGTTTTAAAACACGCATGAATTTTACCGATTTTAAGAAACAGGTCGTAAAAATAAAAAATCTGAACTTGCCGGGGCCAGAGGCGCACTTTAAAATGGAGCCAGAAATGCGCAGGGTGGTTAGGGAACAGCATGCAGACCGTTTAAAGAAAGCTAGAAAAGCAGCTGTTTTAGCATTATTTTATCCAAAAGGAGCAGCAAACAGCACACATTTATTATTAATTTTAAGAAAAACGTATAAAGGCGTTCATTCCAATCAAGTTGGTTTTCCTGGTGGCAAGGTAGAGAAAACAGATGCCAACTTACTTGCAACAGCTTTAAGAGAAACCCAAGAGGAAGTGGGGGTAACCCCTGCAGAGGTTGAATTGGTTAGAGAATTAACGGATTTATACATTCCTCCAAGCAATTTTTTGGTGCAGCCCTATTTGGGCTTGTATGCAAACCCCAAACCATTTATTAAAGACCCTGTAGAGGTAGAACGGTTAGTAGAGGTTGATCTAACCAATTTTTTAAGTTCTGCTAGTTTAATTGAAGAAAAAATGAATACCTCATATGGTTCAGATATCATGGTACCCGCCTTTAAATTAAATGGTTATACCGTTTGGGGAGCAACGGCTATGATGCTAAATGAAATCAAACACTTAATAAAACAAGTGCTTTAGCGCCTATTTTGTATTTTAGCGATTCTGATTTAACGTATGGATATATTTAAGTCTACCCCCTTTGGACACAATCTTTTCCTAAAAAAATGGCTAATCCGTATTTTAGGAATGATAACACATTCTAGATATAAAGGATTTAATAAATTAAAAATTGAAGGTTCTGAAGTGATTCGAAACCTACCAGAGAGAAACGTACTTTTTGTAAGTAACCACCAAACGTATTTTGCAGATGTGGTTGCTATGTTCCATGTTTTTAATGCCGCCTTAAGTGGAAGGGAAGATAACATTAAGAATGTGGCCTATTTATGGAATCCTAAATTGAACTTTTATTACGTTGCAGCCAAGGAAACCATGAAAAAGAACCTTTTGTCCAAAATTTTGGCCTATGCAGGTTCTGTAAGTATAGAACGTACCTGGCGTGCAGATGGCCAAGATGTTAAACGTCAGGTAAAATTGAGTGACATCAGTAATATTGGAGTAGCCCTAAATGATGGTTGGGTAGTAACGTTTCCCCAAGGAACCACAAAACCTTGGAAGCCCTTGCGAAAAGGTACGGCCCACATAATTAAAAGATATAAACCCGTAGTGGTGCCTGTTGTAATAGACGGCTTTAGACGTTCTTTTGATAAGAAAGGATTATACATCAAGAAAAAAGGAATACTTCAATCTATGATTATTAAGGAGCCCCTTAACATAGATTATGAGAACGAAACCATTGATCAAATCATAGAAAAGCTAGAATATGCTATTGAACAGCACCCTTCCTTTTTACGTGTAATACCACAAGAGGAATTAGCAGCATATGAAGAGGACCATCAAAAAAGAAGATATAGTTACAAAGGAGATTCTTAAACCTCTAGCTTTTTTAATTCTTTATAATTTTCTTGTAATCGTTTTAATAGAATACCATAAATAAGACGGTAAAATAGCCAAAGCAATACTCCGGTTACTAGTATGCAGCCAATTACTATTATGCCAATTAAGGCGTAGACCATAAGGGAACTATCAGCTGCGGCCAATTTTTCGTTTAAAGCGGTAAATTCTGGTTCGTAGAAAATTAATTCTGCAGTAACTATGACCAAAGAAATAGCAAAGACAGAAAGACTTACCCAAACATAGGTAACAACCGTTCTTCGTGTTTTTAAAATATTTTTCATCAACGCTCGGGCAGAATCCGTGGTATTTATTTTTTTGTAGTTCAAATAAAACTTAACTATAAAAAATAGCATTATACCGTAGGATAAAACTTCTAAAATGGTATAAAGGGTATTGGTGTTTTTTAATTCTGAGGTGGAAGATTCCCCAACAGGTATCTGGCCAATAAGAATCCAAAAGAGAAATTCAGCAATACTTATGTAGAAAATCCATTTTACAATGGAGCTCGATTTTTTCAAAATCATATTATAGATTTCGTCATAGCTAAGCTTAGGCAAAGAAGCTGTTTTCTTTTGCCAGTCTTTTTTCAATAATTCTAACTCGTCCATCATAGTTTAAGGATTTAAAATGGTCCTTAATTTGTTTTTAACCCTATTCATTTTCACTCTTGCATTTACCTCACTAATACCAAGGGTTTCGGCTATTTCGGCGTAATTTTTATCTTCTAGGTAAAGAAAGACCAAGGCTTTTTCAATATCGCCCAATTCTTTAATGGCATTGTACATTAGCTTCAATTGTTGCTCTTCGGTATCGTCATATTCTTGGGCCTTTATTTTAAATAAAACCGAGTCAAAATCCTGTGTCTTTACTTTCTTCTTTGACTTTCTATAAAGTGTAATAGCAGTGTTTAGTGCCACACGGTACATCCACGTGCTAAACTTGGCTTCTCCTCTAAATTTTGGATAGGCTTTCCATAACTGTATGGTAATTTCCTGGAACAAATCGTTATGGGATTCGCGGTCGTGTGTATATAACGTACACACTTTGTGAACAATATTTTGATTGTTCTCCAATTCCGTAACAAATTGATGTTCCAGGTTTTTACTCACAGTTGGTTGGTGGCTACTTTTATAGTTAGTAGTCTAAAAAGTAAAATTGTTACAACTATTAATCCCTATAATTAAGAGCGGGCGCTCTATCTCCTAGTAATGGTTTGTATACAAAGTTGTTACCTCTTTTTTCTATAAATTCTTTTTTTGATTTTTCTATGATATCGGTATCGCTAAAAAGGTCTATTGCTGTAGCGGTAAGGGTTTTTGCGGCTACCATCATACTTTTTGTGCCAATAGACGTGCCGCCCGCGGCAACGGCTTGCCAACTATGTGCAGGTGTACCAGGAACCCAAGTAGCGGTACTAAAACCTACGGTAGGCACAACAAAACTTACATCACCTACATCTGTAGAACCAAAGGCGCGCGCCTCTTCTTTATACGGTTGTATTATTGCTGCGGTTTGCTCGGCAAGTTGTTCCTTACCAAGCGTTTTACTTATTTTTTCTGCAAACGCCCTTTCTTCTTCTGTATATGTTATACCACCAATAGTAGACAGGTTGTCATGAACTAGTTTTTGTAGGGTAAGGTTGGGTAATAACTCATGGGTACCACCTATCATTTCATAATCCATAGTGGTACCGGTGCCCATTGCGGCGCCTTCAGCTGCTTTTACCATACGGTCAAAAATAGCTATTACCACATCTCTGTTACCGTGTCTGGCATAGTAATAAACCTCTGCAAAATCTGGAACTACATTGGGTGCTTTGCCACCATCTGTTATTACGTAATGTATCCTGGCATCTTGCGGAATGTGTTCTCGCATCATATTTACCATCATATTCATTGCTTCTACACCGTCTAATGCAGAACGACCTCTTTCTGGAGCGCCAGCAGCGTGGGCAGAAACCCCATAAAACCTAAATTTTGCCGATTTATTTGCCAATGCGGCGCCAGCACTAGCTGCATTTTGAGCTCCAGGATGCCAGTGTAAGGCTACATCTACATCATCAAAAATTCCAGAGCGTACCATATAAACTTTTCCGCTACCACCTTCTTCTGCTGGGCAACCATAAAACCTTACCCTACCTTTTGTTTTGGTTTCTTGCAACCAATTTTTAACAGCAATAGCAGCTGCTGTAGAAGCTGTACCAAATAAATGATGACCACAGGCATGACCTGCTTTGCCACCTGCCGGTATTTTTTCCGAAACCGCTTGCTGTGATAATCCTGGGAGGGCATCATATTCACCTAGAATTGCAATAACAGGCCCTTCAGTTCCATATTCTGCCATAAAAGCAGTGGGTATTTCAGCTATGCCAGCCGTAATTTCAAAACCTTCGTTTTTTAAAGTTTCTTGTAATAAAGCCGCGCTTTTTTCTTCTTGATAACCCATTTCTGCCCAATCCCAAATTTGTAGGGCAATTTTGGCATATTCAGAACTTTTGGCATCTAGATTATTTAGAGCACCTTTTTTTGCTTTTTGTGCAATTATAGACATGGGAATCCATAAAAATGCAATAAGTAATACGTGGTAGTTTTTCATAAAGATATTTCTTTGGTTATAGCTTTAAATATAGGCTAAAATCTACTATTCTTTAGTAGGTTAACAGGCTTATTGTTTACCTTTGAGGCAATGAGTTCAATGAATATTCCACAGTCTAGCAACCCCCGCGTAGTTATTATTGGTGGTGGTTTTGCAGGTATTGCCCTTGCCAAGAAACTTAGTAAGCAAGAATTTCAGGTAGTGTTATTAGATCGCCACAATTACCATACGTTTCAACCCCTATTATACCAAGTTTCTACGGGCGGTTTAGAGCCAGATTCTATAGCCTACCCTATACGAAAGGTTTTGCAGGGTTATCCTAATTTTTACTTTAGGTTGGCCGAGGTATTAAAAGTGAATACGGACGTAAATCTTGTAGATACCAACATAGGTTCGCTCAAGTTTGATAAGCTTGTGGTGGCCACGGGTACAGAAACTAACTACTTTGGTAATACTGAGTTGGAAGCGAATAGTATGGCCATGAAAACCATACCACAATCCTTAAATTTAAGAAGTCTTATACTAGAAAATTTTGAGCAAGCTTTATTAACTGACGATTTGCACGAGCGTGAAGCGTTAATGAATTTTGTTATAGTAGGAGGTGGCCCTACGGGAGTAGAGCTTGCAGGAGCTTTAGCAGAAATTAAAAAAGGAATATTACCAAAAGATTATCCAGATTTGGATACCAGAAGAGCCCAAATTAACATTGTACAAGGTGGGGATCGTTTGTTGCCCGCAATGAGTGAAAAGGCCTCTGAAAAAGCGGAAGCCTTTTTGGAAGAATTGGGCGTAAACGTTTGGAAAAAATTGCGGGTAAGTGGTTATGATGGCAAATTGGCCACCACCAATACGGATATCTCATTTAGGACTGAAACTTTGGTTTGGGCCGCAGGGGTTAAAGCAGTTTCTTTAAAAGGATTGGATGGCGAAGCTTTTGTTAGCCGTTCTAAGCGTTTGTTGGTAAATGAATTTCACCAAGTTAAAGGTTTTGACAACATTTATGCCATTGGCGATGTGGCCCAAATGGAATCGGAGGCGTTTCCGCACGGTCATCCAATGATGGCGCAACCAGCCATGCAGCAAGGCGAAAATTTAGGAAACAATTTAGTAGCGGAGTCTAAAGGCAATTCATTAAAACCTTTTAGTTATAGAGATAAAGGTAGTATGGCAACAATTGGTAGGAACAAGGCCGTTGCAGATTTGCCTAAATTTAAGTTTCAAGGTGTATTTGCTTGGTTTGTTTGGATGTTTGTACACCTTTACTTCTTAATTGGCTTTAGAAATAGGGTAGTGGTATTTATTAATTGGGTGTACAATTATATAAAATTTGATAGGGAGGCGCGTTTGATTATACGTCCATTTAAAAACCACTTTAAAACAAAAGAATAGTTTTAGTCTGTACTCCTAGGGTGAAATTTTTCTAACACTTTGGCTAAATGGGTCCTATCTACATGCATGTAAACTTCTGTTGTAGTAATGCTTTCATGGCCAAGCATTTGTTGAATGGCACGTAAATCTGCTCCATTTTCTAAAAGATGGGTAGCAAAAGAATGCCTAAAAGTATGCGGGCTAATAGTTTTCTTTAATCTAATCTTTTCTGCTAATTGCTTAACAATGGTAAAAACCATGGCCCTAGTTAATTGCTTGCCCCTTCGGTTTAAAAATAATATGTCCGTTGCCTCTGGAGCAATAGTTTGATGTACCCGTATTTGCTCCATATAAATTAGAATGTATTTTTTGTTGATGTCTGCAATGGGTACCAATCGTTGTTTATTGCCTTTTCCCGTAACTTGTATAAAATCTTCATCAAAATATAAATCGGATAGTTTTAGATTAATCAGCTCAGATACCCGTAAGCCACAGCCATAAAGTGTCTCAAGTATAGCTCTATTACGTTCACCTTGTGGGTGGGATAAATCAATTGCGGCAATTAGGTCATTAATTTCATTTTCGGATAAGGTATCTGGTAATTTCCTACCAATTTTAGGTGCCTCTATTAAATCTGTAGGGTTGTCTTCTCTAAGGTCTTCAAAAACCAAATAGTTAAAAAAGCTTTTTAAACCCGAAATGATACGTGCCTGTGAACGCTCGTTAACCACCTTGGCAATTTCATAGATAAACTGTTTAAGCATGTCCGTATCTACGGTTAAAGGTAATTCGGTTAGTTTTTTTTCTTCCAGAAAACGAACTAATTTTTCCACGTCCATTACATAATTGGTGATGGAGTTATCTGCCAGTCCTCTTTCTAATTTTAAATAGGTTTTGTATGCTGCCAATGCTTGGTTCCAATTCATGTTTCAAAGATACATGCTAAATTATTCAGCTAAAGGGCACTATACAAACCATCTTTTTTAAAGCTCAAATAATGCTGGTTATAAGGATAAGTTCAAGTACTCTATAATTGTTGTAAAACAAAGGTTGTACTGCTATAGCTCTAAAATTTAAACCTAAAGTATTTTATTATATACCACAAAAAATGAAAAACTGGCAACTTTTATTAGGTAATAGTTTGTAAAGCAAGCATTTTGTGGTAAAATTAATCAACCATGAAAAAACGACTAGTATTATTATTCATTCTTTTAACCACAATTATTGCTGCACACGCGCAAAAAGTAGACCGTTCATTTTTTAAGGCTGGTTTGCAGGTTTCTATGCCATTAGGCGATGCAGGCGATATTTCTAATTTTGGTCTAGGATTGGACCTACAGCAACATTATGGTGTGGATAAGATTTTGGATTTAGGCTTTGCTACGGGTTTCATAAATTACTTTGGCAAAACAGAGACCATTTCTGATGATTTTATTGAAGTAGAAGCAGATTTTCCAAATATTCAGTATTTACCCGTTGCGGGTCTTGTAAGATTGTATGCCTCTAAAGGTTTTAATTTTGGTGCCGATGTTGGTTATGCTTTTGGATTGGATGAAATAACGGAAGGTGGTTTTTATTATAGGCCTACAATAAGTATAGGCATGTCTGATACTTCTGCATTGGAGTTCTCCTACACGGGTATTTCTGATGAGGCGGTAGATTGGTCTTCTGTAAACTTAAGTTTGGTTTTTCTATTTTAAATACTATTTACCCATTTGAATTAAAAAAGGCTCCCATTGGGAGCCTTTTTATTTAAATCTTTTAGTTCTTATACAAAATTATCAGTTAGGATATTGATAAGGTCTATAATAGCCCAAATACCTAAACCTCCAAGTGTTAAGATAAAAAGAATGTTCCATCCTGCAGGTTTTCCTGCATACCATCTATGCGCTGCAAAAAGACCTAAGAAAAACCAGAATGCTACGGCAACCCATTTATCATAAGCCATTGCTGCGGCAACAGGTGTTTCTAGTTCCGCTGTGGAAACTTCAATAATTTCGTTACTTTCGCTGTTTACCACGTGGCGCTTAACAGGAAAAGAAGCACTAACTGTTGTTAATGTGAACACCATTAAGAAAATGGCCATTAAAAATTTTAAATTCATAATTGATAAAAGATTAGTTGAGCTTTAAAAGTACTAAATGAAACATAAAATATTCCCATTTATTTTTATCTTTTTTTTAAATTTTTCAATTTATTCTCAAGAAAATTTCGAATTTCTTGGTTTTCTGACGATTAGGGATACTACCCTTGTTTCGTATAGATTGAATCTAACGTTAAAGGGTAAGAAGGTAAGCGGTTTTTCAGTAACCAATATTGGAGGGCCACACGAAACCAAATCCTATGTATCCGGAAATTATTATCCAGAAAACAATACTTTAAAATTTCAAGAATTTGGAATAGAATACACCAAATCTGATGTAGAAACATATGACTTTTGTTTTGTACATTTTTCTGGTAAAGTAAGTAGCTTAGAAAAGGAAGATATAATCCAAGGACAATTTGTAGGTAGGTATGAAGATGGTTTTGCTTGTATAGACGGGGAATTGAATGTGAAGTCCATTGACAAAATTTACAAAAAGGCGGTTAAGACCGATAAAAAAATCCAGAAATTAAAATCGGTTCCAGACAGTGTTAAAGCAAAAGCTAGCTTAACAAAAACAATAGATGAAAGGCGTTTAAACATGCTCAAGGCCAATGAGAAAACCTCAATCTTTACCAAAAGTAAGCATATAGTGCTCAGGGTTGTAGACGTAGGAAAAGAAGATGGCGACCAAATTTCTATTTATCTTGATGATGCCGTACTGCTGAAAAATAAAGAAGTAACTAATAAAAGTTATACTTTATCCGTGAATTTGGAAAAACCGATTACTACTCTTAAGATTGTTGCTCAAAATGAGGGAACAATTGCGCCCAATACGGCCAAATTAGAAGTGGAAATAGATAATAGGGTTATAGAATTAATGAGCAATCTAAAAGAAGGTGAGCAAACCAGTTTAAGCTTTCATAAAATAAAAGAATGAAACTAATTATAATTAATGGTCCCAATTTAAATCTCTTGGGCAAAAGAGAGCCAGAGGTTTACGGTAGCAAAACGTTCGAGGATTATTTTTCTGAACTTCAGTTTAAATTTAAAAATACCCAATTAGAATATTACCAAAGCAACATTGAGGGCGAACTAATAGATAAAATACAAGAAGTTGGTTTTGATTATGACGGTATAATTTTGAATGCTGCCGCATACACTCATACTTCCGTGGGTATTGGAGATGCTATTAAAGCCATAACCACCCCTGTGGTAGAGGTTCACATTTCCAATACATTTTCTAGAGAAGAGTTTAGGCACCAATCCTACATATCTCCGGTGGCCAAAGGCGTTATCTTAGGGTTTGGGCTCAATAGTTACGATTTAGCTATTACAAGCTTTTTACTGTAGGTCTTTAAGGTATTTCTGGTCTACATAAAAAGTGCCAAATGGTAATAAGGAGGCAATAAAGAATATAATAAACCTTTTTATGCTCCATTTGTATTGGTAACAAACCAACCCTGCTAAAACCACAAAGAGAATAAAAAGAACGCCATGTGCCATACCTACATGTTTGTTGGGTGCTCCAATATTGGCCCAGTATTTTAAAGGCATGGTAAATGCAAACAACAACAAATAGGATATTCCTTCTAAAATAGCAGTTAGTCTAAAGGCTTTAATCATAGTTTTTATATTAAAAACCGCCAAGTAGAAATGTACTTGGCGGTTTTGTTTTTCTATTACTTATATGTTTTTATAAGTGAATTACTTCGTCATAAGCAGCAGCAACAGCTTCCATAACCGCTTCGCTCATAGTAGGGTGTGGGTGTACCGCTTTTAATACTTCATGGCCGGTAGTTTCTAGTTTTCTAGCTACAACGGCTTCGGCAATCATATCGGTTACACCAGCACCAATCATATGGCAACCCAACCATTCTCCATACTTTGCATCAAAAATTACTTTTACAAAACCTTCGGCGTTACCACCAGCTTTTGCTTTTCCGCTTGCAGAGAATGGAAATTTACCCACTTTTATTTCGTAACCTTTTTCTTTGGCTTGCTTTTCCGTAAGACCAACAGATGCAATTTCTGGCATGCAATAGGTACAACCTGGTATATTGCCGTAATCCAATGCTTCTACATGCATCCCGGCAATTTTCTCTACACATAAAATACCTTCTGCAGAAGCTACGTGAGCCAATGCAGGTCCTGGGGTAACATCACCAATGGCATAATAACCCGGGATATTGGTCTGGTAATAATCATTAACCAATATTTTATCTCTATCTGTAGCAATGCCTACGTCTTCTAATCCTATATTTTCAATATTGGTTTTGATACCAACAGCAGAAAGTACAATATCTGCCTCTAGAACTTCTTCTCCTTTTGCCGTTTTTACGGTAGCTTTTACGCCATCACCACTTGTATCAACCTTAGTAACTTCAGCGTTGGTTTTTATTTTAATTCCTGATTTTTTGAAGCTACGTTCTAATTGTTTGGATACCTCTTCGTCCTCTACGGGAACAACATTTGGCATGTACTCCACAACGGTTACTTCTGTACCCAAAGAATTGTAAACGTAGGCAAACTCCATTCCTATGGCGCCACTACCCACAACAATCATTTTCTTAGGTTGTTTTTTTAAGGTCATGGCTTCTCTATAGCCAATAACTTTTTTGCCATCTTGTGGTAAGCTTGGCAATTCTCTACTTCTTGCACCCGTTGCAATAATAATATGGTCTGCACTATAGGTTGCCGCATCGCCATTTTCTCCTTTTACAATAACCTTTTTGCCTGGCTGTACCATGCCGTAACCGTTCAAAACTTCAATTTTGTTCTTCTTCATTAAGAATTGAACTCCCTTGCTCATTCCTTCGGCAACGTTTCTACTACGGTCTATAACCTTATCAAAATCATGTTCTACTTTTTTGGCACTTAGACCATAATCTTCTGCATGCTTTAAATATTCAAAAACCTGAGCAGATTTTATCAATGCTTTTGTAGGTATACACCCCCAGTTTAAACAAACACCTCCTAGGCTTTCTTTTTCTACAATGGCGGTTTTTAAACCAAGTTGAGAAGCACGGATTGCAGTTACGTAACCTCCAGGTCCGCTTCCTAAAACTATAACATCGAATTTGCTCATTGATTTACTTATTTAAGTTGTCTTTAAAAATCGATTGCAAAGATAATGAACTAAGACAAGATATTGGGCATTGTTGGGTCAAGGTTAATGGTAATTAATAAACTTATCTTTTCTTATTACTCTTTGTAAACATTTATTGCAGTGACAATAGCGTTTTAGTTCATACTCGTACAAAAAAAGCTCGCCTTAAGCGAGCTTTTATAACTTCTACCAAGAATTATCAATTATTCATCTTTCTTAAAATCTAGACTTAAACTATTTATACAATAACGTTGCCCAGTTGTTTCTCTGGGGCCATCGTTAAAAACATGCCCTAAATGTCCACCGCAATTTGCACACAATGTTTCGGTTCTAATCATTCCGTGAGATGTGTCTCTAATGTATTCTATGGCACCTTCTACCGCTTGATCAAAAGAGGGCCATCCACAACCACTTTCGAACTTATTGTTACTTTCAAAAAGTTTTGCCCCACATGCCTTGCAGTGGTAATCGCCATCTTCAAAGTGTAAGTTATAAGTGCCGGTAAACGGACGTTCTGTACCTTTTTGACGCAATACGTAATAAGCGTCTGGGTCTAATTCTTTCTGCCAATCTGCCTCTGATTTATCTATAGGGTACTTTTTCATGCTAAAACTTTTTTAAGAAGATGGAACAAAATCTAGTGCGGCACCATTAATGCAATGTCTTTCTCCGGTAGGTTCTGGGCCGTCCTTGAAAACATGCCCTAAATGACCGCCGCAAGTTGCACAATGTTCTTCTGTACGGGCGTAGCCAATTTTATAATCGGTATCAAAACCTACATTGCCCTCTATTTCTTGATAAAAACTAGGCCATCCTGTACCCGACTTGTATTTGTGTTCGCTTTTGAACAAAGGTGTTTGGCAAGCGGCACAGACGTAAGTTCCTTTTTCTTTGTTCTCTAGCAATTCACTGGTAAACGCATTTTCCGTACCTGCTCTTCTAAGAACATAATATTCCATGTCTGTGAGCTCCTTGCGCCATTCCGCATCTGTTTTGGAAACTTTATACTTTTTTACATCTTTTTTTTCTTCAGAATCTTTTTTTTGCGAGATGCCGTTGCATGCAGTAAGAATTCCAAATACGATTACAGCTAATTTTTTTCCCATCTTTTTCTTTTTCAATATGTCGTATTAACAGGCTTGTCCTTTCAATAAAAAGGAAAACCACACTTTATTTACGTAAAAATAACAAGTGTGGTTTTAAATTATATGTTTGTTAAAGCCTTAATTTACACTAACCTTCTCAATAGTGTTCACGTTTTGATTAAGCGCGTTCATTACACTGTTAAAGTCCGCCGGGTTAAAATCTTCGCTGTTGGCAAACTCAGCAGGCACAACTGCTATTCTAAATACCTGATTTTGGGTGTCTCCGGCTTGTAACGTGCCCAGGTCAAAATCTGACTCCAAAAATAGACTTACATCTAAAAAAGTATGGTCGTAGTTGTACAGCAGTAAGCCTTGGTCAAGAATCCTGGTTTGTGGCATTGGTCTCCAAACCGGAATATTTCCATTTGGGTCTTCAATTTCTTCCCAAAGTAGATAGACCAGAACAACGTCAGATTCAAAAACCTCGATACCATCATCTGCAAATGTGTACAATAAAGAGTAGTTGTTTTCTGGGGTAAAAGACCCTTGTATTTCTACTACTTGTCCTAATATATTTATGCCATCAGCACCATCTAAACCATCCAATCCGTCAAAACCATCCCTGCCAGGAGGTCCTTCGGGTCCTTGACAACCAAATGCCAGTAATGCTATTGTAAAAATTCCTAAAAGTGATTTCAATTTTGTCATTGTGTATTGATTTAATGATTTGTAATGTGTTGTTTGCTTGTTTATTTGGAAAAACAAATATCGTTCCAAAAATTTTACCTAAGCTTTGCAGTCTAAGTTTTACTATCTTGTGTAAAGTTGTATAATATTGTAAATCTTTAATCTCATCTTTATGGCAAATGTTTTACCGCATAGTTTTTTTACGGAATTTGATATTAATCTTTTTAAAGCGGGAAAGCATTTTAGACTTTACAACAAATTAGGCTCCCATATAACTACTTTAGAGGGCGTTGGGGGCGTTTATTTTGCAGTTTGGGCGCCATCTGCTAAAGCAGTTTCCGTAGTGGGGAACTTCAATAATTGGGATGCTGGTACACACCAATTAATGGTGCGTTGGGACAGTAGTGGTATTTGGGAAGGATTTATACCCCACATTAAAAAAGGAGAAATTTATAAATATAAAATAGAAGCCCATAATGGTGCCGTAACGGAAAAGGCCGATCCTTTTGCCCGTTATTGCGAACATCCTCCAAAAACAGCATCTGTGGTATGGCAGGCAGATTATTCTTGGAAAGACCAAGATTGGATGCATACCAGGGCCAACTACAATGCATTAGACAAACCATATTCCGTTTACGAGGTGCATCTGGGATCTTGGAAACGAAATGCGGACAACTCATTTTTATCTTACAAGCAACTTGCTACGGATTTGGTGGCCTATGTTAAAAAAATGGGGTTTACCCATGTAGAGTTTATGCCTATCATGGAATACCCTTATGACCCTTCTTGGGGCTATCAATTAACAGGTTATTATGCACCTACTTCCCGTTTTGGGGCACCAGAAGAGTTTAAGGAATTGGTAGATGCCTTGCATGCGGCAGGTATTGGGGTAATATTGGATTGGGTTCCCTCTCATTTTCCTGAAGATGCCCATGGACTGGGTTATTTTGATGGATCACACCTATACGAGCACCCAGATCGGCGCAAAGGCTATCACCCAGATTGGAAAAGTTTAATTTTTAATTACGGCCGTAACGAGGTTAGGGCATTTTTAATAAGCAATGCCGTTTTTTGGCTAGATCAATACCATATTGATGGCTTAAGGGTAGATGCCGTTGCCTCCATGCTTTATTTAGATTATTCCAGGGAAGAAGGGGAATGGGAACCAAATATGTATGGTAATAATGAACATTTGGAGGCCATGTCTTTTATTAGGGAGATGAATGCTGAGGTCTACGCCAGTTTTGAAGGAATACAAACCATAGCAGAAGAATCTACCGCGTTTACAGGCGTATCTAAACCGGTACATTTAGGAGGCTTGGGATTTGGTATGAAGTGGATGATGGGGTGGATGCACGATACCTTAGAGTACTTTAAAAAAGAACCTATATACAGAAGGCATCACCAAAACGATTTAACCTTTAGCATGACCTATGCGTTTACCGAAAATTTTATGCTGCCTTTTTCTCATGATGAGGTGGTCTACGGTAAACAATCTTTGATATATAGAATGCCCGGAGATGAATGGCAACGTTTTGCCAATTTAAGGTTGCTCTTTGGGTACATGTTTACCCATCCTGGTGCTAATTTAATTTTTATGGGTGGGGAGTTTGGCCAAACTGCCGAATGGAATTTTCAACAAAGTTTAGATTGGCATTTAACCCAATATGATTTTCATAGTGGCATCCAAAAACTAATTCAAGATCTAAATAAATTATATAAAAAAGAACCCGCATTATATCAAAAGCAGTTTAGTCCAGATGGTTTTGAATGGATAGAATGGAATGATGCGGAAAACTCGGTACTTTCCTATATACGAAAAGGAAATACAAAAGAAGAACAAGTAATAATTATAGGCAACTTTACTCCGGTACCTAGAGAAAAGTATAAATTGGGCGTGCCAAACAATACAACACTAAAATTGCTGTTTAATAGCGATGATAAAGCATATGGAGGTAGTGGAATAGGAAAGAAAACCGCAAAACCCAGTGTACAAGGTTGGCACGGTAGGCCTAATAGCGTAGAATTAAACCTACCACCGTTAGGAATCTTGGTCTATAAGCAGTAATCGTGTTAACTATAACGTTTTAGTTGTAAATGAGTTATAAAGTTGCTTTCCGGTGTCATGGGAAAACACTTTTTTTGTTAGTATATAAAATCATTAGCCTATGATTACCAATACAGAAGTTGAAAAAAGGGGCAATCAGTTTCCCAACAATATAATCGATTTTAAGCACGATAATGAAAAGGTTTATTTTACCACCCAGAATGGTGTGTTATTGGAAATTACCATTCTTAGGGATAGTATGGTGCGTTTTAGATATGCAACGGAATTTGCTTTTGAACCAGATTTCTCCTACGCAATAAGTTCAGAGGTTAATACGGGTTATAATGAATTAGAAGTAGAAGAAAAAGATACCTCTTTTACTATAGCAACATCCAAGGTTGTTATACGTGTAGCCAAGAAGAACCTTAAAATTACCATCTCAGATTTAGAAGGTAATATTATAAACCAAGACGATAACGGCTTCCATTGGGAAGAGAATTTTGATTACGGTGGCAATGTGGTTAAAATGACCAAGGTTACCCAGTCTGGAGAAAGCTTTTATGGAGGCGGCGACAAAGCCTCCCATACCAATTTAAAAGGAAAAAGAATTTCTAACTGGGTTACGGATTCTTATGCCTATGGCAAAGACCAAGAGCCGTTATATAAGTCCATACCCTTTTACATAGGTTTACATAACGAAAAGGCCTACGGAATTTTCTTTGATAATTCCTTTGGTACATATTTTGATTTTGCGCATGAGCGTAGAAACTTAACCAGTTTTTGGGCAGACGGTGGAGAAATGAACTATTATTTCTTTTACGGTCCTAAAATTTCGCAAGTTGTAGAAGCTTACACGGACTTAACTGGGGTGCCAGAATTGCCACCCATGTGGGCTTTGGGTTTTCATCAATCAAAATGGAGTTATTACCCAGAAAGCAAGGTCAAAGAGGTATCAAAAACATTTAGGGATTTAAAAATACCTTGTGATGCTATCTATCTAGACATTGATTATATGGATGGTTTTAGGTGTTTTACTTGGGATAATCAAAAGTTTCCAGACCCTAAACGAATGATAGATGAATTAGAGAAAGATGGTTTTAAAACCATAACCATGATAGACCCGGGCTTAAAAATAGACCGTGAGTACGACATCTACCAGCAAGCCATGGAAAACGATTTTTTCTGTAAGCGAGCAGACGGACCACATTTTAAAGGCAAGGTATGGCCTGGAGAATGTAAGTTTCCAGATTTTACCAATCCAAAAGTAAGGGAGTGGTGGGCAACACTTTATAAAGAAATGATTGCCGATATGGGGGTACATGGTGTATGGAACGATATGAACGAACCTGCCATTATGGAGGTGCCCACTAAAACGGCCAATTTAGATGTTCGCCATGATTATGATGGGCATCCGTGTAGTCATAGAAAAGCACACAATGTGTATGGCATGCAAATGGTTAGGGCAACGTATAATGGTGTCAAAAAATACACTTTCCCAAAGCGTCCTTTTGTATTAACAAGGGCAGCGTATTCTGGAACACAACGGTACTGTGCTACGTGGACCGGAGATAATGTGGCTACTTGGGAACATTTATGGATCGCAAACGTACAGATGCAACGCATGTGTATGAGTGGTTATTCCTTTGTAGGTTCAGATATTGGTGGTTTTGCAGAACAACCTAATGGCGAATTGTTTGCCAGGTGGATTCAGTTAGGGGTATTTCATCCTTTTTGTAGGGTACACAGTAGCGGAGATCATGGAGATCAAGAGCCTTGGTCTTTTGGTGAGGAAGTTACCAACATTGTACGTAAGTTTATAGAATTGCGCTATGAGCTATTACCTTATTTATATACCGCCTTCTACAAGTATATAGAAAATGGTGTGCCAATGTTACAATCTTTGGTGTATTATGATCAAGCGGATACACAAACGCATTTTAGAACGGACGAGTTTTTATTTGGCGAACAAATACTGGTTTGTCCAGTGCAAGAACCAAATTCGCAAGGTAGAAGAATGTACGTGCCAAAAGGGAAGTGGTATAATTATTGGACAGATGAGTTGGTAGAGGGCGGCGTGGAAAAATGGGTTTCAGCACCGTTAGACCGCATTCCACTTTTTATCAAAGAAGGCGCAATGATACCTAAATATCCGGTACAACAGTATGTGGGCGAGAAAAAGCTAACAGAACTAAAAATTGACGTTTATTTTAAAGAAGGAAAAGAAGATTCTGTTATTTACGAAGACCAATTAGAAGGTTTTGATTATAAAAAAGGTAGGTATAGTTTAAGAAACTTTAGATTATTAGGAAAGCCCAATGAGCTTATCATACAGCAATTTAAAGATGGCTCTTTTACAACCACCTATGAGAATTTTAAAATTCAGTTTCATGGTTTACCCTTTAAAATAAAAGAAATTGAAGTAGACAATGAAGTGGTAAGTTTTGAGTCCTTGAAGTTTAACGGCAATAATGCAATAGAAGTTAGTAAGGATATGACGGCAATACACTTGATTGGCGAATAAAAAATTGTAAATTACCATTAAACACAAATATACCATTATGAAGAAGATAGGTCTAACCCTATTGGTTTTTATAGGCGTAATTGCCTGTAAGACCAATCCATTTACGGGTAAGAAAATGTTGAACTTTTATGGAAATCAACAAATTTTCCCCATGGCTTTTGCCCAGTACGATCAGTTTTTAGAAGAAAACAAAGTAATTACCGGTACTGCAGAAGCAAAAATGATTACTACGGTAGGGCAACGTATTGCCACCGCCGCTGAACGTTGGTTAAATGCCAATGGCTACCCCGGTTATCTTAAAGATTATAAATGGGAGTATAACTTAGTTAATGATGAAACGGTAAACGCTTGGTGCATGCCAGGGGGTAAAATAGTTTTTTACACCGGTATTTTACCTATTTGTCAAGGAGAAACAGGGGTTGCAGTGGTTATGGGGCACGAAGTGGCACACGCCTTGGCTGATCATGGGGCCCAACGTATGAGCGCAGGTACATTGCAACAAATTGGCGCAGTAGCTGGTAATGTTGCCATCCAAGACCCCCAAAAGCGAAATATGTTCAATCAGGCATATGGCATTGGTTCTCAATTAGGTGTTATGTTGCCATTTAGTAGGAGCCATGAAACAGAAGCAGACCGTATAGGATTGCAAATAATGGCTATTGCAGGATACAATCCTGATGAGGCAGCAGAACTTTGGAAACGTATGAAGGCTAAGAGTGGAGGGCAAGCCCCGCCAGAATTCATGAGTACGCACCCTTCCAACGATACCCGTATTTCCAATTTAACCCAATGGGCACCTGCTGCTAAACAAGAGGCGGCTAAATTTGGGGTTACATCCTTTAAGTAAGAAAACAATTCTTTATATTGAAAGCTGCTTAAAAAGCAGCTTTTATTTTTTATAACATGACCGAAGTTTTAGCATTAAAAGGAGAAAAAAAATTACTAAATGCTTGGGCCTTTTATGATTGGGCCAATTCTGTTTATAGTTTGGTAATATCATCTGCTATTTTCCCAATTTTTTATGGCGCACTTTTTAGAGTTGCGAATATTGACAAGGTAGCTGTTTTTGGTTTTGAAATAGCAAGAGCACCCTTGATTAGCTATGTTACCTCTGCCGCTTTTGTTTTTATTGCTATTGTTACGCCATTAGTTTCTGGTATAGCGGACTATTTGGGTAACAAAAAGATGTTCTTAAAATTCTTTTGCTATTTAGGTGCACTTTCCTGTGCCGGCCTGTATTGGTTTTCTTTAGAGAACATTTACTTTGGTTTAGTCTGTTATTTTTTTGGTTTGGTAGGCTTTTGGGTAAGTTTTGCCATAAATAATTCGTATTTGCCAGATATAGCTTTTCCAGAGCAGCAAGATCGTATAAGTGCAAAAGGCTTTTCCTTGGGTTATATTGGTAGTGTTATTCTGTTGTTGGTTAATCTTGCTATGGTTATGAAGCCAGAAGTATTTGGTATAACGGATAGTTCTGCAACTGGTGGTGATGTTGCTGAGGTTAAGGCTATGAAGTATTCTTTTGTAACTGTTGGTTTTTGGTGGGCATTGTTTAGTCAATATACCTTTAAACACCTACCTAATGGTTTTAAAAAAGAAGGTGCGCGAAAAAATGTAATCTTAAATGGATTTTTAGAATTAAAAGGTGTTTGGGGCCAATTAACAGAAATGCCTAGCCTTAAAAGGTACTTAGGAGCCTTTTTTGTTTATAGTATGGCGGTGCAAACCGTAATGCTTATTGCAACCTATTTTGGTGAGGAGGAAATACAATGGGGTACGGATAGTGAACGAACCACAGGTTTGATTATTAGTATTTTAGTAATTCAAATTGTTGCGGTTTTGGGGGCTTCCGTTACTGCTTGGTGTTCCAAGCAGTTTGGCAATATAAAAACCTTGGTAACAATTAATATATTTTGGTTGGGCCTATGTGTGTACGCCTTTTTCTTGATTACACCTATGGATTTTTATATTGCAGCCGGTCTTGTAGGTTTGGTCATGGGGGGTATACAAGCACTATCTAGATCTACCTATTCAAAATTTTTGCCAGACACTACGGATACTACTTCGTTTTTTAGTTTTTACGATGTTGCGGAGAAGATAGGAATTGTAATTGGTACGTTATTATACGGTTTAGTTGCACAGATTACTGGTAGCATGCGCAATGCTATTATCTTTTTAGGTGTATTCTTTTTGGTAGGAGCTTTTTTGTTGACCAGGGTAGAAAAAAAGCCCCAATCCAAAGATTAGGGCTTCGTTTTTTGATTGTTATCCTTTTTTTAATATTTAGAAACATCCCCAGAACCAGAACTTTTTGTTCTTACTCTGGAAGGATTGCCTTTATAGGTAATATCCCCACTACCAGACACTCTAGCTTCTATAGCGCTATTTGCAGTTACTTTTATGTCTGCTGAACCAGAAACGGTAGCTTCTACATTATCTGCCTCTAGCTCATAAGCAGAAATATCTCCAGAACCTGAAACCGTTACATCAAAATTAGTGGTGTTTCCAGCAAATTTTAAGTCGCCCGATCCAGATAGCCTAACTTCTAGATTTTTGGTTTGTACCTCTAGGGCACAATCTCCAGAACCGGACATTCTAATATCAAGATTATCGCTATCCAAAACAACAGAGCTAGTTAAGTCTCCAGAGCCAGACATTCCTAAATCACTAATCTCTTCTACTGGTATGGTAACGGATATTCCGTTTCTCCAGTTAGATGATTTAAGGTTTACTCCTTTTTCAACTTTTACCACCAATCTATCGTTCTCAACTTCTGTGATGATATATTCTAAAAGGTTTTCCTCTCCTTTTAGGGTTATGTTTCCTTCTTTACCCTTTACCAATTCAACATCAAACCATCCGGCAACACTAATACCATCATAGTCTCCTGTGTTGCGTTCAATGGTTACTAAATTTCCGTTTCCTTTTATACGTTTTCCCCATTGTGCATAGGATGAAAAAGTAAAAACTAGGATTAAGCTAAGGGTAAAAAGATTTTTCATGATTGTTCGTTTTATATTTAGATTTAATTTTTTGATAGACTTACGCCTCCGTATTCACTATTAATAATTACATTGTTTTTTGCGGAACTACTGCCATAATACCCCTTGTAATATTTATCGCTGGATTTTTCTTGACTAATATTTATTTCTAAATCTTCTTTTCCACTTACACCGGCATATTCTGTGGTTATTTCAAAATTGAAATGATAGTCTGCATCATAGCCTAACTTTACACCAGTATAATCTGTTCTAATGGATACATTGCCCGCATCCGCGGTTAAATTTGCAATTTTTATAGAGCCGTAATCGGCAACAAGGTCTACGTTACCAGACACATTTCCTAGCTTAACACTAATATAGTCTCCATTGCCTTTTACATTTTTTACATTTTCTGCGGTAATGGATCCATAATCACTTGAATAGTCTAGATTGCCCATGTTCTGTATGGTTGCGTTAGTGTAGTCTGCCCGCACTATTAAATTACCTGCTTTTTCTATGGTAAAGCCAGAGTAATCTGCAATAATTTCCGCGCTGTTAATATATTCAAAACTAGATTTGCTGGTGTAATCGAATCTTAGTTCGTTGTTTCTGCCCCTAAGTTCACCAATTTCCATTTTACCGTAATCACAGCTTATTTTTGCATGGCCATCTATTCTATCTAAATAGATATTACCATAATCGTTGCTTAGATTAACACTATTCTTGGTAGGTAGCTTAATGGTATAATTTACCTGTACGTTTACACTTTTTTTGTTGCCCCAGCTCCAGTTCCATCCACTATTTCTTTCTCCAAATCTGGTTATGGCAGAAACCAAGCTCGGGGTATTTTCAAAATCTACATCTATCTCAGCTAACCTTTCTTTAACTCGTTCTTCATTATTACCATTGGTTTTTACATGAACTTCTATGAGCACTTTGTTCTGATTCCAAGAAGAAATAGTTAAGTTACCATAGCTATTTTTTACCTTAAAAAGGGCATCTGCATTTACCGCAAACTCTTTTTTTATGGTTTTTTCCCTGGTGTACTTACCGCCCCACCTGGCGTTTATACTATTGGCATTTACAGCAAAAGGCAGTGCCAGTAGAAATAGTAAACACGTTTTAAATAGTAATGTTCGCATCATTTATTTCGTTTAAATTTTTAATGTCTTCAATTGTGGTCAATACTTCTTTGACCAGGGTAATTCTTGTTTCAAAATTGATGATCATGGCGTTTAATATTAGTTTGCTATTACCGCCATTTACCAATTCTTTTTCTAATTTTTGATAATCTTTCTCTAGCTTTTGTAACTGCTCTAAGGTGTCATCTACCAGTTGGTCAGTTACAGGTGTACGCTCCGCTTCTAATAGATTAATCTGTTCTTCTACCAAGCTGGTAAAATAAAATTCTGTATTAGAGGCTTCTGGTGCAATTTCTACTACCTGTTCCTTTATGCTTTGTGTAGGCATTAAAATTTGTTTGCTCAAAACAAATACCAATGCTAAAGAGGCCGCAATGCTTAACGGCATCCAAATATTAAATTTTTTCTTGTTTTGCTGAACCTCTGCTGTGGGTTGTTTTAATTTTTCCAAAAATCTTGATTCATGCCCTTTATGGGGTTCTTCAAAATCAAATTGGTTTTGTAATTTTTTAAACAGTTCTTCAATAGGCTCCTTTTCCATAACTACACATTTACTGTTAATTTTTTTCTTAGGCTTTCTTTTGCCCGGCTAATTGTTGTTCTACAATTAGCATAGCTTATATCCATAATCTCACAGATTTCGTCATAATCATACCCTTCTATTAAATGTAGGGTCAAAGACACTCTATAATTATCTTTAAGATTTTTCATGGTTTCCATCACCTTTTGAGCCTTCAGTTCTGTATACCCACTAGTATCTGTTGCAACTACTTCGTCATCTTCAACCCTGTACATTACATCTTCTAGGTCTACCGTGCCGGTTTTTTGATTTTTTCTGTAGTGATAAATACTATTATTGATAACAATTCTTTTTAACCAAGCACCAAAAGCGACGTCTCCTTTAAAGGTGCTTAATTTGGTAAAGGCACTTAAAAATGAATCTTGCATAATATCTTCTGCCAGGGCAGTATGCTTAACAATTCTAAGTGATGCGTTGTACATAGCTTTATAATATTTATTGTAAATAGCTAGCTGTGCACGTTGGCTCCCTTCTAAACATTGTTTTAATAACAATTCTGTATTTTCACTTTGTTGGCTCAAAAGGTGATTGGTTTGGTATAAAGATGAACCATTTTTACTTCTGTTACACTTTTCTTTAATTTTTTTATAAATACATGGCACAAGAATTGTTTTTAAGCCTGTACATAATTTTACTTAAGCACGTTAAATTATTGTTCTACAAGGGGTTTTGTCCGTTTTATGGATATGTGAAGTGTAGAAGAACAATTTTTTAGGGTGACAGAATGACCGATATAATACTATGGGAAGAATAAAATTTACAGATTTTGACAATATGTCTCTTCAAGGGTTAGATCAGGATGCAGAGTTAATCCCGTTGTTGACTCCAGAAGACGAAGAGCAGATGAATAACGAGAGCCTTCCGGAAACTTTACCAATTTTACCCTTGCGTAATACGGTATTGTTCCCAGGAGTTGTAATTCCTATTACAGCTGGTAGGGATAAATCTATACAATTAATAAAAGATGCCAACAATGGGTCTAAGGTTATTGGAGTAGTAAGCCAGAAAGATGAAAGCATAGAAAATCCAAAGGTAAAAGATATTAATACGGTGGGTACGGTTGCACGTATTTTACGTGTTTTACAAATGCCAGATGGTAATACCACCATTATTATACAAGGTAAAAAACGTTTTGAACTGGCAGAAGTTATTACTGAGGAGCCTTACATGACGGCCACTGTTAGAGAGGCAGTGGAAAAAAGACCGGAAAACGACGATAAAGAGTTTTTGGCTATTATAGATTCTATAAAAGATTTGGCGTTCAAGATTATAAAGGACAATCCAAATATTCCTAGTGAAGCCAATTTTGCTATAAAGAATATTCAAAGCAACTCTTTCCTTATCAATTTTGTTTCTTCCAATCTTAATCTTGAGGTTAAGGAAAAGCAGAATTTGTTAGAAATACCAAATTTGCAAGAACGTGCATTGGCTACTTTAAAATATATGAACTTGGAACTTCAAAAATTGGAGTTGAAAAACGATATACAGTCCAAGGTAAGAAGCGATATGGACCAGCAACAGCGTGAATATTTCTTGCACCAGCAAATGAAAACTATTCAAGAAGAGTTGGGTGGTATTTCTTACGAGGAAGAGGTGGATGAAATGCGTAAAAAAGCCAAGGACAAAAAATGGGGCAAGAAGGTTAAAGAGCATTTTGAGAAAGAATTGGCTAAAATGCAGCGTATGAACCCACAAGTAGCAGAATACAGCATACAGCGTAATTACTTGGATTTGTTTTTAGACCTACCATGGAATGAGTTTTCAAAAGATAAGTTCGATTTAAAAAGAGCACAGAAAATTTTAGACCGTGATCATTATGGTTTAGAAGATGTTAAAAAGCGAATTATCGAGTATTTGGCAGTGTTAAAACTGCGTAACGACATGAAATCGCCTATTCTTTGTTTATATGGGCCTCCAGGGGTGGGTAAGACCTCCTTGGGTAAGTCTGTGGCAGAAGCTTTGGGCAGAGAGTATGTTCGAATTTCGCTAGGTGGTTTGCGAGATGAAGCAGAAATTCGTGGTCACCGTAAAACCTATATTGGTGCTATGCCCGGTAGAATTATACAAAGCTTAAAAAAGGCAGGCACCTCTAATCCTGTTTTTATTTTAGACGAAATAGATAAATTGAGCAATAGCCATCAAGGAGACCCATCTTCTGCTATGTTAGAAGTGTTGGATCCAGAACAAAATGGGGAGTTTTATGATAACTTTTTAGAAATGGGGTATGACCTTTCTAAAGTAATGTTTATTGCGACTGCCAATAATTTAAGTACCATACAACCTGCATTAAGGGATAGGATGGAAATTATAAATGTTACCGGTTACACCATTGAAGAAAAAGTTGAAATAGCTAAGAAACATTTATTGCCTAAGCAACTTAAAGAGCATGGTTTAACCGAGAAGGATTTAAAAATAGGCAAGCCACAATTAGAAAAAATAGTTGAAGGATACACCAGGGAGTCTGGTGTACGTACCTTGGAAAAGCAATTAGCAAAAATGGTGCGTTATGCGGCTAAAAATATTGCTACGGATGAAGCTTATGAGGTTAAGGTAAGCAATGAAATAGTAGAAAAAGTTCTAGGACCTGCAAGACTGGAGCGAGATAAGTATGAAAACAATGACGTTGCCGGTGTGGTAACTGGGCTGGCATGGACCAGCGTAGGTGGTGATATCCTTTTTATCGAATCCATTCTTTCTAAGGGTAAAGGAGCGCTAAACATTACTGGTAACCTTGGTAAGGTTATGAAAGAGTCTGCTACCATTGCAATGGAGTATATAAAAAGTAACGCAACAGAATTTGGTATTGAACCGTCTATATTTGAAAAGTATAACGTACATATTCATGTGCCAGAAGGGGCTACACCAAAAGATGGGCCAAGCGCAGGTATTACCATGTTAACTTCTTTGGTCTCTTTATTTACCCAACGTAAGGTTAAGAAAAGTATAGCTATGACGGGTGAAATAACCCTAAGAGGTAAGGTATTGCCCGTTGGTGGCATAAAGGAGAAGATTTTGGCAGCAAAGCGAGCCAGAATCAAAGAAATTATACTATGTGAAGAAAACCGTAGAGATATTCAGGAGATAAAAGCAGAATACCTAAAGGGGCTTACTTTTCATTACGTAACAGATATGAGCGAGGTGATTAAATTGGCCATTACCAAACAAAAGGTAAAGAACGCCAAGGAGCTGTAATTCTTTAAGTATTTTTAGAATATGAGAAAAATCACCATAGCAATTGACGGCTTTTCCAGTACTGGTAAAAGTACGGTAGCCAAAAAGTTAGCAAAAGCCCTAGGGTATATTTATGTAGATACCGGTGCTATGTACAGGGCAGTAACGTTGTTTGCTTTGGAAAATGGTTTTTTTAAAGAAGATGTTTTAGATAAATCCGCTTTGATCAAGTCGTTGGTAACTATTCAATTGCAATTCAAGTTTAATGAAGAAACCCAACAGTCTGATATTCATTTAAACGGAAAAAACGTGGAGAAGGAAATTAGGACCTTAAGGGTCTCTAATAAGGTGAGTCCGGTTGCTACGGTGCCAGAGGTGAGGGAAAAATTGGTTGCCATGCAACAACGGATGGGCAAAGATAAAGGTGTAGTAATGGATGGCCGTGATATTGGAACGGTTGTTTTTCCAGAAGCGGAACTAAAGCTGTTTATGACGGCTTCTCCTGAGAAAAGAGCTTCTAGACGGTATAAAGAATTATTGGATAGGGGTGATAAGGTTACCTATGAGGAAGTTTTAAAAAACGTACAGGAAAGAGACCGTATAGATTCTACCCGGGAAACCTCACCGTTGAGACAGGCGGTAGATGCCGTTCCTTTTGATAATTCTGATATGGGATTGGAAGAACAATTTGAGCGGATTCATCAATTTGCTTTGCGTATAATTAACCAATAAAAAAAGCACCTTATAAAGGTGCTTTTTTATATCTAAATTTACTCCTATTTATAGATTAGGTATTACCAATTCTTGATCAGGATGAATTACATCTGGATTTTTCAAAATACCCGTGTTGGCTTCAAAAATTTGCTTGTATTTCATTGGATCGCCATAGTAGTGCTTGGCAATTAAGCTTAAAGATTCGCCACTTTTTACCGTGTGTCTGTGGTAAACAGAAGTATCGCTAACAGTAATATTCGCTTTTAAATCGCTAGGGCTTTCACCGCCAATTTCTTTGATTTTATCCCAAATCAAGTTTTTTTCATATTGTGTAGCAGCTTCGCCTTTTATCTTAAGAACACCAGCTTCTTCGGTAACATTACCGTCTTTAATTGCTAATTTTTCTCCTAAATCTAAAACGGGTTGGTATTTTGCTTTTACGCTCATAATAAGTAATTTTTTAATGGTTACAATTAAGAAACAAGTTAACGATAAAAGTCACATTAAAGCTTAAATTACCTTTAATAAATCAAAATTAAGGGTAATGCTAGAATAAGCCTTTGTAAAACAAGGAATTAATTGTATTTTTGCACACCTTTTTGGCGATAGGCAGGAGAAAAAAGGATTCAATTTTATTTTAAACAACTTCTACGGTCAACGTTAACTCCTGTAAATCCGTAGGATACAAATTTTAATCAGCGCATGGCTGAAGAGCAAAAAGCAGCTGAGGTTGTAGAAGAAACCAAAGCACAAGAAACGTCTCCAAAACAAGACCCAAAAGAATTTTTGGACAATTTTGATTGGGACAAGTACGAAGAAGGTATTGAAAAAGTTGACGACAGCAAACTTAATGAGTTTGAAAAGTTAGTTGAAGAAAACTTTGTAGATACTGCAGATGAAGAGGTTGTAGAAGGTACCGTTGTTCACATGACGGACAGGGAGGCAATCATTGACATCAATGCTAAATCTGAAGGTGTTATCTCTTTAAACGAATTCAGATACAACCCAGACCTAAAAGTAGGGGATAAGGTTGAAGTATTGATAGACATCCGTGAGGACAAAACAGGACAGTTAGTATTATCTCATAGAAAAGCTAGAACTATCATGGCTTGGGATCGTGTTAACGCGGCCCATGATAAAGAAGAAATCGTACAAGGATTCGTTAAGTGTCGTACTAAAGGTGGTATGATCGTAGACGTATTTGGTATTGAAGCATTCTTGCCAGGTTCTCAAATAGATGTTAAGCCAATCCGTGATTACGATCAGTATGTTGGTAAAACTATGGAATTCAAGGTGGTAAAAATCAACCATGAGTTTAAAAACGTAGTTGTATCTCACAAAGCACTTATCGAAGCGGATATTGAAGAGCAGAAGAAAGAAATTATTGGCCAATTAGAAAAAGGTCAAGTATTAGAAGGTGTGGTTAAGAACATTACTTCTTACGGTGTATTCATCGATTTAGGAGGTGTAGATGGTCTTGTACACATTACAGACCTTTCTTGGAGCCGTATTAACCACCCGAACGAGGTTGTAGAGTTGGATCAGAAATTAAACGTTGTTATCCTTGATTTTGATGATAACAAATCTAGAATCCAATTAGGTCTTAAGCAATTAGAGAAGCACCCATGGGATGCTCTAGGAGACAACATCCAAGTAGGAGAAAAAGTTAAAGGTAAAGTAGTTGTAATTGCAGATTACGGTGCATTTATCGAGGTTGCAGAAGGTGTTGAAGGTCTTATCCACGTATCAGAAATGTCTTGGTCTACCCACTTACGTTCCGCTCAGGATTTCGTAAAAGTTGGAGACGAGGTAGAAGCTGTAGTATTGACTTTGGATAGAGAAGAGAGAAAAATGAGCTTAGGTATTAAGCAATTGACTCCAGATCCATGGACAGATATTACTTCTAAGTACCCGGTAGGTTCTAGACACAAAGGTATTGTACGTAACTTTACTAACTTTGGTGTGTTTGTAGAAATGGAAGAAGGTATTGATGGTCTTATCTATATCTCTGACCTTTCTTGGACAAAGAAAATCAAGCACCCATCAGAATTCGTTAACGTAGGAGACGAGTTAGAAGTAGAGGTACTAGAATTAGATGTTGACGGTAGAAAATTAAGCCTTGGTCACAAGCAAACTACTGAAAACCCTTGGGACAAATATGCTGCTGAGTTTGGAGAAGGTTCTGTGCACAAAGCAACAGTTACCGATATTGTAGACAAGGGAGCTACTATCGTATTAAACGACGATATTACGGCCTTTGTTCCTTCTAGACACATGGAAAAAGAAGATGGAAGCAAAATCAAAAAAGGAGAAGAGGTAGAATTCAAGGTAATTGAGTTCAACAAGGACTTCAAGAGAGTTGTTGCTAGCCACACGGCTATTTTCCGTGAGCAAGAGGAAACAAATATAAAAGCGGCTAAGCGTAAAGCAGCTGCTTCTGCAGAAGAAAACGCGCCAACATTAGGAGATGCAAACTCTGCATTACAAGCATTAAAAGATAAAATGGAAGCAGACGCTAAGAAGTAAGCTTTTAAAATCTTTAAATATTTGCAAACCCCGGACTTTAGTTCGGGGTTTTTTGTTGCCGTTTCGTTACCAATAAATGTTTACTTTTGTAAGTAAGCGCTAGAAAAATAGCCAATGAGTCAAAAAATTCTGCTTTCCGCAAAAGAAATAAACATCATTTTACATCGTTTGGCCTGCCAGTTATTGGAGAATCATCTAGATTTTTCCAATACGGTACTAATTGGTATTCAACCAAGAGGAACTTTTTTGGCAGAGCGATTAAGACAAATATTGTCTGAAAAATACAAGGTAAAGGATGTTAAAATGGGCTTTTTAGATATTACTTTTTATAGAGATGATTTTAGAAGGGGAGAAAAGATTTTAGAAGCTAATTCTACCAAAATAAACTTTTTAGTAGAAGATAAGAACGTTGTTTTTATAGATGATGTTTTGTATACCGGTAGAAGTATCCGTTCTGCCCTAACCGCAGTACAGTCTTTTGGTAGGCCAAAGCAAATTGAATTGTTGACCTTGATAGATAGAAGATTTAGTAGGCATTTGCCTATACAACCCAACTACAGGGGCAGGCAGGTAGATGCGATCAATAATGAAAAGGTAAGGGTAATGTGGAAAGAGAATGATGGGGAAGATGCCGTTTATTTAGTAGAAAAAGTATGAGCGAGTTAAGTGTAAACCATCTATTGGGCATAAAATATCTAAAGAAAAAAGATATAGACCTAATTTTTGAAACTGCAGATCATTTTAAAGAGGTTATAAATCGTTCTATTAAAAAGGTGCCTACCCTTAGGGATATTACTATTGCCAATATTTTCTTTGAAAATAGTACGCGTACCAAACTATCTTTTGAGCTGGCGGAAAAAAGATTATCTGCAGATGTAATCAATTTCTCAGCCTCCCAATCCTCAGTAAAAAAAGGAGAAACCTTAATAGACACGGTGAATAATATTCTTAGCATGAAGGTGGATATGGTGGTTATGCGTCATCCTAACCCTGGTGCTGGTATATTTTTATCTAAAAATGTAAAAGCTGCCATAGTAAATGCTGGTGATGGTGCACATGAGCATCCTACGCAAGCCTTGCTAGATTCCTATTCCATTAGGGAGCGTTTAGGTGATGTTGGTGGTAAAAAAGTTGTTATAGTTGGAGATATATTACATTCTCGTGTGGCTTTATCAAATATATTCGCCTTACAACTACAGGGGGCAGAGGTAAAGGTGTGTGGTCCTAAAACATTAATACCAAAGTACATAGAGTCTTTAGGAGTTACCGTAGAAACCAATTTGGAAAAAGCGTTGCAGTGGTGCGATGTTGCCAATATGTTACGTATACAAAACGAACGTCTGGATATCAGTTATTTTCCTTCAACAAGAGAATATACACAACAATTTGGCCTAAATAAAGCCATGTTGAAAAGGCTGGATAAGGAAATAGTAGTAATGCATCCTGGTCCAATTAATAGAGGGGTAGAAATAACATCGGATGTCGCAGATTCGGGACAATCCATTATCTTAGACCAAGTAGAAAACGGTGTGGCCGTAAGGATGGCGGTAATCTATCTTTTGGCCTCAAAAATTAAGTAAGTATGATTTTTGATAAAGAAGGTAATACAACCATAGTATTTCAAGAAGATATTTCGTTAGCTGGTTTTTTGAAAAATTTAAACCAGGCATACGATAAAATAAAGCACGACCATTTGGTCATCAACCTATTTTCTTTTAGCAAACTATCTGCAAATGATGTTTTGGAATTTTTGGATTTATCCAATAATCATAAAGCCAAAAAAAAGTCTTTTGTCTTAGTAAGCAATGCTATTTCTTTTGAAGAAATACCAGACGAGCTAACTTTGGTGCCCACGGTACAAGAAGCTAAAGACGTTATTGAAATGGAAGAGATAGAACGCGATTTGGATTTATGAAGCTAACCATTTTAGGTTGTTATTCTGCCACTCCGCGAACCCTAAATAACCCAACCGCACAAGTATTAGAGATAAAAAACCATCTTTTTCTAATAGATTGTGGAGAGGGTACCCAAGTACAGTTACGTAAAAGCAAATTAAAGTTCTCCAGAATAAAGCACATCTTTATATCTCATTTACATGGAGACCATTTCTTTGGTTTGCCAGGGTTGGTTTCTACCTTTAGGTTGTTGGGTAGAGAAAAAGAACTGCACATATACGGTCCAAAAGGTATTAAAGAAGCTATAACTTTGCTCTTAAAGTTGGGCGATTCTTGGACCAATTACCCATTATATTTTCATGAATTGGAAGGTAGGGAACCTCAAATAGTATATGAGGATGAAAAAGTAAAAGTATCTACTATTCCACTTGATCATAGAATATATACAAACGGTTTTTTGTTTCAAGAAAAGGAAGGGGCAAGAACCTTAAATGTAGAAGCAGCTAAGGTATGGGAGGTAGATAAAAGTCAGTTTAATAATATTAAAGCGGGTAAACACGTAGTTTTAGAAGACGGTACCATTGTAGACAATAAAGAATTAACTTTTGATCCACCAAAACCCAAAAGCTATGCTTTTTGTAGTGATACCATGTATAAAGAAGACATAGTCCCTATTATTAAAAAAGCAGATTTGCTTTACCATGAGTCTACATTTCTAGAAAGTGAACAAGAATTAGCCGTCAAAACCAAACACTCTACGGCCAAAGAAGCTGCAGAAATTGCAAAACAAGCACAGGTGGGCAAATTGATTTTAGGTCACTATTCTACTCGTTACAAATCCCTAGAAGTATTTAAAGAAGAGGCTCAAACCGTTTTTACTGCTGTAGATTTGGCAGAAGATGGTAAATCTTTTGTAGTGTAGTATTTGCTTTTAATTCTGCTGTAATTTTGTCAAATTTGTGTTATGCAGAAAGATTTAAGTAACTACCGTAAATCCTACCAAAAAAGTGAATTGTTGGAAGATGCAATCTCTAATAACCCCATGGAAGTTTTTCAAAAATGGTTTCATGAGGTAGAAGCCACTGATGGCGTAGATGAACCCAATGCCATGACCGTAAGTACCATTGGCTTGGATGGTTATCCAAAGAGTAGGGTGGTGCTAATGAAAAAGTTTACTTTTGAAGGCTTTATTTTTTACACCAACTACCTAAGCGAAAAAGGAAAGGCAATTGCCAATAACCCCAATGTTTGCTTAGCTTTTTTCTGGCCCAACTTAGAAAGGCAAGTATTGATTAAAGGTAAAGCGGAAAAATTGGCAACAAATCTTTCAGACGGTTATTTTGAATCCAGACCTAGGGGTAGTCAACTTGGAGCGTTGGTTTCTGAACAAAGTGAGCCTATTAAATCCAGACAAGCGCTAGAAGAAAGACTCATAGCCTTAGAAAAGGAATTGGAAAATAAAGAAATAGAACGTCCAAAACATTGGGGTGGCTATTTGGTGCGCCCTGTTTCCATTGAATTTTGGCAAGGCAGGCCCAATAGATTGCATGATCGCATTCGGTTTTCGCTACAAGAGGATTTAGATTGGAAAATAGAACGTTTGCAACCTTAAAACAGCTTACATGAAAACCGTAATTTTTATTAGACATGGCAAATCTTCGTGGGATTTGGAGGTAAGTGATAGGGATAGACCATTAAAGGAACGAGGAATTAAGGACGCCTATTTGGTAGGAGAGTATTTGTATGCAATCAATAAGGATATAACAGCTGCATACGCTAGTCCTGCCAACAGAGCCCTACATACCGCCATAATTGTTTTAAAAACAATAGGATTTAATTTGCAAAATTTTTCTGTGTCTAATGATTTGTATGACTTTTCTGGAGAAAGCGTGCTGCAGTTTCTAAAAAAATTAGAGAATAAACATGATTGTGTTCTTGTCTTTGGCCATAACCATGCCTTTACAGAAATGGTTAACAAGCTAGGAAATACATACCTAGATAATTTGCCAACTGCCGGTATGGCCATACTAAATTTTGACATAGAAAACTGGACCAATATAACTAAAGGAAAAACAGAAAAACTTATCTTTCCAAAAGAATTAAGATAAATGGCAAAACCTAAGAACGATTACATAAATAGAGAAATTAGTTGGTTGCATTTTAATGACCGTGTACTGCAAGAGAGTGCAGATAAAGATGTACCATTAATTGAGCGTTTACGTTTCTTAGGTATTTTTAGCAACAATTTAGATGAGTTTTTTAAGGTACGCTATGCCACTGTAAAACGAATTGTGGATGCTGGTAAAAGTGGAAAAAGTGTACTTGGAGGAGAAAAGGCAAAGGATCTTTTGGAAGAGATTACTCGCATTGTAATTAAGCAACAAAGTAAGAGTTTAGAAATCTTAAACAAAATTCAGCGCGAGCTGGCCACGGAAAACATTTTTATGATTAATGAAACCCAGGTTTCAGAATCGCAAGCGCCATTCGTCAAGGATTACTTTTTAAAGAAAGTTAATCCAGAACTTACTACAATAATTTTAAACAATCTTAGGGAATTTCCACTCTTAAAAGATACTGCTGCTTATTTGGCGGTTCGTATGGTATTAGAAGATGAGGTAGGCACTTTTCTACGTAAACGAAACGAAGTTCAATATGCTCTGATAGAGATTCCAAAAGGCATAGACCGTTTTGTAGAATTACCAGAAGAAGATGGTAAGAATTACATTATTATGTTAGATGATGTAATACGCTATTGTTTAAATAGCATATTTACCATGTTTGAATATAAGGAGATATCTGCACACATGATCAAGATTACAAGAGATGCAGAATTGGATATAGATAATGATTTGAGTAAGAGCTTTATTCAAAAGATATCCTCTAGTGTAGAGCATCGTAAGATTAGCGATCCGGTACGTTTTGTTTACGATAAAAAAATTAAAATAGATACGCTACGTTTTTTGAAGGAAAAAATGGAGATTGAAGAAACGGATAGCGTTATTCCTGGTGGTAGATACCATAACCGTAGGGATTATATGGGGTTTCCAAGTTTGGGAAGAACAGACCTGTTGTACGATAAGATAAAACCCCTACCCATTAAAGGGCTGAGTTTAGAGGGAAGTATTTTTGAGAAGATTGCGCAAAAAGACTATTTGCAATATGCACCTTACCACACTTTTGGGTACCTAATAAAGTTTTTGAAAGAAGCGGCTTTAGATCCGTATGTAAAATCCATTAAAATTACAATTTACCGTTTGGCATCCGATTCTCAGGTGGCCGCAGCACTTATAAATGCGGTGAAAAATGGAAAAGATGTTACGGTTCAAATTGAATTACAAGCAAGGTTTGATGAGCGTAATAACATAGAGTATGCCAGTAAGCTACAAGAAGAGGGCATTAAATTAATTTTTGGGGTACCTGGTCTAAAGGTACATTCCAAAATATGTTTGGTAGAGCGTTTAGAAGGCGAAAAAATTAAACACTATGGGTTTATTAGCACGGGTAATTTCAATGAAAAAACGGCCCGTATTTATACAGATTATACACTGTTTACGGCTCATGAGGAGATTTTAAGAGAAATAGATAAAGTGTTTGGCTTCTTTGAGACCACTTATAAAATTAATAAATACAAACACCTCATAGTTTCTCCCCACTACACAAAAAGTAGGTTTTCTAAGTTAATAGATATTGAGATAGCTAACGCGAAAGCGGGTAAAGAGGCGTACATACGCATTAAGATGAATAGCTTTACCTCTTACAAAATGGTAGATAAGTTGTACGAAGCTAGTAGGGCAGGGGTAAAAGTGCAATTGATTATTCGAGGAATTTGTTGTCTAATTCCTGGAGTAGAAGGAATGAGTGAGAATATTGAAGCCATAAGTGTGGTAGATAAATTTTTAGAACATCCTAGGTTGTTCATTTTTGGGAATAATGGCGACCCCAAAATTTATATTTCCTCAGCAGATTGGATGACAAGAAATATAGATTATCGCGTAGAAGTAGGTTGTCCTATTTACGATGAAGATATTAAACAAGAACTTATAGATACGTTTGAGATTTCTTGGAAAGACAATATTAAGGCGCGCGAGTTTACTGCAAAACAAGACAATGCTTACAGGGATGACGATAAACCTAAAGTGCGCTCACAATTTGCTACTTATGATTATTACCAAAAGCGAATAGAGAACGAATAGATGGCCATTAATATTCGAAAATTTGCCGCTATTGATATTGGTTCCAATGCGGTTCGTTTTTTGGTGCATAACGTTATTGAAAGAAAAGGGCAACCCGTAAAATTCAAAAAAAGTGAGCTTATTCGGGTGCCAATTCGTCTGGGAGAAGATGCTTTTATCCTTGGTGAGATTTCTGAGAAGAATCAAAACAGAATGCTAAAGGCTATGAAATCCTTTAAATTATTAATGGATGTTTATGGTGTAGAAGCGTATTGGGCTTGTGCAACCTCTGCTATGAGAGAAGCCAATAATGGTCAAGAATTAGTATCTAAAATTGCAACAGAAGCCAATATAGATGTAGATATTATAGATGGCAAAGTGGAAGCCAAAATAATAGCTAGTACAGACTTAAAAGAACTACTGCAAAACGGAAAAACGTATTTGTATGTTGATGTTGGTGGAGGTAGTACAGAATTTACCATTTTTAACGGTAACCAGGTCAAAGGCTCAAAATCATTTAAAATTGGAACTGTTAGGTTGCTAAACCAACAAGTAAAAGAATCTGTTTGGGACGCGATAAAATTGTGGATAAAAGACCATTTAAAGGATGCGGAGAATGTGGAAATAATTGGGTCTGGAGGTAATATTAATAAGCTGCATAAAATGTCTGGTCGTAAAATTGGGCAGCCGTTATCTTACATATGGCTCAATGCACAATACCACTTTTTGGATGCTATGTCTTATGAAGATCGTATAGCAGAGTTAGGATTAAATCAAGATAGAGCAGATGTAATTGTACCAGCCACCAAAATATTCCTTAATACCGCAAAATGGTCCAAAGCAAAAAAGATACATGTTCCTAAGATTGGTTTATCAGACGGGATGATAAAGACTTTGTATCATAAGGTAACTACCCATGCATAGTTTCTTTTTTACCTAGTTTTTTCATAATCTCGGCTTCGTAGTTTAATAAATCCTGCCATTTTTTATCTACAACTTCTTTTTCACCGTATTTCCTAGCAAATTTTAAAAACATGGTATAATGGTTTGCTTCACTTACCATTAATTTTCGGTAAAAATCACGAAGGTCGGCATCGTTTATGTTTTCAGATAATAATCTAAATCGCTCACAGCTGCGTGCCTCAATCATTGCCGCATAAAGAAGTTTGTGTACCAGATGTGTTGTTTTGCTTCCACCCTTTGGAAAAAACTTCATCAATTCAATTACATATTCATCCTTACGTTCTCTTCCTAAATTTAAATTTCGTTCTAAAATTTTTTCGTGAACCATATTAAAATGCCCCATTTCTTCCCTGGATAAAGCAATCATTTCTTTTACTAAATCAGACTTATCTGGAAATCCAATAATTAAAGAAATTGCCATACTAGCCGCTTTTTGTTCGCAATAGGCATGGTCTGTTAAGATTTCTTCTATATTTTTTTCTACAATATTTACCCAACGCGGATCTGTTGGTAGTTTAAGTCCTAACATGATTTCTAAAATTTGGAGCAAAGATAAATTGATAGTATTAAATAAATTAAATTAACCCTCGTTATATTTGTAAGACCAACAGATTCTAACCTTTTATGAGTTTATCCGCTAACAGATATCTAGAGGATATTTTTTTAAGTAACGGAAAAGAAAAGCAGCTATCTTGGTTGCGGCAACAAATCAATAGTATTCTTAGCGCAAAATCGAAACAAAAACTATATATAACTTATAGTTTATGCGCCAATCATTTTAATGCGGATGTTACCTTTGATTTAGTACATGAGCAACAAAGTTTTACAGTTAATACCACTTTGTTAGAAGCTGCTCGGTTGTATTTATTGCAAACGGTTCTAATTCAAGAGCCAAATTTTGTTAAAGCGGTACAACAGCTTATACAGGTAGCCGACAAAACAGAGTTGGAAGCTTTTTTAAAACACCTCTACTTATTGCCAAATGCCATAGATTATAAGTTTGCGGGCGTGGAAGCCTTAAGAACCAACATTGCGACTGTTTTTAATGCAATATCTCAACAGAATCCTTACCCTGGCGCCTATTTTAACGATGCGGAATGGAACCAAATGTATCTAAAAGCAGCTTTTATGCAACAAGATTTGACTAAAATTCTTGACGTGGATAAAAGAGCAAATAAGGATTTAACCCGTATAATTTTAGATTATGCACATGAAAGATGGGCAGCTGGCCGTACTATTGACCCGCTGTTTTGGAGACCTGTTTCTAAATTTATAGATGGTGATGTTTTACATGATTTGGCAAGACTTTTTTCTAGTGCCAATATAAAAGAAAGAAAGGCGGCTACCTTGGTTTGCCAAAGCGCAACAAATGAAAGTGCCAAAAAGCTGTTAAAAGAAAATAATGAATTTCAGGAAGACGCCATAAGCGGTAAATTAACCTGGCAAAATATTTAAGATGGAAGAAGAAAAATTGATGATTATTGATCCCCATGTACACATGACATCTAGAACTACGGATGATTATGAAGCTATGGCTGCAGCAGGTGTAGTTGCGGTTATAGAACCTTCTTTCTGGTTGGGGCAGCCTAGAACCCAAGTTGGGTCTTTTCAAGATTATTTTAGTAGTCTAGTGGGGTGGGAGCCTTTTAGGGCATCTCAATTTGGAATTAAGCACTACTGTACAATTGGCTTAAATTCTAAAGAGGCAAATAACATTCCTTTGGCAGAAGAAGTAATGGATTTATTGCCATTATATCTACACAAAGATAATGTTGTGGGTATAGGAGAAATTGGATACGATGACCAAACACCAGCAGAAGACCGTTTTTTTAGAGAGCAGTTAGAACTTGCCAAGACGTTCAATATGATGGTTCAAGTACATACACCACATAGAGACAAGAAAGCGGGCACCTTAAAAAGTATGGAGGTTTGTTTGGAACATGGTCTAGATCCTGGTATGGTGGTGATTGATCATAACAACGAAGAAACCGTTAAATCGGTTTTAGATAAAGGTTTTATAGCAGCTTTTACTATTTATCCTAAAACCAAAATGGGTAATCAACGTATGGTAGAAGTAGTGCGGAAATTTGGAAGCACCAATATTATTGTTGATAGTTCTGCAGATTGGGGTGTAAGTGATCCTTTGGCCGTACCTAAAACAGCGAACCTAATGTTGCAAAATGGTATTCCAAGAGAAGATGTGGTTAAAACTTGTTACCAAAATGCACTTGACTTTTTTGGTCGTTCAGGGAAAATGAAGCCAGAACATTGGTTAACTCCAGAGGCTATTGATCAACGAAAATTGTTTAATAACAATAGTGTATTAAGGGGCCAAGAGCCAAAAGTAGAAAACAATAAAATACTCTAATGGGTACTGTTTTTAAGGCCTATTTACAATTGTGTAGGCCAGCAAATTTACCTACTGCTGCAGCAGACGTGTTGGCGGGTTTAGCCATTTCTGGATTGTTTGGAAGTTTAGCGTATTTTGAATTTCCAAACTTTTTAAATAGTAACCTTATTTTGTTGGTTTTTGCATCGGTATTCTTATATGCTGGAGGTGTAGTACTAAACGATGTTTATGATTTTGAATTGGACAAAAAAGAAAGACCTGAAAGGCCAATACCTAGTGGAAGAGTAGCATACAAGAATGCCATGGTTTTTGGGTACACTTTGCTATTAATAGGTATAATTTGTGCTTTTTTGGTGAAATTAGAATGCGGTGTAGTAGCCATGGCATTGGCAACGGCTATCTTATCTTACGATAAGGTGGCAAAACACCATTCGTTTTTGGGCCCTTTGAATATGGGGATTTGCAGGGGGCTTAATTTATTTATGGGTATACTGTACGTGAATCAACTTGATAATTGGTTGTATGCCTTAATCCCTGTTGTTTTTATCTTTGCGGTTACATTGATTAGCAGGGAAGAGGTGCATGGCAAGAACAAGCTTAACATTGTTTTTGCAGGCTTATTATATACTTTGGTAATAGGGGCTGTAATCGTTTTAAATTACTTTTACGGTCTAAACGAGGGTGTTTCTTATTTGTTCTTTATTGTTCTTTTCGCATTTATGGTGTTTTTGCCTTTAATAAGGGCATACGTCAAGAATACGCCCCAGAATATCAAAAAGTCAGTTAAAGCAGGTGTATTATCAATTGTGCTACTAGATGCAGCTATGGCTGTAGGGTTTACCAGTATAGCGTACGGCATTGCTATACTTCTGCTTTTACCGTTATCTATCCTTTTGGCTAAAAAATTTGCTGTTACTTAACTATGGATTTTAATAAACTCACTACCATTAAACAAGCTTTTCAGGTAAATTACCAGTATGAGTTGCATTTTACGTCTTCGGTATTTCAAGCCGAAAATTCTTTGTTTCGAAGAATTATTGAAAATTATGCTCCAACTCGTCCTGTTAAGTGCTTGTTTATTATTGATGATAAGGTAAGCCAATTGCACCCAGAGTTAGTAAGTCAGATAAAAGCCTATTGTAAAGAAAATGAAAATCAGTTACAGTTTACAACCGCCTTGGTGGTTCCCGGTGGCGAGATAGCCAAAAAAGAACCCAATCATACCCAAACTATTTTAGCGGCAATCAATGATTTTGCAATCTGTAGACACTCTTTTGTGGTTGCGATTGGTGGTGGTGCACTAATAGATATGGTAGGTTACGCTGCTACAATAGCACATAGAGGTGTTAAATTAATACGTATACCTACTACTGTATTGGCACAGAACGATGCCGCTGTAGGTGTAAAAAATAGTATTAACGCCTTTGGGAAAAAGAATTTTTTGGGAACCTTTTCTTTGCCCTATGCCATTATTAACGATTTGGATTTTCTAGAAACATTAGAACAGCGAGATTGGATAAGCGGGGTGGCAGAGGCTATTAAGGTCGCATTAATAAAAGACAAGACCTTTTTTGAATCCATAGCAAATTCTGCAACGCAATTAGCGGCTAGAAAATTAGAACCAATGGCAAGGTTGATACATAGGTGTGCGGCATTGCATATGGAGCATATATCTAAAGGAGGTGACCCATTTGAAAGTGGATCTTCCCGTCCGTTGGATTTTGGGCATTGGGCGGCACATAAACTTGAGTACATGACCAATTACCGTCTGCGGCATGGTGAAGCCGTAGCTATTGGTATGGCTATAGACATAACTTATGCCTGTTTTATAAATCTACTATCTAAAGAAGAAAAAGACCAGATTATTCAAGTTTTGGAAACTATTGGTTTCGACTTGAGAATACCTATTGAGCAGTTTCAAATTAAAGAGTTGTTAGAAGGGATTGAAGAGTTTAGAGAGCATCTAGGTGGCGAATTGACCATTACTTTAATCAATGCTATTGGAACCAAAGTAGATGTGCATCAAATAGATTATCCGGTAATGGAGAAAGCAATTGCAGCTTTTATTAATTAAGAACTAAATACTAGTATGGAAATAAATAATAGACATTTAACCTATTGTACCAACATTCATGCTGGGGGTGATTGGGCTGAAACATTTGATTCCATACAAGAAAATTTACCCGCATTAAAACAAAGCGTTTCACCTAACAAAATAATGGGGTTAGGTTTAAGATTGAGTAACAAAGCAAGCTTAGAACTAGGTGAAAAAGATAACCTAGTTCAATTTAAAAAGTGGCTTGATCAAGAAGAATGCTATGTTTTTACTATGAATGGTTTCCCGTACGGAAATTTTCATGGTGAACCAGTAAAGGATAAGGTACATGCACCGGATTGGACTACGGAAGACAGGGTAAAATACACGCAACGTTTGTTTGGTCAACTGGCATTTTTGGCTCCTGCTAACATGGAGGCAGGTATTTCTACGTCTCCAATTTCTTATAAACACTGGTATAGTACTGAAGCTTCTAAAACTATAGCTTTTAGAACGGGAGCTAGAAATATGGTTCGTATAGCAGACTATTTAAATCGTCTAGAGAAAGAAACCGGGCGCTATATGCATTTAGATGTAGAACCTGAACCTGACGGATTTTTAGAGAATACCACTGAGGTACTCACTTTTTATAAAGATTACTTAATTCCTGAGGCACTAGTATTTTTTAATAATTCAGGTAAAACAGAAATCGAAATTACCGCTTTGGTAAAAAGGTATATAACACTATGCTACGATGTTTGCCATTATGCTTTAGCTTTTGAAGAGCCTGAATTTACTTTTGAGCAAATGCAAAAAGCGGGTATATCCATAGGAAAAATACAGGTTAGTGCGGCCTTGAAAATAGTATACGATGACAACCATATAGACATTATTTGGAAAACGTTAGAGGAGTTTAACGAGCCGGTTTACTTGCACCAAGTAACAGAAGAGAAAGCAGGGAAAATAGTAACGTATAACGATTTGCCGTTGGTCTTGGATAAGAAATCACCGTTTACAGAATTACGCTCGCACTTTCATGTTCCCATTTTTTTAGAAGATTATGGGGTATTAAAATCTACCCAAGACCAAATTTTAAAAGTATTGGCCTTGTTACAAACAAACCATGTAAGTAATCATTTAGAAGTTGAAACCTATACATGGGATGTTTTACCACAGGCCTTAAAATTACCTTTGGTAGATTCAATTGCAAGGGAATTAAATTGGATGAAAAGTAGGCTATAATGAAAAAGACCGTGGTAATTAATGTAGTAGGGTTAAGCCAACGCTTAATTGGGGAGTACACTCCGTTTATTAGTCAATTTTTGGCTAACGGTAAAGCAGCAGTTATAGAACCAGTGTTACCTGCGGTAACGTGTAGTGCACAAAGCACGTATCTAACAGGTAAATTACCTACGGAACACGGTATAGTAGGCAATGGTTGGTATTTTAAAGATGAATACGAGGTTAAATTTTGGCGTCAATCCAACGCTTTGGTACAGGCCCCAAAAATATGGGACGACTTAAAAGGCATAGACCCTAAATTTACTTGTGCCAATATGTTTTGGTGGTACAATATGTATTCTAATGCAGATTATAGTGTAACTCCTAGACCAAATTATTTAGCAGATGGCCGCAAGATTCCAGATATATATAGTAATCCAGCGTCGTTACGAGATGAATTGCAAGGGCAATTGGGAAGGTTTCCCTTGTTTCACTTTTGGGGGCCAAAAACAAGTATTAAATCTACAAAATGGATTGTAGATGCCACTATAGAGACCGATAAAAAGTACAATCCTACGCTTACCTTGGTGTACTTGCCACATTTGGATTATAACATGCAGCGCTACGGTCTCAATTTTGAAATAATTAAAAATGATTTAAAGGAAATTGATAGTGAAGTGGCCAAACTTGTTACTTATTATGAAGCACAGCAAGCCAATGTAATTTTGTTATCCGAGTATGGTATAACAGATGTTTCCAATCCCATTCATCTAAACAGACATTTAAGAAAAGCTAATTTATTGGGTGTCCGTGTTGAGCGAGGTTTAGAATTATTAGATGCGGGAGCAAGTGAAGCGTTTGCGGTAGCGGACCATCAAATAGCGCATGTATATGTCAAAAACAAAGAAAAGCTACCTTTAGTGGCTTCAATCTTAAAGGAAATTAAAGGTGTAGAACGGGTTATTCCCAAATCTGAATTGGATAACGTAGGTTTAGCGCACGACCGCGCAGGCGATTTTGTTTTGGTGGCAAATGCAACGAGCTGGTTTACCTATTACTTTTGGGAAGATGATGAAAAAGCTCCAGATTACGCACGTATGGTAGATATTCATAAAAAACCTGGATATGACCCTGTAGAGATGCTTACCAATCCTAGCGATAAACTAATTATGGCCAAAGTAGCTTGGAAGTTGGCCAAAAAGAAACTTGGTTTTAGGAGTGTGTTAGATATTATACCACTAAAGGCAGAATTGATTAAGGGTTCTCATGGTAGAAAACCAGAAGATAAGGCAGATTGGCCTATATTTATTAGTAATGCCAATCACTTAAATGTGCAATCCGAGATTTCGGCTACCGCAGTTTATGATCAACTTAAAAACCATATTTTATTATAATTATGAACCTATTTTTCAAAGTTTTAGCCGGTTTGTTCGCTATCCTATTTGGTTTTGCTATAGTAGTACAGTTTAATGATCCAGATGCTTTTAAATGGGTAATTATTTATGCTATGGCATTGTTAGCATCCATTTTGTTTATTTTTAACGCGCTCAAAATATATCAAGCTTTATTTTTAATGGCGTTCTATGTTGCATTAACGGTAATCTACTGGCCAAGTGTATTTGAAGGTGTGCAGTTAGATCAAGGTATGAAAACTGAAAATATAGAATTGGCTCGTGAATCTTTAGGTTCACTAATTGCAGCGGTTGTAATGCTGGTTTATGCGCTACGTATTAAGTTTGGAAAAACCTAAAAGTCTAAATCAAATTCCCTTCTAAGAATATCAAGTGCAGGGTTTTTCTCTCGTAGCTTTTCAAATTTCTCTTGAGGAGTAAACGCAAATTTTTTGGCCACCTCTTCGTTTACAGATATTTGAAGTTCTATATTATAGTTTTGTAATTTTTCCCTCAAGTATTGAATCAATGGTCCCTGTTCCCGTTCCACCTCTTTTTTCATGGTGCTATTGGGTAGCTCTATCCATAAGGTGTGTTCTCCTTTTTTTCTAGGTATATCTGCTTGTAGATTAGAAGCTAGTATCTTTTTACCGTTCTTTTCAATTTTATTTACAAAATCGTTCCAATGGCGTTGCATGTCCTTTTCCTCAAAAGGTTTTGTAGGTAGATTTTTATGGTCTACTTCATCTACCTTTTGGGACTCGTGTACTTTTTTAGCCTTTATGCTGGATAACGACAAGCCAGAAACCCGTTTTTTACGTTCAGTTAAAGATATACCAACTTTCTTTGATTCTTCTACGCTTTGGGTATTTGTTGCTTGTGCTGTTTCGGTTTCTGATTTTACCTTAGGTTGTACCACTTCTTTTTCTTCCGCAACTTGGCTTCTGGTATGGGGTAGGGTAACCTCCTCTGTTATACTATAATTTTTTGAGGGAGCTTTGGTAAACGGTTGTCCTCTAAAATAAGTGGCAGGTATTATAAAATCAGGCTTTTTTTTTTCAGCCTCAAAACTTAATGAAGCTAATTTCATTAAGCAAAGTTCTACTAGTAACCTTTGGTTTTTACTAGTTTTATATTGCAAATCGCACGTATTGGCCAGCTCTAAAGCGTTAAGTAGTAATGGTCTTTTAAATTGTTTGGCTTGTTCTAAGTATTTAGCTTTTGCTCCTTCCCCTACTTCTAATAGAATGTGTGTATCTGGGTGTTGACTTACCAATAAATCCCTAAAATGGGAGGCCAAGCCGGTAATAAAATGATGCCCATCAAAACCTAATGCCAAGGTCTCATTAAAATGAATTAGCAGTGAGGGAATATTATTTTCCAACATTAAATCCGTTGCCTTAAAAAAGGTATCGTAATCTAAAACATTAAGGTTTTCCGTAACGGCCAAACGGGTTAAATTATTACCAGAAAAGCTTACTACACGATCAAAAATAGAAAGAGCATCTCGCATGGCGCCATCTGCCTTTTGGGCAATTATATGCAAGGCGTCGTCTTCTGCGGTTATTCCTTGCTCTTCTGCAATGTATTTTAAATATTCCGCAGCATCTTTAACGGTAATCCGTTTAAAATCAAATATCTGACAGCGTGATAATATGGTGGGAATAATTTTGTGCTTTTCTGTTGTAGCCAGTATAAAAATGGCATGCTTTGGCGGTTCTTCCAACGTTTTTAAAAATGCGTTGAAAGCCGATTGAGATAGCATATGTACCTCATCTATAATATATACCTTGTATTTGCCTGTTTGCGGTGGTATTCTAACTTGGTCAATTAAGTTTCTAATATCGTCCACAGAGTTATTAGATGCCGCATCTAATTCAAAAATATTGAAGGCAAAATCTTCCTCCTCACTTTCGGTACCATCTTGGTTTATTTTTTTTGCCAAAATACGGGCACAGGTAGTTTTACCCACTCCTCTTGGGCCACAAAACAAAAGTGCTTGTGCCAAATGGTTATTGGCAATTGCGTTTTCTAAAGTGTTGGTAATTGCCTGTTGGCCTACCACATCTTTAAAAGTTTTGGGTCTATATTTTCTGGCAGATACAATAAATGGTTCCAAACGCTAATCTTAATGTGCATTACAAATATAAAAATTGAAGTGCTTTTGTATTGGTAACAAATCTAAAGGCATTCATCTTTTTATTAACAATTAAAGTATCTTTGCCAGCTGCAGGCCACCTTATCGCTGCCGTGTTTGGCACGGGAGAGGAAAGTCCGGACACCGTAGTGCAACATAGCGGGTAACGCCCGTCCGCCGAAAGGCGAGGACCAGTGCAACAGAAAGCAAGTACAGTTAGGCTGTAGTGAAACCAGGTAAACTCTATGTGGTGCAACGTCATGTATACCAACGCTTGAGGGTTGCACGCCCAAGTTGGAGGGTAGGCGGTTAGACCTTAAAAGTAATTTTAAGGCTAGATAAATGATAAGGACCCATTTTGGGAACAGAATCCGGCTTATGGCCTGCTTTTTTGTAAACTAGTTATTAATTGTTCAAAAGGATGTGTAGGCTTAACAAGAAGCTGTTTTTCTTCTTTCTTGTGATTTATCTATTGTTATTTTAAAATGGATAAAAAGGTCTGGAAATTCTTAGGAGTCATTTAGGAATTTGGCTTGCCTAATCTTCTTCTTCTAAACCAAAAAAGCTAAAAACATTACTACCATATTTCCGGTCTTCTAAAAAGTAGGGTAGCTGGTCCATTTTAGTTTGGGGGCTGTGTTCTACTATCAAAGTACCTTCTGGTAGTAACAGGTTATTCTCAAAGATTAATTCAGGAATTTTTGCAAATTGTTCTTGAGTAAATTCATAGGGTGGGTCGGCAAAAATAACATCGTATTGTAGCCTATGACGTTCTAAGAATTTGTAGACATCTATTTTTATTACTTCTATAGAAAAATCTAGTTCCTGGGCTGTTTTTTGAATGTATTTAATACAGCCCATGTGTTGGTCTACGGCTGTTATTTGCTTTGTTCCTCTAGAGGCAAATTCAAAACTTATGTTTCCGGTTCCTGCAAAAAGGTCTAACACTTGTAAATCTTCTATATAATAGCTATTGCGCAAAATATTGAATAAGCTTTCCTTGGCCATGTCCGTTGTAGGCCTCACAGGTAATTTTTTAGGGGCTACTAGCCTTTTACCTTTATATTTTCCAGATATTATTCGCATTTATAAGGAGCTTAATAGCGTTAAGTCTATTGCGTTTTTTTGATGAACATCTAGTTCATAAGCCGTATTTTCAGGTTCGGCTAAGTATATCTGTTTAATATACTTTTCCGTAAGTATAAAGTTTTCGTCTGCAATGTCTATACTTCCAAACAAATGGCAAGGCACTTTTTCGGTATCCAATCCTAATTGTTCGTACGTGAAAAGAATATAATAAAGGAAATCTTCTTTTGATAAATAATCAAATTGATTATATAACTTAAGTTGTTTGTGTTCTATAACGCATATTTCCAGTGTTTTAGGGGTAACATGTACGTAGCAGGTTTTTTGCTGTTTACTTTCCGCTAATAGGGTTTGTATTACGGCCAAGCTAGAATGTTTAAACTCAAATGCGCCAAATAGATTTAAAAGGTAATTGTTTATGTTCGTGAAAGGTACATAAACACAAATAATATCTTGGTTAGGAACTTGATCGTAAACAATCTGATCCGTTGCAAGGATTTTTGCGTTAAATTTTAGGTAATTAGCCAATTCTTCTGGATCAAATAGAGCTTTGGGTACCAAACTAAATAGGTTGTTTCTGTGTAAAACCACAACTTCATTAAAATCTACACCAGTAAGGTTGTGCTTTTCAATGGTAGCTTTTAATTCTTTTAGGAGAAGGTAAGGAGTTAGCTCTGTTTTGAACGTAACTTGGTCTACCATTTCTATTTTTTTAGAAATGGTGTCTAGTACACAAAAAGAAAGTCCATTCAAGCTTACCTGAATGGACAGTTTCTTAAAATTATTCTTAGAATCGGTCACCCCATTAATTTTCTAATTTTCTATCATAGATAGGAGGCCAGTTACCGTTAGTGCTAACCTCGGTTAAAGAGCCTACTTTAATTGTGTTTCCATTAACTTCTTCAACACTATTATGGGAGTTTTCCTTTGCTCTTAAATCATCTGGTTGATCGTAAAGAATGACATCTTTTTTAACGCTTACCTCAAATACAGGAGCTTTAAAACCACTCTTTTCAATAATATCCGTTTTCATATCAAACTTTACATCTCCTTGAGCATAAGGTACGTTCATCATAGAAGTGTAGCGGTTATCCTTACCAAATAAAGTATCTTTTACCTTTACAAATCCTAAAGTATCTACCACAACGGTATCTACCTGCATGTCTATCTGGAATCTTTTATCGTAACGCATAAAAGAAGAATCACGTTGCTGGGTAATAGTAAAGTTGGCCGTATCTATAAATTGGATAAGGCTATTAAAATCTTTAGCATATTTTCCGTTTACTTTTTTGTAGGCCTCTTGAGAATCTCTAATATCCTTAAGTTTGGCGATAACGGCAGCATAACGCTCTTCACGTACTTTATTAAACTCAATAGGAGCCATTACGGACTGATAGATTAAATAAGCAAAAACTCCGCATAAAATCCAAAGAGCTATTTGTAAAATGGTCTTCATTCTATATAGTATTAATTACATTTAGTGGTTAAAAGCAAATCTACAATTTTTTTTGAATGATGAAAGTTTTTGTCCTAAAAATGATGGCTATCTTTGACCAAGTATGGACCAACTTACACCTGAAAATTTTTACGTTTATTTAATTGACAAATTTCCACACAAGCCTACTACGCTGCAAGACTTAACGTTACGCCAATTAGCAGAGTTTGTAATGTCTAAATCAAGAGAACAACTTTTCTTGTTGAAAGGATATGCGGGTACAGGAAAAACTACTATAATTGGTAGCTTGGTAAAAAGTCTTTGGAAGGTTAAAAAAACCGCGGTGTTATTGGCACCAACAGGTAGGGCCGCCAAGGTTATGACCAATTATTCAAATACACAGGCGTTTACTATTCATAAAAAAATCTATTTCCCTAAAAAACAACAGGGTGGCGGGGTACAATTTACCCTTGCGCCCAATAAGCATAGAAATACCGTTTTTATTGTAGACGAGGCATCTATGATTCCAGATGCACCTTCAGATTCCAAATTATTTGAAAATGGTTCTTTATTGGACGATTTAATATTTTATGTATACAACGGTCATAATTGTAAGCTGGTTTTAATTGGTGATACGGCCCAGCTACCACCGGTTAAATTAGATTTGAGTCCTGCATTGGACGCCGGTAAATTAGAATTGAACTATAATAAAGATGTGAAAAAAATAGAATTGGACGAGGTAATGCGACAATCTATTACCTCCGGTATTCTTTTTAATGCCACCAATTTAAGAGAGCAACTGCAAGATGCGTTTTATACCGATTTTAAATTTTCTGTGACCGGTTTTACAGATATTGCCAGGTTGGTTGATGGTTATGAGGTACAAGAGGCCATAGATACTTCGTATGCAGAAAACGGTAAGGAAGAAACCGCCATTATAGTACGCTCTAATAAAAGGGCCAACTTATTTAATGAGAACATTAGAAGCAGAATTCTTTTTTTGGAAAACGAAATTTCTGTGGGTGATTTTATGATGGTGGTCAAAAACAATTATTTCTGGCTTAAACCAAATTCGGAAGCTGGGTTTATTGCCAATGGCGATATCATAGAAATCCTAGAGCTTTTTGCCATAAAAGAATTGTATGGTTTTAAATTTGCAGAAGTAAAGGTACAAATGGTAGATTACCCCAACCAAAAACCTTTTGAAACGGTTTTATTGTTGGATACCATTGCCGCAGAAACCCCTTCTTTATCCTATGAGGATGGCAATAGGTTATACCAAGAGGTAAGCCAAGACTATGCCCATGAAAAATCTAACTACAAGCGATTTTTAGGGGTTAAGAATAATAAGTATTTCAATGCATTACAAGTAAAATTTAGCTATGCTATAACTTGTCATAAATCGCAAGGCGGCCAATGGGACACGGTATTTGTAGAGCAACCCTACATGCCAAATGGCATGGATAAGGAAAATTTAAGGTGGTTGTATACTGCGATTACAAGAGCCAAGAACAAATTATATCTTATTGGGTTTAAGAAGGATTTTTTTCTTGAAGACGAATAGCCTATTTTTAAACAAATACATTTTGCCATGACTTCGGAAACCATCATCAGTATATTTTTAGGTATAGGCCTTGCTGCTTCTGCAGGTTTTAGGGTCTTTTTGCCACTTTTTGCTTTAAGTTTAGCTTCTTATTTTGGTGTTTGGGAACTAAATGATAGCTGGAATTGGATAGGAAGTCTGGCAGCCGTTTTAACTCTTGGCGCGGCAACTGTTTTTGAGGTTTTTGCATACTTTATTCCCTGGGTAGATAATGCCCTGGATAGTTTGGCTATACCATTGGCTGCCATTGCTGGTACGGCGGTAATGGTGTCTACAATTGCAGATTTAGATCCAGTTATAACATGGTCTTTAGCTATAATTGCAGGCGGGGGTACGGCTTCTGCTATAAAAGGTGCCAATGCAGCGGGTAGGCTTACTTCAACCGCTACAACAGGTGGTTTGGCAAACCCAGTGGTTTCTACGGTAGAAACCGGTACGGCGGTAGTTGTTTCTACTGCTTCTATTTTTGCGCCTATTGTGGCAGTACTATTAGTTATTGTAATTTTGGCAATCATTTTTAGGGTCTATAGAAAACTCAGACCACGATTTAAAAATTAAAACAACATCGCATACCCAATTTTATGAAGGTAATTTCCATGATACCTGCACGGTATAAGGCCTCTAGGTTTCCTGCTAAATTAATGCAAGATTTGGCTGGCAAGCCAGTTATTCTTAGAACCTATGAAGCGGCCGTAAACACCAAATTATTTCAAGCTGTTTATGTAGTTACGGATAGTAAAGAAATCTTCGATTTGATAAAAGAAAATGGGGGTGACGTAATTATGAGTAAAAAGGAACACGAGAGCGGTAGTGATCGTATTGCAGAAGCAGTTGCTGATCTAGATGTTGATATTGTGGTAAATGTTCAAGGAGACGAACCGTTTATAGATCAAGAAAGTTTAGAAAAGGTAATCCAGGTTTTTAAAAAGGATTCCCAAAAAGAAATAGATTTGGCATCGTTAATGACACCCATAACCGATTGGGAGGAAATAGAAAATCCAAATACCGTTAAGGTAATTGTAGATAACCAAGATTTTGCACTCTATTTTTCCCGTTCACCTATTCCTTATCCGAGGGAAAAACAAGGGGGAGCTACATATTACAAACACAAAGGTATTTACGCCTTTAGAAAAAAGGCTATTCAAGATTTTACACAGCTACCCATGTTACCCTTAGAGGCCACGGAGAAAATTGAAGCCATTCGCTTTTTAGAATACGGCAAAAAAATTAAAATGGTAGAAACGCATGTAACGGGTGTAGAAATAGATACCCCGGAAGATTTGGAAAGAGCACGTAAGGAATGGAAGTAGATTACAAGAAGATTAAAGTTATAGGCTTTGATGCAGATGATACCCTTTGGGTAAACGAAACTTATTTTAGGGAAACTGAAGAGCGTTTTGCAACTTTATTGGAAAATTATGAAACCAAAAACAAAGTAGACCAAGAACTCTTTAAAATGGAGATAAAAAATCTTGACCTCTACGGTTATGGAATCAAAGGTTTTGTATTATCCATGATAGAGTCTGCTTTAGACCTTTCCCAAAATAAAATTCCGCAAGAAACTTTGGTAGAGATATTGGATTTGGGTAAAAAAATGATTTCCCAACCGGTTGAGTTACTAGATGGGGTAAAGGAAACTTTAAAGACTTTGAGTGATAAAGGTTACCGATTAATAGTATTGACTAAAGGTGACTTGCTAGACCAAGAGCGGAAGTTAGAAAAGTCTGGTTTAAGCAGCTACTTTCATCATGTAGAGGTGTTGAGCGATAAGAAAGAAAGCAACTACAAAAACCTCTTGGAACACCTAGAGATAGATGTAGATGAATTTTTAATGGTAGGGAATTCCATTAAGTCAGATGTTATACCCTTGGTAAACCTTGGCGCCAAGGCCGTTCATATTCCATTCCATACTACTTGGGTACACGAAACGGTTAGCGCCAAAGAAGAACAAGAGAGCGATTATCTAAAATTAAATTCGATAAAAGAGCTTATACCTCTTTTTAATTAAAACCAAATTGGTTTATAAAGTACAGAACACTGGAACAGACTAAAACATACAAGAATTTTCCAATGGTGCCCAGAGTGGTGTTTGGCCGAGGTAGTTTTGCAAGTATAGACACCATCTTAATGCCAAAACGTAGAAATTCTGAGGCCCCATTTATTTACTTAGTAGATGCCTTTTTTGAAGGTACGGATTTACACACAAAAATACCCCTGTTATTTGACGACCAGATTATTTACATATCTGCAGAAGAAGAGCCCAAAACAGAACAAGTAGATGCATTGGTAGCCAAATTAAAGGCAGACTATACCGAGTTACCGTCTGGAATTATTGGAATAGGAGGTGGCACCCTTTTAGATATGGCCAAGGCGGTTGCCCTGTTAATGACCAATCCTGGGTCATCTGCAGATTATCAAGGGTGGGATTTAATACAACGGCCCGGTTTATACCATGTAGGCATACCCACTATTAGTGGTACTGGTGCAGAGGTATCTAGAACTGCGGTTCTAATGGGGCCTGAAAAAAAATTGGGCTTAAACTCAGACTACACCACCTATGACCAAGTAATTTTAGACCCTAATTTTTTGGCAACTGTACCCAAAGAACAGTGGTTTTATACCGGTATGGACTGTTTTATTCATTGTGTGGAATCTTTGGAGGGTACTTACCTTAATGCCTTTAGTGAAAGTTATGGAGAAAAAGCCTATGACTTATGTAAAGAGGTATTTCTAGGAGATATTCCAAAATTGGAGGCAGAAGAAAAATTGATGATGGCCTCTTGGCATGGCGGTATGAGTATTGCTTATTCTCAAGTAGGCGTGGCACATGCCATGAGTTACGGGTTATCTTATGTATTAAGTACCAAACATGGTATTGGTAATTGTTTGGTTTTTCAGTTTTTAGAAGAATTTTATCCTGAAGGCGTGGCACTATTTAATAAAATGATGCAAAAACATAACATTTCCTTACCTAAAGGGATTTGTGCTAATTGCACCGATGCTGAATTGGAACTAATGGCCAAAATAGCGTTGGGTATGGCACCGTTATGGGAAAATGCATTGGGTCCTAATTGGGAATCTAAAATTTCCAAAGAAGATTTAATCGCCATCTACAAAAAGATTTAATGGCAAAATGGCTTTCCCATATAATCTTATTTAAAATTATGGGTTGGAAATTCAATGGTGAATTTCCAGATGTTAATAAATGCGTCATTGCCGTTATACCACATACCCATTGGATGGATTTTGTTGTAGGGGTCTTATGTAGAAGTATCATCAACAAGAAAATGCATTTTATTGGTAAAAAAGCATTGTTTAAACCACCATATGGATGGTTTTTTAGGTGGATGGGAGGTACTCCTGTAGACCGGTCTAAGAACAGTAACCTAGTACAGTCCGTTGCCGCAATTTTTAACCAGAAAAAAGTATTTAGGTTGGCCTTGGCTCCAGAAGGTACAAGGAAGAAAGTAACTGATTTAAAAACAGGGTTCTACTACATTGCATTAAGTGCCAAGGTTCCCATTGTACTAGTAGCCTTTGATTTTGGTAAAAAGGAAGTCAAATTTAGTAAGCCTTTTGATCCCACGGGCGATTACATTAAGGATTTAAACTACATACGTACGTTTTTTAAAGGGGTAACAGGTAAAATTCCACAGTACAGTTATTCCTAAACCAGTTGTAATTAGATTTAACAATCATCGTTTTTTTTAACAGAATTTGGCAGTTTTTAAGAAAACCTCATGCTCAAATTCTCGTAAGTAATTTCCAGAACAATTAAACAGATTCTTATGAAAGTTTTAAAAACACTAACTGGTAGGTCATTGCTGTTATCGGCATGTACTGCCTTAATTTTTACCGCTTGTAGCGATGATGATTCTGAAATGATGGGTATGGAAGATGATGATATGCAAGTGGGTAGACGAGCACAATTGTATACTACGAACAATGAAAATGGGGATATAACCATTTTTGATTTAACCAATGATTCACAGGTTACATTAAACACCAATTCTACAGCGGCAGAAGGTATTTATTACAATGCTGCAGAAGATTTAGTGGTACAAGCTTCAAGGTCAGGATTGGCATTAGAGGCCTATTCAGAAGTTAGTGCGTTAACGGCTAATACAGCTGTTTCTGTTAGTTTAAGTGCTAATGCAGATTTAGAAAGCCCAAGGGAATTAGCGGTAAAGGGCAACACTTATGTGGTAGCAGACAACGGAAGCAACAAACTTTTTGTCTACACCAAAAGTACGGCAGGGTTTAACTTGGATACTACAGTAGAAGTGCCTTTTGCCTTGTGGGGCATTACCTTTAAAGGCGATGATTTATATGCAGTAGTAGATAAGTCTAGTGATTTAGCAGTTTATTATGATTTCGTTGCAAATGCATCTACGGGTGCAATGGCTCCCAATAAAAGAGTTACCATAGAAGGCATTGTTAGAACCCATGGATTGGCGTATAGTGGTGCGGATGATACCATGGTAATGACGGATATTGGGGATGCTGCCAATACTACAGACGATGGTGGTTTTCATATCATAAAGGATTTTTCTACAAAATTTGACGCTTTATCAGATGGTGATGTTTTGCCCATGGGCATGCAAACAAGGGTGGCCGGTGATGCCACGCTAATGGGTAATCCAATAGATGTTGCTTACGATTCAGAAACGGATGCAGTTTATATCTCCGATATAGGTACTGGAAAAGTATTGGGTTTTACAAATATCAATACTGGTGGTAATCTTTCACCTAGCTTTAATAAAGATCTTACATCTGCTTCCTCTATTTTCTTTTCTAGTGATGAAACGGATATGGATTTTGGAAATGGTTCAACTAATTTCGCATCAACCTTATTTACAACTAGCACAGCAAATGGAAATATCACGGTTTACGATCTTTTAACGGGTGCTGTAAAAACGGTAGAAACTACATCCACGGCTACAGAAGGTATTTATTATTCTGCTTTGGATGATGTAGTGCTTCAAGCATCGCGTTCTAACCTTATGGTAGAAGCATTTACAGATTTTTCTAATAATATGGATGCAGCAATGATTTCTCCATCCGGACAGAGTATGGCAGATTTAAATAGCCCAAGGGAAATAGCAGTATACGGTAGTAAAGTGGTAGTGGCAGATAATGGAGAAAATAAGTTATTTGTGTATTCCTATGCCAATGGTAGCTTTACAATGGAAGGTGTTTATGAAACAGGTTTTCCGGTATGGGGTATTGCTTTTAAAGGAAATGATTTACTAGCAGTGGTAGATACTACAAGCGATTTGGCAATTTATGGCGATTTCTTTTCCAATATTGCAGATGGCACATTAACCACAACAAAACGTATAACCGTAGAAGGTATAGTAAGAACCCATGGTATAGCCTATAGCGCAGCAGATGATGTTTTGGTTTTAACAGATATAGGAGATGCTGCAAATACCACGGATGACGGTGGATTTCAGGTAACCATGAACGCAACAGCCATGTTAGATGCGGTAGAAAATGGAGGAACTTTGGCCTTGGCCAATCAACTTAGGGTGGCAGGTGCTGCCACTCAAATGGGTAATCCAATTGATGTTGCCTATGACCATAAGACCAAAACAGTTTACGTTGCAGAAATTGGTAACGGTAAAATTTTAGGTTTTACGGGTGCTTTAGAAGCAACAGGAGATATAGCGCCAGCTTTGGCTAATGATTTGGAAGCTGCAGCTTCACTATACTTATATAATAATTAAGTTAGTTTTTTTTGATTGAGAAGAAAAGGCTGCCAATTGGCGGCCTTTTTTATTTATAAAGTGTTTAGGTGATTTGGAAAATCGGCTACTTCTTCGCAGCAAAGTTGTTCCATAACCTGTTGTAACTCGGTCTTTAGTAATGAGATGGTATGGTCTCCTCCTTTGCTGCCCAATGCAGCAACACCATACATAAAAGATCTACCTAAAAAAGTAAAAGCCGCCCCAGAGGCCATAGTTCTAGCAATATCTGGTCCTGAGCGCAAACCGCTATCCATCATTACTTTAATTTGGTCGCCATATTTTGCGGCAATTCTTGTTAAGGGTCTAATGGTAGATTCTCCCGCATCTAATTGTCTACCCCCATGGTTAGAAACTATAATACCGTCTAACCCTAAACGGATGGCTTTTTCGGCATCCATTTCCGTAGCAACGCCCTTTAAAACCAATTTACCTTTCCACATATCTCTAATTGGTTTAATCTTTTCTTCGTTTAACCTGCCAGAAAAAGTCTGATCCATAAATTTGCCCAGTTGTTTTAAATCCAAGTTTTTGGGCATATAAGGTTTAAGAGTCTCAAAATTAGGCTGACCGTGAACTAGGGTTTTATAAGCCCATTCTGGTTTGCCCAAAATTTGTAAAATATTACTTAAGCTCATTTTTGGGGGCATGGCTAAGCCATTTCTTATATCTCTAGGTCTAAACCCAAAGGTGGGCACGTCACATAGAATTACCAATACGGGGCAAGCTGCTGCTGCGGCCCTATTAATAATATCGTCTCGTAACTTATTTTCAGCTGGGTGATAGAGCTGAAACCATGCTTTACCTTCTGTAATTTCAGAAATGCGTTCAATACTACTAGTAGTAACCGTACTTAAAATAAATGGTATATTATGCTCAAAGGCTGCTTTGGCCAGAATTTCAGGGGCATTGGGCCACATTAAACCTTGAAGCCCAACGGGGGCAATACCAAAGGGAGCATCGTAGGTATGGCCAAATAATTCTGTCTGCATGGTGGAGCCTTGGTGTTTGCTTAAATAGCTAGGCAAGAGTTCTATCGCCCTTATATCCGTTGTGTTTTTTATAAGATTAACATCTTCATTGCAACCACCGTCTAAATACTCAAAAGCAAATTTTGGAATTTTTCGTTTTGCTTTATTCCGCAAATCCGTTACGGAAGGGTAGGCGTTATTAATTATCCACTTGTTGTTGCTCATAATTTAAAAATCAAGTCCATTAATTGCCACTTTTCTCCTGGTTTTGCTAGTGGTAATGCTTTTTGGTATTTCCACATAAGTGTTTCCCATTCTTGAACTTTAGCATTATTTTTATCCATTTCTTCTTTCAATTCAAAGGAAAAATTGTCTCCTGTTTCCATTATCATAAATAGTCTATTCGCAACCAGGTAGATTTCTAAATCTATAATACCTGCGGCTTTTATACTGCTGATAATTTCTGGCCAAACTTTAGTATGATGTTTTTTGTAGGCCGCTATTAATTCGGTATCGTCTATTAAATCTAAAGCAAAGCAATGCCTTTGTTTTTTCATCATATTAATCAAATAGTTTTTGTGCATAATTACCATAGAGGGCAATCACGATAAAGCAACCCAAGGGTAAAATAAATGAGAAGTTTATCTCGCTTATTCCTAAAATTTGGGTGTCGTTTACTCCATAACCGCCAATATCAATAATTCTGCCCTGTAAATTTGGCATTAATGCCCCACCAACTATGGCCATGACCAACCCGGCCGCTCCAATTTTAGATTCTTCTTCTTTTAAACCTTCTAAAGCAATACCATAAATAGTAGGGAACATTACACTCATAAACAAGGTTATGCATACCAACCCATAAAGACCAATAATACCTTGTACGGTTATGGTTAATATGGCGCTAAGTATTGCCGCAATTGCATAAAACTTGAGTAGTTTACCTGCAGAGATAAAACGAAGTAAATAGGTGCCAATAACGCGACCTACCAAGAATAAAATAAAGGCCGCAAATTGATAGTTAGCCGCACGTTCACTAGAGATTCCAATAGCTTCGGCATATTGGTAAATGTAGGTCCAGCACATAATTTGGGCTCCAACATAGAATACTTGAGAAAGTACACCAAAAACGTAATTTTTATTCTTTTTTAGCGAATTAAATGTTTGGGCAATACTAGGTATGTTGCCATCCCCTTTAGTTTGGGGCATTTTACTTACTCCAATTAGCACAAAAATACCAATGATTACAAGTCCTAGAATTACATAAGGGTCTCGTATAACCATTAAATCCGCAGTTCTAATCATTGCTTTTTTGGTTTCGCTTAAAGCAGCATAGTTATCTATGTCATCTGATTGTAGATTTTTTAAAACAAACTGTTGGGCCACAAAAAGGCCTAATAATAGGCCTACGGGATTAAACGCTTGGGCAAGATTTAATCTTTGTGTTGCCGTTTTTGGTTCTCCCATTGCGAGGATGTAGGGGTTGGCCGTGGTTTCTAAAAAAGCTAGGCCAAAGGTTAAAATATAAAGGCCCAAGCAAAAGAACCAAAATTGTTCGGTTATGGCCGCTGGATAAAATAGTAAAGCGCCAACAGCATAAAGCGCCAAGCCAATTAATACGCCAATCTTATATGAAAATTTTCTAACGAACAATGCTGCAGGTAGTGCCATACAGAAATAACCACCATAAAAAGCCATTTGTACCCAAGCTGCCTGGGCATTAGAAAGTTCTAAAACTTTTTTAAAAGCTTGTACCATAGGGTCTGTAACCGCATTGGCAAATCCCCAAAGCGCAAATAAAGATGTAATTAAAATAAAGGGAATCAGTGTTTTCTTGGCCACAACGGCCGGTTTTTGGTCTATTTTCATTCTAGTTTTTAGTTGTTTGTTTGTGGTATGCAGTTTATAGGGCTCTATCAAGATGGGTATAACCACCATCTACAAAAAGTAATTGTCCTGTGGTATGGCTAGATTTATCTGAAAGCAAAAATGCCACTGTATTTCCAATTTCAAATTCAGTGGTCATTCTATTCTCCAAAGGAATTTTATTATTGATTTCTTCTAAACGTTCTTTGGAATTGGGTAAAGAACTTATCCATCTCTCGTATAACGGAGTATAACATTCTGCAACAATTACGGCGTTTACTCTAATGGAGTGGGGTAGTAGTTCTACCGCCCATTCTCTTGTAAGTGCGTTGCGGCCACCGTTGGCTGCGGCATAACCAGAGGTGCCTCCTTGCCCCGTCACAGATGTTTTGGAGCCTATATTAACAATTGCCCCTTTATTAATTTTTAGTTGGGGTAGGGCATAATGGGCCATCATGTAATAGTGGGTAAGGTTTCTAGAGATAGAACGCATAAAATCTTCATGATTTCCTTTTTCTAGGCCAACAGAATCATTAACCCCTGCATTGTTTACCAAACCATCTAAGGTTCCAAAGGCGGCTAAACACTCATTAACAGCTTTTTTACAATCTTCTGGTTGGGTAAGCTCTGCCTTACAGTAGGCTGCTTTAACCCCAAACTGCTCTAATTCTCTTATAACCAATTTTAGATTGGTTTCGTTTCTACCAACTATAAATAGATTGGCGCCTTCTTGGGCTAGGGTTAGGGCAATACCCCTACCAATACCAGAAGAACCGCCTGTTATTAAAATAACTTTGTTTTTTAAGTTTAAATCCATTCTACGTTTGTGTAAGCGGTTTAGTAATCTTTAAAGCTTATAAAATTTAATGGCATTATTGGCCATAATTTTACTTCTTTCATTTTCAGTTAAAGTAGCGGTATAATTTTTAACAATAGATAAGACCTCATTGAAATTTGCAGCAAGATTGGATACGGGCCAATCTGAACCAAATAATAATCTATCGCAACCAAATGCTTCAAATACTACGTCTAAATAAGGTTCAAAAACATCTGGGGTCCATTTCTCCCAATTTGCTTCGGTAACTAGACCAGAAACTTTACAAGAAACATTGGGTAATTGTGCTAATTCTTGCAAGTCTTTTTTCCAATTTAAGATGCGGCCATCTTTAATATAGGGTTTCCCCAAATGGTCTAGTACAAAAAACTGGTTGGGAAATTTTTTTACTAATTTTTTTGCCGCTTGTAATTGATTAGGAAAAACTAAAATATCATAGGTTAGGCCATATTTTTCCAATTTACCAATACCATGTAAAAATGATGCACTAAGCATAAAATCTTGGTGTTCTGCCTGCAAAATATGTCTAACGCCTTTAAAAGCATTGAAAGTGCTGTAATGTGCCAAGCTTTCTTCTACGGAATTATCGCATAGGTCTACCCAACCTACAACCCCTTTTATAAAAGAATAAGTTTTTGCTAAGCCTAAGAGAAAATCGGTTTCTTCTAAAGATTGGTCTGCTTGTACGGCAATACAGCCATCAATACTATTGGTTTGGTAATGGGGTAGTACATCTTCTGGTAGAAAATTACGCCTAATGACCTGCATAGAATCATCTATCCAAGAATCTCGGACAGGGTTATATTTCCAAAAATGTTGATGGCCGTCTATTATCATTAGCTATAGGCTTGCGCTATTTGAGACGATACTCCTAGTTTATCTATCCCTAATTCTACTACATCTCCGGGTTTTAAGTAACGTGGTGGATCAAAACCAAGCCCTACACCAAATGGTGTACCTGTAGAAATAATATCTCCTGGCAATAGCGTCATGTATTCGCTTATATAACTTACTAAATGCGGTATATCAAAAATTAAATCTTCTGTGTTGCTATCTTGTAAAAGTTCTCCATTTACCTTAAGCCATAGATTTAAATTATGCGGATTGGGAACCTCTTCTTTAGTTGCTAAAAATGGACCTATGGGCGCAAACGTATCACAACTTTTACCTTTTACCCATTGCCCTTCTTTTTCTAATTGAAAAGCACGTTCGCTATAGTCGTTATGTAATGTATAACCGGCAACATAGTCCAGAGCATTTTCTTTAGATACGTAGCTGGCTTTTTTACCAATTACTACTGCTAACTCTACTTCCCAATCTGTTTTTTCACTATTTCTTGGAATTATAACAGGGTCATTAGGGCCGCAAATGGCAGAAGTAGCCTTAAAAAACAACACAGGTTCTTTAGGCAAGGCCATGCCACTTTCCGCAGCATGTTTGGCGTAATTTAAGCCAACGCACACTATTTTTGATGGTCTTTTAATTGGGGGCCCCAATCTTTCTTGATTATTTATTACGGGTAAAGCGGTTTCGTTTTGGGCCACGTATTGTGCCAATGATGAAAGGCCATCGTTTTCAAAGAAAGCTTCATCATAGTCTGAAACAAATCCGGAAACATCTAGTCTTATGTTGTCTTCTGTTAATATGCCCGGTTTTTCTTGGCCGGGTGCGCCAAAGCGTATTAATTTCATTTTAAATTTTTTATCCGTTTAGTTTTATGAATCCACCATCTATTGGAAAATCGGTTCCCGTAATAAAAGACGCTTCATCTGAGCATAAGTATAGTGCCAAGTTAGCAATCTCTTCTGGTTTTCCCATTCTTCCAATAGGCTGCGTGGCCGATAGTTTTCTGAACATTTCCTCTTCCTGCCCAGGATAATTTGCTTTTAAAAAACCATCCACAAAGGGTGTATGTACACGTGCCGGAGAAATACTGTTACATCTTATGTTATGGGCCAAATAATCTTTGGCTATGGAATAGGTCATAGTTAATATAGCCCCTTTGCTCATGGAATAAGCAAAGCGGTCTGTAATACCTACAGAAGACGCAATCGAAGCCATGTTAATTATTACCCCGCCGTGCTCTTTAAGGTGAGGTACCATGGCATACATACAATTATAGGCGCCTTTTACATTAACATTATATACCCGATCTAAATCTTCTTCTGTTGTTTGTTCAATATTCCCAATATGGGCAATACCAGCATTATTTATTAAAATGGATAAAGGATGCGCTGCGGCAATGCTATTTACCGTATTTAGTACTTGTTGCTGATCAACAACGTTACAGGTGTAGGCAAAAGCTTTACCCTTTCTTTGTTCTATTTGAAGTAAAGTATCTATTGCATTTTCTTTACTAATTTCAATGATATGAACGGTAGCACCTTGTTCTGCAAATGTTTTGGCTATGGCCTGTCCAATACCACTTCCTCCACCAGTTACCAAGGCATGTTTTCCAGTTAGGTTAAATTTCATGATACTTTAGTTTTTAATTCTTCTTTCCAAAATTTGCCGCTTGGAAACTCGTAGGTGTCCAAGGATTTATTTTTCATGGTAATGCTATATCCCGGTAATTTAGGGGGCATATATGCACCATTCTTTATTACAACAGGTTCTATAAAATGTTCGTGCAAATGGTCTACAAACTCAATGATACGATCATCTAATTTACCACTTATGGCAATGTAATCTATCATTGATAAATGTTGTACGTACTCACAAAGGCCAACACCACCGGCATGGGGGCAAACGGGAATGTCAAATTTGGCCGCCATGAATAGTATGGCCAAAATTTCGTTTACGCCGCCAACCCTACAACTATCAATTTGGCAAATGCCTAAGGCACCTGCTTGCATCAATTGTTTAAAAATAACCCTGTTTTGGCAATGTTCTCCTGTTGCTACTTCTATAGGGTCTACGGCTTTAGCAATTTTGGCATGTCCTAGTATATCATCCGGACTAGTAGGTTCTTCTATCCACCATGGATTAAATTGCTTTAACGATTCCATGTTGGTAATGGCTTCGTCCACATCCCATTTTTGGTTGGCATCCATCATTAATTTTAAATCGTCACCAATTTCTTCTCTAATAATAGAGGCTCTTCTCATGTCGTCCTGGAGGTCTGAACCTACCTTGATTTTCATGTGTTTAAAACCACTTTCTTTAGCTTCTCTACAAAGCCTTCTCATTTTATCATCAGAATAGCCCAACCAACCAGCAGATGTAGTATAGGCGGGGTATCCATTTTTTTCTAAATGGGCAATACGCTCTGCTTTGGATTTTTCCTTGCTTTTTAGAAGATCAAGCGCTTCCTCTGGGGTAATGGCATCTGTGATATAGGTAAAATCCACACAACTAACCAGTTCTTCTGGACTCATATCTGCCAATAGTTTCCAAAGTGGTTTTTGCGCCACTTTGGCGTATAGATCCCATACGGCATTTACCACTGCACCGGTTGCTAAATGTATAACGCCTTTTTCTGGGCCCAACCATCTTAACTGGCTATCTCCGGTTATCATTTTCCAGAAAGCACCCATGTTGCTCGTAAAACTTTCCAATGTTTTACCAACAACCAAGTGAGCCAATGATTCTATGGCCTTTGTACATAATTCATTGCCCCTACCAATGGTAAAGGTTAAACCATGACCTTCTAAGCCTTGTACATTTGTTTCTAAAATTACATAGGCTGCAGAATAGTCTGGATCTGGATTCATGGCATCTGAGCCATCTAAAGATTTGCTGGTAGGAAAGCGAATATCGCGAGCAATTACGGCAGTAATTGTTACGGGTTTAGACATGTGTTACTGTTTTAATCAAAAGTAGCTGTCTATTTTTGACAAAACCACCTAATTAAACGCAGATACCTGTACTTTTTTTGCAATTTTAGAAATGTTTCTGATGCCTTTTTAGGTAAGAACGAGGCGTTTCTCCTTTGATCAATTTAAATTGTCTGTTAAAATTAGAAATATTGCCAAAACCACTTATGAAGGCAATATGTGTTATACTTTCTTTGTCTTCCAAAAGAAGTTTACACGCAAAACCCACCCGTATTTCATTTAAAAACCGAGTAAATGGCTTTCTATGGGTATTTTTAAAAAAACGGCTAAAAGCGGACGGATTCATATGGATATGATTAGCAACATCTTTTGCACTAATGGCATTGTGGAAATTGTTAAATACAAACTCATAGATGTTGTTCATTTTATCGTCTGCAGTTTTATGAAATGTATTTATAAACCCATTACTAGATAGTATTTCAAAGGATTCTGTTTGTGCTAATTCTAGTAGAATTTCCAAAATTCGTAAAAAACGGATACCATCATTATAATTACTAAGATTTAGAAGATTGTTTTTTAGTGTGTCTGTTAAGTCAAAAAAACGAATGCCCTGGCTCGCCTTTGCGAGTAATTTAGAGATAGCGCTCATTTCTGGGAGGGCAAAGAAAGTTTGTCCTGCAAAGTTTTCTTTAAAATGAATAGCTACCGCTTCTGCCTCAAGTGGATTCTCCTTATCAAAATAAGAATCATCATTTAACCACATATGCGGTACATTTTTACCAATTAAAACAAGTTCTCCACGATCAAACTTACCAATATGGTCACCAATAAAACGAGTGCCAGAACTTTTTAGAATATAAACCAATTCCAATTCTTCATGGAAGTGCCAAATTTTTAGAAAATGTGGATAGCAATTATGAGAAACTGTTATAGAAGTGTTATCAATGCTGGAACGGTCTAGCAAATGTAGGCGCATTTTCAAAGTTTTGTTGAAAGAAACAATGTATAAAAAATATTAGTTTAAAACGTGATTTTAGCTAGGAGACTCTCTTTTAAACTGTTATAAATATGTTAATAAACCACTCTAAAACTACTTTTCTTGCACGGGCCTTACCGGTATATTTGTGGCGTAAACGGTAATATGAGACCATTAGAAATAGGAGATAAAGTGTATAATGTAAAGCAGAATGGTTTTGCTGATTTTAAAAGGTATTCTTTTTCTGTTGTTGTAGAACTTACGAAAACCTTAGCGGTTTTAAAGAATGGGGTTCGCTTAATTAATGTGCCAAAAGAGTCTTTTATTATGGAAGATGTTGGCTATTCTGTGTATAGAAAAAAAGGTGTGCACTGGCATTTGGTTAGTTTAAATGCCATACGTTCCGCTCAAATAGAGAATAGACGTATTGCTGCGCACGATTGGTTTAAGGAAAAAGAGTTTACTGTTGAAGAAATGATTAAAGTACATGATTTATTAAAAGGATAACTTCATTCTAGAATAAATAAGAAAGCCGCTAAGTAGCGGCTTTCTATTAAATGCATAAATTATTCTTTCATGGTGTGGTACACGTTCTGTACGTCATCGTCTTCTTCTATCTTTTCCAATAATTTTTCCACATCCGCAATTTGTTCTTCGTTTAATTCTTTGGTTACTTGTGGTATGCGTTCAAAACCAGAAGATAAAATTTCAATTCCCCTAGATTCCAACTCTTTTTGTAAATCTCCAAAGCTTTCAAAAGGGGCATAAATTAAAATACCGTCTTCATCCACAAAAACCTCTTCGGCACCAAAATCAATCAACTCCAATTCTAATTCTTCCGGGTCTAGCCCTTCACCATTAATTCTAAAATTACAGGTATGGTCAAACATAAACTCTACAGATCCAGAAGTACCCAAGCTACCATTACATTTATTAAAATAACTTCTAATATTGGCCACGGTACGGGTATTATTATCTGTAGCCGTTTCTATTAAAATGGCAATGCCATGTGGTGCATAGCCTTCAAAAAGAACTTCTTTGTAATCTCCCTGACTTTTGTCAGAAGCTCTTTTAATGGCTCTTTCTATATTGTCTTTGGGCATGTTTACAGATTTGGCATTCTGTATAACCGCACGTAGTCTAGAGTTGGCATCCGGGTCTGGGCCACCTTCTTTAACTGCCATTACGATGTCTTTGCCAATTCTGGTAAACGCTTTGGACATTGCTGCCCAACGTTTCATTTTTCTGGCTTTTCTAAACTCAAAAGCTCTTCCCATGTTTACAATTTGATTTTTATGATAGCGACAAATTTAATCAATCAAGATTAAGAAATACAAATTTGGGCCTAGGCTAAATCTTGAATAGTTTTGGCAAGATCAAAATCTTTTTGGGTAACCCCACCAGCATCATGCGTGTTCAATTTTATGCTCACGGAATTGTATACATTTTCCCAATCTGGATGGTGGTTTTGTGCTTCACATTCAAACGCAACTCTTGTCATGAAAGCAAATGCCTGCTTAAAGTTTTTAAAGGTGTAGTTTTTTTGAATACAACCGTCTTTGTGCTCCCAACCTTTTAAGTTGGGTAGTTTTTCTGCAATTTCTTTTTCCGTCAATTTTTCCATGACCTAAAGTTAACCATTATTCTATAGGTAAATGATGGTCTATAACTTCTTGGTAGCCAAATTGTAGGTTTTTGGGTAGTAAATGATTTTTGGGCAAAGCGGCAAGATAACGGTCGTCATTGCTTGTGTAGACTTTTTTAAGAATAGGATGAAAATTACCAAGATTTTGAATGGTTTCTTTTATAAAATCTTCATGGTGCACCAAATCTTTACTTCCAAGGTGGTAAATTCCATAAAGATTCTGGTTTATGATGTAATGTATTTGTTGTGATAATTTATCATCATCAATAACATTGGTTATTAAATTTGGAAACACCTCTATAGGTTCGTTCTCCTGTAAAGCCGTTCTTATTTCTTTAAGACGTGGGGAGGCATTGCCAAAAACCATAGAGACTCTTAGTATGGCCATTTTCTCCTGAGGTATTCTCATGAGCATGTTCTCTATCCTAATTTTTAATTTTCCGTAAATACTACCAGATAAGGTTTTGTCATACTCATACGAAGGAAACTTGCTGTAGGCATCAAAAACATTGGCAGACGAAATGAATAGAATTTTGGCATCATTTTCCGATACATATTCTACCAAATGTTGGTGGGCAATTAGCTGGGCAGCAAAATCGCCCCTAACGGAAGAAATTATAACATCGGGTTTAATTTTATCCAAAATTGCAAAAACATCGTCCTCTACCATATTGTAAGGATAAAATTGCTGATTATCCCTAAACGTAGGGTTGGTGCAATAGGTGCCATACGTATCAAAATAACCCCTAAGTTCTTTGTATAGGGCATTTCCAATAAATCCGCTACCACCTAAAATCAGTATTTTTTTTCCTTTTTCTCTACTACTCAAATCCGCTTTCTCCTTAATTTAAAAAACAAACATCCTATCTTTTACAAAGGTAGGATGCTTTAATTTAGTGTTCGTTTTTGTCTAAACCTTATAAAAAGGCAATTTTACCACTTGTGCGGGCACTGTCTTTTTACGTATTTGTATGTGTATTTGGGTGCCTGGTTTGGCCATATTGGTAGGTACGTACCCCAATCCAATGCCTTTGTTAAGAGAAGGAGACATGGTACCAGAGGTAACGGTTCCAACTGTGGTATTGTCCGCTACAATATCATATCCTTGTCTAGGTATTGCTTTTTCTAGCATTTCAAAAGCCACCAACTTTTTAGAAACCCCATTTTCTTTTTGTAAGGCCAATGCATCCGAGTTAACAAAATCTTTATTGAATTTGGTAATCCACCCTAAACCAGCTTCCAATGGTGAAGTAGAATCGTCTATATCATTACCATATAAACAATAACCCATTTCTAAACGTAAGGTATCTCTTGCGGCCAAACCAATTGGCTTAATTCCGTAAGCTTTTCCTGCTTCAAAAACCTTGTCCCAGACTTGCTGTACTTCAGCATTCTTGCAATAAATCTCAAACCCACCGGAGCCTGTGTATCCTGTTGCAGAAATTATTACATGCTCTATTCCGGCAAAATCACCAACTACAAAGTTGTAGAAGTTGATGGCGGATAAATCATGAGCGCTCAAAGATTGCATGGCTTCAACGGCTTTTGGACCCTGAATGGCCAAAAGAGAATACCCTTCGGATAAATCTTTCATGCTGGCTCCAAACTCCTTGTTGTATTTAGAAATATGATTCCAATCTTTCTCTATGTTAGCCGCGTTTACAACCAATAGATAGGTTTCTTCCTTAACACGATAGATGATTAAATCGTCTACCACACCGCCTGTTTCATTGGGCATACAACTATATTGTGCTTTACCAACCGTAAGTTTACTGGCATCATTAGAACTGATTTTTTGAATCAATGCCAAAGCGTTAGGTCCTTCAATCAAAAACTCTCCCATGTGGGAAACATCAAAAACACCAACTCCGTTGCGAACGGTTTCGTGCTCTGCGTTTACGCCTTCATAGGAAACAGGCATTTCATAACCAGCAAAGGGTACCATTTTAGCACCTAAAGCAAGGTGTGTATCGTTTAAAGCAGTTTTTTTCATTAGTTGAAATTTAGTCTGCGCAAAAATATTAAATCTAGATGGGTTAAAACGTGGCTATTTGTAATTATGATTTTAATAGATAGGATTTTAGTTCTTCATAGGTGGTTATGGCAATGGCTTCCTTTTTTCCATTCATAACTTTCATAATTTGCGGCGGTATTTCTGGTTCTATATCAAGCGTTTCTTTTACCACCGGTAAAAATTTAACAGGATGCGCAGTTTCTAAAAATATGCCATAGGTGTTTGGATTTGTTTCCTGGAATTTCTTAAGTCCAAGATAACCTACGGCTCCATGTGGATCCGCTACGTAACCCGTTTCTTCATAAATTTTTTTCATGGCGGCTTTTGTTTCTTGGTCCGTAAAAGAATAGGAAGAAAGGCTTTTAGAAAGCGTTTCAAATGCATTGCCATACAGTTGCTGAATCCTAATAAAATTACTAGGGTCGCCCACATCCATTGCATTGCTAATGGTAGCTGTAGATGGTTTGGGACTGTACTTTCCTTTTGATGCCATGTACTGTGGCACTACGTCATTAACATTTGTAGCGGCTACAAAGTGTTTTACGGGCATGCCTAATTTTTGGGCTACCATCCCAGCGCAAATATTTCCAAAATTGCCAGATGGTACGGAAAAAACTATTTCATTGCCTTGTTCCTTGGCTTGTTTGTAGGCAAATAAATAATACAAGAGTTGTGGAAGCCAACGGGCTACATTAATACTATTGGCAGAAGTAAGTTTCCTAACATTGGTAATTTCTTTATCTAAAAATGCCGTTTTCACCATACGCTGGCAATCATCAAAAACACCATTTACCTCAATTGCGGTTATATTTTGCCCAAGCGTAGTTAATTGCTTTTCTTGAATAGCACTAACCTTACCACTAGGGTATAGGATAACCACACGTACCCCTTTTACACCTAAAAAACCATTGGCTACCGCACCACCGGTATCACCAGAGGTTGCCACTAAAACAGTTACTTCTTCATTATTGCCTTCAGAAAAATAACCTAAGCAGTTGGCCATAAAACGAGCCCCTACGTCTTTAAAGGCCATGGTTGGGCCGTGAAACAATTCTAAGGTGGCTACATTGTTTTCAATTGGCACGATAGGAAAATCAAAATCCAATACATTGGCCAATATTTCACGTAACCGTTGATTAGGAATTTCGTCAGCTACAAATTGATGTATGGCATTAAACGCAATTTCTTCTTTACTGAGTGTTGTTATATTCTTAAAAAAAGATTCTGGTAGCGGTGTTATTTGTTCTGGAAAATACAAACCCTTATCTGGGGCAATACCTGCTATAACAGCCTCTTTAAAAGTTGCAGTATGCGAATTGTTATTTAGGCTATAGTACGTCATTTTACGAAATTTTGTGTACCCCTGAGGAGGCTATTTTAGAAACGTGGATATCGAAATCTATCCCTGTTTTACTATAAATTGTTTTAATGGTTTCGGCAACTTGCTTGGCCATCTCTTTGCCTTTGCTCAATGCAAAAATAGAAGGGCCAGAACCAGAAATGCCAGCTCCTAAGGCGCCAGTTTCTTTTACGCTATCGGTAACTTTTTTAAATTCTGGTATTAATATGGAGCGTATAGGCTCAATTATATGGTCTTCTAACGAACGGCCAATTAAATTATAATCTGAAGTGTATAGGCCAGCGACCAAACCACCCATATTGCCCCATTGTTTAATACCCTGAGAAAGGGTAAAGGTATTTTTAAGAATTTTTCTAGAGTCTGAAGTTTTTACTTCTATTTGTGGATGCACTACGGTTGCATATAATTCTGTTGGAGTGGGTATGGGTATTATATCTAATGGGCTGTAACTGCGTACTAAAGTAAAACCCCCAAAGATAGCTGGGGCCACATTATCTGCATGGGCCACGTTACTGGCTAATTTTTCGCCCTGCATGGCAAACGTGGTTAGTTGGGTAAAATTAAATGGATTGTCTAGTAAGATGTTCATGCCCACTACAGCACCTGCAGCACTGGCAGCACTACTGCCAATGCCACTACCCGGTTTTATTTTTTTATGGATTTCAATTTCAAACCCGCCATGATAATCAGATGCTTCCAAAAAGGCCAAGCCTGCTACACCTGCTACATTGTTTTCTGTTGCCAGGGGTAAATCTTGACCGGTAATTTTGGTGATGGTTATACCGGGTTTCTTTTTTTTACGAATTATCATTGTATCCCCAACAGATGCTAAAGCTAGGCCAAGAACATCAAAACCACAGGAAACATTGGCAATTGTGGCAGGGCAAAAGAGTTGAATTTCTTCCATACCTAAAAATTACCAATTCTAACAATATCCGCAAAAATACCAGACGCCGTTACATCTGCTCCGGCACCGGCTCCTTTAATTATCAAAGGTTGTTGAGGGTACCTTTCTGTATAAAATAAGACAATATTGTCACTGCCTTCCAAATTATAGAAATCATGCCCTTGCGGAATTTCTTGTAAACCAACCTTTGCTTTGCCATTTTCAAATTGTGCTACATATTTAAGTTTACACCCTTTATCGGCAGCATTTTTATAGCGTTTTTGAAAATCAGATTCGTACTTGACCAAAGTATTAAAAAAGGCTTCGTTAGAATTGGTTTGTAAACTCTCTTCTGGTAGAAAGGCTTCGTTTTCAATATCTGTTAATTCCAAATGGTAGCCACTTTCTCTAGCAAGTATCAGAATTTTACGGGCAACATCAATTCCACTTAAATCTATTGTAGGGTCTGGTTCTGTATAACCCTGTACTTGTGCTTGTTTTACAACATCATGAAAAGTGGTTTCGCCATTAAAATTATTGAATACAAAGTTTAAACTACCAGAAAGTACAGCTTGTATTTTCTTCACTTTATCGCCAGAAACAATTAAATGTTTTAGGGTGTCTAAAATGGGTAAACCCGCCCCAACGTTGGTTTCAAATAAAAAAGGTGCGTTGTATTTTTTAGCTAATTGCTTAAGTGAAAGGTAATTTTGATATTCGCTAGAACAGGCAATTTTGTTGCAGGTAACCACAGAGATACTATTCTTTAAATAGTCGCTATAGGTAGCCGCAACGGTTGCATTGGCCGTATTATCTACAAATATGCTGTTGCGATAGTTTAGTTCTTTAATTTTTGAAATAAATGCTTCTTGGTTGGCTATGGTTCCAGAATCCAAGGTGTCTTGCCAATTAGACAAATCTATACCCCCTTCTTGAAAGACCATTTTTCTAGAATTGGCAATACCTATAACACGTACATTTAGTTTTAATTCCTTTTTTAAATAGCTATGTTGTTGCTGTAACTGTTGTAATAATTTGGAACCAACGTTACCACAACCCATAACAAAAAGATTCAACTGCTTTATGTTTTCTTCAAAAAAGGCTTCATGCAATGCATTTAATGCCTTTTTTATATCTTTTTTATCGATTACGGTAGAGATATTACGCTCAGAAGCACCTTGAGCTATAGCCCTAATATTCACGTTATTTTTCCCCAAGGTAGAAAACATCTTACCACTTAACCCTTGATGACTTTTCATGTTATCGCCTACTAAGGCAACAATAGCTAAGTCTGTTTCTACTTTAACTGGGTGAATTTTTTTGGAAGCGATCTCATATTCAAACGCAAGATTTACCGCTTTAGAGGCGTTAGCTACATCCTTATCTGCAATACCAATGCAAATAGAATGTTCCGAAGAGGCTTGGGTAATTAAAACTACACTTACTCCAATTTGGCTTATAGTTTCAAAAAAACGTTTGGAAATCCCTGGTATACCTACCATTCCGGGGCCCTCTAAAGATAACAGGCTAATGTTGCCTATATGGCTTATACCTCTTACGGTTTTACCTTCTCCATTGGTGTTCTTTGTAATTAAAGTTCCTTCTTGTTCTGGTTCAAACGTATTTTTTATAACTATGGGTATTTCTTTGTTTAAAACCGGTTGTATGGTAGGAGGGTAGAGTACTTTGGCACCAAAGTGCGACAACTCCATAGCTTCTTCATAAGATATATGTGCAACACATTTAGCTTGCTTTACCAATTTTGGATTGGCAGTATACATACCACTAACATCTGTCCAGATTTCTAAAATTTCACTATTTGTAGCTGCGGCTAAAATGGCCGCGGTAAAATCAGAACCACCTCTACCTAATGTTGTGGCATCTCCATCTTCTGTTGCTGCCACAAAACCGGGCACAACGGTAATTTTATGCGAATTGTTTTCAAAAAATGCTGCAACTTGTTCATTGGTCTTGCTAAAATTTACGGATGCGTTACCAAAATTGTCATTGGTAATTATAAGTTCTCTTCCATTTTTGAGAATCGCATCTAAACCTTCGGCCTTAAAATGTTCACTTATTAAATAAGAAGAAAGCAATTCGCCATAACTTACCACTTTATCAGAAAGGCGTTGAGTGGTTTCACCAATTAAAAAAGCCCCTTCTAGTAAGGTTTCCAAATCGTTTAGTTCACTTTTTACCTTACTAATTAGTCCGCTATGTATGGCAACAGGAAATAGTAATTTTATAGCATTAAAATGTCTTTCTTCTATTTGAGAAAGAATTTCTTTATAGCCAATTTCGTTTTTGGCAGCTAGGTCTAAAGCGTTTAATAATAAATCGGTAACGCCACCAAAAGCAGAAACTACCACTACAGTAGGTACTTGGTTTTGCGAAACTATATCTTTTACTAGTTTTATATTATTGGCATTGGCGACAGAAGTGCCACCAAATTTTAGGGTTTTCATATGAAATGAAATTTAGATTTAAACGAATTTAATTGAAATATGGACGGAAAGTATATAGATAGATTACCCCAAAGGGGTTGTAGTGGTAATTGTGCGGAAGTTGAAATTACCATGGGAAAAAGTTGTTTTAATGTCCGTTTGCTTAAATTGCATGCTTCAATTATCTACACCAAAAGTAGTGTATAGCAAATAGGCATCAAATAGATTCGTCTTATTTTTACGATATTATCAATTTAACACAAGCATTCTTATATAATGAAAATTTTATCTGCAAAACAAGTACATGAGGCTGACAATTTCACAATACAGAAATACGGAATTACCAGTGATATGCTTATGGAACGGGCTGCTGACCAAGTTTTTAACTGGATACATAGTAGGTTGCAAGGCAATCCTATAAAAATTCATGTCTTCTGTGGAATTGGCAATAACGGAGGGGATGGGTTGGCTGTTGCTAGGATGCTTAAAGAGCATGATTACAATGTAGTGGTCTACGTGGTAAATTATAGTGAAAAACGCTCCAAGGACTTTTTGATAAACCTAGACCGTTTAAAAGAACGTAAGCTATGGCCAGAATTTATAGATGAAAATTTACATTTAACCTCAATTGGTAAAGACGATGTGGTTATAGATGCAATTTTTGGTATAGGCCTAAATAGGGATCCAGAACCATGGGTCGTAAAAGTGTTAAGCCATATTAATGCTTCTGGAGCTTTTGTGTTAAGTGTGGATATACCTTCCGGATTATTTATGGAGCAAGCTCCATCAAGCGAAGAAAATGTGATTAAAGCAGATGTTGTATTAAGTTTTCAGACGCCTAAGCTTTCCTTCTTTTTACCAGAAACGGCAAGTTATTTGAACCACTGGGAACTTTTGGACATTGGGTTAGATCCTGAATTTATTTACAATGCCCCTACTGAATACCAATATATTGGTAAGCCTGAGGTGGCTGCATTGTATAGGCCAAGATTAAAATTTTCCCATAAAGGAACTTACGGTCACGCATTAATTGTTGGTGGTAGTTATGGTAAAATTGGGGCTGTACAATTAGCTGCAAAAGCTACATTAACGGTAGGGGCCGGTTTGGTTAGTACTTATGTTCCTGCCTGCGGTTACATGCCCTTACAAACTGCCCTGCCAGAGGTTATGGTAATAACAGATGAGCAAAATAAGCAGATTAGCGCTGTTGAAGTACCTGAAAAAGTGAACGTAATTTGTTTGGGAATGGGTTTAGGGCTACATGATGATACAAAAATAGCACTGACCAATTTTTTAAAGAAGAATAAATTACCGCTGGCTTTAGATGCTGATGCTTTAAACTTGTTATCCGCTAATAGGCAATTATTAAAATTGGTGCCAGAGGGTTCTGTTTTTACTCCACACCCAAAAGAATTTGAACGGTTGGTAGGTACGTGGTCCAGTGATTTTGAAAAGTTGGAAAAGGCCAAAAAATTTAGTGCGCAAACCAAAAGTGTGTTGGTCTTAAAAGGTGCACATACTATTTGTTTTTACAATGGTGTTGGCTACATTAACTCTACTGGAAATCCCGGAATGGCCACAGGAGGGTCGGGAGATGTATTGGCCGGAATGGTCACTGGATTAATAGCTCAGGGTTATGATGTTTTGGCGGCAAGTGTTATGGCAACTTATTTACACGGTTTATCTGCAGATATAGCTGTTACTACTATAGGGTATGAAGCGTTAACAGCAAGCAAAATTATTGAGGGTATTGGTGCCGCTTTTGTGGAATTGTTCAAACGTGAACAGCCACAACAACAAGGTCAACAACAACAAGAGAGAGCGGAGCAATAAGATTTTTTTATTTCTTCTTGGCTTTTACCTTTTTCTGAGCCCAAACAACCGCGTTTTCATATTCTATAAAAAACTCCATTTGTTTTTTATAGAATAGTTTTTCTATCTTAAAGTTGTGCATGTCTATTTCTTTTTTTGAAACAACGGCCAGTGCTTTAAGGTTATCTAGTTCTCTTAAGTACGTGTAAATTATTGGGTCTATAGCAAAAGAATTTTTTCTATAACTAATATATGCAAAGGGCCTTTCCCTAAAATGGATTTCTGTAATTCCAATAAGTTGATACAAACGCTCGAGAGTTAAGGTAGTACCCTCGTTAAAATGCGAAACAATATAGTCTTCAAAGACTTGTATTATGCCCGCATCCAAGTGGTACTCGCGCACGACCACCTGTTTCTTTGCTGCCCCAAATTTCATTTGCTCTTATTATAGTGTCTCAAGAGCAAAACTATAAAGGTGAGGTACGGTCTTGAAATTTATTAGATTAAAAGCAGATTTAGCTGGACAAATGTTAAAAAAAATGAACTTTTATCGATTTTAGACGCAACCATAAAAAAAGGACTGCATCAGCAGTCCTTTTCAAAAAACTTTTAACCTAACTTTTTAGTCTTCCTTTGTTTCAGAAGATTTTTCGGCTTTATTTATTTTTATGGTCAACTCTTCTTTGTCTTTGTTTAAGTCCATAAAAATGCTATCGCCCTCCTCTAGGTTTGCATTAACTATTTCTTCTGCAAGGGCATCTTCAATGTATTTTTGAATAGCTCTTTTTAAAGGTCTGGCACCGTATTGCTTATCAAAACCTTTGTCTGCAATGTAATCTTTAGCTTCTTCTGATAGCGTTAAATCGTAGCCAATATCTTTTATACGTTTGAACAATCTGTTCAACTCTATGTCTATGATTTTATGGATATCTTCACGTTCTAATGCATTGAATACGATAACATCGTCAATTCGATTTAAGAACTCAGGAGCAAAAGCTTTTTTAAGTGCATTTTCTATAACACTTTTTTGATGACTATCTGCTTGTGCCTTCTTTGAAGCTGTTCCAAAACCAACACCCTGTCCAAAGTCTTTAAGTTGTCTGGCCCCTATATTAGAGGTCATGATTATAATGGTATTTCTAAAGTCTATTTTTCTACCTAGACTGTCAGTAATAAAACCATCATCCAATACCTGTAACAACATGTTGAATACATCTGGATGGGCTTTTTCTACCTCATCCAACAAAACAACAGAATAAGGTTTTCTTCTTACTTTTTCGGTTAATTGCCCACCTTCTTCGTAACCAACATATCCTGGAGGCGCACCCACTAATCTTGATATGGCGAATTTTTCCATGTATTCGCTCATATCTATACGAATCAGCGCGTCTTCAGAATCAAATAATTCTCTTGCTAGAACTTTTGCTAGTTGGGTTTTACCCACACCTGTTTGTCCTAAAAAGATAAAAGAACCAATAGGTTTGTTCGGGTCTTTAAGACCTGCTCTATTTCGTTGTATAGCTTTAGCTACTTTTTGTACAGCTTCATTTTGGCCAATTACAAAATCCTTGATAAGGCTTGGCAGTTCTGCAAGTTTGTTGCTTTCTGTTTGGGCAATCCTGTTAACGGGAATTCCGCTCATCATACTTACCACGTCTGCAACATTATCTTCCGTAACCGTTTCCCTATTAAGCTTGCTTTCTTCTTCCCATTGTTCTTGGGCAGATGCTAGATCTTTTTCTAAACGTTTCTCATCATCCCGTAGTTTAGCAGCTTCCTCATATTTCTGCTTTTTAACTACGCTATTTTTAAGCTCCCTTACATCTTCTAATTGTTGTTCTAATTCTAGAATTTGCTTGGGAACGTCCATATTAACTATATGAACGCGAGAACCAGCTTCGTCCAAGGCATCTATAGCTTTGTCTGGTAAAAAACGGTCTGTCATGTACCTGTTGGTCAGGTTAACACAAGCTTTAATGGCATCGTCCGTGTAGACCACATTATGGTGGTCTTCGTATTTGCCTTTAATATTCATTAGAATTTCTATGGTTTCATCTACAGAAGTAGGTTCTACCATAACCTTTTGGAATCTTCTTTCTAAGGCACCATCCTTTTCAATATATTGGCGGTATTCATCTAGTGTAGTGGCACCAATACATTGAATTTCGCCACGAGCCAATGCTGGTTTAAACATGTTAGATGCATCTAGACTTCCGGTTGCACCACCAGCACCAACAATGGTATGAATTTCGTCTATGAAAAGAATAATATCATCATTTTTCTCCAACTCGTTCATTACCGCTTTCATTCGCTCTTCAAACTGTCCACGATATTTGGTGCCCGCAACCAATGAAGCAAGGTCCAAGGTAACAACACGTTTGTTGTATAAAATCCTGGAAACTTTTTTATTGATAATGCGTAAGGCCAAACCTTCTGCAATGGCACTTTTACCTACACCAGGTTCCCCAATCAAAAGAGGATTGTTCTTTTTACGTCTGCTCAGAATTTGAGACACACGCTCAATTTCTTTTTCCCTACCCACTACTGGATCTAGTTTGTTATCTTCGGCAAGGCGGGTAAGGTCCCTACCAAAATTATCTAGAACAGGGGTCTTGGATTTTTTGTTGCCTTTTGCTTGTCCAGAAGAACCAAAGGTGCTTTCCTTTCCATCTCCTAAATCGTCAGGTTCTCCAGGGAAAGATTCTGCCCTTGGTGAATCTGTAAAATCATCGTCGCTTGTTATCATAGACTTAAATTGCTCTTTTACGTTATCATAATCAACTTTTAGTTTATGGAGCAATTTGGTTGTAGGATCGTTTTCGTTCCTTAAAATGCACAATAGCAGGTGTGCGGTATTAATAGACGAACTTTGAAAAAGTTTAGCCTCTAAAAAAGTTGTTTTTAAAGCTCTTTCTGCCTGTCTAGTTAAATGTAGGTTTTTTTTATCTTTTTGTGTGGTACCTGCACTGGGGTTTGCGGGGCTTAATATTTCTACCTTCCTCCTCAAATGATCCAAGTCCACATCTAGGGCATCTAATATGTTTATTGCTTTGCCATTACCGTCTCGCAATAATCCCAACATCAAATGTTCGGTGCCAATAAAGTCGTGCCCTAAACGCAGGGCTTCTTCCTTACTGTAAGCAATCACATCTTTTACCCTTGGTGAGAAATTATCATCCATAGCTTATCTTTTCCGAACTTAAAATTAATAAAAGTATTGCAACCCTGTCCAAATACCGTACCTATATTCGATAAAGAAGTGCTAAATCACGGAAAATGTCAGGGTTTTGTAAAAACTTTAACGAAATACTTCTTCATAATATTGAACTGGAAGTGTTAATAATTTTTTTAATAAAGAAGTTTGTCAGTTCCTGTAAGGCGGCAATTTTTGGTATATTGCCACGATATTTAAACTGCAATTAAATTTAGCAAAATAAGTATGGCTGAAGGAGAAAAATTAATACCGATCAACATCGAGGACGAAATGAAATCTGCCTACATTGATTATTCAATGTCGGTCATTGTGTCACGTGCCCTGCCAGATGTTAGAGACGGTCTTAAACCGGTACACCGTAGAGTACTTTTTGGAATGCATGAATTGGGTGTAAGGTCTTCTAGTTCTCACAAGAAATCTGCGCGTATTGTTGGGGAGGTATTAGGTAAATATCACCCGCATGGCGATACATCTGTATATGACACCATGGTGCGTATGGCCCAAGAATGGAGCTTGCGTTATATGTTGGTAGATGGTCAAGGTAACTTTGGTTCCGTAGATGGCGATAGCCCAGCGGCAATGCGTTATACAGAGGCCAAAATGCGTAAGATATCTGAAGAGATGTTGGCAGATATTGATAAAGATACCGTAGATCACCAACTAAACTTTGACGATACCTTAAAAGAACCTACTGTTTTACCCACACGTATACCCAATTTATTGGTAAACGGAGCTTCTGGTATTGCTGTAGGTATGGCTACCAACATGCCACCGCATAACCTATCTGAAGTTGTGGATGGTACCGTAGCGTATATAGACAATCATGATATAGAAATAGACGAATTAATTACACACATTAAAGCGCCCGATTTTCCTACTGGAGGAATTATCTATGGCTATGATGGTGTTAAGGAAGCTTTTCATACCGGCCGTGGGCGTGTAGTTATGCGTGCCAAGGCTTCTTTTGAAGAAGTACAGGGTAGGGAGTGTATCGTTGTTACGGAAATACCTTATCAGGTTAACAAGGCAGATATGATCAAGAAAACTGCCGATTTGGTCAATGATAAGAAAATAGAGGGTATTTCTACCATAAGAGACGAGTCCGATAGAAAAGGTATGCGAATCGTATACATGTTAAAACGCGATGCCATACCAAACATCGTACTTAACATGCTGTACAAATACACGGCATTACAATCTTCTTTTAGTGTAAATAATATTGCATTGGTCAATGGTAGGCCCAAATTATTGAACCTAAAGGAAATTATCCATCACTTTGTAGAGCACAGACATGAAGTGGTGGTGCGTAGAACGCAATATGAACTAAAAAAAGCAGAAGAGCGCGCCCATATTTTAGAAGGATTAATCATCGCTTCTGACAATATTGACGAGGTAATTGCAATAATCCGTGGTTCTTCTAATGTAGAGGAAGCTAGAAATAGCTTAATGGAGCGCTTTAAATTAAGCGAAATACAAGCTAAGGCCATTGTAGAAATGCGTCTTAGACAGTTAACGGGTCTAGAACAAGATAAGTTAAGGGAAGAGTACGATGAGTTGATTAAAACCATTGAAGACCTTAAAGATATCTTGGAAAAGAAAGAGCGTAGAATGCAAATCATTAAAGATGAATTGCTAGAGGTTAAAGACAAGTATGGCGATGCCAGACGTTCAGAAATTAATTTTGCCGGAGGCGATTTAAGCATAGAGGATATGATACCAGATGAACAAGTGGTAATCACCATTTCTCATGCAGGTTATATCAAAAGAACATCACTTTCTGAATATAAAACACAAAATAGAGGTGGAGTAGGCCAAAAGGCTTCCAACACTCGTAATGAGGATTTCTTGGAACATTTGTTTGTAGGTACCAACCACCAATATATGTTGTTCTTTACTCAAAACGGAAAGTGTTTCTGGATGCGTGTTTATGAAATTCCAGAAGGCAGTAGAACCTCTAAAGGAAGAGCAATACAGAACCTAATCAATATAGAGTCAGATGATAAGGTTAAAGCGTTTATCTGTACGCAAGACCTAAAAGACGAAGATTACGTCAACAGCCATTACGTAATTATGGCAACCAAAAAGGGTACGGTTAAAAAGACTTCTTTGGAGCAATACTCTAGACCAAGACAAAACGGTATCAATGCCATTACTATTAAAGATGGAGACGAATTGCTAGAGGCAAAATTAACCACTGGTACCAGTCAAATCTTCTTAGGATTAAAATCTGGTAAGGCTATTCGTTTTGAAGAAAGTAAAACCAGACCTATGGGTAGAAATGCCTCTGGTGTACGTGGTATTACATTAGCAGATGATAAAGACGAAGTTATAGGTATGGTATCGGTAAACAATTTTGAAGACAACATACTAGTAGTTTCAGAAAATGGCTATGGTAAACGGTCGGATATTGAAGATTATCGTATAACCAATAGAGGTGGTAAAGGTGTAAAAACTATTTCTATTACTGATAAGACGGGTGGTTTGGTAGCTATAAAGAATGTTACCGATTCTGATGATCTAATGATTATTAATAAATCCGGTATCGCTATACGTTTAAGTGTAGAAGATTTAAGGGTTATGGGTAGAGCAACCCAAGGTGTTAGGCTTATAAACCTAAAAGGAAAAGATTCTATAGCGGCTGTAGCAAAAGTGATGAAAGATGAAGATGCCGTAGAAGATGTTGATGTTATGGATATAGAGGTGAAATCTGAAGATGGCACGGCTATTGATAATAAGACAGACGAAAACGGTTCTGAAGAAGCGTCCAATCCGGATAACGAATAAAAAAGAGCCTAATAAAGATTAATAAACACTAAATTAAAATTACAAATTAAGAAGATGAAACGTAAAATGTTAGTGCTACTTGCAATGGGAGTTTCCCTTGTAGGTGTTGCCCAAAAAGATGAAATAAAAACTGCTGCAAAAGCGATGAAAACTGGCGATGCTGCTGGTGCTAAAACAGCGTTGATGAGTGCTTCTGGTAGTATTTCTGGTGCAGATGAAAAATTACAAGCACAATACTATGCCCTTCTAGGTGACGCTCATGCTAAATTGTCAGAATTTGATCCTGCAATCGAAGCTTATAAGAAAGCAATTAGTATAGAAGAGGCTAGTGGTAAGAAGAAGTACTCTGCGGAAATAGAGCAAAAAATGTCTCAAATGTCTGCAGATATGGTTAATTCCGCTGTAGAAGACAACGCAAATAAAAATTTTAAATCTGCGGCAAAAAAGTTATACCAAGTTTATAACATGAGGCCGCAAGACACCATCTACCTTTATTATGCTGCTAGTAGTGCTGTAACTGCGGGTCCTGATAACTATGATCAAGCCATTAAGTATTATGAAAAGTTAAAAGAAATTAACTATGATGGTAGCGGTGTAAAATATACTGCTGTAAATGTGGCTACTGGAGAAGTTGAAGAGTTGGACCAGAATACCCGTGACCTATACATAAAAGCCGGTACCCATAAAGATCCTAAAGATGAAAAAACCGAATCTAAAAAGGCAGAAATTGTTAAAAACATTGCCTTAATATACCAAGAACAAGGTAAAAACGATGAGGCTTTAGCTGCTTACGAAGATGCGATTGCTAGCAATCCAAATGACGTTAATTTGGTATTGAACAAAGCAAATCTTTATTACTCAATGGGTGATAAGGATAAGTTTAAAGAATTGATGGCCCAAGCTTCTGAAATGGATCCAGATAACGCTGATTTGTTGTACAATATTGGTGTTATTAACATGGAGCAAGGAAATCTTGAAGAGGCACGAGCTGCCTATAAAAGAGCCTTGGAAATTAATCCAGATTATACTAACGCACAGCTTAATTTATCTACATCTTACGTAAATGAAGGTAATGCTTTAATTGACGAGATGAATACCTTGGGAACTTCTAGGGCAGACACCCAACGCTATGATGAACTAAAGAAGCAAAAAGATGATTTGTTTAAAAAGGGTGCCAAAATTTTAGAAGACGCATTAAAGCAAAAACCTAATAACGAAGGGATTTTGGCTCAGCTAAAGAACATTTATGGTGCTTTAGGTGATAATGAAAACTTTATGCGAATTAAGCAAATGATGGAGTAAGGATTACTTTGTCTTATACAGAATAAAAAAGCCTCGTTTTAAACGAGGCTTTTTTATACAATCTTTTTAATGACCCTAAGTTGATGGGAATAGCGGTTTTCATCCGTGTTGAAAATACCGGTATGGTCAATACGGTCTATGCGTACTTTATGGTGGGCGTGAATAATATAGTTGTCTTGTAGAATTATTCCAACGTGATTTATATTTCCTTCGCTGTCATCAAAAAAGGCCAAATCACCAGGTTCACTTTCTTCTATAAAACTCAAGGCTTCACCCTGTTTTGCCTGTTCTTGGGTTGTTCTAAGCAATTTAAGGTTATTTAGTCTGTATACCATTTGGGTAAATCCAGATGCATCCGTGCCTAAAGGAGTTTTACCACCGTTTAAAAAAGGCGCATTCAAAAATAGGAAAGCGGTTTTGACCAATTCTTGCTTAGCGGTAAACACGGTTGGCGCTTCTTCTTCATAAGTGTGTTGCAATAAAGGCGCTACATCTAATCTAGAGCCAAGGACCACAGGTTGTAACACATCTTTTTTAGTAGATATGTAAGTAAACAAATCTTGTGATAAAACACAGGTGTGCTGTTCCTCTATGGCCAAGAAGGAATTTTCTTCAATTTTGGTTATTTGCCCATTAAGAACCCAGCCTTCTATGCCGTCAAATCTATTTTGTACGCGGCACCAATATTTACGTTCTTCCTTAATCTTAAAATGATCACCGTAAATAAGTTGGGTGATCATTTCAGCTGTATTGTCTGGGTTTATCCTTACCGGGATAACACTTAAATGTGCCAGTCCATATTGCATGTATATTAGTATTACAGACGTTCCAGAACCAATGCGGAAGCACCACCGCCACCATTACAGATACCTGCTGCTCCTAGTTTGGCATTGTTTTGTTCTAGTACGTTTAAAAGGGTAACTACAATTCTTGCTCCGGAGCATCCTAAAGGATGTCCTAAAGAAACTGCACCACCGTTTACGTTTACATTACTATCATTTAATCCTAAAAGCTTCATATTGGCCAAAGCCACTACAGAAAAAGCTTCGTTAAATTCAAAATACTCAATATCCTCTATTGCCACGTTGGCTTTTGCCAATGCCTTTGGTAATGCTTTTGCCGGGGCTGTAGTAAACCATTTTGGTTCTTGTGCGGCATCAGCATAACCTGTTATTTTAGCCAATGGTTTTAGATTCAATTCCTTGGCTTTTTCGGCACTCATTAAAACCAAAGCGGCAGCGCCATCATTAATGGTAGATGCATTGGCAGCTGTTACTGTTCCTTCTTTAGTAAAAGCTGGGCGTAAAGCTGGTATTTTCTCCATTTTTACGTTTTTGTACTCTTCGTCTTCATCGATTTTGATTGCATCTCCACGACGCTGAGGTACTTCTACCGGTACTATTTCATTCTTAAACTTGCCATTATCCCATGCGGCCTTAGAACGGTTATAAGACTGTATGGCGTATTGATCTTGGTCTTCCCTTGTAAAGCTATATTCGGCAGCACAGGCATCTGCACAAACCCCCATGGCTTGTTGATCATAAACATCTACCAAACCATCTTTTTGCATGCCATCTACTAGGGTAGCCGAGCCAAATTTGGTGCCAGTGCGCATATGTACGTAATGTGGAATTTGGCTCATATTTTCCATACCGCCAGCAACTACAATATCCAAATCGCCCAAAGCAATACTTTGTGTGGCTTGCATAATGGTTTTCATGCCAGAGGCACAAACCTTATTTACCGTTGTACAAGGAACGCTATCTGGAATACCAGCATAAATTGCCGCTTGTCTTGCGGGCGCTTGCCCTGTCCCCGCTTGTACTACGTTACCCATTAGTACCTCTTGTACCATTTCTGGCTGCAAGTTTATTTTATCCAATGCTCCTTTAATTGCAGTTGCGCCTAATTTAGGTGCAGGAATGCTGCTTAAAGCACCCATAAAACTACCAATTGGTGTTCTAACCGCAGAAACAATGACTACTTCTTTCATGTCTTTTTCAGTTTGTGCCACGAAAATAGTAAATAAAGAGAAATGATGCGGTAAACTTTGCTAGTCCACGTTGCGTTATAATTTTCTATTTTTGAAGATAACCAATCTATAAAATGGCAAACGCTTTAGATAATCTATATAAAAACCAATCCCTTATTTACAAGTATATTCTATATGCCATTTCGGTTGGATTGATTGTTTTTTTCTTTCCTAGAGGCGGAAAATTTAAATTTGATTTTCAAAAAGGAAAAGCTTGGCAATACGAGAACCTTTATGCCCCTTTTGATTTTTCCATACGTAAGGGCATTGAAGAAATTGAAGCCGAAAAAAAAGAATTGCTGCTTAATAAGGCTGCATATTATGTATTTGATCAAAGTATATACAATCAAGTTCAAAAACGATTTGCCAATGATTTTGCCGATGTATTTGATGCTGCAAACTACAATACCAGTGAAAGAGAAAAGTTATTTAAGCTAGGAGAAGCGCTTCTAACTTCTATTTACAGAATAGGTGTTTTTAGAGACAACAAGATTACAGGGCAACCTTATTTAGTTAAAAACAATGAAGCTACTTTAATTCGTAAACATCAAATTATTACCATAGGTTCTGCTGCTGTTTTTCTAGATAATAATTTAGATGCCAACTTGCCTAAAGAACAGCGCACGCAACTTTTAAATGTTTTAGAAGGCGTTATTAAAGCTAATGTTGGTTATGACAAAGAATTATCTGATAAGGCATACGCAGATGAGCTAAGCAAGGTTTCTTTTACCCGGGGTTCCATACCAGAAGGGAAATTATTGATAGCAAAAGGTGAGGTAGTAGATGCAGATAATTTTCTAGTATTGGATTCCTTACGTTCTGAGTACGAATCTGAAGTTTGGAGTAGGGATAACTACTATTATATTTTAATGGGCTATGCCGTTCTGGTGGCCTTGGTGCTTGTAATGTTGCTTTTATTCTTAAAAAAATATAGACCAGATATCTTTGAAAATAACATAAAAGTTACTTTCATTTTTTTTAATGTATTGTTGATGGTTTTTATCACCACCTTGGTGGTAAAACGTATGGATGGCTACGTCTACATAGTACCCTTATGTATATTGCCCTTGATCTTAAAAAACTTTTTTGATGCTAGATTGGGATTGTTCGTACATGTACTTACTATATTGATTTTAGGGTTTGTGGTACCCAATAGTTTTGAATATATTTTTCTACAGATTATAGCGGGCATCGTAACCATCTTAACTGTTTCTGAGTTATACAAGCGTGCCAATCTATTCATCTCTGTTGGCCAGATAACCCTCATTTATATTCTAGGTTATTTTGCATTCCACATTATCCATGAGGGAAATATGGATAATATACAATGGTTTACCTTTTTAATATTCCTTTTAAATGGGATGCTTACCTTATTTGTGCAACCGTTGATTTATTTATACGAAAAACTTTTTGGATTGGTATCGGATGTTAGCTTACTCGAATTATCGGATACCAACTCTAAACTACTAAAAGAGTTGGCTAACAAAGCGCCAGGAACATTTCATCATTCCTTACAGGTAGCTAACTTGGCCGAAGCAGCAGCCAATGAAATTGGTGCCAATGCAATGTTGGTTAGAGTAGGGGCGCTATACCATGATATTGGAAAAATGAACAAGCCCACTTTTTTTACGGAGAACCAGATAACCAATGTAAACCCGCATGACGATTTACCTCCTAAGGAAAGTGCAAAAATTATAATAGACCATGTAATCCAAGGTATAGAATTGGCTAGAAAGAATAACCTGCCAGACCGTGTTATCGATTTTATACGAACCCATCATGGAAATTCGTTAGTGTATTATTTTTTTAAAAAGCAATTAGATTTGGAACCAGAAACGGACGAGGACTTTTTTAGATATCCAGGTCCTATGCCCTTTTCTAAGGAAACCGCTATTTTGATGATGTCAGATGCCGTAGAAGCGGCCTCAAAAAGTTTAAAGTCGCCAACCTATACCATTATCAATGATTTTGTTGAAAAAATAATACAAGGACAATTAAAAGCAGACCAATTTATTAATGCGGACATTACACTAAAGGAAATAGAAATGGTAAAAAAAGTGCTTAAAAAGAAGCTAACCAACATTTATCATTTACGTGTAGAATACCCAGAATAAGGCAGTTATAAATTTTATCTAAAAAAAGCGGTTAAAATAGTTGCATTGTATATCAACTTATGGTATTTTTGCGACCGCATTTTTAGAGACGTTCTTATAAAAATATTGGAGAGGTGCCGGAGTGGTAACGGAGCAGATTGCTAATCTGTCAGCGCGTAAGTGCTGCCTGGGTTCGAGTCCCAGTCTCTCCGCTTTTTTTCCAAATAATGATAACCTTCGGGGTGTAGCGTAGCCCGGTTATCGCGCCTGCTTTGGGAGCAGGAGGTCGCAGGTTCGAATCCTGCCACCCCGACAAATTATAGTATCAATCTATAACAAAAACCTGTTAATCGTATGATTATCAGGTTTTTACGTTTTATAGGATATCAAAACAAATCAATTAATCCCAATAAAAACGTCAACGAATAGGTCAACAAATTTAAAACTATAAAAGTGTTGACCTATTTGTTAAAACGCCAATTACGTTGACTAAATAAATGTATATTTATAAGTGATTTGACTTTCGTCTGATAACAAAATAAATGTTAACTAAAAGACGAAAACATGAAGACATCTTCAACATTCAGTATTCTCTTCAGGGCAGATTTTTCCAGAGTCAAGGACAATCAGGTATCACTTTATGCTAGAATCACGGTAAAAGGTAAACGGGCGGTCATCAGTTTAAAAAGAAAAGTTTTGATCTCCGATTGGGATGTACATAAAAACCGAGCTAAAGGGACTGGCCAAAAATCGAGAATACTAAACAGCTATTTGGACGAAACCTATAACCTTCTTTTTAATTCTTATCGGGATTTGATGGCCGGTAACAAGCTAATTACCGCGCAGGCTATAAAAGCTCGATACTTGGGAAAGGATGAAAATAATCATTCCATTCTGAACATTATCGCCTATCACAATGAGGATATGAAAGGTAAGCTGAAATGGGGTACCCACAAGAACTATTATACTACCCAAGGCTACATTTCGAAATTCCTTTTAAAATCTTATAAAACCTCCGATATATACTTGAAAGAACTGGATTATAACTTTATAACGCAGTTTGAAAAGTACCTTAGAAATTATATCCCGGAGGATCATCAACAACGAATGGGGAACAATACTGTGATGAAGCATATTGAGCGATTCAGGAAGTTGGTGAACCTATCCATAAAGTTAGGATGGATTGAACGAGATCCCTTTGCGAACTTCAAGGCGAAGTTTATTAAAAATGAGCGGGGTTTTCTAAGTTTACTGGAGCTGAAAGCAATAGAAGACAAATCATTTACGACTACAAGGTTACAGCTGGTAAAAAATTTGTTCGTGTTTAGTTGCTATACCAGTATGAGTTATATCGATGTAATTAATTTGACAGGAGAAAACCTCTGTATTGGAATTAATGGAGAACTCTGGATTTATTATCGGCGAGAAAAGACCACGAAACCTATCCGCGTTCCGTTATTGCCAAAAGCATTAGAAATTGTTGAGAAATATAAGAGTAATAAGAAATCTATTTCCCAAGGCACTATATTCCCTAAAATCAATAACCAAAAGCTAAACTCTTATTTAAAGGAAATTGCCGATGTCTGTGGAATTAATAAGAACCTTACCTTTCATATCGCCCGGCATACCTTCGCAACAACGGTAACTTTGAGCAACGGTATGCCAATCGAAACCGTCTCAAAACTATTAGGGCACACTAGGATATCCACTACCCAAATTTATGCAAAGGTTATAGAACGTAAGGTAAGTGATGATATGCAACAATTAAGAGCTCAATTCAACGACATTGATAGTAAACCCCCTTCCAAACTATCAAATTAAGCTAAAAATCAAAAGACCAAATCGAATAGATTTGGTCTTTTAATTTCTATCGCAGGATACCTGTTCTCAAATTTTTGTTTGTAAAACCACCTTTCTACTTCCTTTCAGCTCCTTTAATTCCAGCTGCAACTTTTCATTATCCCCCAATACAAATTTAGGAAGTACATAAACAAAACGTTGTGAAAACCTATCCAATACTTGGTATTTTTTGATGATAAATCACTTCCTGTTTCAAACCTTGGAAAGAAGCTCTTCGTTTCTTGTTTCCATTGGTTCAATACACATTCAAATAGTCAATTTCAAAATTAATTCCGGAATTGTTCTGAACCTCTATAACCAAATAGACTTCGGAACCATCATAGACCATTTTTTGTAGCTGTAATTTGATGCCCATTTGGCGTTTGGCTCTAATAGTCTGATAATTGGATTTCAGCAGGTAGTCGCAAGCTCTTTGAAAATAGGCTATCCGATTTTCATCACTTATGAGAGGTTGTTTTACCTGCTGTATTGGCTGTAGTGCTGGGGCCTCGTTTCCTATACTTTCTTCTTCGTTTATGAAATAGTTCAACTTGGAAAGTTTTTCGGAATATTTCAAAATATACGAATATACCTTACCATCACTGGTTACGGCCAGTAGATTACTCTCCAAACCCGGCTTTGCCTGTAGCAATCCTAAGTGTTGCTCCTTTTCCAAATTATAAGTGAATATAAAATGAGAGGCGCCTGTAATAGATTGCCGAATTGGGCTAGGGAAGAACATAGCAACATTTTTTTGGTCATTGGCGTAAATAGTGTCCAAAGGTTGCTGTGCAGATATGGAAATCCAAGAGGTTAACAGTAAAATAAGAAGCGTATCTTTCATGGCAAGGTGGTTTTAGTTGAACTGAAAATTGTTTTTTTGTTTCGATATTTTTATAATGAGCTGGTAGTTATCCAATACGGTAACTCTTACATTTCTTTGATTGCGACGGAAAACATTTTTGATACCGCTTACTTGTGGTACACCAGGAATATTAATGTCCTCGACCATATCGCCTATTAGTTCATTTGTGATTTCTGCACGAAAACTATTTTCGATATAGATGCCTTCGCTACCATCCTGAAAATCGTGTGCTTTCAGTTTTACCGGCTTATGATTTATATGTTCAATATCAATGATGGTACGATTTGGCTTAAAACTTACAAATCCATAAATAGGAGTATTTTTAGCGTAGTGCTCTTCATAAATATTTGCGGCTTTGTTTAAGCGTATCTGCAGCCTGTAATTGTTTTTGACCGTCTGATTACCGTCAACACGAACATAAATGAACGGGTCAGTTTTCAGGGAATTCAAATCATCATTTTCAATGGGGTGCGAAGCAAAAAAGAGCTGATGCTCCAAGCCCAATTCCCTTAATACTACTTCCGTTCCTTTTTCTTCGATAGCGATTGTGGTGTCTTTTATCATATCCTGAGCAGATTTTAAGGGACCCTTATCGGTAGTGATGTTTTCGAACTTTCTTTTATAATATTGAATTTGACCTTGTTGATAGATATTATCAACAATTCGCATCTTTTCTTTATCCAATAAATCGGGGTCATAGACTCCTGTGGAGTCCAACAGGCGTTCATCATAGATGCTTGGGGCATTGTACTCAAAAAATCTTTTGCCATAGTACAGCATTGCTGAAAAAAACCAATATCATTCCCACCAACAATGCCCACATTGGCAATCGATTTATAATCTTCTATGTTTTTTGTAAGATGGGTGGGATATTCTTTAATTTTTGGTTGTACTTCTGATAGTGCATTTTTGTAGTTACTTGGAACAGGATGTTTGCTTTGGACTATAAGGTTGTCCCTAGGATTGGATTGGAAAAGGCTCCCAAGTAAATACGTCATTATCCACGTGGATAAAGGGTTATTTTTGCAGTTCAATGATCTTTATTTTACCCAAAATCCATAGCTATGATCTTACTTTTCAAAATCGTTCAGCATTAAGGAAACATCTCCATAGGGCAGTCCCAACTAATTGATCAAAATGTCATATCCATGGTCATCGGTATACAAATCAACATTGGAATTCTCCCTTCTCAAGGTCAACAAGCTCAAACAGGTGCTCATCAAAAAATACTTGTACTCCAGCCAACCCCCAAATTTTCTGTTGTTGCTGAAGTCTTGTTTGTGTTTATGTAAACTGGGTTTGGATCAGAATGAATGGATGATTTTCATATAGTTAAGTTATGGTAAGAAATAATATGACGTTGATATTAGAGTGAAATTTATGGCATTGTATCGGCCTGTATTATTTTTTTTACTTTTGAAAGTGCTGAGGCGATTACTTGGTGCATATCATAATATTTATATTCTGCTAAGCGCCCTCCAAAAATGACTTTTTCTTCCTTTTTTGCCAATCTTTGGTACACACCGAGTCTCTCCATGTTCATTCTATCATTTATTGGATAAAAAGCTTCAGAGCCTAAGGACCATTCTTGTGGATATTCTTTGGTTATTACTGTCCCCTTTTGCTTCCCAAATTCAAAATGTTTATGTTCGATTATTCGTGTATATGGAACATTGAGATCAGTAAAATTTATTCCGGCTACCCCTTGATAATTTGGCAGGTTCAGATATTTATGCTCAAATCGTAAACTTCTGTATTGCAAATGCCCAAATTTGTAATCATAGAACTCATCCAATTTGCCCGTAAACACTACACGATCTGTAATTTGGATAAGTTCATTGCGGTCTTTAAAGAAATCGACTCCTGTCCTTACCTCAATACCATCCAAAAGACCATCGATTAATTTATTATACCCTCCAATTGGAATTCCTTGATATGTATCATTGAAATAATTGTTGTCATAGGTGAATCGAACAGGCAACCGTTTGATGATAAACTTTGGTAGTTCCTTGGCCTTTCTCCCCCATTGCTTTTCTGTGTATCCTTTAATGAATACATTATAAATATCGGCTCCTACCATACTAATAGCTTGATCCTCAAGGTTTTGTGGTGCTGTAATATTTTCTTTTTCAATCTGTTCCTTAATCTTTTTCTCCACCTCCTTGGGATTGCCTATTTTCCATAATTGGTAAAACGTGTTCATATTGAAGGGCAGGTTGAATAACTGTCCCTGATAATTAGCAAGTGGGGAATAGATAAAGTTGTTAAACTCTACAAATGAGTTTACATAATCCCAAATTCCTTTATCATTTGTGTGAAAAATATGCGGACCATATTTATGTACATTTATTCCTTCTACAGATTCACAATATACATTGCCCCCTTTATGGTCCCGTTTCTCGATGACCAGACATTTTTTTCCCATTTTAGTCATTTCATGGGCAAACACTGAGCCAAATAGTCCAGATCCGACAATTAGAAAATCATACTTTTTCATTTAGGTACTGTATATATCATAGCTTAAATCATGTTTGGTCATATACTCATGCAGTTCCTCCCTATTGTCCGATTGTACGGGACGGGTATGATTAGAACCGATATCATCGATAATAGCCATATTCATTTGAGTATAATCAAGAATTATGCCCCAATGAAAATCTATGCCCCAACCACTCTTAGTCTCATTAAAGGTAAAGAGCACTTTCTTCAAAGCCTCTTGGGAAAAGCAAGGTTGCATAATTTCAATAAAATTGGTATAACGGAGTATAGAATCCTTATGTTTTGTAGTATGGGGGTAAGAATAAAATGAATTGGCTATTGCTGGCTGTGCCGATGCCAACTGGTACTTATCCATAAGATTGAATAATTTTTTAATACTGGAACTATCAATCGAAATATCGTCATCAGGCATGTATATATAATTATACCTATCTATTAAATCTGGATTCCTGGAAAGGTAGTCATAAATCAATTTAAACTTATATCCCTTGTCTGTAGTAACATAAGGGGTGTCATTCTTGTACAAGCCATATGAATCATCGTAAATGATCAAATGAAGGTCAAACTTGGAGTTTTCATCAACCCATTCTCGGTGTAAACTTGATTTGCCCACCGCTGCCATCACACAATTTTCATTCATAAGTATATATTATTTAATGAAGGTAACAAAGTACTCTAAAGTTAATATTACATGACATAATTTTTATTACAAATGATTTATTAATTGATTGGTGAAAAAATCAATTACACTTTTTTTATTTAAGTTTTTTATTGCGTAGTTTCTAGCATTATCTGCAATAGCAATTGCATCTGAGTAGTTGTTTTCTGTCCCATTCTAATTGTACAATCAAATCACTAAGGTCCTCTTTTACAGGGATAAAATGCTAATAAGGAATAAGGTGGTCATAGAAATACTCTTGTTTGTTTTTATTTCTATCAACTATAAATAAAGGTCTATTGGTATGGAGTAAAAACTTCAATCTACCACTAAACCCACGGGCACCACAATCTATCAAATATTTGTATTCGATATGATCTTCCAGGCTTAGGTATTTTGTAAAATCATGTATATGCCCTTTTGGAAAAGTTCTTTTCCATTCCATAGGAACAATCTCCATTTTTTCATCATAAAGATTGCCCAATCTTAATAGTTCGTATCTTAGTGGTTGGGTGTTAAGGTTACCTATCCAAAAAAGTTTTTCGACGGAATGTTTTTTGTTTCCTTTATCTATAATTTTTTTTATCGTCTTACTGTAAGTAGTAATACCACATTCTATCCATTTATCAAAAGTGAAATCAGGACATGGAACAACATCACTGGATTTTGTATATCCAAAGGTTAATGTATCATTGATTTTTGACGAGACATCGTTGGTATTAATATAAAAATGAGTTGTTTTTAAAGCTTTTTTATCTTTTATCATATCAAAAGCTTCTTTATAAACAAGGTCATTGTTGAATTACTTCTTGATTCGTATCCAAAATGGTCAATAAAGGATACTTTTTGGTCAGAGTTAATAAAGACTTCAATATATTGATTCATAATTTATATTTATTCTGATGTTCACCATTCTAAGGATGAGGTGATTATACATAGGTTAATTTTAAACTTTAGTTTTGGTCAATATTATTTTATTGCTTTTTAGGAAGTCATGTATTATAGAGAAATCCACATTTACAATCGTTCAAGTCCGTTTGACAACAGATAATAGACCATCATGTTATCCTTAAAGTTGAAAGTGGTTTCCAAAGTGTTTATAAGCTCTTGGTACGTGCGTTTTGACACACCATTACCTTTTATATATGTCTTGACAGCACTATCCCAACTTTTTTCCCATGATTCCGCTGTTTCTATCCATTGGACATCTAAAGCTTTTTCCCTTAAATATCCGCAAATCTCATTTTTATTGGTCTCAAAATTCTCTTGAAGATTCTTTTTGACCTTTTCTAAAGATTCCGAATCATATTTTTGATACGTTTTCTGTAAGAGGGAATCAAAAAAATCGATGGCCTCCTTATTACTAAAACCTACAGAATGGCAAAAAACTGTGAGCAGTTCCAACATGATTTCAATGTTGCATTCCAAGGTCGACTCTTGGTAAGATTGGAATACCTGGATCAAAATCAAGGATATATCCCTCAATAGGATTTCAAAGGTGGCATTCGGTTCAATTGTATCCTCATAGGTAAATGCTCCATAGTGGATGGTATTATTTTTAAAATCTTGGAATAACGACGATTCCCGCAAATTTTTCACCTTGCTAAAGGATGGCCACTTGAAAAAAAAATCCTTAAAAAAGACATTGGCCTTTTCCGCTAAAGCCCTACATTTTTCTTTTTCTGTTCTTAAGACAAGCCTAATATGATCTCCCGATTCATGGCTCAACTTTAAAGAATAGGACCTTATATTTTCTTCTTCCAAAAAGGATTTGACTCCTTCACAAAGTAATATGTGCCACATAGATTTGCCATAGATAAGCGAAATCCCTATTCCGGAAATTACATTTTTATCCATTTACCAGTATTTTCATAAATAATGTTGATTTAAGGTTACATAGCCAAAACTTCCTTTATTTGGGGTTAGCACTTTCCCTTCTAAGTTCTTTTTTGTTTTTATCCTATTGTTTATTTGTGAAAAGAACATGACCAAGTCCATGAACAAGTCATTGTCCCAGACTTTATGGTAGATTTCGTTCCGTCCCTTTTCCGGACTCTGGAACATTCTTCCATTTTCGACCAATACCGTTTGTTTCCCTTGTTTGGGAAAAAGTTTTAAACCCTTATTGTTCCTTGAATATTCACCTGTTGTCCATTCGTCATTTTCCAAACGGTTCCTATATTCACGGGGCATCCCATTCCTTACAATTTCCTGGTTTCTGTTCTCTTTAAAGAGATTGTCTATGGATAATGAATTGTATAGGGCGTTGACTACTATGTTTCCCTTGAAAAAAGTTTGGTCATCCAACAGATACAACAACCCAGTAGTGGCATGGTCAATGTTCTTAAAATATATTTCCTTGATGTGATGGGTATTTGGTTCGTTCTCCAATCGGAGTATATCATCATGCTCCAAAGTTGTTAGGTGAGCCTTATTTATAATCTTCACTTTTCTTCCTAAAAGTTCCAAACGATTTCTCATGTCGTGGTCCTCAAAACCGTACCCTTTCATATTTTCATCGTATCCCTGTAATTTCACAAAGTCACTCTTTGTCATACATATCCTCCCAAAACCACCCTTGTCAGAAGTTAAGATATCGCCCGCCATATAAACATTGGCATTTTCAAGAAAGGACGTATTGATGTATTCCGCAAAACCGCGCCCAATAAAGTTATCTGCATCGACATTACAGACAATATCCCCGGACGCATTTTTGTGGGCTACATTTTTTGAGTGACTCATCAAAAAATATTTGGGTTTTCTTGTCCATATATATTTCAATACCCCAGAGTCCATATAATCTTTCATTTCCCTCCTGATCCATTCATCCATCCCATCTTTTGAATTATAATTGAGCACAACAAATTCAACATTTCCGTACGACAGGTTATCTTCGATGTTTTTTGGAAGGGTCTGTTTCAAAAAACTCAGTCGGTTCATACATACTGTACAGAAGGATATTTTATATTTTTCTGTTTTTAGGCTTTTCATTGGATTTTTTTAATATTTGAACACATCTTTGAACTTATAAAAGATACGTTCTGCTACACTCAGGTTTTCGGTGATGATCTCTGCATTGCCCAGAAGCTCCTGTTCAAAAGGGAGCCTTCTGTTGTAGGATGTTGTAGTGCCATGGGGAAGGGAAATATAAATGAAGTAATTTCCTTCCGAGTTTGGAGAAACCGATATGTTCTCCACTCTGCCAATCAACATACCATATTGTTGGTATGGGAAATTATCCAGTTTTACCAAGACTTTTTGCCCCTGGACCACCTTGCCCGCATTCTGTGAGGGAAGTACCAGTTTGCCCACCAATTTATCCGTATCTGTTGGGAGGATGGAAAAGACCACTTCGCCCGAACCAATGTACTGGTTTTCGCCCCAAAACTCTTGAAAGCCCACTACACCTTCTATGGATGAGGACAACACATAATTGTGCTCCCATTCCCTGACGGCCTTTTTGAGGGCATTGAATGTTTGTGACAGATTTGCCAAAAGTCTCGTATCATCCTCCTGCTTGTTGATTTTAGTTGTCTTAAGGGTCTGTCCCGCAGAGGCAATGGCCTCCCGCATCTGCGAAATGGAAATGGCCATGGCACTAAGGTTCTTCTCCATTTGGAGGAATTCCTGTTTTTTGGATTCAAATTCCTGTTGGGAAATGACCCCTTTTTCAGATAATTGCCTATAACGCTCGTAGTCCCTTTTCTCCAGTTCGTATTCCTGTTCCAACACCTTTTTTTGGTCCATTTGGCTTTTAAGCCTCTGTTTTATTTCTTCCAGGGTTTGACGGTTGCCGGACAATTGGGTGGTATAGGGATCCAAATCCTTCAATAAATGGTAATCCACATAGCTTTTCTCAAAATTGATATAGGCTGTCTCAATATCCCCCAGGACAAATTGGGAAGCGGAGTCGATGGGAAACAAAAGGCCTTGGGAACTTTGCTGTACGGTATCCAAAATGGATTTCAGTTTGTATACGTCTTCCACGTTGGCAGTATTTCTCAGTACCGCCAAACGTTGGTCCACTGCCACGGTATCCCCATTCTCTATATAGATTTTCTGCAAAGCTCCTGAGTATCGTGCCACGATTTGCTCTGTCGGCCTTTCAGTGGTCACGATGACCTTGGCAGTGACAAAATCTGGGTATTTGATCATGAAGGAGAGTGCCAAAATTATGACAGTGAACATGAATATGAGTGTAATGCCCCAGCGTACGATCCACGCAGGGGGATTGGTCAGTATCTCCTGTACTTCCTCTGACCGTAGGTTCAACTTTTCTACGTTCGAATTTGGCTCCTCTGCATTTGAGTTTGGCATCTTTGGTATCCTCATCATGCATTTAATTTTTCAAGTTCCAATTGGTTGCTCACCAAATTATAGTATGCCCCGTTGAGTTCCAATAGCTCTTGGTGGGTCCCCGATTCCTTTATCCTACCCTCGTCCATTACTACAATCTGGTCGGCATGTTTTACCGTGCTCAGTCTATGTGCTATTATGATGACCGTCCTGTCCTTAAAAAACTTATCCAGATTCTCCATGATGATCCGTTCATTTTTGGCATCGAGGGCAGAGGTGGCCTCGTCAAAACACAGTATCTGGGGATCCTTATAAACGGCACGGGCTATAAAGAGCCGTTGTTTCTGTCCTGTGCTTACCCCAACCCCCTCGTTCCCGATCTTGGTGTTGAACCCCAAGGGAAGGGATTGGATAAAATCATGGATGTTGGCAATCTTTGTGGCTTTAATTAATCGTTCCTGGTCTATGGTGTCCTCGCCCACGGCAATGTTGTAGGCAATGGTGTCGTTGAACACATATCCCTCTTGCATTACGGCCCCACAATGGTCCCGCCAGGCCTTATGTGATATACTTCCAAGATAGTGTTCCCCGTATTGGACGTTCCCTTTGTCGGGATCATAAAATTTCAACAATAGCTTCATCAAAGTGGTCTTGCCGCTGCCACTGGCGCCCACTATAGCGGTCACTTTATTGGCAGGAATCATCATGTCCAAATCTTTGATGACATTCTCGTCACTGCCCAGATAACGAAAGGACACTTTTTTAAGTTTTATGTCCTGGCCGGGCTTGATCTTCTTTATCAGTTGCTTTTCCCTGTTTTCCTCGTCGTCCTTTTCGTGGATCTCGGCCAAACGCTCCATACTGATCTTCGCATCCTGATAGGAGCGGATAAAGCCCACCATTTGTCCGATAGGGGAATTGAGCTGCCCTATGATGTACTGTATGGAGAGCATCATCCCCAGGGTGATGTTCCCCTCGATGACCAGCACGGCCGAGGTAAAGGTGATGATGATGTTCTTGAGCTCGTTGATGACCGAGGAGCCCACCCCTTGGGTCTGTTCCAGTTTCAGGCTCTGGATGGACACCCTGAACAGACGTGCCTGGACAAACTCCCATTTCCAGCGCTTTTGCTTTTCCGCATTGTGCATCTTTATTTCCTGCATGCCGTTGACGAGCTCTATGACCGTGCTCTGCTCCTGGCTCAATTGGGAGAACCGTTTGTAATCCAGTTCCTTACGTCTTTTGAGGAAGTACATGATCCAAAGGATGTACAGGATACTGCCCACGGCAAATATGCCAAAAATGGTAGGACTGTAATAAATAAGCACGGCCCCGAACACCACCAAGTTGAACATGGAGAACAGGGTACTCAATGTGGAACCGGTCAAAAGGTTCTCTATACGGCTGTGGTCATTGATGCGCTGCATGATGTCCCCCGTCATGCGGGTATCAAAATAGGCAATGGGCAGGGCCATGAGCTTGATAAAGAAATCCGAGACCAGGGAAATATTGATACGGGTGCTCAAATGCAACAGGATCCAGCTCCGGAAGATATCGACACTGGTACGCCCCAAAAAGAGCATCACCTGGGCGGCCAGGACCACATAGATAAAGTTGATGTCCCGGTTTTGGATGCCCACATCCACAATGCTCTGGGTGAGGAAAGGGAAGATGAGCTGCAATAAGCTACCCACAAGCAATCCAATGCACAATTGGACCAGCAGCCCTTTGTACTTGAACAGGTATTGGAACAAGAAACGCAACGATTTTTTGTCCGTGTCCTCCCAATGTAGTTTTTTAAACTTTGGAGTGACCTCCAATAACAGGACAATGCCCTCTTTGGTATGCTCCGTGGCATTGTTGCCAATCCAGCGGGGCATAAACTCTTCTTTGCTGTATGTTATAAGCCCATACGAGGGGTCTGAAATATAGACCACGTCTTTTTTTATGGCATAGACAACCACAAAATGGTTCTTGTTCCAATGGACGATGCAGGGCAGGGGGACATCCTCCAACTGCCCAAAATCAAGCTTTGCCCCAATGGTCTTAAACCCGATGGCCTCGGCCGCATCGCTAAGTTTTAGCAGATTGCTGCCGGCCCTGGTCGTCTCTGAAAGCTCCCTGATCTCTTGCAACGAAATCAGTTTGCCATAATGTTTGGCAACAATACGCAAACAAGTGGGGCCACAGTCCTTGGAATCGGGTTGTTTATAAAATGGGAAGGACGTTTTCAAATTATCTTCGATTTAATGAGTTGTTTCGAACTAACAGGATTAAATAACATTCAATCTAAGAACATATCTAAATCTCGCTCTAATTCACTAAAACCTTTTTTAAAATTATTAGCAGCAAGGTAACGCCCCTCAATTACCCCTTTTTCATCTATTAAAATAAGAGCTGGAATAGGTTTGATGTTATAGAGTTCACTTATAGGTATTTGATTGTCCCATGAATTGACATGATGCCAAATATCTACACCCTCCCTTTTTATTGCTTCTTTCCATGCCTTTTTATTTTCATCAATTGAAACCCCTATAATTTGAAAACCCTTACAATTATATTTTTTATATAATCTTATTAAATCAGGATGATTCTCAAGGCATGGGGCGCACCATGATGCCCAAAAATCTAATAGGACAAATTCATCCTTGAAATTTTCCAAGCTTATTTCATTACCATAAACATCCCTTAATTTAAAACTTAACGCTTTACTATTAACTGCAGCCCCCCTTGCCAATTCAATTTTTTTTTCAAATTGTTTCCCGAATAAACTACTTTTTATTTCGGGTTTAAAATTTTTGTAATATTGTTCAAGTGTGTCAATTGGCAACTTTTTAGAATAAAATTTAAGCCAGTAAGGATTTAAATATGATTGAGGATTATTTCTCAAATAATTTAATCGTACATTCATCATCCTTTTTTGCCTGTTTTCCCATTCAATGCTTAGATATACGATTGATTCATCTATTGATTCAATCTTATCTGGATTATTTATTTTCTTTTCTAATAATTCATTCCATTTTGATTTTATTGAATCTATCTCTAAATGCAAATACTCCAATTGATTTTCTAAATATTCATGCTCCTTCTGTGTTGCGGAACCTATTATTTTCGCGTTTTTAAATTTGTCTTCCGACAAGGAGATATAGTTCTTACCTGGTTCAATAAAAAAAAGGAGTACATTCGGGTCACTCATTCTCTGAGACTTTTTGTTTCCTTCAATACGAGCATATATGGCACCATTTATGAATCCCTTTGAATAAAATTTTCCATTATTTATCGGAATGGTATCAAAAACTGAGATTCCGAGAGTATCTTGATAGATAAAAATCAACTGTTCAGTATTTGTGCCTTTGAACTTACCATAAAGTTGAAACTCTCTATTCTCTTTTTGAGAGCATCCAACAAATATAATATTGAAAATCAAATTAATAACTATTACTAAACCTACTCTCATTAATCCACTATTTAAAATTCATTTTATAAAATGGAACAAAAGATTTGCCCGTTGTGCACTTAAATTATCACTAATTCCTAATTGTCTTGAAAATCTATACCATGAATAAAATGATAACTTTTCATAAATACACAACAGGCAAAATCAACTTAATTTAGAATCAAGTTCCACAACCCCCATCACCGCCTTGGGTAATGTAGCATTTTGGACATTCACCACTGCAATCAGAATCGGACTTGCAATCATCAAAACAACCACTTCCATACCCTCCAAAAACAGTCTTTAACTGTTCCTTTTGGAGCAGTTCGTCAGCTCCAAGATTCAACTTTTTTAAACTTAACTTCTTCATTTTTATATAAAATTTAAAATTAACTTTGCCCTGAACGTTTAGGGACCGTCAAGGTTTCGGTCCATGCTTCGCGAAAGCAATATCGTTCCCTCGGCCAAGGGTTTTCTTGGCCGTTTTTTATCTTCTATATTAAAACATTCTTTAAATCTTCAACGCTATACTCCTTGGGTAGTTCGTGCCCGTTGATGAAAATTGTGGGGGTATGGGTTATCTTTTCAGCATTGCACCATTGGCGCATGGCCTTTATTTTTTCATCCTGCTGCTCAAGCTCCCCATTCATGGGGTATCTTTGGGCAAAAACCCCATAATCCTTACTCTCGGAAAGGTACCAATCGTCAAGTGCCTTTTGGGTCTCTTTTTTATCCTCCTTGGAAGCAATGGCCAAAAAATGCCGTACAGGTTTGGCCTTAAAGTCCTTCTTATCCGCAGTTGCTGTAAAAAGAATCTGTAGGTTTATCTTATTATCTTCAACCAACCCCTCTAATACAGGATGTGCCTTGGCGCATGGGCCACAATAGGGGTTGCACACTTTTATGACATCATATCTTGCACCATCATTTTTTAGTGTTATACCCAATCCTTCAACAGGGGTCTCTATTTTTCGGTTCTTGCCCAAAAGCCCCATCAACACATCGGGATTGTTCTTTATTTTTTTGAGCCCTCTTTTGTAGAGGTTGGTCTCTTTCTCTTTTTCCATCAAAGGCTTGAGCCATTTCCATATAGGGATGGGAATAAACAGTAGTGCTATGAGCAAGGGCAATGAACTCACCTCTACACGGGCCAGATGGAACCCGCCCAAAAAAGCGGTCGTAGCTTCCAGGAGCAGCACTGCCTGTACCACAATGCAGAATTTGCACCACTGCTTAATGACCACTCCTTGATAATAGGCTGATAGGGCCACCACGGGAAGGGCGGCAAAACCCATATAGGCCAAAGGGGTCAAGGATATATTGGAAAAGCCATTGATGAGCAAAAAGAAAAACGTGCCAAAGAAATACGTAAAGCCAATCAACCCCAAACTCAGCTTTCCGTTAAAAACTTTTGCATATTTAGAGTTTAGGACAGAATCACAGTTCACCTTCTTGCCACCAGAGCAGAAACTTTGTAAGGTGGGGTTGTATTTGTCCACCTCGTACCAAAGCAGCATGCCCCCCATGGTAAGCCCAACCAGTTTCAGCAAAGCGTACCCGCCCAACAATAATAGGTCTGTTCCATGTATAAGTGGGGAATTAAAAAAGTTCAAAATTGCCCAGAGCAACAGGAACAAGGCTCCTATCCATTTAAGTGCGGTCATTGTCCTTCTTTCGGACAGTTTCTTTTCGATGCCCGGTTCGCCTGAAAGTTCACTTGTTTCCACCAAAAGGCATATTCCCGACCATCGTTTTAAAAAATCATTCGTGGGAATTGAAACCTGTTTCCCTTTATCATCCAGATAAACCGTTTCCTCCTTAGAATAACGGACCAAAGCATGGAACATTCCACCACTATCGGTTAATTGTACAATACATGGAAGTGGAAGCTCTTTAAGCTTTTCTTTATCTATCTTAACAGCAAGATTCTCAATATTATACTTTGACAAAGTTTCTGAAACAGCCAATAAACTGGGATGTTCGGGATGGGAAAGGATAGTGTCTCCCAGAAATTGGTTGGTATGCTTGATCTTGAGTTGGGCCAATAAATTTCCAGCCGCAAATGTGCAGTTGTCCATATTTTAATTCTTAAAATTAATCACTATAAAAAAGGAAAACAATCAAATATACATATTAAATTCATTTAAATGTTTAAAACACACTAATAAAATACTGAAAAAAAAAATAAAGCTTTTGTAGTCTTAAACTCACAAGAATATTGTTCTTTATAATTCAAGCTAAATATATTTCACAGTGTGTTTCCTTATTGAATTTTTACAGACTTTTGTTTTGACTGACTGTCAAAATGATTAAATTATTAGACTTGAAAATAAAATTTCAATAGCTTAACTTTTTAATGTAGCCATTTGTAAGCTAGTGTAGAGGATTGAGTTACAGGGTATATTGGTATGATGAATTTCGAAAAAAAACTTGAATCGAGGCTAAGATAAACGATGAAAACAATTGATATCAAAGAATCAGTCAATAATATAGTTATTACAGCTTTATTATTGATTGGGTTTAAAATTACAGAGTTTTTAAATCAATTTGTGAATAGGCAGTCTTCTTATTTTTCAAAAATGGGAATGAATAGTAATAGAGTTTATTTCTATACATTCTTTTTACTTGTAATTAGATTATTGGATTCTTTATCAAAAATGATATGTAGGTTTAGATTTTATAAGCTTAGCTACATTTAGCTAATATTTTAGTGAATACATTTGAATTCATAAATATTTTGCTTCAATAGTGATATATTGGCATAATTATAGATATTATTATTCGAAAAAAAAAATGTAATGGTTAGTTCCCGTAATTATTATTGGAATATTACAAGTAATTGCATTTCAAAATGGTTCGCTTAGTTATTATATGGTTGGAATTATGGAATTCTTAGTACTTAGTGTAGGTTCAACTTTTGTTATAAAGTCAATAGAATAAGGATTAGGGAATGTTAATTAATAGTTTAATAAAACGATTTTGAAAACTATTTTTAAACAGAGGGATTTTGAGGATTTTTGGATTATAGTCTATCTTAATCCAAAATAAAATTTCTTCACAGCATGTGCGGATTGTGCTTTAAATAGAAACTACCATGGTCTTGCTAAAATTCAAACAAAAAGAAAAGTATCTAAGGATTTGGACTGTTTTCATTGAGATTTTCAAAGAATTGAAGTGTTTCAACTTAGGCCTGATTTTTGTAATAAAGGACCAAATGCCTTAAGGGGATTTGGTATCACCCACGTTAATAATCATGTTTGGTCATTACTTTATTTAATTGTACTGGAAGATTACCAGTAGAAAAACTTAAATTAACGATCGGCTCTTTACATATTGTACCTTTCATGCGTTTAGAATTTTAATATTTTCATTTAATTTTCTGATAAAGGGTGAAATGGTAATTTATGACTTCAACATACTAAGTGAATAAGATAGGTGCGATATACTATTTACGAAAGGGCAATTCGTTGACACGGTATCCGAAGACGATTTAAGATATGCACTTTGTGCCCTATTTTACTTTTGAGTAGAAACCAAGTACGATTCTCCAAGCAATAAAATTATTGCAATTTCAAGCTTTTTAGCCGGTGATAAGTTGAATCGCTAAAGTAATGTTCCAAAGAAAATTTAATTCTTTATTAATAAAAAGAAACTCTCCAGATGAATCAGAATTATAACGTATAATTTGAACTGTATTTGATATCATGTTCTGATGCCTGTGGGAATGCCGGAAGATGATCTTTCTAAACAGATAAAGGCTATATAAACCATGAATTAAATTTAAATTGTTTTGGAACTTCACAAAACCAACTTTTAGTACAGATATCTACTTTTATGTAAATCAAACTAGAACCTTTGTTTAATCAGAATGTAAGTTATCTTACTTTAAGTTCATAAAAACACCGTCAACAAATCGGTCAACAGTTAAGTTTTTTAGTTTTTAAATTATTGATATATAGTTGATTATGTGGATAGTTTCGAATCCTGCCACCCCGACATTTAAAAGCCACTGATTTCAGTGGCTTTTTTTGTTTTTAACCTTAGCTATGTCTTGGTTAAATATTTTGACTTTACAATGTAGATGCTTTAAAAGTTATAGCGTTACATCATTTACATAACCTAGTCCTACGCTGTATCTATATTTAATTGTTATTTATAGTTACTACTGTTTTGCTACAGCTGAATTACGGGTGTACTTTTCCTCCTTATTATTCATTTTTCTTGTCAATTCATGTTACTTTTAACGGTGTACATGCAACGAATGAAACTAAGTAACTTAAAATATATTACAGCATTTTTAATACTCCTGGGTTGTAGGCAAGAACCTAAACGAAATGCTCCCTCTCAAGATGGCCTGAATTTAAAGCCACAAACAACTAAATTGGTTGTATCTAAACCTCCCAATTTAGAACCACCCGTAGACATGGTCTGGATAAAAGGTGGTACTTTTTATCAAGGAGCTTTACCAGAAGATTCTTTGGCTATGCAGCATGAAAAACCTCGCCATAAAGTAACAGTCAATGGTTTTTATATGGATATGCACGAAGTTACAAACGACCAATTTGCCGAATTTGTAGCGGCCACAAACTACGTTACCGTTGCAGAAAGAGCTATTTCTTGGGATGAGATGAAAAAACAGCTGCCTCCTGAAACGCCCAAACCACATGATTCTATTTTACAACCCGGTTCCTTGGTCTTTAAGAAATCAAAATCTAGCTTACCTAACTTGTACGATTACTCCCAATGGTGGGAATGGAAAATAGGAGCCAACTGGAGGCATCCTAATGGTCCTGGTAGTTCAATTGAAGGAAAGGGGAAATATCCTGTAGTGCAAATAGCTTACGAAGATGCATTGGCCTATTGTGAATGGAAGGGGGGGCGTTTACCAACAGAGGCCGAATGGGAGTATGCGGCGAGAGCGGAAAAAATAAATGACATTTATAGTTGGCCCGGTGGTTTGGAACAATTAAGCAGCCATGCAAATACTTGGGAGGGAGAATTTCCTGTAGAAAATAAGTTGCAAGATGGATATGAGCGTAGGGCACCGGTAAAAAGCTATCCTGCCAATGCTTTTGGTTTGTATGATATGGCTGGCAATGTTTGGGAATGGACTAGCGACTGGTACCATGTAAACTACTATGCTAACGTGTCAGAAATTGAAGAATTAAAAAACCCATCTGGTCCAGAAAAAGCCTATAACCCTAGCAATCCGTATGTTCAGGAAAAGGTAATTAAAGGTGGTTCGTTTTTGTGTAGTGCTAGTTATTGTGCCAGCTATCGCATTAGTGCCCGTATGGCTACAGGTTTAGACTCCGGGGCAGAACACCTGGGCTTTAGAACGGTCTTGAGTGTTGATAAGATAGAAAATAAGTAATACATAGTCTGCTTTTGCAAAAAAAGCATTATTCTCTTAAGGAAATGTTAATAAAAATAGGCCCTTAAAATTATTTATTAATAAAATTCTTACATTTAGTAATAGCATTACCATCTAATAAACAAAAGAATTTAAAATTGTAGTTCGGCATCTTAAAACACATACACCTTATTTTTACTGATTTTTAAACTATAAACTTTTATCAAATGGGGTCTAAACAAGATGGTTTTATGGTAGTGGCAATTGGGGCTTCTGCTGGAGGCTTGCAAGCAATACATACTTTTTTTGATGCAATGCCCGCTAGCCCAGATATGGCTTTTATTGTGGTTCAACATTTGGCCCCCAATTTTAAAAGTCTAATGCCAGAACTTCTGGCTTCGCACACCAAAATGAAAATTTTTGTTGCCGAAGAAAACCAAGAAATTAAACCAAACTGTATATATCTTAATAATAAAGATAACAATCTTGGCATAGAAGATGGTAAATTTACCTTGCTAAAGAAAGCACCAAGGAAGCAATTAAACTTACCCATAGATATCATTTTTAAAATGGTAGCTAATGCGTATAAAGAAAATGCGGTTGGGGTAGTTTTGTCTGGTACCGGCTCAGATGGTTCTAAGGGTATTTATAATTTAAAAGAAGTAGGTGCAACTATCTATGCACAAGACCCTAAATCTGCAGAATTTGATGGCATGCCAAAATCTGCTATACATACCAATTGCGTAGACTTTATATTACCACCCCAAAAAATTGCGGAAAACATATTATGGCTCGCAAATCAAGAAAGAGATTTTCAAACCCTTATAAATCCGCAGAATGCTACGGTCTATGATACCATAATTACTAAGTTATATAAACATAGTGGTATCGATTTTAGTAAATACAAACCCAATACCTTAATAAGGAGGATGAACAAACGAATGAGTTTGTTGCAATTGAACTCACTTGATGTTTACTATCAGTATTTATTAACAAATGAAGAGGAGTTAAAACTTCTGAGCCAAAGTTTTTTAATTGGCGTAACGTCTTTTTTTAGAAATGTAGAGGCGTTCAATAGTTTAAAACTTAGCGTAATTCCAGAGTTATTTGCCAATAGATTACCAGAAGAAACCATAAGAATATGGATACCGGGTTGCTCTATAGGTAAAGAGGTTTATTCCTTGGCTATTTTATTAGATGACTACCTGCAAAGCCAAGAATCTAATTTAAATTTTAAAATTTTTGCAACAGATATAGATAGGTATGCCCTTAAAAAGGCGGGTAATGCCGTTTTTGGTATTAATGATATCTCAGAAATTGGAGAGGAATACCTAACAAAATATTTTATAAAAAAAGGAGACCGTTTTCAAATTATAAAACGCATTAGGGAAAAGATTATTTTTTCTTATCACGATCTTACCAATGACCCTCCTTTTATTCAAATAGACTTGATATCTTGTCGTAATCTATTGATTTATTTAAACAAGGAAACCAAAGAAAAAGTAATTAATGCTTTTGAGTTTTCTTTAAATAAAAATGGTTTTCTGTTCTTGGGAAATAGTGAATCTTTAGCTAAGGCAGAACAAAACTTTACCGTGGTGAACGGTAAACATAAAATTTATAGAATAAAAAAGGGTAGAAATTTACTAGAAAACAACGCATTACAGATTAAGAATAAGACACATTCTAAAATCAACTATTTAAACTTGACCAATAAAGTGGAGCAGAATCATAATTATACCGCTAGAAAAGAAGTGCTGTTTTACAAACATCTAAGTAAGAAACACGCGCCTGTAACCGTTTATGTAAACCAAGATTATGATGTAATCTTTATGTTGGGCGATTTTCAAAAATGGTTCTCACAGAACGATGGAATTTTTAATAATAACCTATTAAACTTGGTAAATCCTGAATTGGCCAGTATAATTAGAAATGGTATACGTAGGGCAAAAACTAGTGATAAGACCATTTCTTATAAAAAGCTATCCTGCGCAGTACCTAGTGGCCAGATACTAACAGATTTATTTGTAGAAAGGGTGCAACTAGAGCCAAATGGAGACTTTTTATACATGCTTCAGTTTGGTGAAAGTATTGGTCAAGAGAATACAGAGGAGGTAGTTTTATCAAATGAAGATATTTCTACTCTTGCGCAACAGCAAATAGATGATTTAGAATATGAATTAAGCGAAAAAAAAGAAGCACTTACCAATATAACTGAGGAGCTAGAGACCAGCAATGAAGAGTTGCAAAGTTCTAATGAAGAGCTAATGTCTTCTAATGAAGAGTTGCAAAGTTCCAATGAAGAACTCCAATCTGTTAATGAAGAATTATATACGGTAAATACAGAGTTTCAAGAAAAGAACAAAGAACTAGAAGAGTTGAACAATGATATGAACAACCTTCTGGATAGTACGGATATTGGTACGCTTTTTTTAGACGAAGCATTAAAAATAAGAAAGTTTACACCAGCCTTAAAAAAGGTATTTAAACTAGAATCTCAAGACATTGGCAGACCAATTTTTAATTTTTCATCTGTTTTTGAAGAAGAGGCACGCCTGCGAATTTTGAACAAATCAAAAGATGCACTAACAACCTTTAATACTTTTGAGGAACAATTATTAGATTCTACTGGTAATTGGTACTTAATAAGGATTTCTCCATTTGTTACTAAAGAAAAAAGAATTTCTGGAGTAGTAATAACTTTTGTAGATATAACGGAGATCAAGAAAGCCGAAGAAGAGCTAAAATTGAAAACCAGAGAACTTACTATTGCGCAAGAGGTTGCTAAATTGGGTAGCTGGACTCTTAATATTGCTACCAACGAGGTGTATTGGTCAGAAGAATTATTTAAAATGTATGGCTTAGATCCTGAAGATGGGGTGCCAGACTATGATGATGAAAATCATAGAAAACTATTTACACCTAAATCTTGGGCAACTCTAGAAAAAGCGGTTAGTACAACTATAGAAACCGGTAAACCCTATACCCTAGAGCTACGTTCTATTAGAAACGATGGTAGTAAAGGTTGGATGTATGCCGTGGGTAGGGTACTAAAAAATGAAGAGGGTAAACCAACGCATTTACAGGGTATTGCGCAAGATATAACAGAGCGTAAACAACTACGTTCTAAATTGCAAAAGGCAGATGAATTTGCTGGTAAAATGACACGGCTTTCCCCTTCTGGCATGTATATATATGATATGGTCAAGGGTTCTAATGTTTTTATGAATGAGGGCTACACCAACATTTTAGGCTACACTCCTGCAGATATAGAAAAACTGTCACCCGATGAATTTTTTAATTTGTTTCATCCAGACGACCAACACCTCATAGAAAAGCATATGGCCAAGGTTTTGGAGGGTAAGCTAGAAAATATTGTTGAGTATCGATTTAAACATAAAAACGGGAAGTGGGTTTGGTGCTATTCTATCGATTCTCCTTTTGAAAAAGACGATGAAGGTAAGGTTACTAGTTTCTTTGGAGTATTTATTGATGTAACGCAAAAGAAAGAAAATGAAGAAAAGCTTAAAAAAGCGCTGGTAGAAGCTAATAGTGCCAACATCTATAAAAATCAGTTTTTGGCCAATATGAGTCATGAAATTAGAACCCCACTCAATGGTTTGGTAGGGTTTTCTAATTTATTAAGAGATCATGATTTAAATGTAAATGATAAGAAGGAATACATTTCTATCATAGAGAATTGTAGCCAGCAATTATTGAGTTTGGTAGATGATATAATTGATTTATCCAAGATAGAAGCAGGTGAATTGGATATGGAATTTATGCCATGTGAGTTAAATCATCTTGTGCGGGAATTGGAGATGACCTTCAATGAAATTAAAAAACAGCAAGAGAAAGACAATCTTGAAATAAAAACTTTTGTACCCAATCCAAATGTTCCCCTAAATATTAAAACAGATCCCAATAGATTAAAACAAGTATTAATTAATTTAGTTAACAACGCCATTAAATTTACAGATAGTGGAAGCGTGACATTCGGTTACGCGATTAAAGGTGATTGGGTTGAATTTAAAATTAAAGATACCGGTATAGGCATTGCAGAAGAAAATTTAAAACTGATTTTTGAACGTTTTGAAAGGATTGGATTCGAAAATAACGACAAGTACTCTGGTAAGGGGCTGGGCTTATCTATCTCTAAGGGTATTATTGGTCTTTTAGGTGGAGATATAGATGTTTCCTCAAAATTAGGGGTAGGAAGTGAGTTTACATTTACTATTCCGTTTACCTTGGTAGAAACGGTTAAACCAATGGAAAACAAATCTTCCGCAAAACAGATTAATAAGCTATTTAATGACCAGAAGATTTTAGTTGCAGATGATAATCGTATCAATAGACATTACTTAAAAACACTGCTTAAGCGAACTAATTTGTTAGTAGATTATGCAGAAAATGGCGAAGAAGCGGTAAGCATGTTTAGGCAAAAACCAGATTATGATATTGTTTTAATGGATATTAGAATGCCAGTGATGGATGGTTTTGAGGCTAAGGAAGAAATTGTAAAAATTAATCCCAATGCCAAAGTAATTGCGCAAACCGCACATGCCATGTCCAATGATCGCGAACAGTGCTTAAGTAGAGGGTTTGTAGATTACATAGCAAAACCATTGGGAAAAGAAGATTTGTTCGAGGTTATAGCTAAGTGGATTTAAGAATTTATAACTATTGCCTCTGCATACAGTTGGCTTGGCCAGGCTACTAAATCTTTCTGTATCAACTTAGAAACACTATCCTGAAGTTGAATAAGGTTATTTTTTAACTTTTTAGCTATTGGTTGTGGGGTTTCTGTGTCAATAAGGACGTGCCCATTCTTGATTTGCAAAGTTATCAGGGATTTGTAGTCTAGAAAGTGCTCTGCGTTCTTAATTAATATAAGGGTAACTTCAAGATTAAGTGCATATTCAATATTTAAACGAGAATAGTCGTCTAGTTTTAATTCGCTCGAATCCCAAATTATTTTCATACCCATTTATTTGTTGTAAAATTACAATTTTAAAACATAAAATTTACGTAAAATTTACATTGAAGTGTAGTTAACTTTAACGCTTAATTGAGAATTAGTTTTAGGGCCCTTGAGTCTTTGCAATTAGTTTTGTAGCTATTCTACATAATCTATTTAAAAAATGAATTATTTAAAACGCTTAATTGTTGTAATGGGTATTCTAATTTTTCTTACAAAATGTAATGCCCAAAACAAGGATATAGATAATAATAGAGAAGCAAAACCAAAGCGGGAAATGAACATACCACAACTGCCAGAAAACCTCATTACTTTTAAAAATCAAGCATACAAATCTGTTAACGGTAAACGATTATTGTTAGATGTCTACAAAAATAAGGTTGTTGCAAATCCTCCACTTTTGGTTTGGATTCACGGCGGAGCATGGAAAAGGGGTAGCAAAGAAGCGTTCATCACTAAAAATAATAATCTAGTGAATGCAGTTTTGAATAAAGGGTATGCCTTAGCTTCTATAAATTACAGATTAAGTGGCGAAGCTATATTTCCTGCACAAATACAGGATTGTAATGATGCCATCAACTTTTTATATGAACATGCAGACACCTATGGTTTTAACAAAGACGCTATTGCGTTAATGGGTAGATCTGCAGGGGGCCATTTGGCGGCGTTGGTGGCTACCTCCAATACTTCGGGTAGAGGGGATTTTATGGGTGATCGTGACAAAATTTTATTTAAAGTGAAGGCTTTGGTCGATTTTTTTGGCCCATCAGATTTGATAAATTTTAAAGCCTATGGCACGGATAAGGGTACAGGTACGCCAGAAGCGGACTTGTTAGGCGGTAGTCCATTAGAGAAAGAACGGTTGGCAAGAGCTGCAAGCCCAATTTATTATGTAAACGCACAATCCCCACCTACCATTTTATTTCATGGTACTGCAGATAGAAATGTTCCTAGTAAGCAAAGTGAACTTTTTAAAAGCGAATTAGATAAACATAATATTATTAGCGAACTCTATTTGGTAGATGGAGCAAGACACGGCGACCCAATTTTTGACACAGAAGTATATGTAACTAAAACAATGCAGTTTTTGCAAAAACATTTTCCTGTAAAATAAAAAAGGAGGCTTTACTGAGCCTCCTTTTTTTTAGTGTTTTAAGCTTCACAGCTAACACAATCTTTCTTCTGCTTAAATTTTTGAGCAGCATTCATACTGTGTTGGTAATACAAAGATTTTAGACCTAACTTCCAAGCGGTAACATGTATTTTATTAACCTCTTTGGTAGGCATTTCTGGGTGTACTATAATATTTACAGACTGCCCTTGGTCTATGTGGTTTTGTCTGTTGGCCGCTTGGTAAATAATATCCATTTGGTCCAACTCAGAATACGTTTTAAATACTGCTTTTTCTTCTTCTGTCAAGAAATCCAGGTGTTGTACAGAACCATCTCTATCTCTTATACTTCTCCACACTTCAGAGGTATTCATCCCTTTTTCTTCTAATAGTTCCATTAAATATGGGTTCTTAATGGTAACCTTTATTTTGGCAATATCTTTTACGTAGCAGTTAGACCAGATTGGTTCAATACCTTGTGATACTTGCCCTAAAATAAAAGCAGATGAAGTTGTAGGGGCAACGGCATTTAAAGTGGTATTACGTCTACCGTAACCTTCTAGCATTTTTGGTTCTCCAAAACGTGCGGCAAGCTGTTCAGATGCTTTATAAGAACGCTCTTTTATTTCCCTGAAAATCTCACTGTTTAGATTATAGGCTTCTTGACTATTAAAGGCCAATTTTTTAGACTGCAATAAACTATGCCACCCTAAAGCACCTAAACCTAATGCTCTGTTTTCTTTTGCAAAATTGTAAGCCCTTTCCATAAACAGGAACGTTTGCTGATCATCTCTATTATCAGAGTCTTTGTAAACCTCTAGTTTTTCAATAAATTCTGTTATAACCGCATCCAAGAAATGAATCATTGTTTCAACAGCATCTGTTTCTTTCCACTTATCGTAATGCAATAGGTTAATACTGGATAGTACGCAAACAAAAGACCAATCTTGGTTAGAAGGCAACATAATTTCGGTACATAAGTTACTAGCATAAATTCGTTGATCCTTGTCTTTGTACACATCTACCGTACCGTCATTGGCATTGTCAGAGAAAAATACGTAAGGATAACCCATTTCACCTCTACATTGCAAAACTTTGGCCCAGATGGTACGTTTTTCAACATCTCCATCTATCATTTCTTGCATCCATTGGTTAGGAACCGTTACACCATGTGTTAACTGCTGTATTGGGTTACCTTCTGTACCAATTTCTAAAAACTCTTTAATATCTGGGTGGTCTATTGGTAAATACGGAGAAAAACGACCTCTTCTAACGGAGCCTTGGCTTACAACATCTACCATAGACTCGAACAACTGCATAATATGAACCGCACCTGAAGCTTCACCGTTGTTCTTTACAGCTGCACCACGATGTCTTATTTTTCCAAAGTAACCAGATGTACCACCACCAAGTTTAGACATCATACCAACTTCAGATTGGGTATAAAGAATATTACCCATATCATCGTCTATATGAGAACCAAAACAGCTTATAGGTAAACCACGTTGCTTACCAAAGTTAGACCAAACCGGCGATGCTAGCGAATAGAACCCTTCTGACATGTAGTTGTAGAACTTGTCTGCAAATCCAGGCATTTCTAAGATTTGCTCTGCACGCTCAGCAATTTCTCTAATTCTTCCCTCTGGTGTTACACCCTCTGTTAGGTAACCAGAAGCTAGGAACTTTCTACTATACTCATTCAACCATTTAAAACCTTCCGTTTCTAGTGGTCTTTCTTTTAAATCAGATAAGGCAGATTTTCTTGCATTAACTAAATCTAAAGTGGTGTTTTCTTTTTGTTGTAGGGTTTCTTTCCCTATAGTTTCAGTGTTCTTTTCCATAGCTGCTTAAAATAAATCGTCGCTGGTTATACTTTGTGTTCTCTTGCTGTAGTTGATGGATCTTTTTACAAAGAAATCACCGTGCTTGGTTCCAATAATTTCATCATCGAACCATTCGGTTTGTTCCAATAATTTTTCGTCTACCTCAAATATTTTGTTGATTCCTATACTCTCAAGGGAGTTGTTAAATCTATTTTTTATGAATTCGTTTATAACCGCTTTAGGTAAAAAGTCCAATTCTCCATCCTCAAATATCCAGTCTACTATTTTACTTTCTGCAACAAATGCTTGCTCACAGATTTCTTGTATAGTTTGGTGGTAGGTCTCATTAAACCAATGCGGGTTTTCTTTCTTAATAATGTTAATGATGTCTATTCCAAAATCGCCATGTATTTGCTCTTCTTTAGAAGTAGCTTCTACTACATTAGATATACCCTTAAGCATGTTTTTATGCTTGTTAAAGGCCATGATTATCAAGAATTGGGAAAATAACGATACATGTTCTATAAACAGGGAAAATAACAAGATAGACTCTGCATATTCTTGGTCATTTTCGCTTTTAGCAGTTTTAAGGGCAGCTTCCAAATACTGTACCCTTTTCATGATCACAGGTTTCTTCTTTAGGGTTTCAAACTCTCTATTTAAACCTAGTATTTCCAATAAATGCGAGTAAGCATCATGATGCCTAACTTCACTTTCTGCAAATGTTGAACCAACTGCCCCAATTTCCGGTTTAGGCATTCTTTGATAGATATCTCCCCAAAAACTTTTTACCGCAACCTCAATCTGAGAGATAGCTAGCATAGTGTTTTTAATAGCACTGCGTTCTACCTCTGTTAATCTGGATTTAAAATCTTGGATATCACTGGTAAAATTGAACTCGGTATGTATCCAATAAGAATGTCTTATAGCAGAAACATATTCGTATAATTCTGGGTACTCAAATGGCTTTAAGTTAATGCGCTTTTCAAAGATATTGGTAGCCCTTTCCTGTGCCCTTTTGTTTCTGTAGATAATGTAAGCTTTGGCCACATCATGAAATTGACTTTCCATTAGGCTGTTTTCTACAACATCTTGTACTTCTTCTACTGTTGGAATGTAATCTTTTACTTGTTTTTTACGGTCTAACAGTCTTAATTGTACATCATCTGCAATTACTTGGGCATCACCTAGTTGACCGTGGTCAACAGCTGTCATTGCCTTCATGATTGCATTTGTAATCTTGTGTAACTCAAAGGGTTGTGTGCTAAAATCCCTCTTCTTTATCTCAGAAATCTGCATAGGTAAAACGGTTTTTGGAAATTAACTAATGGTTCAGATTGTAAAATTCCTATTTTCTTGCCTACAATTTTCATAAGATGGAAATGGGTTCTCAACATTTTTATTAACAAAGCGTTAAGAGCTTGTAAAACAAGGGTGTAAAGTGTTAGAGAATTGCAGAAAAAATCAGAAAAATTTGTTCGCTAAAAACTAGGATTATTTATCCACAGGGTTATAAACAGTGCTCACATTCAAGTATAAAAAAAGAACGAGTCCATTAGGGCTCTTGCTACTTACTTATTTGGAATGAAATAAAAATTTTATAGGTGTGATTTTTTTGTCAAAGATTAAATAAATGTAAATTGCACACATAAAAAATGCCTGTTTCCCTAAGAACTCACATTTACATAGGAAATAACGTAAAATTAAAATGTATGGGTGGCGAAAATAGCTTAACCATTGTTTCTCCCGGAAGAATAAATTTAATTGGGGAACATGTAGATTATAACGATGGGTTTGTATTGCCAGCGGCAATAGAACAACACATTCAATTTAAGATTTGTAAAAACGGAACATCCAATAAAGCTATTGTTCGCAGTAAAGGTTTTGAAGGAGTTTTAGAGATTAACTTAAAAGCAATAACCCCAAGACCTGCAGGTTGGGAAAACTATTTGCTGGGTGTTATCAACGAAATGCAACAATTAACAGACGGTATTTCTGGTTTTGATTGTGAAATTCAAAGTTTTTTACCCGTGGGGTCCGGTGTAAGTTCTTCGGCGGCTTTGGAATGTGGTTTTGCTTATGCCATTAACGAATTATTTGATCTAGGATTAGATCGGTGGCAAATAGTTAAATTGAGTCAACGTGCAGAACACAATTATGTAGGTACCAAATGTGGCATCATGGATCAGTTTGCATCAGTAATGGGTAAAAAAGGATTTGCTATGTTGTTGGATTGCAAATCATTGGAGTTTGATTATGTTCCGGCAAACTTTGATCCCTACGTGTTACTCTTGCTTAATTCCAATGTTACCCATGATTTGGCTACGGGAGCCTACAACAAAAGGAGACAACAATGCGAAGATGGCCTTTCTTTTTTAGTTTCTAAATATGGTATTGCTCCCTCTTTTAGGAATGTTACGCTAGATATGCTTACAGATAGTAAGTCTCAATTGGATGCTACAGTATTTAACCGTTGTAGTTATGTGGTAGAGGAGATTGCCCGCGTACAAATGGCCAAAACCCTTTTAAAAGAAAATAAATTAAAGGCATTTGGTGAGCTTATGTACAAAACCCATGAGGGTTTAAGTGATAAATATGAAGTAAGTTGTAAAGAATTGGATTTTTTGGTTGATCTGGCCAAAAGAGAAAATGCGGTACTAGGCTCTAGAATTATGGGTGGCGGTTTTGGAGGTTGCACAATAAATTTGATTCATAAAGACTCTGTAAATCTGTTTATAGCCAAAGCGGCTGCGGCTTACAAAAAAGAATTCGGTATAGAGTTAAACGCTTTTGAGACCCAACCAAGTAATGGAACTACCTTAATAAAAGAAAATCATGAAGTTGGATTATAACGAACATCCACATAGGAGATACAACATATTAACTGGAGAATGGGTATTGGTTTCACCGCACCGTACCAAACGGCCTTGGCAGGGTAAACAAGAAAAAATACCAGAAACCAAAAGACCTAAATACGACCCTACCTGTTATTTATGTCCAGGAAATACCCGGGCAGGTGGCGAGCAAACCCCAAAGTATGAATCCGTATATAGTTTTACCAATGATTTTTCGGCCTTATTAGCAGATACCCCTAATATTTTGGAAGAAGATGGCTTATTAAAAGCACAGGGCGAAACAGGAATATGTAAGGTGGTCTGTTTTTCTCCAGACCATAGTTTAACCTTGCCTTTAATGGAGCAGAAAGCTATTGCAGACGTAGTTGCTTTATGGCAAAAGGAGTATAGTGAACTGGGTGCCAAGCAGAATATACGACATGTACAAATTTTTGAGAACAAGGGCGCTATGATGGGTTGTAGTAATCCGCATCCACATGGGCAGATTTGGGCACAATATTCCATACCTCAAGAAGTAGAACGCAAAACAAAGATGCAAAGGGCATATTTTGAAAAAAACGATTCCAGTCTTTTGGGCGATTACCTAAAACAAGAACTTGATAAAGACGAACGTATTCTTTTTCAAAATGAACATTTTGTTGCACTAGTTCCTTTTTGGGCGGTTTGGCCTTACGAAGCTATGATAGCCCCTAAAAAACAACTTCAAAATATAGCAGCACTCTCAAAAGAGCAAGCTTTAGCCTTTGCAGAAGCTATTAAGGTGGTTACCACCAAATTTGATAATTTATTTGAGGTTTCTTTTCCCTATTCCTCAGGAATACACCAGTCGCCAACAGATAATGACTATCCCGAGTGGCATTTTCATATGAGTTTTTATCCACCTTTGCTACGTTCTGCTACGGTTAAGAAATTTATGGTGGGCTATGAGATGTTTGGTAACCCACAAAGAGATATAACTGCAGAGCAGGCAGCAAAAAAATTAAAGGGTTTGTCTAATACACATTACAGTTTAAAATAGCCGCTTAGGGTATTCTAGCGTTAAGGAAAATAATTTGTTGTATTTTTCTGCTTGCTTTCCGTAAAATAGAAAGTGATTAGCTATGCAGAAGACCAAGAAATTTTCAATAAAAACGAGAAGTAAGGTTCTAGAAAGGGCAAAGGAGGAAACTTTTGACCTAATCATTATTGGTGGCGGTGTTACCGGAGCCGGTATTTTATTAGATGCCGCCTCAAGAGGTTTAAAAACCCTTTTGTTAGAAAAAGGAGACTTTGCCTCTGGTACCAGTAGTAAATCTACAAAGCTAATTCATGGAGGTCTACGCTATTTAAAACAGATGGATTTTGGTTTGGTGCATGAAGTTGGTACGGAACGGGCCATTGTTCATGATTTAGCTCCGCACTTGGTAGTGCCAGAAAAAATGCTTTTACCCTTAACGGAAAACGGTGCCTATAGCAAATGGTTAACCTCTATTGGTTTAATGGTTTATGATTTATTGGCAAAGGTTACAGGTGACGATAAGCGTAAAATGTTAAATACTAAAGAGGCTTTAAAAAAAGAACCGCTACTACCGGTAAAAGGACTTACGGGGGCTGGTTACTATGCAGAATACCGTACAGATGATGCCCGTTTAACTATGGAAATTATTAAAACGGCAAGAAACTATGGCGGCATGGCCACTAATTATACAGAGGTGGTTGGTTTTGTCTATGGAACCGATAATAAGGTAAGCGGGGTAACGGTAAAAGATTTTGTTAGTGGGCAAAATATTACCATACAAACAAATTATGTGGTTAGTGCCGCTGGTCCTTGGGTAGATGATTTAAGGCAGACCGATAAATCCAAAAAAGGAAAACGTTTGCACTTAACCAAAGGTGTTCATTTAGTTGTACCGCATAAAAAATTTCCAGTACAACAATCTGTTTATTTTGATGTGCCAGATGGTAGAATGATGTTTGCCATACCTAGGGGTAAAATTACATACTTTGGCACCACAGATACCAATTATGATGGGGATAAGGAGAATGTACTGGCCAATAAGGAAGATGTAGATTACCTTTTAAACGGAGTCAATACAATGTTCCCTACGGTTAATTTAAAGCCCAAGCACGTAATATCTTCATGGGCCGGCCTTAGACCTTTAATTCATGAAGATGGTAAATCTGCATCTGAACTTTCTAGAAAAGATGAAGTGTTCGAATCTAAAACGGGACTTATAAGTATTGCCGGTGGTAAATTAACGGGCTACAGAAAAATGTCTGAGCGTATTGTGGATTTGGTAGCCAAGAAAGCAAAGAAAACGCATAAAAAAGAACTTAATAACTGTATTACGGATGCCATACCCTTGTGTGGTAACGATTTTAAAAAGTACAAACAAGTAAAAAAATATACACTTAAGCTTACACAAAAACTAAAGGCAGAAAATCTTACTGCTTATGATGCTTGGTATCTGGTTAGTAACTATGGAAAACAGGCAAATCAGATTTGGAATATTTATAATGAACTAGAACCTGGCGAGTCTAAGTTGAGGTTGGGTAGGGCAGAGTTGCAGTTTACTTTACAACACGAAATGGTAACCAACCCAATAGATTTCTTTGTAAGACGTACCGGTAGGTTATATTTTGACATTGAAAGTATACCCTATTTATGGAATGGTTTAAAGGTCGATTTTAAAAATGCATTGAATGCTTCAGATGAAGAATTAGACAGCTATGAAAAAGAATTAAATAATTTGATAAAAGAACACTCCAAATTTTAATAAGATTAATCTTTTTTATGTCGTTTAAGTAATTGAAAATCAATTTTTTAAAAATTATTTTTGAAAATACTTAAAAATAACCTTTAAAAAGTTTGCAGCATCGATTTTTTATCTATGTTTGCCCCGTTAAATGAGTCCAACTAATTAACCGGACGCATTGCCTTTTTATTGAAAACTTTTTTCATGTTCGGGCCTTTGGGGATAAGGAAGTCTACCCAAAAAGCTGTTCTAAGATTAGGACTCCGGATACTAGGGCTGACTTCTAAAGACCGCTTGTTGTCAGGACGTGCAACTATTTTAAACCGCACGTTTAAACCATACACCGTTTTTGAATTTCGTATCTGATATTCTTGTTATTCCCTCGTATTTTTTAGAATTTTAGGATTAACAGATGCATAAACAAAAATGAAAACGAAATATTTTGATCTAATTGATCAAACCTATGACTTTCCACAAGAGGAATTTCAACTTAAAGACAACAATTTAGAATTTCATGGTATCGATTTAAAAGGATTAATCGCTGAGTATGGCGCACCTTTAAAATTCACATACCTGCCAAAAATATCAGACAACATACAACGTGCACAAAAGTGGTTTGCCAAATCCATTAAAAAGCATGGGTATAAGGGTAAATACCATTATTGCTATTGTACCAAAAGCTCGCATTTTCAGCATGTGTTGAATGAGGCCTTGAAGAATAACATCCATATAGAAACGTCTTCGGCTTTTGATATCGATATTGTAAACCACCTTAAATCTAAAGGAAAAATAAGCAAAGATACCTTTGTACTTTGCAATGGGTTTAAGCGCGATAAATACATTAACAATATTGCAGACCTTATCAATAACGGACACGAAAATTGCATTCCTATTATTGATAACTATGAGGAGCTCAACTTGTTGCAGTCCAACATTAACGGTACGTTCAATGTGGGTATTCGTATCGCTTCAGAAGAAGAACCAAAATTTGAGTTCTATACTTCAAGGTTGGGTATTGGCTACAAAAATATAGTTCCTTTTTACAATCAATCTATTAAAGAAAATGAGCAAGTGAATCTTAAAATGCTTCACTTTTTCATCAACACAGGTATTAGGGACACCGCTTATTATTGGAACGAACTATTAAAATGTTTAAAGGTGTATATTAACCTTAAACGCGTTTGCCCTACTTTGGATAGCCTAAATATTGGGGGTGGTTTTCCTATCAAAAATTCGTTGGCGTTTGAATATGATTATGCTTATATGATAGATGAAATCATCAATCAGATAAACCAGGCATGCCAAGAAGCAAAAGTAGATGTGCCCCATATTTTCACTGAATTTGGAAGTTTTACCGTAGGCGAAAGTGGCGGTGCCATTTATGAGGTATTGTACCAAAAACAACAAAATGATAGGGAAAAATGGAACATGATCAACTCATCTTTCATAACAACCTTGCCAGATTCTTGGGCTATAAATAAGCGCTTTATTTTACTGGCTATAAACCGTTGGAATGAGGAGTATGAGCGTGTTCTGCTTGGCGGTTTAACATGTGACAGTGATGATTACTACAACTCTGAGCAACACATGAACGCTATTTATTTGCCAAAATACAAAAAGGATAAACCCTTATATATTGGTTTCTTTAATACAGGAGCATACCAAGAGTCTATAGGGGGTTATGGCGGATTGCAACACTGTTTAATACCAGCACCAAAACACATTCTAATAGATAGAGATGAAAATGGTGAGCTAACTACAAAAGTTTTTGCAGAACAACAGACATCAGCCAAATTTATGGATATCTTAGGGTATACCAAGTAATTGAGCATTTTCGTAAAAAATAAAACAACAAATAATTTTTAGTACCCTTTTAAAATGAAAAAAAATAGGACCTATGCTGGCATTCCAGACCAATATGCCGCTATGGATAAGTCTAAAGTAGTTTTATTGCCCGTAGCTTATGATGGTACAAGTACATGGGGCAAAGGAGCAGACAAGGGACCAGAAGCTTTTTTGGAGGCTTCTGAGAATATGGAACTCTATGATATAGAGACCGATAGTGAAGTGTATAAAGAAGGCATTTACCTAGCAGATACTTTGGAAGGTTTTAACTCTCCTGAAGCTATGGTTGCCGCGGTTCACGATAAGGTAAAAGAACTGGTTAAGCGTAATAAATTAGTAACCATGTTTGGTGGTGAACATTCGGTTTCTATAGGCGCAATACGTGCTTTTTCTGAATATTACCAAGATTTAACCGTAGTACAGATAGATGCACACGCAGATTTGCGTAAGGAGTACGAAGGTACCAAATACAACCATGCATGTGCGTTGTATGAGGCCAATGAGACCACCAATTTAATACAAGTAGGTATCCGTAGTATGGACCATGCAGAAACTTTGGTTATGGATTATAACAAAGTGTTTTTTGCGCATGAGATGGTTACGGACGATTTTTGGATGGATAACGCCATAGAATTAATGACAGACAACGTTTACATCACGTTTGATTTGGATGCGTTTGATCCTTCTATTTGTCCATCTACAGGAACACCGGAGCCAGGTGGCTTATTGTGGTACGAAACCTTAGAGTTTTTAAGCAAAATTTTTGAAAGCAAAAACGTGGTAGGTTTTGATATCGTGGAGCTTTGCCCAAATAAGATAGACCGCTCGTCTGACTTTTTAGCTGCAAAACTATATTACAAAATGTTAAGCTATAAGTTTAGAAAAGACGAAATTGAAACAGAAGAATTAGATGGAGCTGAACCATTACACAAAAGAAATTTAAACGCAGAAGATTTTTACGATGAGCAATAAAGGACCTATATCTAATTTTATAGAAAAACACTACCTACACTTTAACGCAGCTGCCTTGGTAGATGCCGCAAAAGGGTACGAGGCACAGCTAAACAATGGCGCTAAAATGTTGGTGTCTTTAGCTGGGGCAATGAGTACCGCAGAATTGGGTAAAAGTTTTGCAGAGATGATTCGCCAAGACAAAGTGCAAATTATTTCTTGTACGGGTGCAAACTTGGAAGAAGATATTATGAACCTTGTAGCACATTCGCACTACAAAAGGGTGCCAAACTATAGAGATTTAACACCACAAGACGAGTGGGATTTACTAGAAAACGGCCTAAATAGGGTAACAGATACCTGTATTCCAGAAGAGGAAGCCTTTAGAAGGCTGCAAAAACACGTTCATAAGATTTGGAAGGATGCAGATGATAAAGGAGAACGTTACTTTCCGCACGAATACATGTACAAAATGTTACTTTCTGGCGTTTTAGAAGAATATTATGAGATAGATTTAAAAGATTCTTGGATGTATGCTGCGGCAGAAAAAAACTTGCCTATTGTTGTCCCCGGTTGGGAAGACAGCACCATGGGTAACATTTTTGCTAGCTATGTACTAAAGGGAGAGTTAAAAGCGAGTACCGTAAAATCGGGGATAGAGTATATGACCTTTTTGGCAGGTTGGTATAGAGACAACAGCCAAAACGGAATTGGATTTTTCCAGATAGGTGGTGGTATTGCAGGGGATTTTCCTATCTGCGTAGTACCTATGCTATATCAGGATATGGAGGAAACGGAAACACCGTTCTGGAGCTACTTTTGCCAGATAAGTGATTCTACTACTAGTTATGGGTCGTACTCCGGTGCGGTGCCAAATGAGAAGATTACTTGGGGTAAGCTAGATATAGATACACCTAAGTTTATTGTTGAATCAGATGCTACTATAGTGGCACCCCTGATTTTCGCTTATTTATTAGATCTTTAAGCTTAGAAAGCAAACGTAATTTTAATTAAAAAATGAAAGTATTAACTTTTGTATTGGCCTTTGTTCTTACCGCTAGTAATCCTTTTGTAACACAAGATGAAACCGTGGTAGGCACCTATCTTGGCTTTGAGAACGACATGTATGTTTTTGTAGACAATGAGGAAAACTACTATGAGTTCTCTAGTGCGCTACCTGCAGTTACGGATAAAATGGACCTTATGGCAGAAGAAGCCAAAGGTAAATTATATCAGGTAACATATAAGGTAGAAACAGATATAGATGAATTGGATGAAGAATTTGACGTCTATATTATTACAAGTTTAAAGTTATTACAATAACTTAGTAGGGCAGGAGTTGTGCTCCTGCCCAATTTTATCGGTATATGAAAAAGTTATGCAAATCTAGATTGGTAGCAATTAGCGGCTCAAAAGTTCTTGTTATGAGAAAGGTAGGAGCGGCCTTGCAATATACCCTGCCGGGTGGCATAAAAAAGAAGCACGAAAAATATACCGATGCTTTAGTTAGGGAAACAGCAGAAGAAATAGTTTTATCTATTAATGCTGAAGAGCTAGAGCTGTTCTATACCCATACCAAGAGCGACAAAACTACCCTATACACTAAAAAATATTATTACATAAACCTTGAACCAAACCCTATTGCTGTCATAGAAAAGCATAAGTTTTTAAAAACCCTTTGGTTAGATTGGAGAACGGCCATGATTTATATGGACAAGACCGATAAGCTGGCTATAAAAACCATCTTTAAATCTAGAAGGGAGTTAGAAATGAACAGGGTAAAATCTACTATTAGAAATATAAAAACGGTTTAAGAAATTACCATTTACTACAATGGAAACTATAGCACATGCAATGCATGTTGCACAGAGCTTGGATATAGCCCAGTGTGCAACCCTATCTTTGGGCCAATTATTATTTGGAGACCGAGACGAACTTTTTTACCGTAACCAAGAAGGTTATTTGTACTTGTTTAAATACGGTATTATCTCTTACTATAAAATTCCAGAAACCACCATTAAACAAATAAAATCGCAATTAAAAGAATTTGCTACCGGTTGGGGAGTTTCTGATTTTGAAGACAGCATACCTTTAAAATTAACAACCAACCCTGTGGTAAAAAGGGTTAAAACCAATGAGGTAGAGCTTAAAGAAGACAATCAAGAAGGGATAAGGTTAACCTTAATGCACTTGGCCCAATCTGTGGCATTGGATTATTATGCCAATCTATCGGAACAAATTATGAAAGAAACCCGTATGCATACTACTAATTTAGAATTGCACGGTAAATTGGATATTGGGGGTAAAAAATTAAAACGACATATTGGGCATGTTCTTAATATTAACAATCAAATATCAGAGAATCTCTACATTTTTGATTCCCATGAAGTAACTTGGGAAGATGTAAGTCTAGATTACCTAGATCAAGATTTAAAGCGATTGTTCGACCTAAAAGAGCGCTACAGAACCATTAAGGAGCAAGGGGCAATTATTAAGGAAAACCTTAGTTTGTTCAAAGATATAATGGACCATAAAGAAAGTAGCCGCTTAGAATGGATTATCATCATATTAATTTTGGTAGAGGTGCTAGATTTATTTATTATGCGAATGATTTATTAAAACTATATTAAATGATGGATAACATTGTAGCAAGTGAGGAGTGGTGTAAACTAGAAGAATTAGGAATACCTGCGGTAAAGGCCAGGGTAGATTCTGGAGCAAAAACCTCTTCCTTACAAGCCACAAAAATTAAGATATTTTCTAAAGGGTTAGAAGAATGGGTTCGGTTTGAGGTAAATCCTATTCAAGACAATAGAAGCATATCTATCTTATGCCAAGCTAAATTAGTAGGGTTGCGTACCGTTAAAAGTTCGCAAGGTATTGCAGAAGAACGTCCGGTTATAAAAACCCTTGTTACTATTGGTAACCAAGATTTTGATATAGAGGTAACTCTGGCCAATAGAGATACCATGGAGTATAGAATGCTTTTAGGTAGGGAGGCGTTAAACGAACGTTTTTTGGTAGACCCATCTAAAAGTTTTTTAATGGGAGATATTTCCGAGGATGAAATAGAAGTGCTTTACAAACCATATATGCGCAAAAAAGATGGATTAACTATAGGCTTATTGGCCAGTAATCCAAATTTGTATAGTAACAAACGTATTGTTGAGGCAGGCCAAGCGCGTGGACACGAAGTTGTTTTCTTGAACGTAGAAAGTGCCTACATGAAACTTGATGCCGTTGCTCCGCAGGTACGCTATAGAGGAGGTAATGTTTTGGACAAAATGGACGCCGTAATTCCACGTATAAAACCCTCGGTTACCTTTTACGGCTGTGCCTTACTAAGGCAATTTCACACCCTTGGAGTGTACTGCTTAAATTCTGCGGATGCCATATCAAAGTCAAGGGATAAACTGTACGCCTCTCAGGTATTTTCTAAAAACGATATTCATATTCCCGTAACGGGGTTTGCCAAATCGCCACAAGATACTAAAGACTTAATACGTATGGTAGATGGGGCACCCTTGATCATTAAACTGTTAGAAAGTACCCAAGGTAGAGGTGTGGTTTTAGCAGAAACCAATAAAGCGGCAGAAAGTGTTATTAATGCCTTTAAAAGCGTGCAAACCAACATTTTGGTTCAAGAGTTTATTAAAGAGGCAAATGGTCAAGACATCCGTTGTTTTGTAGTAAATGGCAAGGTGGTTGCTTCAATGCAAAGGCAAGCACAAAAAGGTGAGTTTAGGGCCAATATACATCAAGGAGGTAAAGCTTCATTAATTAAAATTACACCAGAAGAACGTAAGCTAGCTATTAAATCTGCCAAAGCATTGAATTTAGACGTTGCCGGTGTGGATTTAATACGTAGTAACCGTGGGCCTTTATTATTAGAGGTTAACTCCTCTCCCGGATTAGAAGGTATAGAAAATGCCACCGGTTTGGATATTGCCAATATCATGATTGAAACTATTGAGCGTAAGCTTAAATATAAGGCGGTTTAAGTACAATTAGCGTAGCCAAGTATTTCTGTTATTGTTCTAAATATCTAGCGTTTAAATTCCCCGTAAAGCAATAATCATAATTATGGTTTTAAATACTAGTTGGTGTAGAATTTATACCTTGATATTATTAGACGCGATTAAAAAGGCTATTTAATTGTAAAACTTGGAGTATGCTTAGAATTTATACGGTACTAATTGGTCTGCTATTTATTTCTTGTGCCGAAATGGTTGAGAAAAAAGTAGTAGACAAAGTAAACGAAAGAGACCAAGTTGATAAGAAAACGGTGTTTGCAAGTATAGAGGACTGCAAACTATACAGTTTTAAAACGTATCAGCAACAAGCAGATTATCTACTTAAATTTTTAGAAAAAGCCAAAGAGTCAAAAGGGGAAATAAAGAAAAAATGGGAACAACAATTTTTTTGTGCTTTTCCCAATTCTTTTGAAGAAATGAAACTTGTTTTTGGTTATGATGATGATCTTGGAGCTGCACCTTTATACAACCATGAAAAGGGTAGTGGAGTTATAAAATATTTTAGTGAATTAGCATCCATACCAGATTCTATCTACTACAAAAAATACATTGCTATTAATATTGGCGGTAAATGGGAAGCAGACCATATTAGAGAGGCGTTTGGTTTTGCAGATGCATTGGAATCAGATACCCAAGCAGTAGCCAAAGCACTTTCTATGTATACAGATGAAGAAATAGAAAGTGTATTTCGGTTTGTATTTGATGGTCCACACCCTAACAATAACCAAAATTTAGCCCGTTACAATCATATTAAATCAGAATTGGAAAAGATAGATTTAAGATTAAGTACCGCATGTACAAACTCCTTTACACAATTGCTAACAACTTCTTATTAGAACAGCAGGTTTTTTATGCTGTTATTATAAGTTACTCCTGCTGAAATTTGCTAAACCATAAAAAGAGCAACCCACATAAAATCCAAGCTGGTAGTGTAACAAAAGACAGAAATATTCCAAAATTAACAGAGATTAGGTAACAACCAATTGCGCTTATGGCCCATGCTGCCAATACGGATGTATTTACCGCTAAATTCTTTTTTTCTGCATAAAAGGGGATGTGGTTCCATTTAGCGCCAAAAAAGTACTCAAATACAATTATAGCACCTACTGGCGCTAAAATAAAGCCATATAATGCCACAAAGTCTAAAAGTTTCATGGCAAATGCAGGAAAAAGACCTGCAATTGTAGCAATACTACCGGCTAATATGGTAACCCAAAATGTTGAGGTTTTTGGTAAAATTGCCTGGAAAGCCAAACCAGCCCTATAAATAGTAGGGTTGGCAGTGGTCCAACCTGCTAAAACTACCGCTATAATTCCAAAAAAACCAATTGCATTATAGGCTAATGGTCCTGGTGCAACAGTTGGCGCTTCGCCGTTTGCAAGCATAGCTTGGGCTTCCGCAGAATTTAAATAAACAGCATATAGCAGCGCTGCTGCTATCCATGCCATAAAGTGGCCAACATACATACCGGCAGCCGTAGTCCACCCAACATTCGGTTTTTTTGCAAATCTAAATACGGATAAATCAGACATACCAATATGCATAGCAGCATTGGCAAACCAAGACCAAATAGCAACATGCCAGAATGTATACTTTATTTGTCCGGGAAATGGCTCGCTTCCTTCTCCCCAAATGGCCCAGAATTCAGAAAAACTATTTATTTCCAATTGATTTAAGGCAACTATACCAGAAACTAAAAAGGCCAATACAATAATGGGAGACATCCAGTTGGCTGCTTTAGAAACCGTTTCATACCCTTTGGCGGCTATCAAGGAAATAACAATACCTATTAATAAAACTATGATTACCCACGTTGGTCCGTTAGGCATAGTATCCGTAAGTTTGGGCATTTCCATATTAAAAGGAATACCAACCGCAGTGGCAGATATGGTAATCATGGAACCGGCAAGAAAGCAAAACAGAATTCCATTGGCTAGATTATAGAGAATAACCAATTTTTTACCACATATCTTCTCTAGATGATAATAAAGTGTAAGTCTGTATTTAACTGCAATTTCTGCTGTTAAAAATCGCCAGCTCAACACCGCCAAAAAGTTACCTAAGAGCAAACCAATAATTAGGTCAAATGCACTTACCCCGGTAGTTAAGAATAAGGGGCCAATTACAAACTCGGTACCTGCGGCATGTTCCCCGGCATACATGCCCAAAAAGTTTTTCCACCCTTTCCATTTGGATTGTGGTACTGGGGTTCTCTCAAATTCACCGCCCGCTATTTCTTCTATGACTACTTGTTCGTTACTAATTTGGCTCATGGTTATTCCGTTTGTTTGCAGTTGTTCTAAAGTATAAAATTGGGCAGGTCAGTTACTTTTTCGCAGCAAAGTTGCTCTAAGACTTGTTGTAATTGTGTTTTTAGCATGGCCATTGTATGGTTGCCACCTTTGTTGCCTAAAGCTCCAACGCCGTACATAAAGGACCTCCCCAGAAAGGTAAATTCGGCGCCGCTAGCCAATGCTCTGGCAATATCTGGCCCGGACCGCATGCCACTATCCATCATAATGGTAATTTGGTCGTTGTATTTTTCACTGATTCGTTTTAAGGGAGCAATAGCCGCTTCACCGGCATCCAATTGCCTACCGCCATGATTGGAAACAATTATTCCGTCAAAACCTAATCTTATTGCAGCTAAGGCATCTTCTTCGCTAGCTACACCCTTTAAGATCAGTTTACCTTTCCATTTATCTCGAATTGGTTTAATTCTTTCTTCATTCAATCGCCCAGAAAAGGTTTGATCCATAAACTGCCCAAGTTGTTTAAGATTTAAACCTTCTGGTGTATATGGTTTTAAGGTTTCAAAAGTGGGAGTGCCATATTTTAAAGTATTAATCGCCCAATGCGGCCTACCTAAAATTTGTAAAATATTGGCTAGGGTCATTTTTGGTGGCAGAGCCAAACCATTTCTAAAATCTCTTGGTCTATATCCAAAGGTGGGTACATCGCATAATAGAACCAGAACAGGAACCTCTGCGGCCGCAGCTCTATCCAAAATATTATTTCTTAAAGTATCCTCTGCCGGATTATAAAGTTGAAACCAAGCGTTTCCATTTGTTAATTCGCTTGCCCGCTCAATATTCATAGTTGTTACCGTACTAAGAATAAAAGGTAGGTTGTGTTTCAATGCGGCCTTGGCCAGAATCTCGGGAGAATTTGGCCACATTAGACCTTGAAGGCCAACTGGGGCAACACCAAATGGGGCATCATAGGTTTTACCAAATAATGTGGTTTTCAAATTTGCCCCTTTATATTCCCTTATGTATCTAGGTTTTAATTTTACCTCTCTAAGTTCCGCAGTATTTCTGTGCAGGTTAATATCTTCATTGCATCCGCCATCTAGATATTCAAAAGCAAACCGAGGCATTTTTTTATAGGCCTTTGCTCGTAAATCTTCCATTGAAGGATATTTTGTGTCAAAATCAAAGGCCATATTTAAGTGGTTATAAGTGGGCTATGTTTTTTTAATGCGTAATTTTTATGTAAAAATTGCCCGTCTAATTTTACATTAGAAATAGCAATTGCCGCCCCTAGGGCAGAGCCTAAAGAAGCATCTGTTGTTTTTATTTTCATGGAAGGAAGCGCCCTAGAAAGTAATTCTACAAAAATTAGGTTATTGGCGAATCCACCATCCATATACAGGTTGGTGATTACATCCTGACCTATGGCTTTTTTTATGTAAGAAACTTGTAGTTCTACTAGTTCTAAGACCAATTGATGGTAGGCTACCTCATAAGATTTAAATGGAATATGGATTTGTTGGTCAGAATTTGAATTTTCTATTTGTTGTGACGTAAAATAGTGGGAGTTACCCGTAGTTAGATTATCGATTATATGCGAATCAAAAGCTACTTTTTTATGATAATCTACAGGCTTATTGAAATAGTTGGCCAGCCATTCGGTTTTTGTATTGTAAAGATGGCCTAAAAATAATCTGGATGCTTTTACGGGTTCGCCATTTATGCGCATATAATTAATGCAATTATCCGCTACATCATTTTTAGATAGTATGCCATTAGAAAAAGGATTAAGGCAAATGCTCCATGTGCCTGTAGAAAGAAGAACAAACTTGCTGTCTATGCTTCTAACATAAGGCAACAATGCTGAAGAACTATCATGAATGCCTACACCAATTTTTAAGCGTTTTTGGTTGTATTTCATATTTATACTGGTCTCTGCAGCAACTATAGGAGCAAGTTTTTCATGTATACCTTCTTGGTAAACCCAGCTGTGATAATCTTGTTTATCATAATCCCAAAGCGCTGTGTGGCAACCAATACTGGTATATTCGCTTACCGGTATTCCTGTGAACATATAACTTAAATACTGGGGTAAATGCATAGACCATTTGATTTTTTTATACAAATGGGGCTTTTGGTGTTTTAACCAATACAACTGCATTCCAGCGTTTAACATACCACTATTGGTAGTTCCGGTTGTTTGTCCAAAGGCCAATTCAGGTCCATACGTTTTATAGAAAGTAGCAATAAGGTCTTTAGGAAGCTCTTTGGTATAGTTATAGAGCGGGGCGATTACTTGTCCTCTTTCATTTAAGTGAACCCAACTGGCACCATAGGATGAAAAATTTATGGACGTTATATCATATTTCTTAGCATTTAAAATTTCATGGAAAACAGCCTTCATCCAACGGTGTAGTGCATCTATGTTTTCGGTTGGGTAACCGTCTTCATCTACAATTTGCTCTAACTCGATGTATCGTCTATAAACTTCCTTGAAATTGGTATCAAAAAGAAAAAATTTCTTATTGGTTTTACCAATATCAAATACCGCTGTAACCTCTTTCAACATAGTTATATTTTATAATCCGGAAGCCACGGAATTCTTGCCTCTAATATCAATTAAACTTTGTCTAATTTGCAAGTTTCTATAGGTTTCTATGGGGGTTACGGCACCGCCAGCGTTAATTCTAGCCTGAGCTACCAAGGGTCTTACATCTGTATTATAAGCAGCATGTAATATCTCTTGACATGCAACTACGTCATGTTCTTGTTGAGCGGCTTTCAATTTTGTTTGGTCTACCAATAATGCCTTTGCATATGCAATTTGGATTGCTTCCAATGATTGCATTAGATCCTCCAAAGGGTCCTTGGTATTATGGCTGGCATCTATCATCCAAGCTGGGTATGGGTTCTGTTTATTGTTCTCTATACCATATACCAACTCGTTAAAAATAAGGAACAGGCTATACGGTTTTATGCTACCTACGGTTACATCATCATCTCCATATTTACTATCGTTAAAATGAAACCCACCTAGCTTGCCTTTTAGCATTAAAGTGGCAACAATTTGTTCTATGTTGGTATTGGGCAAATGATGCCCTAAATCTACCAAAGTGTACGCTTTGGGGCCACATGCGTTTGCTAGCATAAAAGAGGTGCCCCAATCTTGAATTACGGTACTATAAAAATTGGGTTCGTAAGGTTTGTATTCTATAAATAATTTCCAGTCTTCTGGTAAGTACTTGTAAATTTCTTTTAAGCTATCCTCTGTATGGGACAGTGCCGTTTGAAAGTTATTTTGCCCTGGAAAATTAGCACCATCTGCCAGCCATACGGTTAAACTCTTGGAGCCTAAATCGTTACCAATTTTTATGACTTCTTTATTGTGTGCTATAGCTTGTTCCCTAACGGCTTTGTTAGTATTGCAAAGCGAACCAAATTTATAGCTAAACGCTTGATTCTTTTGGTCTTGAAAAGTATTGGAATTAACCGCGTCAAAAACAATCCTATTTTCTAGGGCTTTTTCTTTAATAGCCAAGGTATCCTCGGGGATATCCCATGGAATATGAAGTGAAACAGCTCCCGCGGTTTGCGTGAGTTGGTGTAACAAGCCAATATCTTCAATTTTTTGTTCTAAAGAGCTGGGCTCGCCCTGATACGAAAATCTGCCAAAACGGGTACCGCCCGCACCTAGCGCCCAACTTGGAATAGCCACTTGAAACGCTACCAATTTGTCTACTAGTTCATTAACTTGTAACCCACTTGCATCTAGTTCATTTGCCAGAAAATCAAAACGTGCATGGTGTTGCGTAATTTTCTTTTGGTTTGTATTATATATTTGGTCTTTAGAAATCTTCATGCGTTTAGTTTGTCTTAGGTGCTTAGCTAATTAGCAACGCTAAGCATATGATAAGTTAATTAAATTATCCTAAGGAGATTATCTTACAAATGCATTTGCCATACCGCCATCTACATTTATAATATTTCCTGTGGTTTTGGTTAATATACCCACAAGAGCAAAAACGCCATCGGCAATATCTGCAGGATAAATAATCTTATTTAAAAGGTTTCTTTTGGCATAGTGGGCCGGTAATTCATCTACAGATATACCATAAGCCTTGGCTCTGCCTTCTGCCCAATCTCCTTCCCATATTTTACTACCAACTATGACACCATCTGGATTTACGGTATTAACGCGAATATCATCTGAACCTAATTCTGCGGCCAAAAGTCTTACCATATGTTGTTGTGCTGCTTTTGCGGTACCATAACCTACATTATTAGGACCAGATACCAATCCGTTTTTACTGGCTATACTTATAAAATCGCCCCCTAATCCTTGTTGCTTTAACAGGGCAACCGCTTGTTTTGCTAGCTCAAACTGGCCTTTTACCAAAACATTTTGTAAAAGGTCCCAATCTTGTTCTGTGTGGGCTTCTAGTGGTTTACTAATGGCCAATCCGGCACTGTGTACCACAATGTCTATTCCTCCAAATTCTAGACAGGCCTTTTTATAAGCTTGGGCTATGGAATTTGCATTGGTAACATCGCAAACGGCATAGGTTGCAACATCTCTTTTATAGGTAGCTTCAGCTTCTTTTAAACGGTCTTCGGCAATATCCGTTAAAACAATGTTGGCCCCTTCTTCTGCTAGTTTGTCCGCAATGGCTTTTCCTATACCTCCACCGGCTCCAGTAACCAAGGCCACTTTTCTAGATAAAGGTTTTTCTTTGGGCATGCGTTGTAGCTTGGCCTCTTCTAACAGCCAATACTCTATATCAAAAGCTTCTTGTCTGGGCAAAGAGGTGTAAGCACTAATAGCCTCTGCGCCCCGCATTACATTAATTGCATTAATATAAAACTCGCTAGCCACACGGGTGGTCTGTTTGTTTTTTGCAAAACTGAACATTCCTACTCCAGGATAGATAATAATTACCGGATTTGGGTCTCGCATTGCCGGGCTATTATCTCGTTTACAGGTATTGTAATAGGTAGCGTATTCTTGTCTGTATTTTTCGAATGCAGGCTTTAATTTGTCCAAAACAGCCTCAGAATTAGAAAAATCCTCGTCTGTACCCAAGTCCAATACCAACGGCTGTATTTTAGTCCTTAAAAAATGGTCTGGGCAAGAGGTACCCATTGGCGCCAATTTATATAAATCGTTGCTATTAATATACTCTAAAACAACATCGCTATCAGAAAAATGGCCAATCATCCTATTTTCAGAAGAACATAGGCCACGTAGCAATGGCATTAACTGGGCTGCTTTTTCTTTACGTATGTCTGCTGCTAAAGATTGTACTTTTTGCCCACCAAATACACTGCCTTTTTCTTTTATTTTTTTGGTAATGTATTCAGAGGCCATCTCAATTACTTCTAGGCTATTCATATAACATTCATAAGAAGTGTCGCCCCATGTAAATAATCCATGGCTACCTAGAACAATGCCCCTAATTCCCGGGTTATCGTTAAGGCACTTTTCTAACTGTAATCCTAAATCAAAACCTGGTCTTTGCCAAGGTACCCAACCCATGGTATCTCCCCATATTTCTTTGGTAACCTTTTCGCTATCTTTTGCTGCAGCTACAGCAATTAATGCATCCGGATGTAAATGATCTATATGTTTAAAAGGTAGTAGGCCATGTAAGGGGGTGTCTATAGATGGCGCTCTACTATCTAAATCGTATATGCAATGATTAAATAAGCCAACCATGCGGTCTTCGTCATGAAGCCCTTTGTAAACTTTTTTGAGGTTTCTAAGTCTTTCGGTATACAGGCCTGCTATTCCAGCCCTATTTAAAGTGCCAATATCGCCACCGGAACCTTTGATCCACATTACTTCTACCTCCTCGTTGGTTAGTGGGTCTTTTTCTATGGTTTTACAACTGGTATTTCCTCCACCGTAATTGGTAATACGTAAATCTGCTCCTAAAATGTTGGAACGATATAGAAAAAGCGCTACTTGGTCGTCTCCCAATTCTGCAGCTTTTTGCTCATTCCATAGATAGTTTACGTGTTTAAAGGTTTTTATGGACATCAGAAGTTCTATTTTATATGGTTTAGGGTAAAAGTAATTCCTGAGGCATTTTTAAGTGTCCTGTACTGTTCTGTTTTAATTTTATTACATAACGGAAAAAGTAATCCGTTACACCCTTAATATAAATACTTTCAATTGTTTAATGGGCTATTTTACAATGATTAAGTTGGTGCATAAAATGAAAGGTTTACCTTAGATAGTAATTTTAGGGCTGTTTTAAACGGGTTGTCTAGGTTGTTTTGAACCGTTGGTCAACTAAATTTTTAAGTGCGAAATAGGTTGAGATTTTATATTTATTATGATAGTAAGAGAAGTAACTCTAAAAGATATTGATGCGTTAGTGGAATTATCAAAAACTACGTTTTTTGATACGTACGGCGCAAAAAATACCGCCGCCGACATGAAACACTATTTAGAAACCAATTTTTCTAAAACAGTGCTATGCTCAGAGCTAAAAGATGTAAATGTCTTTTTCTACTTTCTAGAATTAGAAAACGAAAATGTTGGTTATTTAAAACTTAATGTGGGTAGTGCGCAAACAGAACTCAAAGATGCTAAAAGCCTAGAGATAGAACGTATTTACCTAAAAAAAGCCTATCAGGGCAAAGGTTTAGGTCTACAACTTTTAAAAAAGGCTATAGCGGTTGCTAAAGAGAAAGCAGTAACCTATATCTGGTTAGGCGTATGGGAAGAAAACCCAAAGGCAATTCAATTTTACAAAAAGAATGGGTTTGAAGTTTTTGATACGCACACATTTTTACTAGGTTCAGATATGCAAACTGATTTTATGATGCGATTGAACTTGAAATAATCTGATTACTGTATTTTCTAAGTTTTTATAAAACGAATGAATTGCAGGTAACATGCCAAAACTAAAAGAAGAAATTTAAGCTAATTAATTAGCTTAAATTTCTTCTTGTTAGCATTTAGCTACGCTAAATAAAAAGCAAAAATGACTTTTAATTCCTTGTTATATAATTAAAGTTTAAAACTAAAACCATCTTCCTTGACCTTTTTCTCATATTTATCTTTATCAAAATTATAGAGGTAAGCCCCCTTTCTAGAAACCGTTTTATCTTTTTCTTCTAATTTAATTAGAACGTCCAAAGAGTTTATTTTATTGATAAAGTTTCGTTTGTCCAGTTTTTTATCCAAAATGGACTCATATAGGGTTTGTAGCTGGCGCATGGTAAATTTTTCGGGTAACAATTCAAAACCAATAGGCTTAGAAAGGGCGCGTCTTCTTAACCTGGCTATTGCTTTATCTACCATGTCTTGGTGGTCAAATATCAGTTTGGGAGCTTCATCTAAATCAAACCATTTAGCAGAATCTAATTGTATACCATCAAACTGGTGGTTGGCTACGTCTATCAAAGCAAAGTAAGATACAGAAATGGCTCGCTGCCCTGGGTCACGGTCCACTTTACTATAGGTGTAGAGCTGTTCCATATAAATATCACTCAATCCGGTAAGTGTATATAAAACCCTTGCGGCGGTAGTATCTAGGTTTTCATTTTTTTTCATAAATCCACCTATCAAAGACCACTTGCCAAACTCTGGTTCAATATTTCTTTTTACCAATAACAGTTTTAATTTGTTTTGGTCAAATCCAAAAATAATACAGTCTACCGCTAGTAAAACTTGGTCTTCTTTTTCATAATAAGTAAGGGGCTGGTCTACGTTCGTGATTTTGTCCAGTTCTGATTGATTCATGTCTAATGTTAATAGCTAATGTTAGTTACGAAAAATGTTAAGTGTCAAAAGTACATTTTTTTGACCGTTTCTTTGGTAGTAAGGGTATTCTTTCCTTAATTTACAAATGTAAAACTGACACTTTTTAAAATTGCCCTCTAGTAATTAGAGATACAACTTTGAAAAGATACCACAACAAGCTGTAATTATGAAAACTAAAGCAATCTTATTTTATGTGCCACTACTATGGTTATATTCCTTGGTAGGATGGGGGCAAGAAGTAAACATTTCTATTAAACTAGATGAAAAGGCCCCAATTATAAGTAAACACATATATGGGCATTTTGCAGAACACTTGGGAAGGTGTATCTACGATGGTTTATACGTGGGTGATACCAACAAAATTATCCCAAACACTGCTGGTGTTCGTAATGATATTATAGCAGCCCTTAAAGAATTACGAATTCCAAATTTAAGATGGCCAGGCGGTTGTTTTGCAGATACCTACCATTGGAAAGATGGTGTTGGACCAAAAGAAGAAAGGCCTACTATAGTGAACCGTTGGTGGGGCGGCACTACAGAGGATAATAGTTTTGGAACCCATGATTTTTTAAATCTTTGTGAGGTTCTAGGTGCAGAACCGTACCTATCTGCAAACGTAGGCAGTGGTACGGTCCAAGAACTTATAGATTGGGTGCAGTATACCAACCATGATGGTAAAAGCCCTATGGCAGACTGGAGAAGAGAGCACGGTAGGGCGCAACCTTGGAAGGTTAAATATTGGGGAGTGGGTAATGAGACCTGGGGATGTGGAGGTAATATGACGGCGGAGTTTTATGCCAATATTTATAGACAGTACGCCACCTTTATGCCAGGTTGGTCCGGTGAAACTAAAATTGTTAGAATAGCTTCAGGTGCTTCTGAGGACGATTATCATTGGACGGAAACCTTAATGAAAAATGTGCCCCATCACCTTATGGAGGCAGTGGCATTGCATGATTATGCCGTTTTTAACTGGGAAGATAAGGGGCCCTCTTTAAACTTTGACGAAGAAGTTTACTATAAAAGTATGGAACAGGCCCTGAAAATGGAGGAATATGTGACCAAACATGTTGCTATTATGGATAAATATGACCCTGATGGCAAAGTTGATTTATTTGTAGACGAATGGGGCGGTTGGTACGATGCTGAGCCCGAAGTAAAAAAAGGGGTACTGTACCAGCAAAATACCATGCGGGATGTAATGATAGCGGGTACGGTGCTTAATACCTTTAACAACCATGCAAGACGGGTAAAAATGGCAAATTTGGCCCAAATGGTAAATGTGTTACAAGCCGTAATCTTAACAGAAGGGGAAAAAATGATTAAAACCCCAACTTATCATGTCATGAATTTATATAAGGTACACCAAGATGCTACCTTGCTACCAACTACAATTACCAATAATACGGCGTACAGAGGCTTGCCTTCTATATCAGTTTCGGCCTCAAAATCCAATACGGAAGGCATTAATATTTCTTTGGTGAACATAGATGCCAACGAGCAAATAGAAGTAGTCATAGATCTGCAGCATATCTCTTCTAAGAAGTTTACAGCCCAACAATTGGCCTCCAATAATATTACGGCGCACAATTCATTTCAAAATCCAGATAGCGTAAAACCAATGCCTTTTAAAGATTTTAAGGTTAAAGGAGATAAGCTAATTGTTAACATGCCTAAACATGCTTTAGTTGTATTTAATTCTAAGTAGCATAGAAATGTATAAATGGTTAAGTTGTTTCTGGATACTTTTCTTATTGGTTTCTTGTAACCTAAAAGAAACATCAAGACAACTTGGAGAATCATCTGTTGGAAACTCTGAATATCCTATACAACCGGTAAATATTCAGCAAGTACAACTTACAGATGCTTTTTGGTTACCCATTATAGAAAAGGTTCAGGAGCAGACGATAGCATTTGCTATAAAAAAGTGTAAAGAAGAAGGCAGGTTCGATAACTTTTTAATTGCAGGAGGTCAACTAGAAGGCGCAACTAGGGGTACCATGCCTTTTGATGATACGGATGTTTACAAAATTATAGAAGGGGCCTCCAACTCTCCAATAAGTGCACCAAATCCACAATTAAATCAACTTTTAGATTCCCTGATTCAAATAATTAAGGTTGGCCAAGAAAAAGATGGTTATCTAACTACCTGGCGCACCATAAATCCCGGAAAACCTCCTGCAAATTGGGTTCAAGTTAAAGAGGGTAAAAGATGGGAGTCCTTAAATATGAGCCACGAATTATATAACGCAGGACATCTATATGAGGCGGCGGTTGTACATTACAAGGCCACAGGTAAGCGAGATTTTTTAGATATAGCCTTAAAAAATGCCAATTTAATGGTGAAGACATTTGGGGCTGAGCAAAACCAAATACAAACAGTGCCGGGGCACCAAATTATAGAGACAGGTCTTTTAAAATTATATCAAATTACTGGAGAAGTAGCCTACAAAGACTTAGCTAAGTTTTTTTTAGATAATAGGGGAGTAGCAAGAGATAGAAAGTTGTTCGGCGCTTACTCTCAAGACCATCTACCTGTTACTCAACAAAAAGAGGTGGTAGGGCATGCAGTACGAGCTGTTTATATGTATGCTGCTATGACAGATATTGCTGCTATTATGAAAGATACTTCCTATTTACGTGCTGTTGATACGTTGTGGCAGAATATGGTTGAAAAAAAAATGTATATCACGGGTGGTATTGGTGCTAAACATGATGGAGAAGCTTTTGGTGCTAATTACGAATTGCCCAATCTTACAGCTTATAATGAAACCTGCGCGGCCATAGGAGATGTTTACTGGAATCACAGATTGCACAATTTAAAAGGGAAAGCCCACTATTTTGATATAATCGAAAGAACGCTATACAACGGTTTAATCTCTGGTATTTCTCTCGATGGAAAACAATTCTTTTACCCAAATCCATTAGAATCTGATGGGTTATATCAATTTAATCAAGGTGCATGCACGCGTAAGGATTGGTTCGTTTGTAGTTGTTGTCCTACCAACTTAATTCGGTTTATACCTTCTATTCCAGGGTTACTTTACTCCAAGGGAGCAAATGAGTTATTCGTAAACCTATACGCGAGCAATTCTGCAACTATAAATCTTAAATCCACCGAACTTAATGTTGTACAAGAAACCAATTATCCGTGGGATGGTACTATTCGCTTTACTGTAAATACAGCTAAACCATATACATTTCCAATTCATTTTAGGGTGCCGGGCTGGGCACAAAATCAAGTGTTGCCAAGTGGGCTATATCAATATGAAAACCCCAACCCTTCATTTCCTATAAAAATTAAAGTAAATGGTAAGGCAACCGCAATAGATAGTAAAGAAGGTTACCTAAGTCTAGATAGAAGGTGGGCTAACAATGATGTAATAGAAATAGAATTTCCAATGGATGTGAAATTGGTTAAGACCAACACCAGGGTGGTGGAAAATAGAGGTAAGGTGGCTTTGGAACGTGGTCCTATTGTTTATGCTATTGAGGAAGTGGATAACCAAAATAATTTTGAGGATATAGCCATTAGCGGTATCGAAGAATTTACTATTAAAAGCGGCGAAGAACATCTTGGCAGCATAAACTTAATAGAGACGGCAACATTTACCGCTATACCTTATTATAGCTGGTCTAATAGAGGTGTTAATAAAATGAAAGTTTGGATAGATAAAAAATAATATGAACAAAATAATAAAGGGTGCAATAACCGCCTTACTACTATTGGTAATAGCAAGTAGTTGTAAACAAAAACAACCGCAAAATACCATAGATAACAATAAAGCGGTTTCCAAAGAATTTGAAACCAAATCAGACTTGGTCGTAGATTTTTCAGATACCGGTATTGTTATACAACCTACCATGTATGGCGTTTTCTTTGAAGACATCAATTTTGGTGCAGATGGGGGTATCTATGCTGAATTAATCAAGAATAGGTCTTTTGAATTTCCTAATCCAAAAATGGGATGGCACGAACCTAATAGTGTACGTTATTCACTAAATGGAGATTCTGGCTTTGCCAAGGTTACAGATTATGTAAATGGTAAGGGCAACAAAAGATATGTTCATGTGATGGTAGAGAACGACCAACGTTATGAGTTGTATAACGAAGGTTTTAGGGGTATTGGGGTAAAAGCAGACGCAAAGTATGATTTATCACTTTCCTTGGCTAAAAACAAAGGTATTACGCAAATATCCGTTGCTTTATTGGATACTACCAATACGGTTGTAGGCCAAACAAACATAATACCAAAAGAACATGAAGAATGGCAAACCTATACGGCTACTTTGCAACCCAATAAAACTGTTGCCAAGGGTAAACTAAAAATAACCTTTAGCGGAAAAGGAAGTATAGATATGGACTTGGTTTCTTTATTTCCGCAGGAGACTTGGAAAGGAAGAAAAAAGGGACTACGTAAAGATTTGGTAACGCTTTTGGATGGTTTAAATCCTGGATTTGTACGTTTTCCTGGTGGTTGTATTGTTGAGGGAATGAATTTGGACAACCGTTACCAATGGAAAAAGACCGTAGGCGCTTGGGACGAACGCGAACTAATGATAAATCGTTGGAATATAGAGTTCCCTAATAAAAATGCGCCAGACTATTTCCAAAGTTTCGGATTGGGATTTTTTGAATATTTCCAATTATCCGAAGATTTAGGTGCGGAGCCACTACCTATTTTAGGATGTGGAATGGCATGCCAATTCAACTCTGGCGAGCTGGTACCGTTAGAAGATTTAGACCCTTATGTGCAAGATGCTTTGGATTTGATAGAATTTGCCAATGGCAGCACCAATACCAAATGGGGTAGTTTGCGCAAAGAGATGGGGCATCCAGAACCATTTCAAATGAAATACATTGGAATTGGTAATGAACAATGGGGACCAGAGTATTTTGAACGGTATAAGGTGTTTGCAGCAATTTTGGCAGAAAAACACCCAGAAATAACCGTGGTTTCTACCCCAGGGCCTTTTCCAGATGGTGATATGTTCGAGTATGGTTGGGAACAATTAAACGAACTGGATGTAGCCTTGGTAGATGAGCATTATTATAAATCTCCAGAGTGGTTTTTAGAAAATGCGGATAGGTATGATTCTTATGACCGTAACGGGCCAAAAGTTTTTGCAGGCGAATATGCAGCCCATCCTAAAGACAAAGATGGTATAGTAGAAAATAATTGGCAAGCGGCATTGGCAGAAGCGGCCTTTATGACCGGATTGGAACGTAATGCAGATCTGGTACACTTAACTTCCTATGCACCTTTAATGGCACATGCAGACGCATGGCAGTGGGCTCCAGATTTAATTTGGTTCAACAACTTAGAGGCAGTGCCCACACCCAATTATCAAGTGCAAAAATTATTCTCTAACAATCCTGGCACCAACTTAATTGGCATAACCAAGAATGATAAGCCACTTACTGGCCAAAATAATCTATATGCATCGGCCGTGATAGATAGCAGTACCCAAGAGGTGATATTTAAGATTGTAAATACAGCGAGCCAGGCCCAAGAGGTAAATATCAAACTAAAAGGACAAGATGTAGTTGCCAAGGGAACCAAGACGGTGTTGACCAGTGACGGGTTAGAGGAAATTAATTCATTTGAAAATCCCAATAATATTGTTCCGCAAGTAGAAGAAATCACAGCAAAAGAAGATATGGTGCAGTTACAATTGGCACCACGATCTTTAAACGTTGTCAAATTTAAAATCAAGTAAAGTAAAAATGGGCAATTATGTAGTTGGCTTAGACTATGGCACAGACTCCGTTAGAGCTGTGTTGATAAACACAAATGATGGAAAAGAAATGGCCACGGCTGTTTTTTATTATCCAAGGTGGAAAAAACAACAATACTGTAATGCAGCCATAAATCAATTTAGGCAACACCCACTAGACCACATAGAAGGTTTGGAAACCACTATAAAAACGGTGTTAAAAAAATCTGGTGTGGCCGCTAAATTGGTAAAAGGGATTTGTATAGATACTACGGGGTCTAGCCCAATGCCCATCCAAAAAGATGGTACACCGTTGGCATTGCATCCAGATTTTTCTGAAAATCCAAATGCTATGATGGTGTTGTGGAAAGACCACACAGCAGTAGCAGAAGCTAACCAAATAAACCAATTGGCATGGAATTGGGGCGGTACGGACTACACCAAGTATGTTGGCGGAATTTATTCTTCGGAATGGTTCTGGGCAAAGATTTTACACATTGCCAAAGAAGATAAAACCGTAGTGGATGCCACGTATACGTGGATGGAGCATTGTGATTATATGACATTTATGCTTTTGGAAGACCAAAACATTGACCAGTTTAAACGTAGTAGATGTGCTGCTGGGCATAAAGCTATGTGGCACGAGAGTTGGGGCGGTCTTCCAGATAAATCTTTCTTAGAAAAGCTAGACCCGTACTTAGCAGATTTAAAAGATAGGTTGTATACGGACACGTACACTTCTGATGTTGTGGCCGGTAACCTGAGCACTACTTGGGCCAATAAACTAGGTCTTACTACAGATACAATTGTTACCGTTGGTACTTTTGATGCACATGCTGGTGCTGTAGGGGCTAAAATAGACGCTTATACCCTGGTACGGGTAATGGGTACTTCTACCTGCGATATTATAATAGCCAATAACGAGACCATTGGCACTAAAACGGTTAAAGGAATTTGTGGGCAGGTAGATGGTTCCGTAATTCCGAATACTCTAGGTTTGGAAGCCGGACAATCTGCCTTTGGAGATGTATTGGCATGGTTTAAGTCGGTCCTAATTTGGCCAATAGAAAACCTGGTATTGCAATCCGATACCCTTAGCGCCCAACAAAAGGAAGCATTGACCAAGGAAGTTGAAGATAACTTTATTACGATACTTTCCAAACAGGCCGCAGCTCTATCAGAGGAAGAAGTTGTTCCGGTAGCTTTAGACTGGGTAAATGGGCGCAGAACCCCAGATGCCAATCAGGAGCTCAAAAGTGCACTAAAAGGACTTTCACTGGGTACCAAAGCCCCCCACTTGTTTAAGGCCTTGGTAAATGCTATTTGCTTTGGTTCTAAAATGATCGTAGATCGTTTTGAGCAAGAAGGTGTAACCATAAAATCGGTAATTGGTATTGGTGGGGTAGCCAGAAAATCGCCTTTCATCATGCAAACCTTGGCAAATGTGCTAGATAGACCCATAAAGGTGGCCGCATCTGACCAAGCACCAGCCTTAGGGGCAGCCGTTTATGCGGCAACAGCAGCTGGTTTGTACCAATCCGTTATTGAGGCAAGCAAAGTAATGGGTAGCAATTTTGAGGCAGAATACCTTCCAAATAAAGAGCAGGTTTCTAAGTACGCATTATTGCACAAAGAGTACGAAGAACTGGCCAAATTTATAGAGACACAAACAAAAGAAGAGAACTAATGAATGCTACCTATAAAACGTTAAAAGAAGAGTGTTACGAGGCCAATATGGAACTCAATGCACTTGGTTTGGTCATATATACATTTGGTAATGTTAGTGCTGTTGATAGGGACAAAGCGGTTTTTGCAATTAAACCTAGTGGAGTGCCATACGAAACCCTACAACCAAACGATATGGTTATTGTAGATTACGATAATACCATTGTAGAAGGCAAACTTAGACCATCTTCTGATACCAAAACACATAGCTTTTTATATAAAAATTGGCCAGAAATAGGTGGTGTGGCCCACACGCATGCCATGTATTCGGTCTCGTGGGCACAGGCACAGCAAGACATTCCAATTTTTGGTACTACGCATGCAGACCATTTAACACATGATATTCCTTGTGCGGCACCAATGGCAGATAATTTAATTGCGGGCAACTATGAACACAACACAGGAATCCAAATAGTGGATTGCTTTAATGAACGCCAATTAGATTACAATGAAGTAGAAATGATTCTTATTGGTAATCATGGACCATTTGCTTGGGGTAAAAATGCTTCAAAAGCGGTATACAATACCAAAGTTTTAGAGACGGTGGCGCAAATGGCATACCTAACCTTACAAATAAATCCAGAAGCCCCAAGATTAAAAGCTTCTTTAATTAAAAAACACTTCGAACGTAAACACGGTAAAAACGCTTATTACGGTCAATAATAAAAACAAAAAATGTCAAAAATAACAACGAAAGAAATATGGTTTGTAACAGGTAGCCAACACCTATACGGCGCGGAAACCTTACAGCAAGTTGCAAATAATGCCCAAACTATTGCAGAAGGGTTAAATGGCGCAGCGGCAATTCCTGTACCTATTGTTTTTAAACCAACGGTTAAAACACCTTCAGAAATAACGGATTTATGTACCCAAGCAAATGCTTCTTCTAACTGTATTGGAATCATTACCTGGATGCATACGTTTTCTCCTGCTAAGATGTGGATACATGGTCTATCTATTTTAAACAAACCGCTTTGCCATCTGCATACACAGTTTAATGCGGCAATTCCTTGGGAAAGTATAGATATGGATTTTATGAACCTAAATCAGTCTGCTCATGGCGACCGCGAATTTGGCTACATAATGTCCCGTATGCGTAAAAAGCGTAAAGTAGTTGTAGGCCATTGGCAAACAGAACGCGTTCAGCAAAAACTAGGTATTTGGTCAAGGGTGGCTTTAGGAGCGGACGAAATGCGTAACCTTAAAGTGGCACGTATAGGAGATAATATGCGTGAGGTTGCTGTGACCGAAGGCGATAAGGTTGAAGCACAGATTCGGTTTGGACTTTCTGTAAATGGATATGATTCTTCTGATGTAACACAGAAAATTGAAGAAGTTTCACAAGCTGCTATTGATAGCCTGTTACTGCAATACGAAGCGGATTACGATTTAACGCCCAGTTTAAAACAAGGTGGCAATCAAAGGGAAAGTTTGGTAGAAGCGGCTAAAATAGAACTAGGTCTAAGAGCTTTTTTAGAAGAAGGAGGTTTTAAAGCGTTTACAGATACTTTTGAAAATTTAGGAGCATTAAAGCAATTGCCAGGATTGGCGGTACAACGCCTAATGGCAGATGGTTATGGTTTTGGAGGTGAAGGCGATTGGAAAACGGCTGCCATGGTACGGGTAATGAAGGTGATGGCACAAGGTTTAGAAGGTGGTACGTCTTTTATGGAAGATTATACGTACCATTTTACCCCAGAAAAATCCTATGTTCTGGGGTCGCACATGTTAGAAATTTGCCCGTCAATTGCAGATGCCAAACCATCTTGTCAGGTACATCCTCTGGGTATTGGTGGTAAGGAAGATCCAGTTCGTTTGGTATTTAACTCGCCAAGTGGTGCCGCAATAAATGCTTCACTTATAGATATGGGCAATCGTATGCGTTTGTTGGTAAATGAAGTGGAAGCCGTGGCGCCTATGGGAGAACTGCCTAATCTGCCGGTGGCAAGGGTGCTATGGGACGCTAAACCCAATTTAGAAGTGGCTGCTACGGCTTGGATTTTAGCTGGTGGGGCGCACCATACGGTGTATTCACAATCAATTACTACGGAATTTATGGAAGATTTTGCAGATATCTTTGGTATTGAGCTAGTGGTAATAGATGAGGATACAAGAATCAGGAGCTTTAAAGATACGCTAAACGCTAATGAAAGTTACTACCATTTATTTCAACACGGATTATAGTATAAATCAAAATTTAGCCACATGTATAAAATAACAAAATACAGTTATTTGTTTTCTACTTTCCTTCTTATCTTGGCTACTACTAGCTGTAAAGAAGCTAAAAAAGTAGAAACCGAAATCACAACTGAAACTGCAGAACAAATGAGCGCTCAGCCCATATCAAAATCGGAATTTGGTACCTTGCCAAACGGCACCGTAATAGACAAATACACCTTAACCAATGCCAACGGAATTGCCATAGACGTTATATCCTATGGAGGTAGAATTACCGCTATAAGAATGCCAGATAAAAACGGTAAGGTAGAGAATATAACCCTTGGCTTTGATAAACTAGAAGATTACTTGGCAGACAACCCTTATTTTGGTGCTTTAATAGGTAGGTATGGTAACCGCATAGCAAATGCTCAATTTTCCATAGGAGAGAACACCTATAAACTTGGAGCCAACAATGGTACCAATAACCTGCATGGTGGGCCAGAAGGTTTTGACCGTGCTGTTTGGAAAGTAACCCCAAAAGCCGATGGGGATAAAAGCGTTCTGGTTTTGGAATATTACAGTAAAGATGGGGAAATGGGATATCCAGGTAATTTAGCTACTGTGGTAACCTATACGTTGGATAATGACAACCAATTTGAAATAAATTACGAAGCCGAAACGGACAAGGCAACTGTTATTAACCTAACACAACATGCATATTTTAATCTTTCTGGAGATTTTAGCAAGCCAATAACAGACCATAAAGTGAAAATTGATGCGGATAGCTTTTTACCGGTAGATGAAAATTTAATTCCTACGGGCGAAATACGAAACGTTTCTGGAACCCCATTCGACTTTACACAATCTAAAACGGTAAGCAAAGAAATAGATGCGGATAATAAGCAAATAGCATTGGGTGGTGGTTACGATCATTGTTGGGTATTAAACGGTGTTACGGGCACTCTTAGAACAAGTGCTATAGCAGTGCATGCCGCTTCTGGTAGAAAATTAGAAGTTTTGACCACGGAACCCGGAATTCAATTTTATACGGGTAATTTCTTGGACGGTACCTTGCCCAATCCAGCTGGAGGTTATTACGGAAAGCGCTCTGGTTTTTGTTTAGAAACACAGCATTATCCAGATAGCCCTAATCAACCTAAATTCCCTTCTACAAAACTAGAACCGGGAGAGCGCTACAAAACAACAACCATTTTTAAATTTTCAATTGAATAACAACTTTAACCAACTAACCAATGCAAACCTTAGATACATTTGATTGGATTGCCATAAGCGTATATTTTGCCATTTTATTGGGCATTGCTTTTTGGGTAATTCGTAAAAAAGAGGATAACACAGAAGATTATTTTTTAGCGGGCAGAAACGTAGGCTGGTTTGTGGTTGGCGCTTCTATATTTGCTTCCAACATAGGTTCAGAACACGTTGTAGGCCTTGCAGGAGCAGGTGCAAGTAACAAACTGCCCATGCTTATCTATGAAATACACGCTTGGATCGTATTAATATTAGGTTGGGTGTTTTTGCCATTTTATGCACGTAGTGGAGTGTTTACCATGCCAGAGTTTTTAGAGAAAAGGTTTGATGCCCGTTCTAGATGGGTTCTATCTATTTTTTCAATTGCCGCTTATGTGTTAACCAAAATATCGGTGACTATTTATGCCGGTGGGGTTGTGGTTTCTGCGCTATTAGGTATAGATTTCTGGACCGGAGCCATTGCAACCGTTATCCTTACGGGTATATACACAGTTTTGGGCGGTATGCGAGCCGTAGTATACACAGAAACCTTACAAGCTGTTTTATTAGTTATTGGAGCAGGTATATTAACTTACCTAGGGTTAGAAAAAGTAGGCGGTTGGAGCAGTATGGTAGAGACCGTTAAGCCAGAATATTTAAATATGTGGCGCCCTTCTGATGATCCCGATTTTCCGTGGCCTTCTTTAGTGGTTTCTAGTACCATTGTAGGTATTTGGTATTGGTGTACCGATCAATATATTGTACAAAGGGCATTGACCGCTAAAAACATTAAAGAGGGGAGAAGAGGTACTATTTTTGGTGCGGTTATGAAACTGATGCCCGTATTCCTATTCTTAATTCCTGGGGTAATTGCTTTGACATTAAAAATGCGTGGCGAATTGCAATGGGATTCTCCAGATGAGGCTTTTCCGGTTTTGATGAGCAACGTTTTGCCTTCTGGTCTAAGAGGTTTAGTAGCTGCTGGCCTATTAGCCGCTTTAATGAGTTCCTTGGCCTCTGTTTTTAACTCAGTTTCAACTTTGTTTACAGTGGACATCTACAAAAAGCTAAGACCAAACACACCAGAGAAAAAATTGGTAAGAACGGGACAAATAGCAACTGTAGCCGTGGTAATCATTGGTATTATTTGGATACCTATCATGGCTAATATTTCAGGCGTTTTGTATGAATATTTACAAAGCGTACAGTCCTACATTGCACCACCGATTACTGCCGTATTCCTTTTGGGTATTTTTCATAAACGGATTAATGGGCTAGGAGCTTATGCCACTTTGATTATGGGTATTGTGGTAGCTGCTTTGCGTATTGTTTTAGAATTGGTAAGGGGTTCCCTAGATCCGGACGGAATCTTGTTTTACCTAGGCGATATGAACTTTTTGACCTTTAGTGCGTGGTTCTTCCTGTTCTGCGTGCTGTTTGCAATTGGTACTAGTTTATTGGCTCCGGCACCAACTATTGAGAAGGTAGAAAACCTTACCTATGGTACCATTACGGAAGAAGAAAAACGGAAGAATAAAACAAGTTATACCACTAGCGATATTGTTATTTCCATTCTTGTTTTGGCAATCGTAGTAGGGGTAATGGTATTCTTTAATGGTAAATAATATAGTTAAGCTGCAACCGCTTTAGGTTGCAGCTTAATTTATAGCTTTTGGATTAGGGTAATTATCAGATTGATCTTCCACTGTTTCATCCATACACACAAAATCTTTCTCTACTAATAAATAAAGGTCTTCTCCATTGGGTAATGGCAGGGTGGCATTATAACCAATAATTGACGATGATGCCCAGGTTTCTAAATTTTCAATCGGCATTGATACGATTATTTCATTATTTTCAAAAGAAGCTTCCATTTCTGAAATTCCTTTTTTGGACCGCAAAGAATAGCTAAATATACTTGTAGGGAATTTGGTTTGGTTTGTATAGAAGCCTTCTCTACAAAAGGTCTCCACCTCTGTTTTGGTTAAGCGTAACCTTACTGAGTTTCCTTTTATTCTAATTTTCATATTGTAAATCGTAATTAATAGTTACCCTGGTGCCGTTGCCTGGGGTGGAGTTAAAAAAGAGACGACCGTTAATATATCCAATACGTTCTTTCATAAAAAATACACCCATGCCACCTTCGCTATTATTTTTAGGTGGTTTACTTAATATTGAAGTGTCAAAACCTTTTCCATCATCTTCAATAGAAACGCTTAATAGGTTTTCCGTTACATCAATGATAACTAAGATATAATTGGCCTGTGCATACTTAATGGCATTGTTCACGGCTTCTTGTGTTACACGGTAAATATTGGTTTCTGCAAGCGAATTAAAACGAATGTTTACTTCAGCTTTATTTTCAAAAAGCACATTTTGTCCAGTAAGTTTTGCCAATTCTGTGGTCATTTTCTGCAATGCGGGGAAAATGCCGTGGTCTCCTAATTCAGGAGGGGTTAGATTAAAGGTCGCCGTGCGTACTCCTTTTATGAGGTCAGACGTTAAGTCTTTAAGGTAAGCTACTTTTTCAGCGGCTTTTTCTGGATGGTCTAAGTTTATAGATTGTATGTTAAAGCGTAAGGCGGTCAACATTTGCCCTATACCATCATGTATATCTTTTGCAATACGTTTGCGCTCTTCTTCTTGCCCGGCAACAATTAAACTAGCCTGTACTTGTTTCTGTTGCATACGGTCTTCATAATTACGCTGGTTCAAGGCCGCAATTTCGGCTTCGTTCTTTTTACGCTCCGTACTGTTAGAACATAGAATTAAAATACTCTGCTTAAGGGTGGTTTGGAACATGGGTATAATAGACATGTCTAACCAAATTTCTACGCCCTTATGGTTTTGTATTTTTATTTCTTCCGTACGGATGTTGCGTTTTTTTAAGGACAGTAACTCGCGCAAATATTGTTGTTGTCCTTCGTTTTGTGTTAATGCTTGGTATAAATAAGAATTTACAGGTGTTTTTTCTAAGCCCAATAGGCCTAAGAACTTTTTGCTGATAAAGGCAATTTTACCGTTGCGGTCCGTACTGGCAAATAATGCGGCATTGTCTATGGCAAAATTGAGTTCTTTTAGTTCCTGTAATGAAGCTTGCCTATCCTCTGCAATTTTCTGGATTTTTTGGGCATCCATTTCCGATTGTTGTCTGCGCTGCATTAAATCGCCAATGGTTCTTTTAATCTGGATAGACATTGGTTTAAAAATAAAAAGCACCTCTAATAATAGAATCAGCAATGATATACCCAATAAAAGATATTCCTTAAGTTTTAATTGTTGCAGGCGTTCTTTGGAAATAGTATCATACGCATTTACAATAGCATCCATTTTGGTCAAAAAATACTGCTCGTTTTGTAGCAAGGTGTTCACCTCTTGATCAATGCTAATCTTAGTTTTTTGCTTTTGCAAGATGCTTTTCACGGCCTCTACCATGGTGGTGTGGTGCGGTTGTAATTCTGTAAAGAGCTGTATAATTTCCGGATTTTCCTCTTTAGGTAAACCTATGCTATCATTACCATATAACAGCCCGCTGTGCGATGTTTCCCAAACATAAAGCGTCTCTTTTAATCGTTCTGGTAAGCTGGTGTCTTCCGCACCTTTTTGTAGCAATAGACTTTCTTTGACCAATTTTTGACTGTAGGCCCTTTGGCGGCCGGCAACGTTGATTACCCTAGAGTCACTTAATTGGGAATCTAAATGATTTTGAATAAGTATTTGTGCTACAACAATAGTTAACGCTATAGTAGCTAGGGCAAGAATATACCATTTACGAACCCTTAAAAAAGTAAGGGTATCTAACGTTTGATGCTTTTGCCCGTTTTCTGCCATATACTATGCTAATGCTTGTTGTATTAATTGCAAACCTTTTTCTGAGTAGTGGAGCTCCAAAGCGGCTTTATGTCCTTTCTCAGACATTTTTTTCCAAGTTTTCTGTAATATGCCTATCATTTTGGCATCATCGTGTTTGCTTAAGAACGATTCATAGTAATGTTCTAAAAAAACGAGACAAATAACATCTTCTAGACATTGGGTTTCATCGTCTCTTTTCAGTTGTTTTTTCTGTAATAAAAACTGTACCCGGTCTATGGTTTCTTGGTCGTAGCCAACTTGGGTTAGTATATCTGCTGCTTTTTTAGCGTGGAATTTCTTTAAATTCTGTCGCCATAACAAATAACCAGTTCGGTTCATCTCATAGCTTTCCCTAGGTATTTCCCATCGGCAAATGTGCTGGCAGCGAGCAGTTAGCTGTAAGGCCTCGGTGGCATTTGGTTCAAAACGATTTAAAGTTGCGGTCATTCGCTCAGCATAAAGTAGTTCTTTGGGATAGGTTTTCCCATTAACTACTTCAGTATTAGGATCTTTAGCATTAGCAGCATCAAACATGGCAAATGCCTGTTCTAATTTTTGGGAGTTGCCCATAGGTATTGGTTTTTCAGACGTTAATCAGAAAAGCCAATATACACAAAACCTGCTTCAATTTTTACGGGATAGGTGGCTATTGCGGGTAAATCGCCATTCAAGTTTTCACCAGATTCTAGAGAAAAGGTTTTCTTGTGTAAAGGACAGGCTACTTTAGGTATGCCTTGGTGGTCGCCTATCATACCACGGCTTAAAACCATTTCTAATTTATGCGGACATAAATTTTGGCATGCAAACCATTGGTTGAGTCGCTCAAAATTGAACACGGCTATCTGCTTGTCTTTGTATTTAACGCAGGCGCCGCCATCTTTTGGAAAATCGTTTACCGAAGCCGCTTTGAACCATGTGGTGACTTCTGCTGGAGCGGTTTTGGTATATTTAGAAAGAAATGTTTCCATGGGTTATTTTTTAGGTTGATAGGTTATTGCCATTGCTGTGGCATTTTTTGTTCGCGCATGGGTACAAAAACCAAATTATCGTCTTCTTCTTTACTATTTACAAAATGGTTGAAGCGTTTCATCATTTCCGGATTGTTCACGGCTTGTGTCCATTCGCACTCAAACTTATTGACCAAGGTTTGCATTTCTGCTTCCAAGTCGGCCGCGATTCCTAGTTTGTCTTCTATAATTACTTCTTTTAGATACGCCATACCACCGTCTAAACGTTCTTGCCACGCAGCAGTACGTTGTAAAGGTTTTGCCGTACGCATGTAGAACATTAAGTAGCGGTCTAGGTATTTAATAACCGTTTGGTTGTCTATTTGCTCCGCCAATAGTTCTGCATGCCGTGGATTGGCGCCACCGTTGCCACCCACGTAGAGATTCCAACCGCCTTCTACAGCAATAAGGCCAAAATCTTTACCTCTGGCTTCGGCACATTCCCGAATACAACCAGATACGCCACCTTTAATTTTATGTGGCGCTCTAATACCACGATAGCGGTTCTCCAGTTCTATTCCAAAGCTTACACTCTCGTCCATACCATAACGGCACCACGTACTACCTACGCAGGTTTTAACGGTACGTAACGATTTACCATAGGCATGTCCGCTCTCAAACCCGTGACTAATTAATTCTTTCCAAATTAGTGGTAGCTGGTTTAAGGTAGCGCCAAACAAATCGATACGGACACCCCCAGTAATTTTGGTATACAAATCGTACTTCTTGGCTATTTCTCCTAAGGCGATGAGCTTATCTGGCGTAATTTCACCACCCGGTACCCGCGGTACTACGGAGTAGGTGCCGTTCCGTTGAATATTCGCTAAAAATCGGTCGTTAGAATCTTGTATGGCATACTCTTTATTGGCTGTATCGGCGTGAATCGTAGCCATAAGCGAAGCAATTACAGGTTTACAGATTTCACATCCATGTCCGCCATTACCATGGTTATCTAGAACCTCATTGAACGTTTCATAGCCTTTTACCTGTATTAAAGAATACAGTTCTTGTCGGTTAAAATCAAAATGTTCACAAATGTGGTCTTTGACTTCTATGCCTAAAGATTTTAATGTGGCTTCCGTAAGGTCTTTAACCATAGGCTTGCAACCTCCACAGCCAGTGCCTGCCTTGGTACAGCTAACAACACCGGCCAAATCCGTAGCAGCTCCTGTTTCTATGGTATTGCAAATTTGACCTTTAGAAACGCTCTCGCAAGAACATACTTGGGCTTCGTCTGGTAAGTCCATGATGTCACCTAACAATCCACCGCCCTCGCTGGCAGGTAAGATTAATTGTGCTGGGTCTTCTGGGATGGCCATTCCATTTAGGTATATTTGATGTAGCATGCTATAATCAGCAGCATCACCAACCATAATACCACCCAATAATTTTTTGCCATCTAGACTTACGTTGATACGCTTGTAAAGAAACTGGGTTTTATTTTCAAAAATGATAGATAACCCTTTATCTGCAGGCATAAATGGAGTGCCAAAACTAGCTACGTCTACACCAATGAGTTTTAACTTGGTAGACATATCTATATCACTCGCCATTGTGATATCTGTGTGCCCTAAAATTTGTTGCACGGCTACATGAGCCATATCATAACCAGGAGCCACCAGACCATATATCATTTGGTTGTACAGTGCTACTTCTCCTATGGCGTAGATATAAGGGTCAGATGTTTGCATACGATTATTCACTTCTATGCCACCACGAATTCCCATTTTTAAGCCGCAGCTTTTTCCAAGTTCGTCTCGTGGACGTATACCCGCAGAAATAATAAGCATATCGGTTTCTAAAATATCATCTTCTCCAAATTCCATTCCTGTTATGACTTCATCCCCCAAAATCTGATTGGTAGCCTTGCTTAGGTGAATGTGAATACCCATGGATTCTAGCTTTAATTGCAATACCTTACTGCTACGAGCATCTAATTGTCTGGGCATTAATTTAGGAGCAAATTCTACCACATGAGGCTCTAAACCCATATCCATAACGGCCTTTCCGGCTTCTAAGCCTAGTAGACCACCACCAAGGATTGCCGCCTTACCATTCGGTTTAATTTGGTTGATGTGTTTGGCGTAGGCAATCATCCCTTCTAAATCTTCAATAGTCCGGTAGACAAAAACGCCTTCCTTTTCTACACCTTTAATAGGAGGAACAAAGGGCACAGAACCTGTTGCTAGGATCAAATAGTCGTAAGTGTGTTGTTGGTTATGTTGGTCGGTTACCGTTTTGGCTTCTTTATTAATATCTACAATACGGTTATTAGTAATAAGATTGATGTTATTTTCTGTGTACCATGAGGCAGGCGCCATTTCTAGTTTTGTAGCATTTTCATCTTCAAAATAGGCACTTAAATGAACCCGGTCGTAGGCAGGTCTTGGTTCTTCTCCAAAAATGGTTAAAGTAAACCCAGTAGTTTGGGCGGCAACAAACTTCTCACAGAACTTGTAGCCTACCATTCCGTTACCAATAACAATTATATTTTTCATAAGCCTCTACTTAATTGATAAATCAAAACTAAGTATTATTACTTAATTTATTGCTTTTTATTTCGAAATAAATACGTATTATTGTTGCGAAATCAATAATTCTAACCTAACTAAATACATATGAAAGCAATAGATAGAGAAGCGAGAATTAGTTTGGTGGGAGCAGGGCCAGGAGCAGAAGATTTAATTACAGTAAGGGGTTTACGAACTTTACAGGATGCAGATGTGGTTTTGTATGATGCTTTGGTTTCAGAAAAGTTGGTGGCAGAAATTCCTGCTGGTATTAAGAAAATATACGTAGGTAAAAGATGTGGGCAGCACAGTCTAAACCAGCAAGAAATTAATACCCTATTAGTAGAGAGTGCTTTTACTTACGGACATGCGGTGCGTTTAAAAGGAGGTGACCCGTATGTGTTTGGTAGGGCCACGGAAGAAATAGCTTACGCCAATACCTTTGGCATTCCCGTAAACGTAGTGCCAGGGGTAAGCAGTGTTACTGCAGTTGCGGCTAGCCAAGGTATACCTATTACTAAAAGAGGTGTAAGTTCTAGCTTTTGGGTGGTTACCGCCACTACTAAAGATGGTTCCTTTTCCAAGGATTTAAGTCTAGCGGCACAATCTTCGGCAACCTTGATAATTCTTATGGGAATACGTAAAATGAAGGCGTTGTCAGAAGTATTGCTACAGCATAAAGGTGCAGGAACTCCCTTCGCGGTTTTGCAAAACGGAACTTTAGAAAATGAAAGTTGCGCCATGGGTACATTAGGGACCATGGCAGAAGTATCAAACACTATAGATTTTACCCAGCCAGGTATACTTATAATTGGTGATGTAGTGGCAGAGCATAACTTCTTTTTTGAGGATGATATACAGCGTGTATTGGATTCTGTGCTGTAAATCAAACTTTTAAATTATCAATTTGCAAATCTTATCCTTTAGTTTTTTGCATTCTGTAAAAATTCCCCTACTTAGATTCTCAATCACATAATAATCGGTAATTTTAAGTATAAATACGTAATAATACGTAGTTAAATACAATTTCATACGTACATTTACAACATAAGGAATTAGAATAACCATTTAAACAATACCGCTTTATGAAAACGATTATGACAAAATTATCCGCTTTTCTTGTAATGGTTGCACTTGTAGCCTGCGGAGGAAAAAAAGAGAAAAAGGGAGAAGAGTTAGCGCAAGCTGAAACAACTTCTACTGCTTTAGAGATTGAAAAACCACAATTGACGTTTGGTTTTATTAAGTTAACAGATATGGCGCCTTTGGCCATTGCAAAAGAGAAAGGCTTTTTTGAGGATGAAGGTTTATTTGTTTCTGTAGAAGCACAGTCTAACTGGAAAAATGTGTTGGATCGTGTAATAGATGGTCAATTAGATGGTTCTCACATGTTAGCAGGGCAACCTATTGCGGCAGGTGCTGGTTTTGGTAGACAGGCCGAATTGGTGACACCATTTTCTATGGATTTAAATGGAAATGGTATTACGGTTTCTAATGATGTATGGTCTAAGATGAAGCCAAACGTGCCAAAAGGAGATGATGGCAAGCCAGTACATCCTATTAAAGCAGATGCTTTAAAGCCTGTAATTTCTGAGTATAAGAATAGTGGCAAAGCATTTAAAATGGGAATGGTTTTCCCAGTATCTACGCACAATTATGAAATTCGTTATTGGTTAGCTGCAGCGGGTATACACCCAGGATTATACACAGCAGATAACGTACAAGGGCAAATAGATGCAGAAGTACTATTATCTGTTACGCCACCACCACAAATGCCAGCAACCTTGGAAGCAGGTACTATTTATGGATATTGCGTGGGTGAACCTTGGAACCAACAAGTCGTTTTTAAAGGAATTGGTGTGCCGGTAACTACCAATTATGATATCTGGAAAAACAACCCTGAAAAGGTATTTGTAATGACCAAAAAGTTTGTAGAAGAAAACCCAAATACGGCTACAGCAGTAACCAAAGCATTAATTAGAGCTGGTAAATGGTTAGATGAACCTGGAAACAGAGCAGAAGCCGTTAAGATTTTATCTATGCCACAATATGTTGGTGCAGATGAGGTGGTTCTTGCCAATTCTATGACGGGAACGTTCGAGTTTGAAAAAGGTGATAAGCGTTCCATGCCAGATTTTAATGTATTCTATAAGTATAACGCTACGTATCCTTTCTATTCTGATGGTATTTGGTTCTTAACGCAGATGAGAAGATGGGGGCAAATTCCGGATTCAAAACCAGCCGCTTGGTATGATGAAACCATTAAGGATATCTACAGACCAGACATCTGGAAAAAGGCTGCGGAAGCCTTAGTGGCAGAAGGTAAAATACCTGCTAGTGATATTCCAACTACAGATGGGTACAAGCCTGCAACTACAGATTTTATAGATGGCAAAACGTATGATGCTAAAGACCCAATTGGGTACATCAACAGTTTTGAGATAGGAAACAAAGACGATTCATCACTCTAAAACAAATTCACCATGAAGCAAAGTGTTACTGTTGTAAAAGATGATAATGTAAAGTTTGGTGCTACAGCAAAAGCTGTAGCGGCCAAGCTGCTACCTAAAATGCCTAAATGGAATGTACAGACCTTTCTTAGAAAAGTATTAATTCCGCTTGCATCCATTTTGTTGTTCATTGGATTATGGCATGTGGGGGCAAAATCACTGTTTAATATAGAGGCTGATTATAAAATTGAGAAAGCCTTAACCGACCAAGGTCAAGCCGCGGCAGACGAGATGGCGGCGTGTATAGCTTCTGGTGATGTAAGCTGTCAACCCAACACTTTGCCGTCTCCTGCTCAGGTTTGGACGTCCTTTAATACACTTATTGCGGACCATAAAACCATTAGTGCGGATAAAGCTGAGTTTAAGGCAAAAACGGCGGCTTTAAATGAAAAAAGAGAAGCAGAAGGTAAGGCGCCAATTACGTATACGGGTAGGCCTTCTTTTGTTGACCAGATTTTTACCAGTTTAAAAACGGTTTTCGCTGGCTTCCTTTTAGCCTTGGTTATTGCAGTTCCTGTTGGTATTATTATAGGTCTGAGTTCAACTTTACGCAATAGCTTTAACTGGTTAATTCAGATTTTTAAACCCGTATCTCCTGTGGTTTGGTTGCTTTTGGTGTTCATGATTGTAAAAACCATGACCAAAGATTCAGACTCAGACAGTGCATTTATCATCTCGTTCATTAGTGTTGGGCTCTGTGCCATGTGGGCAACATTGGTCAATACGGCAATGGGCGTATCAACGGTAGACAAAGATTACATTAACGTAGCCAAGGTTCTAAAATTAGGAGCAATCCAAAAGGTGTTTAAGGTGATATTACCCTCGTCTTTACCCTTAATATTCACAGGGTTACGAATTACCTTATCCGTAGCTTGGATGGTATTGATTGCCATTGAATTATTAGCCCAAAGTCCAGGATTAGGTTCGTTTGTATGGGAAGAATTCCAGAACGGCGCTAACGATTCCAACTCAAAAATAATCGTTGCCATGTTCGTTATTGGGATAATCGGTTTTTTACTCGACCGTATTATGTTAACCATACAAAACATGGTGTCTTTCAACAAAAACGCAACAGCTTAAATAAAAGAGGTATGGCGTATTTAGAACTAAAGAACATCAATAAAACATACGGCACCGGAGCGGAAGCTACAGAGGTACTTACAGATATCAATCTTAGTATAGAAGAGGGCGAATTTGTAGCTATTGTAGGCTTTACCGGTAGTGGTAAAACTACTCTAGTCAATTTAATTAATGGTTTGCTAAAACCTACAAGTGGCGAAGTACTGTTTAAAGGCGAACCGGTAAAAGGTACCAGTCACGAAAGAGGCGTTATTTTTCAGAATTATTCCCTTTTGCCATGGCTCACTGTAGGCCAGAATGTATCCATGGCGGTAAAAGAAGCTTTTCCAAAGGCAAGTAAAACCGAATTGAAGGAACGTGTAACGGAATACGTAAAAATGGTAAATCTGTTACCGGCCATCAATAAGAGACCTAAAGAACTTTCTGGGGGTATGCGTCAACGGGTATCTGTGGCCAGAGCGCTAGCAATGAATCCAGAAATGATAATCATGGATGAACCTTTAGGGGCTTTGGATGCCTTGACCAGAGGGAATTTACAAGACGAAATTTTAAAAATCTGGAGCAAAGACAAGCGTACAGCATTGTTAATTACCAATGATGTGGACGAGGGTATTTATATGGCAGACCGTATTATACCCTTAAAACCAGGGCCTAATGCTACGCTAGGGCCCGAGTTTAAGATAAATATAGACAGACCTAGGGATAAAACGGCTTTAAATGATAATCCAGAATACAAAAAGACCCGTAACGCTATTATTGAATACCTCATGGGTATTGGAGAAGCGCGCAAGTCTGCCTCTAAGAAAGAATATGTTTTGCCAGATGTGGCCCCTAAAAGTTTTGTTGCCTAATCTTTAAAAAAAGAAATCATGTTTGTAGAAGTTACTAAAGAAGCACTTGGTCATCAAAATGGAATTACATTTCCGTCAGACAACGTAATGTTAGATTTAAACGACCTTAAAAAAGTGTACCCAACGCCAAAAGGGGATTATGTAGTCTTGGAACATCTAAATCTGCAGATATTAAAAGAAGAGTTTGTGACCATTATTGGGCATTCCGGTTGTGGTAAAACTACCATGCTCTCCATGATTGCAGGGTTAAATCCAATTTCTGATGGGCGTATTTCGGTTTTGGGTAGTCCTATAAAAGGGCCAGGGCCAGACCGCGGGGTTATTTTTCAGGCACCCAGTTTAATGCCATGGATGACCGCTTTGCAAAATGTATTGTTGGGGGTAAATCAGGTTTTTCCGCATGCCAGTAAATCCCAAAGAAAAGACATCGCTATGTATTACCTGGACAAGGTAGGGCTAGAAGGAGCTTTTCATAAAAAGGCGAACGAACTCTCTCAAGGAATGCAACAGCGAGTTGGTATTGCAAGGGCTTTCGCCATAAAACCCAAGGTATTGTTGTTAGATGAGCCTTTTGGAATGCTAGATTCCCTTACCCGTGGCGAACTACAAGATATTTTAATTGAAATCTGGAATAAAGAAAAAATTACTGCGGTGATGATTACCCATGATGTGGACGAAGCTATCTTTTTAGCAGACCGTGTGGTAATGATGACCAGCGGACCAAGAGCTAAAATTGGTGATGTCTTGCCTATAGAATTCAAACGTCCCCGAACCCGAAAATCGGTCTTGGAACATGCCGATTACTACAAGTATAGAAAACACTTAATCGATTTTTTAGAACACTAAAAATTTCAATAAAAAAACTAAATAACCCAAACATTTAATCAGTATGAAAAAGCTAATATGTACTATTGGCCTAGGTATCTTTTGCCTTGCCACCACCCAAGCACAGTTTACTCTAGATGGTCAATTTAGACCACGTACGGAATACAGAAACGGATTTGGAAGTATAATTCCTGATGCGGCCGACCCTGGTTTTGCCATTTCTACGCGGGCAAGACTAAACGCAGGCCTTAAAACCGAGAACTTTAATGTATTCTTAAGTATACAAGACGTTTTAGTTTGGGGTGAGAACAGACAGATTTTACCGGATGATCAAAACGATTCTTTTGCCGTTTTTGAAGCTTGGGCAGAATTGAACCTAGGTTCTGGGTGGTCTACCAAATTAGGGCGACAAGTATTATCGTATGACGACCAACGTATTTTAGGGGGGTTAGATTGGGCACAACAAGGTCGTAACCATGATGCCGCCATGATTAAATATGGTAAGGATAAATTTAAAATGGATTTTGCCTTTGCTTTTAACCAAGATTTTGATAACCCAACTGGATTTCAATCTGTGGGTACGGCGTACAATACTACCGGATTCTTTAGCTATAAAACAATGCAAATGCTGCATTTGAGTCAGAAATGGGATTCGTTTTCTGGGAGTGCTTTGTTGATGAATAATGGGTTCCAAAATTTTGATGACGAAGGAGCAGCAGACGGTCTAAACAATCTGTTTACTGCTGGGGTACACCTTAAATACAACAAAGGTAGTTTTGGTGCTGCCGCCAATGCGTATTTCCAATCTGGAGAGCGCCAAGGCGGTTTGGAAGTTAAAGGGGCTAGTCTACTAGGATTAGATGTGTCCTATATGGCATCGAGCAAAGTAGGACTAGGTGCCGGAGTGGAGTTTATTAGCGGCAATGATGGCGAAACTGCAGGGGAAACAGGAGCTTTCTTTCCTTTGTATGGTACCAATCACAAGTTTAATGGTCTAATGGATTACTTCTACGTAGGTAACCATGCTAATTCTGTTGGGCTAACAGATGTACACTTAAGTGCTAATTTTAAATTAGGAGAAAAAGGTGGCCTAATGGCAAAAGTGCTTAATTTCTCGGGCGCAGAAGAATTGCCCAGCGGCGAAAAATCTTTGGGAACGGAATTAGATTTGGTGTATTCCCAAGGCTTTAAAGGTTTTGCCTTAAAAGTGGGCTATTCGCATTTATTTCCTTCAGATGGTATGTACGAGCTTAAAGGGGTGGCAGAAGCAGATGCGGCAAGTTCTCAAAATTGGGCTTGGGCCATGCTCATCATAAAACCTAAATTTTTCACCACAGCAGAAAAATAAAAGTAACACATTGCTTCGATTGGGTCATGTTGCTTAGGCAATGTGGCCTTTTCTAGTTTATAGATAATTCAATTACATTTGCGTTATGGACCCACAAACTATGCAGCAGACTATAGAAATTGTTTTGGCAGACGACCACGCTTTGGTAAGAGATGGTATTCGTGCGCTACTAGAAGAAGAACAAGATTTAGATGTAGTTGCAGAAGTCAGCAATGGTCTAGAGGCCTTGGATGTGGTAGCGCAAAAAGCCCCGGATTTGTTGATAATCGATATTCGAATGCCGCAAATGGGTGGTATAGAGGCGGTAGAAAAATTAAATCTGCAGAAAGATCTTAAAACCAAATGCATCATTTTATCTATGCACGATTCTGAGGAGTATATTCTTAAATCGGTTAAGGCTGGTGCCAGCGGTTATTTGTTAAAAGATACAGACAAGGCAGAGTTTATCAAAGCAATACATACCGTACAAAACGGCGGTAAATATTTTAGTGGCGATATTTCTAATGTGTTGGTGAACAATTTATTTGCTAATGCTAATGGGGCTGCAGAAAAAGTAGAAGGCGAAATACCGTTCGATTTAACCAAAAAAGAATTAAAGGTATTGGAGCTAATACTGGAAGGCTATACCAATAAAGAAATTTCAGAAAAGCTTCAGAATAGCAAAAGAACCATAGAAACGCATCGGTTTAACCTCATGAAAAAGATGGAGGTGAAAAACCTTATCGACCTAACCAAAAAAGCGAGAGCGCACAATCTAAGCTCATTTTAAACAATTCTTTCTGTTTGCCCCTATTTTTTGTTGAAACGCTATTTTTTGGACGCATATTTATGATATAAATACTACGTATTAATACGTATTTTTATAATTTTCCATAAGCATTGGCAACTCCTTTGATTATGAAAAATTCTACCTCACATAAAACTGTATGTTCCTATTGTGGTGTTGGTTGTGGTATGGTTATACACAAAGACCCAAAAGGGGCAATAACCCTAGAAGGAGATGCAGACTATCCCGTGAACAAAGGCATGCTTTGCTCCAAAGGGAAAACCTTGAATTATGTAGCACAAGATACCACAGACCGCATTCTATATCCAGAGATGAAGTGGAGTAAAAACCATGCAAGACAACGGGTGTCTTGGGATGTTGCCTTTAAAAGAGGTGCTGCGGTCTTTAAAAGTATAATTCAAAAATACGGCCCAAACAGTGTGGGTATGTACGTTTCTGGGCAATGCCTTACAGAAGAATATTACCTAGCCAATAAATTAACCAAAGGTTTTTTTGGTACCAATAATATAGACACCAACTCGCGTTTATGCATGAGTTCTGCCGTTGTAGGGTATAAAAAAACGGTAGGTAATGATGCCGTGCCCATTGCCTATGCAGATATAGAATTGGCAGATTGTTTTTTAATTGCTGGAGCCAATCCGGCTTGGTGCCACCCCATCTTGTTTAGGCGTATAGAAGCGCATAAAGAGAAAAACCCTAAGGTTAAGATTATTGTAGTAGATCCACGTAAGACACAAAGCTGTGCTTTGGCAGACTTGCACCTACAGCTATTACCCGGAACCGATGTAATCCTATTCAATGCCATAGCAAGATGGCTTATAGAAAAGAAAAAAATAGATAAAGGATTTATAGCCAAGCATACCGTAAATTTTGAGGCATGCAAGCAAAAAGCTTTTGAATTGTCTTTAAAACAGGCAGCCAATTTGTGTGGTGTACCGGTAGATGATATTAGAAAAGCGGCCAGATATATAGCAGATGCCAAAGGTTTTATAAGTATGTGGACCATGGGGCTTAACCAAAGTGTTATTGGGGTAGATAAAAACGTATCCTTATTAAACCTTTCAATTTTAACTGGGCAAATTGGAAAACCCGGCAGCGGACCATTTTCATTAACCGGGCAGCCCAATGCCATGGGTGGTAGAGAGGTTGGTGGTATGGCAAGTTTACTGGCAGCTCATAAAGATTTAGGTAACCCCAAAGACCGGTTGGCCGTACAAGAATTTTGGAACAGTGGGCCCATCCAAGCAGAACCTGGCTACACGGCCACAGAAATGTTTAAAGCCTTGGAAAGTGGTAAAATGAAAGCCGTATGGATTATTTGTACCAATCCTGTTGTGAGCTTACCTAATGCTAAGCTTGTAGAAAGAGCCCTAGAAAAAGCCCATTTTGTAATTGTACAAGATATAAGCCATAATTCTGAAACTACTAAATATGCAGATTTACTGCTGCCTGCAGCAGGTTGGTTAGAGAAAGAGGGCACTATGACCAATAGTGAAAGGCGCATTAACTATTTGCCTAAAGTATTGGATGCTCCCGGAGAAGCCTTGCCAGATGCAGAAATTTTATGGCGCTTTGCGCAAGAAATGGGATTTAAAGGGTTTGATTATGAGTCGGCCGCAGAGGTGTATGATGAATATTGCCTTATGACAAAAGGTAGCAATATAGATATTGCGGGGTTATCTCATGAACGCTTGCAAAAAGAAGGCAGTTTTCAATGGCCGGTACCCCATGCCGAGCATCCGGGAACACCACGTTTATTTACAGACCAAAATTATTACACCCTATCTGGTAAAGTACAGTTTAACGCACCCCAAAATCTGTATAACAAATCTGAAACTACAAGCCCAGAGTTTCCATTGGTACTAAATACGGGTAGGGTAAGAGACCAGTGGCATACCCGTACCAAGACCGGTAAAGTTAAAAGGTTGCTTACCCACATTCCCCAACCGTTTTTAGAAATGAATGCAGTTGATGCTTATGTTAGGGGAATCAAAGAAGGAGACTTGGTGGTAATTAAAAGTAAGCGGGGTACGGTTAGGGCCAAGGTTAATGTTAATTATGAAATACGGGAAAAGTTGGTTTTCTTACCCATGCACTGGGGTAAAATACTTAACCAAGATTTTAGCCGTGCCAATAATTTAACCCACGCCTTGGTAGACCCAATTTCTAAGGAACCCGATTTTAAATACAGTGCCGTACAAGTAGAAAAATACAAAAAAGCCAAACAGAATTTGGTGATTATTGGGGCAGGGGCGGCTGCCTACCGCTTTATTCAAACCTATAGAGATAAAAATAAGACCGACACGATATCCGTTTTTTCTAAAGAAGAAAACCCGTTCTATAATCGGGTTTTACTACCAGAATATGTGAATGAAGATTTGAGTTGGGACGCTTTAAAAAAATTTAAAGCGGGCGAATTGGAAAAACTTCAAGTTACTTTATATGCTAAAAATGGGATTCAGAAAATAGACACTCAGAAAAAGATAGTCTATGACGATTTTGGAAAGAAACATCCTTATGATTTGCTTATTATGGCAACAGGGAGTAGAGCTTTTGTTCCGCAAGGAGTACGTATGGATTTGCCTGGGCGTTTTACCATGCGTGAAAAAGGGGATGCAGACCGATTAAAAAGCTACTTAAAACAAACGGGGCTAGCAAATGAGCAACAACATGTAGCTATTGTTGGTGGTGGATTGCTGGGACTGGAGTTAGCGGCATCACTAAAAAAAATTGGTTTAGAAATTAGTATTATTCAGCGAGCGCCACGTTTAATGGAGCGCCAATTAGACCCAATAGCTAGTAGATTATTGGCAGAAGATGTATTAGAGCGGGGTATTAAAATCTATTTTGATAATGAGGTAAGCACCATTTTTGATGCCGAAGGCAGTACCCATGGCTTGCAAATAAACCTAAAAACCGGGCGTACACTGCATTGTAATGCCATAGTGTATGCTATTGGTACAAGGCCTAATATGGATATTGCCAAGAATGCAGGCTTGCAAACGGGTAGAGGAGTGGTAGTTAATCCGTACCTACAAACTAGTGACCCCAGTATATTTGCTATGGGAGAGATTGCCGAATTTAAGGGTAGTCTATTTGGAATTACCTCTGCGGCGGAGCAACAAGCAGATGTGGCGGCCAATTATATTTTAGGCGATTTAAGTAGCATTTACAACGGTTCTGTATTGATGAATATCTTAAAGTTTGATGATTTGGACCTGTGTAGTATTGGAATGGTCAATGCTCCTAAAAATGATGATACATACCAAGAAATTATTCTAATGGATGTGCACAAACGGTTTTATAAAAAGTGTATCGTTAAAAACGATATTTTAAAAGGTGCCATCCTTATAGGCGATAAAAATGAGTTTGCCGAGTTTAAACGATTAATAGAAGAGGAAATAGAACTCTCTGAAAAACGTGACGAATTACTACGTGGAGCACCTTCTGGCGAACCTATGCTGGGTAAGCTGGTTTGCTCTTGTAGCCAAGTGGGGCAAGGTAATATAGAAAAGGCCATAAAAGGTGGTTGCACCAGATTCACAGATTTAGTTGCACAAACAGGTGCGGGCTTGGGATGTGGTAGTTGTAAACCAGAGGTGAAAGCTATTTTAGAAGCACAATTGCAAACGGTATAAACCTAAAGCTATGAATGACGATTTACATCGCATATTTTTTAAAGGTGGGGTTACTTCGCCGGGCGAATTAAAGGATAGTATTGCCATGCTAGAGGCTGCTGGCCTGCAAGAAGTGTATTTTGGCTCGCGCCAAGATTTACTTTTTCCGCTACCTCATAAAAGTAAAAAGCAATTAGAACTGTTGTCTGAGTTTAATACCAACATTGTAGCAGATAGAACCTATCAAAACATTGTATGCTCTTACGTTTCTGCAGATATTTTTGATATGACCCATTGGTTAAAAGGATCTACATATTTGTATTTGTTAGAGCAATTTAACTATCAACCTAAATTAAAAATAAACATTGCGGACCCAAAACAGCGGTTGGTGCCCCTTTTTAGTGGTAACCTTAACTTCATAGCCTCTGCAGAAGAAGATTATTGGTATCTAAATGTTATGCTTCCCCATTGGAAGAACAAGGCCTTTTACCCGGTATTGATCTATAGCTGGGATATTGTAAAGATCGCCAAAGTTATAGAAGAGGTGTTTACGGGAATCGATAATGTAGACCAGTTGTTTACCATCATCAATCAGCAATTAGAAACAAACAACAAAAACATACAAGAGCCCTTGCAAACACCCTATTTAACCTTTCCTTATTATGAGGGGATGAACAGAATGGGGCTAGACCAATATTGGTTAGGACTTTATTGGCGTAATAACCGCTACGATTTAAAATTTTTAAAAGAATTTTGCGGCTTTTGTTTGGACAATGGTATTGGTAAGATATGCATAACCCCATGGAAATCCTTGATTGTAAAAGGAATTAAAACTCAAAGTAGACCCGCTTTGGAACGATTTTTAGGTTTAAACGGTATTAACGTTCGCCATTCACAATTAGAGATGAACTGGCATTTGCCCGTAGATGATGCAGAAGCATTTGAGTTAAAAAGGTTCCTAGTGCGTAATTTTGACCAGAATGATATTAGTACATACGGGCTAACCTTTGGTATTAGTAACGATGTAGGCAAACGCTCACATTTTTCTTCCATTGTAATAGAAAAGAATGCGCCACCAAAACTGGTAGCGGATTTTGAGGTTAGACCTTCTTACAATGTACTACACTTTAAAAATTTTGACCCAAATACGGATACATATATAGTTTATGCCCAAGATGTAGACAAGGTAGAATTGAGTGGCCTGCTTATGGAGCTAAGTAAAAAATATTTTGAACAGCTGTATAAGGTTGCCGAGCCAACAATTCAAAAAGAGCCCAATAAACCCAAAGATAAAGGCAGAAAGGTACACCAATGCCAGAATTGTTATACCATTTATGACGATGTTGTGGGGGATAAAAAGAATAAAATACCTAAGAACACGGCCTTCAATGAACTACCTTCTTTATTTGCTTGCCCTACCTGTGGCGCATCTTTGGCAAAATTTAAACCCGTCCAGTTGGAACTTCACAGCTAAATTTAGTACGCTTTTTATAACATAGGACTTAACAATTTTGCCGCACCTTCAAGTAATTTCTTTCGTTTAGAGCGCTTATGGTAGGCATCAAAATCTGATAGTCTTATAGCGCTTTCGCAATCTTTTAAAAACTGTTCTTTTACTTGTATGCTTAAGGCTTCATGATAGATAATGGCATTGGTCTCATAGTTTTGTTGTAGGCTTCTGTTATCTAAATTTGCCGTGCCAATGCTAGCTATTTTATCATCACTAACCATAATCTTACTATGGATAAAAGCGTCTGGATGCAAATGTACTTTTATCCCCGATTTTAGGTAACTCTCAAAATAAGAGCGTACACACCAATCTACCATTTTATAATCTGTAGTTGCAGAAATTAGCAGCCTTACATCTACACCGCTCAAGGCCGCCGTTTGTAAACTCTGCAAAATTGCATGGTTGGGAATTATATACGGATTTACAATGTATAGATAGTCTTTGGCATTGTTTATAATTTTAAAATACACTTGTTCCATTACCGCAAAATCATCATCTGGTCCGCTGGGAACTATTTGTAACGGAATTTTATGCTGAATTTCTTTTTTGAGGGTATTGCTAGGTATTTTTACCTCTTTTTCCGTGGCTAGGTACCAGTCGGTTAAAAATATCCGATTCAATAGGTTTACGGCATCGCCTTCTATCTTCATATGGGTATCTTGCCAAGAACCAATTTCCGTGTCTTCTTTTAGGTATTTATCAGACACGTTTATTCCGCCGGTAAACCCAATTATATTATCGATGATAACAATTTTTCTATGATTTCTATAATTTAAAGAAGATATGAATTTACCCAACCTAAAGGGTAAAAATTGACCCACTTCCACGCCAATAGTATTTAATCTTTTTTTGTAAGATTCGTCTAAAGAAAAGCTTCCCACGCTATCATACATTACACGTATACTAACTCCTTCTTTTCGTTTGGTCTCTAGAATTTTAAAAAAACGTTCTGCCAATTCGCCATCTTCAAAAATGTAATACTGTATATGTATATGGTCTTTGGCAGTTTCTAGGGCGTTAAAAATACAGTCAAAAGTGGCTTTACCATCTCTTAGAATCTCTACACTATTGTTGCAGGTTAAGGGGTAGCCACAACTACCATAGATAAGATTTACCAGATTTCTATGTTGTTTTACATTCTCAGTAGGTTTAGACCTGGGAGGCTCTGGAAGGTTTTTTGTAAAATCGTCCTTAAGGGTAAAAAGTTTATTCTTTCTTCTGTTGCGCCCCACCATAAGATACAGCAAAATACCCCCAATGGGTATGGTAAAAATGGCAAGTAACCAAGCCAGAGATTTGCTAGGTCGCATGCCATTTATTAAAAGTTTGGCCACTATACCAAAGGCAAGTAACACGTAAAGAAGTATTGTTATCGTCCAGAACATATGCAATGTTAGTTTAATTGGCGTAACAAAAGGTGCTCTATTAAATTAATAGTTAACCAACTAAAAAGAGAAAGGTTGCCCTGTACTTTGTAATACGGCGAACCAAAATTCGCTTTCTAAATCTATCTTTTTACGTTTTGTTGTAACGGCCGCTATAGGTAGGTATACAAACTTGTTGTTTACTTTGCCCACAACAAATTGTGTTTTACCTGCCATGGCACCGTGCACTGCCTGGTATGCCAAACTGCTACAAAAAATACTATCGCTACTATTAGCAGGTGCGCTACGTACAATGTAACTAGGGTCTATGTATTTAATGGTTACAGGCAGGCTATCCGCAAAATACGCTTTGATTTTATCTTTTAAAAAAACACCAATATCCTCGTGCTGTATATTACCAGAGGCATCTTTAACTTCTGCCGCTTTTTGTATCAAATGTTGCCCTGCACCCTCTGCCACAACAATTACCGCATGTTTTTTATCCAATAAGCGCTTTTTTAATAACTCTAAAAAACCCGTTTCACCGTAAAGGTTAAAATCCATTTCTGGTACCAATACGTAGTTTACCTCTGGCATGGCCAAGGTGGCAGATGCAGCTATGAAGCCACTGTCCCTACCCATCACTTTTATAATTGCAATGCCATTTAGTGCGCCAGCCGCTTCATTATGTGCATCTCTAATTATTGGGCTGGCAATGTCAAAACTGGTTTCGAACCCAAAAGACTTGTCAATGATATCAATATCATTGTCAATAGTTTTAGGTATACCCACTACACTAATATTGGCACCACGCTTGGCTACTTCTTCGCCTATGGCATTAGCTCCCTTTAGGGTACCGTCACCACCAATGGTAAATAAAATATTAATGTTATTTGCAACTAGGGTGTCTACCATGGTACTTACACTTTGGCCTCCTCTGGAAGAGCCTAAAATGGTACCACCATGATGGTGAATATCCTTTACAACATCTGGGGTCAATTTTAAAAATTCATGGCCCGCTTCAGGGTTTAAACCCTCGTAACCGTAACGTATGCCTAGAATATCCTTAATATCGTAAAAGTAATGCAAGGCCATGACTATGCCTCTAATTACATTGTTAAGCCCTGGGCACAAACCGCCACAGGTAACAATAGCCGCTTTTGTTTGTTTGGGGTCAAAATGTAAAAATTGTCTTGGTCCTGCCTTTTCTAACCAAACTGGTGCAATACCATCTGCAATGCATTGTTGATAGTTTTCTAGGGAAAGGTCATAAATAAGTTTATCCTCATCTTTGATAAAATTGAAGATATTATCCCCCTTAACAGTACTTAACTGTAAGGGGGATGCTATTTTGGGTGTTCCCAATTGATTAATTTGGAACATAAATTTTAGGTTTAAAAGTGATCGGCCAATGTGTGGTGCGAATCAATTAGCGGTCCTCCATTTAAAATTTCATCAGATGCCTCACTGGCAAATTTGTCAAAGTTAATATGGAAAGAATGTGCCAATTGTATTGCTTTACTAATATAAGCACCTTTTTGTAACCAAGTATTCATTGGGTCTAAAATTTCTGAAGGTACACCGGGGCAATATTTGGGCATATGTAAACCAAAAATAGGATGTGACTCAAAATCCACATCGGCTAGTTGGCCTTCTAAAATTGCAGAAATCATGGCCCGGGTATACTTTAGCTTAATTCTAGAACCTACGCCATAGGGGCCGCCACTCCAACCTGTGTTTATTAACCAAACATTTACACCTGCTTCTGTCATTTTTTTGCTGAGCATTTCTGCATATTTGGTTGGGTGCAACGGCATAAAGGGTTCTCCAAAACAAGCAGAGAAAGAAGGTACGGGTTCAGTTATACCCGCTTCAGTACCCGCCACTTTTGCGGTATAACCCGATATGAAGTGATAGGCGGCCTGCCCTGGTGTTAATTTAGATACGGGTGGTAAAACCCCAAAGGCATCACAGGTTAGAAAGAAAATATTCTTTGGATTGCTAGCATAGGAGGGTACCTGTATGTTATCTATATGGTCTATTGGATAACTAACCCTAGTATTTTGGGTAATGGTACTATCAAAAAAATCTACCTCTTTGGTGCCTTTTTTAAACACTATATTTTCCAATAAAGCCCCTGGTTTTATAGCTCTGTAAATATCTGGCTCTTTTTCTTCGGTCAAGTCAATAACTTTTGCGTAGCACCCACCTTCAAAATTAAATATGGTGTTTTCTGCTGTCCATCCGTGTTCATCATCCCCAATCAATTTTCTTTTGGGGTCTGCGGATAAGGTGGTTTTTCCGGTACCGGACAATCCAAAGAAAATAGCGGTGTCTCCTTCTTCTCCAACATTGGCGGAACAGTGCATGGGTAAAACGTTTTTTTCTACCGGTAGAATTAGGTTCAATGCCGAAAAAATACCCTTTTTAATCTCGCCGGTATACGCAGAACCGCCTACCAAAGCTATTTTTTTAGTAAAGTTCAATATTGAAAAATTACCAGCTATAATACCAAATTCCTTTGGGTTTTTTGCCTCGTATCCAGGTGCACAAAGAACCAACCAATCTTCCTCAAAATTCTCTAATTCTGCTTCTGATAAACGCAAGAACATGTTCTTTACAAAAAAGTTAGACCATGGGTATTCTGTTACCACACGTACGTTCATGGTATATTGTGGGTCTGCACAAACCGCGGCATCCCTAACATATACTTCTTTACCAGAAAGGTAATTTTTAATCTCTGTTTCTAATTGGTCAAAATGTTCTGGACTAATAGGTTTATTTATTCTACCCCACCAAACTTTGTCTTTGGTATACGCATCCTTTACCAAAAAGCGGTCTTTTGGGGAGCGACCTGTAAATTTTCCTGTTTTTATGGCCAAGGTTCCATTATCGGTTTCTACCCCCATTTCTTTTTCAAGGGTAATTTTTTGGAGGGTTTCCCCATCTAAATTCCAATTAGCCTTGGTGTTCTTAAGGCCGTATTGTTCTAAGTTTCTAGTGTTTTGAATAACTGCTTCCATTGTTGTTGTTTTTTAAGGTTTTTAAAAATTCCATATAAGGGGAACTAGTATTAATGTTGTTATGAAAAAGAGTAGCAGTAAGGGCCCGCCAACCTTTACGTAATCCATGAATTTGTACCCCCCAGCGGTCATAACCATGGCGTTGGTGGTAGTACCTACCGGTGTTAAAAATGCTGTTGAAGCACTAATGGCCACTGTAATTAAAAAGGGCTTGGGAGATACACCTAAAGTTGTAGCGGCAATTAAGGCTATAGGGGCCATAAGTACTGCCGTTGCCGAGTTGTTAATGGTTTGGCTAAAGGCGGTTGTTAACAGAAAAATACCGCCTAACAAAGCCACGGGGTGCCACGTGCCCAAAAAGCTCACCAAATTTTCTGCAGCTAGTTGGGCTACACCTGTTTTTTGTAGTGCTATACCCATGGGTATCATGGCGGCAATCATAATTACACTGGTCCAGCTGATACCCTTGTAGGCTTTAGATATGGGTACACAGCGCGTAAGCATCATAATACCCGCGCAGAGCAGTGCCGCTATTGCTCCGGGTACTATTTTAAATACCAATAAGATGATCATGAGTAATAGGGTACCCATAGCAATAAAGCTTTTTGGGGTAAGAGCCGTTACATTCTTTGCCATGGCTTCTGGACTACCAATGATTACCACATTTTCATAAAGGTTTTTTAACGATTCTATGTTATGCCATGGCCCCCTTATTACAAAGGCATCACCGGCATTAATGGTTATCTCTCCTTTTAATGGCCTATTGTTTCTTGAAGCAGCCAAGAGTTGCACCCCAGATTTTTTGAGGTATTGCCCTAAATTTATTTGCTTACCAACAAAAATAGATTTTGGGGTTATAAGCATTTCTGCCATACCTACCTCTTGGTTTATAAATTCTTCTTTTAATCCGTCTTTTTCTGATGGCGCCGGTAAAATACCCAAGCTATAGGTTTGCATTAGTCGGTTTACAGCTGCTGCTTCACCTTTAACGGTAATAATATCATGATATCGCATTTCTGTGTCAGCACTAGGCAACTCAACAAATAGCGGTGTTTTTTGTTGTAACGGACTAGGATGTCTACGTCTAAGTCGCATGATGCTAACTTTAAAATCTTCCTCAAAATTCCAATGGCCCATTTGGGTACCGATTAAAGGAGACATGGAGCGAATCCTAAATCGGTAAAGGTTTTCTCCAATGCTATATCCTTCCATCCATTTTAGCATTTCGGCATCTAAATCTACTGGCTTATTGGCCGTTTTATTTTTGGGCAATAACCTGTGCCCAATAAACCGGAAGTATAAAATAGCTACCAATAATAAAGGCAAACCTATAAGCCCAAACTCAAAAAATGAAAAACCTTCAAATCCGTTTTCTACAAGAGCATTGCTTGCAATAATATTGGGTGGTGTTCCGGTTAGCGTTAATAAGCCTCCGGTATTGGAGCCAAAAGCCACGGGCATAAGTAATTTTGATGGTAGGGTGCCAGCATTCCAAGCAGCGGATACGGTTACCGGCAATAGTGCCGCAACGGTTCCTGTATTACTAACAAAACCAGATAAGATACTGGCACCCAATGTTACAATCACCAAAAGTTTTGGAACACTTTTTCCCGCCCATTCTACAAAGAATTTACCTGCCAAGGCAGTCCAACCTGTTCTAGATAAACCTTCACCAATAATAAATAATGCGGCTATCATGATTACGGTAGTATTGCTAAAGCCACTTAAGGCTTCTTTTACCTCTAAAATGCCAAAAAGGTATAAAGAGAGCATGGCAATAAGGGCTACCACATCTGGCGGAAATTTTCCCCATATAAATAGGGCTATGGTTATAAATAGTATGACTAGTACTAGTGTCATATCTTGTGTTTATTGCGGGGTTAATCCAAGGTTAAAACAGGTACGGTGGCATGTAGGGTCAACAATTTGGTTAACCTACCTTCTGAGGGGCTTGTTTTATGGGCATGATTTCTAGGTATTATGGCCAACAAATCAATTTCTTTCTCTGCTATAAAATCTAGGATACCTTTTTCCACATCCTGATTTTTTTCAAAATTGTGTTCGGCATAAAAATGTTCCAGATAATATTCCAAGGTTTCTTCATTGCCCTCAACAATTGCTTTTTCTTCTAGAATGTTTTCTTTGTAGATGGTAAGCACATGAACTTTTGCATTAAAACTTCTAGCTATATCTAACAATAAGTTCAGCACACTTGGTCTTTCTATTTCTTCGCTACCCAAAACCAAGGCTATTTCTTTAGGTAATACCATTTCTGCATTATACGGAACGGTAAGAATAGGGCATTCCGCTTCTAAAACCAGTTTGGATGTATTGGTAACATGATCATCTGCACTTTGATCGCCCATAGTACCCATGAAAATAATATCCGCAGCCATAAATTCCCTTTGGTATAGAATTACATCGGTAAGTTTACCTTGTACCAGAACCAGTTCTGGCCGATTTTTGGTTTTCTTGTTCAGTTGCTTTAAAATTCGATTAAAACTGGCCTCACTCTCTTTTATATCTAGCGCTGTAAATGGATTGGGACTAACGTAAAGCGCTTTTATAGCTACATTGTTTTCAAAACCTATAAACGTCATGCTATAATCCAATGCATTTATAGCTGCTTCCGTAAAATCAAAGGGAACCAAAATGGTTTTTATTGTGTTCATACCTGGTCTTTTAAAATGATTATTAGTAACACTTCAAAAGTACGGGCGGGTATCTTCCTAAAACATGACAGATGTCACGTTTTCAAAACTTTACATGAAATTAACCTATAATAGTAAGTTCATGATAATTGTCATGAATTTGGTTTGGAATCCGTAAGACCTTTACACAAACAAGTAATAATAGGTGTATGTGGTCTTTAAAAAGCAATAGCTTCCAATTCATTTTCATCTGGCTTTTGATCTTACTATTAAATCCAGATACCACTCAAGCTCAAGAAAACTTAAAAAACCAAGTAGGTACTTGGTTTATAGTGGCCGGTGATAATGCTCTTGGAGACCATTGGAGTATACCAATTGTAGGCATATGGCGCCAATACAATTATGCGCAAGAAACAGAATTTGGATTTTTAAGAACGGGCTTAAATTATAGGCTAAGTAAGCAATGGTATGTTGGTACTGGGGTGGCCTTTTTGGATACCCACCCCTTTGAGCATCCTAATAATTTGCAAGAAAAGTCACAATTCTGGTGGTACCAAGAGGCAGGTGTTAAGCACACTAGTACGTTTACACAACGTTATAGGGTAGAAAATAGATGGCTTAATGGACCTAACGGGAAATCTTTCCGTACACGATTTAGACACCGGTTACAATACAAAAAACCGTTTACGACAACCACTTACTTTAAAGTTTCCAATGAATCTTTCTTTGAGTTTAAAGAGCTAGATTTTTTACAGAATCGTTTTTTTGTAGGGGTAGGTAAAGCGGTGCATCCAAATGTTTGCTTAGAGGTAGGTTATTTAAAGAACCATGTAAACGGAGAAAACTACGACCGTATACGGGTAGCTATATACTTTAAAACACGTATTGCAAAAAAAACCGTGGACCTTGTTAACAACACACCTTAATAGTTGCCATTGGTTTTTATCGGAATTATAACTGAACTGATAAATATCATGTTTTAAGGCATTTAGAGGTAATACCTTTAGGGTATAAATAACAAAGTCATGGAACGCAAGAAAAACCCACAAGCAGATTTGAATAGAAATAGCGGACTTTATTTTGTAATAGGTCTTGCCATTGTCTTGTTTACCGTATGGAGATTGTTAGAATACAAAACCTATGATACGGTTAAAGAATATGATACGGTACTTAATGTTATGGATAATATGGATGAGGAGGTACCGATAACTGAAATGATAAAAACGGTTACCCCGCCACCACCTCCTGCTGCACCAGATGTAATTGCTATTGTAGAAGATATGGTAGAGGTAGAAGAAACCATTATAGAAAGTACGGAAAGTAGCCAAGAAACGTACGTAGAAGATGCCATAGTAAGCGTAGAAGAGGTAGAGGTAGAAGAAGTAGAAGAAGAAATAAGTGTTCCTTTTGCCGTAATAGAAGATGTACCGGTATTTCCGGGTTGTGAAAATTTGGCCACCAATGCGGAGCGTAAAACTTGTTTTAATGAGATGATTCAAGAACACATTAAAACCAACTTCAAATATCCTAGTACGGCAATAGAATTAGGTATTCAAGGCAGGGTATATGTTCAGTTTGAAATAAACCAATATGGTAAAGTAAGTAAAATACTAGAAAGAGGTCCGGATAAATTGTTAGAGGCAGAAGCAGGTAGAATCATTGCTTTATTGCCCCCCATGAAACCGGGAATGCAACGTGGTAGACCGGCAACTGTTAGGTATGCCGTACCTATAAATTTTGTAATGCAAATGCAGTAGAGGGTTTTATATTGTTACTTGCAAGAGCTCCATATACTTAGGTGTATGGGGCTTTTTTTAGTGTACGTTTTACCGGTTAACAGCTAATTAAATTACTTGCAAAGCTGACAATTATCATATTTTATCCCTGCTACAACCTATAGTTTTGGAATATAATTTATTTCAGGTATGTGTAGTTTAATTCAAAAATATAATGTTCCCGGTCCTAGGTATACCAGTTATCCAACGGTACCCTATTGGGATATTGCTTCTTTTAGCGGAAAGCAATGGGAGGCTTCTTTGCGTAAAAGTTTTATAGAAAGCAAAGAAGAGGGGATAAGCCTTTATATTCATCTGCCCTTTTGCGAACAAATGTGTACGTTTTGTGGTTGCCACAAGCGCATTACCAAAAGGCACGATGTAGAAATACCTTATCTAAAAGCATTACTACAAGAATTGGATTTGTATGTAACCTTGTTGGCCGAAAAACCAACTATTAAGGAGTTGCATCTTGGGGGTGGTACTCCTACTTTTTTTGCTCCAGAAAACCTAGGTTGGTTACTACAGCAAATTTTTAGAAAGGCGCACAAAGCGCAAGATGCGGAACTTAGTTTTGAGGGGCACCCTAACAATACCACCAAGTCACATTTACAAGCGTTGTATAACGTTGGTTTTAGACGGGTAAGTTATGGTGTTCAAGATTATAATAGCACCGTACAAAAAGCCATTAACCGTATACAACCTTTTGAGCAAGTAGAAAAGGTAACCCAATGGGCTAGGGAAATTGGGTATACCTCAGTAGGGCATGATCTAATTTATGGCCTACCGTTTCAAACCCTAGAAGACGTGGCGCATACCATTGAACGGACCAACGACCTTAGGCCAGACCGTATAGCTTTTTACAGTTATGCGCATGTACCTTGGATAAAAGGTAATGGACAACGCGGTTTTAAAGAAGAAGACCTGCCAAGCGCTACAACCAAAAGACAGCAATATGAGCTGGGCAAAAAGCAATTGGAAAGCATGGGCTATAAAGATATTGGCATGGACCATTTTGCGCTACCAGAAGACGAATTGTACATGGCGTCCACGCAAGGTAAATTACACCGAAATTTTATGGGGTACACGCCCTCCAAAACACAAGTAATGATTGGTCTTGGTGCCAGCAGTATAAGCGATAGTTGGTATGCCTTTGCACAGAACACCAAGAGTATAGAAGAATACCAAGAATTGGTGGGCAATGGCGTAATACCGGTTTTTAGAGGTCACATTCTTACGGATGAAGATACCATTATTAGAAAACATATTCTTAATTTAATGTGCCGTTTTAAAACAGAGTGGCAGCAAGAAGATGCGGCTTTTATAGATAAGCAGGCCATCCAAGAAAGATTGCAAGAAATGCAGAACGATGGACTTTTGATTATGGATGATCAGGGCATACAGGTAACCCCAGAAGGGCAACCTTTTATCCGTAACATAAGTATGGCACTAGATTTAAAATTACAACGTAAAAAACCGGAAACCAAGTTGTTTTCCATGACCATATAAACCCCAAAATTAGAAGCATATGAAAAATATTGTAGTACCTATAGATTTCTCGGAACAATCAGAAAGAGCTTTAAAAGTAGCTGCTGATATTGCCAAAAAGAACAATGCGGAATTGTTTGTAATGCACATGCTAGAGCTATCGCCCTCGGTAACCTCTAGTACAGATTTAATACCGCCGCAACATATGGTGCATTTGCTAAAAATCACAGAAGAGCGTTTTGAAAAATTCCTTCAAAAACCGTTTTTAGAATCGGTAAAGGTTACCCCAATTATTAAACATTACAAAGTGTTCTCAGAGGTTAATGAGGTAGCCCAAAAACACGAAGCAGATATGATTGTAATGGGATCACACGGAGTAGATGGCTTGGAAGAAATTTTTATTGGTTCCAATACGGAGCGTGTAGTGCGCAATGCAGAAGTACCGGTATTGGTGGTTAAGGGCAATTACGATACATTTAATGCGGAACGTATTGTTTTTGCATCAGATTTCAAAAAAGAATCGGCCCACGTGGCCAAGCGTGTGGTAACGTTTGCAAAGCTTTTGGGTGCGGAACTCAAGCTGGTCTTTATTAATACCCCTGCAGACAACTTTTTAAGCACAAAAGACGCTTACGAACGTATCTCTAGGTTTTTAAATGAGGCCAATTTAGGTGTTGAGGTAGACATTTATAACGATTATACCGTAGAAAAAGGGGTGCTTGCCTATGCCGAACAAAATGCTGCGGATATGATTGCCATACCTACGCATGGGCGTAAAGGTCTAGCCCACTTTTTTATGGGAAGTATAGGTGAGGATATTGCCAACCATAGCGAAATACCTGTGGTTACCTTTAGAATATAATTACATTTTTTAGATTGGTTTTCTTAGGCGCTGTTTACAGCGCCTTTTTTGTGCAATCTGATAATTGTCATGTTTTTAGCTGTTTATAAAAAGTAACTTGTAGTATAAACTAAAACTAAAAGGTGATGAAAAAGCGAGTACCCGTATCCGAGATAATGACAAAAAATGTGGTAACCCTTAGTACTACGGACGATTTGGTGACGGCAGAAGAATTGTTCAAAAAGAACAACATAAGACATATACCCGTAACCGAGGGCGCACGTATTATTGGAATGATGAGCTATACGGATTTAATGCGTATAAGTTTTGCAGATGCCATAGACGAGGATGAGCAAGAGGTAGATACCATGGTCTACAATATGTTTACCATAGAACAGGTGATGGTAAAAGATGTGGTTACCGTGCAGCGGCACACTACCATAAGGGATGTAGCCCTGTTCTTGAGCCAAAAAGAGTTTCATGCATTGCCAGTAGTAGATGGCGATGAGCTGGTTGGCATAGTGACTACTACGGATTTAATTAACTACTTATTACAGCAATACTAGACGGAAACTTAAACGAATCCACAAGGTATTGTTTGGGGAGGTTTGGGAGAGCCTCCTCTTTTTTGATAGTTAAGACTCATTTTTTTAAGGCGAAAGAGTATTTAGCGTGTAACAAATTTTAAAATGGTGCATCTTTTACCTAAATCAATTAATAACCATTCAGAAAAATGAAAACTTCTACTTTATTTTGCCTACTACTCTTAACCACAGTGGTTACCCTTAGCGCTCAGTATAAGGCAACCGCCATAACCAATCCTAAAGAAGTACTCTTGCTGGGTACGTTTCATTACCATAACCCAGGAGCAGATGTAGCCAAAACCAAATCTTTTGACATCCTAAGCCCTAGTGCCCAAAAAGATTTGGATAAGATGACCAAACAACTGGTAAACTATAACCCTACAAAAATCTTTGTAGAATGGCCATATAACGAACAAAAAGAACTAGACTCACTCTACAACCTGTACAAGGCGGGCAACTATTTTAAACAAAATAACCTATCTAATTTTTACAAAAAAAATGAGATTTTTCAACTAGCGTTTAGGGTTGCCAAAGCCAATAACCTAGAGCGGGTATATGCCATAGATTACACGGATACCAACTTTCCGTATACCGAGGTGATGGAAGACATAGAAGCCAACCAACAGACCCAATTACAGCAAGAAATAGAAGAAAAGCTAAAATGGTTTAGTGCAGATTTTGATGCGCAAATAGAAAAGGGTGTTTCCTTGATTGCCTTAACCTTGGGTATGAATACCAAAACTATGCGGTACGAGAGCAACAACCTACACAATAACGTACTTTCCCTTGTCGGTAACACAGAACAGTTTAATGGCGCGTTCTTAACGGCAGAGTGGTACAAAAGAAACTTGTACATGTGGTCTTTGGTACGCAAGTATACCGCCGCAACAGACGAGCGGGTAATGGTTTTGGCCGGTTCTAGCCACGCGGCCATGTTCGAGATTTTTGTAGACCAAGACAACAAATGGAAAATGATAGAAGTATCCCAAGTGTTGAAAGAGTAAGAAAAGGGTGCTTTTTGTTTTAGTTTAATGGCAAAGATGGCTGGTTGTGGGGGTATCAACTTAATAAGCATAATTGCATATGAAAAATTTAAGTTACCTGTTTTTACTGTTATCCCTATTGGCAGAAATATTGGGTACCATTGGCGGGTTTGGTTCCTCGGTTTTTTTTGTGCCCATAGCCAACTTTTTTTTTACGTTCGAGGCCGTTTTGGGGCTCACCGCTATTTACCACCTGTCTAGCAACCTAAGCAAAATAGCCTTATTCAAAAAAGGACTCAACAAAACGCTATTGCTCCAAATTGGTGTACCCTCCGTGGTATTTGTTGTGTTGGGTGGCTTGCTGGCCAATTATTTTAAGAGTAGCAATTTAGAATTGGTTTTGGGTCTTTTTTTGGTCGTACTGGCCCTTGCTTTCTTAATTAAATCCAACTGGGTAGTAAACCCCAATAAAAAGAATGCGTTAATAGGGGGTAGCCTCTCAGGGTTTTCTGCTGGCTTGTTAGGTACGGGAGGCGCCATTAGGGGGCTTACCATGGCCATGTTTAACCTAGAGAAAAATGTGTTTATCGCCACTTCGGCTTTTATCGATTTTATGATAGATTTCTCCAGGACCTTTGTATATTGGTACAATGGTTTTATCCATAAAGCTACCTTGGTATACGTGCCTTTTTTATTACTTATTGGTTTTATAGGTACATGGCTGGGTAAAAAACTACTGGATCATATTCCCCAAGAACGTTTTAAACGTATTTCGCTTGGGCTGATTTTGCTTATTGGTCTAGCCACATTGGTAAAGGTATTTACCACTTCAGTACCCACATAATTAGTAACTTATGGCATCAAACTAACAAATAACAGACTATTTATTCTTTTAAACTATACCAACATGTTTACCAAAGCCGTACTTAGGTGCACGCTAGTTACCGCCTTGTTTTTTCTAGCTTGCAAACAGCAAACCAAAACACCGGAACCGCTACTAGAATCCAAAGCTATGCTAACAGATTGGCCCGTTTTTGAACCCCAACCCCTAGACCCTAAAATAGAAGCTAGGATAGACCGTATTTTACCACAGCTAACCCTGGAACAGAAGGTGGGACAAATAATACAGGCAGATAGCGAATCCGTTACACCGGAAGAAGTGAAGCAATACCGCTTGGGTTCCGTTTTAAGTGGGGGTAATTCTGCCCCGGGCAATAAAGCCTACGCAGATGCCCAAACGTGGCTACAAATGGCAGATAAATATTACAATGCTTCGGTAGATGCAGAAGGTGTAGCAGTAGCCATACCAATTATATGGGGTATAGATGCGGTACACGGGCATGGCAATCTAGAAGGGGCTATTGTTTTACCGCATAACATTGGTCTGGGTGCTACCCATAACCCAGAACTCATTCAAAAATTGGCAGCGATTACGGCTCATGAACTAACGGTTTCTGGGCACGACTGGACTTTTGCCCCAACCTTGGCCGTGCCACAAGATGTACGCTGGGGGCGTAGTTACGAGGGGTTCTCAGAAGCGCCGGATTTGGCCAACCGCTACGCGGATAAAATTGTATTGGGCCTACAAGGCCAAAAGGGCGATGCAGGTTTTATGGGTGCTGGCCGCGTAATTTCTTGTGCCAAACATTTTTTGGCAGATGGTGCCACGGAAAATGGGGTAGACCAAGGTGATGCAAAAATTGACGAATCGGAATTATTAAACGTTCACGCAGCGGGATACTACAGTGCCATCCCTGCAGGTGTACAAACCGTAATGGCCTCTTTTTCTAGCTATAATGGTAGAAAATTGCATGGCGATTATGAGTTGTTGACCGAAGTTTTAAAAGGTAAACTGGGCTTTAATGGTTTTGTGGTGGGCGATTGGAACGGCCATGGCCAAGTACCCGGTTGTACCAATGAGGACTGCCCCAATGCATTTAACGCGGGTGTAGATATGTTCATGGCGCCAGATAGCTGGAAAGGGCTTTATGAAAGCACGTTAAAACACGTAAAAGAGGGCACTATTACCCTAGAACGTTTAGACGATGCCGTACGTAGGATATTGCGGGTAAAATTGGCTTCGGGTATTTTTGAAAAGGGTGCCCCTAGTACGCGCCCATTTGCAGGAGATGAGAACCAATTGGCATTACCAGCGCATCGCGCCCTAGCACGCCAAGCGGTACGGGAATCTCTAGTGCTACTTAAAAATAACAACCAACTGTTGCCCTTAGATGCCAGTAAGACTATTTTGGTGGTGGGCGATGGTGCGGAACATATTATCAAGGCTGCCGGTGGGTGGACGCTCTCTTGGCAGGGCGAAGGGCACACCAATGACGAGTTTCCAAATGGGGAGTCCATTTTAGAAGGTATAAAAGAAGCAGTGGCCAAAAAAGGTGGGAAGCTTATTTTTTCGCCAGAGGCAGATACCAACCTTACCGCAGATGTGGTCATTGCCGTTTTTGGCGAAGACCCGTATGCTGAGTTTCAAGGAGACCGCAAGCACTTGGATTTTGAACCTAACGGATTTGATACCGAAAAATTAGCGACCTACAAAGAAAAAGGCATTTCGGTTGTGAGCGTCTTCCTTTCCGGTAGGCCCATGTGGACCAATCCAGAACTAAATAATTCCGATGCTTTTGTGGCCGCTTGGCTACCGGGTAGTGAAGGTGGTGGTGTTTCAGACCTGTTGTTTCAACGAGATTCCGGCTATGATTTTACCGGTAAACTATCCTTTTCTTGGCCGGCAACCGCATTGGCGCCACAAACCAAAGACGTTCTTTTTGGTCTGGGGTATGGCTTAAATTACGGCAGTACGGAAAAAGTACCGTTGCTACCAGAAAATGCTGGTTTAGAAAACGTAATAGTGGCCTCTACCGGTGTATTTTTTGCTAAGGGGCAAGCAACGGCTCCTTGGCAACTGAGGCTACAGTCGGCCGAATTGGTAAAGCAGGTAGCCAGTTTCCCAACTTCCATTGGGGGTTTATTGGTAGCCAAGACAGACCATATGGCACAAGAAGATGCCTTAAAATTAGAGTGGACGTCTACGGAATTGTTACAAGCGCAATTAGTAACCGCTAGCCCGGTAGATATGGCCCGGGAAAGCAATGGTGCCATGGAACTGGCCTTCTACGCGCGCAATTTTGGCCAAGAAACCGCAACCGTACAAATAGGGTTGTGCGGTACGCCCGGCCTTTGCAACCGAACCTTGGCCATAACCATTAGCGGGCAAGATTGGAAAGCATACCGGCTAAGCCTTAGTTGTTTTGAAAAATTAGGTGTAGATATGTCCAACATTACCACGGCTTTTAGCATAAGCGCCCCACAGGGTACCCAGCTAGGTCTGGCCGCAATACAATTAGCTACAGATGCAGATGCCAAACCCGGCTGCAACGGGCAGTAAGCTTAAGAAAATGTCATTGGATTTAAAAAGCGAATAAAAGGTTATTAAAATTTGATTACCTTTTTGGTAACCAAAACCAAACAACGGGTATGAAAGTAACACCAGAACATAATGAACGTATAGCCAATTTAAAATTCTTTTCGGTCTACCCACATTACTTGAGTAAAGTAGAAAAAAAGGGGCGTACCAAAGAAGAGTTGCACCAAGTAATTACCTGGCTTACCGGGTACGATGAGGCGGCCCTTGCACAACACTTGGCAGACCAAGTTACCTTTAAAACCTTTTTTGAACAGGCTACCGTAAACCCTAATGCCCAATTGATTAAAGGGGTAATTTGTGGGTATCGTATAGAAGAAATAGACAATACGCTTACCCGGCAGGTACGGTATTTAGATAAATTGGTAGATGAATTGGCCAAAGGCCGAAAAATGGAAAAAATACTACGCAGCTAGCCATGAAAAACAGCGCTTTACTATTCTTGTTCCTATTTACCGCCAGCCTAATGTTGGCCCAGAACAAAACCGCCCAAAAGCCTAGGGTGCTAATAAGCACGGATATTGGCGGTACAGACCCAGACGATAACCAATCAATGGCCCACCTGCTCATGTATAGTGATCGGGTAACTATAGCAGGTTTGGTTTCTAGCCCCTCTTATGGCGAAGGCAGTACCCAAGAAATCTTTAGGATGATAGATTTGTACGAAAAAGATTTGCCTAAATTAGCAAAACACTCCAAGGACTTTGCCCAACCGGAGTATTTGCGCCAACGGGTAAAACAGGGCCAAAAAGGCACCGCGCCCTACAAAGGCTACAGAACCGCAACCGAGGGTTCTAATTGGATTATAAAATGTGCGGGCCAGAAAAAAGAACCCTTGTGGGTCTTGGTTTGGGGCGGCTTGGAAGATGTGGCACAGGCCCTGCACGATGCACCGGAAATAGCTTCTAAGCTAAAGGTGTATTGGATTGGCGGACCCAACAAAAAATGGAGTGCCAACGCCTATGCGTATATCGTGGCCAATTTTCCAGATTTGTGGTTTATAGAGGTAAATGCTAGTTACTACGGTTTTTTCTCGGACAATACGGCTATAGACACCATTAGGCCAACAGATTACTACAACAAGCATATTAAGGGCGCAGGCCATTTGGGTGCCGATTTTAAAAACTATTATGGTGGCGAAATTAAAATGGGAGACACCCCCTCCTTGCTCTATGTGCTAAACGGTAACCCAGAAAACCCCACTACGGAAAGCTGGGGTGGTAGTTTTGCCCCCATAACCCACAGCCCTAGAAAAATATACACGGCGCCCACTACGGTTAAAGACAGCATACCTTTTTGTGGTATTATGGAATTTAACCTTAAAGGCCCAGAACAGACCATGGAACCGGGTACGGTCTGTTTTAAAATGGTAGTGCCCTATGGCAAGAGCCAACAAGTATGGCCGGGGTATTATATGGGCAATGGGCAGTACCAATTACGGTACATTCCTAAAAAGGCCGAAACCTTAAACTACTATTTTACCTCTGATATTGACGCACTAAACGGATTAAAAGGTAGTATTGTGGTGACTAATAAATGGCCGGGAGACCAATTAAAAACTAGTTACCCCTTGGGCAAAACTTGGTTTACAGACAAACCCGAAGCCCAGTTTTATGACGGCAAACTACAAGGGGGTAAAACCATTGGTAAATGGCGTACTGCCGTTATGGAAGATTGGGCCCAACGCTGGGCATGGTTAAAAGAGTAACTAGGTGGCTTAATTATAAACCACCTAATATCTGATTAGTATGTAATTGTTTGTATTATTCTTTTTTTACTGAAGTGTTATCTTAATATAGGGTTTCTCATACTAGTTTTACCGTAACTTTCTTTTCCTGTTTTATGACAATAATTTTCTTCAAAGTCATAATTCTCAAATTGTTTCCATGTTCTAAAAGCATAATAGGAAAAAGGCTTTTCAGGGTTATAAGGTATTTGCTCACCTGTCCTGATACAATATCCAAACGTAGGTGATTGTTCTAAATTATTTTCTCTTTGGGGCTTTATATCATAAACCTTGTCTACGTCGCTTAAATTTTCATAATCAAAATCTGCTAATGATTTAATATCGTAGTCATGACCATTAAAAAAGTCATCTGAAACATCGAATAAAACAGATGAATTTTGAAAAGTCTTACTTAGTCCAAACATTTTTTTCTTGTATTGGGGTTTTTTTAAAAATACGACATGACTTTTTTCAAAAATTAAATCATCGGTAAATTCCTCTGTTTCCTCAAATAAATTTTCTGAAGGATTCAATATGTTTTTAGTAAAATGAACTCCATATTCAATGTTATTAATCATAGAATAATCGTACAAATTTAGTGAGGTAATTAAACCTTCCTTTTCGTTACAATAATGTTTGGCATGTAGATCTTTATTGTATAAAATAGATATGTTTTTAAAGTTTTTAAAATATTCAAAGTCCTTCTCTCTTAAACTCTTTTGTTTGTACCCTTCATTTTTTCCAAATACAAGAATTAAGTTGATTTCATGAGTTGCTTTTATCTTATCAAAAATGCTTCTTACATGATTATCTAGCTTTATAAAAGGAGAAATAACAATCACATACTTTTTAGCGTTCCATAAAATGTCTGTTAATTTTTCTTCTAGGGGTTTACCGGTTAAAAATTTACTCATCTGTTTTATTTTTGGTCAATTGGTGAATGTTCTACAACGTTTTTGCATATCAATTGTTGTGTTTTAAAATATTATCGTACTTTTTGCATAATGTTGGATTGACATTATTTTAAATTTTATGGTAAAGAGTGCTAAATGTCTAACAATTAATCTTTCAATATTGATCTGTCAATATTATTTAAATCGTACATAAAGTTTCATTGGAGACGGTAGATTTATCGCCCCTGGGAAGTATTATTTCTACGGGGTGTGCTATAGGTAGTATTTTGATTTGTACAAGCTGTTTTGCCATATTTAGGTGTTAAACCTAGTTATGGTTACAAATATTAACAGCAAGGTTAATAGTCCAATTGCAGTTGTAAATAGGCCCACTTTTTTAGATTTGGTCCAGCCAGATAATCCAATCATAGCTGCTAGCGCAAAAAGACCTACCATAAAGGTTAACATACCAATTAGTCTAGCCAATTGAAAATCTTCTATGGTGACGTTTTTAAGATAGCCACCAGGGGTTGTGGTCATAACAATTTGTACCATGGCAAAAACCGTAACCAAAAAACACCCGGCCGATAAGGTTGCACATTTTAAAATACGGTTGGTTAGTTTCGTAGTTTTATCGGAAACCAATAGGTTGGCTACAATGGTAATTGAAAATCCACTTAATAAGGAGGTGATTAGAAGGGTTTGTTTTGCTAGTTCATTCCAATATTCTAAGGTCATTTTTTAGGTGTTGGTTGGTTTGGATTATTGGTAGTTTATTTAATTAAAAAGTAGGATAATACTATTTATTAAATTTAGCTTAAAAAGACTTGTTTTTAGTTAAGTTCTTTGTTGCAACACGCTATTTATTAGTCAGTTTTAATTAATGATTTTTCGTTTTTATTATTAGGATTCCAGTCTAAAGGTCTGCCCCTTAAATGATTGTCAATAAATTCATAATCTCCACTTCCCATTCTTTTTTCAGCGTACTCTTTGTCTATTAAAGGTTTAATTTTTTCCCAATATTCTTCTGGTGCGTGTCTAAAAATAATCACAGGTGCAATATATTCAGTACATCCCAAGCCGTCTTTACTTACCCAACCTCTTTTTTTAGTTATATCAATTAAAAGTTTAGTATTTTTTCTATCAATTTCCGTTTGTATTTGCCATAATGAGTCTCTAACTTTTTTTGAACCTTTAGGTCGTTTTTCGGCTATTTCTCTTGCTATTTTTCCCCATTTCAGTTGCTCTTCCGTACTTAAATTCGAGTAAATCTCTAGAGTTAAGTTATTCGCTTTTCTAATAGAATCCAAAATTTCAAAAAACGGGTCATTCAATTCAGGTAATTTTCTAATGCTTTGGTCAGTTTCTATCATTTCAGCCAGAATTGTGCATAATTCAGTATCATTCTCATAGTTGTTTTCTTTCTTACAACTCAAGAAAATAATTGAAATAGTTAATGTTAGTAGAATGTTTCTCATAAAGTGTTATATCTATTTAGCATAAGAATAGCGGTGAAATTTCACGCACAGACTTTTCGGTTAAACACAGACCTTTTTTATATTTCCTCACTTTCATTATAGTCATGTTTTGTGAAAGCAACTAATTCATAAGTTCCAATTCGGTTTTTCTTTGGTCCATTTCCGTCTGGGTCTAATAATTCCATTGTTGCGAATCCAGTTCCTTTTATATGGTTAGGAAAGTAATACATGTCTACCGCACCTCCAATGGCGAAAGGAATTATAGCGTGTCCAACTAAGTTGTGCATTTTTCCAAGAACATTTTCAAGTCCTTCAGATTTTAATTCATAATCTTTTTCGTGTTCTTCTTCCGTAAATTCCTTTTTAATTGGCTTTTCTTTTTTGCCAAATAGTCTTTTTAAAAATCCCATATTTTGATTTCAGTTGGTTTTTTTAGGCTTTTGCAACGGTGACTATTATTAGCAATTGCCCTTTTCACTAGAACATTCGTTTTGTTGAATTAGTTTCTTCAATAAAAATCATCGTATCAAAATTTTTGATTAAAGGAAGATAATAAACATCCTCTTCCGATTCTTTTGAATACCCTATTAATCTTGTAGCTCCTATTATTTCATCTGTGGTTAGTTCATTTTTTAAGTCTAACATATCTATAACAAACTAGTTGCCATTTTGAGATAGTTTTTTTTCCCAAAACAAGCTGTCGACAGGTTGTAGCGATTCTGTTTTAAGCTTCTCATTATAAATGTGGTCTCCGTTTATAAATTTTTCGTCCATATACGAATAATTCCCTTTTAAGGTTGTAAGCCCGATTGTATAATAATCTTTTTTGAACTCTTTTTTTAAGTTACGCCCCATTATGCCTATTTCGTTGTCTGTGATAATTTCGTTGGAAATATGTGCATTGTGTGCCCAAACAATAATTTTACTATCCGAATTTTTTGCTAAAAAGGATATTCTATCAGCCATTATTTCATCTCGACTTTGAAATGGTTTTTGGTTTTTAATGTTTACATAGTTGATATAAGTGTTCTTTCCATTGAATAGAATTTCTTTGATTGATTCAGTTATTTTTTTAGTTGTTTCTAAATGATTTTCAATTTCTAATATGTTATTGTAAATTGAATTATTGACTTTATAAGCCTTTTTTAAATCATCAGTTGCGCTTTTTGCAATATTAGATTTTAATTCTTCTAATAGCTTTTTCAATACCTTGTCATTGATTGAATCTATGTTTTCTTTTATTAGTTCATAGAAAACCCAAAATGAATCATCGCAACCTTTAAACTTAATGTTGTATTGAGATTTGTTAGCCTTATACCATTGTAAGAAAGATTTCATTTCTTGGGTTTGATAAATTGAAAACAAGTGTTTTCGCATTAAACTATCTAATGGTGTTTTATCCAAATCTTTGTTCAGTATTTCAATATCATCGTACGGATTTTCTAGCACCACAAGGCTATATCCCTTTTCTATTACCAATCTTTTTGTTATAATTTCTCTAAGTTGATAAAATTCTGAGGTTCCGTGTGTACTTTCTCCTATTGCAACTATCTTTTTATCTCCAATTTTTTCTATCAACGGGTCTAAGCTATTGCGCAGCGTTTCTTCACTGGAAAAGTCTAATTTTCTAGAGGCTTTTGACAAAGCCAATTCAAGTTCGCTGGAATTGTAGTTTTCTAATGTTAATCTTTTTGATTCTTCCAGTTCCTGAATGTCTTTACCGTCAATGCTCACTTTAAAGTCATCAAACCAAGCAACACCTTTTTTACCTAAAATCCCACCTACATAGATAGTTTTTGCGTTAGCCGGAAAAGGTAGTTTTATAGAATATTCCTTCCAATCACTTGTCCCTCTTATTTTTTGATTTTGCATTGATTTAAATGCTAAGGATTTTTTTTTGGAATTTCCGTCAATACGCATTAAAAGCCCAACATATCCTTTGACATTCTCGTATTTAATTTTACCAGAAAGTACAATGGTGTCTCCAACATAATTAGCTGGAATACTATAAGTAATACAGCCAAAAGTTCCATTTTTATCTGAAACAACTTTCCCAACAGTGTTTTCTTTATCAATGGTTTCACCAGTCAAACCTTTAAAATATCCCCACTTAAACCAGCCTGTGGGCATTTTTTGTTCTTTGGGATTAAAGTCGTCAAAATCCAAATTGTATTTATCTTGGGAAAAAACTGTTAATGGAAATACTAAAAAGACTAAAAAAAATGCTGGGTTTATGGTCAATCTCATAATTATGATGAATGTTTTTTTAAGGTTACTGGTAACGGCTTCAGTATAAATTTCATAACAATCATTCCATGTAATTTCAAAACTCAATGTTTTTTATTTTTTGATCTCCAAAATATAATTCATATCCTTTGTGTTCTAATAAATCTTTTGGAATATCAAAGAAAAGGTCTATTGTAAATTTTTTTTTACTTTCAACTACTCCATAATAAGTTGAAATTCTTTGACCGCTGGAAAAAGGAAATTTTGATTCGCATATCTTATAGCCTTTAAACTCATAATCCAAAAAACTATCCTTTATCGATGGATCGTATTTGGCATAGGACACTTCTATTTCCTCTCCCTTTTTATTGTAGGGTTTTTCAATTAAATACTGATTTATTTTAGGACCGCCATAAACATAATAAGCAGAAATATCAGATAATCGATATCTTAGCTTATTGATTGAATCAATAAGTGAAAAAGAGTTAATGTCCATTTGATTATTGGAAGGAATTATTTTACACCTTACCATTACCCTTTTTGTATTTTTACCTTTAATTAACGTATGTGCTCTTGCATTAAAAGTTTTTGATACTTTTTTTGATTTGATAAAAGTAATGTTTGATTTTTCATTTTTGGCCTCTTGTCCAATTATGAAATTAACTGAGATGAATAATAATAGTATTGTAACTCTCATAAGTTCAATATTGAATTTTAATAATTAGATATTCTGCATAAACGTGTTGATAGCTTGCAGGTAGCAATTGTTTATCCATCATTACTCGGATAGTGTTTTTTAAATAAATAGGTAACACCCATGCGTAAATGCTTTGGTTGGGGGAAGTGCTAGTGCTAAAGATAGTTTTTATTTGCTTATGCTAGTGGGTTAGTAGCTAAAAGTTATTAGTAGTTAGTATTAAGTACAAAGTATTAAGTAGTAAGTAAAAAGTAGTAAGATATAGCAGTGGTCTTTTCTGCGTTCGACCTGAGCAGTTAGAAGCTGAAAACCCGTAATTCTAAACAGATTTCTCGAGCCTAGCTATGTTAGTCCCCTCGAAATAACGCCAAAACTACTAACTGCCAACTACAACAAACAGCTATTGCAACATGTTCAGCATGATGTGGCTAATGGCTAGATACAATGGCAGATTCTGGATTGTATCCTATAAACCTACATAGATAAGTAAATCTAAACCAAATAAATTTTCACGTCGGTTCCTTAGTTTGTAGCTGGCCTTAATTTTTGCTAATTAAATTATTCAATTCTTCTCTGGCTCCTTCACCAGGTCTATTGGCAAATCCATTGACTAATTCTCCTTTTGGATTATAGATAAGGTAATGTGGAATTGATTTAATCCCTAGATCTTCGATAACTTTAGATACCTTTCCATTTTCTATAAAATAATTTTGACTAGTTGAAATTCCTTCTACTACAATTGCTTTTTTCCAGTTTTCTTTTTTGTCGTTAAGGCTTAAATAAATAAACTCGATATTTTTTTCTTTGAATTCTTTCTTGAGTTTATTGGATTCTGGCATTGCTTTTCTGCAAGGGGCACACCAACTTGCCCAAAAGTCCATATATAGCCATTTACCCTTATTGTTTTCTAAAAGGTTACGATAAGTTAGCGTGTCGTTTTTTAAAGTTGTTAGAACCAACTCATTGGATTTACTGAAATCAAGTTTATAGTCTTCTTTTAGTTTATCTAGCTTTTCTATGCTGGTAGTGTTTTCCTGAAGTTTCTTAAAATATTCTTCCTTGTCTTTTACTTTAAAATTTTGACCAATTCCATTGTAAGCATCAAATAACAGGAAATTTTTCGCTGTCTGGTTAAATCGTTTGTCTTTTATGATTGAGTCAAATCTTATTCTTGAATCAATGTAAGATCCACCCGAGCCTCCATTATTTTCTTCGATGAAATTTAATTCATATTGCGAAATGTTATTCAAGTAATCCCGAAAGAATGAAAATTTCATTAAAGAATCTGTTTCTGATAAATTAAATCCAAAAACGTGTTCAATAGTTTCTTTATCTCTTAAAGATTTGTTTTGTTCTACCCATTTTTTAATATTCTTTATGTTTTTATGCTGCTCCATTAACATATTCAAGGCATCCTTGCGATAGCGGTAATTTGTTTGAGAAATTAACTTATTGCTTTTTAAAGAATCTAAAAGCTTAATCTCTTTGGTGAAATCCAATTTCGCTTGATTATAATAATCAATAGATTTTTGCTCGTAATCTTGAATATTTTCAAGAAAAAGGATATTGGCAATAATCAAATAATGACTGGTGTATTTATTGTTAAATAAGTTTTTGAGTCTATAACTATTGTAATTGAGTTCTATGTCGCTTACCTCTCTATTAGTAATTTTTGCTTTTGGTATATCATGTTCGTAATTAAATATAACGGTGTCTCCATTTTTGACTAAAAACGTTTCCTTTATTGCAGTAAAAAAGTTGTTTGTGGACAATTCTAGATAGTCATTGTGGGTTTCTATGGTAATGGTATCCAAAACGTTTGCCTTTGGCCTCCATGTTTGCACATTGTTCATGTAGTCTAGGTATGTGAAGCCATTGTTGTTCCATTTTGCCTTTGGCCCCAAACTATCTTTTAACTTTTTTCCAACGCTATCTTGTTTCATTACGTGTACATATTTCTCCGGGGCATTAACAGAAATGAGAACAATTTTATTTGGTTTAGGTATTTCGGTTACCATTTTCTCATTTTCTTTTTTGCAAGAGAACAAGGTTAAAATTAGAAGTGTAGATAAAGCGAAAAGGTAATTTTTAATCATAAGATCATATTAAAGTCTAAGGTTTTTTGTAGTTGGCTAAAAATTGTGGCTCCACAATTTTAGGACTACTTACGTACATGATTTAGAGGTAACACCCATGCCTAAACACACGGGTTGGGGGAGGTACTTGTGTTAAAGATAGTTTTTATTTGCTTATGCTAGTGGGTTAGTAGCTAAAAGTTATAAGTGGTTAGTATTAAGTAGTAAGTAAAAAGTTTTAAGTACAAAGTAGTAAGACAAATCAGTGGTCTCTACTGCGCTCGACCTGACCAGTGATAAGCCGAAAACCCGTAATTCTAAAAAGATTTCTCGAGCCTAGCCGTGCTAGTCCCCTCGAAATGACGAACTGGACGCATACCTGCATACTTTTACTTCTAACTAGAACACAGACCCCTCAGTCCTCCGGACAGCTCCCCTTACTTAGGGGAGCAGCGGTATTTGTTTTCAGAATAGCTACTATGGCAATGAGTTTGGTATGTGTAAACTAATTGCAATACCTTTATAGGTATAAAGATTTCTCAGTCCTAGCTACGCTAGTGCCTTCGAAATGACGCTAAACTACTAACTGCTAACTATAACAAACAGCTATTGCAAAACGTCTAATTATTCTTTTTATAGATTACCTTACCCACTAAATAAGGCGTATTATACAGCTTCTTTTTAAAGGCAGAGATATGATTGTTTTTATACCATTTATTTTGCCCAAAACGAGTATAGGTTAGACTTTCATCAGTGTGGGTATGTACTATGTTCGGTGTGGTTACATACATACTTCCAGAAGCTTCAACAGTATCGGGTTTAATAGTTTCTAGGCTTATAAAGATGCCATTTTCATCAAACGCCACATACTTGTTTGCCAAATCTATTTGATATTCGTTAACTCCTTTTTTCGGCTTTATTATGATGTTATCATAAAGAAGGGCTTTTCCGGGATATCCTAAGCTGTTAGCTTTGTAAAAAGATAATCTGTAGAATGTTTTATGGATGGTGATTTTCTCCTTGGATACATCCTTTAATTTGATGTTTACTTCTATTAATCTGCCTTTTTTCTTGCTCTTGTTTTCAATAAAGGTTGCCGTTTCGTAACCAAAAGGAACAGAAATGGGCAACAGTGTTTTTCGCTTACCTGTTTTAAAGTTGAGCGCTTTGGTTTCGTATTGTTCTTTACCATCAAAAACGATAACCTCGTTTAATGCTTCTATTTTGGGGGTTAACGCTACATTTAATATACTCTCCTTGTGCGCAATATAGCTGGCTAAAGCAATAGTTTTGGTTTGGTAACCAATTAATGAAATTAGTAAACTATCCTTATTAGTAGCTCTAGATAAATCTAAACTGTAAGCTCCTTTATTAGTGCTAAAAGTGCCTATTTCTTTGTTTTTAAACGATATATTAACATACTGCAAATTTTCTTTTGAAATACTATCAAAAACAACACCTTTCAATACCTGGGAATTAATTGAAAGGTGAGTAAATAGTAGAATAGTTGCGTATACGTACTTCATTCTTAAAATATAGTTTATTCTAAGGTAACCCCACAGAATATTTCATAAGTCTTATTATACTTAATTAAACCAAAAAATGCAGTGTCGTAAGACCAGACGTGTAAACATCCTTTATCATCCAACCAATTTCCAGAATGGTGCTTTGCTTCTGCTAATTGTGGATAGCACATTATTGTCATACATATTCCAATAAGTAAAGACGATTTAATTTTTTTCATTTTCTAAGATTTTAATAGTTCGTACAAGGTTGAATTTATAGTGCGCAATAATTCATATTAGTTTGTAATGGTAAGGATTCAAGTAATTGAATATGGGTATTTAGATTGATATTGGTTTTTGTAATTTGATGAATCGAATCTTACTTTAAGACTTTGGTTGGGGGAAGTACTTATGCTAAAGATAGTTTTTATTTGCTTACGCTAGAGGTAGTTACATGATTTTTTGTGGTTTATTAATACAAACCGTTTCGTAAGTTAAATAGCACATTATAGTAAAAAGAGCTATGGAAACCTGTTCTCCTTGAGGTGGCTACTGTCAATTATGAGTTTATCGTTTTAACTTTATAGGTGTTTTTGTAAGTAGTTACTTTTCAGTTCTATATTCACCAACTTTTAATTCAGGCAATCCAATTTTTTTCCTTTCCATATTAGTGCTGTCAATATTTTCAATGAACGGCGGTACAATGGTATTCGTTTTAGGGTCAAATTCCTTTCCTGTTCCATAAAGTTGATTTTTTCCAAATGCTTTTTTACGCATATTGTCAACATACATTGCAAACTTACTAGGTTCCATACGCTTTGCATTTACTTCTTTAAAAAGTAATGCTTGCATTTTTTCAATGGTCTCTTTTGGGGTATGGAATAAAAATGTCATGGGGTCAACTATAGAGTCCAATCTAGTTTCACTCAACCATCCATATTTTTCTGTTAATTCATAAATACGATTAGTGTTTTTTAAATCGATTTCTTTTTGTATTGCCCAGAGCGAATCTTCTTGTTTTTTATTGAGTTCTGATTTATGGGATTGCATAAACGAGATATATTCCTGAGTAGTTAGGTTTTTAGTGCTGTCAATTAAATTTTGATTAAAGGTTCCTAATGAAATGTACGACCTGTTTAGTTGGTCTTGTTCTTTCATTTCTTTTAATTCTGATATTAATTTCTCTTTTACAGATTCGGTTAATTCCGCTTTCTTTACTTCATATTCTTTTTCTTTACAGGCATTAATAGCCAACACTATTGTTAAGAGGTATATTACTTTTTTCATGAAATTCAGATTTTTCATAATTATTAAGAATGTTTAGGCTATGCGTAGTATACCGCTGAGTATTTTCTATTAATTTTGTTGAGTACCGTTTAATATTTTTCTAAAAATTTCTTAATCATTTTTTCAGTTCCTTCCTCGGTGTAGTAACTTTTAGATTTAACCTTGGTTTTTTCAGGTGTCTTTTCGATAAAGAAGTCAAAGTTGTCAACCGCTAAATCACAAATTTTCTTCAATCTAGTATCAAATTTCGATTTGGATTCTACCAGCTTTGTTATTCCTGTAATAATGTTTTCAGGAACACTTCTTTTGTAAGGTTCGACTTTGGTATGAAATTCTTTGTCTACAGAAATAAACAATAACAATAGAAAATGATGTCTTAAACTTAATAAATAAGGATATTTTGAACGTAAGAACCTTTCCAAGTAATTGAAAGCAATAGACGATATATAATAAGTTCTTAAATCCTGCTTAGTTTGTCCGTTGCTTTTTGTTCCTAAAAAATCCTTACGTTTCAACATTTCTCTTTCAAATCCACCATATCCTACGGTTAATTTGTGAGGTGCAACTCCAAATGTTGAGTAATAGCTCCTAAACAAATCAGTTGTCTGTATTTTATATGATTCACCAATTTCTGGATACTGGTTTGATAATCTTTCATAATACAATCTATCACCACTTCTAACTTCTATATTGAACATGTTTTGGATAGCTTTAGCTTCATCAGTTATTGATATAAGCTGAATTGTTTTGACATCATTAGCTGTGTTTGCAGTTTCTGTTATCAGAGCACGCAAATCAGTATTTCCAGTGATTATAATTTTAACAGGAATATTTACGGTCTTCAAATATTCACTCGAATGGGAATTATCTTTAACCCATTCATAAATGATATTGGATGTTTGACAACCATTGATGATTGAAAATGCTTTAATTTCTAGGTTGCCATTTTGAGGATTAAAGTGCTTTGAATGTGCTGTAATAGTGATCCCATTATGTAAGAGATGGAAAATACTATCGTTGTGGGATAAACTCTTATATATCTTACTATTTACGCTATCATCATCGCCAAACCCTTCGAAATATCTGATATTGTCAAAAAACACATCATCTAGATCGTCATCTTCCGTTGTTATAAGTTCATTTATTTCATCTAAGTTGAGATAACCGATATAGCATGTCGCTTTATCATTAGTGATTTCTATGAAGCGATCTTTTAAATCTTTAACGGGATAATCACGTTGGTTAGGTGCCAATATCGCTTCAAGTTTTTCCAAGTATTCCTGTCCTGATTTAATACCGATACTGACATCTGAAAAAATAATAGACTTTAAATCCCTTTTTTGTTTAGCTATGGCTGAAGTCCATTGAGCGTCTGAAATTGTCCTTTCAAGAGTTTTTATATCCTTGTTGATTGCACAAATTTTTACATCAAGCTCAAGTTTATGTTCTTTTTCACAGACCTTTTCGTATAAATACCTCACAGTTTGTACTTGTCGATTTGAATGTAAATCAGATGGTTGGTCATTAAAAATGTCGTAAACCGCATCGCAAACACCTTTGAATTTATCTAATTCAATTTTTGACGATTTGGATTGAATGAAGACAAATTTTGCATCTATTTTTGCCGACTCATCAATTATTTCGATAATTCGATCCTTCCAATCTGTGTAAAAGTCAGAGTCATCTTTTTCAGGAAAACTAATAAATTGATTGTTCAGTATGACATACATACCGTCAATGCCTCTTAAATCTCCAGTGGAAATAGATTTAATTTCCTCGCTATCAATTACTTTTTGAACCGTGTAATACTCAATAGAGTTAACAAAATATTCATATCGTAATGCTTTGCGATGTATTTCAGATTCGGAATTGTTTCCTAGAATTGAATAGTCTATATCAGGAAAGTGACTATCAATGAATGTTTCAATTTTTTGATCTATGCTTGCCATGCTTTGGTTTCTATTATTGTATATAACGGTCTCGGCTATGCGTAGTTGCGTGGTTTAGCATTTAACTTTGCAAGTACACACCAAACTGAAAATCCTTGAGGATTTTCAGAAGTAGGCGAAAACGAGCAATTACTTATAGCCATTGTTGTAACCAGTTATTTATGTTATGGATTCAATCGCTTTCCATAGTAAATCAACTATTGCATTCCAAACTTTTTCTATTGTTACGGACAGGATTCCTTTTAAAGTATTTACAAAGTTTAATGCCATTGCCTCCAAACCATCTAAAAAGAACTCTTTTAAATCTTCATCAATGTCTCCATTTAGAATTCCTTTTTGAATAATTATTGTTTGCTTTGCAATTGCTTCTACTTGTCGCTCACTAAACCCTCTTACAGTTGAAATATCTTTCTCTAAAATGTTTGTAGCAACTTCTTTTATGTCGTTAATTAATTCAATTACATTTTCATTCATAATATTATCGTTTTAAAAAGCTTTCATATGTTAATGCTTGGTCAAGAAATGTTTCAATTTGACCTTTAAATGCTTCTACTGCAGTTGGTTTTAATCCAGACTCATTATCGGTCTCTTTCATTTTCTTTAATGTTTTAGATATTTCTTCAAAAGCAAATGCGCTTGGGTAATCTTCTGAGAGAGAATTACCTCTCGTTTCTAACAATTCATTAATTTTCTTTGTTGCAGTATTTTTTGGAATAGGACGAGCTTTAGCTTTAATTTTTAAAGCATCATAAGCTCCAATTAAATCGTTATACTCTTTTTCTCTTTCTGAAAAGTTGCTCTTTGAAGTACCTTCTGAAACTTTAGCTAAAAAACTCATAGTTTTTTCGCTAGTTGAAGTAACTGTTTCAACAATGGCCTTATCGTATTCTGGTGCTAATAAAGTTTTGCATCCAATTATAGTACTAACTAATCCTATAAAAAGGATCAATGGAAAAATTTTCTTTTTTATTACTAACATAGTTTATCGTATTAAGTTAAAAAATCATAATCTTTAGTCTCGAGAGTATTAGAGGCAATTGTACCAACCAAGTATGGAATAGAGTAGGGTCTAATATTTGTTCTTTTATAATCGTGTGTGAAGCCTATAACGTGCATATATTCGTGTATCCAATGTGACGCAATATATCTCTCACTCATATTGCGAAATTTTTTCTTTTTTGTGAATATTGTTTCTCTGCTTCGATGTCCAATTTCACTTGTTAAACTCCTATAAAGTGTTACTCTTAAATCCCATTCGAAATCTTCTTTTTCTCCAGTGTATTGTTCTTTTCCTGAAATGATTTTTTGAAGGATAATTTCATTATCATTAATATCAGTCGTATTGTTGTTTTCATCCACAAACCTTCTGTCTTTAAAATCAGCGTTTAAGATTTCATTTCTAAAATGTTCATCATTAACGACTTCTTGGATGAGCTTTCTTACTCTTTCAGCTTTTTCTAAATCACTTTTTCGACTGAAACTTATAAGTCGATTGTTCTTAACTTTAATTTCTTTCATATGGTTGGTTTTAATTGGTTACAACAATTGTATATCCGTCATTACTCGGATAGTGTTTTTTAAATAAATAGGTAATACCCATGCCTAAATACACGGGTTGAGGGAAGTACTTGAGCTAAAGATAGTTTTTATTTGCTTACCTTAGAGGTAGTTATATGATTTTTTGTGGTTTATTTACACAAATCGTTTCATAAGTTGAATAGCACATTATAGTAAAAAGAGCTTTGGAAACCTGTTCTCCTTGAGGTGGCTACTGTCAATTATGAGTTTGTCGTTTTAACCTTATATGGGAATAAAGATTTCTCAATCCTAGCCGTGCTAGTCCCTTCGAAATGACGGACTGGCCGCATACCTGCATACTTTTACTTTTAACTAGAACACAGACCCCTCAGTCCTCCGGACAGCTCCCCTTACTTAGGGGAGCAGCTGTAACAGTTTTCAAAATAGTTTTTATAGCATTGGGTTTGGTATGCCTAAACTAATGGCAATACCTTCATAGGTGTAAAGATTTCTGGGGCCTAGCTGCGCTAGTCCCTTCGAAATGACGCTAAACTACTAACAGCTAACTATAACAAACAACCAATGCAACACGTTTAGCATAACATAAGTGGTATCACTTTTAAACCGGTAGATTTAGCTTTATACCTGCGCAGGGATTTCTAGGCCTTACCAATGCTATTTACTTCTAAATAATTTTTTTGACTATAAATTGATTACAAAACAATTAAACAAGGCTCTGTTACACCAACCCTAATTAATCTAGTTAAAAAGTAGAATGCCCTATTTTAGTTAAAAAGAATTTACTAGCCCATGCAACCTATAATTAGAAAAGCCACCATAGCAGATGTACAAAGCGTAGCGCCACTTTTTGATGCGTACCGTGTTTTTTATAAAAAAGAATCTGATGTTACCGCTGCAACCAATTTTCTTACGGACAGGCTTACCCAAAAGGATTCTGAACTATTTGTTTGTGATGCCGGAGACAACAAATTAGTGGGTTTTGTACAACTATATCCCTTATTCTCATCTACGCGTATGCAAAGATTATGGTTGCTCAACGATTTGTTTGTAGATCCTAATTATAGAGGTAAAGGGTTGTCTGTAAAACTTATAGCTGCCGCCAAGGAATTAACCAAAACCACTAATGCTTGCGGCCTATTATTAGAAACGGGTAAGAGCAATAAAGTAGGCAACAAGTTGTATGTAAAAACAGGATTTGAATTGAACCAAAGTTGTAATTTTTACGAGTGGTCCGCGGTGTAACCCACCTTCTTTTGGCTAGGGTTTAAAAGCACAACGGGCGCTGTAATGAGGGCTATATATAATTAGTTCAACCCGCACAAATTTTGGTGTTGGGAAGATTTTACCGTAGCTACAAATAACTACTTTGCTCAGCGTTAATGGCATTCCATTTGGCTATCTACCATTTCCAAAACGGTTGGTGGCGCCTTAGGGGATACGTAAGGGATACCCAAACCTAGGCCCCTAAAAATAAAAAGCATGCCAATGAGCACCACGAAAAGGGGGACTAATTTTCTAATCTTAGTCTTAAGGCTGCCTTTAAAAAAAGCGCTAAAATAAACGGCAGCAGACATTAAGGGTATGGTGCCCAGACCAAAGAGGGCCATATACAAGGCACCTTGCCACGCGTTGGCCATGGCTACCGCTCCCAATAGTGCCATATACACTAAGCCACAGGGTAATAATCCGTTTAAGAATCCAATAGTCAAAAAAGTGTCTGGGGTTCGCTTTTTAAGCTCTTTGCCCAAGGCCGTTTTTACGGTACCTATAAGTTTGTATAGGGGTTGGGATAGTTTAAATTGATTAAGGTATTTGGCAGGAATAAGCACTAGTAAAATCATGATGGCCCCAATAGCAATAGATAGTTTTTGTTGTATACCAAACAGGTATAATCCTTTACCTACAGTACCAAATACCAAGCCCATTAAGCTATAACTTACAATTCTACCCAAATGATAAAGAAATAGCTGTAGCAGTTTTTTTAATTTATTTTCCTGGTCTAAGGGTAGCATAAAGGCAATGGGGCCGCACATGCCCAAACAGTGCAAACTACCTAAAAAACCTAAACCAAGTGCTGTGGTAACCATGAGTTAGTATACTATTTTTTCTTTGTGTAGAAACTGGTCTTTGCCATGTTTCCAGTTAATGGTTATGTCCCAGCGACCGTCTACCAAGCGATTGTCAGGTATGAGCAAATGTGAATTGGATAAACTTATGGGCAAGTTAAAATCCAAGTGCCGGTTAGACGGTCTGTATAGGGACACATTACCAGTGATGTGTTTGTAATTGTAATTTTCCGGAAAGCGAACTAGGAGTCCGTCCTTGGTTTTTTCTACTATTAATTGGGCGCTATTGGTAGCGGCCGCGTTTTGCGCATCTATTTCGGCTTGGTACGCCAGTTCTTTTTTATAATAGGCTTCTGTGACCAAGTCGTGATTGGCACGGTCGTCCGTACTCATCCTTACCACAAAATAAAGTATAAACGCAATGAAGCTAATAAATGCCAATACTATTCCTGTTCCCCAATTAATCTTCATTTTTTTTCTTTTTAATTATAACTTCTAGGTGCCAAAAATTGTGCTTTGGTGGTCTCTATTAACTTTCCTTTGCTGTAGACCCCAATTTTAAGCACATCCTTATCTCCGTTAAGTCCGCTATTGTTTATTTCAATAAATAATGTTCCTTCTGCTATGTTTTGCGCGGGTACCGTAAAATGGTCTTTAGCTACTAATGTAATGGTACCTTGGTGCGATAGCAGTTTAAATTGTACATCGGCTACGTCTTCAACTGTTTTATTAACCAGTTTATACGTATACACATTACTGATGATGTTGTTTTCTTTCCTTTCGTACAATTGCCCCGGTAACCTTAAAATGTTGGCTTCTAACTCGTTTCTTAAAAAAAGCATCCCCACTAGAATACCGGTTAAAATGGTAAGGATGGCCGTATAGCCCTTCATCCTTGTCGTAAATTTAAATTGTCTGTTTTCCGTTATTTCAACTTCGCTGGCATACCGTATTAACCCTTTTGGTTTATTAATGCGGTCCATGATGGTATCGCATTCGTCTATACAGGCGGTACAGTTAACACATTCCAATTGGGTTCCGTTTCTAATATCTATACCGGTGGGGCAAACATGTACACATTGCAAGCAATCAATACAATCGCCATGGCCTAATGCCTCACGGTCTTCATTCTTTCTAAATTTTTTACGTCCGTTATCACCTTCCCCACGCACATGATCGTAGGCAACTACTACCGATTTTTCGTCCAATAACACCCCTTGTAACCTGCCGTAGGGGCAGGCTATGATGCACACTTGTTCTCTAAACCAAGCAAAAATAAAATAGAAAACCGCGGTAAAAATCAACAGTGGAATCATGGTGCCCAAATGGGCCATGGGTCCGTCTGTTACGTATTTTACTAATTGGTCGCTACTTATTAAGTAGGCCAAGAAAATATTGGCTATTAGAAAGGAAATGATAAAAAAGATAACCCATTTTAATACCCTTTTTCTAATTTTTTCTGCGGTCCATTTAGACTTATTCAGTCGCATTTGCGCACCACGGTCACCCTCTATCCAATATTCTATACGTCTAAATACCATTTCTAAAAAAATGGTCTGTGGGCACATCCACCCACAAAAAATACGGCCATAGGCTACGGTAAACAAGGCAATGAAAACCACCCCGATTATCATGGAGATAACCACCAAATGAAAATCTTGTGGCCAAAATGGAAACCCGAATATATTAAAACGACGCTCCAATACATTGAATAGCAAAAATTGGTTGCCGTTTATTTTTACAAAAGGAGCCAGAACAAGAAACAAGAGTAAAAAGTAGCTTACATACTTACGGTATTGATAAAATTTACCACTTGGCTTTTTAGGAAAAATCCAAGCTCTTTTACCCTCCTTGTTGATGGTTGCTATTGAATCTCTAAAATTTTCTTGTTCCATGACTCCCGGTCTCAAAAAGTTAATTCATGGCCACGGTGGTTGAGTCCGTAGCTTGTTCTATTGGAGTTTCACTGGTTGATTTTTCTTCTGCGGGTGCATTTGGGTCTATCCAGACCTCACCTTCCGGGTCTTTAGGATTGGCCGGAGTGGTACCCTCAAATTGAAGCACGTAACTGGCCACTTGCGCAATTTCGTTAGGTTTAAGGCTGTTTTTCCAAGCTACCATGCCTTTACCATCCCTACCACCTTCTGAAATGGTATTGAAAACATTAGAAATACCACCGCCCAAAATCCAATATTGGTCCGTTAGGTTGGGGCCAATACCACCACCACCATCTGCCATGTGGCAGGCCACACAGTTGGTCTGGAAAATTTTCTCGCCCGCTTTTAAATCAGATGCTTCTGTAAGTAGGGCCACTGTGCTGGCGTCTACAAGGTCTTTGGCGTTCTTTTTGTATTCTTCTATAGCAATTTTGGCAGCCGCCACCTCTTGTTCGTACTCCAATTCTTGGTCATAACCTCCTGCAATATGAAAACGAACCAAGTATACCACTCCAAAAATGATGGTAGCATAGAACATATATACCCACCAAGGGGGTAATACGTTGTCTAATTCTTTTATACCATCATAATTGTGGTCCAAAATAATTTCGCCCTCATTTTCAACGGCTTTACTTTGGGTAAGTTTGGCATACATTTCTTTACCCCAGGTCCATTCCCATTTTTTGTTCTTACTGGCCAAATACTTGGCCTGCGCGGCAGGGCTCAAGGTTTGGAACATTACGTTCTCTATAGACTTTAATATCAGCTCTATGGCAATTAATATCATTATTACCATTAGCAAAAAGAGCTGTGTAACGGGATAAGCAATTATTGCCGGTTGGTCTCCAGAGTCTATAAAATACTCCATCAACCCAAAAATTAATAAAAACAGTACCGGAATTCGTATCCACCAAGGTGTTTTAGTTATCATGGTTTATCGTTTTTGTGGGTTATTATTATCCAAGGGTAAATTCCCCATCTCTTTTATATAGCCTTTGCTTGCCGTAATTACCCACCAGAATAGCAGGGTAAAGAATACAAAGAATATGAGCAGTGAAATCATAGGATAGGTGGCTATACCTTCTATGGTCTGCATGTGTTCTTTTACAAATTTTAGCATGATTCCAGTGTTTAATTAATTTTGAGACAATACTTCGCCAGTTTCCTTTATTTTGATATCCGTACCTAGACGTTGTAGATAGGCAATAAGCGAAACAATTTCACGATCTTTCATTTCTACAAATGGTAATCCATTTTCTGCGGCATACTTTTTATCCGCTTCATAGGATTTGGCAAATTCCGGGTCTGAATACAAATTCTTTTCTATTTGTGAGGCCTGCACCGCCATAGCGGCTTGAGCGTTGTTGATATCTTCGTCAGAATAGGGCACACCTAGCTTTACCATTGCCGCCATCTTGGCTTCAACACCACTACGATCATGTGCATTGGTTACCAACCATTGGTAAGCCGGCATAATAGAACCCGATGAGGTACTCTGTGGATCGTACATATGGTTTAAGTGCCAGTTATCTGAATATTTACCGCCAACCCGCAATAAGTCTGGACCTGTACGTTTACTGCCCCATAAGAACGGATGGTCGTAAACAAATTCTCCTGCCTTGGCATATTCACCATAGCGCTCTACCTCGCTTCTAAAAGGTCTGATCATTTGTGAGTGGCAACCCACACAACCTTCTCTTATATACAGATCCCTACCTTCTAATTCCAAGGGCGTATAGGGTTTTACGCTAGTTATGGTAGGTATGTTGGATTTTACCAAAATGGTAGGAACTATTTGGATGATTCCCCCAATTAAAATGGCAACAGTAGCTAAAATGGTTAGTTGTATGGGCTTACGCTCTAACCAGGTATGAAAGGTTTCGCCAGCTACACGTCTTTTAGACACTTTGGTCAAAGCCGGTGCTTCTGCCAATTCATCTTCTACCTTGCTGCCCCTGCGTACAGTGGCCACAACATTATACAGCATTACCAAAGCCCCAATAATGTATAAGGTTCCACCAATAGCACGCATCCAATACATAGGAATTATCTGGGTAACGGTTTCTAAGAAGTTACCGTAAACCAAGGTGCCATCTGGGTTAAAATCTTTCCACATTAACGCTTGGGTAAAACCGGCAACGTACATAGGTAGGGCATAGAGTACAATACCTAGGGTACCGATCCAAAAATGGAAGTTGGCCAAACCTTTTGAGTATAAATTGGTCTTGAACATTTTGGGAACCAACCAGTAGATCATACCAAAGGTCATAAAACCGTTCCAAGCCAGTGCACCTACGTGTACGTGGGCAATAATCCAATCACTAAAGTGGGCAATGGCATTTACGTTTTTTAAGGATAGCATGGGGCCTTCAAACGTAGCCATACCATACCCGGTAATTGCAACTACCATAAATTTTAAGGTAGCATCGCTCCTTACTTTATCCCAAACTCCACGTAGGGTTAACAAACCGTTGATCATACCACCCCAGGATGGTGCAATAAGCATTACGGAGAACACCACACCTAAATTCTGTGCCCAGTCTGGTAAAGAAGAGTATAAAAGATGGTGGGGTCCTGCCCAGATATATATAAATATTAAGGACCAAAAGTGTACTATGGATAAACGATAGGAATAAACCGGTCTATTGGCCGCCTTGGGAACAAAGTAATACATTAGACCCAAGAACGGTGTGGTCAAGAAAAAAGCCACCGCGTTATGGCCGTACCACCATTGTACCAAGGCATCTTGTACGCCCGCATAAACGGAATAACTTTTTAACGCGGATACCGGTAATTCTAAACTATTGAATATATGTAACACCGCAACCGTTACAAACGTGGCCAGATAAAACCAAATGGCAACGTATAAGTGGCGTTGTCTTCTTTTTAAAATGGTGCCAATCATATTCCAACCAAAGACCACCCAAATCACCGCAATAGCCAAATCTATAGGCCATTCCAATTCTGCATATTCTTTAGAGCTGGTATACCCCAACGGCAGGGTTATGGCCGCTGCTACAATAATTAATTGCCATCCCCAAAAGTTAATGTTACTTAGGGCATCACTAAACATTCTGGCTTTTAGCAGTCGCTGTAGGGAATAGTAGACCCCGGCAAAAATAGCGTTACCTACAAAGGCAAAAATAACCGCATTGGTGTGCAAAGGCCTTAAACGACCAAAGCTTAACCAGGATATGCCATCTGTTAAGTTGGGAAACAAGAACATAAAGGCCAATAAAAGCCCTACTACCATACCCACCACACCCCATAACATGGTGGCGTAGAGGAATTTCTGAACGATTTTATTATCGTAATGAAACTGTTGTACTTCCATAATTACTTATTCAATTCTATTTTATCGTTGGTTGTTTTATTTTCTTTTGGAGTAACCAGTTCGTCTTCAAAAAGCATACGAACAGAAGGGGTGTAGGCATCATCATATTGTCCACTCTTTACAGAAAGGATAAAGACAAAAAAGAACACCACGGCCACACAAATACTGATGGTTAATAACATATAAATGACACTCATACCTATTTAATATTTGGTAAAACTACGTTGGAGTTAAAGGGCAAAAAATGATAATTATCAGCTTTCCGTATCATAATTTTCTACTGATAAAATTGGTGGCTACCGTAGTAAAAACCACAATGCTAATAGAGCTCAACGGCATTAGAATGGCGGCTATAACAGGTTCTAAACGCCCTGTAACCGCAAAAGAAAGACCAATGAGATTATAGCAAAGCGATAGCACAAAACTCAATTTGATGATTTGTATGCTTTTTTTAGAAAGTCCTAAAAACGAGGGGAGGGCGTTCAATTTTTCTGCACTTAGAATGGCATCACATGCGGGCGAAAAAACGTTGATGTCATCAGAGATGGCAATACCCACATCACTTTGGGCCAATGCCCCAGCATCGTTAAGGCCATCGCCAATCATTAATACATGGGCACTTTTTTGGCATTGTTCTATGTACCGTAACTTGTCTTGTGGTTTTTGGTTGAAGAACATGGGGAGTTTAAAGGGAAATTTTTTTTCCAAAATCTCTCGCTCACCATCATTATCCCCAGAAAGTATAACCAGTTTGTATTTGGAATGTAAGCTGGTAAACAGTTTTTCTATCCCTTTTCTATAGGCATTTTTAAAAAGGTATTTTCCTTTATGCCTGGCGTTGTAATTAATATGGACCGCAGTTTCCGAACTTTCTGGATTACGACCATCTGTATAGCTGGCAGAACCTAATTTTATGGTGTTGTTATTGTAAGTTGCCGTTACGCCTTTACCGGTATCCTCCCTAAAAGAATCCAAGGTTTTGATATCATAGGTAGCCAACAAATCATATAAAGATCTGCTCAACGGGTGGTTAGAGCCCCTTAGGGTGTTTTTTAGTAAGGCGGCTTCTTCGTCATTCAATGGCATACCGTGGTAGGTTATTTCCGTTTCTTTATGGGTGGTAAGTGTTCCGGTTTTATCAAAAACGAGTGTATCTATTTTGGCCAAGCGTTCTATGGTGTTGGTATCCTTTAGATAGAATCCTTTTTTACCAAAAATCCGAATAAGGTTTCCTAGGGTAAATGGTGCTGCTAGTGCTATGGCACACGGGCAGGCAATGATTAACACGGCGGTAAATACATTTAACGCCTTTGTGGGGTCTTGCCATAACCAAAACGCAGTGGCCAGGGTGGCAATGGTTAAAACGGCAAGGGTAAACCGTTTGCCAATGGCATCTGTAAGCGTTTGAAAATTACTAGCCTTATTTGTATTAAAAACAGCATTGCTCCATAGTTGGGTCAAATAACTTTGGGATACGGATTTTGTGGCTTCAATCTCAATAACCGCTCCAATTTGTTTGCCCCCGGCAAACAAACGGTCGCCACTTTGCTTAAGAACAGCTTCGGATTCTCCCGTTACAAAGCTATAGTCTATTTGGGCCTTACCTTTGATTAAAATAGCATCTACCGGGAGTATTTCTTCATTTCTTATAAGCAAACGGTCTCCTTTTTTTACCTGATGTATTTCAATATTTTCTTCCTGATCTGAGGCAGACAAACGAGTTACGGCAATAGGAAAATAAGATTTGTAGTCACGTTCAAAGGATAGATAGGCATATGTTTTTTGTTGAAAATATCTTCCTAGCAGTAGAAAGAAGACCAACCCGGTTAAACTATCAAAAAAACCAGAGCCCCAATCCATTATAATATCTACGGTGCTTCTTAAAAATAGGACTAAAATACCTAGTGCAATGGGTACGTCTATATTTAGCAATTTAGAGCGTATACCTTTGTAGGCGCTTATAAAATAATCTTTGGCCGCATAAAGTACCACGGGAATGGAAAAGGCAAACATGAGCCACCTAAAGGTATGTTTGTATTGTTCTAACCAGAATTCCCCTACCTCAAAATACTCTGGAAAGGAGAGTAGCATTACATTACCAAAAGCAAAGCCGGCCAAACCTAATTTATAGAGTAAAGAATGGTCTTTTTTGTCTGTCTTTTTCTGGTAATCTTCTAAAGATATATTGGGCTCATAACCAATTCTTGCCAATAATAAAGCAAGTTCTTTTAATGTGATTTGGTTACTTTTAAACGTTATCCTCACCTTCTTCTTTGGAAAGTCTACTTGGGCGGTAGTTATACCCGAATTTAGTTTGTTGAGGTTTTCCAAAACCCAAATACAAGAACTACAATGGATGTGTGGAATTAAGAATTGGGCCACCTGCACACCCTCTTCATTAAATTCTAAAAGCTTTGTGGCAATCTCTTCATTGTCCAGAAAATTGAACTTATTGGTTGTAGCTTTTGGTGTGGCCCCCGCACTTTCTTGTATCTCATAATAATAAGCCAAGTTGTTGGTGCTAAATATTTCGTAAACCGTTTTACAACCGTTGCAGCAGAAATTTTTATCGTCAAAGACTAGATGTTCTTTCTCACAGGGGTCACCACAGTGATAACAATTTGTAGTATCCATAAAATTTGCTCTTACCTAAGGCAAACTTCTAGAAATGTTCTTCTTTAAAACATGATATATGTCAGGTTTTGGTCTTTGTGTTTTGTTTAACTTTACCCTGTCAGGTAATTTAAAAAATCCATTGGTATGGAAAGCAGATGCGAAAGTTGTATTATACGTCAGTTCAATTCGTTACGGGCCATGAGTAAGGAAGAATTGAAACAGGTTTCCGATTCTAAAATCACTAAAAAAGTAAAAAAGGGCGACCCATTGTTCAACGAAGGTGAAAAGTTGAATGGTGTTTATTGCGTTAGAAGTGGTGTTACCAAATTGAGTAAACTTAGTGAAAACGGTAAAGACCAAATAGTAAAATTGGCAACCAAAGGGGAGGTATTGGGGCAACGTTCCGTAATTGCAGAAGAACATACCAATTTATCTGCCACTGCAGTGAGCGATATGGAGATTTGTTTTATACCCAAAACGAGTATTACGGATACCTTAAACAAAAACCCAAACTTTACCCTAGAAGTTTTACGCCATATGGCACATGATTTAAAAGAGGCAGATGATGTAATCGTAAACATGTCTCAAAAAACCGTGAAACAACGTATGGCCGCTGCCTTTCTATATTTAAAAAATAATTTTGGAGAAGACGAAGAGGGTTATTTAAGACTAAACCTCTCGCGAGAAGATATGGCCAATGTGGTAGGCACTGCTACGGAATCTGCTATTCGTATTATTTCTGAATTTAAGAAAAACGAATGGATTGCTACAAAAGGTAAACGTGTACGTGTGCTAAACGAACAAAAATTAGTGGACTTATCCGAAGGTTTTTAGTGTGATAAATTTTAAAACTGACATTTGTCATAGTTTGCCCTAAACGGTACATTTAATTTTATACCATCTAAAATGTTGATGGAATGAAAAGTGTACTGATCCCAACCGATTTTTCTGAGAATGCGTGGAATGCCATTTCTTTTGCCATGCAACTATTTAAGGAAGAAAACGTAACGTTTTATCTTTTAAACACTTATACACCCGCTATTACCACCAATAGGTTTATGGCACCAATGGATGGTGTAGGCCTTGTAAATAGCGTACAACAACGATCAGAGGCTGGGTTGGCAAATACGGTAGAACAAATTAAAAGCAACTTTGGTAATCCCAAACATCAGCTAGAAACAATTTCCTCTTTTAGTTTATTGGTAGATGCGGTTAAAGATGCTGTAGAAACTTTTGCTATTAATTTAATTGTAACCGGTACCAAAGGCGCTTCTGGGGTAGAAGAGGTGTTTATGGGTAGCAATACCGTACGCATTATCAAAAATACCAAGAGGTGCCCTGTATTGGTAGTACCTCAAAATTTTGACTTCATTAGACCTACCGAAATAGCGTTTGCTACAGATTTTACCAGATTCTATGCCTTGTCTGAGTTAATGCCCCTAATAGATATGGCAAAAATGTTTAAGGCTACTATACGAATAGTACATGTACAGTACGAGATAAAGGCCCTAACAGAACTACAGCAATTTAATTTAAATATGCTTAGGCGTTATTTTATAGATGTGGAACATTACATACACACTGTTTCAGAATTACATTCCGTATCGCAAACCCTAGAGGTTTTTACAGAAGAATTGCAAATTCATCTTTTGGCCTTATTGAATTATCAGCATAGTTACATGGAGAAAATGACGCGAGAACCTATTGTTAAACGAACCGCTTTTCATACACAAATACCACTTTTGGTAATACCAGAATTGGGTATGGTTGCCAAAAATGTACAAAACGATTTTAGCGAGATGGCAACCTCTAATGCGTCTTAAAGTTTTTGGTTCAGAGGTTTGTCATCATATCCGTCTTTAAACGTATGTGGAGTTTGGTAATCGTCTTTTAAAACAACATATACCATGACTATGACAAATGCTTGGCCTAAAACAGTTAAGTAAAAAATCCAATTGAAAGGCAAGTTCATACTGGCCATTATGGTTACCGTAATCAATAATAGGGTAGTAGTTGCCACTAAGGGTATTGCTAAATTCTTCATTTTTATTCTGAAGCTACAATTTTATAGGGTTTTAATTTAATTTGTTTAAATAATTTTTAAATCCTAACTGGTTGATTTTTAATTGGAATGGAATTAAATGAAATTGTTTTTAAAATAATCCTTGTAAAAAAAATTATAAATAGTAAATTTGCACCGCTCTAATACAGAGTAACCGTAGGTCGCGTAGCTCAGCTGGATAGAGCATCTGCCTTCTAAGCAGACGGTCGAAGGTTCGAATCCTTCCGCGATCACTTAATAAAAAACCACGCAAACAAGCGTGGTTTTTTTATTTATACTTAAGCACTATTACTAGTGGACACCTTTACCGGTTGGTCATAAAATTCATACGCATTACTATGCAACATTTTTTGATATAGGGTATGATTTACGGTTACAGGAATTTTCAAGTTAGGAAACTTGATGTCATATTCATCCCCTCTTTTTTCAATTAGCTTTACGGAAATAGGTGATTTACTCATGCCAAATCAATTTTAAGTTATCAAAAAAAGTATGTTTAAACGGCTACAATAAATATTCCAATTCTTTAATGTGGCGGATTAATTATTAAGAATTCATGAACTAACCCGTTAGGATATGACATTTTGACCAAATCAATAAAAAAGGTAAAATCTTTTTTTTGCTCCACCTTTATTGTTCACTGAAATTTTGACAGAAAATCGTAAAAAAAATATTAAAAAAAGAGGGCTCTAAAGGTTTTTAAATTGATGTGGTATTTTATTTGTTTTACCAGTTAAGCCACAAAGGGCATACATATAAATTGAATGTTAAACTTAAATTTTTTCATTATGAGCAATTTAGTTTCTTTTCCAAAAAATGGAAGTTTAGCAAAAACAGGTCTAGACTTCCCAAGCTGGTCCAATTGGATTGACAGTTTTTTTAACACTGATCTACCTAATGTGTTTGCCTCTAATTTTAATTCTGGTATGACCTTGCCAAAGGTAAATATTAAAGAAACTGCAGATGCGTATTGGGTAGAAATGGCTGTACCTGGTTTACAAAAAACCGATTTCCAGATTGATTTGGATAACCAAGTTCTTTCTATTGCAACAGAAATGAACCAAGAAGAGCAAAATGAACAGGTAAACTATACACGTAGGGAGTTTGGTTACGCTGCTTTTAAACGTAGTTTTTCTTTACCCGAGACAATTGAAGAGGAAAATATTAATGCAACTTATGAAGCGGGTATCTTAAAAATACATTTACCTAAAAAAGAAGAGGCAAAACAAAAACCCGCAAAGACCATAGCAATATCCTAACTTAATCTTTTCCCTATTAATCCAAGATGGAGGAGTGTAGACTCCTCCATTTTAAATTTTAGTTTTTGATAATGCTTAGAAAATTTAAACCCGGAGAAAGGGTAATTCAAAAAGAGAAAATCAATGCAAAAGAAATGGAAGTATTGGACTATGTAGACCAAAGACTACCCATAATTGGAAGTCCTCTTAGAAACTCTTACGTACGCTGTGTAGCTTACGATAAAGGGGAAAGAAGGGTGTATACCTTTCATCAAAATAGGCTTAGAAGGGTATATCGTAAAAAAGCAAAGGTTAATTAGATAACTAAAAACATTTTACAAATGAGAATTTGGAACTATTTAGGTTTGATAAGTTGGCTATTTTTACAAAGTTGTAATGGACAAGAAACGGGAAAAGCCGAACAAACATTACAGGATTCTAAAAATGATACCGGTAATTGGCGTGTTTCTAAGGAATATGATGATTATGGTAACTTAATTAGTTATGATAGTGTGTATACTTGGGCATCTTCTCCTGAGATTACCAAAGGAAATAAGGATAGTTTACTACAACAGTTACAGCATCGCTTTTATAAGCGATATCATGGAATACCAAGTGGTGGTAACGAATTCTTAAACGAAAAGGATTCGCTTTTAATTTCTGATTTTTTTAATGACGATTTCTTTGAAAGTGAGTTTGGTAAGGAATTTATGCAATTAGATAAACTTCATGAACAGCTGTGGGATAAGCATAGGAATTTCTTTGAGAAATACGGTTTAACTATAGATAGGGATAGTACTTTAATTTTTTAACTATGGGTAAGTTTGCAATTTCATTGGTGGTGACCACCGTTGTAGGTTTGCTAATAATTCATATTATAGCACAACTTTTTCTGTATAAATGGGATGCTATCAAAAATTTATTCGATAAAAAAAAGAACAAATTGAATCCTTCATAGAACGGTTTAATTAGTCTTGCTTCAGGACTTACTATTATAAACGTTTGAGCTCTATAGCGTTTAATACTATAGAGCTTAATTTTAATATTACGTTGTAATTTGGTAGTACCAGCATTAAATTCAACAAAATAGACTTATCACATTAACTTTTTGTCAAGTTTATATGTCTTATGTTTTTTAAGACTTCTATACGTGCAATAAAAGTATCTAGTATTAGGTGGTACAATTGGTCTCCCAATACCTGGTCTTCTACACCAAAATCAATGTTAGGGTTATCATTGACCTCAATAACGTAAACCTTGCCATCTACAAATTTTAAATCAACCCCATAAAGGCCGTCCCCAATTAAGGATGCTGCCTTAAGTGCCGTATTTACTACTTGTTTTGGCACTTGGTCTATGGATAGGGTTTCATGATTTCCAGATTTATCGGTATCATCACTATTCCAATTATAGATTTGCCAATGATCTTTGGTCATATAATATTTGCAGGCAAAAATGGCTTTGTTGTCCAATATACCAATACGCCAATCAAATTCTGAATACAAGAATTCTTGGGCAATTACCATATCTGTTTTTTTGAACAAAGCTTTTAACTCTTCTTTGGCTTCAATTTTATTGTTTACTTTTTTAACGCCCAAAGAAAAGGCACTATCTGGTTGTTTTAATACGGCAGGGTAGTTAATGGTCTCTAGCACCTTATCATTAAACATGTTCTTGGTCAATGCCTCTGTGTTGGGTGTTCTAATCTTATTCTTTTTAAACAATTCGTGCTGGTAAATTTTATTGGAACACCTAAGAATAGACCAGGGGTCGTCTATCACCACTAAACCTTCGGCAAAGGCCAATCTAGCCAATTCATAAGTGTAGTGGTTCACGTTGGTGGTTTCACGGATAAACAACCCATCAAACTCATTTATTTTATTCGCATCAGCTTTACTAATGAATTCCACATAAACCCCTTTTTTGTTGGCTATTTTTTGAAACTTGTCCAACGCTTCTTTATTAGAGGGTGGATTTTCTTCGTAAGGGTTAATTAGTACCGCAAGGTCATAACTATAATTGTTCAGTTTTGGTAGATTATATCTTTTTTTATTGAAATGTTTTTGGGCAGCGCTATACATAAAGTCCAATTGGGTATCCTTAAAACCCTTAAAGCTCAACGCTTTTATATTTTTAATAATCCACTTATCACTCTTTACAAAGTTTACCGTAAACAAAGGAACCTCAAAAACCTGATATAAACTTGCCGCCAGACTTTTATACTTACTTAATGGAGTTTGCCCAAAATAGATATCCAACTGTAAATTAGATTCGGTCTCTTTTTGAAGGGTGCGATTAATTTGATCATTAAGTTCATATGAAAGTGATTGTACCACATTGGCAATTTGTACATCTTTAATAGTAGAAGTGCTGGGTATGGCACGCTGCCCGCGAGCCGAGGCCAATAAGGAAACGTAGTACCCGTAACTCTGATATTTGTAAGAACTACAGAGGTTAAAAACACGATAATTGGCGTTGTTCTGGTAAGTTGGGTTGTTAATATAATCTTTAACAGAAACTACCGTAGCTTTAATATCCATAGCTTTCCAAGCATAGGGTTGGTCTATGATAATAAGGTTTTTGTTTTCTTTTTCCATGATAGTATGGCCAATAGGTAATCCCATTTTTATGGCATCTATACTGTTTTTATAGTATGCCTTAAGGGTTTTTATTTTTTTAAAGCCTTTTTGGTAATACCAGTTTAATAGTTTGGTATTGTCTGCACTAGCTTCTAAAGTAATACTGTGGAAGTTATGGGTACTAGCAAAGGTTTTAATATAGGCTAAAAGCTCGCTACCAATACCGCTATTTTGGTATTCTTTAGCTACACCTATGGAATATATACGAAGCATATGCTTATACTTAAATAGGGTAGCTGCCGCAACTTTGTTGCTAGAATCCTCTGCTAGGATTACCTCTTGAAAGGGACTGGTTAAGCTTTTCTTAATACTATTTTTAGCTGTTTGTTGATAGATAGGAAAGGCAGCTGTTTCTAGTTGAAGTAGAAAGTCTAAATCGTCTACGGTTGCCTTTCTAAAGTGTATATTCATTTAATCTGTTACCTGTTGTAAATTAGTGTTTTAAGGTTTGTTTTTTTTACTTCAAAACACCTTTGTTATTTGCTGCAATAATACAGTTTTAGTACACACAAAATTGAATTCTTTTCATAAAAATATAGTGAAAATTATAGGGTAAGATGCGGCTAAAATATGTTGTGTACAGTGAAGTAGAAAAGTGATACAAAATGAAAACAGCTTTTAATTGTGTAATCGCCAAGGTGGATTAATTCTATTTTCACCGGCATGGAAAAGTATGAGTTGATTGCCGTCTAAATCTTTAAGGCGAGCTTCCCTCCATAGCCACTTCTGGTCTATTGGTTCTTGCTCAAATTCTATCCCATTTTGTTTACAATTGGTAACGTGTTGGTCTAAATGTTCGCATTCAAAATACACATAAATTCCATTACCATTTGGTAGCTGTTCAACCAAATGGATAGAAAATGTAGCATCTCCTGTTGGGCATAGGAATCGTGCATAATGCGGCAAAGCTTCTACGATTAAGGTTAAACCAAGTTTTTGATAAAATGGTATGGCCCTTGCAACATTTAAAGAGGGTACGGTTATTTGGTTTAGATTCATAGTAAATGGTGTACTTAATTGGATAGAATAGCAAGTTAATCTACCTTACAGTTCCTGACCAAATGCTGTTCTAGATTTATAGGGAGAATGAAATGGATTTATCTCAGTTCTTTGTTATGTGCTGGCTTTTTAAGCGCTTATTTCAATGTCTAATTGTCTATTTAGTATTCCTTTACCCCCTGCCATTAAATCCTTTATTTCTCCATTATCGATTCGCAAATTTACTATAATCAAGCTCGGTGAAGGCTCTTTCATATACTTACCTTGTTGAATATGGAAGGAGCTTTTTTTTAATTTTAAAATATCGAATAAGTAGCAACCTAATGGTCCAGCAGCCATTCCAGTTCCTGACTCTTCTAAAATTCCATAACGAGGACCAAACATTCTTGAAGTAGCGTCATGCTCTGTCTTAGTAGAAAACACATAGTAGCCGATTAAATCGAATTCATCACTAATTTTGGTTATCAAGTCAAAATCAGGAATTATGTTCTTTAAAATTTCATTGCTTTTAACAGGAACGAGTATGAATGAATTTCCTGTGTTTACTAATTGAATTGGAGCATTTGGCATAAGGTCAGTTTTTTTTAATCCCAATGATTTTAGAATTAGGGTTTCTTTCTGGTCAACATTAACATATTTTGGAGCCAATTGTTCCATAAAAGCTAAATCCCCAATTATTTCTATTTTTCGTTTTCCGTCTATGGTTTCTTTTGATGAACTATTATTTTGCAGCACACCTATTTGTTTTAAATATGAAAATGTTGCTACTGTGGCGTGACCACAATGTGCTATTTGTTTATTTGGCGTGAAGAAATCTAACTTAAAATCCTCAGTTTTGGATTTTGAAACAAAAGCGGTTTCTGATAAACCTACTTTTTTCGAAATCTCAAGTTTATTTTTATCAGATAATTCATCTGCGTTTAAAACTACACCTGCTGGATTACCACCTTTACCGTTTTCTGCAAAAGCGTTAAGAATTTGTACGTTAATTATTTTTTTTGAACTGTCCATTTATATTTTATTATAAGTTATATAGGATGGACGTTATTAGTTAGAAAAAGACGTAGTAAATTTTAATTATTTTCAAAATCTATTAGCTTACCTGTACTATCCGATTCTACATTTGGTAAACCAAAATGTTCTCCTTTAATACTTCTCTGGCTTTTTGAACTCTTGACTTTGCACCAGAATATGACAATTTTAAATGTTCGGACAGTTCTTTTTGTGAGAAGTTTTTAAAAGAGGTTAAGATAATAGCCTCTTTATGGTCTGCAGAAAGTTCTTTGATTTTCTGATTGATACAATTAGTAAGATTTGAATAATTGAAATTTTCCTCTACGGTCAAAGGGATATCTAATTCATCTATTAAAACATTCTTATTTTTGGCTTTGCGTAAATAGTCAATAATTGTATTTCTTGTAATTTGGTAAACCCAGGATGTAAGTTTTGAGGTGTGTTTTAATTGATGAATTTTAGTTTGAATTTTTAAAAAAACCTCTTGATGAATATCTTTTGACGTTTGTTCATCTTTTATTTTTCCCAAAATGAACTTATAAAGTTCTTCATTTAAGTCAATCCAAATAGTATTAATTTCAGTTTTCACAATTTCAGTTTTTTCTGCTTGCACTTAACGGTCTTGTATATGAAAAATAGCGGGTTTTATTCACTAACTTTTCGGATTATAATAGACTTTTAATTTATTAATTTTCTTTTGTTTAAGCAGTTAAACCGCTATTTTTTATAAACGTTGTTACACACAGTATTTATTTCAAAATCTTGTTCATATAAATGTTGGATATTATTAGAATTCCCATAAGGATTACAAGTAAAAACGTAATAAAGATAGAATCCTTATGTTTGATATGTGCGATTAAAGCCGTTATTAAAAATAATCCTACACCTGCATATGCCCATTCTTTTAGCTGCAAAGAAGCAAATGGTAGTAGTAATACTATTGCAGCTAAAAATTTTAAAATAGCTAATTCTATCCTGAAAAAATCAGGAAACCCTAAGGCTTTAATTCCTTGAATTGTACTTTTACTGAATACATAACTATAAGAACTTAAGAAGAGAAAAACTGATATAATTAGTGTTGAAGACCAATAAATTGCTTTCATTCTATAAAAAACTATCAGTAATTTGTTTTACCAATTTAGTGCCATCTGGGTCTGCTTTTGTTTTTAGCTCACAAAAATCTTCTGCCCATTTTGAAGTTCGGATTCTTAAAGGTGGATTTTCATTTTCAGTTATATCTAAAATTACTTCAGCTACTTCTAGACCTGTTTGGTACACTTGTTCTTTACTTTCTGTAGCTCTGTTTTGGTTTCCAGCCATATATCTTTCGAATATTGGTAAGTATTCACCAGTTGCAAATTGTCCTTCAACAGCCGTTTTTTCAATAGCGGAAGTCATAAATTCGGTAGCTATTCCACCTGGTTCAACACAGGTAATTTTAATATTAAAGGCATCACTAACATAGGTTGCAAGTCCTTCCATAAAACCTTCAACGGCAAATTTAGCACCGCAATATAATTCGTTAAACGGTTGTCCAACTAAACCACCAACTGAGGTAATACTTATTATTTGACCAGATTTTTGTTTTCTCATATAAGGAAGTACGGCTTGTGTGCAAAATACAACTCCATGATAATTTACGTCTGTAACCCATCTAATTTCTTGCTCAGTAGCCTGCTCAGTTGTTTTCGCAAAACCAGCTCCTGCGTTATTCACTAATACATCTATTTTCCCATCTTTCTCTATAATAGTTTTTACGGCTAATTCTATTGAATCTATTTTAGTTACATCTAAAGGAAGTATTTCTATATTCAGATTTTCTTCCTTAATTTTCTGTTTAAGTAGTTCCGATTTTTTGAGATTTCGCATTGTAGCGTAAACTTTGTAGTTGTTTTTAGCGAAAAGAATAGCACTTTCAAATCCTACGCCTGTTGATGTTCCTGTGATTAATACATTTTTAGTCATAATTGCAATTTTATGGAACGAACGTTCATTCCAAATTATTGATAAATTTTTTTATTCTTTGATGGCATCCCAAACCATTGTTACTTGATTTTTAAGGGATGCTTGTTTTTTCTCTGTTTGTGTTTGATTAAAATACCATCTTAAATAGGATAAAATAGCTCCACCTATAAACATTAAAATTTCTTCAATATCAATGTCTTTGATAATGCGTTGTTGCTTTCCCAACACTAAAAGTTCAAAAACAGGAGTAATAGATTTTCGACCTTCTTCTTTGCTATTTTCTGTTATAATAGGAGAAGCTTGTAGCTGCTCCATAAATCGGAAATAGCTAGGATTGTTAATAAAGAAAGTTACAGCAATAGTAAAATAGTTTTCAAATTGAGTATTGATGGGTTTATCCGATTCAAAATTCTCAAAGAGTAATTTTTCTTTTTTTTTTATATCTGTGTAAATTTCATTGATTAAGGCTTCTTTATTTGGGAAATAGTTATAAATAGTTCCCATTCCAGTTTTTGCAGCTTTTCCAATAGCAGACATTGGAGTATTATGAACTCCTTTTTCTACTAGTAGTTCGAGTGCAGAAGATAATATGGTTTGTTTCTTATTCACTTTGCAAATATATAATAATTGGAATGATTATTCCAATTTTAGTAATTTTTTCGGAACTGCTGGTGATTTTATATTGTGGGTAACGGTTCAGGTATGAACAGTACGGGAACGAACTAGCGTTTACTTTCCACTAGGCACATAGCAAAATCTTATTAGATTTGCGAACTTGAAAAAATACGCAAACCATTTGTTTAAGCACAAAGTCTGTATTGTTTATAGGTTTTGTTGTAAAATGTTTTTTAGTAGTACTGTATATTCCTATTATATTCAATTTTATTATCAGTTTTGACATTAAATTTAGTCTCTTTTTTAATCCAATTTACATTTCCATCATAGGTATAGGAGTTAATTTCTTTAAATCCATTCGTTTCTTTTTCGGATTTGGATTTATCTTCAGAATATATTAAAGAAACAGATTGATTGTTAATTTTGTTTTTTACCATAATCAAACTTGATTCATTGTCAAATGACATTTCTTTGTTCATTCGTGGTGATATTAAGGAGATTGAATTATCAAAATACTTCATTTTAATTGAATCTGTAAGTTGATTTTCATAGTCAATATTTAATATTGATACTAATTTGTTATCAACCCCGTACGAGTATATATATTTCTGAATTATTTTATTATTAGAGTCAAATATCGAAGTTGAATCCCTTAGTTTATTGGAATAATGATTTTGATAATTATGCTCAGATGATTCTAAGGATGATTTTCTAATTTTGCTAACTATATGACCTTCTTCATTAAATGATATTACTTCTGAAATAGTAAATGTATTTCCATTATTATAGTGAGTTTCAGAAATTTCACATTTTTTTACATTCCCCTTTAACTCGCTTAGGTATAAATCTTTAGAGATTAAGCTCGAAACGTCTAGACTATTATTGCATGAAACCAGTATTAAACTAGATAGAATAAAAAAATTGGTCATCCTTATAAAAAAAGTTTTTTAAATATTTTACATAGTGTTACCTACTTTTTCTTCTAATTTCCAATTATCATTAATCAACTCATTGCTTCGCTTAATAAAATATTTCGCTGCTACTTCATGGCTATTATCATAATTTGTATCTGGTTTATGAATTACTTCGTCAATTTGACCAGAACTTTTGAAGATTGTAACATTATGAGTAATAGTTAATTCCGAAATTTCCTGATTTTGCTCAAATGTCCAGTTAATAGTTTTATTCGCACGTTTGATATTTTTGTTCGTTCGAGCATATATTTCTTCAAGTTCTAATCGTCTATTAAAAGCAGTGCCATTAATTCTTTTGTCAAACCATTCGTTGTGGAAAGAGGAAATATTGTCAAATAAGAAATCATTAAAATAGAACATTCGTGTACTATTGTTCTCAATTGTGCAAGTAGGAATTCCTGATTTACTCCCATCACATTCTTGCCATAGAAATGAAACCCAAGTGTAGAAGAGTCGATCCAATAACTCGTAATAGATATCTAATTCTACATCTTCTATTTCATTGACATTTGAAAAGTTAATTTTACCGTGAAAGTCTTCAACGAACAGCATAAAGTCATCATCTATATCATGGTCTTCTAAAGCTGGTGAAAGAGAAAATATTCCAATATCCTTCCAGAATTCTAAATGAGTAGATTGTGAGTCATCTCTTCTAATATTTTTGAGATTTTCATATTGATATTTCTCTACTATCTCTTTAAGCTTTAAAGAGGTTGAATCACTAATGCTTGACCAATAATTACAAATGTTCTTAATTTTTAGAATCAAGTCTTCTGAATAGTCATTCGTGGATTCCAATCTCTGTATAATTTTTTCAAACATCTGATTAATTCTTGTAGGTAACGGTCTTAGCTATGAGTAGTGAGGGATTGAAAAGCGATAGTTTTCAATCTGGCACGAAACTTAGCGAGCCGTTTTTATATTTTTTAATTTTTGTTTCATAAATATCTAAACTGCGAGCGGATTAAAAAGCACGAAACTTCGATTTGGTACTTCTGGCCGCATTACTTATAGCCCTTGTTACCAAACTTACTTTTTTATAATGCTCCTCCATTTGGCCAATTTTTCCAATGATTATTTGGTTTGTAAGTAGGTTTATAAAATTCCATTTTTCCGGTTTCCAAGACTTTAGCTATTTGTTTGAATGTTTCGTTTTTGCTCGGAAGTTCCGAATCCGCACAGTCAGGATGATACCATTCGGTTAATTCCATGATTTTTGGTATATCAAATGGGATTCGTTCTCTTATTTCTTGTTCGGTCGCTTCAAATTCATTGTTATATTCAGGCTCTAAACCTCTCATAAATTCCCAAATGAAAATTTTGTCTTTCTCTTCGAGTTCAATTCCTTTATTCAGATAAAACTCTCTATCGTGATTAACGTTAATTTCCTTTCCACGTAGAATCATTGTATTGGCTCGAGGATTTAAACTGTCCAAATATTCCTCATCAAAAGTTGGGTTGTCAGAACTGTCCTCTGTGATATAAAGAAAATTGTTGTTGTTAGTTCCAGGTTGCGTTTCTATACAATTTCCAAAAATGTGCAGGCAGTTAGTAATCCCATTGTGTCCACCGCCTCGATAATTAAAACCAATTGCTTCGATTATTAAAACCCAACGGTTTTCATCTCGGTAAGCACTCAATTTCGAGTGAATTGGATAAACATATCCATTGTCCAACATAGGAAAAGTAAAATATTCAGCACACTTGTCAAGTTGGTTTAGTATTTCCTTTGCTGAATATTCATGTTTTTTCTTAAATGCGAAGATGCTCATTTGTATGTTTGGTAACGGTCTTGGCTATGGTTTCGTTACGGAATGGTACGCGAGTATCATTCCGCCGTAACAATAAATTTAGCAAAAAGGCTTGAAATTCCGATAAGGAATTTCAGCCGTAATGAACTATAGCCGTTGTCGTAAAACGTTTTTATTTTATTCCGAATGGTTTTGCTTTCAATTCGTTCAGCCAATCAGTTCCGTATTTTTTATTTAA
>NZ_MTBC01000006.1 GCF_002072105.2 Croceivirga radicis
GGCTCCTTTGATGCCTCCAGTCCCGAAAGCCCTACGGCACACTTGCCACAAGACCATGAACCGGCCCTTCTGCCCTTCGTGGCCAAGATGCGGGAAGACCTGTTGGAGTTCGACGAAAAACCAAGGCCCGTACAGATCCTAGACCAAAACGGCAAACTCCTTTTGGCCGGGGACAACCAAAGACGCTTTTTTGAGGCGGCGTGGCTGCACAAGCATAACGGACGGTACTACTTCTCTTATAGTACCGGGGACACCCATTACATTTGCTATGCCATTGGGGACAGCCCTTACGGGCCGTTTACCTACGCCGGACGTATACTGGAACCCGTGGTGGGTTGGACGAGCCACCATTCCATTTGCCAGGTGGACGGACAGTGGTACCTATTCTACCATGACTCTAGCTTATCCAAGGGGGTTACACACCTTAGGTCCGTGAAAATGGCGCCCATACAACACGACCCTGAAGGAAACATCAAAACCTTAAAACCCTATGGGGACTATAAATAAATACTAAACCGTGGCATTGGTTAATATTTTACAAGGTTTGAAGATATTTTCTATTTTTAACCAATGCCTAAAAACCCCGTACTTAGAGATGGACTAAAAGCCATGGCAATATTCTTGTTGCCTTTTTTATCCTATTTACATGTTTATAGTTCAAAAATCTATCATGAGTCTAATTTAATATCAACCCTATTTCTTAACTATGGTGATTCTTTACATTTTGACTTTTGGGTATATTATAATTTAATACAAGTTCAAATTATCATCTCTCTTATAATTTGGCTCTATAACTGTAATGGTAAGATTCGTCTAGGGATAAAAACTATTCTTATTTGGCTGCTAATATCTGAAGTTGGACTCCTTTTAAATCTCAATTATTTTAATTCTGTAATTATTAAATTTTTAGGCTTGACCCTTACTGTAATATATTTTTCTAAAGATGGACTATTAGCACTAAACAGTAAAAACTATTTCAACCTACTTCTTCTCGCACAACCATTTTTGAACTTATCGACCATTTTTGTTCCAGAAAATTTGATTCAACTTGATTTACTCATATTAATTATTCCCAATTTTGGTTATGCCGATGTTGGTATATTTTTAAACACGATAGTTTTTAAATCCAACCTATTTATTATTTATTCCATATGGTTTTTAACAGAAAAACGGTGGTGGCGCTACGCCATACTTTCGCCAATTCTTTTACTTGGAAACCAAGTGTATAACATTCTTTTTACCAAATCAAAAGCTATTGATGAAATAGAACCATACCAATCTGGTCCCTTTTTGCTAACACTTTTAATAGTGCTTCTGCTTTTGGCAAAAGTAGCAGAGGACCAAGAAAAAATTAAGCAATTCTTGCAAAACCATTATAGAACTATAGAACATATGGTAGAGAATAGGTTTTCTAAAAGACAACAAACCATAGAAGACCATAAAAAATCAGTAAACAATAAGAAAACATTGAATAACGAGGAACTTATTGAACTAAGAGAAAAACTGGAAAACGAATTAAGAAAATAAATTGTTCTTTATCGTTGTGCTTTGTATTTTCTGAACTACTTCATCCAAAAGCTTCCTAAGTTCCTTTTCTTGCCGTTCCTTAATTTTTGCTGTTACAATTCGCTCAATTTCAAGCGCTTTTCCCTTGGCAATTTATTGACCCGTATAGCTTCAATTTCCGGATTAAGCATTTAACCTTCACCTGTTATTAACAATATTACTTTGAGTATTATCTGAGCTAGATGTAGAAACTAACCAACCGACACTCTATTTGCCAGGTGGACGGTCAGTGGTACCTATTCTACCATGACGCTAGCTTATCCAAGGGGGTTACACACCTTAGGTCCGTGAAAATGGCTCCCATACAACACGATCCTGAAGGAAACATCAAAACCTTAAAACCCTATGGGGACTATAAATAAATGCTAAACCGTGGCATTGGTTAATATTTTACAAGGTTTGAAGATATTTTCTATTTTTAACCAATGCCAAAAAACCCCGTACTTAGAGATGGACTAAAAGCCATGGCAATATTCTTGTTGCCTTTTTTATCCTATTTACATGTTTATAGTTCAAAAATCTATCATGAGTCTAATATAAGCCCCTTCTTGTTTTCCTTTTTTGGTGATTTTGACTTTTTTAACGCTTGGATGTATCTTAGCTTAATACGATTTCAAATTATCATCTCTCTTATAATTTGGCTCTATAACTGTAACGGCAAGATTCATCTAGGGATAAAAACTATTCTAATTTGGATACTAATCTCTGAAATTGCATTAGTTTCTATTCTAAGTAAATCCAGTTATATAATCATTAAGTTTACAGGCATATTCCTCGCAATCATTTATTTTTCTAAAGATGGATTATTAGCACTAAACAGTAAAAACAATTCCAATCTAATTCTTATTGCCCAACCTATTTTTAATTTGTTAACTCTTTTGGTACCAAAAAACTTGGGTCAACTTGATTTAGTTATTTTCACTATCCCCAGTTATGGTTATTCCGAGGTTAGTATGTTTTTAAACACGATAGTTTTTAAATTCAATCTACTAATTATTTATTCCATATGGTTTTTAACAGAAAAACGATGGTGGCGCTATGCTATTATTTCACCCATTCTTTTATTGGGAAATCAAATATATAATATGCTTTTTGTAGAATCTGATGCCATTGATGAAATAGAACTATACCAATCTGGACCCTTTTTGCTAACACTTTTAATAGTGCTTCTACTTTTGGCAAAAGTAGCAGATGACCAAGAAAAAATTAAGCAATTCTTGCAAAACCAATATATAACTATAGAACATATGGTAGAGAATAGGTTTTCTAAAAAGCAACAAACCATAGAAGACCATAGAAAATCAGTAGACAACAAGAAAGCATTGAATAACGAGGAACTTATTGCACTAAGAAAAAAACTGGAAAACGAATTGAGAAAATAAATTACTCTTTTTCGTTTCGCTTCTTTATTTCCTTATTCACTTCTTTTAAGAGCTCCTTAAGTTCCTTTTCTTGTCGTTCCTTAATTTTTGCTGTTACAATTCGCTCAATTTCCAGCTCCTTTTCCCTTGGTAATTTATTGCCCGGTATAGCCTCAATTTCCGGATTAAGCATTTAACCTTCACCTGTTATTAACAATATTACTTTGAGTATAATTTGAGCTAGATGTAGAAACTAACCAACCGACACTCTATTTGCAAGATGGACGGACAGTGGTACCTCTTCTACCATGACTCTAGCTTATCCAAGGGGGTTATACACCTTAGGTCCGTGAAAATGGCGTCCATACAACACCATCCTGAAGGAAACATCAAAACCTTAAAACCATATGGGGACTATTAATAAATGCTAAACCATGGCATTGGTTAATATTCTAGAAGGTTTGAAGATATTTTCTATTTTTAACCAATGCTTAAAAACCCCGTAATTAGAGATGGACTAAAAGCCTTGGCAATTTTCTTGTTGCCATTTTTATCCTATTTACATGTTTATAGTTCACAAATCTATCATGAGTCTAGATTAATATCAACCCTATTTTTTAACTATGGTGATTCTTTACATTTTAACGTTTGGGTATATTCTAATTTAATAGAAATTCAAATTATCATCTCTCTCATAATTTGGCTCTATAACTGTAATGGCAAGATTCGTCTAGGGATAAAAATTATTCTTATTTGGATATTAATTTCTGAAATTAAGCTCCTCTTAAATCTCAATGACTATAATTCAGCAATTGTTAAATTTTTAGGTGTATTTCTTACGGTATTTTATTTCTCTAAAGATGGACTATTAGCACTAAACAGTAAAAATTATTTCAATCTAATTCTTATTGCCCTACCTATTTTAAACTTATTAACCTTTCTGGTTCCAGAAAATTTAAGCCAACTTGATTTAGTTATTTTTACTATCTCAAGTTATGGTTATAACGATGTTGGTATATTTTTAAATATGATAGTTTTTAAATTCAACCTACTAATTATTTATTCCATATGGTTTTTAACGGAGAAACGGTGGTGGCGCTACGCTATTCTTTCACCAATTCTTCTGATTGGAAACCAAATATACAATATCCTTTTTGTAGAATCTGATACCGTTGATGAAATAGAACTGTACCAATCTGGACCCTTTTTGCTAACACTTTTAATAGTGCTTCTACTTTTGGCAAAAGTAGCAGATGACCAAGAAAAAATTAAGAAATTCCTACAAAACCAATATAAAAATATAGAACAAATGGTAGAGAATAGGTTTTCTAAAAAGCAACAAGCCATAGAAGACCATAGAAAATCAGTAAACAACAAGAAAGCTTTGAATAATGATGAACTTATAGCACTAAGAGAAAAACTGGAAAACGAATTGAGAAAATAAATTACTCTTTTTCGTTTCGCTTTTTTATTTCCTTATTCACTTCCATCAAGAGCTCCTTAAGTTCCTTTTCTTGCCGTTCCTTAATTTTTGCTGTTACAATTCGCTCAATTTCCAGCTCCTTTTCCCTTGGTAATTTATTGACCCGTATAGCCTCAATTCCCGGATTAAGCATTTCACCTTCACCGGTTATTAACCATATTAAATTAAGCTGTGGGTAAGTTTTTACAATGTTTTCGATAACATCACTACCAATAGATGCATGATTTTTTCTCATGCGAAGCGTATAACCATTACTAGCGCCAATGCTTAAATCGAACTGGCGCGCACTTAATCCTGCGTGTTCGATAAATTGCATTAAACGATCAATAGTTTTAATCATAATGTAGTTTAAATAAGATTGAGATAGTCTAAATATACTATTTAACTAGCAATTTTCATGATTTTTGAGTTGATAATGGCCCAAAAAAATAACCTATAGAAATTTATTGTATAGATTTTTTTCTATATTTGAGATGTGAATGCTTTATATAAGCTCCTAATCACAAACTATCACTGTAATGAAAAGGGTATGGATTTCATGCCCTTTTCTTTTTATAAAAACTTACTCATAAAAAGCTCAGGTTTAAAAATACCTGCCAAAATCTGATATCCTTACAACCGATTACTTTCAATAGATTTAAGAGTAATTCAGAAAAATATAAGAAAAGTAGAAGGAGCATAAGTACATGCTCAAAATAAGGAATTCCAAGCTTAAGAATTTCAAGTCTTTGGGCTAACCAATAACTAATACAGATTTAGTAAAGTACATATAGGTGATTGAAAATACCATCCCGGGAAGGAAGGTAAAAGAATAAAGTTGGTCTCCCCCAAGACTTTCTAAATACTATTTACCAACCCTCACCTAAATGGTTTAAGTATAAAAGCTGTTCCGTTTAACAGAACTGTTATAAAAACGACAAAAATACAACTATTAGTATATCGTATAAGGAAGAATACCCTTACTGCTACGAATAAGCAAAACTAATTTAGATGAAATAAGTAAGCTATAGGCTAATTGGCCTATTTTAAACTACTAAAAACCTGTGCCAACTTGTACAAATCAGTGCGTTTTTTAGTTCCTAGTTTTTGGAATACCCGTTCCGCATGGTTTTTAACAGTTTTGTCTGAAATGAAAAGTAAATCCGCTATCTCTTTTCTAGATAGTTCTTTCCCCAATAAAAAAAACACTTCTTTTTCTCTTTTAGTGAGTCTGTTAAAACGTTCAAAATATGCCTCAAACAAAGAATCTACGCCAAATATACTATCAATCTTATCTGAAAAACTTTCAACATTTTGTGGAAATATCGAAACCGAAATCAATTGATCATCATTCAATATTCTGGTAGATGTAAATAAATGAAAAGGTTTATCGTCTTCTGAATGCTTCCAGTCTTGAATAAAAGGAATAATCTTATCTGTATCCCCATCGCTAATTTTTTCTACCAAACTAGGGTAAGTCACCTTTAAAGTAAAGTCACTTTGATGACGTTCATAAACCGCTGTTCCCAATTCCAACAACTCTTCCATGGAGTATCTAATCAGGTCTTGACCCTGTTTAGAAATATATTCCAAACTAAGATCATGAGTAGAATTAACATGTAAAATCCCAGGAATTAATGCTGCAAGATCGTCCAAATCTAAAACGCCTTCGTTAATTAACTGGGTCAATTTAAATAACTGTTTGGTTTCCTTAAGAACCAATTTTTTCATCCTCAATCATTTTATGGTTAGTGCAATGACGGTCGGTTGTATTTGATTGAAGGTTTACGGTATTTTAATGATCTGATTTTTTTTATAGCGATTGCAAAGATAAAATTTCAAATGAAATTGAGACTTTATACTATATATTTAGCAGAAAGATTAGTTAAACAACATAAAATAATTGTTTAACTACATTCATCTAGTAATTCTTGTGGCCTATATTTTTCTAAAAGTGCCATAAGCGCCTTTTCATTTGGCTGTAAGCCATTATCCGTAGGTTTTTGAAAGGCATCTACCATTTTGAAATATGTAAGAATAGCATCATTCAAATACACTTCTTTTATAAGTGGATGCACGTAATAATTCTTACACACATTTTTGGTATTGTTTAACTCTTTGGCAGCGGCGGCAACTGCATGTGACCAATTTTCTTCTTTCTTTTTCTGACTGTGTACTGTTGGCAATTGTTTTAAAAAATCAAAAACTATTAAACTAGCCGCCCATGTCCTAAAATCTTTTGCTGAGAAAATTGCCCCGCTTATGTTTTGAATATAGGCATTAACCATACCGCTGTCTATTTTTTGTTTCTCCCCATTTTCATCAAAATATTGAAACAATTCCCAGCCTGGAATTTCCTCGCATTGATTAACCAATTTGGCCAACTTTTTATTTTTAATGGTTATGTTATGCTCTTTTCCCCTCTTGCCAATAAAATTAAATTTGATTTTATCTTTAACTATTGACACATGCCTATTTCTTAACGTAGATAATCCGTAGGTCTTATTTTGTTTAGCGTAACAGGCATTTCCTACCCTAATATGGCTTTCTTCTAGAAGCCTAACAACCAATGCCAAAACTTTTTCCTTGCTCCAATTTTTTCTTTCTAAATCTTCCTGGCTATGTTTTCTTATTTGAGGAAGCTTTTCTGCAAAGGCCAACATTTTATAGAACTTGGTTTGCTTTCTTAGCTTAAGCCATTTTTCATGATACCTGTATTGTTTTCTTTTTTTGGCATCTCTGCCGGTGGCCTGTAAGTGCGCATTTTCAAGTTCTGCTATTCTTACCTGACTCCAAGCAGGAGGTAATACTAGCTTTTTAATTCTATCAAGTGTTTGTCTTTCTTTATAGGGAGTTTCACCTTTTAGGTAAACCGTAGTGTCTTTTATTTTTTTTCTGGTAATTGTTAATATTTCTGGTGTGGTATATACCAAATTGTGCGCGTCTAAAACTTCTTCCGGGGCTTTGTAAAATTTAGCTACGTATGCATTTAAATCTTTCATTGTTAGAGCAATTAAAAAAGAAAAAGGTCGTCCTGAGACAACCTTCTTCCCTACCACCACAATATATTTTGTGTCTTAACTATCGACTCTGCAAAGTAAAGCCTCGCATTAAAATATAGTTAACCCATTTACGGCAACATGTAACTCTTTAAATAATTAGTAATCTAAATATCAACCTTTTATTTATTTAAATGCGTTCAACTTTAAAGTTATTAGGATAAAAGAATTTTAAGTTTTTAAGCAATTTTGAGATTGTAAACCACCACTTAAATCTAATAATAAGGGTATAAGAATGAAGAAAGATATGGGCGTTTTAGCAACAGATAAGAATCAACTGATCTATATATATTCTGCACAATCAGATATTGGCAAAAAATTGTTGGCGTATGCCAAAAGCACGGATATGGCCATGCGAGCAATTAACATAGACGAAGAAAAAATAGCTAATACCGTTTGGGCCGAAATCTCTGAAATGCTAGGCCTTGAGTTCTCTAAAATTTTTAGCACCAACGTATTGTCAAATGATATGAAGGATTTTAAAAGTTCTGATGAGAACGACTGGCTTAAAATAGTACAGAATAATAGTGAAGTTCTACAAAAACCAATTGTTATACATGATACAACCGCCAAGGTGGTTGCTAATAGATATGACATAGGAAAGTTTTTTGAGGCAGATGGCGGCAATTTGGACAAATCACCAGATGCCATTAAAAACGCTAACCACACAGACACTACAGATAAAGAAGCATTTTAACACTTAAAAGATGAAAATATTTGAAGCAATACGTAAAGATCATGATGTACAGCGTAAACTTTTAGAAGTTTTGGTAGATACCTCTGGCGATAGCAAGTCTAGAAGAGATGCCTTTAACACGTTAAAAAAAGAATTGGCAATACATGCAGATGGTGAAGAAAGACATTTTTATATACCATTGATGAAGGTAGATAAAACCCAAGACCATGCTAGACATGGGGTTGCCGAACATCATGAGATAGATGAGTTGGTAGAAAAGTTGGAAAAAACGGACTATAGTTCTTCTGCATGGCTAAAGTACGCTAAGGATTTACAAGAAAAAGTTACGCATCATCTTGCAGATGAAGAACACAGTTTTTTTCAACTAGCTGGTAAAGTGTTGCCAGAAAAAGAATTGACAGATTTAGCAAAAGAATACCAAACTTTTATTAGTGACAAAAGATCTTCCTGATAAAAAGAAAAAACAACTTACAAGGCTGCCAAATGGCGGTCTTTTTTTATTTAAAAACTTTCCGCTTTGGTCCAAAATAAATATTTGGAAAAGGTTTTTAGTAAAAAAATCCTACAAAACAGGTTTCCATTTATCTATAGTAAAATGAATTTCACCTGAAACTGCTTTCTCTTTAACCAAAAAGTAATCTTATTCCTACATTTCTAAGGTACATTTGTATCATAACCTACAAATAACTGCCAATGTTTTAGCATGTTCAAAACCTTAAAAGTCCCAAATTATGATACCTAAAAATTTAAAATTACACCGGCCCTATTTTATTACGGCTATAGCTGTGGTAGCAGCTGTTTGCGGTTTTGCTATTGCAGATATACTAGTAGATTGGAGCGTTTTCTGGCATGGTGTACTTGCTACCGCTATGATTTCCTTATGCATTACCATACCTATTGCATATAGCATGGACCATTTTGCAATGAAATATCGTAAACAAAATAAGGAACTTGAAAAGTTGAACGCGCTAAACAAAAAGTTATTTGCCCTTATATCCCATGACGTGCGGGCACCATTGAACAATCTAAAAACCTTAGTAGATCTATTTGTAAATGGTGATATGGATATGGAAACCGCCCAAGTTTATTTTGGTCAGGTATCTGGAAAATTAGATAACCTAACGGAATTTTTAGATGGTTTACTGGATTGGTCCAAAAGACAGACCGAAGATGAACTGTTACAGAAGTCTAACTTTAGTACAGAAGCTACGATTATTCCAATAGTGGACTTACTTGATGAACAAGCTAAGGTAAAAAAGATATCAATTTATAAAGAAGGTACCAATGAAATTGTATTCGCAGACAAAAACAGCTATGAGTTTATCTTTAGAAACTTATTACATAATGCTATTAAATTTACACCTGCTAATGGCTCCATCTACATTAACACCTATACCAAAAACGGTAAAGTCTATACCGCTATAAAAGATACCGGCCTAGGTATAGCCGATGCCGAAATAAGTAAAATATTGGATGGTACCAATTGGCATACAACCAATGGAACGGAAGATGAAAAAGGTAGTGGTTTTGGTATTAGAACTTGTTTCTATTATTTAAAACAAAATGGTGGTGCATTGGACATAAAAAGTAAGGTTGGCATGGGAACCATTATGACCTTTTCTATGCCGAGGGGAAAGTAAGCACAACGCTTACCAAAAATCAACATTAATCCCATTTTTAACTTTCTATAAAAGAATTTATAGAAAACACGAAGATTGTAGCATTTCTGCTTTCCGTATTCATTTTTTTTCTTGTAGGTCTAGTTTTAGGCCCATCTCTCCACCATTTACCCCGTTATTCCATTTAATTAAATTGGATTTTTTTCTCCCTGAATTACCGTTTTCTCCGGTATTACTCATAAATAAAAGGCAATTTTTTATTATAATTTTACGTGTTATTTTTACATTTATAAAATTAACAGTAATTTCAATTAAAATATAATCTAAATGTCTACAAAACGTGCGTTTTCAATAGCCCTTTTAGTAGGGTTACTAATTTCTTGCCAAAGCAACCTTAAAAATGAACCCCACACTGCTTACCTCTTTACCTATTTTACGGGAAATGGAGATGGCGAAGAAGCAATTAGATACGCAGTTAGTAGAGATGGTTTTAATTATTACGCATTAAATGATAATGAACCCATTATAGCTTCAAAATCCATAAGCGATACGGGTGGCGTTCGGGACCCTCACATTTTAAGAGGTAAGGATGGATATTTCTATATGACTGTCACAGACCTTTATACAAACAATGGGTGGAATAACACAAAAATCATTTTAATGCGCTCCAATGACTTAATTTCTTGGGAAAGTCATGTTATAGATTTACCAAATAAATTTCCTGCATTCTTTGAAATTACCCGTGCATGGGCGCCACAGACGTTTTATGATGAAAAAGAGGATAAGTTGATGGTCTATTTTTCTATGTTGGAACCAGGCAGTTATGATAAAATCTATTATGCCTATGCCAATGCAGACTTTTCTGATTTAGAATCAGAGCCAAAACAACTTTATTATAGCCCCGATAAAAAATCTTGTATTGACGGTGATATTATCTTTAAAGACGGACAATACCATCTTTTTTATAAAACCGAAGGTGCGGCGGATAAGGGTATAAAAGTTGCCATTTCAGATAAACTAACGGAAGGTTATAAACCACTTCCAGATTATAAAGATCAAACCGATAAAGCGGTAGAAGGCTCTGGAGTATTTAAGCTTATAAATTCTGATACTTACATTTTAATGTATGATATGTACATGGATGGCAGGTATCAATTTGCAGCAAGTAGAGACCTGCAAAACTTTAAAGCGCTTGGAGCAGATAAGGTATCCATGAATTTTCACCCAAGACATGGGACCATAATTACAATTACAGAAAATGAAGCCAAAAGATTACTAAAAGCATTTCCTTCTAAAGATTTACCACTTGTTTTAGATGCTGCTGCAGAAAGTATTAAAAAAAACAACGTATACTCTAATGGTAGTACGCAAGAACTATACCTACCCCTTAAACCCAATAGTAACATAACTGAAAATGAACTGCAGCTGGAAACGTTTCCTGGCGTGGCCATGGAAAAGCCAATTACCCTAAAAGATGGAGAAGGAATTGCAAACCTGATTTTACCGGATGGCACCAAAGAGACCTATTCAATTACAGCTTCAATAGACAACAATCCTGTATTAGAAGGTTTCTATGCCGATCCAGAAATTATTTATTCCAATATAGATAACAAGTTCTATTTATACCCAACCAGTGACGGTTTTGATGGTTGGTCTGGTACCTACTTTAAAACCTTTTCTTCTACGGATTTAGTCAATTGGGAAGATGAAGGCACCATTTTAGACCTTAACAAAGATGTATCTTGGGCCAACAGAAATGCATGGGCCCCTTGTATCGCAGAAAAAAAGACAGACACGGGCTACAAATATTATTACTATTACACCGCTGCCCAAAATATTGGCGTTGCAGTAGCAAATGCGCCCAGTGGACCTTTTAAAGACTTGGGTAAAGTTTTTGTAGACTATAAAACAAAAGAAGCAAAAGGTGGGCAAGTTATTGATCCTGATATTTTTGTAGATCCAGTAAGCGGAAAACCCTATTTTTATTATGGTAATGGGTTTATGGCAGCAGCAGAATTACATCCAGATATGGTTTCTTTAAAAAAGGAAACCCTTACAGACCTTACACCAAAAGACGGAACATTCAGAGAGGGTACCGAAGTTTTCTACAGAAACGGAATCTACTACTTTATGTGGTCTGAAGATGATACCAGAAGTCCAAATTACAGGGTTAGATATGCTACCGCCAAAACCCCTATGGGCCCCTTAGAAATTCCAGAAAACAATTTGGTCATAGAAAAAGACACCGAAAAAGAAATTTATGGTACAGGCCATAATTCTGTAATAAATGTGCCCGGAACGGATGATTGGTACATTGTTTATCATAGATTTAATAGGCCAAAAGGTATTAAAATGGGGAGCCCTGCTGGTTTTCATAGAGAAGTATGCATAGACAAACTAGAATTTAATACAGACGGTAGCATAAAAAAGACCAAACCCACCTTAGAAGGTATAAAACCGGTTAAACACAATTGAAAACTATAACTAAACACATCATGATCAAGCATATTTTTAAATTTCTAATATTCCTCCTGTACACTACAGCCCCTTTAATGGCGCAACAAAATAAGTGGGAAGACCCAACTATACTGGATAGAAATAAAATTGAAGGCCGTAGTGCGTTCACACTTTTTGGCAATGTGGAAAATGCTAAAACTAAAGACGCCAACAAATCCACTCTTATTAAGAGCTTAAATGGTGTGTGGGATTTCAATTTGGTAAAACACCCCAATAAAAGACCAGAAAATTTCTATGAAACAAACTTAAACACCAGCTCTTGGGGCAAAATAAAAGTACCCTCTAACTGGGAGCTAGAAGGGTATGATATTCCTATCTACACCAATATCATCTATCCTTTTCCTAAAAATCCACCTTATATAGATGGTGACTATAATCCCGTAGGTTCCTATAGAACTAACTTCACCATAGATAAGAGTTGGTCAGACAAAGAAATTATTCTTCATTTTGGTTCTATTTCCGGTTATGCAAAAATTTATGTGAACGGACAAGAAGTGGGAATGACAAAGGTTTCCAAGACGCCTGCAGAATTCAACATTACCCAATTTTTACAAGAAGGAGAAAATCTTTTGGCAGTACAGGTTTTTCGTTGGCACGATGGCAAATATCTTGAAGATCAAGATTTTTGGCGGCTTAGTGGTATAGAAAGAGATGTATACCTGCAAGCAATGCCTAAAACAACGATTTGGGATTTTTGGGCCAAGGGAGACCTTTCATCCGATTATAAAACTGGCTTATTTGGTGCCAAGGTAGATATAAAAGAATTTGAAGGCGGAAAAGCAAAAAACCAATCGGTAAGCATTTATCTAAATGATTTAAAAGGCAATACCGTATACACCGAAACGAAAACAGTAGAAAAAGGTGGCGGCACACTACAGTTTAATCACGCAATAAATAATGTAGCGCTCTGGAGCGCCGAACAACCTAATCTTTACGAATATGTAATTTCTTTAGCCGATAAAAAAGGGAATGTTACCGCAGCTGTGAGCAAAAAAATAGGTTTTAGAAAGGTTGAAATCAAAAATGCCCAACTTTTGGTTAATGGTAAAGTAGTAACGGTTAAAGGGGTTAATCTACACGAGCACCACCCAGACAAAGGACACGTGCCAGATTTAGAAATTACCAAGAAAGATTTAGAAATAATGGCAAAGCATAATGTAAATGCTATTAGAATGAGCCATTATCCGCATGGCCAATACATTTATGATTTGGCAGACGAATATGGATTTTACATTGTAGATGAAGCAAACATAGAAACCCATGCCATGGGGGCAGAAGCACAAGCTAAGTTTGATAAGGACAAACACCCTGCCTATTTAGAAGAATGGGCTCCTGCACACCTAGATCGCATAAAACGTATGTTTGAATATAACAAAAACCATACTTCCATAATTGTTTGGTCTATGGGCAATGAGTGTGGCAACGGACCCGTGTTTTACGATGCTTATGATTGGTTAAAGGAAAAAGACCCTACAAGACCTGTACAATTTGAACAAGCCGAACAAAATAGAAACACGGATATAGTTGCGCCCATGTACCCAAACTTCTCCTATATGGAGCGCTACGCTGCCCGTACAGATGTAACAAGGCCTTTTATCATGTGCGAGTATAGCCATGCCATGGGCAACAGTAGTGGAAACTTTAAAGAATACTGGGATGTAATCAATAGCAGTCCGCACATGCAAGGTGGTTTTATTTGGGATTGGGTAGACCAAGGTTTACGCGCCACCAATGCTAATGGCAAAGAATTTTGGGCGTATGGAGGTGATTTAGGCGGTGAAAACCTTCAAAACGATGAAAACTTTAATGCAAATGGGCTAGTATCTGCAGACCGGGTTCCACACCCTTCATTGGAAGAAGTAAAAAAAGTATATCAGTTTATCAATTTTACCTTAGATGGCAATGTATTAACTATCAACAATCAATATAATTACCATAACCTAAGTGATTTTGTTTTGGAATGGGAGTTTTTAAACAATGGCGAAGTCGTAGAAAAAGCTACCCAATCTTTAGAAGCAAAGCCGGGAGCGCAAGCTAAACTTGAACTAAACGTACCAACTAGTTTAGAAGGGGAAGTTTTATTGAATGTCTATGCTAAAACCAAATATGCTACGGCCTTGGTACCTGCAAAAACTATTTTAGCCAAGGAACAATTTAAATTAGGTACTAAAGACTACTTCTCATTGGAAAGCAATGCTATTGCAACAAAAGGTTTAAAGTTTAAAAAGAAGAAGAATGTACTAACCTTTGAAACCAAAAATATAGAAGGTAAGTTAGACCTAGATACGGGTAAGTTGATCCAGTACAAGACAAAAGCGGGGAAATCTGTTTTTGTATCTTTTCCTGAACCATATTTCTGGAGAGCTCCGGTAGATAATGATTTTGGCAACCATATGCCTAAAAAATCGGCCTTCTGGAAAAATGCACATCAGAATTTAGAATTGGTAGATACCCAAATTGGCAAGCTTTCTAAAGATGGGTTAATCATAGATTTCACCTACCATCTTGGTAATACCAACGCCCCATATAAATTAAGCTATCAACTTTTGCATAATGGAGCTATTACTATTGATGCTTCTGTTTCTGGCTTATCTAAAATTGAAGCTGAACTACCACGTTTTGGTATGCGTATGGTTTTGGACAAGGCGTATCAAAATCTAAACTACTATGGCCGTGGCCCGTTCGAAAACTATCAGGACAGAAATACTGCTGCATTTCTTGGAACATATTCTAGTACAGTAAAAGACCAATTCTGGACAGCGTATGTTAGACCACAAGAAACCGGTTATAAAACAGACGTTAGGTGGTTAACCTTAACCGATGCAAGTAACGGACTAGCCGTATTAGGACACCAACCATTAGGTTTTAGTGCACTTAATATAGCCACGGAGGCATTAGACCCAGGAGAGACAAAAAACCAAATGCACCCTAGTGATTTAGACTTTGAAGACAAGGTATACTTACATGTAGATTTAAAACAACGGGGTGTAGGAGGTACCAACAGCTGGGGCCAATTACCGCTAGATAACTATCGTCTTCTAGATGATACGTATTCCTATAGTTTCACCCTTAGTTTAAATCCTTAAGAATGAACAGACTTATAAATACTTTGACCATTTGCTTCACCATGGTATGTTTACTCATCAATTGTAAACAACCCAACAAGGAAGCAGAGCGCTCATCTGAGGAGCAATTTAACGCTGAGAAAGAAAATGTCTTGGCTATAATTGACAAGGTAAATACCCATTGGCAAGATATGCACCCAAAACCTGCTAATGCGTTTTGGCATCCGGCGGCATACCACACAGGAAATATAGAAGCATATAAGATTACCAAAAACCTTGCTTTTTTAGAATACTCAAAAAAATGGGCCCAGCACAATGAGTGGAAAGGTGCCAAAGGTGTGGACAAATCTAAATGGAAATATGATTATGGCGAAACCGATGACCACGTCCTGTTTGGCGATTGGCAAATTGCTTTCCAAACCTATGCGGACCTGTACACATTGGAAGGTAAGCAACATCCAGAACGTATTGCAAGGGCCAAAGAAGTAATGGAATACCAAATGAGCACACCAAATAACGATTATTGGTGGTGGGCAGATGGACTTTATATGGTAATGCCCGTAATGACAAAACTTTACAAAATAACCGATAACCCTACGTACTTGGAGAAACTAGAAACTTATCTACAATACGCAGATAGCATTATGTTAGATAAGGAAACAGGCCTATACTTTAGAGATGCCAAATACGTATTTCCAGAACATAAGAGTTTAAACGACAAAAAAGACTTTTGGGCACGTGGAGATGGATGGGTTTTTGCAGGTTATGCCAAAATTTTACAAGATTTACCAGAAGGGTCTGAGTTTAGAGAAAAAATAGTTGAAAAGTTCAAGAAAATGGCGGCATCCTTGGCCAAAGCCCAGCAACCAGAAGGTTATTGGACGCGAAGTATACTAGATCCAGAACATGCTCCAGGACCTGAAACTAGTGGCACCGCTTTCTTTACCTATGCCTACTTTTGGGGTATAACCAATGGTATTCTTGATAAAGAAAGGTATACCCCTGTAGCTAAAAAAGCTTGGACATACCTATCTAAAACTGCACTGCAAGAAAATGGTGCGGTAGGTTATGTACAACCTATTGGCGAGAGGGCCATACCTGGACAGGTAGTAGATAAAAATAGCACCTCTGATTTTGGAACAGGTGCCTTTTTACTAGCCGCAAGTGCCTATTTTCAATATCTAGAAAACCTACAACAATAAAGTAGAATTAACTTATAAAGCAGCAAATTATGGATAAAACCTTTTACTATCCACTACTCTTTCTCTGTCTTTTTTTAACCGCAACAAACAATGGTATTTCTCAAGAAATACCTAAAAACGAGATGCCTTTGTTTACCGTTAAGAATCCAGACACTAGTTTAAGTCCGCTTACGGGAATGACCAAAAAACATTGGGAAGATGCTGCTCTGTATTTATTAGAAGGGGCTTTTAGTTATATCAATAACCTAGACGACCCAATGCAATTTCCCAAATTACCGGGCAAAAGCTATCCGCAGAAAGATAGTCAAATACCAACAGAGAAATTAGAAGGTATTAGTAGAACGCTCTTTATTGCTTCGCCATTATTACGCAAAAACCCAGATTTGGTAATCAACTCCATACCAGTGGCAAAATACTATAGGCATCAATTAGAACAACTTATTGATACTAACAGCACAGCTTATATAAAACCAAGAAAACAAGATGGCGGCCCCAGCCAAAACTTAGTAGAGTATGGTGCTATGGCCATGTCTTTATTTATAGCTCCAGAAGTGTTGTGGGAACCATTACCACAAGTGTCCAAAGATAAATTGGCAGCCTCTATGTTAAGTTACGCAGATGGCCCAACGGTAGATAGCAACTGGAAATTCTTTAACATTTTTGTACTTAGTTTCTTTGATACCCAAGGTTATGATGTAAACAAAAAATTATTAGTAACGTATTTAGAAGATTCCCTTTTGGACTATAGGGGGCAAGGTTGGTATAATGATAGCCCTGCGTATGATTATTATAGTATGTGGGCATTTCAATTGTATGGCATAACATGGGCCAATTGGTACGGAGAAGAGCACTATCCAGAATTGGCTCAAAAATTTAAGACCAACTATCAAGATATGCTGTACCATTATCCAAATATGTTTGCGGAAAATGGGCAAATGATGATGTGGGGCCGCAGTATTAGCTATCGCTTTGCTTCTGTTTCTCCATTTGCATTCGCATCTAGTTTAAGAGATGACACCATAAATTATGGTTGGTTACGGTATATCTCCTCTTCCACCTTGTTACAATTTTTAGAGCACCCGGCGTTTTTAAAAGATCGGGTGCCTACCTTAGGTTTTTATGACCATTTTGAACCGGCCGTACAGATTTATAGCGCAAGAGGGAGCGTATATTGGATGGGGAAATTGTTTTTTGGGCTATTGGTGCCAGACGATGACCCCTTTTGGACCGCAACTGAAAACAAACAACCTTGGAACAATTTAAATGACAATGCTGTTTACAACAAATTTCAAGAGGCTACCAATTTATTAATTACACAGTACCCTGCCATAGGCGGAACAGAAATGAGATCATGGTGTCATGAAAAAAAAGCCAACGACTGGCAAAAGTTTCGTTCTAGTGAAAATTATAACAAACTAGCTTATCATTCTTTATTTCCTTGGCAAGCAGATGGTGAAAACGGTATCATTTCTATGAACTATACCTTTTTAAACTCTAATAAAGAATGGGAACCTTGGCGGCTATATACCTTTAAAAGCTACCATGAGGGAATATACCAACGAACGGCCCAATTAGAAACCAATGCAGAGGTAAAAATGGAGTTATCAGAAATACCACTACCCAATGGTGTTCTTAGAATAGATAAGCAATTAAGCACAGTACCTGTAAAAATGCGTTTTGGGCATTACGCCTTACCAGAACTTAACAAACCTATCAAAAAGACTACGCAAATAATTGATGGCCATAAGGTGGTTACTATTGATAATGGCAAATATCAGCTTGCTTTGGTAAATCTTTTAGGCTGGGATAAAATAGAAGTTTATAGAGCTAAAGGGTTACATCCAGAAGCAGATTTTAGCGAGGTTATAAATGCAACGGACAACTATAATCCACAAGAAGAAAATGCTATTTATGCTTCTTTGCTGTTATGGAAAAATTCCGGAGAAAAATGGAGCCCAGACGAACTTTACCCTATTGAGTCTCTTAAGGTCTTGGAAAATAGAGTTACGGTAGTTTTAAAAGGTGGCAAGGTAAAAACGATTAATTATTAAGGGTTTTTACCTTGCTAACATAATTTTAAACACCACTAAAAGCACTAAAACCACCATCTATTGGTAAAACTATACCTGTTACAAATTTAGAAGCGTCTGTGGCTAAATAATGTATAGCGCCATTAAGTTCATCAGCATCTCCAAATCTGCCCATTGGGGTATTGGTTATTATGGTATTACCACGTTGGGTATATGATCCATCTTCATTTGTAAGTAAGCGCCTATTCTGGTTTCCAATAAAAAAACCAGGTGCAATTGCATTTACCCGTAATCCGTCTCCAAATTTCTTGGCTAATTCTACTGCCATCCATTGCGTAAAGTTTTCCATGCCCGCCTTAGATGCCGAATAACCCACAACTCTGGTAATTGCCCTATCAGAGGCCATAGAGGAATAATTTATAATACTGCCTTTTTTCTGTTTTGCCATTACCTCTCCAAAAACCATACTGGGCACAACGGTACCTGTTAAGTTAAGTTCTGTAACCGTATTAAAGTCTTCCAAAGACATATCAAAGACCGTTTTATCATCTGGTATGGTGGCTCCCGGCATATTACCACCTGCAACGTTCAATAAAACATCAATTTGTCCATAAACAGCCAAGACTTCGTCTTTTGCTTTAGAAACAGAGGTTTTATCCAATATATTGGCTACAAAACCATGGGCTACACCACCATTGGCTTCTATATCTTTGCACGCACTATTTAATTTTTCTTGGTTACGACCAATCAAGGCGATTTTGGCACCATTCTGTGCTAAATAATTAGCAGCACTACCGCCCAAAACACCAGTACCACCGGTTATAACTACAACTTTATCTTGTAAGGAAAATAAATTCATTTCAATTGTTTTCTAAATTTCAATATTACAGCAATACGTGTAATAGCATATGCAATTTTATATTTTCTATCGAAATACTTTTAGTAAAAATTGGTCAATTTGTTGCACTGTTTGATCAAACCAAGGTTTAAACAAGCAAAAAGCATGGGGGGCATTGTTAAAGCTTCGTATTTCCGTATAGGTACCATACCTTTTTAGCAATTTAACGTAATCGTCCCTGCCGGCGTGCATTCTGGTAACGGAGCTGTTTAAAAATAAGGTGGGTGGTGTATCTTTATCTACGTGCTGCAAGGGTGATGCTAATTTCCACAAAAACGGTTTTTCTTTTTTAGTATAGCCAAACCAATAGGTTGCGGCAGAAGTACCATTTGTATCGTTGCCTTCACCTGATTCTGTATGCACAAAACTTAACGTACCATCAATATCTATTACCGCATTTACTTTTGTACTACTACCAATTGAATTCTTTCTTTGGAATAAAGGGATATTTTGGGTAGTACCTAAAAAGGCTGCCAGTTCGCCCCCAGCGGAGAAACCCAGCACTGCAATTTTATCTGGATTAATCTGGTATTTTTTTGCGTTGTTCCGTACCCACAGTAAGGCTGCTTTAGCATCTAAAACAGCAGCAGGGAACAAGGCTTCTGTAGAGAGTCTATATTCCGGTGTAAAACAGACGTAACCCTTGTTTGCCAATTGTTGGGCCAAAGGGTGGTGTTGGGTTTTGTTGCCCGAACGCCATCCACCACCATGAAAAATAATAATTGCTGCATTATCCGTTTTCAAGGTAGATGGGTGAAAAACATCCAATTTTAATTTACGATAACCTATAGTATCATAAATAATGTCATACTTCTCTGTGATGTTGGCCAACTGAAAAGGCTTTACCAATTTAATGTTCGAATGGGTTTTCCGCGTTTTTTCAAAAGCTATTTCATTGGTATACGAACTATCTGCAACGCCTGTAACCCCTACATAAGACTGGCCTTGCAACCCTCCAAATACCATACAGAAAAAAATTAATATAACTAGTTTCACTTTTCTATTTTACAGCTGTTGGGGTACCCGCTCGTTTGCCAATTATTACTTCATTAAGATGAACATTTTTGGTATTGGTAAGGGTTAATCCGTTCGTTGCTTGTTTTACATGAATATCACTTAAGTAAATATGGTGTGCTTTTTTTGTGGGATAACCTTCTATTACAATTGCGGTTTCCGTAGCCACCTCACAGGTTACATTAGAGATAAATATATCATTTAATTGTGATGCATGTGCTCCGCTACCTTCTCCATGATAATTAGCCGTCATATAAATACAATCTTCCGTTTTTTGTAATTCTAACTGGTCTATATAAATAGACTTGATGTAACCTCCCCTATCTGAATTGGTCTTAAAATACACACCTCGTTTTAAGTAACCAGACGCCATATTATCCACTACAAATACGTTTTTAACACCTGCAGACATTTCACTCCCAATAACGAGTGCATGTAAACCCTTGAAGCGATTGTTTCGTATCACAATGTTTTGAGATGGTGTTTCACTATTTGCCCTACCCTCAGTGTCTCTACCCGCTTTGATGGCAATATTATCATCACTATTGTTAAAATCTACATTTTCAATGAGTACGTTGTTTACATACTCTAAATCTATACCATCATTATTCTTATTGTGGGCATTAAAAGAAATTCCACGAATGGTTATTTCGTTAGAACGTAAAAAATGCGTGGTCCAAAAAGGGGAATCTTCAAAATGAACACCTTCTATCAAAATATTCTTACAATCTATAAACTGCAGCAAATGCGGTCTTAATTTTGAATCTTTACCAAATTGTCTATTTGCAATTGGTTGCTCTTCATGATTCATTTTTCTACTTAAAAGTTTATCTGCCTGTTCTTCTGCTTTAAAAGTTGACCAAACTTTACTACCCTCCCCGTCTATTACTCCCGCTCCTGTAATGGCAATATTTGTTTCATTTTTAGCGTAAATCAAAGGGCTGTAGTTGTATAAGAAAGTGCCTTCCCAACTAGTAAATACCATAGGTAAATATAATTCTGGCTTTGGAGCAAACCTAAGAACTGCTCCCTCCTGTAAATGCAGATTAACATGGCTTGGCAAATGTATAGGTCCGTTTATTTCATAAATCCCTTTACCTATGATCAACTTACCCCCATTTCTTTTTTTTAAATAGTTCAAGGCTTTTATTATGGCCTTTCTATCATCTTTTGCATCATTGGGCAGGGCTCCAAACTGCTGTAGTTCTACGCTAATTTCTGGAATTTTAGGAAGCGTTATCTCTTTTGTTATTTTGGCAATTGCACTATCAGCAACAGACCTGTTTTGACCTAACGCCAAAACAGCGCTAAAAAGCGCAAACAAGCACATTAAAACAGTATTTCTCATTATGGCTTTATGTATTTTTTTAAATCGATTTGCTGCTGTTCAATGACCTCTACCACCATTTTGGCAATCGCTGTTGCTCCCTTTTTAGATAAATGGGTGTTATCCTCTTTTCCGTTAGGGTAATACGGATGTTCCCCAGGCTTAAAATGCAGATGTAATTGCTTTGAGGCTTCAACCCCATAACTTATTTCCCAAGCTTCGGTTAATGTTTGTAAGTCGATTAATGGCACCTTTAATTCATTAGCTACCATACGTACTATCAACGGATATTCGCCATGGGTATCTATCAACACACCAAATTCGTTAAAATTTCTCCTAACTATGGACGTAAATAAAATTGGATGGGCTCCTTGTGCCCTGGTTTCCAATACAAATCGAACTAAATTGGTTCTATAAGCCGTGTAGGGGTTGGTAAATCTGTCTGGGTCTTTAAACTTTTGATCGTTATGCCCAAATTGAATAAAGACATAATCTCCTGGTTGTAATTGGGTAACAATACTATCCCATCTACCTTCAGCAATAAAACTCTTTGTACTGCGGCCATTAACCGCTCTATTATCTATTTGCACATCTGCTGTAAAAAATTGAGATAATACCTGTGCCCAACCATGTTCTGGGTTTTTATCCGGATTCTTCTTGTTAGACATTGTAGAATCGCCAATAGTATAAATTGTTATTTCTTGTGCATTACTTTGTAAGCAATACAGGAATAGAACAATACAAAAAGCCTTAATCCAACTCATACCATTTATTTTTAGCGTTTGTTTCGGTACCGCCTAAAACCACTTCTTTGGTGTAATCTAGTGCTTCTTTTGCTGATAGTTGATGCGACCAAGCTACCCGATTGGTTAAATGGGCACCTGCACCGGAAGAATTGTATTCCCCGTAAAATGTTGTTTTCTCAGCAGCTTTGTTAGACCAGTTATCCCAGCCTAAAGGCGATATATGGCCTTCCATATTACAATCTATAAAGACGGTCTTTGCATGAGAGCGCCATGGCCTACCCAAGAAAACGTTTTGAACCCCCTCTGCCGCGGTTAACTTGCAAGACTTGAAAACAAAACCAAAAGGAATTCCTTCTTGCGTTGAAGCCGCAGTGATGTAAGAATCCGATTTGCTGTGCAACGTACAATCTTGAAACCATACCGTAGCACTGCCAAAAATAAAGTCTGTTGTACCTTCTATATAACAATTATTAAAATATACCTTGTGGTTGGTACCGGTTGTATAGACCGTATCTTGATTTCCCTTAAAATTACAATTATGTAGCACTACCTGGTCTGCATTTACGGATAACGCTATTGCTTGCCCAACAGGACCGGCCGTATTTTCTACAGTTAAGTTTTTGGCAATAAATCCATCTCCCTCTACTAACAAGCTAGGTGTTTTAAATGTGCTGTTTCTACCCGTATTTACTTTAGAAAAATGATCATCATAACTTATTATCGTTTGGTCAACTCCATCGCCTAAAAAACTAATTTTAGGATTCCACTCGTTAACGGTTACCTTTTCTGGATAAATCCCTTTTTTAATATGAATAAAAACCCGTTGGTAGGGAAATGCCTTTGCGCTATTAACAGCTTCCTGTATACTACTAAAATGCCCCATTCCATCTTGGGCTACCACCATATTATACAAGTCTGCAGTTGGGTCCTGCCTTTTATCTAATAGCTTTTCTCGCCATTTTGGATATAAGTCCAATACAGCTTGTGGTTGGTCTGTGTACCAACGGTAACCATTCTGTCTTTCTTTACCTATTTCTTTTAAGCTTGCCTTTTTAATACCATCCCGATCGCAGAAGAAAGGGGTATTATCTTCTAAATCCATAAACCTACCCCACAATGGTTTGGCATTAGGCGATGTAAGCACTTGCTTTTCTATTACTTTACCATTTTCCCCATAAATTCTTTTGATTTCAACACCGTTTAATTGCGATTGTCTAAACCAAGCCACAACTCCTTCAATAGCTTTAACTACTTGCGGGCTTGGGTTTTCTAGCTGCATTAGCAAAAGTGCTATGGGGGCCGATTCTTTTCCGCTTAAACTAGGAAGTTCATAGGCACGTGCTTTTGCGGGTTGTAAAGTTGCCACATCGTGTTGGGCACACCAGCCGGTTAACATACCCTTTTGTTTTACCTGGGTTTTTAAAATACAATTGACCCCCTTTTGGAATGCTAAAGCTACTTTCCCTCTTGTTATCGGTGCTAGCATTAAACTAGAAAAGGGCGCCTTATCTTGCATAATATCATAGAGTAATTGTAATACATTACCCATTGCATCATCATTGTAAGTGATGTGCGAATAGTAGCCTTCCCTTAAAGGATAAAACTGTGGCCAACCCCCATTATCGTATTGGGCATTTAGCAAATATTGTAATCCGTTTAAAAAAGCATCTTTATGTACAGGAAAACGCTGCTGTTGATATATCTTGGCCAAAAATGTCATTTCTAAAAACGTTGCACCATTATCTATGGTAGTTCCCGTTTTTTTTGTTTTGTCCTTTTTAAGTTGTGCTATTTCTTTAGGACTTAAGGGCTGGTGTATTTGCTTGTTCTTGGGCCAACCGCCGTTCTCATTTTGGTACAACAGCACATTATTGGCAACCACTAACGCTTCTTCTGTGGCATACCAATTATCTGTTGATTTTAATACTAAATTCTCCCACGAATGGTCTAACTGTTGTGCTCTTAAACCTTGCAATAAGCTTAAAAGACAAAAGAGTGTTAATACTTGTTTTAGGTCTTTAATCATTGGTAAAACGTATATAGTCTATAGCTAAACTCCCAGAATCATTGGTTACACCCTCTCGCATAGCAAAGTATCCAATTTTTGCACCTATCCACTTACCTTCCTGTGCACTAAAAGAACCTCCTATTTGGTTAAACCGTTTACCATTTTCGCTTAAAAAAAATTGGCAAACGCCTCCGTTGTCAACTTGTATTTTTAAAAACAATTCACCTGATTTTACGGCAATGGGTTTACTTAGTACTTCTTCTTCTCCTTGCTCAGCATCTGAACAGGTGGCAAGACGGGCAAATAATTTGTTATTTTCTTTGTACACTTTTAGATAAGCGTATTTTCTACCCATTATCAAAAATCCGAAATGCTCCCCATTCTCCCTAGCCGTAAAACTTACCTTGGTTGTAGCGGTAAATTTTTCTGCCGGCCATTTTTGTAAGAATAAAAATGGGATATCCCATAAAGATTCAGCATTGTCTGGCCTTGGTTTGCAAAAGAGTTTATAATGCCCATCTGAGGTAGGAAAACCCCATTTTAATTTAGGATTGGCATGCCATTGCCATTGCAAGCCTGTTGTAATGCCATTAAACTCATCAGAATCTGGCGGGGTTTTTATGGAATATGTTGCACCCACGTTAGGTTTTGGATGTGTTTTTAACGGAACACCAATAGCATTACCTTGGTCTTTACCAATAATTGGCCAATCATTTTTCCATGTCATGGGTTGCAGATGCACTATGCGGCCATAGGCACCCTTGTCTTGAAAATGAACAAACCAGTCTTCTCCCGTAACTGTATCTACCCAAGCCCCTTGGTGCGGACCATTAATAGTGGTATTGCCTTGCTCCAATACGGTTTTATATTCATAGGGGCCCCACACATTTTTAGACCTGAGCACCTCTTGCCAGCCGGTGGCTACGCCACCAGCGGGAGCAAATAAATAATAATAGCCATTGCGTTTATAAAATTTAGGGCCTTCTATGGTAGGGTGGGTCTCATGCCCATCAAAAACCATTACATCATCGTTTAGAACAGCTGTAGCATCGGGTTTCATAGAACAAACCATCAACATGCTTTTTATCTGGGCTCTACTTCCTGCAAAGGCATAAGCCAAATAGGCCTTACCATCATCGTCCCAAAGGGGTGTGGGATCAATTAAACCTTTTCCTGGTTTTATAAGTAATGGTTTAGACCAATCATCTTCTGGATTTTTGGTCTTTATCATGTAAATACCAAAATCTGGATCTGGATAAAAAATATAGTACTCCCCTTTATAATATCGAATACAAGGTGCCCACACCCCATTACCATGTTGGGGCACGTTAAATACCTCTAGGGGTACTTGCTCTTTTAAAGCATAGTTTACCAATTGCCAGTTTACCAAATCGTTAGAATGTAGAATAGGTAAACCGGGAACGCAATTAAAAGAAGATGCTGTCATGTAATAATCCTTACCAACTCTAACTACGTCTGGGTCAGAAAAATCAGAATGAAGTATAGGATTGGTGTAAGTACCATCTTCATTGTCTGCCTGCCAAACTTTTGAATGCTGCTGAGCATATCCCACAAATACGAACAGCAAACAACCCAAAACACTATTTAATTTCATCTTTATTTAATTGGTCTTAACCGAATAGCTAGGTACGGTTTTTTGGGTAACGTAATTTTTTTGTCGGCAACATCCTTCATACGGTAACGCCCGGCAGACGCGGTAACAAACCTTTCTGAAACTAGAGTTTGAGTACCATTGCTGGCATCTATAATTGTTGCTTCGTACTCAATTCCTTCTTTTAGCTTATCTAATTCACCATTTTTCTTGGGTAACGAAAAAGCCCATTCACCCCTTTCTTGTTCTCCAAAATAAATTAGGTAGTCTCCCTTACCATTGGTTGCTGTTTCTATATCTCTACTTATATCTGCCATGTGTAAAGGGCCTAAATCATCTGTTATCAACTCTTTCAGAAATTTTACCGCTTTCCAACTTTCGCCTTTTAGTTCGCCACCATTGGCCCATACAATATTGTCTGGGTCTCCAGAATCTATTACTTCTCCATGCGTTACGTATCCACCGGCTATAACCCCATTCCAAATTCTATGTGTTAATGCCTCACCACTTAATTGCCCCCATCTAGATGGCAAATTACCTTCATAACCAACCTCATCTAGAACTATTGGCTTTTTATAAACGCGCCTTAATGTAGCCGTACCAACGGAGTTTAACACAGGAGCCTCGTCCTGTATACTCACATGGGTTAATTCTGGCATAGTGTAATCATAATAGACAGCTGTTGGTCCATGTATAGATATCAGATGATTGTAAGGATCATTCTCCTTGGTAGTTTTAATTAAGGCATCCCAATCTTGTATACTTTTAGTATCTAAATATGCCCACTCATTGGCCAAAGACCACCACACGTTTTTAAAAGATGCTATTCTGGCTAACGTATATTCTAGATACTGCTTATCTACCGCTGCCGGCATCTGGTCAAAACCCCAAATACCCTCATCATAGGGGTGAAATAGAATTAAATCTGCCTGAATACCTAATGCATCTAATTCTAAAATACGTTCTTCTAACTGTTGAAAGAATACTGGATTAAAGTGCGAAAAATCCCAATTATATACTGTTTTACCCGCTTTATCTGTATGCGTATTCTTGAGTTTAAACGGATAGTGCTCTGGCAAAATCCCTGCAGTACCATATCGTTTGGGTAGCACGCACATTCTAACTTTGTTAAACCCTGCTTTTTTAAGGTTTTTTAGGGTGATTTTTCTAAGCGAATCGGTCATATGGCTCCATGCATATAACGTAGTGCCAAACGGAAAATAATAGCCTCCATTTTTATATTTAAAATGAAAGGTATCTGCCACCTCTACTGGCCCATCTGTTATTGTGGTAGCCACGGTGCACTTAAACGAACCCGACTTTCCCCGCAACGCTTTTATATTTGAACTGGTTTTAAAGTACCAGTCTCCTGGCAATATGGGCATAAAACGAAGCTTATACGTATGGTTACCATCATAAAACCCTTTTACAGTTAGGGTGGTATCTTTATGAATAAATGTTCCCGATAACGCTACTTCGGTAAAAGGATTGCCCGAATGCTCATAAGAAAAAGAGGCCTCAAAACGACTCCATTGTTCTATAGTTTGTGCCGTGATAGACAAGCTAAGCAGGTTAAAAAAGATGACCAAAAACGTTACATACTTTTTCATAAAGACACCATGCGTTTCTCGTTGATACTTTGGTAAGCTCGTTCAATTATTTCAATGCAATTCTTAGCTTCTTCTGCTTGTACGGGCAATGGTCCCTTAGACATGATAGCATCATAGAGCTGGTCATAAAAATCCATACAGTTGCCCTTTTCGCTATAGATGTGCTTTTTTACGCTTTCACCTTCACTTATTGTGTGCAATACTCCTTGTTGGTCTACAGGTTCCTCTCCCCAATTTTTATCCAATGGAGAGACTCGTTTTTTTAATGCTGCTTCTTGAATATCTGCCCTGCTTTTAAGAAATGAGCCCTTGGTGCCGTGAATCACATATGCTGGCGTAGGCTCTTTTACAAAATAGCTAGACTTTAGTGCTACTCTAAAATGATTGTAAAATAGTTTTATATCAAAATAATCAATGACCTTAGAGTTTGGCCTATAGCTATCTGCATCTGCAAACAATGCGTTGGGTTTTCCAAATAATTGTAATGCTTGATCAATTAAATGGGAGCCTAAATCGTAAATACTTCCTACGGCTGCGGTAGGTTCCTCTTTGTGCGTTTTGGCACTTAGAGCTGGTTCAAAACGGTCATAATGTATTTCTACATCCGTTATTTCCCCTAAAACTTTAGCATCAAGAATTTTCTTTACAGTTTTAAAATCACTGTCCCATCTACGATTATGAAAAACCGTAAGGTGTAGGTTTTTCTTATTGGCTAGGGCCATTAAGGTTTCTGCTTGCTTTACAGTTGCCGTAAAAGGCTTTTCTACCACAACGTGCTTACCCGCTTCAAGCGCTTTTTTGGTATAGTCAAAATGCGTAATACTTGGAGTGTTCACCACTACAAGTTGTAACTGTTCATCTGATAAAAGCTCATCAAACGTGCGCACGGTATGGATATCTGAATATTGTTTTTCCGCTTCGTTTTTAGTGCGTTCCCAAACCGTACTTAATGTAAAATTAGGATTGGCGGCCAATAGGGGAGCATGAAAAACATACCCACTCATACCAAATGAACAAAGGGCTGTTTTTATTGGTTGCATCTTGCTAAGGTTTAATTATTTTAAACGCTTTACGCTAGGCTCTAACGCTGTTAGCTCTGAAATTGCTATTGGTTTACCGCTTTCAATACTTTTTCTGGCACCAATACCTATAAGTACAGACATGATACCGTCTCGGATACCAGCAGAACGATCATAGGGGTCTTTTTCGGTAGGTGTTTTAAATATCTTATCGTGTAAGCGCTTATCGCCACCACCGTGACCTCCCTTTTCTACAGGTACTTTTACCGTTTCAAAATCGCTCCACAATTTATGTACTATTATACTTTCCGTTTTTGCTTCTTCCATAGCATTTTGGTCCATCTCTTTTGCGTGTAGCGCTTCTTGTGAAATAGCAGTATTTTGATGATATGGTATATCTAAAGCGGCTTCTATACGCCCCTTGGTACCATTAAAGGCGATACGCCACCCTTCAAAGGGGGAATAAGTAGTTAACGAATAATTTACGGTGACGTTATTGGCATATTTTATTTGAGCAGACATTTTATCATAAATGTCAATTTCGTCCCTAAACAAACAGTTATCCCTAATGTAGCCATCAAAATTCTCATTGGCCACATATAAATCCATCAATCTTTTATTTTTAGTGATGTCAAAGTGATATTCGCATTTATCCTTAAAAGAACAGTCTCGGCAATTAGCACCCCTAAAAGGCCCGTTTTTACCGTAATGCTCTAAATCCCCGTAGGCAAAAACCTCTTCTGGATCAGAATCTATCCACCAGTTCAACAAATCAAAATGGTGGGTGGACTTATGCACCCAAAGTGACCCTCCTTTATTTACCAAACCGTGCCACCTTCTAAAATAAGAAGCGCCATGATATGTGTTTAAGTACCAGTGAAAATCTACTGAGGTTATTTCACCAATAGTTCCAGAAGCAATCAATTCTTTAATCTTGGTACTGTAAGGGCTCCATCTGTAGTTAAAACCTACAATTAAAGAATTGCCCGAACTTTTCTCGGCATCTATAATTTGCTGTGCCTTATCTTCATCAGTAGTTAAGGGTTTTTCCGTAAGTACGTCTATGCCCGCCTTTAAGCCTTTTACGATAAATTCGTGATGGGTAGCGTCTACCGTGGTTACTATTACCAAATCTGGTTTGGCATCTTTCAGCATTTGGTCAAAATCCAAAAACAATGGGCATTTGGTGCCTATGTATTCTTGTGCATAAGATAACCTCCCCTCATTAACATCGCACAGGCCAACAAATTCCAAAATATCTGAATACTCGTCTACCAGGCGTTTTCCCCAAAAACTTGTACCACGAATTCCCGTGCCTACCAAGGCTACTTTCAGTTTTTCTTTTTTACCAAATTCAAATACATTAATGGGAAATGCAGTTGTAGCCGCTAACATACTAACGGAGGTCAAAAATTTTCTTCTGGTCGTTTTCATGGTTTAAGTTTTTGCTGTTATTTATTTAGTTCTAAGGCCGCAAACATAAACGGGCCTGTACCTTTTGGATCATTGGAACGTATTATTTCGTTAATGTAATAGTCAAAGCTACCGTCTCTGTAAGGATCGCCACCCAAACCGGCCACGCCACAACATTTATTTAGGTTTACTACCCCATTTTCTTCTACGGATATAAATTGATCTAGTATACCTTGCCATCCTTTTTCTGCATAAGCCATGAATGATTTATCCAAATACCCCTTGTTTACCCCTTTTGCCAAAGTATAGGTAAACATTGCGGTACCTGTGGCTTCTAAATAATTACCTTCTCTTTCTGGCATATTTAATACTTGATACCAAGTGCCCGTTTGATCTTGATATTTAATTATAGCTTCCGCATAGCCCTTTAGGTAAGAAACCAACCTTTCATATCCAGCATGTTCTTTTGGAAAATGATCTAGAATATCTACCAACGCCATACCGTACCATCCCATTCCCCTGGACCAAAAATTTTGCGAAAGCCCTGTTTTGGCATCTGCCCAACGTTGTTCCCTACTCTCGTCCCAACCATGAAAATATAATCCTGTTTTGGGGTCTTTGTTGTATTTTTCTATTAAATCGAATTGCAGTATAATTTTATCCAAAACCTTTTTTTGTGCTTCTCCATCCATAAATGTTAAGGCATACTTGGTATGGAAAGGTTCTGCCATAAAAACACCATCTAACCACATTTGGTAGGGATAACGCTTCTTATGCCAATACCCACCTTCTGAAGTAGTAGGTTGGTCTACTAATTGCGCATGTAAGGTATCCATGGCTTTTTTAAAGCGTTGCTCGCCGGTCTTATCAAATAAGTATAAAGTTGCATCGCCAGATTTAATCATATCAAGATTGTAATTGCCGATTTTATATGTATTAATTGAGCCATCCTCATTAATCATACGATTACCATAATCATAGATGTAATTGTAAAGCGAGGAATCTGGATATTTTTCAATGACCCTTGAAATGGCCTGCAAAACCAAACCATTGGTATAACTCCACCTTGGCTCTTTTTGAAAATCTAACAACGTTGGATCTGGAAAACGGTGCATTTCTGAAAGCGCCATACGCTGAGACCATTTTAAGTCTGTTGGCACTACTTGTTCTTTAGTCTCATTATTAGAGGCTGTATCTTCCCTTTTGGTTTCTTTACAACCTATGGTTAAACTAAGAACCAAAATGGATAAGCAAGTCTTTATTAAATTATTCATCAATCGTGTTTTATCTGTTTAGTTGATTTGCAGCTAGTATAAAAGGACCTGTACCATGCAGGTTATTGGTCACTACAGGTTCACTCATATAATATTCAAAAGAGCCATCCCTGTACGGATTGCCTCCAAGACCAGCGCTCTTACATACTTTGTTTATATTAACCAGACCATTTGGCTCTACAGTTATGAACTCTTTTACAATGCCATCAAAAATGGTATTGGCAATGGTTAGATATTCTTTGGATAAGTACCCTTTTTGAGACCCTTTTGCAAAGGCATAAGCAAACATGCACGTACCAGAAGACTCCAAATAATTACCTGATTTATCTGGTAAGTTTGGAACTTGATACCAAACCCCTTTATCGTCTTGAAATTTTAAGATGGCCGCTGAAAGCTGTACTAGTTGCTGCTCTAAAACCGGTTTTTTGGGATGGTTAGTAGGGAAAAAATCCAATACGTCTACCAACGCCATAACATACCAACCAAGGGATCGTGACCAAAAATTGGGTGATTTTCCAGTAGTTTTATCCGCCCAGGCCATTTGTTTGCTCTCGTCCCATGCATGAAACAATAGACCTGTTTTCGCATCATAGGTTTTCTCCCAAATTAGTTCAAATTGATGCGCAATATCATCTAGTTTATCTCCTTCTTCAAAAACCGTGTTGTATTGTGCATAAAAGGGAGCCCCCATGTATAAGCCATCTAGCCACATTTGATTAGGATAAATTTTCTTATGCCAAAATCCGTTTGATGGTGTTCTAGGGTGCCCTATAAGTTGTGTCCTTAATTGGTCTAGAGCCTTTTTGTAGCGAACATCTTTGGTTTTATTGTATAACCAGAACAACATTTTACCAGAGTTGATCATATCTATGTTATACTCTTTCATTTCATAACCATAGATCATACCGGTAGAATCAATAATAGCTTCCGCATAGTCTTGGATATATCCTAAATATGTATCGTCTTGGGTTCTTTTATACAACTGCTCATAGGCTGTACATAAAAGACCAATTTTATAGTTCCATTTTGGTATTGAATCATTTTCTGTTTGCCAAGCTTTTGGATTGCGCTGCATTATGGATAATGCCATACGTTCTGACCATGGCAATTCTTGAGACACTAAAACTTTTGATTCGTCCCTAGCCGCTAACGTTTCTTTTTTTACATCTTTACATGCAATTACAAGCAAAAATGCAATTGTTAAAAATGGTATGTTTTTAAACAAATTCAATTTATTCTTCTGTTTTTGGGTATTTCTGTAAGACCAAATATTTTAATTCTTCTTCGCCTGCATTTGCAATACCATGCATGGACCAAGAAGGGCAGTACAAGCTGGTTAAAGGCCCAACAATGCGTTCTTCTCCGTTTAGATAAAATTTGGCCTTACCCTCTAGAATAAAGAAAAATTCATCTTGTATGTGTTTATGTGGCGCATGCGTAAATAGTCCAGGCTTAACAACACTCATTTTAATGGTGCGCCCGTCCAATTCTTCTTTAGACAAAAACCAATATTGATACCCTACCTTGGTCTTTTGAACACTATCTATATCAAATGAGTTTATGGCATCTTCAATAGGTATTTGTCCATTTTGACCGTAAGTAATAAAGGATATTAAAATGATAAAGAAAAACAGTAACCTTTTCATGGTATTATCCGTTTAATTTAGCTAACTCCTCTTCTAAATACGTTTTAAAGTCAGCCTCATTGGTAATACCGTCTTTTTCTTTAACCCAAGCAGCCCCAAAATAATAGGTAACCCCTTCTGTGGTTGGTTTAAAGTGAATCAAGTGATCGTAGAATCCGTCTACAATGGCATTCACTTCGCTCTTTTTGTAAAAAATTACCATTCCCAATTCATCGGGAACTAAAGTTTGTTCTCCGTAGGTGGCTATATAAGCCCAATCACCCTCACCATCACTTTTAATTAGCGAAACATCATCAAACTTAACAATACCTGTAACCAAGCCATTTAACGCTGTTGATGGTTGCAAAGTAGCTCTTGTTAGTCTAGAATCTGGTGCTATTTCCAATCTTACTTGTAGGTCTGTTTTTGCATCGGCAACTTCCCAACCTTTATAAAGTATAGCTACCCCAGAACTTGAATCACCGTTAAAAACCTTAGCATAGGTACTATCCACTTTTTGAAAATGATATACGCTATCTTTTACCAATTGACCATAAGAACCAATACCCAGAGCTTTACCAACTTTCAAAATATCTTGCCCCCATGGTTGTTCTTCGTGATAAGAATCGAAATTATCTTGACCCACTTGATCTAAGATCATTTGGTCTGTAACCTTTCCAAAAATGTCTATTGCGTTTCTCCAATCTAAATATAACCTGTAGCCAACTTTGGAACTTTCCCAACCAGGACCTTCGTAACGTAAATACCACGAATGATCTGTATGCTGCTGTGGTACCCAAAGTTCCTCTACATTCTTAAAAGAAGTACCGCCTTCATAAACTCGCCCTTTCCATTCTCCCCCTTCTGCTGTAGAGAGCTCTGCATACGTAGCCCCCTTTTGAGTAACAACTTGATCAGCAACTGGCTCCTGATCTATGGTCTCTTTCTTTTCTTGGTTTTTACAAGAAAATAGAACAAGAGTGGCCAATAAACTACTTACTATTATTTTTTTCATATTGATATAGGTTGATAAATTTTCCTTTTAAGATAAGAAAAGGCTTAGTACTAGTACCAAGCCTTTTACTCCTAACTAACTCAAAACAATTTTATAAATGAATACAAAACTACTTTCATGTGAACTTCTCTTAATTATACGCTGGATTTTGAGGGAAGTTCTTATTTTGATTAAGATCCAAAGCGGCTTGCGGTATGGGTCTTAATATTTTTAATTCGCCATTGGCACCGTTAAAATTAGCTTCGTTGACCAGTGGGTGGTGTGCCGAGGCACGCTCTACCAATTTGCCAGTTCTTTTTAAATCAAACCATCTGTGGTACTCTCCAAATAATTCTCTACCTCTTTCATCTAAAATAAAATCGATATCAAATTCTGCTAATGCGGCATCAGCTACTCCTGCTCTTTGCCTTACCGTATTTAAACGTTGCAATCCCGTAGCAGCATCGCCGGCCTGTAAGTAAGCCTCTGCAGCAATTAAATAGGTTTCGCCCAATCTAGATAAGACAATATCCCTGGTACTAGAAGACCTGCCATAAGGAGCCTCTGGGTCATCAAACTTTTTAAGTGGTATGGTCTCCCAATCCCCACTAACTACTTGCGCGTAAGTTGACTCATATGGATGGTATTCAAAATCTTCTGTTTGTATTATAGAATTTACATAAGCCGTACTGTCTGCTGGTGTAAACCAGTAAGGTTCGTAAAAATCCCTTACTGCCTCTCCTGTTAAATCATCTGTTGTGTGCTCTAAATAATAAGGATTGTAAACTTCGTTCATAAAACTGCCCTCATAACGCTCGTCTTCTGGAGTAAACAAACGCAATGCAAAATCTGTTGCCAAAAGGGTATACGTTTTAGCAGGTGCTTGACCCGCAACTTCGTTACCTCCCATATACGGCCCAAAAAATGCACCTTGCTCATTACCTAAATCAGTAGGGTTTGCACTTACGGAACCAGCAGAGTATCTAACTGAAAAAAGAACCTCTTCGTTTAGTTGGTTGGTGTAATCCCACAATTCGTCAAAACTTAAATTTAAACCCTGTCCGGCAATAGCGTCATCGGCATAAGAAGCAGCCACATCAAAATCAGTAGCAGGACCAAAAGACTCATAACCTCTAGTTAGGTGAACTTTGGCAAGTAAATGCTGTACCGCTTTTTGTGTAACCCTACCATTATAGTCTCCTGTTCCAACATTGTTCAAGGCCTCTTCTAGGTCTTGAATAATCAAGGCGTATACATCTTCTGCAGAATCTCTATCAAACTCTAATTCTGGGGTATTAATTACCTCTGTGATAATAGGTACGCCCCCATACGTTTGCACTAGAAGAAAATAGGCGTTAGCCCTTAGGTATTTTACCTCTGCCACACGTTCTGTAAGTGTTGCGGTCTGCTCAGTAATATCTGCATAAAACAACGCTGTATTTGCCAATCTAATGGCTTTGTAAGCCGCATTATAAATTAAATCTACATCTTCTGAAGCGGAATTTAATTCTGTATACTGACTAAGACCCAGTGGTTCTGCAGCTCTACCGCTACCCTCTGCATATAAATCTGTTCCCGCACAATATACATAAGGAGCCGATCCATACAATTCTCTTAAAACAGCATAATTAGTGTTTATTAAACTTTCATAACCATCTGCAGTTATGTATATGGATTCTGCAGTTGCAAAACCCCTGTTGTCTACCTCTAATGTATCTTCACAAGATGTGAAAACTATTAGGGCCAATACTATAGTGAATAATACTTTTTTCATGATTGATAGTGCTTTACAATTTAACATTTAACCCTAATTGGTATGTAATAGCTGCTACACGCCCTACACCTAAACTTGCACTTGCCGTTTCTGGATCGTAACCCATGTAATCTGTAAATACAAATGGATCAAGAACGTTTGCATAGACTTTTAAACCTTTCAAATTCAACTTGTCTAAAACTTGACTTGGAAAGTTATAGGCTAAAGAGATGTTCTTTACTTTTATAAAAGATGCATCTGCATAATAACCTACTTGTTGTCTTCTCCAAAAATCGCCCTGATTTCTAGGCTGTGGATATTCGTTAGAAAATTGAGCTGGAACCCCCGCACCATTTTCTGGAACGTACCATGAAATATTTGCTTTTTGTCTACCTCTATCCCTAGTATCTGTAAAGTTTGCCAACCAAGGACTATAGGTAAATATTCCTTGATTAGTTATTGCAGAGGCAGATAACGTAACATTTCCTACTCTTAAACTAGTAAATAAACTCCCAATCCAATCTGGATCAACAGAACCCAAGATTACTCGGTCGTTTTCTGGATCAATTTGGCCATCCCCATTAATGTCCTTAACCTTTGCCTGGCCTTCTCTTTGTCCAAATGCCGCAGCATCTTCACCAGCTTGCCAAATTCCATCAAAAACATAATTGTAATTAGAGCGGTTTCCATTTTCACCTCTAACACCAATAGACTCCCCTATAAAAAGTCCATTACCTATATCATCTTCCTCTGTTTGGCCATTAATAGACTCAATAGAGTTGTTATTATTGGTATATGTTAGGGTAACATCCCAAGAAACCTTATCTGTGTTAATAATTTTGGTGTTCAATAAAGCTTCAACTCCTTTATTTCTAATAGAACTGGCGTTATCCAATATACCATCAGTAACCCCAACCTCTACTGGAAGTAGTCTACCAAAAATAACATCTTCTGACAGCCTATTATAAAAATCTACGCTACCATTGATTCTATTGTTGGCAAAACCAAAATCCAAACCAATATTGTATTCTTTTGTTTTTTCCCAAGTTAAGTTTGAATTAGCCAAAGCTGTAGCGCTAAATCCATTCACCGCCTCATCAAAATCATAGAACAATTGCTCGTTTAAGATATTCAAAGTTGGGTAAGGAAAAGTTCTTCTATTAAATGCATTATTACCTGTAAAACCATAACTGGCCCTTAGTTTTAAATTGGAGATAGCACTGTTTTCTCCAATAAAATCTTCGTTAGAAATACGCCACGCCAAAGCTGCAGAAGGGAAAGAATCCCACTTATTATCATCGCTAAAAAGCGAGTAACCATCCCATCTATTAGATAGGGTTAAGAAATATTTGCCCTTATAATCATAATTTAACCTAAGTGCATAAGAAGATAATTTTTCTGCCAAGAATCCCGTACCTAAATTAAAAGTAGACTGTGGTCCTGAATCCAAATCATAGATACCACTTTCAAACGATAAATTTCTTGCAGAAGCAAAACTAGATTCTATTTGCTCAGAAAATAAACTCTGTAGGATTAAGAATTTAAAATTATGATCTTCATTAAAGGTCTTGGTTATATCTATTTGATTGTCCCAAGTATAATTAAATGTAGACCTGCGCTCTACATCTGCTAATGGCTGGCTACCGTTGCTTCTACCCTCATTGGTTAAGACTCCCCATGACCTACCCCTTCTTCTGTTATCAAACCCAGAAGAAAAACTAGACCTAAAAGACAACCAATCCGTGAAATTGTATTGCATAAAAACACTACCAACCACATTCCATCTTTTTAATTCGTCTGAAGAATTAGCTATCTGCAATAATGGATTGTATGTACTAGTTTTATTTATTGCAAAGTTACCTTCTGTTGGAAATACCAATTTACCCGGTTGCTCAAATAATTCGTCCGTTTCATTACCATTATCATCTATGGCAAATGGACTTAAAAATGGATTTAAACGAAACGCCTCTTGCATAGCGCTGCTACTACCTCGTTCGTTTACAAACTGGGTTATGGTAAGGTTGGCCCCAAAAGAAAACTTATCATTAACAGAATGGGTAAGACCTGTTTTTAAGGTATACTTATCCAATTCTTCATTTAACACATTACCCGTTTCATGCTGGTAACCTAAACCTAAATTATAAGCCACACCATTTTCTGAACGACCATTTATGTTCACGTAGTTGTTTTGCTGAATACCACTTTTTAATACCGCATCGTACCAATCATAAGTTTGGTTGTTATCAAAACGCTCTCTTAATACCGAATTAGAACCTCCAATAACCGTACTTTCTAAACGTTCTGGCGTAATCCCCATAGGGTCATTACCACCATCAATGGTAGCCAAATACGCAGAATTATGATAGTACTGCCACGTTGGACCATCCATCAACTCAGGTAAACGAGCGGTTTCTTTAATACCAATAAAGGAATCAAAGCTTACATTAAAACCACCTTTAGCAGTGGTTCCACTTTTAGTAGTTACAATAACAACCCCATTTGCACCCCTAGACCCATATATTGCGGTAGAGGAAGCATCTTTTAAAATATCTATCTGCGCAATATCTTGCGGATTCAAAAAATCAATATCATCAACAGGAGCACCATCCACAACAAAAAGTGGATTACCATCATCCAAGAAAGATGCCTGGCCTCTAATTTGAATACTGAAACCATCCCCAACTCGCCCTGAGTTAGAAGAGATTTGAACACCGGCAATATTACCCTGTACAGATTCTAAAGGATCCGTAAAATTACGCTCAGTCAATGATTCTGAATCCACACTGGCTACTGCCCCGGTTAAATCTGACTTCTTTACGGAACCGTAACCTACAATTACTACCTCATCCAAGGCTTGTAAATCTTCTGCCAAAGAAACATTTACCGTACTTCTACCTCCCACAGAGACCTCTTTAGTAGCAAAACCAATATAGCTGATTACCAATGTGGCATTATCCGTGGTTAGCTTAAGTGAATAGTTTCCGTCAAAATCTGTAGTGGTACCATTAGTAGTACCTTTTTCTACAACATTAACCCCTGGCAAAGGATCGTTTAAAGCACTATCTGTAACCGTACCGGTAACTGTAGCACCTTGTTGCGCATATGTCATTCCTGAACTCAGAAACAACCCGAAGAGCAACAATAACAATGCCCATCTAGCGCTTTTTAATTTGAAAGTTCTAGCTTTCCTCATAACTTAATTTGCATTTTAGTTTAGTTAATTTTTCTAGTTTTGAATTAATTCACCATTTATTGTTGTGTTTATAAATTCCAAATTTTGAATTCCTGAAAGCGAATAGATTGAATCTACTTTTTTGATGGTTACATTTTTCAGGAACACGTTTTTTACCGGAGACTCCTCATATCCATTTACAAGGACCCCGTACTTACCACCATTATCTACCGCTATATTTTCTAGATATACATTGGATACTTTGGGCATAAAACCCCCTTTTTGCACCCCATAAATACCATAGTGTAGATTAATTTTTAAAACCGCTTCTTTCACCTGCCCTACGTTAATATTTCTTACGTAGACATTCTCTACAAAACCACCCCGCTTGGTATTGGTTTTTATTCTAATGGCCCTATCTAGATTAGGGCTATCCATTTGACAATTTTGAACGAACACATTGCGTACTCCTGCAGAGATTTCACTCCCCATGACCACGCCCCCGTGCCCATCTATCATTTTACAATCTTCCACCACTATATTTTCACTTGGAATATTTACCCTTCTACCATCTTCATTTCTTCCAGATTTTATGGCAATACAATCATCCCCAGTATTAAATACACAGTTTTTAATCCACACATTTTTAGCATACTCAGGATCACACCCGTCATTATTTGGCCCATGACTGTCTACAGTAATACCATCTACAACCACGTTGTTGGATTTAATTGGATGTACCACCCAAAAGGGCGCATTAATTATGGTTACATCCTTGATCAACACATTTTCACAACCAAAAGGCTCTATAAATGTTGGTCTTAAAAACTCACCCATTCCAAAAATACGGTCTGCCACAGGCACCCCTTTCTCTGACATATCTTCCTTGAGTTTTTTTAAAGAAGAATGTTGTTTGGGATCACCTTCTACCCAACCATATTTTGTGTTTCCACACCACGGCCACCAGTTTTCATTGTTAGCCTGACCGTTTAAAACGCCTTTGCCCGTAATGGCAATATTCTTTTTATCCTTTGCATAAATCAATGGGGAAAAGTTCATTAGCTCCGTACCCTCATAAGAAGTATGTACCAGCGGGAATAAACTTTTATCTGTAGTAAAAAGAACTTCTGCACCCTCTCCAATTTCAAGGTTTACATTATCCAACAGATGTATAGGGCCAGTTACATATTTGCCAGCAGGCAAAACAACCTTACCGCCTCCAGCAGCATTACATGCTTTAATAGCTTCTGCAATGGCTTCTGTATTCAAAACCGACCCATCTGCCACAGCACCATAATCCATTACATTAAATTCTTGATTCTTGAATTTTGGCAATTGAATGTTTGCTACAATTGAATCTCTTTTTGCCCAATTGACAGCCCAATCATCAACTGCTGTTTTCTTTTCCGCACAAGAAAAAAACAACAAAACAGCCGTTAACACCATTAAACCTGTACGCTTTCTGCCAAACATGGAAATATCAATCATTTTTATATAATGTAATCGATTACACAATTCTACTAATATTTTCTTAACAGACCAAAAAAATGTTTAGATTAGCTATTAATTTAACAAAATAAAGGTCTAAAATATCATTTATTATAAAAATGACTGGCTATTAATTGTTATTTCCATACCTATAAATTAACAAATGTATTTTTTAACTATAGTTATTTCTATTTTACGTAATCGATAACACAATTATAATTATCCACGTAGAATAGGTTAAATTATTCTATTTTTACCGCATGAAGGGAAAACCGACTATTTATGACATTGCCAAGAAACTAAACATAACTGCAGCTACCGTTTCTAGAGCCCTGAACAACAATCCAAGAATAAGCCAAGCAACCAAAGAACTTGTTTTAAAGACAGCAAAGGACATGAATTATGAGCCAAACAAACTGGCTCTTGCCCTTAAGAAAGGTAAAAGCAATAACATTGGCGTTGTGGTTCCTTATATAAATAGAAACTTTTTCTCGTCCGTTATTCGGGGCATAGAAGAAGAACTTTTCCCAAAGGGCTATAATGTAATTATTAGTCAGACCCACGAATCTGCAGAAAGAGAGGTAGATATCATAAATAATTTGCTAAATGCACAGGTAGAAGGTATCATTATCTCCTTGGCCAAATTCACTAAGAATACCAAGCATTTTGAACAAGTGCTCAAGAAAAATATTCCGCTCATTTTCTTTGACCGTTACCAAGAAATGGGTGGTGTTAGTTCTGTAACTATTGATGATTACCAAGGAAGTTATGACGCAACCATCCATTTGATCGAACAAGGTTGTGACCGCATTGCACATTTAACCGTAGACCCTACACTATCTATTTATAAACATCGTTTAGAAGGTTACCAACAAGCCCTTATAGACCATTCTATACCGTTTAGGGAAGAATTGGTTGTAAAACTTAAAAGCGATATGGAAGAAGGTAAACGGGTTGCAGAGAACCTTATGGCCCTGGAGAATCCGCCAAATGCCATTTTTTCAACATCAGACTATGGGGCACTAGGCGCCATAAAGTGGCTACAAACTAATGGCTATAAAGTTCCAGAAGATGTTTGCGTAGTTGGGTTTAGTAACGAACCTTTTACGCAATTTCTAGACCTTTCTATGAGCTCTGTAGACCAAGTTCCTTTAGAAATGGGCAAAATGGCCGCCCAAGTATTTTTAGAGCAAGTAAATGATGGAAACAATGTTAAAATTGAAAAGAAGGTAGTGCTCTCTCCTTCCTTAATTATTAGACAGTCTTCTACCAAGAAATAGTCTTAAAGAGAGACCCCTCTTTTCCAAGGAATAAAATCGTCTTGGTTCAGCTGATCTGCCTTAGAAACAAGTTTGCCACTGGCCACATCAATAATATAATCTAACAATATAGATGCCATTTCCGGAATGGTCTTCTCTCCTCGAATCACCGCTCCGGTATCCACATCAATAATATCAGACATTTTTTCCGCCAATTCAGTATTAGAAGAAACTTTGATTACAGGCGCAATTGGATTACCTGTTGGGGTTCCTAATCCGGTGGTAAAAACAACCATATTGGCCCCAGAACCAACCATGCCTGTTGTACTCTCTACATCATTGCCTGGTGTACACAATAAATTAAGGCCAGGTTTGGTTACATATTCTGCATAATCCAATACCGCCGTTATGGGCGAGGTGCCTCCCTTTTTTGCAGCGCCAGCAGATTTCATTGCATCTGTTATTAAACCGTCTTTTATATTACCTGGCGAGGGGTTCATATCAAAACCAGAACCAGCATCTACCACAGACTGTTCATAAGCCTGCATTAGGGTTAAAAATTTCTTGGCATCTTCCTCGTTTACACACCTATTTACCAGTTCTTGTTCTACACCACAAAGCTCTGGAAACTCTGAAAGAATTGGCGAACCGCCTAGAGCCGCTAAAATATCTGAAACGTAACCAAGTGTAGGGTTAGCAGAAATACCAGAAAAACCATCTGAACCACCACATTCCAAACCTAATTTTAATTTTGATAAGGGGGCTGGTTTTCGTTCTATTTCATTGGCCTTTTTTATGGATAAAAAGGAATCTTTAATAGTGGTATTAAGCATTTGCTCAACCGTTCCCATCTGCTGCTGCTCGTAAATAAGCACCGGTTTTTTAAAATCCGTATTTATTGCGTTTAACGCATCTTTAAATATTTGAATCTGCAAGTTTTGACAACCTAGACTTAAAACCGTAGCGCCTGCAACGTTTGGGTTGTTTACATACCCTGCCAACAGTTTAGCTAATAACTCAGAATCTTGACGAATACCACCACAACCTCCCTGGTGGGTTATAAACTTGACCTTAATATTATCAAAAATAGACTTGCGCTTTGCCTGCGGCTGGGCAGCTTCCGCGTTTCCGCTAATTAACCCTCGGAGCAACTGTCTTTGTTCACTTACCTCATCTATATACAACTCCTTTTCAAAGACCTCTTTTAACCGTTCTATATTCTTGTTTTCGCAGAATACCAATGGAAAAAACAACCAAATATTTTCTGTGCCAACCTGACCATCTGGCCTATGATAACCTAAAAACGTTCTGTCTTGGTAGCCAGAAACATCTGGGGCGGTCCATGAATAGTCTGCCGTTTTTCCGGTGGTTTGGGCACTAGTATGTTTTACATTCTCTGTAGACAAAAGACCTCCTTTAGGAATAGCGCTGATAGCCTTACCAACTAGAACACCGTACATGATTATTTTACCACCAATAGGTATTTGTTCTAAAGCAATTTTATGCTTTGCCTTAACTGCTTCAACAATTGTTATCTTTTCTTCGTTAAGCGTAACCAACTCTCCTTCTGTTAGAGAGGTTAATGCCACCGCTACATTATCTTCTGCTTGAACTTTGATGATTTTTTGCATAACAAGGCTTTTCTATATTTTAAACGAATGCTTTGTATCCCTGCTCTACCCCATGTTCTTCTATTAACATTAGGGCTTTTATAACTTCGTTTTTAAGGCCCGGAATCTTAGTTAAGTCGGTATCCCAAAATGAAGTATTGGCCAATACTTCTTGAACCAAGGCTTCTATACTTAAATTATTCCAAAGCTGCTTAAACGTATCCATGAGTACAGCGTCATCATTGACTGGTAGTTGTTCACCTTTCCAACTACCTTTATAAAAACGAAGCAGACAAGCAAATGCAAAAGTTAGGTTTTTAGGCAGTTTACCCTTCGCTTCAAAATATGCCAACAGACTAGGTAAAACCCTTACCTTGAATTTTGAGATAGAGTTAAGCGCAATACTGGCCAATTGGTGTTTAATAAATGGATTTCTAAATCGGTCTAAAACCGCTTCAGCAAACGCTTCCAACTCTTCTTTGGGCAGGTCTAAAGTTGGTATTATCTCCTCAAAAATAGTAGCTTTTACAAACCTGCCAGTAAAATCATTATCTACGGTTTGCTTTACCGTTTCATTACCATAAAGTAATGAAAATGGCACCATACTCGTGTGTGCGCCATTCAATATGCGTACCTTTCTGGTTCTATACGGCTGCATATCCGCTACAATTTTTACGTCTAGTTTAGTACCTGCAAAAGGCAACTTTTTCTTTAAAGCCTCACCACCCTCAATAACCCATAGAAAAAACACCTCTGAAGTTACAATTAGATTATCCTTATAAGCCAATTGTTCTTGGTAAGCATCGATATCGTCTTTAGGGTATCCTGGCACAATACGATCTACCAAGGTGTTATGAAAACTATTTGCTTCTAAAACCCAATTTTTAAACCCCTCATCCAAATTCCATAAATCAATATATTTCAGCATCACCTCTTTAAGGGTATCTGCATTATAATTTATTAATTCACAAGGAATTACCACCAATCCTTTATCTATTGCACCGTTAAAGAACTGGTATCTATGATACAATAATTGTGTTAGCTTGGCAGGAAACGAATTTGGTGGTTGCATATCCAAAGCATCGCCAGCATCAAAAGCAATTCCTGCTTCCGTAGTGTTAGAAATTATAAATTCTAAAGTTGCTTCTTGAGCTAAAGCCAAGTAAGACTGATGGTCTTTGTAAGGGTCTATAGCTGTAACTATGGAATCTATTAAGTGCTTTTCTTCTATTTCTTGACCAGAAACTACGCCTTTAGAAAATAAAGTATAAAGACCATCTTGATCATTAAGCATAGAAACCAAACCACGATCTATGGGTTGTACAACGGCTACACCCGCATTAAAATCTTTTTCAAGGTTCAATAACTGAATAGCATAGTCTACAAAGGCTCTTAAGAAATTACCTTCACCAAACTGCACAACTTTAATCGGCCTTTTTGGCAAGGCCGAAACGTTCTTTCTATTTAACAATTCCATATTCTAATTTTAAACGCCAAACACTTTTGGCAACCAAAGGGTTAACTGCGGAAAATAAGTCACTAAAAACAAAGCCAATATCATTGCCAAAAACAAAGGAATTAACGGCTTCACTACTTTTTCTATGGTTGTATTGGCAATACCTACCCCAACAAAGAGAACAGAACCTACTGGGGGTGTACAGAGCCCAATACATAAGTTTAATACCATAACAATTCCAAACTGAATGGGATCCATTCCTAATTTGGTGACAATTGGTAAAAAAATCGGGGTAAATATTAGCACGGCAGGGGTCATATCCATAAATATGCCTACACATAATAGTAGAAGGTTAATAATCAATAAGATTACAATAGGATTATCACTTAACCCCAAAAGGGTAGTACTAATATCTTGCGGAATATTTTCATAAGACATTACCCAAGACATACTCATTGAGGCACCAATTAAAAGCATAACGATTGCTGTGGTAGCAGAGGAATCTAGCAATATTTCCGGTAAATCTTTAAACTTTATTTCTTTGTAAATAAACCCTAACACCAAGCAGTACAGCACCGCGATCGCCGACGCTTCCGTAGCGGTAAATATTCCAGATACAATACCTCCTATAACTACTACCAATAAAAGCAAGCTTGGAAATGCATCTACAAAAGCCTTACCTACCTCTTTTATACTGCTCCTTTTACCTGTTTTATAGCCTTTCTTTTTTGCCCAGAAAGCAGCCACAACCATAAGAAATAGACCAGTTAGAATACCTGGTATATATCCTGCCAAAAACAGCGCTGCGATAGATACACCGCCACTGGCCAGTGAATATACAATAAGCACGTTACTAGGTGGAATTACCAAACCTGTTGTACTAGAGGTTATATTAACAGCCGCGCCAAATTCTTTAGAATAACCTTCCTTTTCCATTTCTGGTCCTAAAATACTACCCATAGCGGATGCGGAGGCCATGGCAGAGCCTGCAATGGCACCCATTAACATGGCCGCAATTACGTTAATCAATGCCAACCCGCCGGGGAAAGCACCAACCAAGGTTTTGGCAAATGCTATAAGCCTATGCGCTACGCCACCCTTATTCATAAGTTGCCCTGAGAGCACAAAGAAGGGTATGGCCAAAAGGGCAAAGCTATCCAAACCAGTTGCCATTCGTTGGGCTACTGTTGTTACCGCAGGTAAAAATGGAATGCTTACCAACATGGTTAAAACGGATGACATGGCAATACTCCATGCAACTGGGGTTCCTATAGATAGGAAAAAAATAAAGCTGATCACCAGCACCAATACGGGAATATATTCTGCCATCTTAGTTTTTTAGTAAATCGTTCAGTTTGTAATAAATAATAAGTAGACCACTTAATGGAATTACCATGTAGACCAATGCCAAGGGAATCTGTAAGGCAGGAGATTTTTGACCTAGTAAGTAACTAATGTAAACCAATCTACAACCGCCTATGACCATTGCAAAAAACGCAAAGAGAATTATTAAGATGTAAACCAAAGCTTTTATTTTTCTTTGGGTACCCTCACTAGCTTTGGAGGGCAAAACATCTATGGCTACGTGCATTTTTCTACCAGAAACGTAGGCTGCTCCTAAAACACCTACCCAAATCATCAAATAACGCGCCAACTCATCTGTAAAAGAACTTGGCTCCCCTACCAAGTACCTACTTGCAACTTGCCAAAGTACATTTATCACCATTACTCCCATAATAAGAGCTAACAGTTTACCTAAAATCTGGTCTATTTTGTTGCGTACCATTATTCTGTTTGCTTGATTTTGGTAATTAAATCATAAAGTTCGGGCTGATCTTTATATGCATCATAAATGCCTTCTACTTTATCCATAAATGGATTTTTTTCTGGCCTGATTACTTCAACACCAGCTGCTTTAACGGCATCTAATGCTTCTTGCTCAGATGCCGCCCATAACTCTCTTTGTACCGAAACGGATTTTTGCACCGCTTCTTTTACCCAGCCCTTTTCTTGTTCCGTTAAATTATTCCAGGCCTGTGTGCCCATAACCAAAACATCTGGCAGGGTTGTATGTTCGTCTAACGCATAATATTTACACACTTCGTAATGCCTAGACAAATAGAAACTTGGTGGGTTGTTTTCTGCACCGTCTACCACTCCTTGTTGCAGTGAGGTGTACAATTCTCCCCAAGAAATTGGAGTTGGAGAACCTCCAAGGCTCCTTACCATGTCCATTGCGGTTACACTTTCCATCACCCTAATTTTCATGCCCTCTAAATCCGTTGGTTGCGCAACAGGTCTTTCTTTGGTATAAAAACTCCTACTTCCGGCATCATAATAAGCAAGTCCCTTAAGCCAATATTGTTGGCCTTCATCTAACAATTGCTGCCCTATAGGCCCATCTAAAACAGTAAAAGAATGCTGCCTATCCCTAAAAATAAAAGGTAAACCCAGCACTTTCATTTTTGGCGCAAAATTTTCCATTACCCCAACAGAAACCTTGGTCATATCCAAGCTTCCTATTTGTAAAAGTTCCAGGTTTTCCCGTTCTGTTCCTAATTGTTGACTGGGATAAATCTGTACTTCCATTTTACCACCAGAAATCTCTTTTAGATCCTGCCCCATCTGTACCATTGCCTTGTGCACGGAATGATTCACATCTAAACCATGTGCAAGCTTTAGCACTTTAACGTCCTCTTGGCCACAACTGGCCAAAAGAAGCACAAGCATTAGGATTTTTATATACTTAAGGTTCACAACTAAGTGTTTCTAATTTCTTTTATAAGTGCCAAGGTTTCCTTTACCTTTTGGGTCAGCCCCGTATAATCCTTATTGGCCAAAACGGCTTTAGATATCAATTGGGATCCCATACCTACACAGGTTACTCCAGCACCAAACCAACCTTTTAAATTTTCTGGATCCGTACTTACACCGCCAGTTGGCATAATACTGGTCCATGGTTGCGGCCCCTTTATGGCCTTTACAAATCCGGGACCATAGGTACTCCCTGGAAATAGTTTAATTACCTCAACACCCAGCTCTTCTGCACGGTTTATTTCGGTTAAACTACCACAACCGGGAGCATACATGATTTTTCTTCGATTACAGGTAATTGCAATATCTTCTCTAAGCGATGGCGTTACAATAAAGTTTGCCCCCATTTGGATGAACAGACTAGCAGCAGCAGCATCTGTTATAGAACCCACCCCCATAATCATTCCCGGTAATTCCGCTAATGCATATTTGTTCAACGCTGAGAAAACTTCAAAAGCAAAATCGCCCCTAGCTGTAAATTCCAACAATCTGGCCCCACCATCATAACAAGCCTTTAAAACTTGTTTGCCCAACTCAATATCTGGATGATAAAACAAGGGAACCATACCGGTTTCGCTCATAGTGTTGGCCACTTCTATTCTTGTATATTCTGCCATTTTTACAATCAGAAATTAAATTAATTATCTAGAAACTCTACCTGATGCATCACCACCCATTAGTTTCTCTACTTCCTCTATGGTAGCCAAGTTAGCATCACCTTTAATGGTATGTTTTAAGCAAGAAGCAGCTACAGCAAAATCCAAAGCTTTTTGGTCATCATTGGGCCAGGTCATTAACCCGTAAATTAAGCCACCCATAAAAGAATCACCACCACCTACGCGGTCTACAATATGGGTTATTTGATATTCTCTAGACTTAAATAGTTTTTCACCATCATAAAGTACACCAGCCCACGTATTGTGGGATGCTGAAAGTGAACCTCTTAAAGTTGTTATTACTTTTTTGGCATTTGGAAATTTCTTGGTCATTTGCTTGCATACAGATAAAAATGCTTCTGCTTTTACATGCTCTCCCTGGGTTGTAATGTCCAAGCCTTCTGGTTTAATACCAAAGTGCTTTTCGGCATCTTCCTCATTACCTAATACAATATCGCAATATGATGTAAGCTCCGTCATTATAGCTTCCCTATCACCACCATATTTCCAAAGTTTGGCCCTGTAGTTTAAATCCGTAGAAATGGTAACGCCCATTTCTTTTGCTACCTTAACCGCTTCAATACAGGCATCTGCCGCACCTTGAGATATTGCTGGTGTAATACCCGTCCAATGAAACCAGTCTGCATCTTTAAACACTGATTTCCAATCTACCATTCCAGGTTTTATTTCGGCCATTGCAGAGTGCGCACGATCATAAACCACCTTGCTACCTCTAGATACAGCACCGGTCTCTAAAAAGTAAATTCCTAAACGGTCACCACCAAATACTATATGATCGGTACCTACGTTGCGCTTACGCATTTCCATTAGGGCGCAATCGCCAATATCGTTTTTAGGCAAACGGGTAACAAAATCTACGTCTAGCCCATAATTGGCCAAGGATACCGCCACATTGGACTCTCCACCACCATAGACCACATCAAAACTATTGGTCTGGGAAAATCTTAAAAATCCCGGAGGTGCAAGCCTTAACATTATCTCTCCAAAGGTTACTATTTTTTTCATTCTTGTATTTTGTTTGTTTAGGTTGTTAGTTAAAATTCAAAGTAATTTTTGGCATTGGTATAGCAAATGTCTTTTACCATGTTACCAACTAAATCCATATCTTTTGGTAATTCTCCCAATTGCATTTCCGTGCCTAGTAGATTGCACAAAATTCTTCTAAAATATTCGTGCCTAGGAAAAGACATAAAGCTTCTAGAGTCGGTTAGCATTCCTACAAAACAGCTTAGCAACCCCATATTTGACAGGGCATTTATCTGTTTTTCCATTCCGTCTTTTTGGTCTAGAAACCACCAACCAGAACCCCATTGCATCTTACCCCTAACCTTACCATCATTGAAATTACCTATCATAGTCGCAAATATTTCATTATCTGCAGGGTTTAAATTGTACAAGATGGTCTTTGCCAATTTGTCTTTAGTATCTAAGGCATCTAGAAAACGAGATAAATTATGGGCCTGTGAATAATCCCCAATAGAATCCCAACCAGTATCTGGACCAAGAACCTTGTTCATTCTAGTATTGTTGTTACGCATGGCACCAAGGTGAAACTGTTGCACCCAGCCGCGCAAATGGTATTGTTCTCCCAAGAACAACAACAGTGCAGTTTGGAATTTTTCATCCTCCTCCAAACTCACTAGGCTACCACCTCTTCTTTTTTGGAATATAGCTTCTATCTCAGTATTGGTGGCGTAGCTGAAGGGCACGTAATTTAATCCATGATCACACAATCTACAACCGTTTTCATGGAAATATTCTAATCTAGAAACCAACGCATCACAAAGTGCTTTGTACGAATCTATATTGGCATTACACACCGCCTCTAATTGGTTCAAATAGTCGTTATACGTTGGTGTGTTGATTAAAATAGCTTTATCTGGCCTAAATGCCGTACTCATGGTGGTTTTGGCCCCAGAATCCTTTAATTGCTGGTGATATTCCAAAGAATCCAATGGGTCTTCCGTTGTACAAACCACCTCAACGTTCATTTTATTTAAAAGCCCCTGAACACTGTAGTCTTTGGTTTTTAGTTTGTCTGATGTTGCTGTATAAATAGAAGCAGCTGATTCTGTATTTAGTAACTGGTCTATATCAAAATAGCGTTTCAGTTCTAAATGCGTCCAATGGTAGAGCGGATTTCGTAATGTAGCGGGAACTGTTTTTGCCCAGGCCGCAAATTTTTCTTTATCAGATGCACTGCCCGTAATATACTTTTCATCTACACCATTAGTACGCATTGCACGCCATTTGTAATGGTCGCCATTTATCCACACCTTAGTAATATTTTCAAAAACAGTATTTGCTGCAATATCCTTTGGTGGCAAATGGCAGTGATAATCAATTATGGGCTGTGGCGCCGCATAGGTATGGTATAGCTCTTCTGCGTACTTATTCTGCAACAGAAAACTATCTGTTATAAAGTTTGTTGTTGACATAGTTGTTGTTTATCTACCCATCCAGCCGCCATCTACGGTTAAGATGGAACCGCTCATGTAATTACTTGCTTCTGAAGCCAAAAAAACAATTGGCCCTTTAAAATCTTTAGGCTCTCCCCAACGTCCTGCTGGTATTCTGGCTAATATAGAACTGCTTCTATCCTCATCTTCCCTTAATGCCTGTGTGTTATCCGTTGCTATATAACCAGGGGCAATTGCATTTACCTGAACCCCCTTGCCTGCCCATTCATTAGACAAGGCCATGGTTAATTGCCCTATAGCTCCTTTTGATGCCGCGTAACCCGGCACGGTAATACCACCTTGGAAAGTTAATAAAGAAGCAGTGAAAATTATTTTACCGCTACCTCTTTTGACCATTTCCTTACCTAGCTCCCTGCTTAGTACAAACTGGGAGTTTAGGTTTACCTCTATTACCTTATCCCAGTATTCATCTGGGTGTTCCGCTGCTGGCTTTCTTAAAATGGTACCGGCATTGTTTACCAAAATATCTACTACAGGATTTTCGGACTTTACCTTTTCTATGAAATCATAAAGAGATTTTCTATTAGAAAAGTCGCACTGGTAAGCTTTAAAACTGCGACCAATCTCTTCTATACGCTGCCCTATTTTAGAACCACTCAATTCTAAGCTGGCGGAAACACCAATAATGTTGGCACCTGCTTCTGCAAGTGCTTCGGCCATTGCAAAACCAATTCCTCTTTTACATCCGGTAACCAACGCTGTTTTTCCTTCTAGACCAAACATATGCTTATCTTAATTGGTTAGGAGAACAGGTATCCATATCGCCATAATCCAAATTTTCACCAGCCATACCCCAGATAAAAGAATAATTAGTAGTTCCCGACCCAGAGTGTATAGACCATTCTGGCGACAAAACAGCTTGGTTATTTTCTAAAAAGATATGTCTAGTATGTTGGGGTTGCCCCATAAAATGACAAACCGTTTGCCCCTCTTCCACGTCAAAATAGAAATACGCTTCCATGCGTCTTTCATGTGTATGTGCTGGCATGGTATTCCAGACATTACCCTCTACCAATTCGGTAATACCCATTTGTAACTGGCAGGTCTCTACAATACTATTTACAATTAGCTTATTTAATATTCTTTTGTTCGCGTATTTAGCATCGCCTAGATTTATTACTTCTGCATTTTCTTTACCCACCTTCTTTGTTGGGAAACTCTTATGCGCAGGGGCAGAATTTATATAAAACAATGCTTCTGAACCTCCTTTAAATAATACTTCTTTAGCTCCTTTACCCACGTAAAGTGCTTCTTTTTTATCAAGCTCGTACACGGTACCATCTACAGAAACTTGCCCTTTACCACCAACATTTACAATGCCTAACTCTCTACGGTCCAAAAAGTTTTCAGATTTTAAATAGGGTATGGTTTCTAGCACCACATCTTTACTTCTTGGTTTTGCACCACCCACAATGTACCTATCATACATAGAATAGGTAAGGTTGATGCAATCATCCTCAAAAAGATTATCCATTAAAAAATGTTTTCTTAACTCTTCTGTACCGTAAGCTCTGGCATCCTCAGGATGAGAGGCATATCTAAATTCGTGTTTTGTCATTTTTATGGTTTATCTGTGTAATCGATTACACAAATATAAATTAAAAATGAAATTCAGCAAGAAAATATCCTAATAATTAATAAAAACGTAATGTGGCTACTGCAATTTTGTGGTTATCTAAACGATTTTGACACAAAAAGACTTATAATAGCGCAATTGCGTAACAAAAAGAAGATAAGTTACGTAAAGGTTATTGCCCCAGTTCTATTGCCCTGAAGCTAGTTAATTCCGAGGCTGAAAAAGTAGCTGTTATTTCTATAGGATTACAACACACCTCACAATCTTCTACATAGGTTTGTGTAACAACACTTTGATCTAAAAGCATAGATATTTCTTCCCAACAATATGGACATTGAAAAAAATGCTCTTCCATCTAAATCTGTTAATATTGAATGTTAAGTAATTGCCCTGTTAATTGAAGTAATTGTAGCTCTGCAAGCTTGGCATTATACTTGGCCAAGTTCTTACTAGTTTGTGCATTAAGCAAGTTTATTTGCGCCTGTCTTAGTTCTACAGATGTAATTTGCCCTAACTTATAACGTTCACTACTGCGATCAAAATTGTTGGTGGCAGTAATTACATTTTGCTCTTGTAAACGGTACACCTTAAGTCTATTCTCATAGTCGCCCTTTGCATTGGCAATATCCCTCTTAACCTCTAACAAGACTTGTTCTTTTTGAACCTCCTGATTTTCAAGAGCTAATTTTGCATTCTTATTATTGGTAATACCACTTCCTCCATCAAATAAATTCCAAGTTAAATTTATACCAGCAGAAACCCCCGTGCTTGTATTAGAAGCTAAAAAGTTGGTTGCAGGGAAGTTTCCTTCGTTCCAACCATAACTACCCGTTAAACCCACGGTTGGCAAATAGACACTTCTTGAAGCTTTTAAGTTGTAATCTGAAATGGAAATGTTGCTATTGGCCAAAAGCAATCTAATATTATTGACCTCCGCTTCTTTAACATACGTTTCTAAATCTAAGGGCGAAACAAAAGTCACCGTGGTATCTACATTAAAAGTACGTTCCATGTCTTGGTTAACCACTATATTTAAATCACGAAGGGTATTCGCCAACAATTGCTTTTCATTCATTAAGTTAATACTATCATTAACCAAATCTACCTGCGCGTTAAGCACCTCTAACTTATTTACTTGGCCATATTCAAAACTGTACTCTGCCCTTTTTAAACGGTCTTGTGTATTTGCTTTGGTCTCTGTTAATACGCCCACATTTTCCGTTATCCTAGCCACCTCAAAATAAACCGTGAATAACTGGATTATTGAATTTTCAATTGTTTGTCTAGCTTGTAAATCGCTCAAATTATATTCTTCTTTGAGGCGTTTAAGGTTATACCACCTTCCCAAACCATCAAACAAAGTGTACCCCAAGTTAAGTGCCGCACTATATCTTTTAGTTTCCGCCCCATCTACCTCTCTTACAGAACCATCTTGAAAGGTAGCCTCTTGATCGTTAATGTCTAAAGAACCGCTACCTGTAGCCGTAAGCGTTGGTAAATATCCCGTATTTAAAGCACTCTTATTGTTTTTGGCAATCTCTTTGTTGTTTTCTGCAATTTTAATACCTAGGTTATTCTCTAGCGTGAGCTTTACTGCTTCTTCTTTGCTTAAAAATTCTTCTTGTGCATTAACCAAGGTGCAAATTAGTACTAGGGAAACAAACAATGTTTTTGCCCCTATAAACTGCTGCAACCGCAACGCAAATAAAAATATAAACATACTATAGCCTTTGGTCTTATTCATGATTATGTTCTTCTTGCTCCTTAATTGCACGCTCAACTTCTTCTTTGCTTATTTTATTTCCTGTTCTAAGCCATTTAGCACCCACTTTAACCTCATTGCTGAAAGAAAGGAAAATAGGCAGCATCACCAAGGTAAGTATGGTAGCGAAACCTATACCATAGGCTATGGATATTGCCATTGGTTTTAAAAATTGTGCTTGCCTGCTCTTCTCTAATAATAGTGGCGCTAGACCTGCTATAGTAGTTACCGAGGTTAAAAATATTGCCCTAAATCTTGATTTACCCGCCTCGTACAATGCATCATCATACTTCATACCTTCTTTAAGGTTACTATTAAATTTACCTATCAACACCAGACCATCATTTACCATAATACCTATTAAGGCAATAATACCTAACATGGATAATAAATTCACGGCAAAATCATGGATAAAATGCCCCCAAGCAACAGCAGTTAAGCTAAACGGAATCAATAAGATTAATAACAGTGGCTGACTAAAACTACGAAAGGTAAACGCAATAGTTATGTAGATTAAAAACAATACAATTGGACCAACATAATTAAGAGAATCCGTTAACTTGTTGCGTTCCCTGCTTTGCCCCTCATAAGATGCGGTCACCGTTGGATATTTAGATTGGATTTCTGGCATTATTTCGCCTTTTATCCAGCTCATTATATCTGGGGCACTTGTGTTTTTTGCGTCTTTTAAATCTGCACTTACTTGAATTTCTCTTTGCCCATCCAAGTGGTTTATTGCTACATCGCCACGAGCTATGGTATAGGTAGCTATTTCTTTTAAAGGCACCCTAGAACCAGAAGGGGTAACTATGCGCATTTCGTCCAATTGGTTTATAGATTCTCTATTTTGGCGATCGTAACGGACCCACACCCTAATCTCATCTTGCCCTCTTTGAAAACGCTGGGCCTGCACGCCAAAAAATCCAGCTCTAACCTGACTCATTATGGTTCTTAAATCCAAACCTAACAAATACGCATTGTCTTTAAGTTGTAATTGTATTTCTTTAATCCCTGCGGGATCATTATCACTAACATCTTTTAAGAGTGCGTTTTCTTCCAATGCGGTTTTTAGTTCTCTTTTAGACGCTTTAAGCTCCTCAATATTGTTACCCAATAAAGAAACTGAAACCGGACTACCACCAAAATTACCGCCTGAACCGTATATTAAACTTTCCACTCCAATAACTGGGCCTACAAGTTCCCTTAGTCTATTAGATACCATATCAGAAACTATTGCATCTGGCCGTTCCTCTCCTGGCAATAAATTGATTTCTAAACTAGCGGTAGAAGTTCCAGGACCTAACTTCTTGATCATATTCACATAGAGCTCTTTACCTTCTCCCTTTAAATACTCAGCTGTTAATTCTTGGTTTACGATTATTGCCTTATCCTGGATCAAAGAAATGATGCTATCCGTAACTTTTTCATTGGTTCCATTGGGCATTTGCAAGCTAATAGTTACCCGATCACTGGCCACCCTTGGAAAGAATGAGGTTTTTATAATACCACCACCCATAGAACCAAAGGTTAATGCTAGGGCAAGGATAAAAAATGAAAAGGTTAAAAAACGATATTCTAAAGCAAAATTAAGCGTTGGCGCATAGAGCTTATCTCGCATCCAGGACATGGCACGGTCTCCCATCCTATTAATTTCTCGCAACTTGGAGAAAAATTTACCTGCTGCGGTTCTAGGTTCTTTATTTTGTTTGCTCAAGGCCTTGGAATGGGCCAAGTGAGCCGGTAAAATTACCAAAGCCTCTACAAGAGAAACCACCAAGGTTAAAATAACGATGACAGAAACCTCACTAAAAAACTCTCCAATCCTTCCTTCTAAGTAAAGAAATACAGAAAAAGCCAAAATAGTGGTTATTATAGCAGATACTATGGGTGGAATCACCTCCAAGGTACCATCTAATGCCGCTTGTACCGGTTTTTTCCCTTTTTCATAATGCTGGTATATATTTTCGGCTATTACAATACCATCATCTACCAAAATTCCAATTACAATAATCATCCCGAACAAGGACAATACGTTGATCGTTACATTAAATAATGGAGCAAATATGAACATACCCAAAAAGGCAATTGGCAAACCAAAAGCTACCCAAAAAGCCAATCTTGTATTTAAGAACAAAGACAAGAATATCAGCACCAAAATCATTCCCATAATTGCATTCTCCGTAAGCAATTGGGTTCTTTGGTTTAATGTTTTAGAACGATCATCTACAACGTTTAGCTCTACATTATTGTACTTTTGGTTAAAGTCTTCTACATATTCTTTAACTTGATCTGCAGCTCCAATTAAATCTTCTGTATTGGTACTGGTTATAGAAACGGTAACAGATAAATTTCCATTGTAATATGAGGCATTGGGTGTTTCTGAAAAACGATCTCTAATAGTAGCCACGTCTTTTAATCTAATGGTTCTACCACTTACATCTGCCCTAACAATTACGTTGCTCAACTCATCTCCATAATACGAACGATTATTTGCTCGAATCAAATACTCTTCCTCGTCTGTTTTAATATTACCACCGGTTACCAAAATATTGGCATTGGCAACAGCCTGCGAAACTTCTGTAAACGAAATGTTATAAGCCAATAGGTCTGCCTCATTAACTGCAATTTCTATCTCTTCATCTGGATAGCCCGAAATTTCAATTTGAGAAATACCATCCAAGGCCCTCAAATCATTTTCAATTTGTCTGCCTATTTGTTTTAAGACCGATAAGGAAATATTATCACCGCTAACCGCAAAACTTATAGTTTGCCTTACCGCTTCTAATTTGGCAACAACAAGTGGCTCCATACCTGTAGGAAATGTGGGCACCCGATCAACGGCATTCTTTACCTCTAGAAGCATAAAGTCTATATCATAACCCTTTTCTATTTCTACGTTAATAGAACCAGAGTTTTCTCTAGAGGTAGAGGTTACACGATCAACGCCTTGTAGCCCTTTTAGATTATCTTCTATCTTAAGTACCACACCTTCTTCTATCTCTTGTGGAGAGGCACCTGGGTAAGTAATGGTTATAAGTACATTTTTAGAATCTGCTAGTGGAAAAAAAGAGGAATTAAGGGATAACATACCCACAACACCAAAAACCACAAAAGCAATTATTACCACATTTACGGCAACATGGTACTTAATAAAGTATTCTATTATTTTTTTCATTACTTGCCGGTTTCTGTTGGTTCTTCAAACACCTTTACCAACATACCTGCATATGCCCCTATTATAGGTTTGGAAACAATTGTAGTACCATCGGGCACATCTTTAAGGACAACCTTTTTATCAGAATAATAAACGGGTGTTACATCTAACAAATCCAAAATGGAATCTTTTACTACAAAAATTTTGTCGTTTTGGGTTAGCAAAGACCGATCTACCTCTATGGCCTTGGTTACGGTTTCTCCCGATAAAGCAGCTTCTAAATATTGCCCTTCCCTTAAGTTATCTCCAGAAACCTCTATAAAACTGGTAATGGTCTGGGAGGTTTGATCCACCCGTCCGTTTACACGTATTACCTTACCCGTATATTCTTGACTCTTGTCTAAATTGAACAATTTAACGGACTTACCTACCGATAAAAAATCTGCAAAGGTTTTGCTTACGGCAACTTCTAATTCATAAACCCCTGTTTTTATAAACTCGCCTAACTTTTGACCAGAGCGTACTAGTGTACCTTCCGTAACCAAGGTTTCTGTTAAAATACCTGTAAAGGGTGCTGAAATGGTGTATTTAGATAAACGTTGCTCTAAATTCTTAACGTTGTAGTAGCTACCGAAAATTCCCCTACCGGTAATAAAGAATTTTTCCTTCTCTGAATCTACTTTTGGCAATTCTGGAGTAGCCTTTTCTAAATCGAAATTGGACAAATAAGTTTGCCATTTGGCAAAATGTTCCGGATAATCTAATTGTAAATCTGGCATTATAGATGTAAGCAGATTATAAAACTCACTTTTAGCAGATTGTACGCTGGCATAATATTCAGAAGCATCTATTCTTATTAAGGTTTGCCCTGCATTATATTCCTGTCCTGTTTTAAAAGGTTTAGTTCCTTTTCTAAATACCCCTTGAACCTCTGCATAGAGTTCTACCCTATCTTTGGCAACCAAATTTCCGTTAGCGGGAACCGTTACTGGCACCTCTCCATTTTTTACGGTATCTACAAAAACTGTTTTGACTACTTTCTGGGGGGCAGGTCTTCTATCTTGTTTACTGTCTATAATTTTATTGGCAAAAAAGATGGCGCCAATAATAATGATAATCCCCAAAACAATAGAGATAATTGTACGTTGCATTAGTTTGGTATTTGTTAAAAAGCAAAGCTATTGCTAACAGCGGGTAAGACAGGTTAAAAAATTCATAAAAAGTTAACACCTGATAATTTCACAAAAAAAAGGGGGCACACCTCTGCACCCCCGAACCAAACAAACTAAAGTATAACTAACTACTTATTATCATCTACAAACTTGGTATCTGCCATTCTTGTTGGCAATGTTTGTACATCTAAATTTTTATAAGGTGATAAATCCTTGCTATCCGTATCAAAAACCAAAAAATGCTTGGTATTCATAGCTTCTAAACCGGTGTATGCATTGAATTTATTATTCTGTATTTGTAAAATTTTAAGATTGCTTAGTTGGGCAAATTCCGCAGGTATCTCTCCAGCTAAATCGTTATTGGCCAAAACTAATTCTTGTAGTTTAACCAATTTACCTAAATCTGCAGGTAAACTACCTTCTAGATTATTTTCAAATAAACCCAACTTAACCAGTTTAGTTAAATTTCCAAAACCACTAGGGATGCTACCACGAAGATTATTACTAGAAAGGTTTAGTATTTTTAATTGCTTTAGTTGTGCAATACTTTCTGGTATTTCGCCACTTAAAAAATTATTGAACATAGAAAGCTCCACCAAATTTGTAAGATTACCTACCTCTTTTGGAAGTGCCCCTTTTATTCTATTCATTTCTAACTTTAAAACTCGTAATTCCTTTAAAGAAGTTAATTCTTTTGGTAAGACACCCGTTAGGTTGTTAAATGCAAGGTTTAAATGTTTTAAATGGGCTAAATTTCCAATGCTATTTGGAATTGTACCTTTTAAATTGTTGTTAAACAATTTTAAACCTACCACATGCCCATCTTTTAAGAAAACCCCTTTCCAAGTAGCAATGGGAGCTTCTAAATCCCAAGGCGTTATCCATTCTTTACCATTGGTTTGTTGGTAAAAATCTATTAAAGCCGATTTTTCTTCCTTAGTAATGGTATTAGCAATACTTGCTACAGGTACTAATGCAATACTTAGTAAAAGAAATAAAGTTTTGGCTATTTTCATGTTGGTATGGTTTAATTCATAAGAATTGTCCTACAAATTAAATGTAAGTATTCCGCCCCAACAAATTAAATCGTTAAACAGCTTCTCTATTGTTGTAAAAACGTGCTTTTAAGTGGCAAAAAGAGTAAAACCTGTTGTGAAAGGATTTTTTAGCTTTCCAATTCTAAGGAGACGTTTTCCCATTCTAACATACTATCTTCCAGTTTTTTCTTACAACCATTGTACTTGTCGAAAAAATCAGTTTTAGCTATAGTTTCATCGTAATTCATAAGAAGTTCCTGATCATAATCTGCTATTTGCTGCTCTAACTTTGAAATTTCTTTTTCTAAAGCACTTAATTTATTCTTTAGGGATTTAATCTTTTTTTGCCGCTTATAATCCAATGCCCCAGAATCTGTTTTAACTTTTTCGGGAATTGATTCCTCTTTTTTCTCTATAGCTCTGAAGTCTTCTACGTTACGTTGTTCAAGATAATAATCTATATCTCCTAGGTACTGTTTTATATTACCGTCTTTGAATTCATAGACCGTATCCGTTAAACCTTGAAGAAAATCTCTATCGTGAGAAACCAGTATCAATGTACCCTCAAACTGCTGCAAGGCTTGTTTAAGTACATTTTTTGATTTAATGTCTAAATGGTTGGTAGGCTCATCCATAACCAGAACATTAAAAGGCTGTAGCAAAAGCTTGGCCAAAGCCAATCTGTTTCTTTCTCCTCCAGATAGTACCTTAACTTGCTTTTCCACATCGTCTCCACCAAACAAAAAAGACCCCAGTATATCTCTAACCTTTGCTCTATTTGATTCATTGGCGGCATCTATCATGGTATCTAAAATGGTCTTATTACCATCTAGATATTCTGCCTGGTTTTGCGCAAAATAACCCAGTTCTACATTATGCCCCAATTTTAGGTTTCCGGTATAATCTAACTCGTCTACTATAATTTTAGCCAAGGTTGTTTTACCCTGACCGTTTTGACCCACAAAGGCCACCTTACTCCCACGCTCTACCATTAAATCTACCCGTTCTAGTACTTTTTTAGCACCATAACTTTTCCCTAGTTGGGTTATTTCCAAAACCACCTTTCCTGGTTGCTTAGAAATGGGAAATCTTAGGTTCATTACGCTATTATCGTCTTGATCTACTTCTATACGTTCAATCTTGTCCAATTTTTTAATCAAAGATTGCGCCATAGAGGCCTTACTAGACTTGGCCCTGAACTTTTCTATTAAACGCTCTGCCTGTTGTATCTCTCGCTCTTGATTCTTTTGGGCATTTAGCTGTTGTTCTTTAATTTCTGAACGCAAGGTTAAGTATTGCGTATAGGGCTTGTTAAAATCATAAATTCTACCCAGGGAAATTTCTATGGTCCTGTTGGTTACGTTATCCAAAAACATTTTATCGTGAGAGACAATTACTACCGCACCAACATAGTTTTTTAAAAAACTTTCTAACCAAAGAATAGATTCTATGTCCAAATGGTTGGTAGGCTCATCTAAAAGCAAAATATCGTTGTTTTGAAGTAGAAGTTTTGCTAATTCTATTCGCATACGCCATCCCCCAGAAAAAGTTTCGGTTTGCTTTTCAAAATCCTCTCTCTTAAAGCCAAGTCCTTGTAAAACCTTCTCTGTATCTCCTTGGTAATTATACCCGCCTAAAATTTCATATCTGTGGGTATAATCATTTAGATCTATCATTAACTGGTTGTACCCTTCACTTTCGTAATCTGTACGCTCTGCCAATTGCGTATTTATAGATTCTAGCTTTTGCTCAACCAACTTTATTTCTTCAAACGCTTGGTAAGATTCTTCTAAAACCGTTCTACCCTGTTCAAAGTCTATATCTTGTTTTAAAAACCCAATTTTTATCTCTTTATCCGTAGCAATAGTACCCTCGTCCAAAGGCATCTCTTTTGCTAACAGTTTTAACATGGTAGATTTACCAGCTCCGTTTTTCCCAATTAACCCCACCTTGTCGCCAGGACTAAGTTTAAAGGTTATTTCATTAAATAAATATTCGCCGCCAAAAGAAACGGATAGGTTGTGTACGTTAAGCATGTTTTGTGATAAATGTTACAATCTTTGGATATTAGATTTTTTATCTTTGATTCAAAGAAATGCAAATGTTAAAAAAAGGCACTAAAATCTACAGCATTTTAACAGGAAGTTGCCCAAAATGCCACAATGAAAGCATGTACGAAAACAAAAATCCATACGCTTTGGGCGATTTGTTCAAAATGCATGAACGTTGTTCTCATTGTAATACCAAATATAAAATAGAGCCCTCCTTTTTTTATGGCGCTATGTATGTAAGTTATGCCGTTGGCGTTGCTTTTGCCGTAGCTGCATTTGTAGTTAGTAATTTATTTTTCGGCGCCAACCTAATTAACACCTTTATTAGCATTATTGCAACCTTGGTAGTTTTTATGCCCATAATTATGAGGTTGTCTAGAAACATTTGGATTAACTTTTTTATCTCATACGACCCAAGTTCTGCCAAGCAAAAAAACAACAATCAAGTAACGGCCTAGTTCACAAAATACTTCTTAGAAAAACGAGCAATATCTATTTCTGGATTCAAACTTGATTGTTTATAGATGAGATCAAATAATTGCTGCGATGCGTAGGGAGCCAATAATACACCCCTAGACCCAAAACCATTCAAAACATACATATTATTAAACTTGGGATGGCTACCAACCAAAGGCCTACGATCGGTAACCGTAGGGCGAATTCCTGCTACATGGTCTACTACTTCAAATTCTGAAGTTAAAAACATACGCAACTTGGTGATTAATTCTTCCTTTGCCGCTTCTGTAGGCGCATTTGTTTTATCTTTCCATTTATAGGTGGCACCAACCCGGTAATAATCCCCACCCAAGGGAATAATAAAACATGAGGATTTTATGACTGACTCTTCTTTCAAATTAGGCGCTTTAATAGTTAACAATTCGCCTTTAGTTCCATTTAAGGGCAAATAATTGAAAAAAGGATTCTTTTTTAGTCCAAATCCTTCTGCAAAGATTATCTTTTTATAGTTAGTTCCCTTAAATTCAAATGCATCTGCTTTTATCTGGAGCGCATTATAATCAAAAGTAGCTCTTGATATACAATTTAAATCTTCTAAATAACTAGTATACGCTTGTTGCAAGTTAGCCGTATCAATCTTTCCTGTTTTTAAAACCTCCCCAAATCCCTTATCTGCAGCAATACCTTCATTTCTATTTTTATGAATTTGATTATTTAAGAGTTGTTTTAATCTTGGTCTATCTGCAGCCTCGAACCACAAATTCTGTTCTTCAATACTAGCAAATCTTCTAAGTACTTTTAGTTTATCATCTATAGCAATGTTAAGCTTTTCTTCTATAGCTTGATAAAATGGAACAGCTTGTGCTAATTGAGTGTCTGCATTCCATGCCAAGGTAAACCGTTTAAGTATAACTGGATTGTACAAACCACCGGCTACTTTGGAGGAGGTTTGAGAACCATTTTCGTATACGTCAAAAGTTTTACCTTCAGCTAACAAACGCTCGCACATGGCAATACCTGCCAATCCTAAACCTACCAACAACACATCTTTCATAGCTGCAAATTTACAGTAGCTACGATTAGAAAAAGAAAAACGCCTTGGTAAAATTACCAAGGCGTTCTGTTTTGTTGAATTGGAAATATCTATGGACTAGTATGCCCACATATCCTGTTCCCTATCTCGGATAGTCTCCTTGATTCTGTTAGCTTCTAACAGTTGAAACAGTGCATTGTCAAAAACGTAATCATCAATCTCACGGTCTCCATGTACGTTGTCTTCCTTATAAATAACCCCATTAAACCTTCTTGCGTTTAGCAACATATCAAAAGATATAGGTTGTGCAGAGTTCCTATTATTAAAGACCTTGGCTTTGTGTAAGATTTGTCTAGCACTTGGATACCAAACCCAGAACAATTCTACTTTGTTCTCATTTGGGTCTACAGACTCATCGTCCACGAAGTTAACGTCTGGAGCAACAGGAGCTATACCCAATAAACGGTATTTTAGCTCGCCCTGGCGCTTATCAAAGTACCAGATTCCTTTTATACGATACTCCTCAATATCTGCAGCGTCTAGTTCTCTCCTGTTGATGTACTCTTGAGAAACTTCCTCACCAGCATTTAATTGTTCGTAACCGTAATCTGTTGTATCTACTTTCTTTAAAGTTGCTTCTAGATCTCCTAGACCGTCTAACTTTTCAGTAAAGTAAGAATCCGCATAAATATCTGTTAACTTACCATTTTTAATGTTCTTGATTAGAACATGGTATAAAGACCTTCTGTCTGACCCAATACCTACGGTATCTGTTGGGTAATACAAAGGAAAGTTAACACGCTCATCTAAATCTATAACCTCCCATACTGTTTTGGACCAAAGGATATCCCTATCATCCACATAACCATATTCCAAAGGCTCATCATTGTCTTGAGCAATCTGCTCCTCGGTCTTCTTACCTATTTCTTCTGGTTTTTTGGCATTTAATATGTTTGCCTGTGCCATCATTGAAACCGGTAATAAACCAACCGCAGCGATTAATAAAACATTTTTCCAATTCATTTTACTCTTATCTTTAGTTTGTCAATTCTACAACAACAGGAGATACTTTCTTAAGCTTATAGCTCTTGTTATTGCTAATGTATGCTTGGATATCAAAAATTTGTACTGCATCTCCTCTTCCTGCTCTTTTTAGTGCAGACTTGGCTTTAGCGTTTAATTTGTTACCACTTACAACAACAGTTGGTTGTCCAGGAACTTTAAATTTAAATCCACTTACAGCTAATTTTAAATCGAAATCAAAGTCTTCTAACATAGCGCTTACCGTAGAGATCTCTAAGTTTCTTCTTGGCATTTTTGCGCTACCAGCCTCACCACGGATTGTTCCGCTAGGCCTTGGAATATCTTTGATACGGAATGTAGCAGGAGTACTAATCCTTTGTCCGTCTGGCAATACACCAGAGGCACTAATTGTAACCTCTCTACCAGTACCTGGGTTCATGACATATCTACTACCGCTCACTTTTCTTAATCCAGGTGCAGAAGCACTTACTTTGTTATCTGGAATACCTGGTATAGAAATGGTCATTGGGTTAGCAACACCACGGTACACAACATTCATCTTATCTGCTGCAATTACGGCTGCATTAGGCTTAGAAATAGTTGCAAACGTATTGTTTACAGGAACTTCAATCTCTTTACCGTCTTGCATAAAGTAAAGCATACCTTCTATAGTGTGGTCACCAGCACCACCAGCACCGATTAACATTTTTACACCCCCAGCTTCTAATTTGTAATCTTTATCAGCTACTAATTTTCTACCGTCTAAAGTTAACTCTGCACGTACAGGTGTAGATGTTTTGTCTGTCTTAGAGATAATGATTTTACCATCATACTTTTCTCCGCTATAGAAAGCAGATTTAGAAGCAGACAATGAAGTTGCAAAATTCTTTAAAGAAACAGCTTCAGTAAGGTTACCTTCTAAAAGACCTTTTAATACATCTTGCTCAGTAGACTTAATGTCTGACTGCATTGCAGTAAGTTTAGTTAAAGAAACTACCATAGGTACTCTCTCATAGTGATAGTTTAACCAATCTTCTTTGGTACCATCGCTTTTTTCTACTTTACCATTAGCGTCTCCTGTAGCAAAACGTGCATTAACAGACTCTTTGATATCCTTCATGCTTTCTGGTAACACTTTACCCACTTCCGTACGGTAACGGTTAACCCAGTTTAAGAACTTTTGACCTTCTTCGGTAACTTTATCACCTCCAAAGAATTTTTGATCAAGAAAATCGGACTTATCCATTTTCTCATAGTCCTTTTTATCTTCGTAACCTTCTAACATTTCTCCTTTTAAGCTTTCTATATAGCTATAGAACTCATTGGATAATTCTGTTACTTGGGTTGCCTTTTGGTATAAAGGAGCATACTCTTCTTCGTTTTCAGAAGCTTTAGTTGCTAAACCATCTAAGTAGGCTACGTTGTTTTCACTGGCTTTTACGTTTGATGCTTCGAACTTCTCATTCATTACACCAAATGCGGCCAATACTTCTTTTCCTATGTTTAACGCCAACATCGCGATGAAGATCAAATACATAAGGTTGATCATCTTCTGACGTGGGCTAGCTTTTCCTCCTGCCATGTTTTCTAATTAGTTTTAATTAATAATTTGGGGTTAATAATTGGTAACTAATTAGTTCTTTGACATTGCGGACAACATACCACCATATACACCATTCAAAGAAGATAGGTTTGTGGCCAAAGATTCCATTTGATCTTTTAAAGCACCAGCGTTTTGCACTACTTCTTCGTTAATTGAAGCTTGGCGACTAGCACTTTCTAATTGTACTTTGTAAAGACTATTTAAAGATTCCATTTGGGCAGCAGCATGAGACAACTCTTCTGAGTACTTTTTAGTGTGCTGTATTGCATCTGTAGTAGGTGCAATGTTCTTAGCGGCACCTTCAAAGCTCTTGATGCTTTCTCCTAGGCTACTAAATAATTGCGAATCTATATTTGCTTCTTTAAGCATCTCATCTAATTTCTTAGAAAGAATACCTTCTGATTCTTTTGCTTCTGCAGCTTCTCTTTTTTGAGATTTCTTAGTTTCGCCACCAGCTAATTCTGGGTAAACTAAAGACCAATCTAATTCTTCTTCTACTGGCTCAAACGCAGCGATAGCAAAAATTAATGCTTCTGTGATAAGACCAATAGCTAGTAATAAACCACCTGTTAAAGGACCGAACTCCCAGTGAAGAATCTTAAATAATGCACCAATAATTACTACCGATGCTCCAAGCCCGTAGGCCATGTTAAACAGCTTTTTTGTTGATTTTGACTGTGCCATAATGATAATTAAATTAAGTTATATAAATAAAGAATTTGGTTACAAGTTTAAATTAGTGTTCTCGTAAACTTTTTCTTGTTTATAGTCCGTTGTTTCCTTTGGTAGAATCTTCTTCTCCCATATAATCCTGTACGGTTCTAAAGCCTATGTAACTACGTGCAGAATCTTGATACTCATAATCTCTAGTACTTACTTGCAAGAAGTAGGCTACGTCTTTCCAAGAGCCACCACGAATTACTTTTCTTTTGTTTTGCCCAGAACCAGCATTTGGGTTCATGGTAGAAACGTACTCGTAAGCACCTGGATCATAGCTAGAGTTGGTCCACTCAGACACGTTACCGGCCATATTATAAAGGTTGTAGTCGTTTGGCTCATAAGATTTAGCCTCTACCGTATATAATGCTGCATCCGCTGCATAATCTCCACGTTGTGGCTTAAAGTTTGCCATAAAACAACCTGTATCACTAATTACGTAAGGACCACCCCATGGATACGTACCGCCTTCGATACCGCCCCTTGCTGCATACTCCCATTCCGCTTCGGTTGGCAATCTAAATTGATTCACAAACTGCTTACCTCTACTCTTCTGGTCATCATTTTTGAACTTGGTTCTCCAATGACAGAATGCTTTAGCTTGTTGCCAGTTAACACCTACTACAGGATAATCACTGTACGCATCGTGCCAAAAATAATCGTTATGCATTGGTTCATTGTAAGAGTACTCAAAGTCTCTAATCCAAACCGTTGTATCCGGATAAATATTCAACTCTTCTTTTTTGATGAAATCGCTACGTTTTCCGCTTTTAGATCTTGCAGCCGCTTCAATATCCATCCAGTTGTACTTATACTTTAACTGTTTAACATCTAAAGAACGCTGACCGTTATAAGTTTCTTCTTCAGACAAATAAAGCGAATCCATTATCTCTGCATAGTACTCATCTGGATAGTCGTTGGTATCCCAAATAAGGTCTATATCCTTGTTCAAAGCATACGCCTCATAACCATCACCACCAATAAAATTGTCTAATTTGTATTTTTCCCAAACAGAAAGTTTAGTTGTATCGGCACTGGCAAATGCGTACTCGCCAATAGTACCATCATCTTCTGGACTTAGACCTAGCTCTTCTGCTAAAATAGCAAGTTTAGTTCTTGCTACGGAGTCTTTTACCCACTCTACAAACTGACGGTATTCACTGTTGGTAATTTCAGTATCGTCCATGTAGAAAGACCTTACGGTAACGGTTCTTGTTGGTGCGTTCAACACCTTTGCCTGGTCCTCTTCTGCTTTACCCATTATAAAGGATCCTCTTGGTATTAATTCCATACCATAGGGCTTCTCGGGATACCATTTCTTCCCTTTCACACCAACTAATTCACCTTTTGACCTTGATTTAGAACCACAACTGGTAAGTAAAAAAACAAGCGCTAGAGATGATAACAATAGCTTTCTCATACTTTAGGTTAAATTTTCGATTTAAGATTTATAAACTGCATAACACAATTTCATACTCTCAAAACTTGATTTTGAATATTTTATTGTGCAATTGCAGAATATGTGTCAAAAAATTTTATTGTTCAGTTTAAGCCTTTCTTGAAGGCTTTTAGCCATCTCTCCGGAATCATTTGATTACATGCGTCCAAATAATCCTGTTGAGTGCAAGGTAATAACGCCACGGAATTGGATTTATTATGCTCCATTAAAATAGATGGCACTTCTACCCACCATCTTTCCGTGACATGGCTTTTAAAAAAGATAAGTTCTTCTGCGTCTGTAGGTACGGTAAATTTGGTAAAGTCTTCATTATCAGAACTAGGAGTTTCTAGAATACGAAACGTTAACCCCTCCATGAAATACCATACCATTTGCGCAATTAGGCGATGAGATAAGGTAGAATTTTCCATTTCATAGATACCAAAAACGGACACTTTATCGCTAAGGCCAGCGTAGCGGGCAATTGCGCAAATTTCTTTACCATCAAAACCATTGGGCGAAAAGTTAGCTGTAGCCCCCATTTCTGATGCCCTAACCGATTTCATATCTATGCTTACCAAATGGGCGTTACGCAACACGGGCTCTGCCAGGGTAATATTATGGCTTATTTCTCCCAGTCTATAGGCATCAAAAAATAGACGTTCCATAAGATCCATCTCTTCTTGTGCGTTAAAATAGCTCTGAAACCCTAGATTTGAAAAATTGAATAAGTTATTGGGTTTATCTGTAATGATTTTACTCATGTATGATTCTGATGATATTAGTTCATCATCCATACCAAAATCAAACTTACAATCTACATTGGCAATATTTATCATGTTTTTGATATTATCAAAAGCACGATAAACCGGAAATATTAAATCTTGGGTAGCTCCCAAAATAATAGGAATGATATTTTCCTCTAATAGGCCCGCAACTATTTCACGAACCACGAAATAGGTATCTTCTACACTTTCTCCCTCCTGGATATCTCCTATATCTATGATAGTTCCATTCCAGTTACCCATCATAAGACGGTATATTTCTAACCGGAGACCATCTATATCTAATTTGGCATTCTTTTTTTCAAAGGCGTTTCTAGACTCTAGCACACCAAACAATGCAACAGTAGCATTGGCAAAAACGGGCAAACCTTTCTTTTCGGTATGTTTATGAATATTCTTTCCTAGTGCTTGGGGCGGTAGAAATTCCGTAAATGCCATTACCTTTTCACTTACGGGCACTAAAAAATCAAATGCCATATACCTATTCGTTTATAGTTAATTTATTTCTTACTTGTTTTTCTTGTCTTTTTCTTTGGCGTCTTCTTTTCAATTAATGCTTTTGCCTCTTCCAAATCTATTTTGGAAACATCAACATCTTTAGATAGCTCTACCTTAATTTTGCCTTTGATAACATTATGCCTACCCCATCTGGCCTTTTCTATACGTATGCCCTCTTCTGGCCATTCTTGGATTAGCTTATCTTTTTCTTTTTGAATCTTAGCCTCTATTAATTCTTCAATATCCGCTTTACTCAAGTTATCAAAGTCGTATTTCTTGTTCACATTTATGAACATACCATCCCATTTAATAAAGGGTCCAAACCTACCTACACCTTTGGTCACATCTGTTCCCTTATAGGTGGCAATAGGAGCATCTGCCTTCTGCTTTGCCTTTATTAGCTCTATTGCCCTATCCATATCTACATCAAAAGCACTTTCGCCCTTTTCCAATGAGATAAACTTTTTACCAAACCTTACATAAGGGCCATATCTACCTACGTTGGCTTCTACTTCTTCCCCTTCATATACCCCTAACTTTTTAGGTAGTTGAAAAAGCTCCATTGCTTCTTCAAAGGTTATTGTTGTTAAAGACTGTTCTGGAAGTAAACTAGCAAATTGCGGTTTTTCTTCTTCTTCTGCAGTTCCGATCTGCACCATAGGCCCAAATCTACCCAACCTTACGGATACTTGCCTTCCAGATTCTGGATCTTTACCTAAAATACGCTCACCACTGGCACGCTCCGCGTTCTCTTCTACGTCTTCTACCGTAGGATGAAAATCTTCATAAAAAGCCTTCATTACTTTTTTCCAATCTTCTTCACCTGCAGCAATTTCATCAAAGTCTTCTTCTAACTGTGCAGTAAAGTTGTAATCTAATATTTTAGAAAAATTGGTAACTAAAAAGTCATTCACAATCATTCCTATATCCGTAGGCACCAACTTACCTTTATCAGACCCGACGGTTTCCGTTAACTCCTTGGCAGTAACTTTTCCATTTTCTAATACCAATTGCGTATAGTTACGTTCCGCACCTTCTACCGTACCTTTTTCTACGTAACCCCTGTTTTGTATGGTAGAGATAGTTGGCGCGTAAGTAGATGGCCTACCAATACCTAATTGTTCTAATTTTTTAACCAAGGACGCCTCCGTGTACCTGTAGGGAGGCCTAGTAAAGCGTTCCGTTGCAGAGATGTATGTGTTATTTAAAACCTCATTCACCTTCATGGCCGGCAACATCCCTTCTTGCTCTTCCGCTACATCCTCTTCGTCTACACCTTCTAAATACACTTTTAAAAAGCCGTCAAACTTAACCACCTCGCCATTGGCAGTAAATTCTTCGTCATGGCTACTAGCGGCAATTTTTACATTGGTACGCTCTAACTGTGCATCACTCATTTGCGATGCCAATGTACGTTTCCAAATTAGTTCGTATAATTTTGCCTGATCCCGCTCTAAAGATGGGCTCTGGAGCTTCATATCTGTGGGCCTAATAGCCTCGTGCGCCTCTTGAGCCCCTTTGGCCTTACCTGTATAACTGCGCACCTCGCTATATTTTTCACCGTAATTGGAAACAATTGCATCCTTTGCGGCGTCTAGTGCTTCTTTAGACAAATTTACACTATCGGTTCTCATATAGGTAATAAGACCCGCCTCATACAACCGTTGTGCAACTTGCATGGTACGCCCTACGGAAAAATATAGTTTTCTAGAAGCCTCTTGCTGTAAAGTAGAAGTGGTAAACGGTGCCGCCGGTGATTTTTTGGCCGGCTTGGTGTCTAATTTGGCTACCTTAAAATCCGCACCTATATTATTATTCAAAAAGGCTTGTGCTTCTTCCTTAGAGCCGAAGCTTTTATTTAGTTTTGCATCAAAAGCAACACCTTCTTGTGTTTTAAATTCAGCTTTTATTTTATAAGATGCCTCTGGAGCAAAAGCTTCTATTTCTCTTTCTCTCTCTACAATTAAACGAACAGAAACAGACTGTACCCTACCCGCAGAAAGGCCCGGCTTAATTTTTTTCCAAAGTACCGGAGACAATTGGTAACCCACCAAACGATCCAAAACCCTACGTGCTTGTTGGGCATTAACCAAGTTGTAGTTGATTTCTCTTGGATTTTGAATTGCCCTTTGTATTGCCGATTTTGTAATAGAGTTAAAAACAATTCTTTTTGTCTTTTTTTGCTCTAAACCCAACTCTTCTGCCAAATGCCAAGATATGGCTTCTCCCTCGCGATCCTCATCACTTGCAAGCCATATAATCTCTGCCTTTTTAGCCAAATCTTTCAATTTCTTAACAAGAGCTTTCTTGTCCTTATCCACCACATATTTTGGGGTAAAATCTTTATCAACATCTACTCCCAATTCTTTAGAGGGCAAATCGGCAATATGCCCAAAACTGGATTCTACTTGATAATCTTTCCCTAAAAATTTCTCTATGGTCTTCGCCTTGGCGGGGGACTCTACTATTACTAAATTCTTTGGCATTAACGTGGGTTTGTTGCAACAAAAGTATATGAATTTTTTGATTTGACCCTTACCCTAGCGCCTATCCAAAAAATATCCTGCGGTAAGCGGGATAGAAAAATAGTTTTAAAATCTTGTTTTAGTTTAGCCTAAACTCGCTCAATAATTTTATATTGTTAGCTGTATAGGTATATTGATACAACACCCCATCACCTACCATTAAAAGCTGCTCTTCTAAAGGGATAACATCAAAAGTAACTATGTCTTTGAAATGATTTAATTGCGGCAGATCGGGCACCCTAGAGGTATCATATACTTTTAATCCAGACGCACCATCACAAATAAATAGCTGATTTCCCTTTATTCCTAAGCCATAGGGTTCATCCATAGGGTACATTACTTTTAATTCTGGGGCTTCTATATTGGCTAGGTCTACAATGTAGAGCCCACTTTCTGTTGCACCGCAAAAATTTCCTCCTCTTAAGGTAACATAGGCATAGTTATCATCAACCACAACAGGGTCACAAGCCGTACCATGTCTAAACTCTGAAACATAACTAGGCATAGCAGGATCATTAAGATTATAAATGAACATGCCTTGCATACTACCTAGGTACAAGTAATCTCCTTTGTTAAAAATGGTTTCTATATCAAACCCAGCATAAATTGGATTCAATTTTTCCGGAGCATTTAAATTAGAAATATTAAAAACGTTGATATTATGACTGTCTACAGCATATAGATATTCATCTACAATCTTAAAACGAGCCAAAGAACCGCCTTGACCAGTATTGCCACCAGATTGGTTAGCAATAGCATCTGCTTCCAAAAAGATATCCGGACCTCCAACCTCTTCTATCTTTCTACGCTCTATTTTAGTTTCCCAACCTATGATATACTGATTTTCGTAATCTACCTGTGCATACTCATAAATTTCCGCGATAGGCCAAACCACATTGTTCGGCAAGGCATTCTCTAACCGATTAACTTCTTTAATCTCATCACTATTGGAAATATCCAGAACTACCAGGTCTACCACACTGTCTGCATAGAGAAAATTGTCTTTTACCGAAATATCTACATTGCCAGGAATTGTAATGAAACCAATTTTAGACGGGTTTTCTGGATTGGAATTATCAATAATATGCACACCTTTGTATTTTTCGTTAATAAAAATATAGTCGTTGTAAGCATAAATCTTACCAGACGTTTCCGTAGGTATAGGTGCTGTAACGGTAACACTTGCACGTAATTCCGCTTTGTTAACTAACAACGGAGTTGCAACAATATAATCTGCGTATTCACTTTCATCATCATCGTTACAACTAATAAAAAGGGTACTATTAATAAGTACTAGCAAAAACAAGAATCTTTTCATGGCAATGGTTTTTAATTTATTGACTGTTTGCCAATTAGATGAAGTAGCCACAAAAAAGTTGCGTGCGCACTGCATAAATAGCAACACGCACGCACTTCTAAATATATTCTAATTAGTTTAAGAGTTACTTATAAAACCAGATCCCGTTTCAGCACCTTGCTCTGTAAACCCTAAACTATCTTTATACACATAATACATAGGAATCTTTGCGAACATAGCCGTAAAGTACACTCCCACTATACACAATATTAAACCTAAATTGGCTAGAAAACCACATACTAGAATTAGACCAAAAATGGTTAACCAGTTCTTATTACCCAGCGCAAAACTTGCCGATACTATTTCTTTTGCACTAAGCTCTTGATTAAAGGCCATAAATACCGGAAACAAAGACACAGGCACCATTACATAGAACATACCCAGACCACACGCCAACATTCCCAAGATACTTAATCCTAAGCCATACAAACCTAGTACAAAGGATTTTTGAAGATGTGGTTTTTTAAAATATTTAAAGTATTGCTCCGCACCCATTTCATCTAGGTCTTTTCGCTTACAGATGTCATAAAAAGAGGCCATTAAACTATTACTTATAGTTAAGACACCTAAGATTAAAATAGGATAAAGCAGAAAAAAAACAATCATCATACCCACAGGTGGTTCTTCTTGCTGAAAAGCTTGGGGATCTGCCATACCCGTAAGCATGAGTGGTACGTAGATTATTAAATAAAATGGCATCATACAAACCATCATCAGCAACAAGGTAACCAGACCTTGTACCCAAACTTTTTTAAATAATTCGGTAGACTTACTAAAGATATCGCCAAAACTAAGTTCTGGACTTCTTGCAATTGCAGCTTTAAGCTGTTCTAAATTCATAATTTTAAGTTATTGGTTGATTGTAAATTTAGAGTATAACGTTAAATAAAATTAAATCGTCTTAAAAATACTGCCAATTTGTCATTAACTTAGATTTAAATGTATCTTTGCAGCCCGCAGAAAGTTAAGGATGATGCAAAACGAAACGGAAAAAATCATAGACGAGAAAGTTCAAGGCACCACATTAAACCTTGATAACAAAAAGGACAATACTCGTAAATTATATATAGAAAGCTATGGCTGCCAGATGAATTTCTCGGATAGCGAAATTGTAGCTTCCATTTTAGCCAAAGAAGGCTTTAACACTACGCAAGAATTAGCGGAAGCCGACTTGGTATTGGTAAATACATGTTCTATTAGAGAAAAAGCAGAACAGACCGTACGCAAACGGCTAGAAAAATTTAATGCCGTTAAACGGGTTAACCCTGGAATGAAGGTTGGTGTTCTAGGCTGCATGGCAGAACGCCTAAAAAGCAAGTTCTTAGAAGAAGAAAAAATCGTAGACATGGTGGTAGGCCCAGACGCCTACAAAGACCTTCCCAACTTAATACAAGAGATAGATGAAGGAAGAAACGCGGTAAACGTAATCTTGTCCAAGGACGAAACCTATGGCGATGTTGCCCCTGTGCGCCTAAACTCTAATGGCGTTACCGCTTTTGTTTCTATTACTAGAGGTTGCGACAATATGTGCACTTTCTGTGTAGTACCGTTTACCAGAGGCAGGGAACGTAGCCGTAACCCACAATCTATATTAGAAGAAGTAAACGACCTTTGGAACAAGGGCTTTAAGGAAATTACCTTACTTGGTCAAAATGTGGATAGTTATCTGTGGTATGGTGGCGGCCTAAAAAAAGATTTTGAAAAGGCTACGGACATGCAAAAAGCCACCTCTGTAAACTTTGCCAAATTATTGGAAATGGTAGCCACGGCGCAACCAAAAATGCGTATTCGCTTTTCTACGTCCAACCCACAAGACATGACCCTGGATGTTATAGACACCATGGCCAAATTTGAGAACATCTGCAAATACATACACTTACCGGTACAAAGTGGTAGCGATAGAATTTTAAAAGAAATGAATCGCTTGCATACCAGACAGGAATATTTTACCCTCATAGATAATATTAAGGCTAGAATTCCAGATTGTGCCATAAGCCAAGATATGATTACGGGTTTCCCTACAGAAACCGAAGAAGACCACCAAGACACCCTATCCTTAATGGAGTATGTTAAGTACGATTTTGGTTTTATGTTTGCATATTCTGAAAGACCAGGCACACTTGCCGCAAGAAAACTAGAAGACGACATTCCTGAGGATATAAAGAAACGTAGGCTTACAGAAATAATTAACCTTCAACAAGAACATGCCCTTTATAGAACCCAACAACACGTAGGCAAAGTTGAAGAGGTACTTATTGAGGGTACTAGTAAAAAATCTGATGCACATTGGATGGGTAGAAATTCGCAAAATACCGTTGTAGTTTTTCCGAAAGAAAATTATAAGGTGGGCGACTTTGTAAACGTAAAAATAAACGATTGTACTTCTGCCACTTTATTAGGAGAAGCAGTAGAACTATCTAAAAACAACTAAGAATTGGAATCTGTACAAGCCATAAAACAACGCTTTGAACTTATTGGTAATGACCAAAAGTTTAACCGAGCCCTAGAAAAGGCCATGCAGGTAGCCCCTACGGACATATCCGTATTGGTTACTGGTGAAAGTGGTGTTGGTAAAGAATCTATTCCTAAAATAATACACTCCTTAAGCCACAGAAAACATGCAAAATATATAGCGGTAAACTGTGGCGCCATACCAGAAGGCACTATAGACAGTGAACTTTTTGGCCATGAAAAAGGAGCTTTTACAGGCGCTACACAAACACGTAGCGGCTATTTTGAAGTAGCAGATGGCGGTACTATTTTTTTGGATGAAGTAGGAGAATTGCCCCTTACCACTCAAGTTCGCCTATTACGCGTGTTGGAAAATGGTGAGTTTTTAAAAGTAGGTTCTTCTCAAGTTCAAAAAACAGATGTGCGCATTGTAGCGGCAACCAACGTTAACATGTTCGATGCCATTAAAAAAGAGAAATTTAGAGAAGACTTATACTATCGTTTAAGTACAGTAGAAATTGGGATACCCCCTTTAAGAGACCGCCAAGGCGATATTCACCTATTATTTAGAAAATTTGCTTCAGATTTTGGCCAAAAATACAAGATGCCAACTATAAGGTTAACAGATGAAGCAATACAACTATTGCAACGCTACCGCTGGCCCGGTAACATTAGGCAGCTAAGAAATATAGCGGAACAAATTTCGGTATTAGAAGAAAACAGAGAAGTTTCTGCAGCAACTCTAGGTTCTTACCTGCCAGATATGAGCGGCGGCAATTTGCCTGCATTGGTAAACCAACAAAAGAAAGAAAGCGATTTTAGTACGGAACGTGAAATCTTATATAAGGTTTTATTTGATATGAAAAGTGACCTGAACGACTTAAAAAAGTTGACCTTGGAGCTAATGAAGGAAAACGATTCCGAAAAAGTTCAGGAAGAAAACGAAAAGCTTATCCGAAAAATATACGGTAATGAAACCGAAAATTACGATACCGAAGAACACATAACCGAGGTATTACATTTACCAGAGCCTTTTGAGGAAGAGCATAATACTGTTACGCCAACAAAACCAACAATACCTACTGGGGAAGATAGGTATCATTTTGCAGAAGAAATTGAAGAAGAAGAAACGCTTTCCCTACAGGACAAAGAGATAGAATTAATTAAAAAATCTCTTGAGCGCAATAATGGCAAACGAAAAGCCGCGGCGGCTGAGCTAGGTATTTCTGAACGCACCTTGTACCGTAAAATAAAACAATACGACTTGTAATGAAACAATTTAAAGTTTTTACTTTTTTATTTAGCATAACCACACTTTTTTTGTTTCAAGGATGTGGGTTTTATAATTTTTCAGGAGCCAGTACGGGTACTGCAGAGAGTGTTCAAGTAAATTTTTTTCAGAATTACGCGGATCAAACCCCAGGGTCAACAATTGAGCCAGGATTGGATAATGATTTTACCAATGCATTACAAGACCTGATCACCAATTTAACCAGTTTAAATTTAACCGGCAGCAATGGCGATTTGTTATATGAAGGCGAAATTGTAGAGTACCGTGTTTCACCAATGTCTGCAACCGCCAACCAGACAGCCGCACAAAACAGGCTAACCATTAGTGTTAATGTTCGGTTTTACAATAAGACCAAAGAAGATTCGGATTTTGAAAGACGCTTTTCTTTCTTTTATGATTACCCAGGCACCTCTTTACTACAAAATGTAAAGACCGAAGCCCATGAAGTAATTTTTGAACGAATAACACAAGATATTTTTAACGCATCACTTGCAGACTGGTAATAGATGAACGTTACAGAATTCATATCCATTTTACAAGATGCCAATAGCATTATTTCGCCTCAGCAAACCAGAGAGCTAGAAGAAATGCTAGAGGAATATCCATATTTTCAAGCTGCAAGAGCCTTGCATTTAAAAGGGCTTAAAAATTTAGAATCGTACAAATACAACAATGCCCTAAAAGTTACAGCGGCCCATACCACGGATCGTGAAGTTTTATTCGATTACATTACTTCAGCGTCTTTTGAGAATAATGAAATTGCCAACACCATTCTAGGCAGAACAACAACATTAAACGATAAAGAAACGTTTTCTGAGGAAATTGAACCAAATCCAGACACCAAAACTTTTATAGAAGGCACGGAAGAAGACCCGTTACCCAGAAACATCAAAGAGGCCGAAGAAATTCTAAACCCAGCCTTGTTCAACCAAAAAGAGCCTTCCCTAGAACCTAGTAGCAGCACAGAGCAGCAAGATCCACCTCAAGAAATTGAAAAAATACAAGCCCAAGAAAATGCAAAAAAAAGGTTAGGCCTGGGAAAGCCTTTGCAATTTTCAAAAACAGAAAAACATAGTTTTACGGAATGGCTTCAATTGAGCACGCTTGCCAAGCAAAAATTACCGCAAGCAGAAAAGGAACCTACACAAGAACCTCCTATCGAAATAACTAAAAAAGATGCCGAGGTTATTGATCTTGAGAAAAAGAAAAAATTTGACTTGTTGGATAAATTCATAACTACCAATCCCAAAATTGTTCCCAATCAAGAACTGATGAAAAAGGTAGTAATTAACGATACGCAAAAAGCAGACACCGCAGAATTAGCAACAGAAACCTTGGCCAAAGTATATTTGGAACAAAAAAAATATAAGAAAGCAATACAAGCTTATAAGATATTGAGTTTGAAATATCCAGAAAAAAGTGGTTTCTTTGCCGACCAAATTCGAGCAGTAAAGCAGCTGCAGAAAGAAAAGAATTAAAAAACATGAGTACGTTTACTATTTTTTTAGGCCTTATCATAATCGTTTCTTTATTATTGATATTGGTCATAATGGTACAAAACCCTAAGGGTGGTGGTTTGTCTTCATCTTTTGGAGGTGGAACACAAGTTGTTGGCGGTGTTAAGAAAACAGGGGACTTTTTAGATAAAAGTACTTGGACTTTAGCCGTGCTTTTAATCGTATTGATTTTATTATCCAATCTTTCATTGAATGGAGGGTTTGGAGCAGCAGAATCCAAAGTATTACAAGGAACCGATATTGAAACTACCGTTCCAGAAGAAGTACCTGCAGAGGTGCCTGCACCTGTAGAAAGCACTACCACAGATACAATACAGTAGTAGCATCTACAGTTTAAAAATTACAATGCCAGCTTGTATATGACAAGCTGGCATTTTTGTTTCTACAAATTGTCAGTTTTTATGTCTTGGCATAATTTCTGCCACTTGCTATCCGTAATATTAAAAACTAATACCTAAAAATTCATAAAATGGCGAACGTTAATATTAAACCATTAGCAGACAGGGTTCTTATAGAACCAATGGCAGCCGAGACCAAAACGGCTTCTGGAATTATTATTCCCGATACTGCCAAGGAAAAACCTCAAAAAGGTAAAGTTGTAGCTGTAGGTCCTGGAACAAAAGACGAGGACATAACAGTAAAAGTTGGAGACACCGTGCTTTATGGAAAATATGCCGGAACCGATTTGAAATTAGATGGCGTTGACTATTTAATTATGAGAGAGAGTGACATTCTTGCAATTGTCTAACCCTTTCTAACCACAAAAAAAAGAAACAATTAAGTTATAATTTAACCTAATTAAACTTCACAAAAAACAAATAAAATGGCAAAAGACATTCAATTTGATATAGATGCACGTGACGGCCTCAAAAGAGGTGTAGATGCATTGGCCAATGCCGTTAAGGTAACATTGGGCCCAAAAGGCAGAAACGTTATTATTAGCAAATCTTTTGGCGCACCACAAGTAACAAAAGATGGTGTTACCGTTGCAAAAGAAATAGAATTAGAAAATGCCCTTGAGAACATGGGGGCACAAATGGTAAAAGAAGTTGCTTCTAAAACCAATGACCTAGCTGGTGACGGTACCACTACAGCCACCGTTTTAGCACAGGCTATTGTAAAGGAAGGCCTTAAAAACGTTGCGGCTGGTGCTAACCCAATGGACCTTAAAAGAGGTATAGACAAAGCTGTTGAGGCTATTGTTACAGACTTAGAAAAGCAAGCTAAAACTGTTGGAGATTCTACAGATAAAATAAAGCAAGTTGCTTCTATTTCTGCCAATAACGATGATACTATTGGTGATTTAATTGCCCAAGCCTTTGAAAAAGTAGGAAAAGAAGGAGTAATAACCGTAGAAGAAGCTAAAGGAACAGATACATATGTAGATGTTGTAGAAGGTATGCAGTTTGATAGAGGTTACCTATCTCCATACTTTGTAACCGATTCTGAAAAGATGGTTGCTGAATTGGACAACCCTTATATCTTGTTATTTGACAAGAAAATCTCTTCCATGAAAGATTTGTTACCCGTTTTAGAGCCGGTAGCCCAATCTGGAAAACCATTGTTGATTATTGCTGAGGACGTAGATGGCGAAGCATTAGCTACTTTGGTAGTAAACAAACTACGTGGTTCTTTAAAAATTGCCGCTGTAAAAGCGCCTGGTTTTGGAGACAGAAGAAAAGCAATGTTAGAAGACATCGCTATCTTAACTAACGGTACAGTAATTTCTGAAGAAAGAGGCTTCTCTTTAGAAACTGCTACTATTGATATGTTGGGTACAACAGAGCGTGTTTCTATAGACAAAGACAACACTACTATAGTGAATGGTTCTGGTGCAGCAGAAAACATAAAAACGAGAGTAAATCAGATAAAATCTCAAATTGAGACCACTACTTCTGATTACGACAAAGAAAAACTTCAAGAGCGCTTGGCCAAATTGGCTGGCGGTGTAGCCGTACTTTATGTTGGTGCTGCTTCTGAGGTTGAAATGAAAGAGAAGAAAGATCGTGTAGACGATGCATTGCACGCAACCAGAGCTGCCGTAGAAGAAGGTATTGTTGCTGGTGGTGGTGTGGCCTTGGTTAGAGCAAAATCTGTTCTAGACAAAGTTAAGACCGAAAATGCAGACGAGGCTACTGGCTTACAAATTGTTGCAAGAGCTATTGAGGCACCAATTAGAACTATTGTTTCTAATGCAGGTGGCGAAGGTTCTGTAGTAGTTGCTAAAATTCTTGAAGGTAAAGGTGATTTTGGATACGATGCAAAATCTGACCAATATGTAGAGATGATGAAAGCGGGTATTATTGACCCTAAAAAAGTAACTCGTGTTGCTTTGGAAAATGCAGCTTCAGTTTCTGGAATGATTTTAACAACCGAATGTGCGTTGACAGATATTAAAGAAGATGCACCTGCCGGACCTCCAATGCCAGGAGGCGGTATGCCAGGTATGATGTAATCTCACATCAACTAATAATTAATTAAAAACCCCATGTTGCTAGCAACATGGGTTTTTTTTAGTAAAGAATGATAAATAAAATAGAGTCGGTTAAACCGACTCTTCCCGTTATTTTTAAAAACAGATTCCATCATGGAATCTAACCACCAAATTACTTCTTCTTGCCAGTAGCTTGGGTAGTCTTTTGAGCTCTAGCAGCAGGAGCTGCTTTTGCTGGCTGAGACTTTCCTGAAGATTTAGCTTTTGCCATAATCATTAATTTAAAAACCAATATAAATGTATCTTAAGAAATAATCCGTTGGTCATTTTTAGCTAAAGATTAACTAAAAGCATCACTATTGCCATAACTAGCATAATAGCATTTTCTATGAAAGTTGCCTCTGTCATTGGTAAATTTAATGTTGTACCCAAACAAGCACATTTTATTGCCTTCTTATCCAAGATAGACTTAGTTACACCAACAGTTGTTATACCCAATACAATTAAGGTAATTACCAGCCCCAATTGCAACTGAAATCGCATTAAGAACATCAGCCCTAACGCCAGTTCTATAAAAGGGTAAATTTTACCATAAACAGGTACCTGCTTTGCCAAGGGATCGTACATGCCAAAACTTTCTGGAAAGCCTTTTAAATCTAGTAGTTTAAAAAAACTAAAAACGATATAAAATAGCCCCATGAAATCTAACATGGCATTACTCCAGTCCCAACTTTTGTAATTGAGCAAAAAAGCTGCAACAAACAAATAGGCAAATATGAGAAACAAAGGCTTAAGCTGCTTCCATTTAGATACTACTTCCTCAGGGGCAGCTTCAGGATGAGTTTCGGTTGTACTAGTTACCGTATATTTTTCAGGCAAAACCGATTGTAATTCTGTGGCAGCTATTACCCGATTAGAGGTAATATTGGCCAAAGAAGTTTCCAAATTTACATCAACCTGGATTACCCCAGAAATAGCAGCTATTTTTTTGGTCACGGACGCTACACAACCATTGCACGTCATCCCTGTCACCTTAAATTGTTGCTCCATTAGTCGTGATGCTTAGAATCGTCTGTATTGTCTTCGCGGTACTTACAGCATGGATGTATCTTGGCATATGCCTCTTCTGTTGCCTTCAACTCTTTACTATCATGGCCTACCGCGGCAATAGCAGATTTAATTTCCATGCTATTGGTTTTGCGCTCATCTATTATCAAAGACAATTCATGCGTAGGAATGTCCCAAGAGGCATATTTTACGCCTTTTACGTTTAAACAAGCCTTTTCTATACGAGCTTTACACATGCCACATTTACCGTTGACCTCAAAATTCAACTTTTTGTTCTTGTCTTGCGCTGTTGCGGTAAGCGCCATTAACGCTACTCCTAAAAATAAAATAAGTTTTTTCATCGTATTGTTTAATTAAGTTTATATCTAAATCCAGCATAGAACATTCTACCCATTATGGGCGCATATACTATGCTTGTATCAAAGTTTGGACCAAAAGGGTCATTTGCCCCAAGAACAGGATTATCCTGTGTAAAATTAGTTAAGTTTTCACCACCCAAATACACTTCAAAAGCATTAGAAAACACTTTGGTTACCTGCGCATTCATCAAGGCATAAGAAGGGGAAGCATCTCCTAATTGATAGTTTTGCTCAAAAACCACAGTGCTAGGCAAACGTTGTTGCCCCACCGTATGTAAAGTATAATCCATTCGCCATTGTGCACCATTCTCCTTAGGGTTAGTGGTGTATCCTATATTTAAAAAGTACCTGTTTTTAGCGGTTAACGGTTTTTGCAATAATCCGTTTTGGTAATTGGTCTTAACACTGTAGAACTTGTAGGCGGTTCTAAAATCTAGTCGTGGTAAAACCTCATAATTTAATTCTACCTGAAAACTGTTGGCATAACTATCTCCCTCTAAATTGGAAAAAATTACCTGACTGGGATTCTCCCAATCTACCACTACCTGATTATTGAACTGGGTACGGTAAAAATCCAGACCAACATTACCCTTACGACCTTCCCATGTGAATCCTTGTAAAAAACTCAATCCAAAATTCGTTGCCTTTTCGGGTTCAAAACCATAAATGGGACCTGTAGAGCTATTAAGAAGTAATTGCCTGTTAGATGCGAACAATCTCTGATTCTCTGCAAAAATATTTGCAGCCCTACGCCCAATACCAAAAGACCCTCTTAAACTTGCGTTCTCCCAAGGCGTATACCTTACATGCAATCTTGGCGTAAAAAACGTTCCAAGTCTATTATGGCTATCTACCCGTACACCAGCGGTAAGGCTCAATTTCTCAAGATTGGTATAGGCGTACTCAAAAAAAGCACCAACAGAACGGTCTACCCGATTAAAATCGACCGTATTAACCAGTTCGTCATACTGATCATAAGCAAACGTAATACCTGTTTTAAAGGTGTTTCTAGTATCGCCCAGAATAGAATTAAACACCAAATTGGAATACAAACTAGCATGTGAAATGTCATATTGATTAAATCCGTAATACGAATCCTGTTCGTGCTTACTATAAGCTATTTGCAGGCCCATGCTCTGGAAAGGCATATCTGGAAATACATAACCCATTTTACCAGAAAGATCATATCGCTTTGTATTGATTTCACTACCCCAAGCATTGGTGGTAAATTTATCCGTTTCCGGATTAAAGTTTACTTGCCCAACTTGTTTATCATCAACTAAAAAGCGGGCTCCCAAAAAACCTACCCAACCTTTAGCTGCATCTTGGTATTGCCATCTATTAAAAACATTTAACTGTTCCGCCAATGGCGCATCTAAAAACCCGTCTTCATTATTATCCTCTTTTTGGCTCCTTTTGTTACCATGCACATATAGACCGGTAGACCATTTTTCAGCAACCTTTGCATTTAAGTGCGTATTTACCTCGTACCTGCCATTTTGATTTGCGTATCCATTAACAAAAAGCTTATGATCTGTAAAGGGTTTTACCAACTCTGTATTTATTTGGCCAGATATACTTTCGTAACCATTTACTACAGAACCAGCACCTTTGGTTATCTGTATACTTTCTACCCATGTACCCGGGGTAAATGTTAAGCCAAAGGTTTGAGAAGCGCCACGTACCATGGGTATATTCTCTTGTGTAATTAAGATATACGGACTTGTTAACCCCAACATCTCTATTTGCTTTGTGCCTGTAAGCGCATCGTTAAAGTTTACGTCTATAGCCGGATTGGTTTCAAAGCTTTCTGATAGATTACAGCAAGCGGCCTTTAATAATTCGGCACTATTAATGGTAACTATATTCTCTGAAGATAAAAATGCCTTTTGTACCGCATCTCTTTTTTGTTCCACCACAACCTCATCTAATTGATTGGAAGGCTGTAGGGTGTGATGCACCATTATTGGTTCGGTAATGGTTAGAGTATCGGTTTTAAAACCAATATAACTGACAACCAATTTATCGTATTCACCAGTATAGGGTATAGCAAAAAGACCCTCTTCATTAGTAATGGTTCCTATAGGTGAGTTGAGCCAATATACATTAGCTCCAGGAAGTGCCAAATGCTTTCCTGCTGCATTGCCCTCCATAATCATGCCTTCTACTTTATCCTGGGCATGACCTAAGTTTAAAATTTGTAGTAAAATGGCAAAAAGCCAATAAGTATTTTTCATTGTAATTTGATATAATAAGGTTACATACAATTTTTCAGGTCGTCATAGACCAATTTTTTGTAAAACCTTAAAATCAAATTAGATATACTTCATAAAGCTGATGTAGTTTCCGTTCAGGTAAGGGCGGTGCTTCAATTAATGGTGTAGCAACCTCTTCCAATACTACGGATAGTAAATGAAGATAAGCAACCGTATAGGTTTGTAGAAAAACTTGTTGCTCAAAATCTAAATCGTCCCAAGAAACTTTAATTAAATCATCTTGACCCGTTAGGGTAAAAGAATCATCATCACAACAACCTGGATTTTCCTGTTCCATTTCTAGGGCTGCCAAGGCAGCTTTCATACCACAATCTTCCGCACCATGAAAAAAAGCAACATCCATAACCCTGCCCATGCACAAATGCTTGTCTACCGTCCAAGAGAATGTAGAAAGCAATACTAGGCAAGCTAATGCTATAGAAAAACTATGTATTACCGCTTTTTTCACCCTGCAAAAATACAAAATTTTAAGCTCGATACTTAAACGCGTTTTTGTTTGATATATTTTTAACAGCTTCTATTGTAAGGAATAGGAATACTACCGACTTTTGCACTCTATAAATTTTGATAGCAATGTTCGACGCTTTAAAACCACAGATAACAACCCTACTAAATAACACAACCCAAACCGCAGAGCAACGCATGCAAGCAATTTGCGAGCTATTGAAGGCAAATATTCCACACTATGATTGGGTTGGATTTTACTTTAAAAATGGCGATAAGCGCGAACTAAAATTAGGGTCCTATGCGGGTGCGCCTACAGACCATACCATTATTCCTTTTGGCAAGGGCATTTGTGGACAAGTGGCAGAAAGCAACCAAAACTTTGTAGTACCAGATGTACAAGCCCAAGATAATTACATTGCTTGCAGCATTACCGTAAAGTCAGAAATTGTAATTCCATTGTTTAAAAATGGAGAGAATATTGGCCAGATAGACATAGACTCTAACACACCGGACCCTTTTACAGCAGAAGACGAACGTTTTCTGGAATGGGTAAACGAAGGTGTTTCTCAAATTCTTTAAAACTTAAGGTTTTTTGTTAATAACCCATTAAGGTTTTTCTGGTGAAATAAAGTACTTTTGAAGCTTAATTTTTTCCACTTCAAAATTCTAATGAGTACTACCAAAAAAGCAACATCGGCATTAATTTCCGTATTTCATAAAGACGGACTAGAACCTATTGTTAAAAAACTAGACGAACTTGGGGTTACCCTATATTCTACCGGAGGCACGGAGAAGTTTATTAAAGACCTAGGCATAGATGTAGTTGCCGTAGAAGATGTAACTAGCTACCCCTCTATTTTGGGTGGCCGCGTTAAAACCTTACATCCTAAAATTTTTGGTGGCATATTAAACAGACAAGATCATGAAGGCGATGTGGCTCAGATGCAAGAATTTGAAATTCCACAGTTAGACATCGTTATTGTAGACTTGTATCCTTTTGAAAAAACGGTAGCCAGCGGTGCTGCTGAACAAGATATTATTGAAAAAATTGATATAGGTGGTATTTCTTTAATTAGAGCGGCCGCAAAAAATTTCAAAGATGTGCTATGCGTTTCCTCTATGGAAGATTATGGCCAATTTTTGGATATTATAACCAATGGTAATGGCGAGACTACCTTAGAGGAAAGAAAATTGTTCGCCGCTAAAGCGTTTAATGTTTCATCACATTATGATTCCGCTATTTTCAACTACTTTAATCAAAAACAAGAAGTTACTAGTTTAAAAATCAGCGAAACGCAAGGACAGGTATTGCGTTATGGAGAAAACCCACACCAAAAAGGGTATTTCTTTGGCGATTTTGACGCTATGTTTGATAAGCTACACGGTAAAGAATTATCTTACAACAACCTATTAGATGTTGATGCAGCCGTTAATTTAATGGGAGAATTCCAAAACGACGCTCCTACTTTCGCTATTTTAAAGCACAATAACGCTTGTGGTCTTGCTACTAGAAATACCATAAAAGAAGCATATGTGGACGCACTTGCTGGCGACCCTGTTTCTGCTTTTGGCGGTATTTTAATCAGCAACACGGAAATTGACAAGGCAACTGCTGAAGAAATTCACCAACTGTTTTGCGAAGTGGTAATCGCACCTTCTTATTCTGATCAGGCTTTAGAGGTTTTAAAAGGCAAAAAGAATAGAATAATCTTAATACAAAAAGAAGTAGTATTACCCGCCAACCAAGTACGTACTTGTTTAAACGGTTTTTTGTTACAAGACAAAGACAACAAGAGCGACGCAAAAGAAGATCTAAACAATGTTACCGATAAGGCAGCCACTGCTGAGGAAATAGAAGATTTACTTTTTGCTTCTAAAATCTGCAAGCATACTAAAAGTAACACCATTGTATTGGCCAAAAACAAACAATTGTGTGCTAGCGGTACCGGGCAAACTTCTAGAGTAGATGCCTTAAACCAAGCCATACACAAAGCAGGTTCTTTTAATTTTGATTTGAATGGTGCCGTCATGGCCAGTGACGCTTTTTTTCCATTCCCAGATTGTGTAGAGATTGCCCACAAAGCAGGAATAAGTTCCGTTATACAACCAGGTGGTTCTATCAAAGACCAATTGAGTGTAGATTATTGCAACGAAAACGGACTTTCTATGGTAATGACGGGCACAAGACATTTTAAGCATTAAATTGCTTACTTTTACCGACAAAATTTACCTTTAATCTAAAATTAGGACCTTTCTATGGGATTCTTTGATTTCATGACCGAGGAGATTGCCATTGACCTTGGTACGGCAAACACCTTAATAATACATTTGGACAAGGTTGTGGTAGATAGCCCTTCCATTGTTGCCCGTGACCGTGTGTCTGGGAAGATAATTGCCGTAGGTAAGGAGGCGAGTATGATGCAGGGGAAAACCCATGAAAACATTAAAACCATACGCCCACTTAAGGATGGTGTAATCGCAGATTTTGATGCTTCTGAGAAGATGATCAATATGTTCATCAAGAACATACCTGCGCTTAAAAAGAAATGGTTCCCACCTGCATTGCGCATGGTAATTTGTATTCCTTCTGGTATTACAGAAGTAGAAATGCGCGCCGTTCGTGAATCCGCAGAACGTGTTAATGGCAAAGAAGTATACCTAATTCATGAACCTATGGCGGCAGCAATAGGTATTGGCTTAGATATTATGCAACCCAAAGGCAACATGATCGTAGATATAGGTGGTGGTACTACAGAAATTGCGGTTATAGCCCTTGGTGGTATTGTGTGTGATAAATCTGTAAAGATTGCTGGTGATGTCTTTACCAATGATATTATCTATTACATGCGTACACAACACAATTTATATGTGGGAGAAAGTACTGCAGAAGCTATAAAGATTGAAATTGGAGCTGCTACGGAAGATTTGCAGTCCCCGCCAGAAGATAAACAAATTCAAGGTAGGGATTTGTTAACCGGAAAACCTAAACAGGTACAGGTTACCTACCGTGAAATTGCAAAGGCCTTAGATAAAAGTATTTTACGCGTAGAAGATGCGGTAATGGAGACCCTATCCCAAACGCCGCCAGAACTTGCCGCAGATATTTACAATACGGGAATTTACCTTGCTGGTGGAGGCTCTATGCTTCGAGGTTTGGATAAACGTTTATCCCAAAAAACGGATTTACCCGTATATATTGCAGAAGATCCTTTAAGAGCAGTAGTGCGTGGTACCGGCATAGCCCTAAAAAATCTGGACCGCTACAAGAACATTTTAATTAAGTAAAAACCTTTACCACTCCTTTTATGTTATTGGGGTAAAACCGAATTGATGGAATGCAAAGAATCATCAACTTTATTCTCAACAATAGAAATACATTTCTTTATGTTGTGTTGTTGGTTTTTTCTTTGGGGATAACCATAAAATCGCATAGCTACCATCAATCGCGTTATTTCAATTCCACAAAGTGGATAAGTGGTACTATTTACGGTATTTCGCACGGTATTACCAACTATTTTAATTTAAAAGAAGAAAATAAACGCCTTGTAGAAGAAAACCAGCAACTTAGGGAACAAGTGTTGAATGCCCCTAAAGAATACCTAACGGACAGCACGTTAAATTTTGAAATTGTACCTGCTCAAATAATCAAAAACATGTTTGCTTCGCCTAGGAACTACATTACCTTGGATAAAGGAGAAAAGCATGGTATAAAACAAGATATGGGTGTAATAACCCCACTAGGCATACTTGGTATAGTGGAAAACACCTCAAATGGTTTTACCGTTGTACAAAGTATTCTTAATACCAAATCAAATATTAATGCCAAAATTAAAAACACCAACTATTTTGGATCCTTGGTGTGGAATGCAAAAGACTATCATATTGTACAACTAATAGATATTCCCAGATCGGTACCATTGGTTACTGGAGATACCATTACCACAGGCGCAATGTCTAGTATATTTCCTGAGAACATTCCTATTGGAACCATTAAATCATTTGAGTTAGGACAAAACCAAAGCACCTATACTATTGATGTAACCTTATTTAATGATATGGCTAACGTAAAGAACGTTTATGTAATCAAAAATAAGGCCCGTAAAGAGATAATAGACTTACAAAAAGCGGTAGAAGATGCAAAATAATCTAATACTACTTTCTATAATACGATTAATATTACTAGTGTTTGCGCAAGTATTAATCTTTAATCATTTAAACTTTTACGGATACATAAACCCACTAGTTTATGTGTTATTTTTTTATTGGTATCCCATTCGCGAAAATAAATCCCTATTTATTTTATTGAGTTTTATCCTTGGCCTTTTTATAGATATTTTCTCAGACACTACTGCTTTACACGCAATGGCAGCCATAACGGTAGCCTTTAGTAGGCCACTACTAATGCGTTTTTGTTTTGGAGTTAATTTTGAATTTCAAGGATTTACCTATAAAAATACCACCAAGGTACAGCGGGCAACCTTTTTACTATTGCTAATTTTAATACAACATATAGTATACTTTTCTTTTGAAATTTTAAGTTTTTCCCATTTACTATTAATTTTGAAAAAGATACTTTTTACCGCTATTGTAACGTTTCTATTTAGTATACTGTTAAGTTCGTTATTCGCCACAGACCAAGATATTTAGATTGTAAAAAATGAGAAGGTTATTGTTATCCTCCATAATTGTTATTGTAGGTTTTACCTTTATAGGTAGATTATCCTATTTGCAATTAATTCGTTTTGCCCCCAATCAAATATTAGAAGACCCTGCTATTAAAGCGGTATATGACTATCCTGAGCGCGGGTATATTTATGACCGTAATGGCAAACTATTGGTAGGCAACCAACCTGCCTACGATGTTATGGTTATTCCAAGGGAAACCAAAGCCCTAGACACCTTAGAATTTTGCAGCCTTTTAGGTATAAGCCAAGAGCGATTTGATTTTCAGATAGAAAAAGCTAGAAGATATTCACCCAGATTACCCTCTGTACTAGTACCGCAGTTATCAAAAGAAGATTATGCCGGTCTACAAGAGAAAATGCGTAAATACCCTGGTTTTTATATACAAAAACGATCTTTACGTGACTACAAAACCAATAGTGGTGCTAACGTTTTAGGCTACATTAGTGAGGTTAACGAAACAGATTTAAGAGCAAATCCTTATTACCGGGCTGGAGAGCTAAAAGGAAGAACCGGAATAGAAAAACAATACGAAGAAATCCTAAGGGGTAGAAAAGGTGTAAAATACATTCAGAAAGACCGCTTTAATAGAGATATTGGCCCCTACAAGGACGGCAAGTTGGATACCTTACCTAAACTAGGAAAAGAACTTCATATTACCATAGATAAAGATTTACAAGAATATGGTGAAAGACTAATGCACGGTAAACGAGGTGGTATTGTGGCTATTGAGCCATCTACGGGTGAAATTTTAGCCCTTATCTCTGGCCCCACTTATGACCCTGCACTTTTAGTAGGTAGGGAGCGCTCTAGAAACTATAGTAAATTACACTATGATAGCATTGCTAGGCCTACTTGGGACCGCTCTATATTAGCAGAACCTTCTCCTGGATCTCCTTTTAAAACACTTAATGCATTGGTTGCCCTGCAAGAAGGTGTAATTGACCCGGATACACGATTTACGTGTTATAATGGATTCTATGTTGGCAATCACAAAAAAGGATGCCATTGTGGGGGTGGTGTTCGGGATATGAATTCTGGTATTTACAAATCTTGTAATGCTTACTTTGCGGGTACCTTTAGAAAAATTTATGGTAAGTACGAAACTACCGATGAAGGTATGGATGCTTGGGAAGCCCATATGAAAAGTTTTGGTCTTGGCGATTACTTAGGTGTAGATTTACCCACTGGTAGACCTGGAAGAATACCTAGCAAGGAATTTTACGATAAATGGTATGGAGACAATAGATGGGCTAGTTCTACCATTATATCCAATTCTATTGGCCAAGGAGAAGTTGCCTTAACCCCTATACAATTGGCTAACATGACTGCGGCAATTGCTAACCGCGGTTTTTATTACACCCCTCATGTAATCAAAGAAATTGGCAATAATATTGAGATAAACGCTGAGTTCACGGAACGAAAATACACCACCATTGAACCCAAACACTTTGAACCGGTAATTGAAGGAATGGCCAATGTGTATAACGTTGGAACCGCACGCTGGCTTAAAATACCTGATATAGACATAGCAGGTAAAACCGGAACGGTAGAAAACTTCACAAAAATTGATGGAAAAAGAGTGCAATTAACAGACCACTCTCTTTTTTCTGCTTTTGCGCCAATTAAAAAGCCTAAAATTGCCATAGCCGTGTATATTGAAAATGGCTATTATGGCTCAAGGTATGCCGGACACATTGCCTCATTGATGATAGAAAAATATATTAAAGGGGCTATAACCAGAACCGACTTAGAGAAGAAAATGTTGGAAAAAACGCTAGAGCACGAGTATGCCAAACCTCTAAGCGGAGAACCATTTAAAATAAATGAATATGGCTGGTAGCAACCTGCTAAAACGCCTAGACTGGCTAACTATTTTTCTATATCTCATATTAGTTGTTTTTGGTTGGGTCAATATTTATAGCACAACTATGCTAGACCCAGACCTCTCTTTGTTCAACATGAGTACGTTATACGGAAAACAGTTCTTTTTCATGGCGGTATCCTTTGTTTTTATCATCTTGATATTTGCCGTGGAAAGTGCATTTTTAGAGCGTTTTTCCGGCCTGTTTTATGTGGTATCCATCATTTTCTTAATTGGCCTGTTCCTATTTGGTAAAACCATTGGTGGAGCCAAAAGCTGGTATGATCTCGGTTTCTTTAATTTTCAACCTTCAGAATTAGGCAAACTTACTACTGCCCTGGCTTTAGCCAAGTTTTTAAGTGATATACAAACAGACCTTAAAAAAGGCAAACACCAGTGGTATGCCGTGATTATACTCCTTGTGCCAATTATTTTAATATTACCACAGCCAGACCCCGGTAGTGCATTGGTTTACTTTTCTTTATTTTTTGTACTCTTTAGAGAAGGGTTTCCCATGAAATATTTGGCCTTCGCCCTAATGCTAATCGTTTTGTTTGTGACCACCCTAAAATATGGGGTAATATGGGTCTGTATTGGTCTAGGCATTCTAACGTCACTGTTTTTCCTTTTTAAAAAATCAAAGTTTAAAATTCCTACACTGCCCTTAATTTTATTTTTGGTAGCATCGGTGGTTATTTCTTTGTCCGTAAACTTTGTTTACAACAATGTTTTTGAACAAAGACACCGGGATCGTTTTAGTCTTTGGTTGGGCTTAGAAAAAGATCCAGTACGTATTCAACAAATAAAAAAAACCATAGGGTACAATACGTATCAGGCAGAGAAAGCAATAGAATCTGGTGGCTTATCTGGAAAAGGGTTTTTAGAAGGCACCCGAACCAAAGGAGATTTTGTACCAGAACAGCACACAGATTATATTTTCAGTTCTGTTGGTGAGGAATGGGGTTTTATGGGTACTACATTTGTAGTAGTAGTTTTTACCTTGCTTTTTTTAAGACTCATCATGTTGGCAGAACGCCAAAAAAAGCCTTTTAACAGAATGTATGGCTATGGCATAATTTCTATATTACTAACGCACTATTTTGTGAATATAGGTATGGTAATTGGCTTATTACCCACAATTGGTATTCCACTACCTTTTTTTAGTTATGGTGGCTCTGGGCTTATATTTTTTACCGCAATGCTGTTTATCTTTCTAAAGTTTGACACCGAACGGTTAAACGAACTTTAGAAGTTCCAATCATCAACAAAGGTATTAGCTTCCAATTGGTCTTGTACTTCTTTGGGCATAGATTTAAAAAAGTCTATTCCAGTAACCTGCTCTACCTTATCTATGGGTACGATAAAAGATTGAAATGCTTCTTTACGCTCTTTATTTGGCATTAAAAAAGCCAAAGCCGTAAACCTATCACCCTTTTTTCTAAGTATTATTTTGTAAAACATTTTGGGCACATCTACATCTTCCTCTCCTATTTCTGCCAATCCGTTTTCTAAAACACCGCCAGTTACAATAAATAAATCCCCATATTTTTTACACCAAGACCTTGTTTTTTGCTCAAGCCTATTCCATATTCCTGCATTGAACGCTCTGTCTTGAGGTGAAATATTAGAGGTGTAAAATGTTTCATTGTATGCCTGCAAACTAAACCTACGATCACCAGCCGGACACAAATGGCCCCTATCATAACCCGAACCTCTATAATTTTTCCAATCTGCGGATTTTGTCTTTACTTTAGGATCCTCTATAAAGTAAGGTCGTTTACGATCTTCATAGGTTAAATGTTCTCTCTTTAACCAATAAGCCACCCATTCTGCCTGCTCGTGAGGCTCACTATAAGAAAGCGTAAAATAATTATGTGCAACTATTTCACCATGGGTAGCGCTAGGCATATATTGGTCATTGACATTATTTTTTACGGGTTTTTGGTTAGTATCACTGTAACTAGCAGGAGTATAGAAATTATTGAACAACCAAAAACCAATAGTTAGCACCGCTATGGCTGAAGGATAAAAATATTTACGTTTCATAGCCGTAAATGTATTGCATAAAAAAGGTCCTAACAAAATTGCTAGGACCTCTAATCTATGCTTGCTTATATAATTTTATCCTTTAACAGCTAATTTTGCATTTTGATGCTTGATAGCTGTAAGTTTTAAATCTTCTAATACACTTACTGCTTCTTCTACATAAACGTCTTTGGCCAATTCATTATGCCATCTGTCTCTCTTTTCACGAAGTATTTCATCCTGAGTAAACAACTCTTGCTCGTATTTTAAAGACTCAAACGTTAATTTAGAATCATAATCCCTTAGTGCCTTAAAGTAATCTGACTTGCGTTTATTTGCTTCTTGTTCCGTCTTATATTGCTCATAGTTTAAAGAAACAACATTCTCATCTTGTTGTTCTTTTACCCATCTTGCATTTTCTTCTAACATCTTAATTTGATTGTTAGTGGCCATACGCGCCTTGCTTCTTGCAATGGTACCTTCATAGTCTAGATACCCTTCCCAAGTATTGTAATCCGCAGGGGAAATTCTGTCCCATCCAAGCGGGTTATCTTGATCACGCTCCCCAAGGTCTATATAGCTATATCTGTCTGGCACCACTATATCGCTTTTAACACCTTCTAATTGGGTAGATCCACCATTAATTCTATAGAATTTTTGAGTGGTTAATTTTATAGCCCCCAATTCTCCATGCTCGTTACTACGAACAATATTGTCCAAAGGAATTACGTTCTGAACGGTTCCTTTACCAAAGGTTTGCTTGCTACCAATAACAATTGCTCTTTTATAATCTTGCATGGCAGCCGCTAATATTTCAGAGGCAGAAGCGGATAGTTCGTTCACCAAGATTACCAATGGTCCGTCCCATTGTATTCTTTCATCCTTATCTTCATGTATTTCTTTACGCTGTCCAGAAGAACGTACTTGCACTATTGGCCCATCTTTTATAAATAAACCTGCCATTTCAACAACAGTCTTCAAAGAACCACCACCATTATCCCTTAAATCTAGAATAAGTCCTTCCGCGCCCGCTTCTTTTAATCGCTCTACTTCTTTAGCAACATCAGAGGCGGCATTTCTTTCGGTATAATCTTCAAAGTCTACATAGAATTTTGGCAGATCTATAAGACCATATTTTCTGTCTCCTTTAATAACGGTAGCAGATTTAGCATAAGACTCTTCTAGCTCTACCACATCTCTAGTTATGGAAACAACCTCTACAGTACCATCAACTTTTCTCACGGTTAAATCTACTACGGTGCCTTTTGGTCCTTTTATCAATTTAATGGCATCATCTAAACGCATACCCACTATGTCTATAGGTTCATCGCCGTCTTGACCAACTTTTAAAATTTCATCACCTACCTCTAGTGTTTTATCTCTCCATACCGGACCACCAGAAATAATCTCAACTATTTTAGCTCCTTCCGTTTTCTTTTGTAAACGTGCTCCAATACCCTCAAATTTCCCAGACATGCTAATGTCAAATTTGTCTTTTTCTTCTGGAGCAAAGTAAAACGTATGTGGGTCAAACTCATCTACAATAGTGTTTAGATATTGAACAAACCAATCTTTACGCTCTAGATCCGAAACAAAATCAAAATACTCATCTAAGTTTTTCTTTACATTTTCCCTAGAAGCCACCTCTACTTCGGCTAGGGTCATGTCTTTTAAATTTTTTGAACCATTATCTTTTGCACGCTCTATTTCTACAGATGCCATATCTGGCCCTACATCTTCTTTAGAACTTCCGCTAAGCGCTGTTTTTCTAATAGTAACCTTGTTATCATAAACTCCTAATGTATTGTACTTTAGTTGCTTTCTCCAACGTTCTTTTAATTGTCTTCTGTTACTAGCATAAGGTTCCTCGCTATAATCAACATTGATATTTTCTTTAATAGTATAATCAAAAGGCTCGCTCAAAATTTCAGCGTAGATTTCCTTGGCCTCGTCCATTCTCTGAATTAAACGCTCATGAACAACACTAAAGAAGGTTATGTCCGTGTTTTTTATTTGATCGTCAATTTGATATTTATATTTCTCAAATTCCTTGATATCACTCTCTAGAAAATATCTTTTTGTAGGGTCTAGAATGTCCAAGAAATCTTCAAATACGTTGGCAGAAAATTTATCGTTAATTTCTTTAGGCTCATAATGCCCTTTTTCTAGTACATACGTAATTAAATCTAACAACAATTTATCCTTATCATCGTTTTCAAAAGATTTGTTGGTAAAACTGCAAGAAGCCACAGCTACCATCCCCACCAAAAGGACCAATATTAAATTCTTCTTCATAATAACCTGTTAGAACAGTGATTTATAATTATAAAATTGGATTGCTGCTTAGCTGCAATACCACTCTTAATTCTCTAAGATACTGAAAAAACCATGCCAGTTTGGCTATGTCCATTTAATTTTTTGTTAAACGGAACATTCACCACATCCTTATGAAAAACGTATTTTTACGCTATTAATTATACCCAATGGAAAAACCTTTAATATTAGTTACCAATGATGACGGTATTACCGCTCCCGGTCTACGAAAATTAATTGCTTTAATGAAACAATTGGGAGAGGTTGTAGTAGTAGCCCCAGATAGCCCACAATCTGGAATGGGCCATGCGATAACCATAGACAACACCCTTTATTCTAAAAAAATGACCATTGATAAAGACAATGGTGCATCTTTAGAATATAGTTGCAGCGGTACGCCCGCAGATTGTGTTAAGCTGGCCTTACAAGAACTTTTGCCCAAAAAGCCAGATATTGTTGTAAGTGGCATAAACCATGGCTCTAACGCCTCTATAAACGTTATATACTCTGGTACTATGAGTGCTGCTATAGAAGCTGGTATTGAAGGCTTACCCGCTATAGGATTTTCTTTATGTGATTATAAGTGGGATGCTAATTTTGATGGCTTTGACAAAGAAATTAAACAAATTGTTTCGGAAGCCTTAACCAATGGCCTGCCTAAAGGAACGGTGTTGAACGTGAACATACCAAAAACAGATGGTAAGCCCGTTAAAGGCATACGGGTCTGCAGACAAGCAAAGGCAAATTGGAAAGAAAAATTTGATAAAAGATTTAGCCCAAGTGGCAAAGAATATTATTGGTTAACTGGTGAGTTTGAACTTTTGGACAAAGGTGAGGATACGGATATTTTTGCTTTAAACAACAATTACATTTCCGTTGTGCCCACTCAGTTCGATTTAACCGCCCACCACGCCATGCAAACTTTAAACAACTGGAATTTAAATGAATAACCCTAAAAAAGACGTGCTAATTGGTCTACTGGTTGGTCTTATCGCCAATACGTTTGGCTCCTTACTTTATATTATAGTCTTTTCAGACTTTAGTATTGTAGAAACCTTAAAAGTTGCAAGAGAACAAGGACACCTAGGCAGTATTCTGGCGCTTGGGGCAATTCTAAACCTTTTGGCATTTTTTGGCTTTTTAAAAATAAAAAGGGATTACCGTGCCCGTGGTGTAATGATCGCCACCGTAATTACCGCCCTAACCATTTTGTATTTTAAGATTTTTTAGGATGAAGTATTACATCATCGCCGGCGAAGCTTCTGGAGATTTACATGGCTCTAATTTAATTAAAGCACTTAAGAAACAAGACCCAAATGCCGAAATAAGATGTTGGGGTGGCGATTTGATGCAGGCGGCCGGTGGCACCTTGGCCAAACATTATAAAGAAATGGCCTTTATGGGTTTTTTAGAGGTTATAAAAAACCTTTCTAAAATCTTTTCTAACATAAATTATTGCAAAACAGACATTACCCATTTTAAACCAGATGCCATCATCTTTATAGATTTTTCTGGTTTTAATCTACGCATAGCAAAATGGGCAAAAGAAAACACCTATAACACCCATTATTATATTAGTCCGCAAGTATGGGCGTCTAGAGCTGGCCGTATACAAAAGATAAAGGCATACATTAACCATATGTATGTTATACTTCCGTTTGAAAAAGCATTCTATAGCCAATACAACTACCCAGTTAACTTTGTTGGGCATCCGCTTTTGGACGCCATTTCACAAACCGAAGTAATAATCAACGAGGAATTTAGGAACACCAACAATTTACACCCCAACAAACCAATTATTGCATTATTACCAGGCAGTAGAAAGCAGGAGGTAGAAAAAATGCTCACAATTATGTTAAGCATGGCTCCGTTGTTTACAGATTACCAATTTGTAATTGCGGGCGCGCCCAGTTTAGAGAATAATTTTTATAAAAAGTTTTTAGAAAAAGGCACGGTAAGCTTTGTAAAAAACCAAACCTATGCTCTTTTGAGCCACTCTCATGCCGCATTGGTCACAAGCGGTACTGCCACACTAGAAACCGCACTATTTAAAGTACCACAGGTGGTTTGCTATAAAGGCAATTGGGTTTCTTACCAGATAGCAAAACGAATTATTACTTTAAAATACATTTCACTTGTAAATCTAATTATGGACCAAGAGGTTGTTAAAGAATTAATACAAGATGAACTTACCTCAAAAAACTTACAGGCAGAGCTAACCAAAATTGTTAATGGAAATGCACGAGATAAGATGTTAGCCAATTATGCGTTATTAGAAGAAAAGTTAGGCGGTAGCGGAGCCAGTGAAAAAGCGGCAAAATTAATCGTAAAAAACACCTAACTTTAAAAACACGTGTTCTTAATCCTTTTCTATGCATAAAAAGTTTTTGCTCTTAGTTTTAACTATATCGCTCACAAATTGTGTGGTTAAAAAGAAAACTACTTACGCAAAAGCAAAAACGGTTACCATAGAGGCCGACCAACCTTTAGAAACAACTCCTAGAATTCGTAAAAAGAAAACTAAAGAATTGGAAAAAGCAGATGAAATCATAAATATTGCTTTACAATTTACAGGCACAAGATATAAGTTTGGTGGCACTACCAGAAAAGGGATGGACTGCTCAGGCCTGGTTTATGTTGCCTTATTAGAAAACAATATTTCTTTTCCTAGAGCTTCTTACCAAATGGCCACAGAAGGAAAAAAAATCAATCTATCCCAAGTACAAAAAGGCGATTTACTTTTTTTTAAAACTGGAAGAAAAGGCAAGCGCATAAACCATGTTGGCTTGGTGGTCTCTATAGCGGACGATGAGATTAAATTTATACACGCCACTACTTCAAGAGGGGTTATTGTCTCTTCTTTACGAGAAGGATATTGGAGCAATAGCTTTGTAAAAGCCAATAGAATCTTATAGCATGCGGTTATGGGATTTTATATCCGTACGCATTTCCCTAGGTTTAACACTGGGCATATTACTTAACAACCTATTAAACCTATCTTCCCTTTATTGGTTACTACCATTTTTAATTTCGATTTTCCTTTTTGGCGCAATTCTTAAAATGCGTAAATATAACGTACAACATATTCCCAATATTACCTTTTTCTTGAACAGCATATTGTTAGGCGCACTAGTTCACAGTCTAACGCTTCCAATAAATCAAAAACTTCATTACAGTCATAAAACCACCCCTAATCCGCAACAACTTACCCTTACGATACAGTCCGAATTAAAGCCTAATGATTACGCCAGAAACTATATTGTAAGCGTAAACAGTTTATCCAATACCAAAACCAAAGGGCTAGCTCTTTTAAACATTGCTAAAGACAGTTTAAGAAAGCAAAGTTTAGAACCTGGTGACCAGTTGGTATCCATAGCTAAGATTAAATCCGTTACCAACCCATTAAACCCGTATCAATTTAATTACAAAAAGTATTTGGCCTATCAAGGAATCCATTATAGAATTCAACTACGGCCAGAGTGGTTTAAAAAGTTGGACAAAAAAAATTCGAGCATATATACACTATCGGCCAATTACAGAAATAAAATTACTAGCCGTTTAAAAACTGAAGGTTTTGGCAGTGAAGAACTGGGTATTATACAGGCCCTACTTTTAGGGGAGCGTAATGGAGTAAATAAAGACGTACTGGAAGACTATAAAAAAGCTGGTGCAATTCATATTCTCGCTGTTTCTGGTCTTCATATTGGCATTTTATTATTGCTCTTCAACATTCTACTAAAGCCCTTAGAGCGCCTCCCACACGGAAATCAAATTAAATTACTGCTAGGTTTGCTTCTCTTGTGGACCTATGCTTTTATAGCGGGACTATCCCCTTCCATAGTCCGGGCCTGCACCATGTATTCTTTTCTAGCCTATGCGTTATTACTTAATAGACCTACAAATACGTTTAATTTATTGGCGTTATCCTATGTAACCGTACTTCTAATTAACCCACTAAACCTTTTTCAAGTTGGGTTCCAATTAAGTTATACTGCCGTGTTAGCAATAGTTTGGCTACACCCTAAGCTAATGTTGCTTTGGTATCCCAAAAATCTATTTTTAAATAAAGTATGGCAATTGCTGGCCGTTAGCATTACCGCTCAATTGGGCGTACTTCCATTAAGCTTATTTTATTTTCACCAATTTCCAGGATTGTTCTTTATAGCCAATTTGTTAATTGTTCCTTTTTTGGGGGTAATTTTGGGACTAGGTTTACTGACTATAGTATTAAGTATGCTGCAAGTTTTACCTACCGTATTGGTAAATCTCTACAATACTCTTATTAGGTTGATGAACCACATTATCAAATTAGTAGCGGAGCAAGATGCATTTGTTTTAACCGATATAAGTTTCGATTTTTCTGAGGTTATTTTAAGCTATACATTTATTCTATTTGGTGTTTTGTATTTTTCAAAACCGAAAAAGAATTTATTTGTAATTTCTATTAGCGCGTTAGGCGTATTTTTAGGGGTGCTCTTATTTAAAGACATAGAAGCTAGTAAAAGAATTTATACGTACATATTACACCAAAACCAACAAAACGTCTTACTTCATCAAAACGGGTTTCTTTTAAATTGCTATACCAATAACTCTAGAAACCCATACCTAATTAAAAATTATATGGTTGCTGAGCGTATTAAGCTTGTGAACACACAAGAACTACAAAATGCATACACCATAACCCACAAAAACTTATTTAGAATTGATAGCAATCTTGTGTTACCACATAAGAATTTTAAGATAGATTACTTATGGCTTACCCATAATGCTAAAATAAACCTTAACCGTTTACTAGAACAACATAAACCAACTATGGTTATTGCAGACGGTAGCAATTACGCCTTTATGAGCGCTCTTTGGCAACAAACCTGCCTAGAAAAGAAAATCCCTTTTCACGACACGCGCAAAAAGGGAGCTTTTCAATTTCCTTTGGATAATAATTAATGAACGTTACCCATAAGTCTTTTAATTAAAGGTGAAGCCAGAATTACCAGCAAGCCCGCGCCTAAAGAATATTTTGCTATTAGCATAAAACCGTCTGTATAGACCGTGAGCGTTTCAAAACCAGAAATAGTGCCATCAGAACTTTCAATTGCAAGTTGCTTTCCTATAAATCCAACAACTTGAAATGCAAAAGCCGAAGATAAAAACCAGACGCCCATCATAAAAGCAACAATACGTTTTGGTGATAAATCCGTGATTTTTGATAAACCAACAGGAGACATAAACAATTCACCAACCGAAAGTAAAAAATACATTAGCAGCAAATACGCAAAGGGCACATAGCCACTCTCGTTGGCGCTAGCCCCACTTATGGCCAATGCGTAGAAACTAATACCGGCAAATAACAATCCCATCCCAAATTTGTACGGTGTTCTGGGATTTAAATTCTTTTTGGACAACCACTGCCATAACATAGAGATGGGTATGGCCAAGATTATAATCCACATAGAGTTCAATGAATTGGTTTGTGAAGCAGACATAATACCTTCCAAATCCACGTTTCTAGCGGCAAACAAGGTTATAACACTACCAGATAATTCATGAAAACCCCAAAAAATGGTCATAAAAAAAGTGATAAGAACAGCTACAAATAGTTTTTTACGCTCATCTGGGGTTGCTTGTACCATGATGTAGGTTAAATATCCTAAAATAGATATACCTATCAGCTTAAATATAATGTTTACGATGTTCTGATCGCCCAACCAGGTACCTTCTTCTCCTAGTGCTTGGTAAGAAGACAATAGATAAGCTATTACAGGTACCGAAGCAAACGCCAATATGGGCACCAAAATACCTTGTTTAATACCGGCTACCTTTTTATCTATATTTCCATTTTCTGGTGGTAAACCTTTGTCTCCAAAAACACCTTTTTTTATACCACTCCAAAAAACAATTAAACCGGTTAACATGCCTATACCGGCCAAACCAAAACCATAATGCCAACCATATGCCGCAGCTAACCAACCACAGAGTAATGGAGCTACCCATCCACCAATATTAATTCCCATATAGAAAATGGTAAATCCAGAATCTTTTCTAGGGTCTCCATCTTTGTAGAGTGATCCTACAAAAGTTGAAATATTGGGTTTAAAGAAGCCGTTTCCTGCAATAATTAACGACAAGGCCAAAAAGAAGGCTACATTATTTTCTATAGCTAACACAAAATGCCCCAAAGACATTAAAATACCGCCAAGAAAAATAGAGTTTCGCATTCCTAAGATACCATCGGATATTCTACCACCAATTACTGTAGACGCATAAACTAATGACCCGTAAGACGAATAAACTGCTGCGGTTGCATAATCTTTTTTAGCCAAAGCCTCAAAAATTACATCTACCATGTAAAGTGTAAGAAGGGCACGCATTCCATAAAAACTGAAACGCTCCCATAACTCAGCAAAAAAGAGATAGAATAATCCTTGAGGATGCCCAAGCAACTGCTTTTCGCTAGCCGGTGTTATCATTTCTGACATATATTGAGTTGAGTTTAGTTACTGGATTATAAGTTTTCCTTGATAAAATTGGTCATTTTAGTATACAAATGCAATCTGGTATTGCCTCCGTAAATTCCATGGTTTCTATCTGGGTAGATAGCCCAATCAAATTGCTTATTGGCTTGCACCAAGGCTTCTATCATCCGCATTGAATTTTGTACGTGCACATTATCATCACCCGTACCATGTACCAATAAGTATTTACCTTTTAACAATTCTGGATAATTGAATGGCGAATTATCATCATACCCACTTGCGTTTTCTTGTGGTGTTTGCATATAACGTTCCGTATAAACGGTATCATAAAAACGCCAGCTGGTAACCGGTGCTACCGCAATTGCCATCTCAAAAGTATCATTCCCTTTTAAAATTGCATTGGTAGACATAAAACCACCGTAGCTCCAACCCCAAATACCAGTTCTTTCTGCATCTATATACGGCAACTTACTTAACTCCTTTGCAGCTGCTATTTGATCTTCTACTTCATATTTACCTAATTCTAATTGCGTAACTTTTTTAAAGTCCCTACCCTTAAAACCGGTACCACGACCATCTACACAAGCTATAATATAACCCTCAGCTGCCAACATTTGGTGCCAATAATCATTAGCGCCACCCCATCTATTGGCCACTTGCTGAGAACCCGGCCCACTATACTGAAACATGAATAAAGGATATTCTTTATTTGGGTCAAAATCTACAGGCTTGTACATATACATATTTAACTCATTACCATTTATACTAATGGTGCTAAATTCTTTTTTGGCCAGATTATAACCTTCTAATTGCTCTAATAAGGCTTTGTTATCTTTTATATCGGCAACCTTTTTACCGTTAGACGCTTTGTGCAAGGTAAATTCATAAGGTGTTGTAGCACTAGAATAGGTATTTATAAAGTAACTATAATCACTACTAAAAGAAGCACCGTTAGTGCCCTCTTTGTTGGTTAACCTAGTCTTATCGGAACCATTGCTACTTATATGGTAAACATCTCTATTTATGGACCCATTTTCTGTAGACTGATAAAAGATACGATCATTGGCTTGGTCATAACCATAATAATGGGTCACTTCCCATGGCCCTTTGGTAATTTGATTCATTAACTTACCATCTTGGTCATACAAATAGACATGATTGTGACCATCTCTCTCGCTTGTCCAAATAAAACTGTCGTCTTCAAGAAACGTTAAATCATCTGTTACGTCTACATAAGCCTCATCTGTTTCTTCCAATAAAACCTCAGTAGAATTATCTTTGGCATTCACCGCGATCAACTTCATTATGTTTTGATGCCTATTTAGGGTCCTAACGCTTAAATAATCGGCATTGTTCATCCATTTTATTCTAGGTATATAGTAGGGATTGCCCAGATTTACTTCAGAAATTGCCCCAGAGCTTACATCTAGCATATGTAAACTTACCTTGGCATTTTCCTCTCCTGCTTTTGGGTATTTAAATTGATATTGATATTGGTAAAGGTCTTGCCCGTAAACATCCATAGAAAAATTTGGCACATTGGATTCGTCAAACTTTAAGAAAGCAATTTTAGTACCGCTGCTGTTCCATGCAAAAGCCTGTACAAATGCAAATTCTTCCTCATATACCCAATCGGTAATACCATTAATTATTGAACCTGCCACACCATCCGTAGTAAGTTGCGTGGTCTGCTTGGTCTTTAGGTTAAACAGGTAAAGATTGTTTTCTTTGGCATAGGCAACTTTTGTACCATCTGGCGAAAGTTCTGGCTCTTGTATTTTGTCATCGGAAATTTTAACCAATTCCTTTGATTTTACATCGTATACATAATAGACACCTAGTCTAGAATGCCTAAAAATCGGCTCAATCTCTGTGGCCAGTATTATTTGGGATTCGTCATTAGAAAATTCATAGGATGTAAAAAAGGGAATTGCATCATTAGAAGCTACAATAGTAGCTACCTTTTTTTGTGTCTTGTAGTCATATTTATCCAAACTGCTTCCTTGCGGATTACGGCTAAAGTTCAAAACGGTGTATTCTTTACCATTGTTCATAGAACGTAACGCATCCATATACTCTGTACGAAAGGCACCTCCCCATATTTCTTCTAGGGTTATGTCTTTTTTTTGCGCTGTTAGCCCGGTCAAAAACAAAATGCTGCTGGTAACAACTAAAAATAGTCTGTTCATTTAAGTTAATTATTGATTTAAAACCCCCAAGTTTACTAATAATTTACGTAAAAATCACACTCTAGGTTATATTTGAAACACAAATAACAAGCCAAAACCGTTAAAGATTTATCTTTGAAATTTAAGTTGATATTATGCAGAGACCGGTAAATGGTTTTTCTAAGTTATCCAAGCAACAGAAAATTGAATGGATTGCAAAAGAATGCACCCAAGACCCCGAAAAAACCAAGAAACTATTAGAAAAGTACTGGAACGCCGATACGGATTTACAAAAAACCCATGATGAGTTTATAGAAAATACACTTTCTAATTTTTATCTACCCTATGCCGTAGCACCAAATTTTCTAATTAACGAGCAATTATTGGCTATACCCATGACCATTGAAGAGAGTTCTGTGGTTGCAGCAGCTAGTAAGGCAGCTAAATTTTGGTTAACCAAAGGTGGTTTTAAAACCGAAGTCTTAGGAACGGAGAAAATTGGACAAGTACATTTTATGTACCATGGCCAAAAGAATAAACTAGTTAACTTAATTGATGCGTTACAACCCAAGTTTATGGCAGATACCGCAGCCATAACCAAGAATATGAATAAACGTGGTGGTGGTATTAGTGCTATAAATTTAAGAGACAAGACAGACCAACTAGAAGGATATTATCAGCTACACTGCACCTTTGAAACGCTTGATGCCATGGGTGCCAATTTTATAAATAGTTGTTTGGAACAGTTTGCCACAACGCTAGAAAATGCCGTTGCCATACATCCAGAATTTGCAAATGATAAACCAGAGGTAGTCATGAGCATCTTAAGCAACTATGTTCCAAACTGTGTGGTAAGGGCTAGTGTAAGCTGCCCAATAACCAATACTAAATCTGAAAACAGCGTATCTAGAACCTTTGCTGAAAAGATGTACCAAGCGGTTACCATTGCTAAAACCGAACCGTTTAGAGCCGTTACGCACAACAAAGGCATCATGAATGGTATTGATGCGGTTGTCTTAGCCACAGGTAACGATTTTAGGGCAATAGAAGCCGGTGTACATGCCTACGCAGCTAAAGATGGTAAATACAGCAGCTTAACCCATTGCACCATAGAAAACAATGAATTCAAGTTTTGGATTGATGTTCCGTTGGCGCTAGGCACTGTTGGAGGTCTAACTTCCTTACATCCTTTGGTTAAACTAAGCTTAGAAATTTTGCAGCAACCTTCTGCAAAAGAATTGATGCAAATAATAGCAGTGGCCGGTTTAGCCCAAAACTTTGCCGCCCTTAGAAGCTTAGTTACCACTGGCATACAAAAAGGCCATATGAAGATGCACCTACTAAATATTCTTAATACGCTAGGCGCAAATGACAGAGAAAAAGAACAATTGGTAGCTCTCTTTAAAGAGCAGACCGTAAGTAATGCTGCCGTAACCGAAGCATTAGAAAATCTACGCAGGTAAATGACAAATACATTTTATAGCAACGGCAAACTGCTGCTAACGGGAGAGTATGCCATTTTAGATGGTGCTACAGGTCTTGCCATACCTACAAAATTTGGACAGTGGCTTTATGCGGACCAAACGGCCAAACCTTGTTTAAACTGGCTTAGCAAAGATGCGGATGGTAGCGTCTGGTTTCATGCAGAATTTAGTTTACCCGCTTTAGAGATTAGAGAAACTAACGACATTGAAAAGGCAAAAGTTCTTAAAAAGATTTTTAAAGCAGTTAGAATTCAAAAGCCTGATTTTTTGGACCATAGTGGCAGTGGCTGGCAAATTGAAACAAAGCTAAGCTTTCCTAGAAATTGGGGCTTAGGTACCAGTTCTACTTTACTCAATAACATAGCCCAATGGACCCAAGTAGATGCTTTTGAACTTTTAGGGCAAACTTTGGGAGGAAGTGGTTATGACCTTGCCTGTGCACAACACATGCAACCTATATTGTATAAATTGGATTTGGGCAAACCACAAATACTACCGGTACGCTTTAATCCGGATTTTAGCGATAAGTTGTTTTTTATTTACCTGAATAAAAAGCAAAATAGTAGAGATGCTATTGCCACTTACCGAAAGCAGATTTTTAATAAGGCAGACCTTATAGCGCAAATAAACCGAATATCCCATAAACTCCTAGAAACGGAAAGCATTGAGTTATTTGAATCACTAGTAATTGAGCATGAAATGGCCATTGGAACTATTTTGGGCCAATCTCCCGTTCAGAACAAATTTCCCGATTATTTTGGTGCTATAAAAAGCTTAGGAGCCTGGGGAGGTGATTTTATTTTAGCTACCGGAAATGAAAAAACCCCTGACTATTTTAAAGCCAAGGGTTTTGATACTGTTGTTCCTTTTACGGATATGATTCTTTAATAGAATGTAGCTCTATTGTCTTCTATTTCTGCACCCTCTTTTAAAGCATTGTATACACCAGAATTAACAGAGTTTTGATTCTGTGTAGACAAGGTTTGGGCAAATGTGCTAAAGTTTGGCAATTTAACACCTTGGTTCTTTTTATTCAATTTAACCATATAAACACCACTTTCTCCTTCTAGCAATCCAGAGGTTGCACCTTCCGCAAGAGAAAAGGCTTTACCTACCACATACGGCTCACGCCCAGCACCAGGAATAGTTGGTGATTTTATAGTTACTGCAGAAGCAGTAGATACAGTTACATTGTTATCTTTAGCAAAAGCATCCATTGTCTTGCCTTTGTTATTAGCTATTATTTGAGCGGCTTTTTTCTCTTTTCTAATTTTTGGCAAAACCAAAGCAGAAGCATCTTCTGCAGACATTGGCCCTTCTTTATACTTTTTGGTCAATTGCACCACCGCATAACCACTGGCCAAATCAAAACGCTTAATATCACCAACGCTAGTTTCTTCGTTGAAAGCCCATTGTACAATATTACGTTGCGCGGATAAACCAGGAAGGTTTTCATCCATCTCTGCAATTTTATTAACAGGCCTAACGGTATAATCACTTTCTTTTGCAATGTCGTCAAAAGCATTTGCGTCCGCGTCAGAAACTTTCATTTCAAACTGAGTTGCATCTGTAAACAATGTATTTACGGTTTCTTCAGATGGCTCTACCTCTCTAGCTAATGTAGCTACTTGTACCACATCTTGCTTATCATCAACCTTAATGATATGAAAACCAAATTCTGTTTCTACCAAACCAATGGCATCTACAGGATTGTTAAAACAAAAGTCATTAAACTCATCTGCCATTACCCCTTCTTGGAAGTATCCTAAATCTCCACCTCTTGGTGCAGAAGGACCATCTGAGTTATCTCTTGCCAACACGCTAAATTCCGTATCTGCTTTCTTGGCTTCCGTTAATAAACGTTTGGCCTCTACCTCTGCTTCTTCCTTAGTTCTTTTAATACTTGAGTTTGCTCTTGTAGCACCTTCATAAGCTATTAAAATATGGCTAGCCTTTACAGTTCCATTGGATTTTCTATCCATCATTTTAGTAACCTTATAAGAAGAACCATCTTTGTAAGGGCCGTAAGTTTCACCTACTGCCAACGCCATAATTTGATCTGCGGCTACTGCTGGCAAATCTCGCTTGGCTTTGTAAATTGTATCTAATTTTTCATCAGAATTTCTATCCAAGAAAGCCGCCATATCTTTAGTAGTCTTAAAGCCTGCTATGGTATCTGTAGTATTGGCTGCCTCGTTAAATTCTACTGTGTCTCCCATCAATGCGGTCACGGCTTCCTTAACCGCTGTTTCGTCTGCAGTTGAAGGCTTTTCTTCAAAGAACACAAAGCGAATATCCCTAGCTTTTTCTTGCTTGTATTCATTTTGATGTTGCTTTACGTAGTCCGCAATCTCACTTTTACTTACTTGTATACTGCTGTCTGCAATTGAGGTATATGGTACACGAACGTACGCTAAATCTACTTTGTCATTGGCCAATTGATAGTCAAATTCGCCTTCTGCCAAGGTAGCGCCTACTCCAGATTTTATTAAGTTAAAATAGATTTGCTCTTTAGCTGATTGAATTATGGATTTTTCTATGGTCAACCAATTATCGTACAATAATGGCTGTGTCTCTCTCCAATCTGCAATGGTAGTTTTAAACACCTCTGCATCAAAAACTCCATTTTCATTTTGAAAAGATGGGTCTTGTGCATAACCTGTATTTTTGATAAAATCAACAATTTGATCACTTTCAACATCGATGCCCAAACGTTCAAACTCTTGATTTAATAGTGTATTTCTAACTTCTTGATCGTATACACGATTAACCAATTGAGTGGCAGAAAAATTCTGACCAAACTGTTGTTGCGCCAACTCTAGTTTTCTGGTAAAATCCTCTCTACCTATTGCCTCTCCATTTACTTCTGCTACTATAGAGCTGATTTTTCCGCCAGAAAAATCGCTTCCTGTAAAGATTCCAGAAATAACAAATGCGAACAAGGCCAAACCAATTATTAAAATTAGTACCGTAGTTCGCTTCCTAATATTCTCCAATATTGCCATTTGCGTACTGCTTTATGCTAAATTCAGTGGGCGAAAATACCATTTTCTTTTTAAAATAGAAAGCTAAAAAATATACCTGAAAAGGTATTGTAAATGGAATAGTAGAAATACTATTTATCTTCTTCTGTCTTGTGCAGTTCTACCAAGTCTATCTTATTATTGGAGACTTCTACAATTTTAAGCAAGAACCCTTCTATTTTAATCTCATCGTCTTGCCTTGGAATATCTTCCGTAAAATTAGTGATAAAACCACCAAGCGTGCCATATTCCTCGCTCTCCGGAAGTTCTAGTTTGTAATTTTCGTTAAGGTAATCTACTTCTAATCTAGCAGAGAATTTGAAGCTATTTTCTCCTAAATCTTCTTCAATTAAGTCTGTAGTATCGTGTTCATCTTCAATTTCACCAAACAATTCTTCCACAATATCTTCTACCGTCATAATACCAGAGGTACCTCCATACTCGTCTAACACAACAGCCATGCTTTTGCGTTTACGTATTAAGACGTTTAAAATATCATGAATAAGCATGGTCTCTGGCACAAACTCTACCGGTCTTAAAATATGTTTAATGGTTTTTGGCTTTTTAAACATTTCATAAGAATGAACGTAGCCAATTATTTCTTCTATAGTTTCTTTATAGACCAGAATTTTAGAATACCCGGTTTCTACAAACAAATTTTTAAGGTTTTTAGGGGTCTCTTTAAGTTCTACCGCCATAATTTCGGTTCTAGGCACCATAACGTCCCTAGCTTTAACCGCTGAAAACTCTAACGCGTTTTGGAATATTTGTATCTCTGAATCTACCGCACCTTGTTCTTCTACGGCTTCCATTTGTTCCGATATATAATCTCCCAACTCTAGCTTGGTAAAGGCCAATTGCACTTCATCTCCATCCGTTTTTAAAAAGTATTTTAGAATGAAATCTGAAATTTTGATAACGAACCAAGAAATTCCGGAAAACAACAAATAAAAGAAGTATGCCGGAAGTGCTAGTACCTTAAGAAGGGTATTGGCATAAATCTGAAACAATACTTTTGGTAGAAATTCTGCCGTAATTAAAATAACAAGGGTAGAAATCACCGTTTGGGTTAACAAACTAAATTCTACCAATAGTACATTTAAAAAATTAGATTGGGTAGGCACCATTGATTGAAACCACATCATGAGCAAATCGCCCATGAACATACCATAAACCACCAACGCAATGTTATTGCCAATAAGCATGGTGGCTATAAATTTTGAAGGCTTCTCCGTTATCCACCCCAAAACCTTTGCCAAAAAACCTTCTTGTTTTTTTTCTAGTTCAATATGTATTTTGTTCGCAGAAACAAATGCAATTTCCATTCCGCTAAAAAAAGCAGAGAACAATAAGGAAATTACTATAACAAGAATAGCCGTGCTCAATGGTATTTATTAATTATGGTCTTTTCTGGCCTCAAATTTCTTTCTATATTTTCTACGAAAGAAAAACATAGCAATTGAAACCACTGCAAAAAATATAAATATATAGGTTTCTTGGGGTGCTGCACTCCAAAGTGTTACTATTTTATAAATAGAAGCTATTGCAACAGCCAAATACAAATACTCCGTATACTTTAAAATCTTAGTCATTCTGTTCTTCTTTAATGGTCATGATACCAAAAGTTTTATGCGCATTTAAAAAGGTAAAATCCTTATTAAAATCCATTCCCTCGCCATCCATGACGGTTCCTTCTTCAGGATTAGTATATGTAAACTTTTCTTCTGTAAATATCCAATTATTATTTTGATCCCAATACAATTGGTCTGTTTCCAATTGCTTGCCATCATTGCTGGTTATAACCACGTTACCGCGCAAGTCTATAATTTTGGTCTGTGTATAAACCATACCATAATCTGCTTTTACGGTATTTTTGTTTCCTTCTTCGTCATAAAATTCTACCTGAAGACCTTTGGGAAACACTTTGTACCTAAAAGACAAGTTATCGTAATCTTCATTTAACGGACTCTCCAAGATGGCAATTACCTTGGTAACGGCAGAGTCTTTGGTACTCATGGGTTTTTCTGCCTCTGTGTATGTTAGTTTAAAATTCTCTGCTACACCTTGTGGAAAAATCTTGGCTTTAGCCTCTTGACCCACTCTTTCATAATTATCTTGGCAGGCTATAAAAAGGATTGCCACAGCTAATGCTGTGGCAAATCTTAAACTTGTATCTTGTATGTTTTGTAACACGCTTATAGACTAGGTACTTTTACGCTACCGCCTACCCAACAACTAAAAGTAATTGTTTTACCGGCCATTCCAGAGTTAAAGATCATGGTCTTGTCCGGAGCTTTGGCATTATAACTAGCAGCCGTCCTACTTGCCGTAGACGCTACCGAAGGATCTACCCTACCAGCCTGGCTAGCAGTATTTGCTGCCTTCCAGTAAATAGCTCTTTTCTCAAAAGCAGATGTACCACAATCATTTGCACTACTAGCATATAAATTTGCCAACAACAAATAAGCTTTACCGTTTGCAGAGTTTGCTTCTATAGCTTTATTCAAGTAATTTCTAGCTTGAGATTTGCTAGACTTTCTTACAATAGTTGCAATCTTATATAGGATGTTCGATTTTTTATAAGAATCTGTAGTTAATTCTACCGCCTTATTAAAGTCCGCGATTGCACCACTATTATCTCCAGACTTTGCTTTTAGCGTACCACCGTACAAATAAGCATCTGCAGAAGGATCTAAAGCCAACTGGGCCTCAAACAATTTCTTGAACATTGGATCATCTGTACATTCTTTAGAGAACATTCTACCTACAGCACGCTTAACCCACTTTACGTCGTTCTTTTTTGCCTCAAAATTCTTTTCGTATAACGGTATTAGGTTTTCACAGTCTGCCAATTTACCCAACTTACCATCTACACTAGAAGCCACTTGACCAAATGCCTTAGAGTTATTGGTATATGCTTTTACGTATCTTTTTTCTTTTGAAGTTAAAGCCGTACCGGCATCTTCTTTAGCCAAAAGCTTAGCTAAAGAGGCTGTAATTGCTTTGTTTTCTTCCTCTAATTTTTCGGTAACCTCATCGTAAACATCAAAAACTTCTTGCAAATCTTTCTTTCCCGCTTCATGCAGATCTACCAAGCTAGAGAAATAAAGGTATAAGGCCTTTGGGTTTTTAAAATTTTTCTTGTCAGAATTAAAAGCGTCTCCCAATTGCTGATACGTTTCCTCATCAGAAATCATATTGTTATCACGCTTCAACATTACCTTATCTATAGTAACGGAGGCAGTAGTGTATTTTGCTGGAAAATGAACTTTAGAAGCATCATAAACCGCTAATAACATATTGATATGGCCATCTTTTTCTGCACCAGATGTATTTTCAATCTTGTGCATTAAGATTTTTTCTCCGTAAGAATAATTAGCCTTATTTAAACCTGGACAATTTTCGTACACCATTTTCCATGGCTCATAAGCAGCATCGTAATTTTTTACTTTTGCATGCTCTGCATAAATTGAAAGATTGGTCATGCATTCAGGATTTTGCGCCTGAGCAGTACTTAAACCGATCGACATGATCCCAACAAACATGGTTAAGTAGAAATTCTTCTTCATTTTGTTAATTTTAAAGTGGTTAATGTACAAATTTTTATAGAACTGTCCCTTTAAAAATCAGGGCTTTAAGAGCTTTTTAGTGATTTTTTAAAATAATGGATTTAATTTATTTTTCTTTTAGCAAACCATCTATCATTTAGTGAAAATCCTACATTCATTTTTAAATAACTTTCTTCCACCAAACCTGCAGCTCTTGTTCCTCTTCTCCCTAGCTCGAAACCAATATTTAAATTTGAAAAGTCTCTGCCAAGTGGTACACCTAAACCAAAAGTTATGCCAAAATTATTAATCTCCTTATTTTCAATAACTAAGCCAGTTTTATCGTATTTAAGACCTGCCCTATAGGTAATTCTATTAAATACGTTCGTTAGCGCACGATAATTAGGTATAAAGTACCCTCCAAAAGATACTGTTGAAGCATCTATATAATCTACATTGGCTTGTGCAATAAACTCATTTTCAAAGTCGCTCATTTGCTGCATGGCATATTCAGCACCAACAAACCATTTACGTTCTTCACCATATCCCAATCCAAAGGTAAATGTGGTTGGTATTTTGATTTCTCCATTTTTTAGTCCCTGGGCATCCAAATTAACATCCAACACTTCTATATCTGCTCCTGTTTCTGTTGAGAAAGAACCAATACGCTGACTGTTTTTAGAAATAAGATTAACCTGGGTATCCGCTCCAAAATAAGTATGCAACGTATGTTTACCAATGCTTGGGGAGTAATTTATACTGTAATTAAAGTCAAACCCATCTATTCTAGAATCCCTATTATCTATAGTACCAAATTGTACGCCCTGCACACTTTGTAAACGCTGATAATTTAGGGTTCCAAAGTTATAGTTTATAGTTGCACCAATACTTACATTTTTTATAGGCTCGTACCCCCATGAAAGAAACACTTTATTTAGACTACCCTCACCGCTAAAAACATTGGTTACGGAATCCAAATCTGCATTTACCCTTGTTTGGTTTAAACTATAACCAACAGAAGAATAAGGTTGCAGACCAAAAGCAACACCCATATTCTTTGCGACAGGAAAACCAATTGCCAAATAATCTAAATTACTTACAGAAGTTCTTTGTTCCTCAAAGTTATCTTTAAGTCTGTTTTCTTTTCTAGATATGGCCCCACCGTAAACGGTTAAGCGAAGTTTGGATAGTGCGGCAGGATTTTTTAGATTTAAATGTATACTATCTGCATACAATTGCAAGCCGCCCATCATTTGATTTTCTACGGTACCATTATCCCGACCCTCACCAACACCAAAATAGGAATATGGAGAAATAGTGCTCTTTTGCGCATATATACCAACCGAAAGCAAGCACATACATGCCACCAAAATTTGTCTAACCATTTACTGTTTATTGTATTCCAACAGGTAATTTAACCCCTCCAGCAGGAATTTAGAATTCGCAAATATGGAATTTTTTAGTCTTTTAGCAAAAAATTGCCCATCACCTCCTGTTAAAATAACTGTTAAATCTTTAAAACGGTTTTTATATTCCAGAATAACACCATCTAGTTCATGTATAATACCATTAACCACACCGCTATGCATACTTTGTACGGTACTATTACCAATCAAACTCAATGGTGCTTCTACAGTTAATAAGGGTAGCTTATTGGTTTGCCCATGAAGCGCCTTATAGCGCATAGCCAAACCAGGAGAAATTGCCCCACCTAAATACGTACCGTCTGCGTTTACAATATCATAGGTTATACACGTACCCATGTCAATTACCAGTGTATTTCCATATTGGTTATAATAAAAAGCAGCGGTTGCCAAAGCCATACGGTCTACCCCCAAACTTGCAGGTGTTGCATAATTATTTGAAAAGGGAACTTTAGATGTAGGCGATAATACATGAACTTTGTTAAAAAGGGTAAGAATTTTTATTTCCTTTTGATCCACACCACCTACCGAACAATAGATAGATTGTTTAATATTTGGGTACTCATCAAAAATTTTCTTGATTGTTTCCAAAAAATCATCCGCATCACTAGTTTTAAACAACAGCAAGCTATTACGCTGATATACACCGTATTTTACCTGTGTGTTTCCTTTATCTATTACCAAGTTCATAATACAAAGTACGGCAAATAGAAAAAAAGAATCTTCTTTTTTGCGTTTTAGTTTGTAAATCCTAAAATTGAAATTATATTTGCACCCGCCTTTGAGAAATGATTTGAACCTCTCAATAGCTAAAATGACATTCTGGTACCTTAGCTCAGTTGGTAGAGCAACGGACTGAAAATCCGTGTGTCCCTGGTTCGATTCCTGGAGGTACCACAATAAAAATCCGTAAGACACTGTTATTCTGTGTATTGCGGATTTTTTATTTCAACACGTCCCGTTATTTGTTCCGTTTTCAAGTCACTTTCACCACAAATAACAGTTATACCCCACCTGTTATCATCATAAATTCAGTATAAATTTTCAGTTTTCACATACCTCTAAACACTCTAAACATAACATTTTACAAATATTTCACTATTTGACTATATTTTTTTTGTCATCTTTTGGCGGTTTGGATTTAATGTCGTATATTTGACTATATTTTTTTTGCCAACTGTGAAATTATGAACACAACAATATACAACCCCGCAAATAAGAGAAAAGAACAACTGATTAATGAATTTGTTGTCAGGACTAAGGAATTCAATCAGATTTTCACAGAGATTACTGAAAACTTAGGTCAAACCATCAACCAACACTACCTAATAATTGGACAAAGAGGTTCTGGCAAAACTACACTGATTCATAGGGTAAAGTACGCTATAGAAGAAGGAAATGAATTTAAAAATGTAATTCCAATTACCCTAGGTGAAGAACAATATGGAATTAGTGAACTTTTAAATCTTTGGGAAAAGATTGCAGAAGTGTTAGAAGACTATTATCATTTCAACAATTTATGCATTGAAGTTCAAGACAAAATTGATGCTGAAGAAAATCAATCCGAAATATTTGAGCAAATTTTCAATAGAGTCCGAGATAAGAATAAAATCATCATCTTGTTCATTGATAATTTTATTGATTTACTCGATAAATTTTCAAAAAAAGAAATTAATTACTTACAGAGCGTTTTAGTTCAATGCTTAAACATTAAAATTGTTGCAGCTAGTCCAATTTCCCCTGAAAACCTTGATGAATCGTTCGAAAACCTATTTCATCAATTTCACAGAATACATCTTAACGGCCTAACTAATAGTGAAATAAGGAGACTTCTTCTTAAATTATCAGAATCAGATAATAGTAAAAATAAAATTGAAGACATTATCCAAAACAATCCAGAAAGGATAGAAATTCTTAGACTACTTACTGGAGGTGTTACAAGAACAATTGTCTCTTTGTACAAAATATTCACCGACAATGTTAGTGGCAAATCTGTACGCGACTTACAACTTACACTAGATTCAGTGACCCCGCTATACAAACACAACATGGATGATTTGCCAAAAAACCAACAAAAAATTGTTGACGTAATAGCAAAAAGTTGGGACGCTACTAGTGTAAAAGAAATAGTCAAAAGCACAAGGAAAGAAAGTAAGACGGTATCTGCACAAATCAGACAGTTAGAAAAAAAACAGATAATTGAAAAAATCCCAACTGACACTAAAAACCATCTGTATCAGATCAAGGAAAGATTCTTTAACATATGGTATCTAATGCGTTATGGCAGAAAACATGATAGAAAAAGGGTTATTTGGCTAGTAAGATTTTTAGAGTCTTGGTGCTCAAAAGAAGAGTTAGAAAGTCGGATTACTTCACATATAAGTTATTTAGAAAGCGGCCAGTATGATGAAGAAGCAGCAAGTCTTTTAGGCGAAGCCTATCTCGCTTGCAAATCAGTTGGCCTTCATTTAAAAAAGGAACTACTAAATAGTTCAATTAAGTATCTTCCAGAAAACCTCACCGAGGGTATGAATTATTTCGATTCTGATGTATTCAAAACTGCTTTCGAATATTATAAAGAAGAGGAATATGAAACTGCCATCAAATATGCCTTAGAAATTACAGATGAAAAAGTTTACGGCTTTCTTACGGATAACTATTTAAGAATAGGAGATTTAGATAATGCTTTAAAATATTCAGACCTATCCATTAAAACTGCCAACCCAGATAAAATTGATTTTGCATTGAGAGGAGAGGTATTTCATGAACTCAAGCAGTATGAAGATGCAATTGATTCATTTAAAATGGCACTGGAAAAGGGTAACGAATATGTTCAAGTTGAACTTGGCGTTGTCTATTTTAAAAATGAACAGTTCGAAAAAGCAGAAGAAGCCTTCCTCAAAGGTATTGAAATAGATTCTTGTAAAGTACAAGCCTATCATCAACTAGGCCACCTATACGAATTCCTAAATGAGAAAGAAAAAGCCATTTCAAATTTTGAAAAAGCCATTGAATTAGGTAACGACAAAGCCCAATTATGCCTTGCTAGGTTTTATGATATGAATGATGATTTCATCAACTCTGAATCCCATTATCTGAAGGCTCTCGAAAAATATCCTGTAGAGGCTAAAATCAGTCTTGCCCTATTAAATTTTGACCACAAAAATGAAAGTAAAGGGTTAGAATATCTAAATGATTTTGAAAATACTGAAGACCCAAACATGGAGTACTTAATTGGTAGAATCTATGATAGGTACACTGAAAATTCAGAAAAAGCAATCAAACATCTTCAACAAGCGATTGATCTTGGAAACAATTCTGCTTACCATAAACTAGCACATGTATACCAAAAAATTGATGATAAAAAGAATGCTGAAAAATCATTTATCGCTGCTTATGAAATTGGTGAAGACTATTCAGCATTATTATGCCTTGCAGAATTTTATCGTGAATACAATATAAATAAAGAAAAAGCCCTTGAACACATCCAAAATGCCCGTGAAAATCTGGAGTTTGACCATAGCGAAATCACTTTACTTGCCATAACTCTCTTATGGAATAATCAATTGGAAAAATCCCTAGCAGAAATTGAACCCGTAATAGATGAATTCAGTCAATCTGTAAAAAATTCTGATGCGGAAGTTTTATATGATGACCTTGTTGATACTGAAGAAATTGATGATGAGGAAGATTCTCAATGGGATTTTTTAATTGAGTACTTCATCGAGTTAATAAGTTATGATAATTATGAAAGTGCTTTAAAATTGTTAACAGAATACGACCTTATCGAAACTTTTAAACCAATCTATTTTTCGCTCATGTATTTTATGAAGGAAAAATATCCTTCAGAATATTTAAAAATGGGTGATGAGGTTAAGGAAATTGTTGAAGATATTATTGAAGAAATTAAAGATAAAAAGAAGAATAGAATAGAATAAATTAAGCCAACCCGTTGACCCGAATTGGCTTAAAAATATTGTCCCTTAAGGTTTTCGAAACTAGAAAATGTAGGCTTACAACCTCCATCTTTAAAGCCGAAAAATACTTAAGATTAATAGTATAGATATTTGGAGATATCAAATGCTAAGATAAACAAAATTGTTAATTGACAATGTAACATAGAATTATAATTTAAAAATAAAAATCGTAAAGAACCCCAGTAATAATAAGGCGCGCTAGACATTTTCTAGCAAAACAAGAAGTGAGATCGTTCTCACGATTTTTAATATTTTAAATTACAACACTATGCATTTTAGCATTTTTTATAAACTGGGTAGTCGACAACCCAATTTAGACTTTGTCGACATCAAATTAAATACGGACAACACATTGTTCATAGACCCGAGATTAATTGAAAGCCAAAACACACATTTCTGTGTGTTGATGCAAAAAAGAATTGAAGTCTTTTGGGGTGAATTAATTAAAAGTGTAAAAGCGAAAGATACCAAAAGAGTTTATTATCTGCTTTCTGGGCTAAAGGAGCCAAACGAAACAAGACTTGGTTACGCTTTTAGCACACCAAAAGGAAATTCTGTAGCAGCCAAGTTAAAGCCGAAAATCGTTGATGCAATTCAAAGAAATAAGGCCGTTCAATCGGGCATTTTAAGTCATTTTTCTGATGTTGAACTATTTATTGAGGATATTGGTTCTGATAGGATTTCAGATATAACAACCAAGATAATTAAAGAAGTCCTCATCGAGTTTACTCAGGAACAATGCAAATTGCATAATATCCCAACAGTTGAGGTTTTACAGGACGATATTTTCGATATGAAAACTCATCGCTGGGTAAGGAGAAAGGTTAATTTGCCTGTCTATTTTGGGAAACCAATTTTATTGGTTCCAAAAAACATTGTTAGACTTGAAAATTCGGCTGGTCACAATATCGGCTGCTTCTACCGCTTTGCAATTAGAAATTTTATAGTTCATGATAAAGATATGCTAGTAGATGTAAGCCCATCGGGTAAGGATGGGGAAATTTTACTGAGAGATGTTCAATCAAAGTATCCTTTATCAAAAGGCTCCCTTAATAATTGGGTTTTAAAATATGGCCCATTATTGGTCGACTACAAAACCGATTATTTGAAGGGAAGAATTAGACCACTTACTGATGATGAAATCATGGCCGTAATATACGACGATGATATTTCTATTGCCAGTTAAGTTTATTGATAATTGGGGCCGGTTTAAAACTCCGGCCTCTATTTTTGTTGCAATGTAATAAAGCATTGGGCACAATCAAGTCTATCAATTTATATGATTCCAACTCATCAATAAGATTTGTAAGAAATATCTAACGCACGCACGCGTATTGACCTCCGAAAATTATATGGTTATTTCAAATAAAAAACTGCTCAACACTAATCCAGATGCGGTTTCAAGAAATTTTAACAAAGATTAAAACACGTTTAAACCATACAATTGTTTTTTTGTTTTAACCTTTTTTCCTTAGTTCTGAATGGTACTTGTTGTTGCATTTTTTAGAACAATAAATTGCATCACTTCGTTTAAGTCGAATATTCTTACCACATACTTTACACTGTTTTTGGGTTATATTTTTTGCAATCTTTTCTCCTTGGTCCTGTTTGTACGTTTTAACCTTGCATTCTAACGAATAAAACGTATACATTTCCTTTCCACTGTGATTAATTTTTTTATGGTTAAAACGTATACGCTTTTCTGCTGTCAAAAAATTCCATTTATCTACTAATAACAATCCTATTTCTTTATAGGTAGGAGACAAATAAAGTTTTAGAAAGTGTTGTTTAGCCCTCGTTCGCTGCACCCGATTAAAATCTTCCCAATTTCTTGGCGTTGCATAGTAAAGAACCTTTTTTTGTTGAAAGACGCTTAAATCTCTCCACATTAATTGCTTATCAAAATATATTATCTCTTCCCATAAGTGAACAATTAAGTTCCCAAGCAACTTAACTTTATTTACCATAAGTAAATCAGACGGTTTAATAATATTGAACTTCTTAACGTATGCCATTTTCTTAACGGCCACCTCTACCCTCACAAGATTTTCAATCATAAGTCCACTTTACTTTCCTTTATCATAGATTTTCAGAATATACTGTTGCCTTCCTATAGTCTTCCCTAACTTGATACGGTTTACATTAAACTCTGAAAATGCTCTATTTCTTTATGCAACAAGATTCCCGATTAATTCTCCAGCAGAAAGAGGGACATTTAAATTAATTCCAACTTCAAGATTTCTCAAAATTGCCAAATTAGGGTCAACATTAAATTTTTTCTGGATCTCCAAAATTGCATCTTGTAACTGACCTATATCAAAATCAGTGGTGTTGTTTCTTCCCCGATTGAAGTATTTATGAAGAGAACCTTCGATGCTACAGTTATACGCTCCAGAACACATGCTTGATTCCCTTAGAATAAACTTAAGACCTCTATATTTGGCCACTAACTTATTGCCCAACTCGCCTGTCCGCGTATTTGTATAGACATGAAATTCCAACAATGAATTATGTAACCATTGGTTTCCATCAAAATTCAGAATATCTATTTTGACACTGTCTATCATGTTAAAGGCTATTAATTGTTAATCAGAAATCTTATCTTTAATCGTTACTTACCGATCTATAACTAATGCGCTTTAAACTCATTAAAACCTCATCTTTCTTGTATCTTATTTTATTTCCAATTCGATAAGATTGAAGGATTCCTTTACTAGTCCAACTGTGCAATGTGGGCAATGAAATGGTTAATAAAGATGCAACCTCCTGTCGTGTTAATAATTGGTCCTTAGGCTGAGGTTTATATCTCTCTTTTAGTTCTTGAAGACCTTCCTCAAGGTTTTGAAATCTGCCTAATAAATCCTTTGAGTGGATTCCTTGAACTTCGGTTTTTATATACTCTTTACTTTGCATCGTTTAATTTTTTTGTTCAATGCAAAGGTTTTTAAATACCAACTCGACACAGTCGACAATGACGAGTAGAATGGGAACATTTTATTCAGTCTAGTCTCATTGCCTCAATAATCCTATCTACTAACTCGGTTTTTCCAAAAAATGGATTATTTATTGATTTCAAAGCATCTCGTAGTTGCTTGCTTGTAATTGGACTATTATCGCATGAGAATGCTCGTGTTTTTTCTATAGTTTTCAATGCCCCTCATCGCTTGATAAACTGCTTTTGCATCAACATATCAAGGAAATATCTCAACTCTGAAATTGTAGTACCCGGCTTTAATTTTATTGGCACTACAAAAACCTCAATATTGGCAGAAAAAAGATTTTGCCATTGTTCAAGATTTGACTCAAACAATTCTTGTGAATTTTCAAATAATTTTAAAATTTGCCAATTTGGGGCTATAAAATTTGGCTTTAATGTCAGTTGGACACCCTTATTATTTATAGGTTTTCTGCTAAATTTATCAATGATAAAATCCGCATGTTTAATTCTTTCTTCAAAGTTGGAATGTATCTTTTCTAAATTTTCCAACTCCTTTTTAATTGAATCATTCTCAATTTGTAATTCACTGTTTTCATATTGTGATAATTGATAAAATGGGTTTGATTCCAACTCCTCTTTTGCCTTTTCCAGACTCAACCTAAATTTTACCAACTCGTCCAATTTTAATCCGGTGGGGCTATCTTCAAACCTAGAATTAGACTTTCTTAATTGGTTCCCTAATTCAAAATACCCCCTCATCTTATCATACTCCTTATCGAAGTGCTCCATATATGGATAAACCTTTCCTAACATTTTATTCTGTTGCTTAATTATTTTCAGAATACTTTCAGGTATTGGGTTTTTTGGGTCCTTCATTTTAAGTCCAACTAGTTTTTAAGTACTACTTTGTTGAGGTCAATCGGTTTTTTCTGCATGGATTTGTTTTTGGAATAAAGCCATCCGTTTTGCCTTATCTAAGGGCTTCTTCTTTATATATTTCAAAAACTCACTTTCCGTCTTATGTCCCGTCGCATTATAATATATTCTGTAGGCACCAATCCATATCTATTAGTTGCAAATGACCTTCTACATATGTAAGAGGTAACTAATTCATATTTATAATAAATCCCAACTTCCTTTCGATTAGTTTGAGGGTTCATTTTGGCTCCTTCAATCATATTATTTATACCAGCAAGTCTGCATACTTCTTTGATTTTTCGATTGAAAATGGCAAGATTACTAGATAGAACTTCACTGAAAATCGGTGGAAAATCATTATCATACTTATCCAGTATTTTTTGAACATCATCATCCAACCATACTATAACATGTGTATTAGTTTTCTGCTGTATTAATTCTATAAAATTGAGATTATCATCAACTAAAAAATTATCTTTTGAGAGTTGCATTAAATCACCTGCCCTCTGCCCTATTGAACAACCTATTAGCAACCAATCGCGAGCAATGTCTAATTGAGCATCATCAAGAGTAATGTCTTCTAATTTTTTTATGTCATCCCAATTTAAATATGTGGTTTTTACCTCATCGGTAAAACTTCTTACATCTCGAATATTATTTGCCACCTCATAACCATTTTCTGGGCATCCAAGCAAATTGATTTAAGCAACTTAATATACTTACCGATAGTATTTTCAGAAAGATTTTGAACTTCTTTAAGGTAATCACTGGAATTATTGGCAAGTACTATATCAACATCTTTAAGTAATAATTTTTGGTTGGTATAACTTTCAAAATCTTCAATCTTCCTTTTTATGGTTTTGTAACTTTTCTCGGTACCGATTGACACACCTCTCCTGTGGGTTCTTCTATTCACTTTATATCTTAGATTCTCAATAAAGTTTTGGGAATAGTTCAAAAGAAATTCTAAGTTTAATTCCTTCGTCATACCAAAAAACTCATCAATCCTGTTTTTTAGCCAAAAAGAATTTATTGAATCACCATTGACAATACTAGAATTATACTTTTTAAGTATATGATTAGATAGTTCCTTTAAATCAATCGTAATTTTATCTTTTTCATGAAACTCAGACAACTTTCTTACTTTACCAGTTTCATTATTAAAATATGCAGGATTAATTAAAAGTGGAACTGTCCTTCTGAAGTCAATTTTACCATTTAAATAAATCGACAAGTAATTTTAGAAGGATTACGTTTCCCTCGAACCAAGTAACGAATAGAAGGCATATAATAATTTGAAATAATAAAAATTTGTACCGCTAATTGTACCGTTACAATTTTTATTTACTTTAATTCAACTTTATCTCAATAAACTATAAGACATTATAAATATATTGATAAGTAGTAAATTAAATAAGGAATGGAGTATATATTATTGGCCCAAGGAGAAATGTTGAATAAAATAATTTTATTCCTGGAGGTACCACTTAAAATCCTCACAGCAATGTGAGGATTTTTTAGTTTTTGCACCTACCTAGCCCACCGCAATACTAGTTTATTACAGCACCAAGAGTAGTGAACTACTTCCTATTGTACCAATTACACCAAAAAACTTACCAATTATAAAAACCCGCACTTGTCTATGCTATTCCAACTCTAAATTAGTTTTCGAATTAAACTAACAACACTATGAACACTATTGGAGAAAAACTTGGATATTTTGCTTGGTACATGGTTCTTGGCTTGTCTTTAGGCCTTCTTTTAACCAATCTTTATTTTTATCTTAATTAGACCAAATACTAGGAATAGCAGCCATTTTTAAACCCTTAATTTGGTTCTGATTACCCGATAAATTTTCTAACAAAACCCCAGACCATTCCTCACTGGGAAATAATTGTTGGGTAAACACAAATTGACCATCATTAATAAAAACCTCCCAAGAGGACCTATCTACATATATAGTTACTTCAAAAGTATCGGGTAGATCATCAACGGGCATATAGTGTAGTTTGTTTCCAAACTCATAGTTAAAACCATGATTACCAGATTGGGTCCTATCAAAAATAAAGAGCTTACTTGCACTATCAAAAAGCATAGTTGCCCTTTCTCCTGCAGCGTTGGTCAAAGCAAACTTTAAATCCTTTTTTTCCATTTTAAACTGTAAAACAGATTGCCCTACGCCAGGCATATCTAAAGTTTCTTGTTCTCCCTTTTTCAAATCAAAAGATAGACCATCTGCCATACTCTTTAGTTCCAAAAATTCTTTTAAAGGGCTACTGGTAAGGTAGTACTTGTTATCCTTCTTTTCTAGACCTAGTTTTCTAGGCAGCGTCATGGCACTCCGCCAATTACCGGTAGGGGTTTTTAATGCGTATTGCCAATTACTCATCCACCCTATAAACACCCTTTCGTTTTTAGGCGCATCGTTATAGGTAACCCCAGCATAATTATCTGTACCCCAATCTAACCAACGGTGTACTTTTTGTTCCGAAGTAAAGGTTGTACCATCAAAATCACCCACAAAATATTGCGTAGCACTACCTCCATTAGGGCCGCCCGATCCAATACTAATAAGCATTACCCATTTTTCCTCATCGTTATCTTTAACCTTTAACTTAAACAAATCTGGACATTCCCAAACGCCACCATGAGCACCTTGCTCCAAACCAAAATCACTAATATTATCCCACTTTTTTAAGTTTTTAGAGCGGTATAATTTGGCATGGTCTCCAGCAACCAATACCATAATCCAACTTTTGGTTTCCTTATGCCAAAATACTTTTGGATCCCTAAAATCCTTATTTTTTTCATCTACCAAAATGGGATTACCTTCATATTTTGTCCATGTTTCACCCTCATCTAGACTATACGCCAAACTTTGGTATTGGTAAACCGGCCCGCCTTCTTTTTCTATCTTCATATTATGATGGGTAAAAATTGCCACAAGAGGCGCTTTGCCATCTTTTCCAAAGCCTGATGTATTTTCAACATCAACTACGGCAGAACCAGAAAAAATAAACCCTAAATCGTCTGGATATAGTGCAATTGGCTTATGTTCCCACTTTTTAAAATTTTTGGTTGTAGCATGGCCCCAATGCATAGGCCCCCAAACCGTAGCATTTGGATAGTATTGATAAAATAAATGATACATACTGTCTTTGTACACCAAACCATTAGGGTCGTTCATCCAACCTTTTTCCGGACTAAAATGATATTGCCCCCTATAGTTTTCGTCATAGATGGTGGTTGCATCCGTTTCACTATTCTCTTGGTTGGTTCCTTTACTTTGCGTTTTCCTTTGGCAAGAAAACAGTAGAAACAATACCCCTATTATATATAATTTATTCATGACAGTACTTTTCAAAATATGACCTCTTGAATATAACAAATACTTTAATTGGTATCTTTGAAAGTATGAAAAAGAATCATTGGATATGGCTAACTGTTTTTGTTAGTTTTATTTCTGCATGCGCACAAAAAACCATACCCGAATCCCTAGCCGCGCTCAATAAAGAGAGCGTTACCTACATTAGTGTTGACGAACTACGTAGCAACCCAACCTCATACATTATTTTAGACGCAAGGGAACAAGAGGAATTTGCCGTAAGCCATTTACCCAATGCCGTATTTGTTGGCTATAAGAATTTTGAACTAAAAAGTATTAGTGAAAAACTTCCTAAAAAAACGGAAACACCTATTGTTGTTTATTGTTCTATAGGTGTACGCTCAGAAAATATTGGAGAAAGACTACAAAAGGCAGGTTTTACCAATGTCAAGAATTTATATGGAGGTATTTTTGAATGGTCTAATAAGGGTTATCCTCTGATTGATAAAAATAATAACACCACAAAAAAAGTACATGCCTACAGTAAGCAATGGGGTAAACTTTTGACGAATGGTGAAAAAGTATACGATTAAAAAAATTATAAATTGATAAAAAATAGCACCAACCTCTTACTCATCTTTACTAGAAATCCAGAATTAGGTAAATGTAAAACTAGGTTAGCAGCAACTGTTGGTGACCAAGCCGCGTTAGACATTTATAACTTTTTATTACAACATACCGCCAAGGTTACCAGCCAATTATCTTGTGATAAAGCAGTGTATTATTCCGAAGAAATTTGGCAAGACGATGTTTGGGATGCCAACACGTATGAGAAAAAATTACAAGAAGGCTCAGATTTAGGCGAAAAAATGATAAATGCATTTAAAGAGGGTTTTGCCGCGGGCTACAAAAACATTATTGTTATTGGAAGTGATTTGTATGATGTACATCCAGTAGATTTAAACCATGCTTTTGAACAACTAGCAGAACATGATTTTGTAGTTGGCCCTGCAGAAGATGGCGGCTATTATTTATTAGGGATGAACAAATTATTGCCAGCGCTATTTACCAACAAAAAATGGGGCACAGATGATGTGCTACAAAGCACCCTACAAGATTTACAAAAAGAGACCTACTTTTTATTGGAAGAAAAAAATGATGTTGATTACTTTGAGGACATCAAAGACATACCTGCCTTTGACCCTTTTATAAAACACGTAAAATAATGACAAAAAAACAATTGCAAGAATCGGTTGCTTATTTACAAAGTAAAGGATTTGAAAACCCAGAAATAGGTATTGTATTAGGTACCGGGCTTGGGCAATTAGTAGACCAAATAGAAGACCCAATAGTTGCCCATTATAACAACATTCCGTTTTTTCCCCTTGCTACCGTAGAATTCCATACAGGTAAATTAATCTATGGTTCCATTGCGGGCAAAAAAGTTGTGGTTATGCAAGGGCGTTTTCATTTATACGAGGGATATGATTTTTTAGACATCACCTATCCTATCCGCATAATGCAACAACTGGGCATTCAAAAATTGTTTGTATCCAATGCATCAGGTGCCGTTAACCTAGATTTTAAAAAGGGAGATATTATGCTCATAGAAGACCACATTAACTTGCAAGGTGGTTCTCCTTTAGCCTTTAAAAATGTTGGCGATTTTGGAGAACGTTTTGTAGATATGAGCGAACCTTATGATGTAGAAATGCGCAGTATTTTAAAAGATATAGCTTCAACCCATAACATTACCCTTAGACAAGGGGTTTATGCATCTGTTGTAGGGCCGCAACTAGAGACCAAAGCAGAATACCGTATGTTAAAAATCTTAGGAGCAGATGCCGTGGGTATGAGTACCGTGCCAGAGGTAATCGTGGCCAATCACTTAAAATTACCCGTAGTGGCTGTTTCTGTGCTAACAGACGAGTGCGACCCAGACAACCTAAAACCTATCAACGTACAAGAAATCATAGAAATTGCCGGTAAAGCAGAACCAAAAATGATAACACTATTTAAGGAATTAATAAAAAGAATATGAGTTATTTAGATGCCACCCAAGACCTTTACAAAGCAGCTGCGCTTACTCCAGATGTAGGCCTTTGCTGCACCACCAACCCCATCTGGCAATTTCCAGGGCTTTCTATCCCTAAAATAATGCAAGAAATGAACTATGGTTGCGGGAGCACCGTATCTGCTCAAGATTTGGTAAACAATCCAAAAATTCTTTACGTAGGTGTTGGCGGTGGTATGGAACTTTTGCAATTTTCCTACTTCTCTAGGCAAACTGGTGGTGTAACCGGGGTAGATTCTGTAGATGAAATGCTAGAAGCGTCCAAAAAGAATTTTAAAATAGCCGAAGAGGAAAACGATTGGTTCCAAAGTGATTTTGTAAATCTGGTTAAGGGCGATGCCTTGGCTTTACCTGTAGCAGATGAAAGTATTGATGTAGCAGCACAAAACTGTTTGTTCAATATTTTTAAGATGGAAGATTTAAAAAAAGCGGTAGCAGAAATGTACCGTGTATTAAAACCACATGGCAGATTGGTAATGAGCGACCCTATTTGCGAACAACCCATGAACGATGCCTTACGTAATGACGACCGTCTAAGGGCTCTTTGCCTAAGCGGAAGTATTCCTATGAAAGACTACATTAAGGTTCTTACGGATGCTGGTTTTGGAACCATAGAAATTAGAGCAAAGCACTCTTACCGTGTGCTGAGCCCCAACCATTACCCTACGGACGAATTAATTCACATTGAATCCATAGAAATAGCAGCTATAAAAGACCCCATGCCCGCAGACGGACCCTGCGTTTTTACAGGTAAAACCGCTATTTATTATGGCGATGAAGCTTATTTTGACGATGGTGCAGGACACGTGTTAATGCAAAATCAGCCATTGGCCGTTTGCGACAAAACTGCAGCCGCTTTGGGTAAAGCCCACCCACAAATACACATAAGTGAAAGCACCTATCATTACAATGGAGGTGGCTGTTGCTAAAGATTAAATGAATAGTGGTCCGGAAATAAGCATAATTATCCCCACCTTAAACGAAGAGGTTGCAATTGGTAGTTTACTTAATTGGTTAACTACCAATGCTTCTAGCACTATTTCTAAAGAAATTATAATTGTAGATGGGGGTAGTACAGACCAAACAATACAAATAGCCGAGAACTACCCTGTTCTGGCCTTAAGGTGCAATAAAGGTAGGGCCAAACAAATGAACCATGGGGCAAAACATGCTAGCGGAAAAATCCTTTACTTTCTGCATGCAGATACTTTTCCGCCCAAAAAGTTTGATATCACAATACAAAACGCCTACAAAAAGGGGAGCAAAGCAGGCTGTTTTAGAATGAAATTTGAAACCAATAACTTCATCTTAAAAGGTTTTGCTTGGTTTACCCGTTTTAATTTTAGCATATGTAGAGGTGGAGACCAATCACTCTTCATAACCAAAAATCTATTTTTAAAATTAAACGGATTTAACGAGGCGTATACCATTTACGAAGACAGTGAATTTATAAGGCGGATCTATAAAACCACTAATTTTAAGATTTTGCCCGATTTCGTAAGAACCTCAGCTAGAAAATACCATGAATTTGGATGGGCTAAAACACAGTTTCATTTTGGCGTTATACATGTTAAAAGTTGGCTGGGAGCACCTCCACATCAACTGTATGCGTATTACCAAAAACACTTTAGTTATAACTAAGCCTAATTGGTCAAAGACAACGAGCTATAATCTTTTTCAATACCAGAAGTTATTAACTTATGTAGAATATTAGGCTCTCTAAGTATTAAACTCTTGGCATCTTTAGAAGTTTCTAATTTAATAAGCGTAACTGGAGGTAAGGTATTACGTGCCAGGAACAAATTACGCTCATTTTTAAAGGTATCCGTATATTTTAGAGTAGAATTAGCTTTGTTTTCATTTACGAATATTTCATTTAGATGGAAAGCAAAACGTTCACCAACATCACTCTTTTTATGATGAAAAATTGTTACGGCCACATTGTTTTCACTGGTTTTAACTTTAGATAAATCTACCACCAATATACGTTGGTATGCCCCTCTATTTTTTAAGTAATTCTGGTTAATTCTATCTACATATGCCTTTAGGTTATCTAGATTAGAAATAGGATCCTCTGCCATAGCTTGTTCTACGGTCATTGCTGTTGAATTTGCCATTTGTGATTCTAGACCAATAGGTACTATGGTAGCTCCTTTTAACATTAACTCTTTTGAAAGATTCATTAGAAAATTCTCAGAGCTATTGGTGTTAGTTATTGGACCATTAACCACCAAGTAGATTATGGCTTCTTTTAAACTATTGGTTTCTGGTACTATTTGGGGAATTACCAAATTATCTTTCTCAACGGTCTCCGTTTCAGAAACTGTTCTTACCATAGCCATATGGTACGGAATCTTATATTCTTTACCCAATACCAGTTCATTATCATTCTTTAGCAAATCTTTATTTAGGGCTATAAACTGCTTAGCGTATTTGGTGGGTTCTACCCCATTTTTCCTTAGGAGTGAATAAACACCGTCACCTGCTACAGCTGTTACTTTTATGTATTGTTCTTGTGCATAGCTAGCTGCAATCGAATACACAAAAAATAGCGTAAGAATGGATGATTTCATGATTATAGAATTAGCTGTAACACTAACAAATATAGACCTTAATCGATGAAATGCAAATTTTAACGTTGAAATGTTAAAAATACTGCCCTATCCCAAATACAAAACCTTTGGAACTGTCTGGCGTAATGCCATGACCATAATCTATTCTAAATATGGCATTGAAAATCTTTTTATGCATCACCCTAATACCTATCCCAGGATATACCCGTAAGTTTTCGCTCTGAATAAAATCGTCAAAAGTACCACCTGGGTTACGCCAACTTCCGCTATCTATAAAAGCATTTCCTTGCAGTACCAACCAATTTCTATCTAGCAGGGTAAATCTATATTCCGTGTTCAATACAACAGACCCGGTGCCACGATCAATAGTATTACCCACACCCCTTATATTTAAATTGTTATCTACCGCAAAAGGAGCAAACGGTGATGCAATGTTTTTAGCCAGCCCAAGGCGTAATCTAGTCGCAAAGTTCCCTCTTTTTCCAATCCGTTTAAAAAAGGTGAAATCGTTAAAACCCAACCAAAACGGCAATAAATTACCATCGTTAGATTGTACATACTGTAAGTTTAAACTGCTTTTAAATCCATCTAAATAGTAGTAGAAATAGTTGATGTTATCATACGTATACAACAATTTTACAAGCCATTTATCTACTTTGAGTTCTTGCGGCACATTAGGGTCCGTACTCCCAAAAAGGTAGGCGTAATCTTCTTGAAAACTAGACAGGCCTAATGCAAAGTTATGTTTATAGGAAGGCGCGTAAAGCCCAAAAACCTCTATAGATCTGTTGTTGTATTTGTAATCTGCCGTTCCATTTGCCAAAAACACCGGTTCTTGTGTGGTTAAGTCTTGGTAGTTTACTTCTAAACCCCATTGTGGAGAAAATAAATACGGAGCACGAAATTGCAACCCGTAACTATGAAACACATCGTATTGGTAAAATCCCCCAACGGTCATCATCTGACCGGCAAAGTTGAATTCCTGCAAGCCCAATCTAAAAGCCAAATCTTCATTGTCCGAACTGTAAACATTGGCAAAAGGAATAAATGTATGTTGCTCCTCTACGGTATAAACAATCTTTGCGCCATTGGATTTCTCCTCTACCGTAAAATAGGCATGGGCAATCCCGGGCAAACGTATTAAACGGGCGGCAGTGTTTGCTAATTTGGTACTATCTACCACCGTACCTAATTCCAGATTTATAAGCTTCTTTAGGAGTGCTGTTTTAGTGCGTGTATTACCTGTTACCGTAATTTCTTTTATGGTGTGTGTTGTCTGCCCAAAAGCCAGAGAACTTAATAAACAGCACAACAGAAGGAATCGCATTTAGCCTTGATTTTCTAATTGGTTTTTATAGTGTTGGCGTATGGTTTCTTCTGCGGGTTTGTTTTGAGGGGTAAACCGGTTGTTTTCTTTGCCTCCAACTTCATTATGGTGCGGAAACCATTTCCAGATAAAACCACCTGCAAACCACTCTTCTTTCCACAACTCATCAAAAACCACTTGCAACGCCAATGCTTGTGCGTCTAGATTTACATTTTCTTGATTACGGTCTACCAGCCATGGTTTCTTAGCCGTATAATCCATACTTCTGTACCCAAATTCAGTAAATAAAATAGGTTTATCCAAAGCCACATGCAACTTTTGCATTTGGTCTTTCCATTTTTGCCAACCTTTCACCAAATCTTCTTTTTTTGGTGATTTTTCTTCAGAAAGCGGAAAATAACCATCTATACCTATATAATCTAGGTCTTTCCAAAAAGGGGTTTTGGTATACTCGTCCCAATTGGCGGCATAGGTAAGTTTACCTTTGTATTGTTGTTTTACTTGGGTTACCAAGTTATGCCAATATTCAGGGCGATTCTCTACAAACCTGTGCAATTCTGTGCCAATACAAAAAATATCTACCTTGCTCTCTTGAGCTACTTTGGCAAAAGTCAAAATAAAATCAGAATAGCTTTTTTCTAATGCCAGCCACTGCGCTTCAGTGTTCGGCTTAAATTCACCTGTAAATTCGCCATTTCTAATCCAGATTTGCGGTTTTAGCATTACTTTAATGCCTTTGCTGTGTAATTCTTTGGTGTATTGCTTTACACCTTCTTCTGTTTCTCCAAACCATTGGCGCTCCCTATTAAAAATAACAGTTGGTTCGTCCACACTTCTAATAAAGGCAAAGGGCATTATGGCGGCGTAATTGGCATGTAGTTGTTCTACAGGCCCCAAATGTTCAGGACCAACCGCATCACGGGTAGCAACAAAACTTACTCCATTTATTTTCTCTTCAACGGTTTGTTGCCCTTGACACCCAGAAAAAAGTATACACAAAAAAATTAGCCCTAAACTCCTCATTCTTACGTTGGTTTAGGACTAATTTAAATGTTTTAACGCTATCTCCACTAGAATATACCTCTAAGACCTATGTTAAATGTTTCTCCTAAGCCTGTATCCGTACCTCTTACAAAATTGGTATAGAGTGCTTCTATATTCAATGCTTTGGTTAATTGGTATTTAATACCACCGCCCAAGGCGGTAAAATCTTGCGAGAATTCTGTACCCCCAGTATCTATGAGTTGTGAATGTTGCGCTAAAGCCAACACGGTAAACTTAGCACTTGGAAAATAACTTAAGAAAACTCCTGGAGTTAACCGCAAACTATTGTTTGCAAAACTATCTGCAGCATCTCCAAAATTAAGTTCCGAATTAATTTCTGAAAACAACTGCCATTTACCACTTGCAAAGGAATAGTCATAGAAAAAACGGTTTTGCCAGGTGTATCCCTTTTGGTCTAAAAACACGCCGTTTTCGGTTTCATTGTCAACTAATGGAATAAAGAAAGAGCTTTGAATAGAAAAATTACTTACCGAAGCTATTGGAACAAACTTTACAGAAGGTGCTATAGAAGTAAGACCGGAACGCGCAGAACCTTCTTCTCCATCAAACTTAAAAACATCTAGCGCGCTACGGTCATTTACTACATTAGACCTAAATTCTACGATAGCACCAACATTCCATCTTTTATTTGTTCCTACTCCAGTGTAAGCCTCTAGTGTAGAGGTAAAAAAGGATTCCCTAGGCTCTTTCCCCTCAGAAAAAGTACTTTCTGTTTGGGTGTATAAATTGTTGAACCATTTAAGGTCCCACTGTCCTTTGCCAATAAGTTTAGAAGGTGTGTATTGCTGAATGTTACTTTTCGCAGGTGGGTCTGTACCTTGGTCGTCTTGTGCATTTACGTTTAATTGAGCCACTAGTAGGGCTGCCGCCGCTAGGCAGAATTTAAAATTTTTCATTACTGGTTTATTTATTTTGTTGAAATTATTTGGTGTCGTTCAATGTCCAATCGTAAGGGTAGTACCCCACCTTGGTTTTTGGGTCTAAAGGTTCTTTTCTAAAGCGATTTATAAAGTCGATTTCATCCCCATTTCTTGTAAAATCTTCCTTATACCATTCAAAGATTTGACTCAGTAATACTTTTTTTCCTTTTAGCTGAATAAAAGAAGGATTGTTCAACGCTAAAACAGTCTGTTCTTGCAACTGGGATTCTAAAGTACTGGGCAAATATGCTTTATTAATGATGGGCGGACAGCCCAATCCTGCACATACCAATACAAAGTGAAACCGTGCCTCTTCCTTAAAGTTTTTCCGCAACAAATCATTTTCAATAGCATTTAGGGTGATGTTTTCCCCACCTACTTCATGCTTTTTACCATCAAAAAAACCATTGATTGCTAAAGGCGATTTTACCGGATATGCAGCTAGAATACCCTCTATCACCAATAAATTGTAAGTGTTAATCCAAAAAGCTTGGTACGTCTTAGCATCTTCTGGGTTTACACGTACCGTTTTAGCCAATCTCAGTGCTTCTTGCAACGCTTCTGGATTTTCTTTTACTGCTTTATAATTTACCCGCCCATTTGAAACATAACTTTTAAAAAAACTATCTGCCTTGGCAAAAAATTGGTCTGTGACTTGTGAAGTTCCTTGTTGCACTACCAACAAAAGGCCTGCTAGTAATATGGTTTTTATATATTTCATAGCTATCGTTTAATTGTCATTCCCTCATTCTGTCGCAATAAAAAATAATACCCTACACTCCACCTCAATTTTTTTTAATTTTTTATCACACTGAACTACAGTGGATTGCCTGTTCGAAAAGGGATACTATTCCTTACACCCTCCCTGTGTATTTATAATGCATCTAAATTATACCTGGGGTGTAAAGTTCGTAACTTTAAGTGCGACACATTTAAGAACATCAACAAACCAATATGGAGCATATTGTAATCATTGGTAATGGCATTGCAGGCGTAACTGCCGCAAGGCATATCCGAAAGTTGTCGGATAAGCGCATTACCATTATTTCTGGAGAAACCCCTTATTTTTTTTCGCGTACAGCGCTCATGTATGTGTACATGGGTCATATGAAATTTGAGCATACGCAACCTTATGAAAATGGGTTTTGGAAGAAAAATCGAATTGATTTGCTGCAGGCTTTTGTAGAAAAGGTAGATACTGATGCAAAAGTTTTGCATTTGGCTATGGGTAATACCATTAGTTATGATAAACTCATCATTGCAACGGGTTCTAAACCTAATAAATTTGGATGGCCAGGTCAAGATTTACAGGGTGTACAGGGCTTATATTCTAAACAGGATTTAGAACAGTTAGAAGAAAACGCTCCAAACAACAAAGTTTGTAAACGGGCTGTTATTGTTGGTGGCGGTTTAATTGGTATTGAGTTGGCAGAAATGCTACGTACAAGAGAAATTCCAGTAACCTTTTTGGTAAGAGAAGATAGTTTTTGGAATGGCGTTTTACCAGCAGGTGAATCGGCCATGATAAATGAACACATTAAGGAACACCATATAGACTTAAGATTGAGCACGAATCTAGATACCATTATTGATAATGGTTCTGGCCGGGTAAAGGCTGTGACTACAGACCAAGGCGAAACTATTGAATGTGATTTAGTAGGTTTAACGGCAGGGGTAAGTCCTAATATTGATTTCCTAGAAGATTCTACAATAGAAACCGGCCGTGGCGTGCTCGTAAACAGAAAATTAGAAACCAACATCCCAGATGTGTATGCCATTGGCGATTGTGCCGAACAACATTCGGGTATTGGCAATAGAAGACCAATAGAAGCTGTTTGGTACACCGGCAGGATGATGGGCGAAACCGTTGCACAGACCATCTGTGGCAACCCTACCGAATACAAACCAGGACACTGGTTCAACTCCGCAAAATTCTTAGACATTGAATACCAAACTTATGGTTGGGTTTTTGGTAGAAAAGGCAAGCCAGAGTATGAAGCCCATTACCATTGGCGCCACCCTGAAGAAAAAATCTGTGTTACCATAGCGTATGATAAAAACACCGAAAAATTCTTGGGTATTAACACCTTTGGTATGCGTATGCGCCATCAAATGTTTGATAGGTGGTTAACCGAAGAAAAGAACATAGACTACGTGGTAGCCCATCTTAAAGATGCCAATTTTGACCCAGAATTCTACAAACCCTACGAGCGCCTCATTATGGCGGACTACAACCAAACTAGAATTAAGAATATCAAACTAAAATCTAAAAGCCTTAAACGCATTTTTCAACTAGGCTAACCTAAATACAAATTAAGAACATGAGTACTGTAGATAAAAGTATGGCGCTTACTGGGCAACCACCGGCAAGCTTATCGTTACCGCAAAAATTGGCAGTTGTATTGGGTATGTCTGGCTTAGGCATAATGCTTTTGGCGGCCTTCAACATAAATTTCCCCCAGCAAGGTTTATGGCTAAGTGTATCACTTCTTGCTTTATTTGTAGGTATAACTTGGTTTTCTTGGGAAGCCTATAAAGACAAACAACCAGGCATTAAAAACGATGGCGTTTGGTTTAAATCAGTTTCTAGTCGTGGACTTTGGGGATGGGTAGCAGGTATTGCCCTTACTGGATTTTACATTGTCTTGTATTTTTATCCACAATACCTTGGCTTGGTCAATGATGGTGACAACAAGGGTGTTATTGCTTTGTTTGACCCCTTGAGCAAAGCTCTTAGTGGTAACCCAGCCAGCCAATGGTTTGTTTATGGTACTTTGTACACGGTTGCCATTTTAGCTTTCGGAATCAAATTCTTATGGAAATATAGACACAATAGATACGAACGTTTACGTACCGCCAGTGTAATGTTTTTCCAAACCGCTTTTGCATTCATTATTCCCGAATTAATGGCGCGTTTAAATGGTAGCTCAGTACTTAACGGAGGCAGCCTACCGTATTACGATTTAAAAAACATCTGGCCGTTAAACTATTACAATTTTGAAGGTTACCGCATAAAAGGATTTTTGAGCTCTGGGGAAATAGGCTTTGCCTTACTCATTTTTGGTATCGCTTCTATATTTGTTATCACCCCAATCCTAACCTACAAATACGGCAAACGCTGGTATTGCTCTTGGGTTTGTGGCTGCGGTGGCTTAGCAGAAACTGCAGGAGATGCCTTTAGGCAATTGAGCGACAAATCTACCTTTGCTTGGAAAGTAGAACGTTGGGTTATACATAGTGTAGTGGTTTTTGTTACTTTAATGACCACGGCGGTTATCTACTCTTATTTGGGCACAGATACTAGCAAGTATTGGCTAACCAAGTCTAGCTTTTTAATTGGCGTAGGCGTATTCTTAACTTTAGTATTTGGATGGGTCATGCTATTTAAAAGAGAACAATTGCAAAAAGATGCACAGTATGGGGCTATAGGTTATTTTGTCATCATATTGGCATTAATAGGTATGCATTTTTTCAGTGGTGAAGGCAATGTATTTTTATTCAAATCAGAATCCTTACGCAAAACCTATTCCTTTTTAATTGGTAGTATTTTTTCTGGTGTTATTGGCACTGGCTTTTATCCCATTTTTGGAAATAGGGTGTGGTGCCGTTTTGGATGCCCAATGGCTGCTATTCTAGGATTTCAACAACGTATGTTCTCAAAATTTAGAATTACTACCAATGGTGGCCAGTGTATTTCTTGTGGTAATTGCTCTACCTATTGTGAAATGGGTATAGACGTACGCGCATATGCTCAAAAAGGAGAAAATATTGTGCGTTCTAGCTGTGTTGGTTGCGGCATCTGTTCCGCTGTTTGCCCAAGAGGTGTTCTTAAGTTGGAGAACGGGCCGTTAGAGGGCAGAATAGACAGCAACCAAGTGTTGTTGGGGAATGATGTTGATTTAATGCAATTGGTAAACAAAAAATAAAACCATGAGGTATTGGGTTCTTTTAGTTTTTAGTTGGATGACTCTCGTCTCCTTCGCCAAGGAATACGTAAAAGTATATCACGAAAATGGTGAACTCAAAGAACAAGGTTGGATTAAGAACGATAAAAAAGTGGGCTATTGGCACCAATACCACGCAAATGGCACACTGGCCGCAAAAGGCAAGTACACAGAGGGGAATCGCAATGGCTATTGGTTTCATTTTGATACATCGGGCGCTAAATCGGCAGAAGGCAGATACCAAAAAAATAAAAAGACCGGTTGGTGGTTGTTTTATGATGACAAAGGCAACATCAACCACAAATGCCAACTGCAAAAAGGTATTAAAAATGGCTATTGCTTAAAGTATAGGAACAACGATTTAAAATCGGCAGAAAAATATAGCAAGGGTAAAAAAATCAAAGAATGGTTTAGCTTTGCCAGCTTTAAAAGAGAAAATAACCTAGCCGATTTAAGATAATGCCTGTACTAAAAGTTATTATTCCCGCCTATAACGAGGCGGATTCCATAGGCAAGGTCATTGCAGAAATACCAGCTATTGTGGCAGAGATTATTGTGGTGAACAACAACTCTACGGACCAAACGGTAGCAGTAGCCAAACAAGCAGGCGCCACTGTACTTACAGAAACTAGAAAGGGTTACGGTTATGCTTGCCTTTGTGGCTTAAATTATGTGGCATCCACATCCAATACCCCAGACATTATCGTATTTCTAGACGGAGACTACTCTGATTATCCAGAAGAATTAGAGAAAATTGTAGCTCCCATTTTAGAAGAAGATATGGATTTAGTTATTGGAGCGAGAAAAAAATCGCTTCGCGAGCCTGGGTCAATGACACCGCAACAGGTTTTTGGCAATGCATTAGCCACATTTTTAATGCGATTATTTTTTGGCGCAAAATTTACGGATTTAGGACCTTTTAGGGCCATTAAATACGAAAAGCTCAAAGAATTACAAATGCAAGACACCACCTACGGATGGACGGTAGAAATGCAATTGAAAGCTTTACGTAAAAAATTGAAATACAAAGAGGTACCTGTGCGTTACAAACAACGAATAGGTGTCTCAAAAGTTTCAGGAACCGTAAAAGGTACTATATTTGCAGGCATAAAAATATTGGGTTGGATTTTTAAATACAGCATTAAATAATCATGGGAATTACAATCGCTTACATCATCATCGCTATCTATAGCATCGCCTTGATTTTAATTTTTTGCTACAGCTTGGCGCAGTTAAACCTGCTAATCAACTACCTAAGCAATAAAAGACAGAATGAAGAGGCTCCAAAATACAATCTTTTGGACCCTAAAGAGATTCCTTTTGTAACCATACAATTACCGGTATACAATGAGGAATATGTAATGGAACGTCTATTGGACAATATTGCCAAAATAGAATATCCAAAGAGTAAATTAGAAATTCAGGTTTTAGACGATTCCACAGACGACTCCGTAGTAGACACCGCTGCTCGTGTGCAGGAATTAAAAGAAACCGGATTGGATATACAGCATATAAGAAGGGAAAACCGAGTAGGTTTTAAGGCCGGTGCACTAAAAGAAGGTTTAGAAATTGCTAAAGGTGATTTTATCGCCATTTTTGATGCGGATTTTTTACCAGAAACAGACTGGCTTAAGAAAACGGTTCCGTATTTTAAAGACCCTGAAATTGGCGTGGTGCAAACCCGTTGGGGACACATAAATAGAGACTACTCCACCCTTACCCGTATACAGGCCTTTGCTTTAGATGCCCACTTTACCCTAGAACAGGTTGGTAGAAACGCAAAAGGGCACTTTATCAATTTTAATGGTACGGCTGGTATTTGGCGTAAAGATTGCATCTTAGACGCTGGTAACTGGGAAGGAGATACCCTTACAGAAGATTTGGATTTAAGCTACCGTGCACAGTTAAAGAACTGGAAGTTTAAATATTTAGAAGATGTAGAAACCCCAGCAGAATTACCCGTGGTAATGAGTGCTGCCCGTTCACAGCAATTCCGTTGGAACAAAGGTGGTGCAGAAAACTTCAGAAAAACAGTTTGGAGTGTTGTTTCTGCTAAAAACATCAACTTTAAAACTAAATTTCATGGGGTTATGCACTTGCTAAACAGCTCTATGTTCCTTTGCGTATTTATAGTAGCGGTTTTAAGTGTACCTATGCTTATTATTAAAAATACTTTTGGCCACTTGGCTTGGGTGTTCGAGGTAACCAGCTTTTTTATAGCTAGTACCGTAATCTTATTCTTTTGCTATTGGTTTACCTACAAAAGCATTCAAGGCAGTGGTTTTGATAAGTTTGTAGACTATGTAAAACTATTTTTTACCTTCTTCTCCGTAGCCTTAGGATTGTCTTTACACAATGCTTTGGCAGTTATAGAAGGCCACATGGGTAAAAAGAGTGAGTTTGTACGCACACCAAAATTCAACATTAATAGCTTGTCTGATAGTTGGAAGGGTAACAAATACCTTGCAAAAAAGCTATCGCCTAACATGATTTTGGAGTTTGCCCTTATGCTATATTTCTTATATGGCATGTACATTGCAATTCCGTTTAATGATTATGGATTGTTCCCATTTCATTTAATGTTGTTCTTAGGTTTTGGCTTTGTATTCTTTAAATCCTTGACAGCAAAAGCATAATCCATGCTTACGTATTGGAAACTCCATAAATTCCCAATTCTTATGGTATTGGGTAGTATGGCGTTCTACTATATATTCGGCTACCAGTTGGTTCGAGAAGATTTTATTCGCCTCATCACCTTGGTAGCCGCTTTGTTTTTTTTCTTGTTTAAATTGATGCAATTAGAACGGTGGAATTTTACATTTCTACTCGTTGCTGGAATTGCCTTTAGGGCGATATTTCTTTTTAGCACTCCTAATTTATCTCAAGATTTTTACCGATTTATATGGGATGGGCAACTTATGCTAAATGGGGTTAACCCCTACCTATTTACCCCAAATGAATTGCTATCCCAATTGGATGCTTCTTTCCCCAATAAAGAACTACTGCATCAATCTATGGGCAGTTTAAGTGCAAAGCATTACAGCAATTATCCTCCTTTAAATCAACTACTCTTTACTGTAGCCGCTTTTTTAGGTTTTGGCAGTATAAAAGGAGGAATTGTTGCACTACGTTTACTAATACTATTGGCAGATGTTGGTGTGTTGTGGTTCGGCAAAAAAATACTGCAACAAAACAATTTGTCTCCACATTTAATCTTTTGGTATTTTCTTAATCCTTTGATCATAATAGAACTTACGGGCAACCTACATTTTGAAGGTGTTATGTTCTTTTTGTTTATTACCAGTATTTATCTTTTACAAAAACAACAACCCATTTTTGCGGGCCTAATTTATGCCATGGCCATTCTTCTTAAACTGGTTCCGCTATTATTTTTACCGCTATTTTTACCTTTTCTAGGCCTTAAAAAATCGGCAGTGTTTTATGCAAGTATCGCAGTTAGCTGCGTATTGCTCTTTTTGCCTTTCTATACGGAAGATTTTGCCGCTAATTATAGTAAAACTATTGCCTTGTGGTTTTCTAATTTTGAATTTAACGCTAGCATTTATAATACAGCTGAATATGTAGCTACAACGTATTTTGATGCCAAACCCTGGTTATTTATTAAAACCTACGGTAAAATAATACCGCTACTTACTATTGGTATTGCGCTTGGGCTTTTGATTTTTAAACGGATGAAAAGTATAGGCGGCCTACTAACTGGCATGCTTATACTAATGACGGGCTATTACTTTATAACAAGCACAGTGCATCCATGGTATCTTGTATTCCCAATCGGGCTTTGTTTATTTACTACATATAGATTTCCATTGCTTTGGTCTGCCACCGTATTTTTGAGTTACTATACTTACTCACAACCAGACTTTAAGGAATATTTGCCACTGCTCGTTGTTGAATATATTTTGGTGTTTGGCTACATGACCTACGAAATATTAAAAAACCGAAACAAAACGTTTCATTTTCGTTAAAAATTTAGAATCGGTTAGGTCAGTTTCTCACTATTTGTACATTTACATCAACAATGAAAGAACAAAGACACATACCAGTATCTAGAAACGCGAGCATCCCGTCTCCCGTTCGTCCTTTCTTTACACGCCGCCGTCGCCCGTAAGGGTGCAATTCTATTATTGGGATTAGGTGAGTCCAATCCCGTATTTCACAGCAAACAAATTCATTTTTAAATTTAATTCATACGCCAACGATGAAAATTGTTGTAGCCAACGCATCGCATTTACAATATGCAACTATTATTAGCGAGACTATTACAGACTCTGCCAAGGTTCGCGGTACGGGTATAGCCAAACGTACACCAGAATATATTGCGCAACGTCTTAGAAATGGCAACGCTATCATTGCCTTAGATGGTGATAAATTTGCTGGCTTCTGCTATATAGAAGTTTGGGGCAACAAAGACTTTGTGGCCAATTCTGGTCTTATTGTGCACCCAGACTATAGAGGCGAAGGCCTTGCCAGCAAGATAAAACAGCGCATTTTTGAATTATCCCGAGAAAAATTCCCAGACGCCAAAATTTTTGGTATTACCACGGGGCTTGCGGTAATGAAAATGAATTATGCCTTGGGTTATAAGCCGGTTACTTTTTCTGAATTAACAGACGACCCAGAATTCTGGAAAGGGTGCCAAACTTGCAAAAATTTTGACATTCTAACGCGTACGGAACGCAAAATGTGTTTGTGTACCGGCATGTTATATGATCCACTGGCAAAAGAAAACCAAAAACATAAAAACCTAAATAACAAAGCATTTGAACGTCTTAAAAGTATTAAGGACAAAATGCTAGTAAAGAAGAAAGAAAAATGAAAAAACTTGTATTGGCTTATAGTGGCGGTTTAGATACATCTTATTGCGCCATGAATTTATCTAAAGAGCATGGTTTTGAAGTACACGCCGTAAGCGTTAACACAGGTGGTTTTTCACCTGAAGAAATTAAAACCATAGAAGAAAAAGCCTTGGCTTTAGGGGCTAGCACCTACACTTCTATAGATGCCGTACAGAATTTTTATGATAAAGTGGTTAAATACCTCATTTTTGGCAATGTCCTTAGAAACAACACCTATCCACTTTCTGTAAGTGCAGAACGTATTGTACAAGCGGTAGAAATTGTAGAACACGCCAAAAAAATAGGAGCTAAATATATTGCTCATGGTAGTACCGGAGCGGGTAACGACCAAGTACGTTTTGATATGATTTTTCAAACGCTTGCTCCTGAAATTGAAATTATAACTCCTATTAGAGACAATAAACTCGCAAGAGAAGAAGAGATTGCTTATTTACAAGCCAATGGGGTAGATTATTCTTGGGAAAAAGCAAAATATTCAATCAACAGGGGACTTTGGGGTACATCTGTAGGCGGTGAAGAAACCTTGACCAGTGAAAAACCTTTACCAGATAGTGCTTACCCTAGCCAACTAAAAGAAAAAGAACCTACACAAGTAAGTCTTTCTTTTGAAAAAGGCGAATTGGTAGCGATTAATGGCGAGAAGGATGCGCCCGTAGCTAATATTGAAAAGTTAGAAGCTATTGCCAACAAATATGCCATCGGTAGGGACATTCACGTGGGTGACACCATCATCGGAATTAAAGGTAGGGTTGGTTTTGAAGCAGCTGCACCATTAATTATCTTAAAAGCACACCATTTGCTAGAGAAACACACCTTGAGTAAGTGGCAGCAATTTCAAAAAGAACAGTTGGGCAACTTCTATGGTATGTTGTTGCACGAAGGCAACTACCTAGACGAAGTGATGCGCAACATAGAAGCTTTTTTAACTGATACGCAGAAGAACGTTACGGGCGAGGTATTTGTTAGCTTGTATCCTTTCCAATTTAGATTAGACGGAATTAAATCACCCAACGATTTAATGAATGCCTCTTTTGGCAGCTATGGCGAAATGAACAAAGGTTGGACAGCTGATGATGCAAAGGGTTTCATTAAAATCCTATCCAATCCAGGTAAAATCTCTAATCACGTAAACGGCTAAATTCCATGAGAACAATCTTTATACGCAGTATAAAATCAATCATTCGTTTAGAATTTTGGAAGCCTTGGAGAAAATTTAGAATGATGAATTTGGTTTTTTCGATGTTCGAAAAAAATACCTCGTATAAAGTGTCTTTTCTTTTGGTTCGTTTGCTTTGGACAAGCAAGGAAAATGAACAGCTAAAATTACAGCATATCATTCTAGGAAATAATAAAGACCCAATGACTCAAAATACAATTTATAATGGCTAAAATTGGAATAATAGGAGGTTCTGGTTACACAGGAGGTGAGTTAATTCGCCTGCTATTAAACCATAGTGATGTTACTATAGATTTTGTATACAGCACTACCAGAGCTGGTAAAAAAATTAGTAGTGCCCATTCGGATTTAATTGGCGCTACAGACCTTACTTTTACGGGTGAGGTTAATACCCAGGTTGATGTGGTATTCTTGTGCTTAGGACATGGAAATTCTAGCAACTTTTTAAAGGAGCATAAGTTTTCAGAAGAAACGGTGATTATTGACTTGAGTAACGATTTTAGGCTTCAAGCAGATGCTACATTTCAAGGTAGAACCTATGTTTATGGCTTACCTGAACTGAACAAAGAGGCGATTAAAAAAACAGATGCCTTGGCTAATCCAGGCTGTTTTGCCACCGCCATTCAATTGGGATTATTGCCCTTGGCAAAAGCCGGTGTGCTACAAGAAGATATTCATGTAAATGCGGTAACGGGCAGCACTGGTGCTGGTGTAAAACCAGGGGACACCACCCATTTTAGCTGGCGAAACAACAACGTAAGTTGGTACAAACCCTTTACTCATCAACACTTAGGAGAAATTGGGGAGAGCTTAAATTCATTTGGCAATCCTACAGGTAAAATTTATTTTTTACCCAATCGTGGTAATTTTACTAGAGGCATATTGGCTACAACCTATACCAAATTCAATGGTAGTGCGGAAGAAGCAAAAAGTCTATTTACAGATTTTTACCAGGAGGCCAAATTTACCCAAGTAGTAGATGAACCCATACACTTAAAACAAGTGGTAAATACCAATAATTGCCATATTCACTTACACAAACATGATGATATCTTATTGGTAACCTCTGCTATAGACAACCTATTAAAAGGCGCATCTGGACAAGCAGTACAAAACATGAATTTAATGCTAGGCTTTAAAGAATCTAAAGGATTAAAATTAAAGGCAGGCGTATTTTAAAAACCAAACCGTAAAACTTTACCATGAAAATTGCAATTATAGGAACCGGGAACTTGGGTCAATCTATTGCCAATGGCATTCTAAATTCTAATGGTGCAACCAGTATGTACCTTACCAAACGTAATCCTGAAAAATTAAAGCATTTTGAAGATTACGGTAATGTAACCGTTACGGCTAGCAACGAAGAAGCGGTAAACAATTCGGATATTTTAATTTTTGCCGTGCAACCAGGTCATTTTGAAGCCATTTTGTACGACGTTAAAGACCAACTTACTGAAAAACATGTGGTAATTAGTGTAATTACCGGCTTTCCAATTTCCAGAATTGAGTCTATCATTGGAGCAGATAAATACATATTACGTTGTATGCCCAACACCGCTATTTCCGTAGGCAAATCCATGACTTGTATTTGTAGTAACGGCGTTGGTAAAAAACGAGTAGACTTGGCCAAGGCCATTTTTAATAGAATGGGACATACCTTGGAAATTCCAGAAGAGCAAATGCAAGCGGCAACCGTTATTTGTGCCAGTGGCATTGCTTTTTGGATGCGTTTAATACGCGCTACCACACAAGGTGCCATACAATTGGGATTCGAATCTAAGGAAGCGCAAGAATTGGCCATGCATACCTGTAACGGCGCCGCAGCTTTATTAATTGAAACCGGCAACCATCCGGAGCAAGAAATAGACCGTGTAACCACACCCAAAGGTTGTACTATAGAAGGTTTGAATGAAATGGAACATCAGGGATTGAGCTCTTCCCTAATCCAAGGTATTGTAAGCTCTTACAAGAAAATTAGCGACATAAAAAACAACTAGACTTAGGCTATACTACCAAGTAACTAGAAAAACCAATAACATGAAATTATTTGATGTTTACCCGTTATATGATGTTACCCCTGTAAGTGCAAAAGGCATTGAGGTGATTGATGATAAGGGTCAAAAATATTACGATTTTTACGGCGGCCATGCCGTGATTTCCATAGGGCATTCCCACCCACATTATGTAAATATGCTTACCGACCAATTGCAACAGATAGGTTTTTATAGTAACTCTATAAAAAATCCATTACAAGAAGAGTTAGCAAATAAATTAGGCCAGCTCTCTGGTTGTGAAGATTACAACTTATTCTTATGCAATTCTGGAGCAGAAGCGAATGAGAATGCCTTGAAAATGGCATCTTTCCATACTGGAAAATCCAAGGTCTTGGCCTTTAAAAAAGCCTTTCATGGGCGTACCTCAGCTGCAGTGGCCACAACGGACAATCCAAAAATCAACGCGCCTATTAATCAACAGCAAAAGGTAACTTTTATTGATTTTAACGATGCTGAAAGCCTGAAAAAAGAACTAGCTTCTGGTGACTATTGTGCGGTTATTTTAGAAGCCATACAAGGTGTTGGCGGTTTGGATGAACCTACTACCGAATTTTACCAGCTTATTCAAAATGAATGTAAAAACCATGGTGTAGTGCTTATTGCAGACGAGGTGCAGGCCGGTTTTGGTAGAAGTGGTAAATTCTTTGGGTTTCAACACCACAACATACAACCAGATATTATCTCTATCGCCAAAGGTATGGGTAATGGGTTTCCCGTAGGTGGCATCTTAATTCATGAAGATATTAAGGCTTCTTATGGTTTACTAGGCACCACTTTTGGTGGAAACCACCTTGCTTGTGCTGCAACCCTAGCGGTTCTAGAAGTAATTGAAAAAGAAAACCTATTGGCTAACGCCGAAGCTATGGGAACATACTTCACAGCTGAGGCAGCCAAAATTCCACAAGTAAAAAAGGTAAAAGGTAGAGGGTTAATGTTAGGCCTCGAGTTTGATTTTGAGGTAGCGGAACTTCGCAAGAAACTTATTTTTAATCAGCATGTATTTACTGGTGGCGCAGCCAATAAACATGTACTTCGATTTTTACCTGCCTTAAACATTGGCAAACCAGAAATAGACCTGTTCTTTAACGCCCTTAAAGCGGAATTGTAGCATGAAAAAGCGCGTTCTCATCAAAATTGGTTCCAATACGCTGACCAAAGAAACAGACCAAATATCCCGCGGTAAAATAGAGGATATTGGCAGGCAATTGGCGGCATTAAAAGACCAATACGAATTTATCTTGGTCTGCTCTGGGGCCATTGCAACTGCAAAGCAGTTTGTACAATTAGAACATACTGGTAAAGACATTAATGTTAAACAAGCTTTAGCAGCCATTGGGCAGCCCCGATTAATGCATATTTTTCAGGAGAATTTTAGAGAATTGGGCTTGTTTACTTCGCAATGCTTGTTTTCGTATTCGGATTTACAGGATGATAAATCGCGCCAAAACATAAAAAATACCATAGATGTTTTATTACAAAACAACGTAGTACCCATCATCAATGAGAACGACACCGTAGCCACAGAGGAGATTAAGTTTGGTGATAATGACAAGCTAGCTGCCTACACCGCGGCTTTTTTAGAGGCAGATTTACTTATAATCGCTACCAATACCAATGGCGTGTATAGCAAAGCATCCATGGAAAAAGGAACACCAGAAACCATTTTAGAAGTACGTGATTTGCAAGCCATGCAAAAGGAAATTAGTACCACAAAATCCTCTCACGGAACAGGCGGTATGCAATCAAAAATAGAAGCTTCTGCAATTGCGCAAGAAGCACATATAGAAACTTGGATAGTGAACGGCTTATTGGATAATTTTATCCTAGATAGTTTTAATGCTACGCAGCCTTTCACCAAAATAATAGCAACATAACAATGAAGCATTACTTACAAATCAACGATTTAGACAGTTTACAACAAACGGTACAAGAAGCTATCGAACTAAAAAAAGAACCCACCCAGTTTAAAAAACTAGGTGCAGGCAAAACCATTTGCTTGTTGTTCTTTAACAATAGCCTACGTACCCGTTTAAGCACACAAAAAGCTGCCATAAATTTAGGATTGGATACCATTGTTATGAATTTTGGCAGTGAAGGGTGGCAATTAGAGTTTGAAGAAGGTGCCGTTATGGACCAAGGCAAAGCAGAACACGTAAAAGAAGCGGCACAAGTGGTGAGCCAATACGCAGATATCGTGGCTATACGCGCTTTTGCCGGTTTAACGGATAAAGAGGCCGACGAGGCCGAGTTGGTTTTAAACGCCTTTAAAAAATATGCGAACATTCCCGTGGTAAATATGGAAAGCTCTGTAGGCCATCCTCTACAAGCATTGGCAGATGCCATTACCTTGGAAGAAAACAAAACCGCTCAAAAACCTAAAGTAGTTTTGTCTTGGGCACCACATCCACGCGCTTTGCCGCATGCGGTTGCCAATAGTTTTGTAGCTATGATGAAATTGCAAGATGCCGATTTTGTAATTACCCATCCAGAGGGATATGAATTAAACCCGGAAGTAACAAAAGGATGTAAAATTGTTCACGACCAGGAAGAAGCACTTAAAAATGCGAATTTTGTATACGTTAAAAACTGGAGCAATTACCAAGATTATGGTCAAGTAAAAAACACCGATAGCAATTGGATGATGACCAAAGAAAAATTGGGTAAGGCCAAGTTTATGCATTGTTTACCGGTACGTAGAAATGTAGTGGTAGAAGATGCTGTTATGGATAGTGACCAAAGCCTATGTATGGAACAGGCAAACAATAGAACTTTTGCTGCACAGGTGGTGCTAAAGCAACTATTAAAAGACCTATAAGCCTACACAAAAAATTTAAATGGAAGATTTAAGCATAGTTAAAATTGGTGGTAATATTATTGAGGATAGCGATGCGCTAGACCAGTTCCTTACCCTATTTGCACAATTGCCTGGTCATAAAGTTTTGGTGCATGGCGGTGGCAAAAAGGCAACACAGTTGTTACCCCAGTTAGGTATAGAACCAAAAATGGTAAACGGCCGCCGTATTACCGATGCGGCGACGCTAGAGGTGGTTACCATGGTTTACGGTGGACTCGTAAATAAAAACGTGGTGGCACAATTACAGGCCAAAGGCATAAATGCCATTGGGTTAAGCGGTGCGGATGCAAATACCATACAAGCACAAAAACGCTCCGTTACAGAAATTGATTACGGGTTTGCTGGTGATGTTAAAGGAGTGGATGGAGAAACCATTGGTAAATTAATACACATAGGTTTAACTCCCGTATTTTGTGCACTAACGCATAATAAAAAAGGGCAATTGCTAAACACAAATGCAGATACCATTACCGCCGAAGTAGCTATTGGTCTTAGCAACCATTTTAACACGACCATCTATTATTGTTTTGAACTAGATGGGGTCTTGGAAGACATCAACAGAAAAGATTCTGTTATTAAGCATATTAATACAACTACTTACGATACCTTGGTTGCAAAAGGCATTATTGTAGACGGTATGTTGCCCAAGATGCATAATTGTTTTCACGCCTTAAAAAATGGGGTGAAACAAGTAAAAATTGGAAATTTAGGAATGTTTCAAACAGCAAACACCAACTATACAACATTGGTTTTATGAAGTTAGATAAAAAAGCCTTGGGCACAGAAGCCCTAGAATTACTAAAACAATTAATCGCTATACCTTCTTTTTCTGAAGAGGAAGATGAAACGGCTACGTTAATAGACAATTGGTTAAAAGGTCATGGGGTGGCAACCAAAAGACAGTACAATAATATATATGCTTTTAACAAGTATTATGATGAGAACAAACCCAACTTGTTGTTGAATTCCCATCACGATACGGTTAAACCAAACAAAGCCTATACCAAAGACCCTTTTCATCCGCATATAGAAGACGGCAAATTATACGGATTAGGGAGTAATGATGCTGGTGGTGCTCTGTGTTCCTTGTTGGCCACGTTCGTGCATTTTTATGAGCGAGAAGATTTGAGCTATAACATTATCATGAGTGCCACGGCAGAAGAAGAAGATGCTGGCGATAAAAGTATTTCGGCCTTGTTACCCATTCTACCTGAGATTGATGTGGCCATAGTGGGTGAGCCAACCCAAATGCAATTGGCTATTGCGGAAAAAGGCTTGGTAGTTTTTGAAGGCACCGTCGAAGGCACTCCCTCGCACGCCGCCCACCCAAACGATAATAATGCCATTTACAATACCATACAAGTGTTGGAATGGTTTAAAAACTACCAATTTGAAAAGGTATCTGATGTATTAGGCCCGGTAAAAATGACGGTTACCCAAATTAAAGCGGGTAGCCAACATAATGTAGTACCCGCTCAAGTTGATTTAGTTATAGATACCCGTGTTAACGATTGTTATACCAATGAAGAAATCAATGAAATGCTACAGCGTGAAGCTCCTTGCAAGTTAAGACCACGGTCATTGAATTTAAGCAGTAGTTCTATACCAATTGAGCATCCATTGGTGCAATCTGGTATTGCCTTGGGTAGGGAAACTTATGGTAGCCCTACACTATCAGACCAAGCGGAACTTAGCTGTCAATCCTTAAAATTAGGCCCTGGCTATAGCCCTAGAAGTCATTCAGCAGATGAGTTTATCTATGTGGATGAAGTGTATGAAGGGGTACAACTTTATATAGATATTTTAGAGGGATTTTTGTAACTCTCTAATAAAAAACATAGTACTAGTTAATCACTCATAACTACTAACTAAAATCTAATAACTAGAAAATGAAACTCTGGGACAAAGGATTCAGTACCGATAAAAAAATAGACACATTCACTGTTGGTAACGACAGGGAGCTCGATTTACTATTGGCCAAGTATGATGTAATCGCCTCCACAGCGCATGCAAAAATGTTGGCCAAAGTAGGGTTGATATCTGATGAGGAAGCGAAGCTTTTGGTCAAAGAATTGACGGCTATTGGTAAATCCATAGAAAAAGGAAATTTTACCATAGAAGACGATTTTGAGGATATGCACTCAAAGATAGAGTACATTCTTACCGAAAAATTGGGAGATGTAGGTAAAAAAATTCATACCGCACGGTCAAGAAACGACCAAGTTTTAGTTGCCATGCAGTTGTATTTAAAGGCAGAACTATCAGAAATTAAAATTCAGACCAAACAGCTGTTTGATTTACTGATGAAACTGGCCGAGAAACATCAAAAAACCCTTTTGCCTGGTTATACACATTTGCAGATTGCCATGCCATCTTCTTTTGGATTGTGGTTTTCGGCCTATGCGGAGAGTTTAATAGACGATTTGTACTTTGTAGATGCTGCGTATAAAATTGCAGACCAAAATCCGTTAGGCAGCGCAGCCGGCTATGGAAGCTCTTTTCCTATAGATAGAAGTTTTACAACAGCAGAATTGGATTTTGCTACACAAAAGTACAACGTGGTGGCAGCTCAAATGGGACGTGGAAAAGTAGAAAAAGCAACGGCTTTTGGCATTTCTAGTTTAGGAGCCACCTTGTCTAAAATGGCCATGGATATTACGCTGTATATGAGCCAAAATTTCAATTTTATCTCTTTTCCAAATGAGCTTACTACGGGTAGTAGTATAATGCCACACAAGAAGAATCCGGATGTATTTGAACTAATTCGTGCCAAATGCAATAAAGTACAAGCTACGCCCAATCAGTTAATCCTAATTATGAATAATTTACCAAGTGGATATCATAGGGATTTGCAGTTGGTAAAGGAAGTAATTGTACCTGCTATTCAGGATATGAAAGCCTGTTTGGAAATGCTCCACTTTAGTTTAAAAGAAATAAAAGTGAATGCGGACATTATAACGGACACCAAGTACGATTACCTGTTTAGCGTAGATACGTTAAATGAGATGGTTAAAAGCGGTATGCCCTTTAGGGATGCTTACAAAACCATGGGCAAGGCCATAGAAAATGGCAATTTTAAACCCAAAAGAGATATAAAGCACACTCATGAAGGTAGTTTGGGAAATCTGTGTTTAGAAGAAATAAAAAAGAAGATGGAAGCTATTGCCTAATGGCCAGCTGTTTGGCTAGTTTCTTTCTCAGAGATTTGTTCAAAAGCTTTTGCTACTTCTTCTTTTGAAGGTGGTGGAAGCTTTTGTTCTTCTGCCAATTTGGGTTCCAAGGAAAGTTTAGCATAAAATGGATAGTGGTCAGAGCCAATATCGGCACCTCGTTCTATTTGCATCACCCTAAAATCTGCAGAGGTGAATACGTGATCCAACGGCCACCGCATCAACCAACTATTGGCATTGTAGGTATTAAAAAACCCTCTTCCTTTTCGCATATCCAACAGTCCACTAACCCTTTGAAATAATGCTGTGGTTTCTGACCATGCTACATCATTAAAGTCTCCTAAAACAATTACAGGGTATTCTGTTTCTCGAGTTAACTGGGTAATCTTCATCATCTCTGCATCCCGATCTACGGAAGAAGGATTGTGTTGTGGAGTAGGCGGTGCGGGATGAATAGCAAATAATTGAATAGTGTCTTTTGTATCTATTATTACCTTGGTATGTATAGACGGTATGGTGTCTTCTACAAGATACTTCACCTTGGTTTCATATAACGGATATTTAGAGAACAACAGCATGCCATAGGTGTTTTCTTTTGGTACTAAGAACGAATGTTTATATGCTGCTTCTAATTTATTCACTACAGCGTTTTTCCACCTCTCGTTAGTTTCGGTTAACAAAACCACATCAGACTGATATTTTGAAACATCTTTTACTACCGCTTCTACTTTTTTGTTTTTCTGCAATACATTTGCGGCATAAACGCTCAAAGAGGTGGTGACATTGGCGCTTGCATTACCCATCTCCTTATCAGCAAAAGCCGTATAGGGATAAATTTTAACGCTCTGAAACAAGAAGCACCCAGTGAGGGCCAAGACTACCGCATAATCCGATTTACTTTTTAAATTGAACTTAATAAAATAAAGTGCTATGGCAAATAAAGTTAATAGCGCAATCTGTAGGTGTGGAAAATCCCAAATACGAACGTACCATTGATTAAAAGATAAATACGGAAATAAGGTTAATAAAATAACCAGAATAGCAAATACCCGTAAAATCCATTTTACTACCATTTTGCTTACTCTTGAGTAATTTCTGCCTTATTTTGATTTCTATTTTTTAGATATGTATAACCCAGATACCCCAACTGGGCACCAACCAATAGAATCTTTACCTTTTTACTTTTAGCAAAAACTTTTGCTATGCTTAATAACGAGCCTGCTTTCATGTTTTTGTTTGCAATATACCAGCCTATAAATTTATAATTTACTGTATATCAAAATAGTATTAACTCTTTTAATCAACTATAGTCTTTTTTAACGGAAAACAGGGGTTAAAACATTACCTGTCTTCCTTAATTTTACGGCAAACAAAAACGCATCATGAAAAACTTCTTTTCCTTAATATTTATAGGTGTACTGGTTACCGCTTGCAACTTTACATCTGCAGAAAATTATTTTGATAGGGCCGCATTAAACAGCAACAAGCTTGTGGGTTTTGGAAGTAATGATCTAATACGATTTATAGAATTAAAAGAAACCAATAACTTGTTCATAGTCAAAGGAAATCAAGTAAAACCTACAACCAAGGTAGAAGAATACATTAAAGGGTATATAATACCAGACATTGAAACAAACATTGAGACAATTAGAACGCTAAAAGCAACTGAGGAAACAAAAGAAATGATAGTAAAAAGTTTGGAGGTTTTTGAATATGCCAAGAACACGTATTCCAAAGAATACATTGCTATTGCTAAAATGATAGACAACAATGAATCTGCAGATGCAATTAATCTGGAACTTATTAAACTAGATAGTTTAAAAGTTCCAAGATTTGATGTATTACATTCAGAATTATGGGCCTTGGCACTGCCCTATGCAGAAGCCAATAACATTGAGGTAATTATCCATTAATTAATAACAAATAGTTCAAAAACCGACGCAAGGTCGGTTTTTTTTGTTTGATCTTGAGATAAAATCACGCTATTCCGTTAGGTGTAAACCCCTGAAAACAGGGATTGATCCATGTTGGCCCCAAGGTAATTTTACAACCTCAAAAACCAACATCAATGACACGATTTTTCACATCCACTTTAGTACTATTATTAATTACGTTTGCCAGCTGTAAAACACAATCGCCAGATTTATATTATAGTAAAACCACCAAGTCTACAGATATATTTTGGGGGTTTGGAAGCAAAGACCTTAAGAGCTTTATAGAATTTAGAGATGCTAATAATTTGGTAGCCATTCAAAACAACAGAAAGGTTAAGACCATAAGCATACAAGAGCATATAGAGACATTTTTAATTCCAAATGTTGAAAGCTATATAATGGAAATTGAAAGTTTAAAGCCAACAGAAGAAACCAAAGACATGATCAATGCTTCTTTAGCCCTTTATAATTTTGCCCATGAAACTTATAAAAACGATTATATAGCCATTGCCCAGCTCATTGACAATAGAGAAGATGCCACTACCATACAAGACTTGATGATTCATTTAGATCAAGAAAAACGTAAAAAATTAAAGTCGTTATACCAAGATTTAATGCAAACCTCGGTACCCTATGCCAAACAACATGATTTAACAGTTAGCAGGTTTTAACTATATTTAGTTTTACTTTAAAGATTTAATTTTAAATGAGATTATCCCCCAACTTATTTATTTTACTCTTTTTAGGTCAACTATTTATTTACGGACAGGAAGTTGATACCTTAAAAAGCAACATAGACCAAAAAGCCAATAGCTATCTTAAAAAGCTACAAACGGCATATGCCAATGGTGACTATGAACAGCATAAGCTATTGAGTGATTCTCTTGTACTTCTTGGAAAAACAAACCAAAACACCAAATTTCAAGTACTTGGCATGGTTAACCAAGCTATCTATTTTAACAATAGGGCACAACAGGATAAGGCAATTAGACTTTACAGAAATGCATTGGAACTTTGTGATGCATCACCAGAAGATTATAGGTCTAAAATTATTGTATTGGTAAATCTTGGCAATGTTTATAATGCTATTGGATCACACAATAAAGCCATTAATGTAATGGAAACCGTGTTATCACTTTTAGATGAATATGAAGACAATCCCAAAATAAGAGCCTCTGCCTATAACGGTCTTGCTACTAATTATCAAAAAATTGGGCAGCTAGATAAAGTGTTAGAATACCACACCAAAACCAAAGAATTAGGTTTGGCTATTAATAATGAAATAATTGTAGCAACGGCCTTTAACAGTATTAGTGAACTTTATTTTAAAGAGAAAAAATTTAAAAAAGCTAAACTTGCCGCATTGGACGGCTTAAACTTAAAACATACCGCCGCACCAACGAAAGAACGTGCTTGGCTACTCACTAGTTTGGCATTGGCCAAATGGAAACTAGGAGAAATTGAAGCAGCTATAACATTCTTAGAAGAAGCCACCAAAATAGCCCAAACCAAAAAACTAAACCAAATTGAAGCGGAGACCTATTTACATTTAAGCGAAGTTTTAAAAGCTACCGGTAATCTAGAAGCTAGTAGCAAAGCCAAGGAAAGTTATCTACAAATACAAAATGAGATTTTGGCAACGCAGCAAGATGCCATAAAAGTTGATTTACAAAAAGACCTATCTGACAAAAATGCGATTATAAAAGATAAGGACCGTGCAATATTTGACTTGGCACAAAATGAAAGCAAGTTTAAAAAATTTAGTTTGATCTTTGGTGGTTGTTTGGTGTTGTTGAGTTCGTTATTGTTGTTTTATAGGATTAAAACCAAAAAACAAAATACACTATTAAGAGAACAATTTTTGGTACTTCAAAAAGAAACAGAAGAACCTTTGGATGCTCAACAAAAATCCTCTAAAACGGATGCAAAACAGAAGGCCTCCTACAAGAGCTCTTCTATTAACGAAGAAGATTTTGAAGCATACAAAGCAAGATTAACCACACATATAAAAACTAATAGACCATACTTAGATAGCGAACTATCACAAAAAGATTTAGCGGAACAAATTAACATCAGTAGCCATCATCTTTCCGAAGTTTTAAATAAAGGATTCAATCAAAACTTTTACAACTTTATAAATTCTTATCGTATACTGGCCGCACAAGAAATGCTTAAGAACAAAAAGCATAAAGAGACCAAACTTATAGCCATTGCATTTGATTCCGGGTTTAAAAGCAAAACTACCTTTAACCGATTGTTTAAAAATTATACCGGCCTTACCCCTTCTGAATACAGAAATAAGTTCTTGGGGTAACCCTTAATTCTACTACATTTTAAAAAAACATGTACCACTCGGACGAGTGGTACAAATGGCATACTACCTAGCTTTTCTCTGCCGTTAACCAAAAAAACAAAGACAACGATTTTCTGGTTAGGGTTAACCTGTTATTTAAAAAAACCCTGTTTTCGGGGTATCCCTTAAAGCTACTTAAAATATAGTTTTACGGAAAAACCCACTGTGTTTTTCTAACGCAATGTAAACCCCTAACCTATCATCATTGTTACCAAACCAAACCTAAGTATATGTTTAAAAAATTACTTTTCAGTTGTATTTTTTTACTAGTAGTAAATGTACATGGTCAGTCTTTTAGATCTATATGGAATACCAATAATACAGAATCGGGTTCTTCTGCCAATAACGAAGTAACCATACCCACCAACCCAGCCTTCACTACTTACAATTATGATGTTGATTGGGGAGACGGCAACATAGATACTGGTGTTACCGGAAACATAACCCACACTTATGCAACTGCTGGCACGTATACTATAGAAATTAGCGGCACCTTTCCATCTATCTATTTTAACGATGAAAATGCCAGTGATAAATTAAAAATCATAGAAATATTGGCATGGGGCAATATCCAATGGCAAACCATGGAGAACGCATTCTATGGCTGCGAAAACTTAAATTTTGATGCTATTGATTCACCAGACCTCTCTCAGGTTACCACACTACAAAATATGTTTAATGGCTGCGAAGCCTTCAATGGTATTGTTAACAATTGGGATGTTAGCACTATAACCAATATATCAGGAATGTTTCAGGAATGTACCATTTTTAATAGGCCTTTGGATCTTTGGAACACAGCTAACATTACCGATATGTCTTACACCTTTCACAGAGCAAGGGCATTTAATGAACCTTTGGACAATTGGAATGTTGCAGCTGTCACTGATATGGAGTTTTTCTTATCAGAAGCATCTTCCTTTAACCAAAATATCAACAATTGGAACATCTCAAATCTCACCAATTTAATTGGAACGTTTAGATATACAGGCAATTTTAATCAGCCCTTAGACAATTGGGACGTAAGTAATATTACCGACCTTACGGGTACATTTCAAGGCTCTGCATTCAATAGACCAATAAACAACTGGAACGTAAGTAATGTGGTTACTATGGAAGCTACTTTTAGGGAATCACAATTCAACCAGCCTTTAAACCTATGGGATGTGAGTACTGTAACCAATATGTCTCAAATGTTTCATAGAAACCGATCATTTGACCAACCCATAAACAATTGGAACGTAAGCAACGTTACGGACATGTCCGAGATGTTTGATGGTTGGATATGGGGAGCAGTCTTCAACCAACCCTTAGATAATTGGGATGTGAGTAACGTAACAGACATGGAATACATGTTTAGGGATAATTCTGCATTTAATCAAGACATAAGTATGTGGAACGTTAGTGGCGTAACCAACATGCGAGGTATGTTCGAAGAAAACCCTGCTTTTAATCAAAATATAGATAACTGGGACGTTAGCAATGTTACAAATATGAGTCAAATGTTTAATGAAGCAACGGCTTTTAACCAACCCTTGAACTCATGGAATATTGGTAGTGTTACAGCAATTGAAGGTATGTTCTTTGATGCAACGGCTTTTAACCAACCTTTAGATAATTGGGATGTATCTGGTATTACAAGCTTTAGGGATATGTTCCGCTTAGCAACAGATTTTAACCAAGACATTAGCACGTGGAACGTCTCCAATGTAACACAGTTTACCGCAATGTTTTTGAATGCGAGTTCATTTGATCAAAATCTAGCCAATTGGAATATTGCTAACGCCACTCAAATGAGTAACATGCTTTCTAATAGTGGAATATCTCAAGAAAATTATGATAATACCTTAATTGGTTGGGCAGGCCAAGCCGTTCAGAATGGAGTTAGCCTAGGAGCAAATGGACTACAATATTGCGATGCATTAAATCAAAGGCAAGGATTAATAGACACAAACGGTTGGACCATTACTGGAGACAATGTAAACTGTTCTTATGTACTCTGTACGGAAATTACCATGCCGGCCGCAGGAGACACTATGACACCTGCCAACAGTGATATTAGATGGAATCCTGCTCCTAATGCCGATGGTTATCGTATTACCTTAGAAATTGAACGTGGCGGTAATAGAAATTACGCTTCTCTAAACGGGAACACATTAAACAACTATGATGTAGGTAATGTGGTTGGTCTTAGTTTTTCCAATGAATTTCAAGCCGGTGATACGGTTTACGTAACAGTAGTGCCTTATAATACTGAAGGACCTGCAACCGGCTGCCAAGAACTTTCGTTTACAGTAGTTGAAAGTTGGGTTAATAGTCCTGATGCCTTCAAATTAACCTATGATACTAGCATCACAGAATCTGGCTCAACACCTGCCAATCAGTTAAAAATTGAAGCAAATACAGGTTATCCAGGTTACTTAACCTATAATTATTCAATTGATTGGGGAGACGGACAGTATAATAATAATGTTACCGGTGAAATTACACATACATACTTAACACCAGGTGTTTATACAGTAGCTATTATTGGAGATTTTCCGGCTCCCTATCATTATGTAAGTAATTCTGATCATATTAAACTTATTTCTATTGATCAATGGGGCACCCAAGTTTGGCAATCTATGAATTATGCATTTTATGGTTGCGAAAATATGGAATACAACGCTACAGATGTGCCCAACCTTTCGCAAGTAGAGATAGCCTCCAACATGTTTTCCGGTTGTTACTTATTTGATGGTGCAATAGACAATTGGGATGTTAGCAATATTACCAACATGCAGAGCATGTTTATTTCTGCACGAATTTTTAATCAGCCATTAAACAGTTGGGACACCAGCAATGTTACCAATATGTATGGAATGTTTGGGGCTGCTCAATTATTTAACCAACCTTTGGACAATTGGGATGTTAGCCAAGTGACCAACATGAATTTTATGTTCGCCCAAACACAGGATTTCAACCAAGATTTAAGTAGTTGGGATACTGGTAGTGTTACAAATATGGGACGTATGTTTCAAAGCTCACAGGCTTTTGACCAACCTATTAACAGTTGGAATGTAAGTCAGGTAACAGATATGTCAGAAATGTTCCAAAGAGCAGAAGTATTTAATCAACCTTTAAATAACTGGAATACTGGGAACGTCATAGACATGTCTGCCATGTTCTATGATGCAGAATTGTTTAACCAGAACATCAATAGTTGGGATGTATCGTCTGTTACAGATATGAGCCAAATGTTCTACGACGCAACAGCATTTGACCAACCACTGAATAATTGGAATGTTGGTGCTGTTACCACCATGAACTCCATGTTTTCTAGAGCAGAGGCTTTTAATCAAAATATTGATAGCTGGAACGTAACTAACGTAACCAACATGAGCAACATGTTTAACTATGCCATCTCTTACAACCAACCAATGAACAATTGGGATGTGAACTCTGTTGTAAACATGAGCGGTATGTTTAGGAGCGCCCAAGTATTTAACCAACCCTTAGATAATTGGGATGTAAGTGCTGTTGCTAATATGAGCGCTATGTTTGAGCATGCCGAAGTATTTGATCAACCCATCAATACTTGGAATGTAAGTTCGGTAACCCTAATGCCATCCATGTTCGATGCAGCTTTAGCTTTTAACCAACCTTTGAACAATTGGAACGTAGGGGTGGTCACCAATTTCAATTCCATGTTCAAAGAGGCCGAGGCTTTTAACCAACCCCTTAATACTTGGGATACCGGTGAGGCTCAAAATATGGCCGAAATGTTCTATGGAGCAATTGTTTTTGACCAAGATATTTCTGCTTGGAACACTTCCTTTGTTACCACCCTGCAAGAAATGTTTAGAGAGGCAAGTGCCTTTAATCAATCTTTAAACGCATGGAACGTGGCATCTGTAACTACTATGCGTGGCATGTTCCAAGAGGCTACTTCCTTCAATAGCTCCATAAACGATTGGAATGTTAGGGCGGTAACTACAATGCAAGATATGTTCAATGGTGCTAGTAGTTACAATCAAAGTTTAAACAATTGGCGGGTAAACGGGGTAACCAATATGGAGAGAATGTTCTTTGGTGCTAGTGCGCTAGACCAATCTTTTGATCAATGGCTAATTGGTACCGTTTCTATGCGAGATATGTTTCATGATGCGACTTCGTTTAATCAATTTTTAGGGGATTGGGATGTAAGTAATGTAACCAACATGCAAGGCATGCTGGATGATACAGCTCTTTCAAGAGAAAATTATGACAACACCTTAATCGCATGGTCAGAACAAATAGTAACTCCTGGTATTAACCTAGGAGCCAATACCCTACCGTATTGTGATGCGGTTGAAGAACGCCAATCTATGATAGACAATTTTGGGTGGACTTTTACTGGCGATGTACTTGATTGCCCCATCCCAGATTGTACCCAACTGGTTGCACCTTTGAATGGCGACACGGATGTTCCCGTTAATACTAATATTACCTGGGAAGCGGTTCAATTTGCAAGAGAATACAAATTATTTGTTGGCACCTCACCAGGAGGAACAGATATCTTAAATAACGAAGTGGTCGTAAATAACACCTCATTTGAATTCGCTGCGGATTTTAACCCCGGTGTTACCGTTTATGTTACCATTATTCCATCCAATGAAAATGGTGATGCGGTTGGGCCTTGTACGGAAGAAAGTTTTACCGTTACAAACGACCCACCAACCGTTCCAGATTGCACCAACTTAACCTTACCGCTGAATAACGCTACCGATGTTCCTTTTGACACAGATTTAAACTGGACTGTTGTTGGCAATGCAGATGGATACAGAATCAATGTAGGAACAACCCCCGGAGGTACAGATTTAGTTAACAATGAAGATGTAGGTAATGTAACCGAATATGATTTTTCTACGGATTTACCAGAAGACACTTTAATTTATGTTACTATTCTACCTTACAATGAAGAAGGCCTTGCCACTGGGTGTATTGAAGAATCTTTTAGAACGGAATTTATTCCAGTTCCTCCATCATGTACTACAATTTCCAGTCCAACCAACGGAGCTGTAAATGTACCTATTGATACAGATTTAAGCTGGAATGCCATTGCAGATGCAACTGGATACTTAGTTAGTGTAGGTATAACCTCTGGTGGAATAGAAGTAGTAAATAATATAGATGTTGGTAATACCACCACCTATTCCTTTAGTTCAGACCTCCAAGCAAATAGGACGCATTTCGTTCGTATTATTCCTTACAACGCTATAGGAGATGCAACTGGTTGTATCGAAGAATCATTTACAACAGGAGCAGGGACTTTATCAGACCCACCAAACTGTACGTCAATGAGCAATCCATTAAATGCTGCAACAGACGTAGCTATAGGAACCAATATTAGTTGGAATGCATCAGCCAATGCTGATGGGTACTATTTAACCGTGGGAACCATCGCTGGTGGTAATGATATCTTGAATGCTGAAGATGTTACGGGGACTACTTTTGACTTGCCTTCCGATTTGCCAGAAAACACTCAAATTTTCGTGACGCTAGTTCCTTACAATTCTTTTGGAAGTGCTACTGGATGTACCGAAGAATCGTTTACTACCGAGACCTTACCAACCGTACCTAGTTGTACCAATTTGAATACGCCTTTGAACGGTGCTACAGATGTTTCAATCACTACCGATTTAAGTTGGAATGCTATTGCTAATGCAGACGGGTACTACTTAACTGTAGGTACAACTACTGGTGGCAACGATATATTGAATGCCGAAGATGTTGCAGGAACTACCTTTGACCTACCAGCCAATTTACCGGAAAACACTCAAATTTTCGTGACACTAGTTCCTTACAATGCTGTAGGAAGTGCTACCGGATGTACCGAAGAATCGTTTACTACCGAGACCTTACCAACCGTACCTAGTTGTACCAATTTGAGCATGCCTTTGAACGGTGCTACCGATGTTTCGATCACTACCGATTTAACTTGGAACGCAGTTGCCAATGCAGATGGGTACTATTTGACCGTGGGAAACACCGCTGGTGCTAGCGATATCTTGGACGCCGAAGATGTTACAGGAACTACATTTGATTTACCTGCCGATTTACCGGAGAACACACAAATATTCGTAACTGTTGTTCCGTACAACGGTGTTGGTAATGCAACAGGCTGTACCGAAGAATCGTTTACTACCGAGACCATGGCTACTGTTCCAAATTGTACTAGTTTAAGTGCACCGCTTAATGCTGCTACAGGTGTCTCCGTTTCTACCGATTTAAGTTGGAACCCTATTGCTAACGCTGATGGCTATTACTTGACCGTAGGTACTACAGCTGGCGGCAATGATATCTTGGATGCCGAGGATGTTACCGGTACTACTTTTGATTTGCCTACCGATTTACCAGAGAACACACAAATATTCGTAACTGTTGTTCCGTACAACGGAGTGGGTAACGCAACAAGCTGTACCGAAGAATCCTTTACCTCCGAGACCTTGGCTACTGTTCCAAATTGTACTAGTTTAAGTGCACCACTTAATGCTGCTACAGGTGTCTCCGTTGCTACCGATTTAAGTTGGAACGCAGTTGCCAATGCCGATGGCTACTATTTAACCGTAGGTACCACAGCTGGTGCTAGCGATATCTTGGACGCCGAGGATGTTACCGGTACTACATTTGATTTGCCTGCCGATTTACCGGAGAACACACAAATATTCGTAACGCTAGTTCCGTACAACGGAGTGGGTAACACAACAGGTTGTACCGAAGAATCGTTTACTACCGAAACGGTCGCTACCATACCAAGCTGTACCAGCTTGACAGCTCCTTTGAACGGGGCAACATCAGTTTCCATTTCAACCGATTTAAGATGGAACGCCATTGACAATGCAGATGGCTACTATTTGACCGTAGGAACCACCGCTGGAGGTGATGAAATAGTACCAAGAACCGACCTTGGTATCTTGACCAATTATTCCTTTACGGCCGACTTACCATATGGACAGGAGCTATTTGTTAGCATAATCCCTTATAATGCCTTAGGGGATGCTGAAAATTGCAGCATAGAATCATTCGTAACGGAAGAAGAGCCAGAGGAGGAAAAAGTTGCTTCTAAATATGGCTTTTCACCAGATGGCGACGGAGTTAACGAATTCTGGGAAATTAACGGTATAGAAGCCTATCCGGAAAACACCGTATACATCTATAACAGATGGGGGGACTTGGTCTTTAAAATAGAGGGCTATAACAATGCGGACAAAGTATTCAGCGGGCAGGCGAACCAACTTATGGGATTGGGCGCGGACCAACTACCGGAGGGAACCTATTTCTTCACGATAATCTTACCTGAAAATCATAACCTACAAACAACCAAAGGCTTTGTTGTCTTAAAAAGATAAGCTATGAACCAAATAAAAAAACTACTTTACCTAGGTCTTTTAATGGCAGGAACACATTTTTCCTTTTGCCAACAAACACCCGTATTCGCAGAATATAATGTAAATCCGTTCTTGATCAACCCCGCGTATTCCGGCTCCTTTAATGGTACAGAGGCGGTATTGAGCAATTCTGGATTTGGAAGTGAAATACAAAACACGCCCAAGAACCTAAGCTTTAGCTTTACTGCGCCTTTACAACAAGGGAAAATGGGACTGGGTGCGGCCGTAATTTCAGACGAAATAGGCGTTACAAAGGCTACGCAAGGTTTTGCTGCATTTTCATACAAACTATTTTTTGATTGGAAGAAGAACAGGCCTTATTGGCAGGTCTTTGAACGAACTGTGCTCTCTTTTGGCGTAACGGCAGGTGTACTTAGTTATAATGAAGACCTGCTGAGTCTACAAATTCAGAACGATGCCAATTTCTCCGAAAACATAAACGAGACTTTGCCAATGGCTGGATTAGGCTTTCTATTTGGGCATGAAAATTTTTTTGCAGGTATTTCCGCACCAAATATTTTGGGGGATACTTTTGCCAATTCCCAAAATTTAAACCTAACGCGGCCTATCTATGGCTATTTAGGTTATCATTTCATCACGAACAAATACGACCCAACCTACATAATGAAACCAAGTGTTTTACTTAAACACGAAGCAGGGGCTCCCTTTCAGGTAGATGCGAATATATCCGTAAGCTATAAAAATGTATTAGAAGTAGGTGCTGGCTTTAGAAGTAGCAGTAGCTTAAATTTATTCGCCGGTCTGTATGCCTTTAAAAACTTTAGGGTATTGTATAATTACTCTAGCGCCAACGCAAATTCACCCTTGGGGAATTTTCATGGTATCGTATTAAATTATAGAGGTGGCAGGGGTTTTGCGTTTAATTGATCTAAACTAGAATCAGTTAGGTATTTATCTTGAAATACCTTGGTGAAATTGGCTCCAAAAAAAACGATTAAACTAGAATAAGAGACCCAAAGCATTACCAATATAACAGAGCCTGCTGTTCCGTAGGTAGAACTGGGCTCTGCTTCGCTAAAATAAAATGCCAGCACGTATTTACCTACTAGAAATAAAATTGCAGTTAAAATGGCTCCCCTACTTACAGCTTTCCAAGGAACTACCGTACTGGGAAGGTATTTGAACATAGCCGCGAACAAGAGTGATATAAATACAAAGGAGAACAAGAAATCTACAACCATGGCCCACCTTAGGTCTACTATGCTAAACAAAGCAGATAATTGTTCTGAAAATACGGATAACAAAGAGGTTAATATAAAGCTAATCAACAATAGAAAACCAAGAATTAATATAAAACCCAAACCTTTGACCCTACCAATGAACATGGCAATTATGCCATTGGCATAATTGGTCTTGGCGTTCCAAATTTCATTAAGGGAGTTTTGTAATTGATAAAAGACTCCGGTGGCACCATATAGCAAAATACCCACACCCAATATGGTGGTGGTCAAAGAAGTATTTTCATTACCCTTATTGGCGATCATATTTTGAATGGCCATTGCGGTGTCTGGACCCAAGGCACTTGCAATTTCTCCAAATAATTTACCATGGACCAAGTCTTTTTCCCAAACGGAACCTACTAAATTAAGTACCATGATCAAAAATGCCGGTAAGGACAAAATAGCATAATAGGCGGTAACCGCACTAAGCTTAAATGGGTCTTTATCTATCCAAGAAAAATAGGTTTCCTTAAGCAAGAACGGCAGGTGTTTCCAGCTAAAACGAACGTTTTTCTCTGGAGATTCAAATAGTATATTCAACCACTTCTTCACACAAAGAAAGGTACTATATTAACCTAATTAAAGTGAGCGCAAAACCATAAAAGACGACTTCAATTCATAAAAAAACCGACGTGTAAGTCGGTCTTTATGTTTATCGTATCATTCCAAGATTAATCACCTCTTGTTCTGTTAAAAAGCGCCAATGTCCTCTTGGCAAATCTTTTTTGGTAAGCCCAGCAAACACCACACGGTCTAGCTTAACCACAGTATAACCAAGATGTTCAAATATGCGACGTACAATTCTATTCTTACCAGAATGTATTTCAATACCCACTTCTTTTTTGGTTGCTCCTTGCACATAACTAACCTCATCTACCGTAATAGGCCCGTCTTCTAAGGTTAGTCCTTCCATAATTTGCTGCAAATCTCTCATGGTTAGGGCCTTGTCCAAGTGCACATGGTATATTTTACGAACATTATGTTTTGGATGCGTTAGCTTCTTAGCCAGCTCACCATCATTGGTGAACAATAATAGACCGGTTGTATTTCTATCCAATCGGCCAACGGGGTATAATCTATTTTTAGACGCACTGGAAACCAATTCCATTACCGTTCTTCTGCCCTTATCATCAGAGGTGGTGGTAATAAAGTTTTTTGGCTTGTTCAACAGCACGTATTCCTTTTTCTCTGGGTTTAATCTTCTTCCGTCAAACCGAACATCATCAGATTTCTTTACCTTATAACCAAGTTCTGTAACTGGTTTACCGTTTACCGTTACATTACCCGCCGTAATAAATGTATCTGCTTCTCTACGCGAGCAAATACCAGCATTGGCTATGTACTTGTTTAAACGAATTAAATCCGGGTTGCTATTTGTTTTTTTAGGAGCCGATTTAAATGGCTTTGAACCTCCCTTATTGAAAGGTTTCTTTTTAAAGTTGCCTCCTTTATTGTTAGAAGGTCTACGATTGCGTTCGTTGTCTGATTTTCTCATCAGTCTTTAAATTTTTTGCAAATGTAGTTGATAAAAGAAAGCAACTATTACTATTATCAATTATTTAGCTATTCTTTTCTAAATCACCCTATTTAAAACTAAATCCACATCTATCAATAAAATACTAAAAACGCCTAGTACTATAATCAGCTTAAGTAGATTATGCATATAGACATACTGTTTTTTTGAAGTGCCTCTAAAGAGAAGTACTAATACAGCCAAAATTAATCCAATACACAAATAAAAATAGAGATACATATAGCCCACTTTAAAATCATGTATTAATAAATAGGCCGGTATCATAGTAAACAATAACAGACAACCAATTAATAATTTAGCTTTAGAAACTCCGTATACAACAGCAAATGTTTTATAGTTTTGGGCAATATCTCCTGCCAAGTTTTCCAAATCCTTTATAATTTCCCTAGATAGAATGAGTAAGAATAAAAAGATAGCGTGAACAAATATTACAGGCTCGAAATTTTTGTAGTACACAAAAACGACGAAGAACGGAGAAATTGCCAAGGTGGCAGAAACTAAATTTCCTAGCAGTGGAATCCGTTTTAACTTGTGTGAGTAAATCCATATTCCAAAAATATATGCAGAAAAAAACACCACTGCCTTAAACGATATATAACTTGCTGCAACTATGGACACAAAATTGAGAACAAAATAGGTGGTTAACTTAAACTTTTGACTCACCAAACGATCTAGCATGCTTTTGGTAGGCTTGTTAATTAAATCCTTTTCCGCATCGTAGAAGTTGTTTATAATGTAACCCGCGGCAATGACCAAGGCAGATGCCGTTACAATTAAAAAGAGGTTAATATCTAAGACTACCTTTCTCAACGGCCAATCCGGAGCTAATATATAAATACTGGCCAAGTACTGTGCCAAGGTAATTATAAGCACATTATACCCTCTTACAACAGAGAAGAGACTTAATAATTTAAATAAAAGAAGTTTGTTTTTTCGGCTTAGCATAGTCTGCTAAAAGTTGTAGACTACTTCTAGTTTATGCCCTTTTAAAGCTTGTTTTGCCTTTTCTATATCTTCTGTAAAACCTAAGATATAGCCCCCACCTCCAGAACCACAAAGTTTTAAATAGTAATCGTTAGATTCAATTCCTTTTTGCCAAAGTTGATGAAATTGTTTTGGAATCATTGGTTTAAAATTATCCAAAACAACATGAGATAGTTGTTTTACGTGACCAAATAGCCCTTTGATATCCCCATTTAGAAAATGCTCTACACAAGCATCTGTATGTTTTACAAATTTTTCTTTAATGATATTTCTGAAGCCCTCATTTTTCATTTGCTCCATGAATATTTGAACCATAGGAGCCGTTTCCCCTACCATTCCACTATCTAACAAGAAAACAGCACCTTTACCTTCTTTATTCTGAGTTGGTAAAATAGTAGATTCTATATTATCCTTGGAGTTAATAAGAATAGGTAAACTCAAATAGCTATTTAACGGGTCCAATCCAGAGCTTTTACCATGAAAAAAGGATTCCATTTTACCAAAAATGGTCTTTAATTTCAACAATTTTTCTCTTGTTAAATTCTCTAGAACCGTGATTTTATCTTGTGCATATTTGTCATAAATAGCGGCAACCAAGGCACCACTACTACCAACACCATAGCCTTGCGGAATAGAACTATCAAAATACATACCGTTGGCAATGTCGTTTTTAAGTGTTTTTATATCAAACAACACCAAATCTTCTGATTGTAAGTTTTCCAGATAATTGGCAAACCTATTTAAGCTTTCGTTAGACTGCTTTGCACTATCAGACAGGTTATTTGATGATTTTAAAGCACCCTTATAAAAATTATATGGTATAGAAAGTCCTTTAGAATCTTTGATAATTCCATACTCACCAAAGAGTAAAATTTTTGAATAAAATAATGGTCCCTTCATAATTTCTAACCAAAAAGCTGTTTGTTAAACAGACACTTTAATAAAGTTAAACAAAAATAGATGAAAATCTAATTCTACCTTAATTTATACCGTTAATTTAAGAACTCAATAACGCTAAATACTGTAAGAAAATTATTTCAATTCTATTTTTTTAGCGCCATTCCCCACCTTATCACAAATATAATGCCCATTCTCACAATATTGAACTAGCTCCGTTTTAATAAAAGCAATAACTTCTTTACTGTAGGATTCTGGATAAAGCACATGTACATTTGCTCCTGCATCTAATGTAAAACACACAGGAATTTGAGTCTTTTTACGGTAAGTCCAAATTGCATTAATAATATTTAAAGTATTGGGCATCATGAGTATAAAATATGGGGTACTACTCATCATCATGGCATGTAACGTAAGTGCCTCACTTTCCACAATATTTATAAATTGGTTCAAATCGCCATTTGCAAAGACAGCTTCCAGTGCCGCTAAATTTGTATGGGCATGTACAAACCTACTTGCTGCATACGGATGCCCGTTCATCAAATTATGTCCCACCGTACTACTTACCGTCTTTTGGCCCTTATGCACCAATAAAATAGTATCATGAAAGCTTTTGAAAACATTGTTAACCTTATTTGGATAGTTTACTCCAAACAAATCCGTACTGTTTTCCAGACCTTCATGCTTTCCCCACTGTACCAAATTCCCCTTAATGCTTCGGCACGCACTACCAGAACCTAGTCTGGCCAAAAAAGAAGCTTTTTTATTAAAAAATTCTGAATCCTGGTTTACCGTTGCTTCCTTTTCTATTTCCAGTAAACATAAAGCTAGGGCTGCCATACCACTGGCAGAAGATGCAATACCACTACTATGCGGAAATGAATTAGAAGTTTCTATAGTAAAATGATATTCTCTTAGATATGGTAAATAACTTTCTATACGTTTTAAAAAAGTTTCAATTTTTGGTTTAAAGTCTTCTTTTGGTTTGCCTTCAAAAAACAAATCAAAGGAAAAATCACTTTTATCTTCCTTTTGATGATAAGTAAGCGTAGTTCTTGTAGCGCAGGCATCAAGTGTAAAACTAACCGATGGATTAGCAGGGATTTGATTCTCTTTCTTACCCCAATATTTGACTAAAGCAATATTACTTGGTGCTTTATAGGCTACCTTTCCTTTTTTAGGATAATTTAAATTTTCTTGTGGAATAAAATCTTTTTCCGTCATGCCAAAAGCGTTTGCGCAAATATACTAGATGTATAAATGAAGCCTGTTTTACAAACAAAATAAATTGCTACTTTAGTACAAAGCACTTAAAATGAAGAAAAAACTAGTAAAAGTAGGCGTTGCCATTTTAATTTGTTTACTCATTGGTTTCCTTTCTAGTTTTGCCACACAATCTTCTGTTAACGATTGGTACGTTACACTTAACAAACCAAGTTTTAATCCGCCAAATTGGCTTTTTGCTCCGGTTTGGACCGTACTCTACATAATGATGGGATTGGCTGCTGGCTTGGTATGGGCTAAAGGATTTCATCATCTATGGGTTAAAACGGCCCTATACCATTTTGGATTTCAACTATTGCTAAACGCACTATGGAGTATTGTATTTTTTGGCCTTAAAAAACCTGAATTGGCGCTAATAATTATCATTGCCTTACTTGTTTTAATAGCGCTTACCTACAAATGGTTTAAAGTTGTATCTAAAAAAGCTGCATTATTACTTATACCTTATTTTGCATGGGTAGCTTTTGCCACAGTGTTGAATTACAAAATATGGGTACTTAACTAGGATTATTGGCCAACTCTAGCATCTTATGCATGGTTTTATCATTTCTGGTAGTTGCCACCAATTTTAATTTTTTCTCTACTAGGTTGTTATTCAATTTTGCTTTTCCGTAACCCGCGTTGCACTTAAGATAGATACAAGAATCAGTTATTATAAAATCCTCATTCACAAACGTTTCTTTCTCAAATATTTTTTTTCTTTCTATATCAATATTAGTGAACGGAAGCACGTAGTATAATTTTGAAACTTCCTGTTCACCTTTAAAGGGATTATTTTCAATAAGCTTTTGTAATAGTTCTGGGGCATAGGCCTTGACCGGCACATCAAAATCATATGTTGTCTTAATTATCTGCGCTATTTTCCTAGAAAGCTCTTCACTATCCATATTGGTTTGCACAACTAAGTTTCCACTTTGGATATAAGTTAATACCTCTTTTAAACCATTATCTTTTAAAACTCCTTTAAGGTGTACCATTTTAATTTTTTTGGCACCGCTAACATTAATACCCCTCAAAAAAACAATATGGTTTTTCATAATAATGCAATTAACAAAGGATAAAATTATTATTTTCAGACTGAAATCTACTTTATGGAAGAATATATTTTAGCACTAGATCAAGGCACAACAAGTTCTAGGGCGGTAGTAGTAAATAAAAAAGGGGCAATTATCTCCGTTGCACAAAAAGAGTTTACACAGTATTTCCCAAAACCGGGTTGGGTAGAGCATGATGCAAACGAAATCTGGTCTACACAAGCGGGTATGGCAGCAGAGGCAATTTCCAGCAAAGGAATTCTAGCAACACAAATTGTAGGTATTGGCATTACCAACCAGAGAGAAACCGCCGTAGTATGGAATAAAAAAACCGGAGTTCCTGTTTACAATGCAATTGTATGGCAAGATAAAAGAACAGCATCTTTCTGTGATGAATTAAAAAAAAACGGCCATTCCAAAACTATTAGGGAAAAAACCGGATTGGTCATCGACTCCTACTTTTCTGCAACTAAAGTCAAATGGATTTTGGATAATGTGCCAAACGCCAGAACACAAGCAGAAAATGGGGAGTTGGCTTTTGGCACCATAGATTCTTGGTTAATTTGGAAAATGACCCAAGGTCAACTACACGTAACCGACGTTACCAATGCTAGTAGAACTTTACTATTTAACATAAATACAATGGAGTGGGACAATGAACTACTAGAACTATTCAATATTCCTTCTAGTATGTTGCCCGTGGTAAAAGAATCTAGCGAAGTCTATGGCAAAACCAAACCAAACATATTTGCGAATGAAATTCCTATTGCAGGCATAGCAGGAGACCAACAAGCTGCCTTGTTTGGCCAAATGTGCACTAAGAAAGGAATGGTTAAAAACACCTATGGCACAGGCTGTTTTATGCTTATGAATATTGGCGATAGCCCAACCGTATCCAAAAACAACTTATTAACTACCGTTGCCTGGAAAATCAAAGGCAAAACTACTTATGCTTTTGAAGGTAGTATTTTCATAGCCGGTGCAGTAGTACAATGGCTAAGAGACGGTTTAGGAATTATAAGAAAATCTAACCAAGTAGAATTATTGGCTAAATCCGTAACAGATACAGACGGGGTATATTTTGTGCCAGCGTTTGCAGGTCTAGGCGCTCCTTATTGGAACCAAAACGCCAAAGGTTCTTTTTTTGGTTTAACTAGAGGCAGTACAGATGCACACATAGCTAGAGCTAGTTTGGAATCTATTGCCTACCAAACCATGGATGTCTTAAAAGCAATGGAAATAGATTCTGGTATTGCTATTAAGGAACTTAGAGTAGATGGTGGTGCAACCGTGAACGATTTGTTAATGCAATTTCAGGCCGATGTTTTAGACACCACTACGGTTAGACCCAAATCTATAGAAACAACCGTGCTAGGTGCAGCTTATTTGGCAGGTCTGGCTGTTGGTTTTTGGGATAATATTGAAGACATACAAGATATCTGGGATGCCGATGTACATTTTGAACCAACTAAAAAACGTGAACCAATTGAACAAGGAATAGCTGGTTGGCATAAAGCAATAAAAGCTTTAGAATATTGGTCTACACTCTAAATTTAAACCCCAACTTTACACATGACTCCCTTTATTGCAGAAATTATAGGCACCGCGCTTTTAATGTTATTAGGAATTGGCGTAAATGCGAACGTTACACTAAATAAAACATATGGCCAAGGTTCTGGCTGGATAGTAATAACAACAGGATGGGCCTTTGCAGTATATGTTGGCGTGGTGGTAGCCGCACCACATAGTGGCGCACATTTAAACCCCGCAGTATCCATTGGCCTGGCCGTTGCCAATAAATTTGATTGGAATTTAGTACCCATTTATATTTTAGCGCAGTTCATTGGAGCCATGCTAGGGGCACTCTTGATTTGGATTACGCATAAGGATCACTTTGATGTTACAGCAGACGGCGATAGCAAAAGAGGTGTGTTTTGTACCGGACCGGCCATACCAAACACAACCATAAACCTCTTTAATGAAATACTGGGCACCTTTGTATTGGTTTTCACCGTTTTATATTTTACGGATGCCATTATATCGGATAGTGAAACCATTATAGGTTTAGGCTCCCTTGGGGCATTGCCAGTAGCTTTATTGGTCTGGGCCATTGGTATTTCTTTGGGCGGTACAACTGGTTATGCCATAAATCCTGCAAGAGATTTAGGTCCTAGAATAGTACATGCGTTATTACCTCTCAAGAATAAGGGAAATATGGGTTGGGGTTATGCTTGGATACCTGTAGTAGGACCTATTATAGGTGCTAGTTTGGCAGCATTATTGGCCCTTGTACTTGCTTAGATTTTCTCAGCAATAGCTTTAGCCGCCAAGTAAGCCGTAGTCCAAGCATTTTGAAAGTTAAAACCGCCTGTTATGGCGTCTACATTTATAATTTCACCCGCAAAATATAACCTAGGAATAACTTTACTCTCCATAGTTTTAAAGTTGACTTCGGTTAAAGCTACACCACCTGCGGTAACAAATTCATCTTTAAATGTACTTTTTCCATTAACGGCCAACGTTGTTTCTGTTATTGCTTTTGCCAAAGTCTTAAGGGTGTCATTGTTGGCATCTGCCCACTTATCCGAAGCTAAAATACCAGAAGATTTAACTAAGCTATTCCACAACCGCTTTGGCATATCTACCACCTTGGATTTTAAGATCGTTTTTTTAGGTTCTTGTTCCCTACACACCTTAAAATAGGCTAACAAAGAGGACGAAGTATAATCTGGCAACCAATTTATTTGAATCGTGAATTGATAATTCATCTGATTCAATACCAAAGCCCCCCAAGCCGATAAACGCAAAATAGCCGGACCCGTTAATCCCCAATGTGCAATTAATACCGGACCTGTTTCTTCCAAAACAGCATGGTTAACGTTTTTGCTAGCAATGGTATATCCCTTTAGTTTTAATTTGGTGGGGTTTAGAACTTTTACCGTTGCCTGGGTAGCCACACCTTGTAAACCATCTATACGGGTATCTTTAATATTGAACGTGAACAAAGAAGGCACCGGCGTACTAATGGTATGTCCCAAACTTTTTAATTGCTCCCAAATCTTTGGATTACTACCTGTAGATAACACCAAGTTTTTGGACAAATAGGTTTTATTATTGGTCACCAATTGCCAGTTGTCCTCTGTTTCTAAAGGAGCAATAATCTGTTTTACCGAACTATTTTTTAATATTTCTATATTATATTTTGCCGCCTCTGCTAAAAAACAATCTATGATACTTTGTGATGAATCTGAAAGGGGAAAAATACGTCCGTCATCCTCAATTTTAAGGGGTACACCCCTTTCTTCAAAAAATTGCATAACGTCTCCTGCAGAAAATTGATGAAAAGGCCCAAGTAGTTCTTTTTCTCCCCTAGGATAATTAACTACCAGTTCTTTGGGGTCAAACGCCGCGTGGGTAACATTACATCTTCCACCGCCACTTATTTTAACTTTGGAAAGAACGGTTTTACCCCGCTCTAGGATAGCAATTTTTAAATCTGGGCGCCGACTAGCCAATTGTATTGCGCCAAAAAAGCCAGCCGCACCGCCACCAACAAATACAACGTTGAACATTAGTTAACCCTATCGGGATAGTTTGTTATGATACCATCTACGCCAAAATCTTCCATGGTCGTAATATCAGTAGGTTCATTCACCGTCCAAGTATATACCTTTAAACCTTCATTTTGTATGGCCTTTACTTTTTCTAAGGTTAACTTTTTAAAATATGGGTTAATAGCAACTGCGTTTAGTTCTTTAGCTATGGGTATTGCTTTTAAAGGGTCTTCTTCCGTAAGAATAGCTATGGCAATATCTGGATTTAATCTTCTCATCTCTCTAAGCTCGTCCCAATTAAAACTAGAGATAAGGATATTCTTTGCCTCCCACCCCTTGTTTTTAATGTAATAGTTTATGATAAAATTTACCCTGTCTGAAGTACCTGCACCCTTTAGTTCAATATTTAAACCAACCTTATTGTCTATCAACTTTAAAACATCTTGCAATTTTGGAATTTGATGGTTGCCCTCTAGCACCACTTTATTCAAGTCTACAATGTTATATGTTTCAATATTACCGCCAGCATTACTTAACCGTTCTAAACGCTCATCATGAAAAACAACAGTTTCACCACTGGCGATATTAAAAACATCAATCTCTATCATATCTACCTGCATATCCAACGCTTTTTGCACGGAAGCTAAAGTATTCTCGGTTTCATAGCCCATTGCTCCACGATGACCTATAACTAGTGGTTTTGTTTTCATTTGACAAGAGGTTAAAATTAATACCGATACAATGGTTAATGCATTTAATTTCATTTGGTGGTTGATTTGTAGTTGTTATTCTATTGATTTAGTTTAAAAATATAACTTTCTAATGGTGCCAATTTTAAATCTACCCTGCCCACTTCACCATCAACCATAAGCGTTGGATTATAAGCTCCATACAATTGTTCCTGCAATAGAAATTCTCCGGAATTTAGCTTCCAATGTTTTACTATTTCAGGAGGTAACTTAAAGTCTATTTGGTATGTTTTTTCGGCGTCAAAGTTGGAAATGATCAGCAACCTATCTTCGCCGAACCATCTAACAAAAGAATATATTCTGTGGTCATAGCCATGTGTATTTTCTTTGTTATAATAATGTGTTTCTTGATATTCTCCCATCAAGGCATCGCTAGTAATAGTAAAATTCAATAGCCTTTGGTAAAAATCTCGAAGTGCTTTTTCTTCATCCGTAGAAAGGCCACCATCGAACTTTTTATGGTTCATCCATCGCTGGTGTGCGGGAACGCCTATGTAATCAAAAATTGAAGTCCGGGATGGAGACCCAAATCCAGCGTTTTCAGAACCATCCTCACCAACTTCTTGACCAAAATATATCATGGTTGGGGATGTACTTAAAGTAGCACTCACCACCATGGCTGGTTTGGCCAGGGCTGCATTGCCCACAAATTCCGGACTTGCAATTCGTTGCTCATCATGATTTTCCAAAAAATGTAGCATATGGTGCTCAATATCTTTCATACCGCTTTGTACGGTATGTATATGGTCCGTCCAACCGTAACCTTTCATGATATGTCTTAAACTATCATATAGTTCTACCTTATCATACAAGTAGTCCATCTTGCCCTTGAACAGATATTCGCGATATAAGGATGGATTATAAACTTCTGCTAATAGAAATGCATCTGGATTTTTTACTTTAATGGAAGAGTTTAGATAACTCCAGAATTCTACCGGAACCATTTCTGCCATATCATACCTAAAGCCATCCACTCCTTTTTCTTGCCAATACAAGGCTATATCCTTAAACTTGGTCCAAGAATCTGGCACTTCTTTTTCTTTCCAAAAGTTATAGTGTGCCTGGTAATCCATGTTGGCATACGCATCTGGTAAGGTGTCAAAATCTTTTGTACCATCAGGTCTAACCCCGTAATTTATTTTTACGGTTTCGTACCAATCGTTAAAATTTGGCTGGGCCAACCTAGAACCGTTACCGGTCCATTTTGCTGGTATCTCCGTAAATTTCCCATCTTCCTTGTTTGTATTTTCCTCTCCTAGTGGCGAATAATCATCTTGCCAGTTGGGCACTTTAAATTCTTCACCGGGTATGTAGTAGAAATTATTATGCTTACTATAAACTACTGAGGTATCGTCTTTGGCTCCAAAATCGTCTACACCTTCAGGGTTGGTTTTTCCTTCGTACTTTCTGGCTATATGGTTTGGTACAATGTCTATAATTACTTTTAAACCCATGTTATGGGTTCTTGCTATCAATGCCTCAAACTCTTGTAGCCTATTTGCAGGATTATCTGCCAAATCTGGATTTACATTATAATAGTCCTTTACGGCATATGGAGAACCTGCCCTGCCTTTTACAACATCTGGATCATCATTAGAAATTCCATATTGGGTATAGTCTCCTATCAACGCGTGGTGTGGAACTCCAGTATACCAAATATGGGTTACCCCTAGATTTTTTATGGCCATAAGGGCTTTATGGTCAAAATCTGAGAACTTACCCACGCCATTCTCTTCCTTTGTACCCCAAGGCTTGTTATTTGTTTCTGTGTTACCAAAGAGTCTGGTAAATACTTGATAAACAACCGCCTTTTTTTTCATATTTGGACTATTGGATTCCTTTTTATTTTTTGAACTAGGTGCATCTGAATTGCAGGATGCACCTAGAACAATTAGTAAGATAAATACAATTCTAACTAATTTCATTATACGGCAACGGTTTCTCCTGGTTTTAACACCACACGTTCTCCGTTTACGCGAATACTCATTTCTTCCGTACCATTTAATTGGTACGAAGAACCTGTCTTAGAAACCTTAACGGTAATAATTCTATTCCTAAAGTTAACCTTAAAGGAATAGCCTTCCCAATTTTCTGGAATTTGAGGAAAAAAGTTTAGTTTATCTTCCAAAACGCGCATACCACCAAATCCTTCTACAATACTCATCCAAGTACCTGCCATACTGGTAATGTGCAAGCCTTCTTCTACCTCTTTGTTGTAATCGTCCAAATCTAACCTAGAAGTTCTAAGGTAAAAGGTATAGGCTTGTTCCATTCTACCAAGCTTGGCTGCCTGTATACTGTGCACACATGGAGAAAGAGAAGACTCGTGAACAGTAAAGGGCTCATAGAAATCAAAATGCTTTTCTAATTGTTCTGTAGTAAAATGGTCTTCAAAGAAATAAAAACCTTGTAGTACATCTGCCTGTTTAATATAGGGCGAACGTAAAATACGATCCCAGCTCCATTTTTGATTAATAGGTCTTTCGGTCTTATCCAACTCGGTCACTGGCATTAATTCTTTATCCAAGAAACCGTCTTGTTGCAAATACACATCGTGGGTTTCAGAATAAGGAAAATACATATTGCTTGCTACCTTTTTCCAATCGTCTAGCTCTGCATCGGTTAATTTGGTGTGGCCAATAATACGTTGGTAATCTTCAGAATATCCGTCTTTTACTTTTTGTATCTGTTCCAAACAATAATCTATGCACCATTTTGCCAAGTAGTTGGTGTACCAATTGTTGTTTACATTATTCTCATATTCATTTGGACCTGTTACGCCCAAAATCATGTATTTGTTCTTATGGGTAGAATAGTTAGCCCTTTGGTGCCAGAAACGTGCTATACCAATTAACACCTCTAGCCCCATTTCTGGTATGTAACTATAATCTCCCGTAAACCTGTAGTAGTTATAAATTGCGAAAGCAATGGCACCATTCCTGTGGATTTCCTCAAAGGTAATTTCCCACTCATTATGGCATTCCTCACCATTCATTGTTACCATAGGATAGAGGGCGGCACCATTAGAAAAACCAAGTTTTTCAGCATTTTCTATGGCTTTCTCCAAATGATCGTAACGATACTTTAATAAATTACGGGCTACCGTTTCGTTCTTAGTAGTCATATAAAACGGCAAACAATACGCTTCTGTATCCCAATAGGTACTTCCTCCATATTTTTCACCAGTGAATCCTTTTGGTCCAATATTTAGTCTAGAATCTGTACCTAGATAAGTTTGGTTTAGTTGAAAAATATTAAAACGTATTCCCTGTTGAGCCTTCACATCACCCTCAATTGTAATGTCACTCATTTCCCAAATCTTAGCCCATTCCTCTTTTTGGCGTTGTAACAAGCCTTCAAAACCAATAGAATCTGCCGCTGCAAGGGTTTGCTTAGCAGCTGCTATTAATTGCGATTTATCATGGTTTCTTGAAACGGTATAACCGCCATACTTTGTTATTAGAATTGTATCATTGGCATTGGCCTCAAATTCGTATTCTAAAACCGCCTGTTTTTCTTCTTCTCTAGAATTGGTAATAGAAACGGGTTGCCCATTCTTAGTTACCGTACTAGACATAAAAGTACAGGTGTTAAAATTGGTCTTTAATGTATGCGCCTCTATAAAAGCGGTATTGTCTTGAACAGAAACATTGGTGGTTTCCCAAAACTTATCGTCCCAATTGGTATCTCTATTGGTTATTCCACTATCCAAGTAAGGAGTTATCTTAATGGCTACTGCCTTATTTTTAGGCGTTATACTATAAGCTATTGCACCTAACTCGTCCAAAGCAATACTTAAAAAACGAGTTACGGATACAGCTACTTCTACATTGTTCTTGGTAACGGCATTAAAGCTACGTTTATACCAGCCTTCTTTCATGTTTAGCTCCCTTTTAAAATCGTTTACCGATTTACAAGTAGCCAAATCCAACTTTTCGCCATCCAATGTTATACCAATCCCAATCCAGCTTGGCGCATTTAAAACCTTTGCAAAATATTCTGGGTAACCGTTTTTCCACCAACCAACTTTTGTTTTGTCTGGATAATAAACACCGGCTATGTAACTACCTTGGAATGTTTCGCCTGAATAGTCTTCTTCAAAATTAGCTCGTTGCCCCATGGCACCGTTACCTATACTAAAAAGACTCTCAGAAGATTGCACTCGTTCTGCATCAAAACCTTCTTCTATAATAGACCAAGGATTTGGTATAATATAATCTTGATTCATGTTAAGCTAAGTTTAGTGAGGCAAACTTAGTTAATTGTAGAATCCCGTTCAATTAATGTGGGTTGTAAAATTTTAGTTTGGAAAGGAAATTCATCATCTGACTCATCCTCTATTCGTTTAATTAACATTCTAGCGGCCGTTTCTCCCATAAGCTCACCATGCTGTGCAATTGCGGTAAGGGATGGGTTGGCATATTTGGATAAGAGACCGTCTGTGAAACCTATTACAGAAACATCTTGTGGTATTTTTTTACCTGTTTCTTTGGCCACCTTCATTCCAAAGACAGCAAAAATTTCGTTTACACATATAATGGCATCGTAATCTGCTTTGGTAAGAAATTCACGGATTATGCCCTCTTCCATTTCCATGGTAGGCATTTTTAAAATGTTTTTCTCTAGATAAGGAATACCTAAATCTTTGTGAGCCCGTATAAAACCCTTGGTCCTTTCCGTACCAACGCTTAAATAATCATCTACGGTAATTAAAGCAATTTTACGTTTACCTTGGTTAAGTAACTTTTTGGTAGCCTCGTAAGCTCCTAATTGATCATCTATAATCACTTTATCACAATCTACAGATTGTGTTACCCGATCAAACAATACCAAAGGAATACCTTGATCTGTAACTTCTTTTAAATGATTATAATCTTTCTTTTGTTGTGTCTCTGAAGATAAAGACATAATAAAGCCATCAATACTACCATTGGCAAGCATTTCCATATTGATCACCTCTTTATCAAAAGACTCATCGGATAAGCAAACAATAACGTTATAGCCTTTGCTGTTCGCTTCCTTTTCTACCCCACTTATGACGGTAGTAAAAAAATGATGCACAATATCTGGAATAATAACACCAATATTCTTTGTACGCTTATTCTTTAAACTAACCGCGATATTGTTGGGCCTGTAGTTATACAGCTTGGCAAAAGCTTGGATTTTCTCTTTAGTGTCCCTGCTAATTTCCTCACTGTTCTTTAAAGCCTTTGAAACTGTAGAAATGGATACTTCTAATTCTTTAGCTATATGCTTTAACGTTATCTTTCTTTTCAACCCTAATATTGTATTACTATCCTGAATTTTCTAAAAGCCTTTTTTCTTAACAAAAAGTAAGAGTAAGCTAAGCTTTGCAAATTACAAAATTCCTTAAACAAAGAACAACGTTTAAGGTTCAAACAAAATTTTACAATTAACAATATTATACATCCAAAACCTTTTCGTTTGAATTTTTTATAATTTTTAATATAAATTATTACCATATAATCATTTTGTTATATTTATTAACACGAAAACGTTTGCGAGACACTTAACTGTTAAAAAGTATATTCTTTAACATTTATTTTATATATGTTTAAGTAATAATTAAAAATTAACTAAACTTTAAATCAACTCTCATGAAAATTAAACTGCTCAGGAGTTTGGTGCTTTTTTGTGCGTTTATTTGCGCAGGAAGTATCCAGGCTCAGACAATTTCCGGAACAGTTTCGGATTCTAGCGGCCCCTTGCCAGGAGCTAACGTGATTGAAAAAGGTACCACCAACGGGACACAAACTGATTTTGATGGAAATTATTCCATTACCGTAGGAGAAGGCGCCACTTTAATCTTTAGCTATGTGGGCTACAAAACACAAGAAGTTGTTGTAGGTAGCCAAACCAACATTAGCTTAACCTTAAGTGAAGATGCAGCCGCACTTGATGAAGTGGTGGTAACTGGTTACTCTGTACAAACACGGGGAGATCTTACTGGGTCTGTAGCTAGTGTTGACATTTCAGAAGCCACCAAAACACCTATTGTAAATGCGGCAGAAGCGCTACAAGGTAGAGTATCCGGTGTTACCATCACCAACAATGGAGCTCCTGGAGCCACCCCAGTTGTTAGAGTACGTGGCTTTGGTACTGGTAATAGTAATGACCCATTGTACATCATTGACGGTGTACAAACCGATGATGCCAGTATTTTAAATTCTATAAATCCGGCAGACATTGAACAGATGAACGTACTAAAGGATGGTGCCGCGGCCATTTATGGAGCAAGGGCGTCTAATGGTGTAGTAATTATTACCACTAAAGGCGGCGGCTACAACATGGATTCTGCTAAGGTTTCTTTAGACATGTACACTGGCTTTTCAGTTGCTGCAAATTTGCCAGAGCTTTTAGATACGGAACAACATGGCCAAATGATTTGGCAGAGTATTTTAAATGACGGTGGAACGCCTACACATCCGCAATATGGAGATGGTCCAAACCCAGTAACACCTACAACGTTGCAAAGAGCACCAGTTAGCGCTACCGTAAAACCAGGTGGTGGCACAGATTGGTTAGACGAGCTTTATAGAACTGCTATTACCCAAAACGCCTCCATTACATTTGAAAATGGAAATGAAAAATCTAAGGTATTATTTTCAGCAGGGTATTTAAACAGACAAGGTATCCAAATTGCTACCGGCTTTAAAAGAGGCTCGGTTAGGTTGAACTCTGAATTTAAAATTGGTGATAGAATTAGAGTTGGAGAACATGCAAATATTTCTTTTGACAGAATAGGTGGCGGACAATCTTGGTACAATTTTGCCACAAGAATGTCTCCATTGGTTCCTGTTTTTGATGACGAGGGCAACTATGCCGGAAATTACAGTAATGATACCGGCCTATCCAATCCAAACAATCCAATTGCCGAAGCCAACAGACAAGCAGACGATTTTAATAAAACACTCCGCGTTTTTGGTGATATCTACGCCACATTAGATATTATGGATGGGTTACAATTTAAAACCTCTATAGGTGGATCAATTAGAGCATATAACGACAGAAGGTTTAGACCTTTAATTCCTGAGTCTTCTGAACCAATTGCAACGAATACCTTAAGAGAAGCGGACCAAGACACGTACGAGTGGGTTTGGACCAACACTTTAAATTTCAACAAAAGTTTTGGTGATCATAGCATAAATGCATTAGCAGGTATTGAAGCCTTAAACGTGCATGGAAAAGGCAAGGAAATCTCAAGAACCAATTATTTCTTTGAAACTCCAGAATATTATCTTCTAAGCAATGGTGGAGGCGCACCAAATGTATCTTACGCATATGACAACATGTCTTCATTATTTTCTTTATTTGGATCAGTTAACTACAATTATGCAGGCAAATATCTACTAACAGCCACAGTACGTCAAGATGAATCCTCAAGGTTTCTTGGAGATAACAAGAGTGATGTCTTCCCATCCTTTAGTGCAGGTTGGGTAGCTAGTAATGAAGATTTCTGGCCACAAGACTTTTTTATAGACCGTTTTAAGCTTAAAGGGTCATGGGGTCAATTAGGAAACCAAACGTTACCAGTTAACAATCCTACTTCCAATATTTCCGTTTTAAGCGATCAATATGCGAATTACGTATTTACCGGAAGCGGTGGGGCCACACAGGGGGCAATATTAAATGCTGTTGGTAACCCCGATTTAAGATGGGAAACAAGTGAGACCACCAATTTTGGTGTTGAGTTAGGTTTTTTCAACGGAAAATTGAATTTAGCCGCAGAATATTTTACCATTAAAACCAAGGATTTAATTAATCAAGACGGGAGTCTTATAAGCTCTACAGCTATAGATGCCGCACCGCCTTATGTAAATTTAGGTTCTATAGAAAATAAAGGTATAGACGCAACCTTGAGCTTTGCAGACACCACTCCATCTGATTTTAGATATGGTATAGATATAAATTTCTCCTCATATAAAAACGAGGTAACAGAATTAATTAGTGCATTCCAAACAGGATTTGGCGGCTTTAGAACAACAGGAACTGTAACTAGAACACAAGAGGGCCAACCTATTTCTTCCTTTTACGGAAGAATTGTAGATGGCATATTCAATACGGCCGCAGAGGTGTCTAGCCATGCAAGTCAAGGCTTTGAGACCCCGGAAGATGGTGTTGGAAGGTTTAAGTACAGAGACATAAATAACGATGGGGTAATCAATGATGATGATAGAACGTTTATAGGATCACCACACCCAGATTTTACCTATGGTGTAAACATTACCATGGGTTACAAAGGTTTTGATATGTCCGCATTTTTTCAAGGCTCTCAAGGAAATGAAATCTTTAACAACGATAAAGTATATACGGATTTCCCAACATTCTTTAATGCGAACAGAAGTATTAGAGTATTGGATTCATGGACTCCAGAAAATACGGACGCTAGCTTACCGGCTCTTAGCCAAAGTATAACCAACAATGAAGGTACCGCCAGTTCCTTCTTTGTGGAAGATGGTTCATACCTAAGACTAAAGAACCTACAAATTGGGTATACCTTTAACGATGAGGTGTCTGATTTATTAGGTATGGATAGCGTTAGATTTTACCTCCAAGGAACAAATTTATTTACCATAACAGGGTATGACGGTATAGACCCAGAATTAAGACCAAGATTGTTAGATAACGGAGCTATCGACAACTTAACCATTGGTGTTTCTGACAACAACTATCCAGTTGCTTCTATTTATTCACTAGGTGTAAATCTTAAATTTTAAAAAATGAAAAGGAAAATAATTTATTCATTAACAATGGCTTGCATGTTATTAGTAGCATGTAGTGATGATTTTACGGAAATTACGCCCACCGGTGCGCTTTCTGATGATGCCCTGCAAAACGCTACTGGGGTAGACTTAAAGCTCACAGCTGCTTATTCCGTTTTAGATGGTGAACGAATCAATAGGCAAGGTGAAGGTGTTGCTGCTGGAGGGGATAACTGGTGGACAGATGTTGTATCTGATGATGCACACAGAGGAAGTACCGATGGTGATAATACCGCCCTATTTCAAGTAGAAACTTTAGATTGGCAAACAGGTAACTCTTGGTTTTTAGGTAGATGGAGCGCTCTCTTTGGAGGTGTAAATAGATGTAACGCGGTTATAGACTTAATTAACCAAATTCCTGATGGTGATTTTACCCAACAATTGGGCGAAGCACAATTCTTAAGAGGCTACTATAATTTTGAACTTCAAAAATTTTATGGAAATGTTCCGTTCATTTCGGTAGAAAATTTAGCCAATCAAGAATTCAACCAGCCTAACCCAGGCCCAATTTGGTCAGAAATTGAAGCCGATTTACAAGCTGCCATAGATAATCTTGGAGATGAAGTTGTTGCTGGTAGAGCAAACGCATGGATCGCAAAAGCCTATTTGGGCAAAGCCTATTTGTACCAAGAAAAATGGGATCAAGCCTTACCCTTGCTAAAAGATGTAATTGACAACGGACCGTATGCATTAAATGCAGAATATGTAGATAATTTTAGATTAGCTGGTGAAAATGCTGCAGAGTCTATGTTTGCCATACAATTTGCTGCTGATGACGGACAATCTTACAACGGCAATGGAGCCGGAACGCTAAATTTCCCTGGTGGCGGTCCACTAGGAACCTGCTGTGGTTTTTACCAACCAACACAAGATTTGGTAAATGCCTATCAAACAGACGGTACTGGATTACCATTATTAGACACCTATGCAGATACAGATGTTGCCAATGATTATGGTATTAATAGCGCAGATCCGTTTACACCTCATACAGGACCACTAGATCCTAGATTAGACTATACCGTTTCCAGAAGAGGTATTGATTACAATGGCTTTGGGGCTAACCCAGGGAAAGAGTGGATCAGAGCAACTTTTCAAGATATTTCTGGACCCTACCTACCTAAGAAAAATGTGTACCAAGCAGATGAAGTAGATGCACAAAGAGGTACTGGTGGATGGGGGTCAGACTGGTCTGGCATAAATTACAATATCCTTCGCTTTGCAGATGTTTTGTTAATGGCAGCAGAAGCAGCTGTAGAACAGTCTACACCAGATCTAGCATTAGCCTTAGACTATGTAAATCGAGTTAGAAACAGAGCAAAAAACATGACGTACGTTCAAGATACGGAAAGTGACGCCCCAGCGGCAAATTACCAAATTGAACCCTATACCAGTTTTACTGATCAAGCTTTTGCAAGAAAAGCTGTTCGATTTGAAAGAAGATTAGAATTTGGAATGGAAGGCCATCGCTTATTTGATTTAAGAAGGTGGAACGTTGCCGAAGAAACTATTAATACTTATATAGAAAGAGAAGCAGAAGATATCTATCTCTCAGACTATACTAGATTTGGCACCTATACGGATAAACACGACTTATTTCCGATTCCTGTTAACGCTATTGACCAAAGTGGTGGTGTTTTAACACAGAATCCAGGTTACTAATAACAACTGCAATTTTAAATTTATACAAGGCGCAAATTGCGCCTTGTATTTTTTAGAGGATTCTCACCTTGATTAATTGTTATTCAAAACTTATCTTCAATCTTGATATAGCATTAGAACACGTACCAAATATTAACTAAATATTACAACCAACGCCAACAATCTATAATGCGACCATTATTAATTACCCTTATTTTTCTAGCTACCTTAAGCACCTCCTGTAGTAACAAAAACAAAACGCTATTTAAGGTATTACCTGCATCCAAAACCGGAATCTATTTTAATAATAAAATCACGGAAACCGATAGCTTCAATATCATTACCAGTGAGTATATTTTCAATGGAGGCGGTGTAGCTTCTGGGGATTTTAATAATGATGGGTTGCCAGATATTTTCTTTTCGGGAAACCAAGTACCCAACAAACTTTACCTAAACAAAGGCAATCTTAAATTTGAAGACATTTCTGAAAAAGCAGGTATACAAGCACAAAATAGTTGGAATACAGGCGTAGCCGTAGTAGACATCAATAGCGATGGTTGGCTAGATATTTATGTATGTTCTGCTATGCTTCCTACAGACAATGAAAAAAAGAACAAACTTTTTGTTAATCAAGGAACAGACAATTCTGGGGTTCCAGTGTTTAAAGAGGAGGCCGAAGCCTATGGTATTGCGGGGAAACACAATAGTATGAACGCTACATTTTTTGACTACGACAAGGATGGCCTATTGGATTTATATGTATTAAACAATGTGGATATCCATGTACTGCCAGCGCACTATAGAGAAAAAATAATTGACGGTTCCTCTCTTAGTAATGATAAGCTTTACCGGAATAATGGTAATGGCACTTTTACTGATGTAACGTTGAAAGCGGGTATTGTATATGAAGGTTATGGTTTGGGGTTAGCCATATCTGATATTAATTATGATGGTTGGCCAGATATATATGTAAGCAACGACTACCTTACCAATGATTTACTTTACATCAACAACCAAGATGGTACGTTTTCTAATAACATAAGTGATTTTATTAAACATCAGAGTAAATTTTCCATGGGCTCAGATATTGCGGATTATGACAACGATGGGCTGGTAGACATAATTACTCTAGACATGTTGGGAGAAACCAACGAACGTCTTAAAACTACAATTCCAAACAATAAATACACCGGTTACATTTTAAATGAAAAATTTGGCTATGATTATCAATACATGCGAAATATGCTTCAAAAGGGTAATGGCGCGGACCTACCTTTTAGCGAAGTTGGCTTAATGGCTGGTGTAGCCAAAACCGACTGGAGCTGGTCTCCCCTTTTTGCAGACATGGATAACGATGGCCATAAAGACCTCTTAATAACCAACGGTTTTCCTAGAGACATTACCGATTTGGATTTTGGGGAATTTAAATTTAACGTAAGCCGATATTTAACACCTGTTCAAATTTTAGATAGTATACCTACTATTAAGATACCAAACTATGCCTACAAAAACATTGGCGAAAACAAGTTTAATGATGTTGGCCGCAATTGGGGATTAGATATTCCATCTTTTTCAAATGGGGCCGTATTCTCAGATTTAGACTTAGATGGAGATTTAGACTACATAGTCAATAATATTAATGATGAAGCATTTCTTTTTGAAAACAAATCTGATAAAATACCTAATCCCAACAATTACCTTTCTATCAATTTAAAGGGACCAAAAGCAAATCCTCTGGGTATTGGTTCAAAATTGGCGTTATGGTATGGTAATGGAAAAATGCAAATTAAAGAGCAATACCTTTCTAGAGGGTACATGTCTTCCGTAGACCCTACCCTTGTTTTTGGAATTGGCTACGAAGTAGCTATTGATAGTTTGGAAATTATATGGCCAGATGGCAAACATCAAACTGTCCGCACTCCAAAATCAAATAATTCTATCACCCTAAAACATTTGGATGCTAAAGTTATAGATAGATCTAAGTCTCACTTCCCTTTTAAACCTGCAAAAAATACAGCAACTTTATTTAATGATGTTACAGATGAAATAACAAATGGGTTTATTCATGAAGAATTAGATATTGTAGACTACAACGTACAAAGAATACTACCTCATAAATTAACTCAAAACGGTCCTTCATTAGCTAAAGGCGACATTAATGGTGATGGTTTGGAAGATTTTATAGTAGGTAGTTCTTCTGGGTATTCTCCAACTATTTTCTTTCAAACCAGTACAAGTAGCTTTACCCAAAAAAAGCTTTTTAGTTTGGAGGAGGATAAAAAATACGAGGAAGAAAGCCTGGTATTGTTTGATTTGGAAAACGATGGTGATTTAGACTTGTACCTAGTTTCTGGCAGTAATGAATTTCAACCCAATAGCATTTATTATAAAGACAGATTATTAATTAACGATGGTAATGGAAATTTCAATATTTCACAAAACTATATACCTGAAATTTCCTCTAGCGGCTCTATAGCCATAGCCAACGATTTTGATAGCGATGGATTCACCGATATTTTTATCGGGGGTAGAACACCTTTTGGAAAATACCCCATGGCAGACCAAAGCTTTCTACTGAAAAACGATAAGGGAAAACTAAAGGATGTTACCGAAGAAATAGCGCCAGAGTTAAAACATATAGGAATGGTAACCGATGCCATATGGGAAGACGTAAATGGAGACACTACTTTAGATTTGATTCTTGTTGGCGAATTAATGCCCGTTACCATTTTTATTAATGAAAATTCAAAATTCAGAAAACTAGAACAGACAGGTTTAGAGCAATATAAAGGTTGGTGGGAAAGTATTGCGGCAGGGGACTTTGACAATGATGGGGACGTTGATTTTGTAATAGGAAATTTGGGTGAAAATAACTTTTACCAACCATCTCAAAAAAATCCAATTACTGTAATCGCAAAAGATTTTGACAAAAATGGAACCATAGACCCGGTAATGTTTGCCCATTTTAGACCAACATATAAAGACACGAATACAAAAGCGTTTCCCGTAAATTTTTGGGGTGATCTTTATGGTCAAAGTCCGCTTTTTAGATCAAAGTTCAATTCATATAAAACCTATTCTAGGGCAACGATAGATTCTCTTTTCAAAAAAGAAGAATTGGAGGGAACTACAAAATTATTAGGCAATCATGACCAATCAGTGGTTGTAGAGAATCTTGGAAACAATAAATTTAAAATTGTTCCACTTCCTTGGCAAGCTCAGATTGCTCCTATTAACAAGACATTGGTAAGAGATATTAATAAAGATGGCAACCAAGATATTCTATTGATTGGAAATGACTTTGGTAATGAGATTTTTATTGGCAGATTGGATGCATTTAATGGAAGTTTAATGTTAGGGGATGGTACTGGTAATTTTTCTGCGGTCACGACTTTGGATTCGGGCTTTTTTGTTTCTGAAGATGCCAAAGACATGATAGCGATAAATAACAAGCAAGGAGATGAATATGTAATTGTTTCACAAAACAGAGGACCTCTAAAGGTTTTTAAATATAGACAACGTGCATTACCCAATCCTTTGAAAAACAAAAGGAATTAGGGGTTTACCAACATATTCTCCAATACTAGAAGGTCAGTATAAGAAGTACGCCATTCCTTTTTAATATCAATAGGAACAGGAATAAAATTATAGGCAAAACTACTAAGTACGATATCCATATCTCCGTCCCCATCAATATCGTCACTATCAATTAACATCCATCTATTGGAATTAGCCTTGTTTAATCCAAAAGGTTTAAACTCCAATGAAACCCCACCTAGGTTTTGAAGATACACAAAAGATAAGGGAGCTTTACTCTCATAATCTGGAAAAGAGGATACAATTGCAAAATCTACATCTCCATCTTGGTCAAAATCTGCACTTGTAAATCTTGTAGCACCAAACATGGGATAAAAATAAGCTTCTTTATACCCCCCATTCCCAACGTTTAAATGTATGCGAAGGCCATGATAAGGTTTTTGCACATACGTTTTATCGGCATTATCGCCATGCACGGTAACAATATCTTCCAACCCATCATTGTTCACATCAACCAGCTCCATCCAACTAGTTCCATAGGCCGGATCAAACTGTAGAAGTTGTTTTTGAACAAAAACTAAAGAGTCGGTTTGATATAACACAGATACATTCTCGTTTCCTTGACCGCTAAGTACCAAAACATCCAATTTTTCGTCATTGTTCATGTCTTTAACAATGGTTCTGGTGACACCCGGTAATCCAATTAGTGTTCTTTTTTTATAGGTACCATCCTTTAATTGACTAAATAAAGAAAGTTCTCCTGTTAGATGTCCAAATTCACAAATCAAAAATTCCTTTTTTCCGTTTTGGTCTAAATCTACCATGGAAAAATTCACTGGTCTATGCAAACTATCTAATAACCGCTCAAATGTATTTGGCCCTTGCTTTAAGAGTTTACCAAGTTTTTGCTCAGAAGGATTTAGCTTACCTACTAAAGCTACAAGTTTAGAATTTTCATCCAAATTATATGTTGTAACAACTCCATTAAACTGTTCCCTTTGTAACACCTTTTTATTTTTAGATTGGTATGTAATTACCTCTCCGTCTAGAAAACCAGCAACCAAAGTATCTTTTTCAAGGCTCAAAAAGGATATTGAAGAACCCATTTTACCATCTAGATCAATTTCGGATGGTTTAAAATTTGGAATTTCTTGTAGTTTTTTATTGACAAAATCAAGATTTAAACTATCGGGAGCTACACTTAAAATATATTCTTCAAGAAGCAACCAGTCTTCTGTACTAATCCTAGGTGGCGTTTCAAACACACCGGAACGTATCATTTGCCCTTGCTCTACATATGAAAAACCCTGATAAGGATTAAAACCGGATTCTCGGATACCCATTCTTCCTGCCATCTCTGGCAACACTTTACTTTCCCATAATTCTTTAGGTAGGTTATTTACTTTTGGCAGTTTATGACAACTAGCACATTCACTTTCAAAAAGAGCCTTTCCACTTTTCTTTTTTTCTTCGCATGAAAACAAAATCAAAACAGAAATTAATGATAACACATATATTGAATAGGAATAATTGTAAAAATGCCTCATTTGCCTAAATGGTAAAGCTATAATTTTAAATGAATATTTGATCTTATTCCAAAGTTTAGAATTTCCCAGCTAACCCATCACTTCCTTGAGTATATTTTAGGCAAAAATAATCACGAAGTCCTTTTTCAATAAAACAAATTTTTGTTAATGTTTTTAACAAATGAACTGTGAGAATTTTTTGATAAGATCCAATAATACGACATTTATAATTCCCCAAATTAAGTGTTCACTATACACCTTTTACTGTTAAAAACTCAATACACCCCTAGGTTCAATTATTAATTATGTAATTTGAAGTAGGTTTGATTATTATACCCATAATTTGTTAAATTTATTCACACGAAACCGTTTTCGTAAGATTTAGAGGTAGACAGATTAAGGTTTTAACATTTATTTTATATATGTTTAACTCTTAAATTTAAAATTAACTAAACTTAAAATTAATTATTTATGAAGATTACGCTACTAAAAAGCTTGTTCTTGCTAGGTGCATTCATATGCTTTAGTGGACTACAAGCTCAGACAGTATCCGGTACAGTTTCGGATGCGAGCGGACCTTTACCAGGAGCAAGTGTCTTGGTGAAAGGTACTACCAATGGTACGCAAACAGATTTTGATGGTAATTATACCCTAAATAATGTAGCTGATGGCGCAACATTGGTCTTTAGCTACATTGGTTATTCTACCAAAGAGATTGCGGTAAATGGTCAAAGCAGCATCAATGTAACCCTTTCCGAAGATGCCCAAGCGTTAGACGAAGTTGTTATAGTTGGTTACGGTACCCAGGTGAGAAAAGAAATCACTACAGCAGTAACCAGTGTAAGCACAGAAGATTTTAACCAAGGTGTTATTAATGAACCTACACAATTGTTACAAGGTAAGGTTGCTGGTCTTAACATTGTAAACAAAGGTGGAAATCCAAATGATGCTCCTGTAATTAGACTTAGAGGTATCTCTACGGTTGGTGGTAATGCTGAACCACTTGTTGTTATTGATGGTGTTTTAGGTCAATCTTTACAAAATGTAGACCCAAGTGATATTGAAAATATTACAGTATTGAAAGATGGTTCTGCTGCTGCTATATATGGTACGCGTGGTTCTGCTGGGGTTATTTTGGTAACCACTAAATCTGGTGGTGCAAACCAACCGTTTAAAATAAATTATAACGGACAGTTCTCTACTCAATTTGCGGCAAACCAAATTGAATTAATGGATAGAGAGGAGTTTTTAGCTGCGGGTGGTACTGATTTAGGCAGTGACACAGACTGGAGAGACGAAGTTACTCGTAATGCTGTTACTCAAGTGCACAACATTGCTGCTACTGGTGGCTCTGAAGATGCTAATTACCGTGTTTCTTTGAACTTTAGAGATACTGAAGGTATTTTAAAGAATAGCGGTTTTCAGCAATTTAATGCTAGAACAAAGCTTACTGGAAAAATTCTTAATGATAAATTAAGAGTTACTTTCAACTCTGCACTAACAAACAGAGAGAGTGATTTTGGATTTAATGAAGCTTTACGTTATGCAGTTGTTTATAACCCTACCGCTCCGGTATTTGGTGCTGATGCCCCTTTCGCTTTCAATTCACCACAATTTGGAGGTTATTTTGAAACTTTGGGTCTTTTTGATAGTTTCAACCCTGTTTCTATTTTAGAACAAAATAAAAACACCGGGGTAACAAACACATTAAACTATACACTAGATTTCAAATACACCATTAGTGATGCATTAACTGCAACCTTAACAGCTGGTGAGCAAAAAGCCAAAGGTACTAATAGACAATACTACCCAACTACTAGTTTCTTTCGTGGTAACGCTGTAAGCCCATTTAGAAAAGGTAGAGCGGATTTCACCACGTTTGAGAACAACAACCGCTCTTTAGAGTTTTATGTTGACTTTAACAAGCAATTCTCAGAGAAATTTAAATTAGGAGTTACTGGTGGATACTCTTTCCAAGAGTTTGATAGCAATGGTTACTACTTACAAATAGGAGATTTCCCTCCTGGCGTTGACTTTGATTTTAGTAATGCTATTGAAGTGTCACAAGATTTATTAGAGGCTGGGCGTATTCAAGCAAACAGCTACAGAAATGATGATGACAGAATTATCGCCTTCTTTGCAAGAGCTAATGCAACTTTTGACGACGCTATATATTTAAATGCGTCTTTGAGAAGAGAAGGATCTAGCCGTTTTGGTGCAGATGAACAATGGGGTCTTTTCCCATCTATAGCTGTAGGTGCGGACCTTAACAAGTACTTAGAATTAGATAACGTAAACCTGTTAAAGGCTCGTGTTGGATATGGTGTAACTGGAGCAACTCCGAGAAACGTTGGTTTGTCTCAAACAACCTTCAGTGTAGCCAACGGTCCTAACGGATTTGGTTCTGCGGCAACAGGTTTAGGAACAAGAGCTCCAAACCCTGGATTAAAATGGGAAGAAAAAAGAGAGCTTAACTTCGGTATCGAATTCGCAATGGATAGAATGTCTGCAACTTTAGACCTATATAATAGAGATGTTGTAGACTTCATTACAGAAGTAAATATAGATGCTGCAGCAAACCAAGGTTTCAGCACACAATTCCAAAACGGTGGTGAATTAAATACAAAAGGTATTGAATTAAGCTTAAACTATGACGTTATCAAAAACGATGATATGTCCTATAATTCTGGTTTAATCTTCTCTACCTATAAATCTACACTAGAAGAAAACACTGGAGGTACTAGAACTATAGCAAATTTAGGTGCTCCTGGTCAAAATGACACCAACGTTATTTTAGTTAAAGAAGGTGAAGAAGTTGGTCAAATTTGGGGTCCTAGATTTTCTGGAGAAGTAGACGCTAACGGTTCTCCAATTCTTGTAGATTTAAATGGTGACGGTGAATTGGTTACTGCCCAAGGAGATGCTTTAGCAGAAAACGCCGACTTTGAAGTGCTGGGTAAAGGTTTACCTGATTTTACTCTAGGTTGGACTAACCAATTTCAAATGGGCAACTGGGATGTAAACATGTTCTGGAGAGGAGCATTTGGACATAGCTTGGTGAACGCCTTTAGAGCATTCTACGAGCCAAGAATCGGGTCTCAGTCTTCATACAATTTTGTTAACACAGATTTAGCCAGAGACGACATCAGAACAGCTCAATTTAGCTCCTACTATGTAGAAAAAGCAAGTTTCTTTAGATTAGACAACTTGTCAATTGGTTACAACTTAGACTTAGGCTTAGATTACATAAAAGGAGCAAGAATTTCTATTGCTGGCCAAAACTTATGGACAATTACCAATTATACGGGTACAGACCCAGAGGCTTCTTTACAAGATTTTGGCCCTGTAGATAATGGTGCTGTTTTGGATACAAGTACGCCACAAGTACTTGCTCCTGGGGTAGACCGTAGATATAACTACTTTACAAGTACGACTTTTACCTTAGGATTAAACATTAATTTCTAAAAAAAAAGCAATGAAAAGAATTATAAGATCAACATATATTGTCGGGGCCTTGCTTTTAGGAGTTTCGTGTACCGATTTAGATGAAACACTAGAAGATGAATTTACCACAGAATTCTCTGATAATGGTGTTCAAGTAATAGAAGGTGCTACTGAAGGTGGCGGACAAGTTCCTGCCGCGCTTCAGGCAGCTTATGGAAGATTAAGAGGTGGTTCTGCCAATCATGGAGGATACTATTCCGTACAAACCGTTTCTTCTGACGAAATGGCCATAGGCCAAAAAGGTGGTGACTGGTTTGATGGTGGTATTTGGTTACGTATGCATAGACACACCTATGGGTCCGCCAACGGTCCATTAAATAACATGTGGACAGAAACTTATGCTGGTATCTCTGAAGCAAACTTAGCATTAGAGGGTAGCCTAACTGCTGCTGAAGAAGCACAAGCTAGAACAATTAGAGCATTATTTTACTGGAGGTTACTAGACACTTTCGGTCGTGTTAAAATAATTACTTCATCTACTGGTGATGCTCCTCAAGCCACCAGACAAGAAGTTTATGATTTTGTAGAGAGCGAATTGCTAGATGTCTTGGGTATAACTGCGGTTACAGCTTCCATGGATTTATCAGGAAGTGCCCTAGGTACAGATGCTGACCCTTATGTAATAAATCAGTATGCTGCATTGGGGCTATTGGCTAAATTGTACCTAAATGCTGAAGTTTACACGGGTACCGCCATGTATAATGAAGCTGATTGGGCCGCATCTTATATAATAGATAATGGACCTTACCAAATTTGTGGAGAAGGTTGTACGGTAACAAATTTAGCTAAAAGACCGGCTGTTGATAGTGATCCAGAAAATTTAGAAGGATACTCAGCTGTTTTTGCACCGAACAACCAATACAATCCAGAATTGATTTGGGCTATTTTCTATGACGAAACTTCAGCTACAGGTATGAACTTTAGTCAGATGAACTTTCACTATAGTACTCAGCTTACTTACGCATTAGACCAACAGCCATGGAATGGTTATCAAGTATTAGAGGAGTTCTATAATAGCTATGATGATGCTGATGCCAGAAAGCAAGCTAGCTTTTTAGCTGGAGCTCAAACCGATTTTGATGGTGCTGCGTTATTAGATTATGCTTCTGATGACCCAACCCTTGTTGTAGAATACACTCCAGAAATCAGCGAATTAGAGCCTAACTCTCCTAGACAGAGCGGTGTAAGAGCTGCTAAATTTAGTCTACAGTTGTTCGGTCGTCAAGAAATGAATAATGATTATCCTCTTTTCCGTCTTGGTCAAGTTTACCTTATTAGAGGTGAAGCTAGAGCTAGAGCAGCAGGAGATTGGAGCTTGGCGTTACCAGATGTGAACATCACAAGAGAAAGAGCTGGTTTACCTGCTGCCACCACTATGGATGCAGATACATTCTTAGAAGAGAGAGGCCACGAAATGTTCCAAGAATCTGCTAGAAGAACTGACTTGATCCGTTTTGGGAAATACGGAGAAGCTTGGTGGGAAAAAGGTGCTAGTGATGCTAGTAAAACAATTTTCCCTATTCCACAAGATCAAATTAATGCTTCTAATGGTACCCTAACACAGAATCCGGGCTACTAAACAGAATCTTAATTAGTAATTTTAAAGGGTTGTTCAATAGAACAACCCTTTTTTTACTCCAATAAATGAGCAGACTCTTATTATTATCCTTTTTAATAGTCCTATTTACTTCTTGTAACAAAGAGGAAAACCAAAACCTTACTAAAAGAGATTCACTCTTCATGTTAAAGGACAGTAATGTAACTGGTATTTACTTTAATAACGAGTTAACCTATACGGAAGATTTCAACCCTTATCTATATAGGAATTTCTATAATGGTGGAGGCGTTGCTATAGGCGATATAAATAATGATGGCTTAAATGATATTTATTTTACCGGCAATCAAGTAGGCAACAAACTCTATCTAAATAAAGGGAACTTTACTTTCCAAGATATCACTCTAAAAGCAGGTGTAGCATGTAATAATATTTGGTCTACAGGTGCAACCATTGTAGACGTTAATGGAGATGGGCTACAAGATATCTATGTTTGCAAAGCAGGACCGCCAGGAGGTACAAACCGCGCTAACGAGTTGTTTATTAACCAGGGAGACCTAACTTTTAAGGAGGAGGCTAAAAAATATGGTTTAGCAGTGAAAGGCCTTTCCGTGCAAGCTTCATTTTTTGATTATGACAAAGATGGGGACCTTGACTGCTACTTGCTTAATAATTCACTAAAAGCGGTGGGCGGTTTCGACCTTATAAAAGACCAAAGAACTATTCCGGATAAAAGCGGTAATGGAAACAAATTTTTTATTAATGATGGTGGCAAATTTATTGAAGCATCTGAAAAGGTTGGTATTTACACTAGTAATATAGGATTCGGATTAGGAATTACCCTTGGAGATTTTAATGATGACCATTGGACAGACATTTTCATATCCAATGATTTTTTTGAAAGAGATTACTTATATATCAACAAACAAGATGGTACTTTTTCCGAACAATTAGAAATTTACTTTTCATCCATATCCATGGGTTCCATGGGTGCGGACCTAGCTGACTTGAATAACGACCTAAAACCAGAATTAGTGGTAACAGAAATGCTACCCTTAACCGAGGAGCGAAGAAAAACAAAGACCATTTATGAAAACTGGGATAAACAGCAACTAGCTGTAAAAAAAGGATACTTCAACCAATTTTCCAGGAACACCTTACAAACCAATTTAGGCAACAAAAACTACGTTGATATAAGTAGGGCTAGTGGGATAGCCGGAACAGAATGGAGTTGGAGCGCACTCTTTTTTGATGCCAATAACGATGGCCTAAAAGATGTATTTATATCAAATGGAATTTATAAAGACCTTTTAGATAGAGACTACCTTTCATTTGAAGCAAATGATCAAGTCATTTCAGAAAAAATAAGAAATAAGGAACCAGATGTTATCAAAAAATTAATTGATGCCATGCCTAGCCAAGCCGTACCTAACCAAATGTTTCAAAATAACGGTGGATTGAATTTTACTTCTGTAAATACAAAGTGGGGATTAGACAAACCTAGTTTTAGCAATGGCAGTGTTTATTCTGATTTAGATAATGATGGAGACCTAGATTTGGTAGTTAATAACGTAAACATGCCTTCTTTTGTCTATGAAAACACCAGCAAAAATCATAACAATACGTTAAGGCTTTCGTTAAAGCAGAATGGCGACAACAATCAAGCTATAGGAGCTCAATTTTATTTTCGAAAAAATGGCACTACTATTAAACTAGAAGACAATTATATTACGAAAGGTTTTCAAAGTAGTATTTCTAGTACCTTACTAGTTAGCATGAAAAAAGAAGAATTGGCAGATAGCCTTTATATTGTTTGGCCAAACAATGATTTAACGGCTCATGCTTTAAATTGGGACCTAAAACAACTCACAATACAAAAAGAGCAACATACTATTCTAGATATTAACAAGTTACCACCAACCAACAAAGAACGCATTCTAATTCCCGCGGATTCTTTATTTGCGTTTGAGCACAAAGAAAATGTATTTTCAGACTTTAATAAAGAAAGGTTATTACCCCAAATGTATAGCAATGAAGGTCCGGGTATAGCCACTGCAGATTTAAACCAAGATGGTATTACAGACGTATTCGTTGGAGGGGCAAAATTTCAATCATCCTCCCTATTTCTTTCCAATGGTGCAAAAGACTTTTTGGAAAATACCACTTTTTTTGAGCCGGACAATAGATCAGAGGTAACTAAAGCCATTTTCATTGATGCAGATAATGATGGGGACCAAGATTTGTACGTGGGCCACGGTGGAAAAGCATTTGCTAACCAAGCAACTGAACTAGATGACGTATTATACCTAAACGACAGGAATAGTTTTACAAAAAGTAAGTTACAACCCAAGTTTCCAAAAAAAATAAATACAGGAGCTATTGCCAAAGGAGATATTGATAACGATGGTGATATAGACCTAGTGGTAGGTGAGCGTTTTATTACCGCCACCTATGGCTTACCAGGATCAATTTACATTCTAAGAAACAATGGTAATGGCCAATTTACAGTAGAATCACCCAAAGAATTAAAAGACATTGGGATGATTACATCATTGCTTTTACAAGACATAAATGATGATCAAAAATTAGATATTGTAGCCGCCGGTGAATGGATGTCTCCTAAAATATTCCTTTACGCCAATGAATCTTATAAGGACGCTACGAGTACTTATGGCCTAGCTAACCAGAATGGCCTTTGGACATCCTTATTCCTGCAAGATGTAGACAAAGACGGCGATTTAGATTTATTGGCCGGAAATATAGGCACCAACAACTTTTTTTCCAACGATATGAAAATGTACGTTGGAGACTTTGACCATAATGGATTTGTAGAACAAATTATATGCAAAGAATTAAATGGCTTATACTTTCCCATTGTAGATAAAGATGAGCTTATAGCACAAATACCCTCATTAAAAAAGAAATTTGTATACTACAAGGACTACGCAAATACAGATATAAGTCAATTTTTTAGTCCAGAGGTATTAAAGAATGCAAGAAATCTAAGCCTTACTACCTTAGAAAGCACTTTATTTATAAATGATGGAGATAAATTTACTGCCCAAACACTACCGCAACCCTTACAATTAAGTCCTATATATACCATAAAGGCAATTGATATTGATGAAGATGGGGAAATGGACTTAATTTTTGGAGGTAATCAATTTTTAGTTAAACCTCAATTTGGTAGTTATGATGCTTCTAGAGGTTGGGTTATATTTGGCACTAAAAACGGTAATCTAGAAGGCAAACCTATATCTCTTCAAATTAAAGGGCAAATAAGAGATTTTGCTTGGATTAAAAATCGCTTGACAGTTTTTTTAAATAATCAAAAAGTAATGTTTTATGATGTTAAGAAATAGCTTGTTGATGTTTACATTATCTGTTGTAATTCTGGTTAGTTGCGATAAGAAATCCAAATACGAACAAGTAGTGTTGGAGGAAAAAGCAACTGGTAAAATCTATGACAGTCTTTTTTTTGACTTTACTTTTGGACAAACAAAACAACAGTTCTTTAATCAGTGCTGGCAATTAAACAACCAGCAAAAAGTTTCACAGGGACCACAAAACAGTTTTGTACAATATATACTGCCCAAATCTCCAAAAGACAGCGCAACATCTAGTATTGTAATGCTCTTCTACGGTATTTTTGATAAAGACCAAATTATGACAGGGATGGATTTTAAATTTTACCATAGTGGTTGGTCTATGTGGAATAAGGATTTGCAGGCAGAAAAGCTCTTGCCTCAAGTTAGAGATTCTCTTTTAAAATGGTATCCAGGGAACGATTTTTTCGAAGTTAAGGGCAAAAACAGTTCCGAAACATTTTTAACTAAAGTAGATGGTAATCGTAGAATCGTAATTGAACCGCTAAAAGACACCAAAGATATTGATGTTAGAATAGACGATTTAAGATATGAACAAAAGACAAAATAATAAATTGATGAAGTATACAGGATATTTAAGTTTATTGATTCTCATCATTTCATGTTCTAAATCTGACAAAAAACCAGATACACTTTTTGTATTAACAGACAGTACAGCAACCGGTATTTCATTTAGTAATGAGTTAACCTATACCAATGATTTTAATGTATACAAATACAGAAACTTCTATAACGGTGGTGGCGTGGCTTTAGGGGATATTAACAATGATGGTCTTTTAGACATTTACATGACAGCCAATCAAAAGGAAAACAAATTATTTTTGAATAAAGGTAATTTTACTTTTGAAGATATTACCAAAACTGCCAAAGTTGCTGGCAACAAACCCTGGTCTACTGGTGTAACCATGGTAGATATAAATGCCGATGGAAACTTAGATATATACGTATGTAATTCCGGTAATTTAGATGGTACAAACAAACAAAACGAGCTTTTTATTAATAATGGCGATGGTACGTTTATAGAACAAGCTGCAGCCTACGGTCTGGACGATAAAGGTTTTTCTACACATGCTTCTTTCTTTGACTATGATAAAGACGGGGATTTAGATGCCTATATTTTGAACAATTCTTATCAAGCCATTGGCAGCTTTGACCTTAGAAGAGTAGAAAGACCCAAAAAAGACCTTTTGGGAGGCGATAAGTTACTTAGAAACGACAATGGGAAATTTGTTGATGTTAGCCAAGAAGCAGGTATTTATGGTAGTGTCATTGGCTTTGGACTGGGTGTTACTGTAGGTGACGTAAATAATGATGGCTGGGAAGATATTTATATTTCAAATGATTTTTTTGAGCGAGACTATCTATACATAAACCAGCAAAATGGAAGCTTTAAAGAAGACCTAGAAAATCAAATTTCTAGTACAAGTGCAGCCTCAATGGGAGCAGATATGGCAGACATCAACAATGATGGATATAACGATATTTTTGTAACAGATATGCTTCCATCAAAATATGAAAGACTAAAAACAGTCACAACATTTGAAGATTGGAATAGATATCGTTTAAAAGTTAATAATGATTATCACCATCAGTTTACACGCAATACTTTTCAATTAAATAATGCCAATGGGTCTTTTAGTGAAATAAGTAGGTTAAGTGGTGTTAATGCGTCTGATTGGAGTTGGGGTGCTTTGCTGTTCGACATGGACAATGACGGGTATAAAGATTTGTTTATCGCCAACGGTATTTACAGAGATATAACTAACCAAGATTACCTACAGTATATTTCCAATGAAGAAATAATGAAATCCATTGTAAACAACAATACCGTGGATTATAAAAAGCTCATAGAAATTATCCCATCTAATAAAGTGGCAAATCATGCCTATAAAAATTCTGGTGGTCTGCTTTTTGAAAATTTTGAAAATAGTGGCCTATGGACCCCTAGCTTTTCAAATGGATCCGCTTATGGAGATTTAGATAATGATGGCGATTTAGATTTAATCGTGAACAACGTTAATATGCAAGCGTTTGTCTATAAGAATACAGCAGTAGAAAAGACAAATGGCCATTACATTAAATTCGATTTAAAAGGCGAAAAGAACAACCTCTTTGCAATAGGAGCCAAGATAGTTTTAGAAGATAACCAAGCTATAGAAAACCAACCAGCAAGGGGGTTTCAATCAAGTATAGATATAAGACCTAATTTTGGATTAAAAAACAATGATCCAGTATCTGGCATCATTATTTGGCCATCTGGCAAGGAGACCAAATTCAGCAATCTTGCACCAAATAAAACGTATGAGTTCTCAGAAAAAGATGCTGACATTAAAACACAACATGACCAGTTAAATACATCTGATTCTTATTTTTTTGAGCGTACTAATATTACTGACTTTAAGCATAAAGAAAATAAGTTTGTAGATTTTTACAAAGACAGGTTACTATATCATTTTTATAGTACCCAAGGACCAAAAATGGATAGTGGCGACATCAATGGTGATGGCATAGAAGATTTAATAATTGGTGGTTCTAAAGGGAATACTACGACCATACTTTTGGGTAACCCTTCAAATTACAAAGCTTTAGAGAATAATTTTTTTGATGCTAGCCTTAGACAAGAAGATACAGACGTTCTCCTATTTGATGCAGATAATGATGGAGACCTAGACCTCTATGTCTGTAGTGGAGGAATAGAATATGGAAGAAATTCCCAAGATTTTAAAGATCGGCTCTATTTTAATGACGGTAAAGGAAACTTTAACTTAAGTAGACAAATTTTACCAAACAATAAGGGTTTTTATAGCACGTCAACTGTAAAAAACACGGATATTGATGGAGATGGAGATCAGGATTTATTTGTTGGAGAGCGCTTAGTTCCTCTACAGTTTGGCCAAGCGTGTTCTGGATTTATCTTGTCCAATGACGGTAAAGGTAATTTTACGGACGTAACCACATCTGTTGCTCCCCAGTTAAAAAACTTGGGAATGATTACTGACGCCGAGTTTTCTGATATTGATAATGATGGAGATCAAGACTTAATTGTTATTGGAGAGTTTATGGGTATTAGCTTATTCGTAAATCAAGATGGAAAATTTAATTTAGATAATTCTAGTACTCTAAATCAGTACAAAGGTTGGTGGAATACCATAAAGAAAGTAGATTTAGATAATGATAACCTTCCTGATTTTGTTCTTGGTAATCAGGGTTTAAATAGTAGTTTTAAAGCAAGTAAGGATCTACCTATTACGCTATACACCAATGATTATGATGCAAATGGGTTCATAGATCCAATCCTTGCCTTTAGAAGCAAAGATGGAAAAGACTATCCGTATGCACTTCGGCACGATTTAATAGACCAAATAAAACCTTTAAAGAAGACATTCCCAGATTACAATAGTTTTAAGGACAAAAGCATGGATCAAATGTTTACTCCTGATCTGGTTAATTCTTCCAAGAAAATAGAAACCAATATTTTGGAGTCGGTTATCTTAAAAAACAAAGGTAATGGCGAATTTGAAGTAATTGTTTTACCCATAGAAGCTCAATTCACCTCTATTTTTTCAATTCAAAATTTGGATTATGATCATGACGGAGATCAAGATTTAATAGTTGCAGGTAATTTATTTGGGGTAAAACCAGAGGTTGGCAAATATGACGGTCTAAAGGGTCTAGTGTTGGAAAACAAAGGAGATTTTAAATTTGTTCCGCATAAAGACGGCCTTGGATTAAAAATAGAAGGTGAAGTTAGAGATATGCACATTATCAATAATATTTTGGTGGTCTCCAGAAACAATGATACTATTTTAACATTTGAATTAAAAGCGAATGATTAGAGTTAAGAAATCTGCCCTGTTTGTTTTAGTAATCCTCGTTTTTTTTTCGTGTACAGATAAAAAAGACATGTCTAAAGAAGTACAAATACAACCCGCCCATATTTATTTTAATTCATTGGACGCCTCTAAAACTGGAATAGAATTTATTAATAACCTAACTTTTAGAGATAGTTTAAACATTATAGATTACCTCTACTATTACAACGGTGGCGGGGTTGCGTTAGGCGATATAAATAATGATGGTTTGGATGACATTTACCTAAGTGCCAACCAATCTACGGACAAACTATATTTAAATCTTGGTGGTTTTAAATTTAAAGAAATTACCAAAGAAGCCGGTCTTAAAATAGACAGTACTTGGTCTAGCGGTGTTACTATGGAAGATATAAACAATGACGGCTTTTTAGACATCTATGTATGTAAGGTAGGCAAATATAAAGACCTTGACGCCAAAAACTTACTGTACATAAATAATGGAAACAACACCTTTACGGAAAAAGCTGAAACCTACGGTTTAGCGTTTAGTGGATTATCTACACAAGCTTCTTTTTTTGATATGGATAATGATGGTGATATGGACATGTATTTAATGAACCATTCTACCCACACAACACGTAGTTACAACAATATTAGCGCTAGAGATACCAACGATCCTATTTCAGGTGATCGTTTGTATGAAAATCTTCTTAGTGATGGCCAGCAAATTTTTAAGGATGTTACAGATAAATCTGGGATATATTCAAGTCCTCTTGGATATGGATTAGCCTTGAATACTTCGGATGTAAATGACGACGGCTATATTGATATATATGTAGGGAATGATTTTCATGAGAACGACTATTTGTATCTCAATCAAGGTGATAAAACGTTTAAAGAGGTAGGTCAGGACTATTTAGGGCATACTACACGCTTTACCATGGGTGTAGATGTAATGGATATGAATATGGACAACAAGCTAGATATATTTACGCTAGATATGATGCCCAACAATAACGAAATCTTCTTGAAATCAGGCGGTGAAGACTCGGATAAAGTTGCAAAAATAAAAGAGAATTATGGGTTTGGAGATCAGTATGCACGTAATACCTTTCAACTAAACCAAGGAGGCCACTTCACAGATGTTGCATTGCTTACCAATACTTTTGCCACGGATTGGAGCTGGAGTGTTTTGCTACAAGATTTTGACCTAGATGGCCTAAATGATATATACATTACCAATGGAATATATAAGCGCCCTAACGATTTAGACTATATTAAATACTTAAGTAATGTAGATTTTTCTTCATTTACCAAGGAGGAAACCACCAATATAAAGAAAGAGCTAATAGAAAAAATGCCTACGATTAAACTACCCAATACGGTGTTTAAAAATAATGGCAATTTAAATTTTGAACCCTTTACGCTAGAAGCGGGGCAAGAACCCTCCTATTCTAATGGAGCAGCATATTCTGACTTGGATAATGACGGCGACTTAGATCTTGTGGTAAATAACATAAACCAACCAGTTAGTATTCTAGAAAATACCAGTGAACGAGATAATAATAATTACTCCAGTTTAAAATTAGATGGCAATGAATTATTGCATAATACTAATGGCGCTAAAGTATATTTATATTCCAATAATAAAGTACAACGAAAAGATTTATCTACCGTAAAAGGTTTTCAGAGCACCTCAACTAGAATTTTAAGCTTTGGTCTAGGTAACAGCAATAAGATAGATTCTGTAAAGGTTAAATGGCTAGATGGTACGGAAGATGTATTTCTAAACGTTCCTTTAAACCAAACAACCGTACTTAATAAGACAGTAAAAGCCAAGAAACAAAGTACGCCACAATCCCTTAGCCATACTTTTACTACTTTCCCTTATGTTCATTTAGAAAACAACTATTTAGATTATGAAAGGGAGAGTTTAATTCCAGAAAAATTATCTACAGAAGGCCCCTGTGTCGTTTATGCGGATTTTAATAATGATAGTCTTCCAGATTTATATCTTGGAGGTGCTAAATATCAATCTCCCTCCTTATTTATAAACGCTGGCAATGGTGATTTTGAGCTTAAAAAAGTAGAAAGCCTATTAAAAGATGGGGTTTATGAAGACACGGATGCTGTTGCTTTGGATATTGACAATGATGGAGATTTAGACCTTTATGTTATGAGCGGAGGCAATGATAATGCAGAAGGAAGCGATTATCTTGAAGACAGAATATACATCAATGATGGTGCAGCCAATTTTAGACGCTTACCGTTAGATATGCTTAAGAACAATGGAGGAAGTGTTTCTACTATAGACTTTAATAAAGATGGTCATTTAGACCTCTTTATAGGCAATAGGTCTATACCAGGCGGTTACGGCCTATCACCATCTAGTTACATTCTAGCAAGTAACGGTAAAGGACAATTCAACGTTGCAGCAAAACTAAGAATGGGAATGGTAACTGACAGTCAATGGGCAGATATTAACCAAGATGGACTTCCAGACCTAGTTGTAGTGGGCGATTGGATGCCAGTTTCTATTTATCTGAATAAAGGGGAAAACAAGTTTGAAAATGCCACCCAAGATTTTGGATTGGAGAACACCAACGGAATGTGGAACACAGTAAAGGTAATCGATTTAAATAAAGATGGAAATTTAGAAATATTAGCAGGAAACACCGGCCTTAACCATAAATGGAAAGCATCCAAAGAAAAACCTATAAAACTTTATTTAGATGATTTTGATAAGAATACGCAATTAGACCCAATTATTTTTTATGACTTCTTTGGGTCGTACGTTCCATTCGCGAACAAAGACAACCTTTCTGGCCAAATACCGAGTCTTAAAAAAAGATTTCCAGATTATAGTTCTTTCGCGTCCGTAAATAGTCTAAATGATTTATTTCCTAATAAAGAAGAAACGGTTTTGGAGATAAAGGAAATTAAAGAATTAAGGTCTATGTTATTCAACTTGAAGAATGGCAAATATACCGGCACCGTTTTACCTGTACAGGCGCAATTTAGTACCATTGAAGATTTTGCTATTGACTTGGAAAAAAAGCAGATTCTTTACGTTGGCAATTACACTGGTTTTGTTAACGAACTCGGCAATACTGAGGCCAATGCTGGCGGTATTATCAAATATACCAATACATTGGATTTAAAACATAAAGAAAACTTAGAACTACCTCCATTTATAAATGCGAGAAAGATTATCCCTCTAAATAAAACAGATTATCTGGTATTAGTAAACAACGGCAGTAGTTATAAATTAAAACAAAGAAATTAAAAAGGGCTATCGATATATTTATCGATAGCCCTTTGCTTATTTTTCTTCTTTCAAGATTTACTTAGCAAAATACCAATATATAGCAATTACAATTATACAGATTATTGCGCCAAACTGCTTAACATATTTAAACGGCGTAATATTTACTTGTTTACTGTACTCTTGAACATAAGGTGTAGCCATGGGTTTAAGTTTCCCTATTATCAGCATCAATACAGAATTCAATAGAAATAAGATAGCCATTACGTGCAGGTAGTGTGGATATGCCTCTGTCTCTACCATGTGTAGCGCGTCCGCATCTGTAATACCTGCTGCCTTTGCCTCATCAAGCGCCTTTTCAATAAAATAGGGCTTCATTATAAATTGACTAATAATATACATGACACTACCGGCAACTATAGCAATTTTGGCTGCTATCGCAGGTACACGTTTGGTCATATAACCAATTACAATAATGGTAAAAATTGGAATACTATATATACCATTTATCTCTTGTAAATAGCTAAACAAACTACCAGCATTGGCAATTAACGGCGCAATGAGCATGGCAGACAAGGCCAAACAAACCCCAAAAATCTTACCGTATTTAACTACCGTATTTTCAGAAGCTTCCTTGTTAATGTGCTGCTTGTAAATATCTATGCCAAACAAGGTTACAGAACTGTTTAAAACACTATTAAAAGAACTTAATATAGCTCCAAACAAAACGGCCACAAAGAAACCAACCAAATAATCTGGCAATACCGCACGCACTAATTCTGGATAGGCAATATCACTACTAGCTAAATTACCATCAAAATAATGGTAGGCTATCATACCTGGTAACACCAATATTAATGGTCCTAATATTTTTAAGAACGAGGCCAATAACAAACCTTTTTGACCTTCGGCCAAGTTCTTAGCACCAAGTGCTCGTTGTATAATTTGTTGGTTTGTTCCCCAGTAAAACATCTGTACCAACATCATACCGGTAAAAATAGTTGCAAAGGGCACTTCTTGCCCTTTATTCCCAGTACTATCAAAACGTTCCGGATTTGCAGAGACCAAAGTATCCAATCCATCAAAAACGCTACCATCTCCTATGGCCATTAACCCAAAAACAGGAATTAACATGCCTCCTATTAAAAGACCTACCGCATTAATACTATCAGAAACGGCAACTGCCTTTAATCCTCCAAAAACAGCATAAATAGAGCCAATAATACCTATACCCCAAATACAAATAATGAGACCTGTTTTCTCAGAAACCCCTAACATTTCTGGTATATTGAACATCCCACTTATAGCTACAGAACCAGAATATAAAATAACCGGAAGCAACACAACCACATAACCTGTTAAAAACAACGCAGAAGTTATAGTCTTTGTAGTGCCGTCAAAACGGTCTTCTAAAAACTGTGGCACCGTGGTTAAACCACTTTTTAAATATCTTGGCAATAAAAATATGGCTGTAAATACAATTGAGATTGCGGCTAGTGTTTCCCAAGCCATAACGGACAAACCATCTTTATAAGCACTTCCATTTAAACCTACAATTTGTTCCGTAGACAAATTGGTAAGTAATAAAGACCCCGCTATTACACCAGCCGTTAAACTTCTACCACCTAAAAAATAACCATCTGAGGTTTTTTCGTCCGTAGACCTTGTAGCCAAATAAGCTATGATTGCAACAATTGAGGTAAATGCTACAAAAGAGATGATTCCAATCATTTATGAGAATAGTTAAAATATATTCTGGTAAATATACAGGTCTTTAAAAAAAACAGAAAATGAATTGTTATTTTCTAAATATTTTGAAAACTTATTGGGTTTACCTAACACAAAACCAATTTAACTAAATACTTCTTATTACACTTTACGCTATTTAGGTTTCTTATCTTATTTTTGTTTCTTATCAATCACGACCACAACAAGTATTTACAGAATGAATAAGTTAACGTTATTTGTGCTTTTTGCGACTTTAATAACCGCATGCAACACAGACAAGAAACCCATAACAATCTCTCCAGAAGATTACCATGCTTCCGTTGACAAGGTAACTGAAATCATGATTCACGATATCTTCTCTCCACCAGTAGCCAGTCGTATTTTTGCCTACCCCAACATAGCTGCTTATGAGATTTTGGCTAAAAACGACTCTAGCTACCTATCACTGGCCGGGCAATTAACTGATTTGAATGCCATACCGGAACCCAATTCTAAAGAATACCTTAATTATGACCTAGCTGCCCTAATTGCACATATGCAATTGGGCAAACAATTGATTTTTTCCGAAGCCAAATATGATGTTTTGATTGATAGTCTTTACACACAATGGGAAAACCAAAACGAAAAGGAGTTTTTTGCTTCTAAAGAATACGGGCTCAGTGTTGCAAAACATATCACGGAATGGATGAATAAAGACAACTACAACCAAACCCGTACCATGCCTAAATTTACGGTAGATTCTGACGACCCTACTCGTTGGCAACCAACTCCACCAGCGTACATGGACGGCATAGAACCACATTGGAACAAGATTAGACCTTTTGTTATTGATAGCGCGGCGCAATTTAAACCTATTCCACCGCCACCATTTTCTATGGAAGAAGGAAGCGATTTTTATAAAGAGGTTAAAGAGGTTTATGATATTAGCAATGAAATAACTGCCAAAGGAGACGACTCTGAAGAAGTAGCCATTGCTAAATTTTGGGATTGTAATCCCTATGTTTCGGTCACTAGAGGGCATCTCATGTTTGCCACCAAAAAAATAACTCCTGGGGCACACTGGATTGGTATTGCCAAAATAGCCGCTAGAAAAAGTAAGGCCAATCTAATAGAAACCGTACATACTTACACCAAAACATCCTTGGCTATTGCAGATGGTTTTATAAGCTGTTGGGACGAAAAATACAGAAGTAACCTCATAAGACCAGAAACATTAATTAATGAGCATTTTGATGAGGCCTGGGTACCCGTTCTACAAACCCCTCCTTTTCCAGAATACACAAGTGGACACAGTGTGGTATCTGGTGCTGCCAGCACAGCTTTAACTAGCATTTATGGTGACAATTTTGCCTTTGATGATGATACCGAAATACCCTATGGATTACCGGTGCGCTCTTTTACTTCTTTTAACGCTGCAGCAGATGAAGCTGCAATAAGTCGTATGTACGGCGGCATACATTACCGGGCCGCGGTAGAAGTTGGGGTTAAACAAGGAAGAGATTTAGGTAAATTTCTTGTGGATAATATTAAAATGAAAGTGGAGTAACTTAAAGATTATAAAAACTCTAACAACAATTATAGACTTGTTCTAATTGAAGCTGTTTAACTTTAGCATTAAAACATGTTACATGGTTAAACAGCTTTTTTCTTTACTCGTTTTTAGTATAACCGTTGTAAACTGCCAAAACTCTGGTAATTTGGAAGTTGTTGCAGACTTGCCTTCTAATCTAAAAGAAACATCTGGAATGGCACTTTATGGCGATAAGCTTTGGTTAATAGAAGATAGCGGAAACAAAGACGATATAACTCAAATAAACCTAGACGGTAAAATTAACAAGGAGTTTGAAGTTAAAAATGCAAAAAACCATGACTGGGAAGATCTAACAAAAGACACTGCCGGCAATTTATATATAGGAGACTTTGGTAATAATTATAGTGATCGAGACGATTTAGTAATTTACAAATTACCAAATCCCGAGACGGAGCCTGGAGATAAAATAGATGCCGAAAAAATAGAATTTAGTTATCCAAACCAAAAGGAAATACCTGCTAAGAAAAAAGATAGGCATTTTGATGCCGAAGCATTTTTTCACTGGGGAAATTCTCTCTACATCATTACTAAAAATAGGGCAAGGCCCTATGATGGCAAAACTTTCGTATTTAAAGTTCCAGATAGCAAGGGAGAATATGAAGCTTCTTTGGTTACTACTTGGATTACTTGTAAAGATGCCGGCACCTGTTCTATAACCAGTGCAGATATTTCCGCGGATGGAAAAAAAATAGCACTATTAAGCTACGGTTTCGTTTGGATTATTACGGATTTTTCCTTGGACGATTTTACCAAAGGAACTATTACCAAATTGGACCTTGGCACTAGATCACAACTAGAATCTGTTATTTTTTATGATAACAATACCCTGCTACTGTCAGATGAAAAAAGCCATGGAGAGGGTGGTAACCTGTATAAATATAGGCTTAATTAAGACTTTAGAAACCAAAACCAAGACCAAATGCAAAACGTAGCCCATCATCACTGTTAAATAAGCTAACATTGGCCGAGATTAAATCTGACCCATTTAAAAAGAAACCACCGCCGTAAGAATTGTGCCAAGTGTTAGAACTTATTCCCGGGGCCCATACCCTACCATAATCAAAACCGGCAAATAAGCCAGGTGTTACTGGTAAAATACTAGTTCTCCTTTTTCTAAAACTCAATCGTAAATCTGTTTTTTGGTAATAGGCTGTTTTTCCCGTAAAACGTTGAAAACGATAACCCCTTAAGCCATTAGATGCTCCTAAAGTTGCACCTTGATAAAATTCATACCCATTACCAATATTAAAATGCCCTTTAAATTCCGTGGCCAATACCAAATGACCGTTAGGTGAAATCTTATGATCAAAGGATACTTTAGGTACTACATAGCCAAAGGTTTTTCCAGATTCTGAAACGTTGGCCTTATACCCACCAACAAGACTAAAAGCCATACCCATGGTAGGGAATGCTTCGTTATCTGTATTAGCATATGCATATTCCCCTTCCAAACCAAAAAACCTTTGTGTGTTTTCTGCCCCATTGGCAAGGTAAAATTCGTTTATAAAACGGTTTTCAGACTCTTCTACCTCTATATCCTCGTAAGCTACTCCTAGTCTAACTTTAGAACCCAAATCTCCTCTCCAGACCATTGCTGGCGATAGGGCTATGGTGCGTAATTTTACTCTATTATAATCTAGCCCAAGGTCATCATCTAGGTTTTCCGTATCGTTACCAAAACCAAAGAAGTTTCGGGTAAAGTTGGGACTGGTAAATTGCCCGGATACTTCTAAGTTTACGTTTTCTAAAATATTCTGAAATTCGCCGGTATAACCTAGCTCAAAGCCGCTTGTAGCAAAATAAAATGCCGCATTAACTATATGTTGTTGTGTAAAAGGGTTTTGTCTAAACCCATTGTAGGTGTACGTATTGGTTAAACCTATTTTAACACCATCGTCTGGATTATATCCAACCGTAGGCAGTAATTGATTGGTACTTGCCCTTATTTTCATGAATTGATACGTGTTGGTTTCATAATCGTTTATTTTGTTTATGCTACCGCCAAATGCTTCGTCATAGGTATTGTTTTTAGTCTTAAAGTCGTATACATGCACGCCTCTAGCCTCTTCGGCAATCTTATAGACATCGTTATTTTGCCCCCCAACTAGTCTAATCTTTATTGCTCCGCCCTTACCATTCACTTCAAAAACATCATCATCATCCAGACCATAAATCCATACCTCTTTTGTGTATTCTGGATCATAGATTTTATCATAAAACAAATCTTTTTTCTCCCCTCCTTTAATACGAAATACCTTTACGGACAATTTTTTGTCTGGTAATGCTTGTATTACAAAATAATCATCTTTGTCCGTACCGGTTACCACGCTATATTTATTTAAAACCCTAAAGTATTCCCTTGCCGTGTGCCACAAGTTCTTTTTACGAGCAAGTAGGGTTTCTTTAATTTTTACCACGGTTTCATCTCTTACTTCTTCAGGAAAATTTAAAAACGCTTTATCAATAACTTTTTCATCTATATTTTTCTGTAAAAAGCGTGCTTGTTCCTCCCATTGATCCAACGTGGTTTCTGACAATAAAGCCATGTCCAACGCATAGGTCTTAGGGCTAGAATTAAAGCCTTTGACACTTGTAAATTCCTTTTTAAAACCTTCGAAAAGATGTAACCCTGGAATAATTTTGGTACCAACGGACATTAAGGCCCCATCTCCCATTATAGAAAATACTTGGTCTCGATCCCTAGGTATGGGTTTAAAGATTTTATTGCCATTCTCGGTTTTAAATTGTGCCCAACGCCATTGATCATTATGCCTATCCCAATCTCCAATTAACATATCAAAAAGTCTAGCCCTTACGTAGCTGCCAGTATCTAATTTGTACTCTTCGTCCTTTCTCAATTTCTCAATTAGATCATCCGTGCTTTCAATTTTTTCTGCATAACCAAAACTAGGAATATCATGCCCTTCAGACACATGCTCTTCAATCATGTACAACTCATCTCCAAACTCTGAGTTAAAGTCCTCAAGCGCTGCTTGCTTAGGTACGTAAAATAATTTTGGATTGGTGTGGTATAAATTGGCCGCATCTGAAAGCTCTGCGGTAGTAAAAGGTGCATAGGGGTGAGAACCTGTGTAAAAATCGGCTAGAATATCTTCCGTTAACGTATTTTCAAACTCGCCAATTACATAATCATTTTTAAAAGCTAAGGCTTGCAGGTATAATTCTGCACTTTTACGTAATGCGCGCATAACATACTGCCTACCGTCTTTTGCTTCTAATCGTAAGGATTTAGATTGATGCCCCCCTCCTTTTCTTACCGGTACCAAACCACCATATAGCGTATCAATTTCCACAGTAGGCGCCTTTACCTTTTTAGCGTAATATTTTCTGTAACGTTCTCCCCAAATTGCTTTATAAAACCCTGTTTTTTCTACCTCTTCTTCGGTATAAACAGATGCCTTTACAAAAGGTGGAAAATCCTCGTCTCCCTCATAAGTAAAATACTGCCTATCTGGCGGAAGCACCAAGCTGCTGAACAGGTGTTTTTCTTCTGGTGTTTCTGCACCGTAAAAATCTACCTTGCTAGACCCGTCTTTGTACACCTCTAATATTGCATAACCCTTGCTACCGGTAGAAAATTTACTGCCATTTAGTAATCTAGTGTATCCATTTTTAGCTCCAGAACCACTAACAATTTGTGGAATATTCTCTTCCACAATGTACTGCAATGTGTGCTCATGACCAGATGCAAAAATTACCTTATCTGAATATTGTGCTAAGGTTACAATACGTTTTTTAAGTTCGTTATAGCGTTTGTGGCTTTGATCAGCTGGTGAACCACCTGAAGTTCTTCTAAGAACGTTTATTAAACTACCAATTATGGGTAGCGGCAATTTTGAAGTAGCCTTTAAGTGTTGTTTAAAAGAAAACTGCCCTCCGTGAGAGCCATAGGTATACATAGGATGGTGTAGCGCTATTATGGTAGTTTTATCTCTATTATCCTTTATGGCATCTTCTAATTCCAACAAAAATTGTTCACGATCTTTAATGTCGCATTCATCGTTTATGGTTGGGTGCCTGTCCCAATTAACCAAGTACCACTCTGTATCTATTGTTATTACTACAACCTGATCATTTATTTCTACCTCCTCTATAGGACAACCATTTTCTGGAAAAAATACTTCTTTGCTATTTAAAGCCTCTTCAATATAATTTTCTTCTCTTTTTAGACCTTTTAAACCTTCTGTATACCAATCGTGGTTTCCTGGAATAAACATTTTTTTACCTTTAAAATCTGCTAAAGTGGCCAACTGGGCATCTAAATGATTTTTAGCGGTTAAATAGGCAATTGTAGAATCTTGTGGATCGGGTAATCCTGCAGGATAAATATTATCTCCTAAAAAGATGGCCGTGCTGTTTTCAGATGCCTGCGTTAATCTTTTCTTAAAAGCTTTAAGTACGGGGTTTAGGCCTCCCATGGGCGATTTTCCTGCGTCTCCAATTAAGTAAAACGTATGGGCAATTTCTTTATCTACGGATATAGGCTCATCTGTATAACCCGCTGCATATTTGGAACGATATGTGGCACAACTAGTTACAATAAACACTATTAAAAGGGTCAAGTATAATTTTTTCATAGGTAAGCTAAGCGTGCTTTTTTTCGTAATTTACACACTTCAATATACAACTATGTCGCAAATCCTTCAAAAAGCAGAAACGTTTGTTACAGATTTATTGACCCATGAATTGGACCCCAATTTTCTTTATCACAATCTAAGACACACACAAAGAGTAGTAGAGAGCATAAAGGAATTACTAGAGCATTACAAAACGGAAGATTCAGTTAAAGAAAAACTTATCTTGGCAGCTTGGTTCCATGATACAGGCTATACAAAAAGCGTTGATGACCACGAACAAGTAAGTTGTGAAATAGCAAAGGAATTTCTTTTAAAGGAAAAGACTGACTCTGATACTATTGATGCCATTTGCCAATATATATTGGCTACAGAACGAAATTACGAGCCTAAAAACCTGGAAGAGGAGATTATACGCGATGCTGATGCTTCCCACTTAGGGCAAAAAAGTTATCCAGATACTACAGAGTTATTACGAATGGAACTTTCCCGGCTTGGCATTGCACATTACACCCCTTCTGAATGGCGAGAAGAAAATATAAAAATGTTCCGCTCAGAGCATTACTATTATACAGACTATGCCAAACAGAACTGGCAAGAACGAAAAGACAAAAACATTAAAAAGTTAGTAAAACGTAAGAAAGACGAAAAAAAACTAGCTAAAAAAGAGCAGTTAAAAGCAAAATATAAAAGTGAAAGCCCAGAAAGAGGTATACAAACCATGTTTCGTGTTACCATGCGCAACCACTTAAAGCTGAGCGATATTGCAGATACCAAAGCAAACATACTTCTTTCTGTTAACGCCATTATTATCTCATTGGTCCTAGCTAATCTAATACCTAAATTAGACAACCCCACCAATGACTATCTGGTATACCCTACACTAATTTTTGTCATATTTAGTATCATTTCCATGATTTTTGCCATTTTGGCCACAAGGCCAAATGTAACCAGTGGGGAGTTTACCAAAGAAGATGTAAAACAGAAGAAAGTAAACCTTCTTTTCTTTGGCAATTTTCATAAAATGGAGTTGCCAGAATATGAATGGGCAATTGAAGAATTGATAAAAGACAAGGCATTTGTATATTCTAATCTAACAAAAGACCTCTATTACCTTGGCGTTGTATTACAGAAAAAATATAAACTCTTGAGACTTACCTATACCATTTTTGCCATTGGTATGATATTATCCGTAATAGCATTCTTTGTAGCATTAAAGTTTTATGGTCCAGACCGGGTTCTAGAACAACTTACCCCTGCCTAAGACGTTTAAGTCTTAGGCCTTAAGGGTTTCCATTAAATCTTTATAGGTATACGTTTGCTCCGGGCTTTCTTCCTTACGGTATAAGATTTCTGCGCGTATAGCTTTAAGTCCCGTAACACCCTGTAAACCTTCTAATTCTACAATTTCTATATTATTGGTGAAGTAACCTTTAGATTTTAAGAAACGAACATACCTTAAATATTCACGTTCATCTTTTTTCTGGCTATAAACTATGGCCAACTTTCCTTTTTGGGTTAGTCTTTCGTTTGTACCCTTAATGTATGATTTGTCAATTCGTTTTTTAATAATCTCGTAACGGGCATTGTAGGTACCATCCACATCAAATCGTTTTTCATCCATCCTAAACCGAATAGACAACGGACTGCTGTAAACAAGCATTAAGGAAGTAACATCTAGTTTTACCGGTAATTCAGACTTAAAACCATAATAGACGTTTTCCATTTCTACCATTACCTGTAATTGCCATAATCTCAAATTACTCAAGAAAAGCGAATTGAATTCCCGTTCATTGGCAATGGCACTACCAATGTACATGTTATGTTCTACACCATCTGTTTTATATCTTTCAAAATAGTGTGGAAACATCGCTTGGGCCTCTTCTTGCTTTTTGTCCAATACGGCCGCCAATCTTTTATTTACCTCGGTAACGCTTTCATCATAATTACGCCTATGGTCGTAATAAGATTCCGTACCCATATCTATGCTTGCTTCGTATTTTAAAATCATATCGTTTAAAATACCGTCTTCTCGCTTTAAGTGATGGAATACCGGGTTAATTTCCTCCTGTACAAAATCAAAAATTGCTTGTTCGCTGTTGGTATGTAAGGCGTCTTTAATTTCTTCTATATATGATTGCACCCTAAAAACCAATTCTTCGTAAATAGGCAATTCCAAGGTTTTATGGGCTACGCTTAAGATATCTTTGATTTCTGCCAATTGTATCATCAAATCTCGTTGTATAGCAAGATTTCTTTCTTTACTACTGTCCTTGATGTCTATTTGACCATATAATGGATAAACGTCTTTAAAAACTATTTCTTTAAAAGCTGGTTGCCTACCAATCGCCTCTTGAGAAATAAACCTTTTAGCTTCTTGTTGAAATTTCCAGTAAACAGAATCGTGTACGGTGGTACACTCATGCTGTATTATAGCATCAATTAAGTTCTTCTCCTCTTCTATTGAACGTAACACGGCCGAGATTATAAACGGCATAACATCTTCTAGCTTATTAGCATTAAGGCTGTTTAGATCATTTATGTTGGGAGATACCAATTCTAATACACCCAGCAGATTACCCTCGTCTGCAATTGGCGCAAGAATACAACTTCTAAAACCTTGATCATATAGATTCTTATAAGGTTGTGCCTGCTCAGATTCCTGGTAATATTTTTTAATATTGGATACCGCAAAATATGATTTTTCGTTTAAAATGGTATCGTTACTTGCCTGGCACAGAATGGTGTTGCAATCTGCAAAATCCCTGTCTTTTAATATAAAACTATTTATACCCTTACCATAAATGCGTAAAAATTGCTTGGCATCTTGGTTATATCCTGTAAAACCTACTTGAATATCTTTATTATTGAAAAGCGATTGAAAGGTTCCCTGAAAATCTTCCATAAAATTATCGCTACCCCTCTTGTTGGTTCCAATTAAGGTAGATTTAATTTCAGATATGGAGTGGTCTGCAGTAACATCAAACATGTTGGCAATAACAAAGCCTTTGACGGTAAAACTATTGGGTGGTATCATGGTTTTCCAATAGTCCAAATCATCATAATTGGCCAACAGGCCGTCTACATCTTCTTTAGATAATTTTTTTGCCTTTTCGGTTGGTATAATTTCCATAAAATCGGCATTGTACAGAATCCTATAATGCCGCATAACCCCATTCTTATCCGGAATGTCATAGAACATAGGGCGTTTAAAATCCAAATTAAAACCGTAATAGAAATTTAAAATAACCGCACTCTGCAAAATGTATTGCAGTTTGTCTGGCATATTCCTAATTTCTAATTCAAAACCCTCACCAGCATCCGCAATTATTTGTTTTAAACGTTCAGATTTATTAAAAACAATATTCATGTAAGGAATAGCTGCAGATTTGATTTCGTTCTGGGTTAAAAAACCAGAAAATACATCTGCCAAGAGCAGTTCTATAATGTCTTTACGTGCCTCTAGTACTGACAAATCCTCAAAGCCATCTCGTAATTCTGGATAGGGTTTCTGGGCCTCTAAAATATATTTAGCCCTTTGAACCAATGAAGGATCGGCACTATTAAGCTGCTCCTCATACTGCTCCAATAATTTATTAAAGCTGATGAGCTGCCTCATGGGGGTATCTAAAGGGTAAATCTGCTCCATAGGCACTTAGTCTCAATTTAGCCTGTAAAATTACAAAATCTGCAATTGACAAATGTTAAGGTAATCTTTATGCAATTGTAGGCTATATTTGAAACACAAAGAAAATCAGACCCATGTCTTCTGACCGCAGACTTACCAGAGCTTACAAAAATGCTAAAGTTGTTCCTTTTAATGCCGATAGCAAATTCATTATTTTTAGTGATTGCCACAGGGGCGATAATAGTTTTGCAGACGATTTTGCCAACAATAGAAATATCTATTTCCACGCGCTGAACCACTACTACAGGGAAGGTTTTAATTATTGTGAGCTGGGTGATGGTGATGAGCTATGGGAAAACATAAATTTTGAATCCATCTTTGAGGCCCATAAAAACGTGTACCAACTTCTAAGGCAATTTCATCTTCAGCATCGGTTACACATGGTTTGGGGCAATCATGATATGGTATATAGAGACCCTAAATATGTTGAAAACCATCTTTCTAGCTACTTTGAACCCATTGATGGAGAAGACAAATCTTTATTTGTAGGTTTGACCTATAACGAAGCACTAGTACTAAAAAATGAAGAAACGGGCCAAGAAATATTCTGCACCCATGGCCACCAAGCAGACTGGTGGAATTATAAATTTTGGAAAGTTGGTAGATTTTTGGTGCGTATTCTTTGGAAACCACTACAAGTTGTGGGCATTGCAGACCCCACCAGCCCTGCTAAAAACTATAAAGAATTAATACGCATTGAAAAGCGAATTAAGAAGTGGATACTTAAAAACAAACTTAAAATAACCATTGCTGGGCACACCCACAGGCCACGTTTTCCAGAACCTGGGCAAATACCTTTTTTTAATGATGGTAGTTGTGTACATCCAAGAAGTATTACCGGAATTGAGATTGTAGAAAATAAAATAGCTTTGATAAAGTGGCAAATTGCCACCAAACCAGACGGCACCTTACAGATTGTTAGGGTTTTATTAGAGGGTCCAGAACATCTGGCAGATTATAATTAACCCTATTTCTAGTAAATCAACGATTTTAACGTCTAGTTATCAATTAACTGGCAAGGTATTTGTTAACTTTAAATTTGAATAACGACCCATTTCAAATGAAGAAATTAGTTCTCTTGTTGGTTATGTTGGGCTTTGCTGTTTCGGCAATGGCGCAAGGGGATCTGCCCACTACCAAGCCATTAGAAATTGGCCGTAAGAATAATTTAGATGCCTTACCCAGTAACCAAGGCACTGTTTTACGCATGCCTTCAGTTTTAGATAAAGATTTAATTTCTAAGGAAAACCCCATAAAAATGCTGCCAGACAAGAATTTGGCAAGAGCAGGTCATGATTTAAAATTAGACCCAAAAATAAAGGCAGAAGAACACAAAGGTTCCGTGCCCTATTTTGGGGACATGTATTTGGGCGATTTTAAAACCAATGCCAAATTTGTAGGTATAGTAGCTAGAGACCATGAATATATAGATGGCGACCGCGTAAAAATAATGGTTAACGATCAAGTTATAGAGTACAATTTATTACTCTCTGGCGCGTACAAAGGTATAAACGTAGATTTAGCAGAAGGTTTTAATAAGATAGAATTTGTAGCTTTAAATCAAGGTTCTTCTGGCCCCAATACGGCACAGGTAATTGTTACGGATGCAGAAGGCAAGGTATTGCATAACAATAGATGGAATTTATCTACCGGATCGGTAGCCACCTTGATCGTTGTAAAAGAAGCAGAAGAAAATTAATTAAAAGTTGGTTTTCTAAAGCTAGATTCCCGTATTACCAAATTGGTTGCAATTTCTATCCGTTTGGGTAATTTCAATTCTTTTTCAGATTCTATTTCGGCTACCAAGCAACTAACCGCTGTTTCTCCTATACGCTTACCGGGTTGGTCTATAGTGCTTAAACTAGGGCTTATAATCAAAGAATTTTCAGAATTACTAAAGCCTACAACGGCTATTTCATCCGGAATTTTAATTTGATGTTGGTTCAAGGCTTGTATCGCACCAATGGCAACATCGTCTGTCACGGCAAAAATTGCATCTGGCGGATGCTGTAGACTTAGTAATTCAACCGTCATCTCCCTACCTTTTTCCCTTCCTATGGCGTGGCTTTCCAAAATTAATTTGTCATCTAGTACAAGACCATGGTGGTCGTGTGCTTTAACGTAACCTTCCAATCGCTTATTAGAGCTATAGGAGTTTTCAGATTCTTTTAAAAAAGCTATTCTATTTTTACCGGTATTTATAAGGTGTTCCACTGCATTAAAGGCAGACTCTACCTCGTTTATCACTATTTGACTGCAGGGAACCTTATCAGAAACCTTGTCAAACATAACCAAAGGCACTTTATCCATAGTTTCTGTAATGGGCAAAATATCCCCAGCTTCACGCACCAAAGAAAGCAAAATTCCGTCCACCCCAAATTGGGTCATGCTATGTAATAGATTTTCTTGTTTTTGTTCACTGTTTTGAGACTCTGCAACAAAAACTTGGTAACCAAGTGCTTCCCCTTGCTCTAAAATACCCTTAACCGTAGTGGTTGTAAAATAATGCGAAATGTCTGGTACAATAACACCAATAATATGGGTATGTTTTGTTCTAAATCCTTTTGCAAAGAGATTAGGACTGTACTTGTAAGACCTTGCCAACTCTTGCACTTTGATCCTAGTTTTTTTACTAATATCTGGGTGATTATTTAATGCCCTTGAAACCGTGGATACGGACAAACCCAAGGCCATAGCCAAATCCTTTAGTGTTGTATTTCGTTTTTTCATATGTATTTCCCTATGACAAAATACAATTTGCAAACGTTACCGCAAACGTTTGCATAACAAAACAGCAATATTTAACAGGTTTATGTATAGTTAATTCAATAACATAGCATATCAATTATCAATTCTGCAAACATGGTGCGACGAGTAAATGAAGCAAAAGAAGTATTGTTAAGTAACTATCAACCCGGTGGATTTACCATACCTAGTAAAGGCTTGTATCCTTTTCAGTGGAAATGGGATGCTGGTTTTATAGCGATAGGTTTAGCGCATTTTGATATTGAAAAAGCAAAAACCGAGATCTCAACCTTACTTAAAGCGCAATGGAAAAATGGAATGATACCGCATATAGTTTTTCATACGGATACCGACACCTATTTCCCCGGTAAAGATTTCCATCAATCAAACCTCAGCAAACAAGCCAATCCGGATTATCCATCTACAGGTATGGTGCAACCACCTGTACTTGGCTTTGTCCTAGAAAGATTATTGGAAATTGCCACGGATAAAAAAGACATGCTGGCCTTTATTGGAGAACAATTAGATAAAGTATATTACAATCATGAATATTTTTATACCCATAGAGATGTAAACCAAGAGGGTTTGGCTTACATCTATCACAATTGGGAATCTGGAACGGATAACTCACCCATGTGGGATGCCATTTGGGAGACCATGGATCCACCACATTACAAGTTTGAGCGTAGAGATACTACACACGTTGATCCCGAACAACGACCAACAAATAGGGAATATGACCACTATCTACATCTAATTGAAATTGCTAAAAAATACCATTATGAAGACGCTAAAATTGCAGCCCATTCTCCCTTTCTGGTATTAGACCCCTTATTTAATGCCCTATTGATCAAGTCTAATGAATCTTTACTTGCTTTATACCAAAAGCTTGGTATAGATAACCAGAAAACCAAAAATTTAAAGCAATGGCAAGAGAAAGCAATTAATGCTTTCAATAAAAAATTATGGAGCCCTACACATGGTGCCTACGTACATTACGACTTAAGAAACCAAAAACAACTACCGTACATTAGTTCTTCGTCATTTGCACCCTTATTCGCACCTATAGTTCCGCCAGAAAAGCTAGTGGCGTTAAACCAAACTTTTCAAGAAAAATTTAGTGCAGCCAACCTTTATTGTTGTGCTTCTTTTGACCCCACGCATAATGGCTTTAATCCAAAACGCTATTGGCGAGGCCCGGTCTGGATTAATATGAATTGGATTATCTATCATGGTTTTAAAAGAGCGGGAGCTATACAAACCGCCAATAGAATAAAAGAAGATTCCATAACTTTAATAGAAAAGTATGGGTTTAAAGAATACTTTGATCCTAGAAAAAAACTTGAAAACACAACGGAAGGCGCCTATGGTGGAGACAATTTTTCTTGGAGTGCCGCCTTGTACCTAGACTTAATTAAAGCATAAGAACAACCATATTAAACCACCATGAACTATCTAGATTACATAATCATCATTGTTTACCTAGTAGGTTTTTTAAGCCTTGGGTATTTTTTTAAGGAAAATAAAAATTCTGGCGACTATTTTTTAGGAGGAAGAAGCATGGGTTGGCTCCCCTTAAGCCTGTCTACCATGGCTACCCAACTCTCTGCCATTAGTTTTATTTCTGCACCTGCCTTTGTGGGCCTAAAACAAGGTGGTGGTTTGCAATGGCTTACTTACGAATTTGGTGTTCCCTTAGCCATGGCTTTTTTAATGTTGGCTTTAATCCCTACGCTATACAAATCGGGAATCGTAAGTGTGTATGAATATTTAGAAAAACGTTTTGATGCCTCTTCTCGGTTACTAATCAGTTTCGTTTTTCAAATTAGTAGGTCTGTAGCTACTGGAGTTATGGTTTATACGATGGCCCTTATTTTGCAAGCCACACTAAATATAGAGTTTTGGATTTCCGTGCTTTTAATCGGTGTTATTACACTAGCTTATTCTTACCAAGGAGGTATGAAAGCTGTGATTTGGGGTGATGTTATCCAGATGACCATCCTCTTTTTAGGCATTGTTATCTGCTTGGTATACGGCTTAAGTGAATTGGGAGGATTTGAAAATTTCTTGACCCATGTAGACAAAGACCGCATTGCCACGGTAGACTTTAGCAAATGGGGATTTAACAATGCAGACAAGCAAGACGAATTTGGATTTTGGCCTATGGTTATTGGTGGTTTCTTTTTATACGCTTCGTATTACGGCACAGACCAGTCCCAATCCCAACGCTTGCTATCTGCAAATGGGTTATCAACCATTAAAAAATTACTTTTGGCCAACGGTCTGTTTCGTTTTCCTATAACCCTAACCTATTGTATAATGGGTTTAGTGCTGGGCACACTGTTTTTTCAAGATACTGGCTTTCAAGAAACCTTAGCGAATGTTTATGAGAACAATATTACCTATTTAGAAGGCAAAAAGGCCGATTTAATGGTTCCTGTGTTTATTATCAATTATTTACCCAACGGCGTCATCGGTATTTTAATTGTCGCTATCATGTCTGCCGCCATGTCTTCTTTAAGTTCTACAGTAAACTCTTTATCTGCTGTTACAATGGAAGATTTTGTAAAACGCTTTAAGCCAGACATGGGCAATAAAAAATATATGGCTACCTCCAAGTTGTTATCGCTGTTCTGGGGAGTTGTTTGTTTATTCTTTGCTTTTTTTGCTGGCAGCATTGAGGGTACCGTCATAGAGGTTATCAACAAAGTATCGTCGATTTTTTATGGGCCCATCTTAGCGGCATTTATTTTGGCAATCATGACCAAGAAAACGCATGCGCTTGGAGCTAACATAGGTATAGTTGCAGGTGTAGCCCTTAATATTTATTTGTGGTTGTATGTACCCGAAATATTTTGGTTTTGGTGGAACGCTATAGGTTGTTTGGTAACCATGAGCATTGCTTACATTAGTAGTTTGTTGATTAAAAAAGAGAGCAAACCAGGTCTAGCCATACAATACAGTAGTAGTAAAAAAGAGGTAACGCTTTTACTACTTTATTTTATTGCCATAGTTGGTATTAGTTTGGCCTTACCGAGTTTTCTAAACTAAGAAGATGAAATTTGTAATTGCTCCGGATAAATTTAAAGGTTCCATAACCAGTTTTGAATTCTGTGAACTAGCAGAAATGGTCCTACTAGAACATTTCCCTAAAGCAGCTATTTTAAAACTACCCTTGGCAGATGGCGGTGACGGTACTATAGAAATTGTTAAGCATTATTTAGGCGGTGAACGAATTATCGCTCAGGTAAGCGACCCTTTATTCAGGCCCATTAGTGCAAGCTACATTTGGTCTGAAAGCATACAAACGGCATATATAGAAATGGCAGAAGCCTCTGGCCATCATCTCCTATCTACCGAAGAGCTAAATTGCATGGAAACCACCTCTTTGGGCACTGGAGAACTTATTTTGGATGCTTTGGAACGCGGAGCCACCACTATATATTTAGGTATTGGCGGTAGCGCTACTAATGACGGCGGCCTGGGTATGGCGCAAGCTCTAGGATACCAATTTTTAGATGCACAAAACAAACCTATAAATCCTATTGGTAAAAATCTTTTCCAAGTTAGCAGCATAGACACCTCTAAATGCAATCCGCTACTAAAAAAATGCATGTTTAAGGTTGCTTGTGATGTAGACAACCCTTTTTATGGACCAAATGGCGCCGCCTTTGTTTACGGACCGCAAAAAGGGGCTACCCCAGAAAATGTAGCGTTTCTAGATCAAGGATTGCAGCATTTTTCGAACGTTCTGAAACAAACTTTTGGGACAGATGTACAAAAATTGCCAGGTGCAGGTGCCGCGGGCGGCATCGGCGGCGGAGCACACATTTTCTTAGATGCCACATTGGTCTCTGGTGTTAATCTACTCAAAGAAATGGCACAGTTTGATGAAAAAATCACCGATGCAGATTGGATTATCACTGGAGAAGGACAATTGGATGCACAAACCCTTTCTGGAAAAACAATAAACGGCGTTTTAGCATCGGCCTTAAAACAAAACATACCGGTAGCCGCTTTTTGTGGTGCGGTACGTTTAAGTAAAGAGCAACAACAAAAATTGGGTTTAACTTATATAAAAGCCATACTCACAGAGGTTGTAGATTTGCCCACTGCAATGGCAAATGGTAAAGAAAACCTACAAAAAGCCTTATATAATTTTTGCAATGTTTTAAAACAATATCATTCCCCTGGATGATAGGTGCGCGTTGCGCGCTTTAACACATCTTCTTTGTAAAAGGCTACATTTTTCCATCGCCGATTGGCATAACCTTCTATTTGATCATCAAAATGGGGCGAGTTAGGGTCACCACTCTGGCCACCTGCTAAAATGGATTTTGCTTTTACCTTTTCTCCAAATTCCACTGCCGCCACAAAACTGTTTCCTCGTGTTCCGTAGATTTTTTTGGTATTGTTATGGTAACGAGCACCATAGGCTGCCAAGGCTCCCCATGTACCGCTGGCAAACCCAATAGGCATACTCGGTTTTGCATCGTCAAAAGCTTGCCTAATGTCTCCATTAAGACGCTGATATCTATTTACTTCTCCCCAAGGTATTTTCCAAGTACCAAAATCGGATACCAATTGATCAATGGTTTTTTCAAAAAGCTGCAATTGTTCACCTTCTACGGAGCCCCAATGCTGTATACGCTCCATCGCATTCAATCCTTCTGGGTATTTTCCTTCCCTGTAATAACGCATGCCATAATAATGTGCCAAGGTCATTGCCACAGATTCTTTGCTAGTTGTAAAATCCCATGCTTTTAATACCGCGATGGGCGCTGCTAATTTTGGGTTTTTATCATGTTGATTTTGGTATGCACTAAATAAACTAGGCAACAAGGCTTCAAATGCTGGCAAATAGGGATCATGCGCCAAGCTAATCAAACTATCTAAAGTATAGCCTTCCCTATCCGTTAATAGAGTAATGGCGTGTATCCCTCTAAAGTTTTCTTGATCACGAGACATGTATTTGGGATAATCAATACGTTTGGGGCTATAATCCAAAGCCGCGGTATATGGGGTTGAATTACAATTTTGTATCCAACCGTTTGCTGGATTCTTGATTAAAATATTTTCATCTACCGTATGTAGCCCTTGCCAATCTGTTTTTGGATTACTACCATCCACAGCCTTGGTATAGTCAAAAATGGTATCTCTTTTTGGAACAAAATTACCATGAAAATAAGCAATAGTTCCGTCTGCATCTGCATACACCGTATTATTAGACGAATTGGTACGTATGTCCATCATCTCCCTAAAACCTGCATATCCATTCTGCTTGGTTCGTATATAACTTTGCTCTAATGCCTTTACCGGTTCCCACATCATGGCAGAAGCCGTCCATTGCCCATCAACCTTATGCGTTACAGGTCCGTGATGCGTTCTATACATAGGAAATTCTTTTTCGTACAGCGCATCACCCTCTTTGTATTTCAGTTTAATTTTTAAAGAATCTACAGGGCGTAATTCTTCGCCATACTGGTACAATAACTTACCTTGGTCAGATACAATGGTTTCTTTAAACTCGTCCATGACATCCGTATAAGTGCTGGTATGCATCCAACCTGTTTTTTCATTAAAACCCTGATAAACAAAAAACTGACCCCAAGTAACTGCTCCATATGCATTTAAACCCTCTTCGGATACTACATGCACTTCTCCCCTAAAATAAAAAGAGGTGTGCGGATTTATCAACAACATGGCATTACCGCTTTGGGTTAAATCGCCAGAGATAGCAATTCCGTTAGACCCTTGTGGTTCTGCCAATTCTTCTTCCTTTTGCTCTTGCAGCAATTGCATAACAGGCAGCTCCATCCCTTCTTCATAAAAAGCTTTTATCTTTTTGGTAGAGATACGCTCTATATCGCCCCCAATACTACCTTCACTAAAAAACAAAGGCATCCAAGGCTCAAAACGTGTCAATAATTTAGGTTTTACTTCTGGATGGGTATGCAGGTAATAATTAACCCCATCGGCAAACGCTTGGCACAACTCTTTTAACCAACCAGGAGCCGCTTCGTATTTGGCTATGGCCTCTTCTTGCGTCATAAATAAGTTGGCACGCAAATCACTATACAACGCATCTTCTCCATCTACCTCTGCCAAACGGCCTGTTGCCCAAATGTAGTTTTGCTCAACGCGATTAAAATCGTCCTCGCATTGGGCATACAACAATCCAAAAACAGCATCTGCATCCGTTTTACCATAAATATGTGGCACGCCGTAATCATCTCTAATTATGGTAACGCGTTCCGCCTGTGCTTTCCATTCATCTACTTCAGTCGTTGGCTTTATTGTATCGGAACAAGAAATAAATAACCATGCCAGCAGTAAAAAAGAAAGAAATTTTGTGCGATTCATAAGATTGCTGTGTTTCTCTAATAAGAATTTGTATTTGGGTGTTTTCTATTACGACTCTTCACTCTATAAATGTAACTAGAATTTACCAACTACCGCTGGCTCCACCACCACCAGAACTACCGCCACCCCCGGAAAAGGAACTACTGCTACTAGAAAAAGAACTACTGCTGCTTCCAGAATAAGAACCACTAGAGCCAGAAGCACTTCCAAAAGATGAAAAAGTCTTAGACATGTATTTTTTGTCATTCTTATACCAAGACAACTTAAAGTCTGTATTCCCTGCTCGTTTAAGTTTTATGAAAGCTATAAGTGCGGCAACACCAAAAAAAGAAAGCAAGAACCACAGCAAAGTTCTAGGGTTTTCTAAAAATTGTAGCACAAAATCTTTGTCATCGTTATAAATGCTATAAACCACTATTAGCGGAATAACAATAAAAGCCGAACTGGCCAATGTTGAAATAGAGCCTCCCAATAACATAAAAACGCCTGGAAGTATTCCTAGTTTTCCCAAAAGTAAACCTCTAAATATTTCGATAACCTGGCTGTACTGTTTATAAAAAATAAAGCCTCCATACCCTACAAAAACTAGTACGAGCAACCCAATTATTAGATAAGCCCAAACTGGCGTTTTGTTTTCGGCTTCAATCTCTTGTTTAAACTCCGCTAAGGCTTCTGGATCCTCTAAAAATGTTATGAGTTGTTCCGTACCCTGTTCAACTCCAGTATAATACGCTGCTTCTTTAAAATAGGGTATCATGGTGTTTCTAATAATTCTAGAAGCAACAGCATCGGTTATGTAAGGTTCCAATCCGTAACCAACCTCTATCCGTACTTCCCTATCTGCTTTGGAAAATAAGATGAGAATACCGTTATCTTTTTCTGCTTGACCTATCTTATTAGCGTTGAAAACAGCATTGGCATACGATTCTATAGTATTTGCCCCTAGGCGCTGGATGGTTAACACCACTATTTGGTTGGTGGTTTCCTGTTCAAATTCTATCAATCGTTGATTTAGACTTTGGCTATCATTAACTGTAAAGACTGCAGCACTGTCCGTTACAAAATCACGTAATTGAAAATATTGCTCTTGAGAACGCACAAAAAAGGAAACAAAAAGCAGTACAAAACATATTTTCTTAGTCATAAGTAGGTTGGCATGGTCCTCTTTTCAAAAATAATAGCTTTAAACCTAAGCTGCTAATCAAATTCTAAAACCTAGTTAATACAATTGGCTTTCCTAAGAATTGGGGTAACTTGCAAATCCATTTTACGGAACAACATGGCAGAAAAAAAAGTAAGCATATTAAAAGCATTTAAAACTATTATTTGGCCCAGAAGAAAACTCGTTTTTATTGGCCTTTTTCTTATTGCCGTAAGCAAAACCGCTAGCTTTGTAGCCCCCATTTCTCTGAGGTATTTTATGGATGATGTAGTACCCAACAAAGATGTATCCCTGTTAAAGCTTTTGGTCATAGCAGTGATTGTGTCTTTTTTAGTACAAGCCGTCATGTCTTTTTTGCTTACTAAAGTTTTGAGCATACAAGCCCAATACATGATTTCGGAACTACGTGCGCAAGTGCAAAAACAGGTTTTATCCCTGCCCATACAGTTTTTTGACAATACCAAATCTGGTTCTTTGGTGAGCCGTATAATGAGTGATGTAGAAGGCGTACGCAACCTTATTGGCACCGGCTTGGTACAACTGGTTGGTGGCACCATTACAGCTGTAGTTTCCCTTATTTTGTTGCTACGCATTAGCCCAACTATGACGTTGCTTACTTTTGTGCCCTTGATTCTTTTTGCCATCATTGCCCTAAAAGCATTTAAAATTATCCGCCCCGTGTTTAGGGAACGTGGTAAATTAAATGCCGAAGTTAAAGGGAGGCTTACCGAAACCTTAGGCGGTATACGGGTAATCAAAGGTTTTAATGCCGAAGAGCAAGAATCTTTGGTGTTCGAAAAAGGCGTACACAAGCTATACCTCAACGTTAAAAAGAGTTTAACCGCACAGGCAACCTTGACCAGTTCTTCTACCTTTTTATTAGGCTTGGCCACAACCGGAATTATGATGGGTTATGGTGGTTATTTAATGATACAAGGCGATTTGACCACGGGGGAATATTTTGAGTTTACCACACTCTTAGCACTAATGGTGGCGCCTATAGTACAGATGAGTAATATTGGTAGCCAACTTACCGAAGCTTTAGCTGGACTTGACCGTACCGAGGAATTAATGAACAAAGCTGCAGAGGCCGATGATGAAAACAGGACCATAGTTTTAGAAGATGTTGCCGGCACCATGGTTTTTGATTCCGTTTCTTTTGCGTACGAAGAAGACAAAGAAGTACTACATAGTATTAGTTTTAGTGCCAAAGCAGGCGAGGTTATTGCTTTAGTGGGCAGTTCAGGCTCCGGAAAATCTACTATTGCTGGTTTAGCCGCTAGTTTTTTGCATCCAGATAGTGGCACCATTACTATTGATGGTCTAGATATGGCCAAAGTGGACTTAAAAAGTTTTAGACAATTTCTGGGGGTAGTTTTACAAGACGATTTTCTTTTTGAAGGTACAATCAAAGAAAACATCCTTTTTCCTAAACCAGATGCAACAGAAAGTGAGTTGCAACATGCCGTTAGTGCTGCCTATGTGAACGAGTTTAGTGATCGTTTTGAAAAAGGATTGGAAACCGTAATAGGAGAACGTGGGGTTAAACTCTCTGGTGGGCAACGCCAACGCATTGCTATTGCCAGGGCCATTTTGGCCAACCCAAAAATATTAATACTAGACGAAGCTACTTCCAATCTAGATACAGAAAGTGAAGCATTGATACAGAAAAGCTTGGCAACCCTTACCGAGGGCAGAACTACATTTGTAATAGCGCACCGTTTAAGCACTATACGTAAAGCAGACCAAATACTCGTGATAGAAAATGGTAAGATAGCAGAACGCGGAACGCATGATGAGTTGATAGCGATAGAAGGCCGTTATTACAATCTATTTACCTACCAAGCTAGAATCTAAAATAAGTTTACAGTGCAAATTATAGCTCCTCTGGCGCTAGTTCTACCTGCAAGCCATCTAATTCTGGCGTAATGTGGATTTGGCACCCCAAACGGCTGTTGTCTTCTACATTAAACGCTTCTGCAAGCATTGCCTCTTCATCATCCGATTTTTCTGGTAAGTCGTGCTCAGATTGCACGTAGCATTGACAAGAAGCACACATGGCCATACCACCACAAATACCAATAGTACCTTCTGGAGCCAATTCATAAGAACGTACTACCTCCATTAGGTTCATATTCATATCGGTTGGGGCATCTACTTCATGTAATTGCCCGTCCCTATCGATAATCTTTAATTTAATATCGCTCATGTCTGTGTTGCTTGTACTTTCTAAAAAAGGTCAAAATTAACACATAGACCTTACACTAGCTTAGTAAGAATATCAATCTAAGCGAATTTTATGTTTTATTTATAAATGAGGTTGATGATTGATGGTAATTAATAGAAATTATTTGAACAACCCACTTTTAACTTTATACTTCGTACTTTTTACTTCCAGAGAGCTTTCGCATTCAAAGCACAGCTTTTTCTATCGAAATGACCAAAACATGCAATTAACGTAAAAATTGTAGTGAGTGAGATGCTGAAACAAGTTCAGCATAACGGCAGAAAACGGGACTTTGTACTTATGACTTCGTATTTAATACTTTTTTCTGCTTCCAAAGGGATTTCTCAGTGGTAGCTATACTACTCCTATTGAAATGATAGCAGGGTACGGCAAAATTAGTTAATAGCTTTTACTACCGCTTTGGGGGCCTCTTTTTTGCTACCATCAAAACCGGTAACACCACCTACGGTGGTATATTTCATAACGTATTTTTTATCTGGAAAAATACGTTGGTAAGCACTCTGGCACATCAATGTAGCTTCATGAAAACCGCAAAGTATCAATTTTAACTTACCAGGATAGGTGTTTACATCTCCAATAGCGTAAATACCAGGAATATTGGTTTGATAGTCCAACGTATTATCTACCTTAATGGCATTCTTCTCTATCTCTAATCCCCACTTGGCAATGGGTCCCAATTTTGGGCTTAACCCAAATAGCGGTATAAAATTGTCTACTATTATTTTTTGGTCTTCTTTTGGATTGTTGTTTTTACGGACAATTACCGCTTCTAGTGCATCCTTGCCCTCTAAACCAACAACTTCTGCAGGGGTAATAAGGTTTATTTTACCTTTATCTTTTAACTCCTGTACTTTTTCTACGGAATCCAAAGCCCCTCTGAACTCATTTCTACGGTGCACAAGAGTAACTTCTTTGGCAATATCCGCCAAAAAGATAGACCAGTCTAGGGCCGAATCACCACCGCCAGCAATCAGGACTTTTTTATCACGATAGACCTCTGGGTCCTTAATCATATAAGCAACGCCATTATCTTCAAACTTAGACAAGTTGTCCAGTATGGGTTTTCTAGGTTCAAAACTACCTAAGCCCCCAGCAATAGCCACAACAGGCGCTTGGTGCTTTGTTCCTTTATTGGTAGTTACTATAAACGTGCCGTCTTCCAATTTCTCTATACTATCTGCACGCTCGCCCAACGTAAATCCGGGTTGAAAAGGCGCTATCTGCTGCATTAAATTACTTACCAAATCGCCCGCCAATACTTCTGGAAAACCAGGAATATCATAAATGGGCTTTTTAGGGTATAATTCTGAACACTGCCCACCCGCTTGCGGTAATGCATCTATTATATGGCATTTTAGCTTTAACAAACCGGCTTCAAAAACGGTAAACAATCCGGTAGGGCCGGCACCAATGATTAAGATATCTGTTTGGACCATAGAGAAAAATTTAGGGGCCAAAGTAGTTGTTGGCCTACTTAAGAAAAATGATAAAAGTTACACTAGGCAACATTTACTACCTCTTCAATTTGAGGCACGTATTTCTTAATGGTCATTTCAACACCACTTTTCAAGGTCATTTGGTTTACACTACACCCAATACAATTGCCTTCTAACCTAACTTTTACAGAAGTGTCATTATCTATGGAAATCAAGGAGATGTCTCCGCCATCGCTCTGCAAGAAAGGTCTAATTTCTTCTAGGGCTTTTTCAACGTTTAAACGTACTTCTTCAGATGTCATAACTTATTTCTTTACGGCGGAACAACCTGCCATTGTTGTTATTTTAATTGCTTCTGTAGGTGGTAAATCGGTATTTCTATTAACCACTTCTTGTACTACATTTTTGGTAAGCGCTTCAAAAGCGAGCTCTGTTGGGGTTGCTGTTTGCATTGCAGCTGGTCTACCTACGTCTCCTGCCTCTCTAATGCTTTGTACCAATGGAATTTCGCCTAAAAACGGAATTCTTAAATCTTCTGCAAGGTGTTTTGCGCCATTTTGCCCAAAAATATAATACTTGTTATCTGGTAATTCTGCAGGTGTAAAATAGGCCATATTTTCTACAATACCCAAAACAGGCACCTGTATGGCCTCTTGATTAAACATAGCAACACCTTTACGAGCATCCGCTAATGCCACTTCTTGTGGTGTACTTACTACTACGGCACCCGTTACCGGTAGGGACTGCATAATGCTTAAATGAATATCTCCTGTGCCTGGAGGTAAGTCTAATAACAGAAAATCCAACTCACCCCAATGCGCATCAAAAATCATTTGATTCAATGCCTTTGCCGCCATTGGTCCTCTCCAAATAACTGCCTGGTTGGGTTGGGTAAAAAAACCAATAGATAGTATTTTTACACCATAACTTTCTACTGGGTTCATTTTAGATTTTCCGTCAATATTTACGGCAAGTGGTTTTTCAGAAGCTACATCGAACATTATGGGCATAGATGGGCCGTAAATATCCGTATCCAAGACACCCACCTTAAACCCCATTTTGGCCAAGGTTACCGCCAAATTTGCGGTTACGGTTGATTTACCCACACCTCCTTTACCAGAGGCTACCGCAACGATATTTTGAATACCCGGTATGGGTTCTCCTTTTATGAGGTTCGCTTTTGGTTGCGCTGGTGCCTGCACTTTAACATTTACCTTTATTTTGGCCTTTTCATATACCTCTCTATGAATAACCTTTAGTATTTCTACTTCGGTTTTCTTTTTGGCCTGTAAACTTGGATTTTTAATGGTGATATCTACCTCTACTTCATCACCGAATACTTGCACATTGGTTACCGCACCACTATCTATCATGTTTTTTCCTTCTCCTGGAACGGTAATTAATTCTAACGCCTTTAAAATATCCTGTTTGTTCAATTTCATGCTCAATCTTTTGGCTATTCAGTGCTTTAAACTGATTCTAAATTACAAAGATACAGCAATCAGAAATATTGTGCCTTATGCTTTTAAGGGAATAGCATAACTGTTTTTTATTGAATAATAACTATACCCTATTTAAGCTTATTTCAATTCCGCCATTGGGTCCCAGAAAAGGGTTTTAAAATCTACCACCTGGTTATCCCTAACTTTTACGCCTTCATTTTCCAAAAGCTGCTGCATAAGGTTGGTGCCTTCAAAATGGTGTTTTCCCGTAAGAACACCCACTCTATTGACCACTCTATGGGCGGGCACATCTTTGGAATGGCTATTATTCATGGCCCACCCCACCATACGGGCACTACGGGCCGCACCAAGGTATTTTGCTATGGCACCATAAGAGGTTACCCTTCCGTAGGGTATTAACCGTGCCACTTCGTATACCTTATCAAAAAAGCTTACCTCTTCCATTAGTTATAAAAAATGCGAATTAAGGTAATCATTAATAAAACCAGCATTAAAGCACTGATGATATAATTGGAGTTTTTAGAGAACGTTTTGGTTTTCATCTCCAACTTATTAAAATAAAATACGTACAGGTAAAGAACTGCAAACGTACCCGCAGATGCAGCCACCACGAAGATGGCAATGTCCGTAGCTTCAAATTTAATCCACCCAGCTTCTTTCCACATTGCATTAAGACTGCTGTAGTACGGAATGGTCAAAAAATTAACGGCAGCCAACAAGATACCCCTATAAAAACTACTTCTTTTTTTTACTTCTGGTTCTGCTATTCTATCTACCTTTTCTCGTTTTGCGGTTACAAAAAAGTAAATGGCAAAAAAGGCAAAAACAAAAATTGCCGCCTTTAACAGGTAATCTATAACTACAGGATTATTGTAAAGAAATTTAGATATATTAACTGCAACATAGGCTTGTACCATTACGGTTAGGGCTACACCTAAACTAAAAACCACACCACTAAGCTTACCTTTTTCTACACTAGCTTTTGCTGCATTCATATTTAAAAGCCCAGGAGGCACCGTTGCCATAAAAGCAGCAGAGAATGTGGCAAAAAATAAGATAAGCAAATGCTCCATTAGTTGGTTGGTCGAAATTGGATATACGTTATGGCTTTTCCAACTTCAAGATACTGATTTTCATAGAATGTTTGTATGCTGGTTACTTCTTCTGGCGCCCCTTCATTGGTATACACGTTATGGTTGGCGTATATAACGGGATATCCTAAACCATGTAAAAGCCCTAAGGTATAACCATGCATAAATTCACTATCCGTTTTTAAGTGCATTATACCATCTGGCTTTAGAATTTTGGCATAGCGTTCTAAAAAAGCCTCATTGGTCATTCTATGTTTGGTACGCTTATACTTTATCTGTGGGTCTGGAAAAGTTATCCATATTTCTGACACCTCTTGCGCTCCAAAAAGACAATCTACTAATTCTATCTGACTTCGAAGAAAAGCTACATTGGGTAAATTTTCTTCTATAGCAGTTTTTGCGCCGCGCCAAAACCGGGCTCCTTTAATGTCTATACCAATAAAATTCTTATTTGGATAGCGTTTCGCCAAGCCTACGGTGTACTCTCCTTTACCACAACCCAATTCTAAAACAATAGGATTATCGTTCTTAAAAAAATCTTTCCATTTGCCTTTGTGTTCAAAATTACCAACAACCTCTTCTCTGGTAGGCTGTATGACATTAGCAAAGGTTTCGTTCTCTTTAAATCGCTTTAATTTATTCTTGCTACCCAAAACAAAAAATTAATGTTTTGGCAAAACTAAGGAAATCCGTAACGATGATGGGTTTACTTTCTTTGTAAAATTATGCAACAAGGAAAACGTATTTTGGTTGCCCCTTTAAATTGGGGGCTTGGGCATGCCACTAGATGCATACCTATTATCCATGCCCTGCAAGCGGCAGGCCATACTCCATTTATTGCATCAGATGGTGTTGCGCTAAAATTGTTGCAGAAAGAGTTTCCGCAAATACCTTCTTTTGAGTTGTCTTCCTATAAAATAACCTACGCGGAAAAAGGAAAAAATTTTAAGTTGAAGATGGTATGGGATTCGCCCAAGGTACTAAAGGCAATGCGCAAAGAAAAGAAGGAAATCAAGACCTTGGTAAAACAATTGAATCTGGACGGCATTATTTCGGATAACCGATTAGGGGTATATTCAAAGAAAGTTCCATGCGTTTTTATTACCCACCAATTAAACGTGTTATCTGGAAACACCACCTGGTTTAGTTCAAAAATTCACCAAAGTATAATAAAAAAGTTTGCCGCTTGCTGGGTGCCAGATGTGGCAGAGAAACCCAATTTAACCGGAAAGTTAGGACACCTTAAAAACAGCAAACTTAACATACACTATCTTGGCCCTTTAAGCCGATTTAAAAAGAGAGAAGTTGCTAAAAAATATGATTTAATGGTTTTGCTCTCTGGTCCCGAGCCCCAACGCACCTTTCTAGAAGAAAAACTTTTAAAAGAACTAAAAGGCTTTTCTGGTAGGGCACTCTTTGTAAAAGGCAAAATTCAGCAAAAACAAAAGCGAAAGGATATAACCTATAAAAATGCCACAATTGAAGTTGTTAATTTTATGCAATCCAAAGAGTTGGAGACGGCCTTGTTGCAAAGCGAATTGATTTTATCCCGATCCGGTTATACTACCGTAATGGATTTAGCCAAACTAGAAAAGAAAGCATTTTTTATACCAACACCCGGACAATATGAGCAAGTATATTTAGCCAAGCGATTGGAAAAAAATGGATTGGTTCCTTTTTGCAAACAAGAAGATTTTAGTCTTAAAGAATTGGAACGCGTTGCCAACTTTAGTGGGCTTACCAATTTTGAAAAACCTATAGATTATTCGGTCTTGTTGGGTGCTTTTTCTAATGTAAAAGAAAACTCAGAACCTACGTCTACCTCACTCTCCACATAAATTTTCTCGCCATGTGCCTCTATAATGTGCTTTACTATGGAAAGCCCTAAACCAGACCCTCCTTCTTTACGGCTACCACTTTGGTCTACACGGTAAAAACGCTCAAACAAACGTGGAATATGCTGTTTAGGAATACCTTCTCCGTTATCCGTGATACGTATAATAACCTTATTCTTAATTAGATTTTCTACACTTACCTCTGTTGTACCATTTTCATGACCGTATTTAATAGAATTTACTAATAAGTTGGTTATTACCTGCTGTATCTTCTCATCGTCTCCCATTACAAATATGGGCGCCTTGTACTCCATATCAAAGGTTAAAGAGATATGTTTTTTGGCAGCCTTCATTTCTAAAAGCTCAAAAACATTCTTAATGAGTTCTATTATATCAAACCTTCGTTTTTCCAAGTTTAGATCGCCTACTTCCAACTTAGTGATCATATCTAGGTCTTTAACAATATAAATAAGACGATCTACTCCTTTACTTGCACGTTTTAGGTATTTTTCCATGATTTTTTTGTCTTTCATGGCACCATCCAATAGGGTTAGGATATACCCTTGGACTGTAAATAAAGGTGTTTTTAATTCGTGAGAAACATTACCCAAAAAATCCTTTCTATATTCTTCCCTAATTTTAAGCGTATCTATCTCTACCTTTTTATCCTTGGCAAATTTTTCTATTTCTTCGGTCAGCGTTCGCATATCCGTAGTTATGGGTTTGCTAGAAAAATTGGTTGATTCTAACAGCGAGACATCGTCATATATTTTTTTAACCCTACGATAAATAAAACGTTCTACTCGAGATTGCACAACCAAAAAAGATCCCAAAAAGGAAATGGGCCAGAATACCAAGAGCAACAACCAATTAAATTGACCAAAAGCCCATAGCAATGTAGCCAATACAAGGGTTATTACTATAGAAATATAAAAAGAAGAACGTACAGCAAAGCGGTACGATTTTTTTAGTTTTATTGCCATTAAAGCACAAACTTATAACCTACACCTTTAACGGTCTTAAAATGGTGGTCTCCAATTTTCTCGCGCAGTTTTCTAATATGCACATCTATGGTACGGCCACCAACAACAACTTCATTACCCCAAACTTTATCCAAAATAACTTCTCTTTTGAATACTTTACTTGGTTTAGACGTTAACAAGGACAATAACTCAAATTCTTTTCTTGGTAAGATTATTTCTTCTCCCTTACTCACAATTTTATACTCTTCCCTATTGATAACAATATCTCCTACTTTTACAATGTCTTCAACTTCTTGGGCATCGTCTTTGAGCCTTCTTAATAGGGCCTTTACCTTACTTACCAGAACTTTTGGCTTAATTGGTTTGGTAATGTAATCATCCGCACCGGCGTCAAAACCTGCTACTTGCGAGTAGTCTTCACCTCTTGCGGTTAAAAATGTAATTATGGTATTTTCTAGTCCAGGGGTGTTACGCATAACCTCGCAGGCCTCAATACCGTCCATTTCTGGCATCATCACATCTAAAATAATAAGGTGAGGTTGTTTCTTTTTGGCTTTTGCCACGGCATCTACACCGTTTTTTGCAGTGATTACGTCATAACCCTCAGCAGAAAGGTTATAACCTACAATTTCAAGAATATCCGGCTCATCGTCCGCTAAAAGTATTCTAATATCCTTTGTTTTCATCAAAATGTCAAATTATGGTCGGTATTAAATAGAATCAATTTTACTATTGGTTTTCAATCTCTTAAGTTACAAAACTCTTCTGAGACTTAATTGCCAAAGTGCCAAAAGTAAAGATAATAGCACAACCAAAGATGCTCTTAACATTGATTTAATCTCATAACATTATCGTAAACCTATTGAAATAAAGTGTTAACATGAGGGTAACATGACTTTTACAGCCTCTGGCGTTCTTTGCCGCAAATATACTTACCTATATAATGAAAAATTTATTGATGATTATGGCCATGATGGTTACCGTACTATCTATGGCGCAAGAGCAGACAGGAAGCATTGTTGGTAAATTGACCGACAAGGAATTGAATGATGAGCCTCTTGCATTTGCAAACGTTCTTATTAAAGGAACTACTACGGGTACCACGTCTGATTTTGACGGTCTTTATGAAATAGCAGGGCTTGAGCCGGGAACTTACGTGGTTGAGTTCAGCTATTTGGGGTACGAAACTGTAGAAATCCCTAATGTAGTGGTAGAAGCTGGCAAAGTTACAACGGTTAACGTTCCTATGAGTGCCGGTGGAGGTTTTGAACTAAGTGAAGTGGTTGTGACCACCGTTTCTAGAAAAGATTCTGAAGTTGCTTTGTTGTTGGATCAAAAGAATGCAGTAACAGTAGTAGAAAGTATTGGAGCTAAAGAGCTTGGTGATTTAGGTATTTCCGACGCTAAAACAGCTACAACTAAAATATCTGGTGTTACAGAGAGTGAGGCTTCTGGCGATATTTTTGTAAGAGGACTGGGAGACAGATATTTATCTACTACGCTAAATGGTTTACCAATCCCATCAGACAATGTAGACAAAAAAAACATCAACCTAGGATTATTCCCAACCAGAGTAATACAGAATGTTAGTATAAGCAAAACATATGCAGCTAGAACTTCTGCAGACCAAGCTTCTGGAAACATTAATATTACATCTAGAGAATTAGTAGGTGCTTCTGAATTTAGCGTAGGAGTTTCAGGCGGTGTCAATACATCTGTATACCAAGATGGGGCCAAGGACAATTTTCAGATTTCTCCAAATTTAGACAAGAAGACCACATTTGGTTTTTACGATTCCAACCGAACCCTAGTACAGAATTTGACTGAACAGTCTTGGGACCCTAGCATAAAAGACAACCCTTTAAACTATGGTGTGAACTTGAGTTTCGGGAAAAAACTTTTTGATAATAAACTTTCTTTTGTCCTTTCTGGATCGCATGATGAAAATTTTAGATACAATGAAGGTGTTTACCAGATTTTAGAGTATGGATTTGTTCAGGTAGGAGCATCCGATTATACCACTTTTATTTCTGAAATTACCAACACCGCCCTAATGGATCTAACTTGGTATATTAACGATAAAAATAAACTTAAATCTACAACTACTTTCTTAAATACCTTGAAAGACGAAGTTGTTGAATTTGGTAGAAATGGTGAAGCACAAGTTAGTGATGATACAGACGCATTTGGAAGCTTTGGAATTCCACTAGAATTTGTTCGTGACCAAAATACAAAACAGACCCGATTATTGGTTACCCAATTAATTGGTGAGCATAAGCTTTCTGAAAAGAACCAGTTAAACTGGGCTGGTGGCTATAACTTATTGAATGCAGATGAGCCTAATAGGATAAGAAATCAAGTTTTCTTTGACGCCGTACCTAGCACATCTGTTGCAATTAACTCACAAGGTGGTTTTAACCAACGTAAGGCAGCACAACTAATTGAGGATATTGAATACAATGGATACATCAATGATGTATTCAAAGTTATTGATGAAGAAGAATCTAATAAAAAATTTGATATCGAAGTTGGATTGTTCTATAGAAACAAAGAACGTGACTTTAGTTCTGAATTTGTTGGGGTAACAGAATCTAACAATGTAGATAGATTTAGTACCAGAACAGATAATCTAGATAACATTAATGGATTGATAAATGGACCTAACTTTGGCAATGGTTCATTACAAGTAAATTTGCTCAGCCAAAACTCTAGCGGATTAAGACAAGATGTATATACTGGCGAATACACTTCTCAAGCTGCTTATGCAGATTTTAATGTACAACTAAATAAGTTAGGGGTTAATGCTGGAATTCGCGCTCAGAAAGATGAAATCTTAGTTAATTATGATGTTGGTGGTAGTGGTACGAGAGTAGTAGGTGAAACCGTACAGGAGTATAATAATTTCTACCCTAGCTTAAATTTAAAATACACCCTGAACGAAAAACATGCTTTACGTTTTGCTGCCAGTAGAACTATAACACTTCCAGAATTTAAGGAAATAGCTCCATTTAGATATGTAGCACCTTCCGGACAAGAGGTTACAGGTAACGCTGATGACTTAACTGCTTCGTACACGAATAACTTTGATTTAAAATGGGAATTTTTTCCTACCAATGACCAATTGATCTCACTGGCTTTATTCTATAAAGACATTCAAGATCCAATTAACAGAACAGCCCAAAGGGGTGGAGAAAGTATATGGACTTTTGAAAATACTGGAGATAAAGCAGAAGTATATGGTATAGAATTAGAAAGTAAAATTAATTTACTTAAACCTAATTACAACGAAGCCAATGACGAATATGCGGGAGTAGATTTAAATTTAGTTGTAAATGCAACATTGATGCACCATGAACAGGATTTAAAATTCGTACCAACTGCAGATGGTAATAGTGCAACTGAATTCTATAGATTCGGGACAAACAAAACAACTGGTCTTGAAGGTGCTTCGGACTTTATTTTTAATACCAATTTAAATCTGAAAACTTCTGGAAAGAATCCATTTGGCGCTTCCCTAAACGCGAACTATGCTTCAGATAAAATTTATGTTTTAGGTAATCCAGAAGGCTTTGCAATCTACGATTACTCTTACAATGATAATATTGTTGAAAATGGCTTTGTAGTTCTAAATGCCAGAGTAAGTCAAGAAATAGGAAAAAACTGGCAAGTATCATTAAATGGGCAAAACCTTTTAAATCCAGAAATTAAAAGAACACAAGGTGTATTAGATAATCGTAACGAGATTAGAAGTTTCTCTGCAGACATAAATGAGCGTTTAGGCCCTGATGCCCCAGAAAGAATTATTAGAACTGAAACAGTACGATCATATAAGCTAGGATCAACAATTAGCCTAGGACTAACCTATTCTTTTTAATAACTAAATAACACTTATAAATTAAATTTTTTAAACCCTAATTATGAAAACGAAAATCTTTAAATTTTTTATGGTTTTTGCAGCCACATCTACGCTTGTTCTTACAAGCTGTAAAGATGATGATGGAGCAGGTCCAACTTGTTCAGACGGCATCCAGAATGGCACGGAGACAGGTATCGACTGTGGGGGAACCTGTGGTAATGTTTGCGAAGCAGAACCCACCTGTACAGATGGTATCATGAACGGAGATGAAACCGGTGTAGATTGTGGTGGTTCTTGTGACCCATGTTCAGAATCTGTAAACTTAACTTCAGAAAGTCCAATTACAGAAGACATGACATTAGACCCAAACAATACCTATACTTTGGATGGCCAAGTTAGTATTGAAAGTGGTGCAACTTTAACTATTCCCGCTGGTACAATTATTACAGCTGCAGCTGCAACCGGTGACGAAACGGAAACTTACATTGTTGTACAAAAAGGTGGTAAAATAGATATTCAAGGTACCTCTTCAGAGCCTGTTATCATGACATCTAACAACGAAACTCCTGGAGACTGGGGTGGTTTGGTAATTGCCGGTGATGCTACAACTACTAAAGGTGTAGATGCTACTGCGGAAG
>NZ_MTBC01000007.1 GCF_002072105.2 Croceivirga radicis
ACCTATTCTACCATGACTCTAGCTTATCCAAGGGGGTTACACACCTTAGGTCCGTGAAAATGGCGCCCATACAACACAATCCCGAAGGAAACATCAAAACCTTAAAACCCTATGGGGACTAAACACTTGACATTAATTTCAATTGTTGGCCGTTGTAGCATTTATTTGCGCAGCGGCTTTTTTATTGAATCTTGATACCTTGTACATAATCATTATTTTTTGCCGCTAATAGATAATCTGCTCCGTTTGCTTTAATAGCAATCATTTGTTTAACATCGCCAGGTATAAAAAGGCCACTCTTATGAGCGGGTATTGGTTTAAATTTTCCTGTACCGTCTCCAGTTAAAAAAAGTCCATATCCCGCATCGTTTCTTGGAGTTTCAACTTCCGAAACAAACAGGTTACCCGCAATTATCAAATCTAAATTACCATCTGTATTAAAATCATCAACAATTATAGAAGTAATATTGCTTAATTGGGCTTCTCTTGGTAATTGGTGTACAATAAATGTTCCGTTTTTATTCTCTAGATAAATACTTGCAAAAGAATGTACTTGGTAATGAAGTGATTTTTCCAAATCTGCTTCGGTATAAACATCAATCAAAGATGCTTGAGAAAAACTTTCATAGTCTTTGAATTTCTGTTTTATAGCCGGAATTTGTTGAGAAGAACACTCCCTACCCCTTACTGGATACTGTTCCCCATCATTATAATAACTAAGAACAATATCGTTTTGTTCATTTTTATCAAAATCGTTAACATAGATATCAAAGGTTTCCTCCTTGTTTGCCTTGTATTTGTAATTAAGCCCATTATTTCCAAGAACGTAATCCATATCACCATCATTATCAAAGTCGCCCTGTGCAATGCTCCACCACCATCCAGCTGTTTCTTTACCTAATCCTAGTTCTTCTGAAACTTCTTTAAAGCTACCCTTGTTATTCTTAAATACCCTAACTGGCATCCATTCTCCAACAACGATTATATCTTGCCAACCATCGTTATCATAATCGGTTACAACTGCACTGGTAGCCATACCCATATTATCAAATTCTTTTGGCTGTTTGCTAAGATCCGTCTCAAATTTAATTTCGTTTTTAGACGATTTGTTCATTAGAATATAGGAAGAAGCCGGCGAAGGATAATTGCCTGGTGTTTGTCTTCCCAAGACCAGAATATCTAACTTATTATCTTTATTAAAGTCCGCTATATAGGCTTGTGAACCACTAATACTAGGGCTGTTTAACAAAGTTGTATCGGCTTTCACAAAAGTTCCTTTCCTATTTATATATAACCTATCTGCCAATAATGGGTCTTCTTTTTTGAATTCATAACCACCACTAACCACATATAAATCATTATCCCCATCTTGGTCTGCATCAAAAATTATGGCAGCAACATCTTCTGATTGGGCATCTTGCTCTAATGCCGGTATGGGCAAACTCTCAAATCCTGATTTATTCTGAATATACACCGCTCCGGTTTTTCCGGCCGCACCGCCTACAAAGTAATCTTCTAATCCGTCTCCATTTAAATCTCCCTTGGCCAAAGCTGGGCCAAAAGCAGACATTTTATGCGGTAATAGTACTTGTTGATTAAAATCGTCATAATAATTCTCTTCGTGCTTATGCTCAGGAAAAGTTTGTTGGTCTGTTGTAAACTGATATTCTTGATATGGCGACTGTACGTTTTCAAAAATTGCATCAGTCTCGTTTAGCTGTAATCGTTGATTGGCTTTAATGTTAGACAAAACCTGAGAGGCGCCGGAAGGCCACATTACCTTAAGGTTTTTAATTGTTAATTGGTTTGCCAGACCAAAATGTATAATTGGAGATACCGAAGATTGAAACCCTCTTGTTAATGTTAGTTCTTGCATTTGGATACCCGCCTCTGTTTCTATCTGAACCCTTGCCCCAATACCCTGATGATTTTTACCCTTACCAATTAATTTTATTTGAAAATAATTATTAGTTTTTGCACTGTTATTTTGAAATAGACTAACCTTATCGTCTATATTATTGGTCAAAATCTCTAAATCACCATCATTATCTAAATCTACATAAACCACTCCATTACTAAACCCTTCATAAGAAATACCCCACTCTTTATTAGCAATTTCATAACTCAAATTTCCTTGATTTTTAAACATAAAATTGTCTATTTTTTCTGAAGGAATAGCCTTACTCAAAGCTAACAAGGTGTCTTTCTTCAACTGCATTTTCTTAATCTTTTTAAAGAAATCATTATTATTTACCTCTCTTCTAGTGCCATTGCTCACGAACAAATCCTTTAAACCATCATTATCAAAATCGGCAAACAACGGACCCCAACTCCAATCTGTAGAAGAAGTACCTGTTAACCTAGAAACATTTGAGAATTTAGGCACCCCATTTTCATAAATTCCAGAATTTAACTGAAAACAATTGTGCATGTACTGGTAATGAAACCCGGCATTAACAACATCCCAAAAGAGCGGAATATTCATACTGGCCATGTTGGCTTTTTTTCTGCGGTTATTGTTCGCATCCATATCCACTTGAAAAATATCTAGATGACCATCATTGTTTGCATCCGCAATATCTACTCCCATACCATAGAATGCAGTATGCCCTGTTGCATCTGCCACGGCTTCTTTAAAAGTACCGTCTCCCTTATTCAAGTATAAAAAATCTGGTGCGTTAAAATCATTTGAGACATAAATATCTGGCCAAGAGTCATTATTTACATCTGCAATGGTAGCACTTAAAGACAAACCAAAATCCAATAAGCCAGCTTCTTTGGTAATCTTTGTAAAGCTATCACCATCATTTCTATACAATTGATTAGATTCCAAATCTTTAGGGTTATTCATTTTATACCTATAAAAATAGGTTGGGGCGTCAAATCTGGTCATAGGATAATTGGCCACGTACAAGTCCAGGTCTCCATCTTTATCATAATCAAAAAAGGTTGCCTGTACACTTTGGCCTAAATCTGCAATACCTAATTGTTGTGCTACCTCCTTAAAAGTGCCATCGCCATTATTTAAAAAGAACTGATTGGCTTTATTGCCGTCTTTTCCAGAAACCGAACAATAAATATCCATAAAACCATCTGCATTTACATCTGCCATGGTAACCCCGGTGTACCACCTATCATCTCCGCCCACACCCGCCTTTGCGGTTATATCTTCAAATTGTAAATTCCCCTTATTCAAATACAATTTGTTCTGGACCATGTTACCCGTAAAATAAATATCTTCCAGCCCATCGTTATTAACATCGCCTACCGCAATACCGCCTCCCATGTATAAATAAGAATATGTAAAATAATTTATGGTATCATTTTCGGTCAAAATATTCGCAAAATCTAATCCAGAAACAGTACTAGGAACAGCTTCAAATATCTTTTCCTGTTCAGTAGACTTTGTAGAATTGTCTACACATCCTATTAGGATAAATACAAAAAGTATGAAAAAGTAAGAAATAAGTAGTCTGTCTTTTTTAGCCTCAATATACATTGGTCGTAGTTTTAAAAGGTGGTTATGCTAGTATTTAAAGATAAAAAAGCAGCATGTAAACACGCTGCTTTTAATCAAAAACTAACTGAAACTATATTAACGAAGATTAATATCCTGGGTTCTGATCTACCTCTGACAAGGCTGCATTTGCATTAATTTCTGCTGCTGGAATTGGTAATAACTCATGTTTACCGGCTTGAAAATTAGATCCGGCCAATTCTGTTGCGGCATTACCCCATCTAATTATATCATTAAATCTAACTTGTTCCCCGGCCAGCTCTACTTTTCTTTCGTGCACAATAGCATTAAACACTTGAGCAGAAGATAATGTTGTAGGTAATGGGGCCAAACCAGTGCTAGGTCTAGTTCTTACCTCGTTTATATACTCTACCGCAAGCGCAGGATTGCTTTCATATACACATTCTGCCATCATTAAAAGTACATCTGCGTAACGTAAATACTTAAAATTAATGCCAGATGCCGCATCTTCTGAAGCTTCTGCATGGTAATTCTGATATTTTTTCCAAGCCGCACGGTAGATCGTACCACTAGCGTCTGCCAAATCTGATTCTTGAATGGTGCCACAACAATAGTCATCACCTGCCATATAAAAATTATCTTTTAACCTACCATCTCCTGCCTCGTATTCGTCTAACAAATCATCAGAAACGTGAACGTTGTACCAATTTAAAACACCATATTCCTGACCCCTAAAAGTAATTTCATTTAAACCGGTTCCGGTCTCACCCCATGCAGAACCACCAATTTCATCATCATATACCACTTCGAAAATGGATTCTGGACCAAATTCACCTTCCTCAGTGAAATTATTAAAGTACTCGTCCTCTAACTGAAACTGGCCGTATATTTTTTGGAACTCTACCAATGCAGCAGTTTTGTTGTTTCTAAATAAATATACTTTACCCAACATGGCTATAGCAGCTTCTCTTGTAGCTCTACCGGTGTCTTCAACGGATTTAGAACGTAAACTAGTAGTTGCATCCGTTAAATCTGAGATAATTAAATTGTATACCTCATCTACTGAAGAACGCGGTTGACCCTCAGAGGATAAACCATCGTTAATAGGTACGCCGCCAAAACGAGTAACCAATAAAAAGTAGTATAACGCTCGCATAAATTTGGCTTCGCCCACAAATTTTGCTTTCATTTCAGGAGAAAGCTCAGAATCGTTCAACGCCAATACTTTATCTTCATTATTAATTAGAAGATTACAGTTATTTATACCTCGGTAACAAGCTTTCCAATATTCGCCTATTGGACCATGATTAGCATTAAATGCAAACTGCAAATACTCTACTTTATCTGCTTCTAATTGTTGATTTCTACCATTTTCCTGACTCATGTTGTCCATCATAAAAAACATGTGCCTGGTATACAAACCCCTATTTTGCAAATGAGCATAAGTGCCTGTTGCAGCAGACTCTACTTGGGCTGCGGTCTTAAAAAATGTATCTGGTGATAACTCATTAGGATTGGTTTTAAACAAAGCGTCTTCTTTACAGGAAACCAGTGTAACCAATGCGGTTGCTATTAAAATTATACTATATTTTTTCATTGCTATTTTTATTTAAAATGTTACTTGTAAACCAACTAACACAGATTTTGGTTGTGGATAATTACCACGATCAACACCAAATTCAGAATTGGTACTTTTTGCATTACCAATTTCAGGATCTAAACCAGAATAATCCGTTACCGTAAGTAGGTTTTGACCACTTGCATATATTCTTAACTTGGAAAAGTAAGAAGACAAGGCACTTGTCTGCGGAAAGGTATACCCAACTGTTAGGTTTTTTAACCTAGCAAAAGAACCATCTTCTATAAAACGGTCTGATGATGCCGTGTTTATACCATTATTACCATCAAATGCACGTGGAATGGTATTGGAAGGGTTGGTAGGGGTCCAACGATCTAATACAGCAACACCAGCATTAAAAGTTCTTGGCATACCTTGTAAATCATAAATGTTGGTATTGTAAATTTCATTACCGGTTACTCCATTTATAAATACGTTGAAATCCCAATTTTTATAATTTGCATCAAGATTTAAACCAAATATTAATTCTGGTGTGGGGTTACCAATGGCAACAATGTCTTCGTTATTTATTTGTCCGTCTCCATTTTGATCTACAAATCGGATATCTCCTGGCTGTATTGCCGTTTGATCTGTTCCTAAAACGGCCTCTACCTCTGCTTGTGTTTGATAAATGCCATCTGTCTGATAACCATAGAAAGAATAAATTGGATCACCAACTCTTAAACCGTTAATAAACTGTGCCTCAAAAGTACTACCGGGTATAATATCCTCTCCCGTTCCTGTTTTTAAAACTTCGTTTTTGGTTGTAGATAAATTTAAATTAGCAGACCAAGTAAAATCTCCTTCAAAATCATTGTAACCCAAACTTACTTCAAAACCTTTGCTCTCTACATCCCCAATGTTGGTTGGTACCGTAGAACTTAAACTTCCAAAAGAGCCGGGTAATTGCAAATCTATTAACAGGCCGTTACTCGTATTTTTAAAATATTCAATTGCAGCCGTAAACTTGTTTTGGAAAAAACCTAAATCCATACCAATGTTCAGCATTTCTCTTTCTTCCCAAGCCACATTTGGATTTGGTGTACTAGATGGTGCCGTACCGCCTAAGGCATTACCATTTACTACGTAGTTAAAGTTATTAGTTAAGGTTGTACTGTATCTATAGTTAGAAATTTCATCAAAACCACTAATACCCCAACTAGCTCTTAACTTTAAGGTATTTATGTTTGATTGTGACATAAAGTCCTCTTCTGCAAGATTCCAACCGGCAGAGGCCGCTGGAAACCACCCCCATTTAGTAGAAGGTCCAAAACGAGAAGAACCGTCTCTTCTAATAGACCCAGAAAGCAAATATTTGTTCTTGTAGTTGTAATTTAACCTACCTAAATAACCAATTTTATCTACCTCATCCGTTAATGAAGATATTTCGGATTGCTCGTTGGTTAATTGCTCTAATTCATCAGATACTGAGTTTTGACTTGTTGTATTTACTTGATTGTAAATTGCTTCGTTCTTTTCTATCAAGGCCAGAACATCAAAGTTATGGTCATCGCCTAAGGTAAAATTGTAGTTTAAACTATTGGTAAACAAAAATCTTCTAAAGGTGTTAGCGTTTTTGGTGATTCTTGCAAAAACCTGTGCGTGCGTAGACTGGCCATTACTATCATCATCATAGGAAGGTACAAATTCATCGTAATTGTTATAGTTATATTCCAAACCAAACTGAGACCTAAATTTCAAACCTTTAAGTAATTCGTATTCCCCAAAAACACTTCCAAATACTTGGGTTCTTTTAGACAACCTGTTACCATGTTCTTGAACCCTTACAGGGTTTTCCGCATCTTGCCCGTCTAGGGCCGATGTAGGACCTTGATAGCCACCATTATTATTTTCATTATATATAGGTAAATATGGAGCCATTTTTATGGCATGTTCCAAAAGTGATCTAGAACCTGCATTATCTGCTCCCAGTTCTGGACTTTGATCACTAAACGTTACGGCCAAAGTTTGCCCTACCTTAAAGTTATCTGTAACATCAAAATTACTATTAACACGAATGTTGTACCTATTGTAACCTGTTTCTATAACAGCCCCTTGTTGTTTTAGCATACCTAGAGACGTTCTAAAATTGCTTTTTTCGTTACCCCCTGCCATACTTAAATCATAATTCTGTAGAAAACCGGTTTGAAATATGGCATCTTGCCAATCTGTATTAAGTCCAGAGCTACTCAATGGGCTTGTAGGCACCGTGCCAAAAGCCTCGTCTATAAACTGTAGATATTGCTCTGTGTTAAGCAGATCAAACCTATTGGTAATAAATTGTACCCCGGTGTAGGTATTAAATGTTACTTCTGAGCGTCCTGCCCTACCTTGTTTGGTGGTTACCACAATAACACCGTTGGCTGCCTGCGAGCCATAAGCTGCTGCCGTAGCAGCATCTTTAAGTACGTTTATACTTTCAATATCATTGGGATTAATAGCCCCTAATCCGGTTGAGATTACACCATCTATAACATACAAAGGGCTACCACCGTTAGGTGATCCCACACCACGTATACGAACTACGGGGGCCGTACCAGGCCCTCCACTATTGGTTACTGTTATACCCGCTGCCCGTCCTTGCAATGCTTGGTCTGCAGTGGCTACTGGTAGTGCCGAAATCTCATCTGCATCTACACTAGCAATGGCACCGGTTACAGCAGCTCTTGATTGGCTACCATACGCCACAACAACAACCTCATCTAAAGCTTCAAGGTTTTCTTCTAACGTTACGTTGACCGTGGTTCTACCATTTAAGGCCGTTTCTTGGGTATTGTAACCAATATAACGAAATACCAATGTGGCATTTGCTGGCACGTTTTCTAGGACATAGTTACCATCAAAGTCTGTTGCAGCACCATTATTGGTACCTTTTACTATTACACTTACTCCTGGTAAAGGACCGGAAGAGTCTGACACGTTACCTGTAACCTGCACCTCTTGGGCATAAATTGCAATGCTAAAAACACCCATACAAATAGTAAGCAACAGGGTTTTTAACCTTGCGAATTTCTCGTAATTGAGTTTGAGAATCATTCTGTTTAGTTTAAAGTTAATTTCTTCTAGTTTGTTAATGATTTATCCTGTTTTACGTAATACGATTACGGATTCATAAAAATTAAACCCATTAAAAAATCATATTATCAATAAATGAACAGGAAGATTGAAACAAATCTATATGCTAGCTTTTTCTATAAATAAAAATCCTGTAGCATCCTATGTAATATTTGATGCATCAAGGGTGTATTGCCTTTAAAATTAACTGCTGGCGAAGGGTACTGGCAGCTATAGACCTTGCATAAATGCTTAAAATGTAAACAAAAAAAGCACCCTGTTTGAGGGTGCTTTTTATTCAATTTTGATGGTTTGGATTAGAAGTCTATTCCAAAGCCTACTTGTATTAGGTTATTTTCTTTAGAATTAAAATAGCCTAAATTAAAACTAAACGCTTTAAGGGTACTAACCCAGATACCACCGCCTTGGCTAATGTGCCAAATAGAAGAGTCTTTATTTTTTGCCCATACCCTACCGTAATCAAAACCACCAAATAAACCTATGGTTACCGGAGTTATGGCCGTATTGTATTGTTTTAAACGGAGTTTTAAATCTGTAGACTGATAGAAATAGGAATTACCACTAAAACGTTCGTCCCTAAAACCACGTAGACCGTTGTTACCACCTAAAGAAGGTGCATGGTAAAAATAATAGTCGTTATCTCCAATATTCGTATTAAACTCTGCTTCACTAGCTAATACTAAATTGCCAGAGGATATTAGTTTATGTGCAAAAGAAGTGGTGAACTTAAAGTAGCCAAACTTATTATCGCTATTATCTATATTGTATTTGTAACCTGCCGTTAACCCAAATAAAATTGCCTTGGTAGGAAAATCATCTGCGTTATCCCTGTCATATTGTGCAGAGACCTCCGCACCTACATAGTTTTGGGCATCAAAAATAGCTTGATCAAAATTGTTAGGATTAAAGAAACGGTTAGGATTATCTGCCACTTCAAATGATTCGAACAAGGCATTAAAACGTAAATCGTAATACGCCAAACCTGCCCTAGCTTTTATTTGTCTTATCCTGGCCCTATAATAGTCCCTATCTAGTGCAGCTTCATTATTTACGGTCTCGTTACCAATTCCAAAAAAGTTCTTAGCATATTTATCACTGGTGTAATACCCTTCTATCTCAAAATTCCATTTGGGAAAAATATTGGCAAAAGTGCCCTTATAATTCAATTCCACCGCGCTGAAACCAAAATAGTAATTACCTAAGAATTGGTGCTTTTGCTTAAAATCGTCCGCGTTTAAGCCTTTTTTGATATATGTATCCCCTAAACCTAGAAAAAAACCATCATCTGTTCTAAATCCAATTTTTGGTGCTACTATATTCAAATTAGGACTAAAATAACGCCAGTGGTACGAATTTGTGGTGTACATATCACTGATTTGGGTAGCTGGCTTTTTACCTTTGAAATCGCTATCCTCATGTTCCCAATCATATACCTTTAACCTAGAACGATTGGTAACATCATAAAGGTCCTCACCATAACCACCTACAATCCTTACCTTAATCTTTTTGGTACCGTCGCCAGTAACACTAAATTTATCATCGTCTCCTAAACCATAAACCCAAATCTCTTTGGTTTCCTTATGATTAAACGTCCTATTGTAGATAACCTCATTCGGTTTGTCTGAAAAAAGACGTTTTACCTTTACACTGGTTTCTCCATTTGTAAGCCTTTCTATCTCAAATAAATCATCTTTCTCTGTTCCTGTTACCGCAACAATTTTATCAAGATATGACGCATATGCAACCGCCTTTTCTTCTAATTGGTCCAATCTAGCTAACAAGTTACTTTTAATCTCTTCAAGCGTATCATCTTGCACCGCATCTGGCAGATTATTAAATGCGTTATCTATATCTGCTTTGGAAATATTTTCTACAATTGCTCTTGCTTCTTCTCTCCAAACCTCTTTTCCATATCCGTTTAATAAGGCCCTATCCAATTTGTTTCCGCCAATATTAAGCCATTTAACGTCTCCTATCTTATCATCAAAAGATTGAAACCTTCTACTGTTGGGCGCAAATAGTTTGATTAAATTGAGTGCAAATCCATCAAATTTAGGAAAAGCATTGTCCCTATCTCTTGGTACGGGCATTAATTCAACGCTACCGTCTTCTTTCTCATATTCTACCCATCGCCATTGGTCTTGGTGCCTATCCCAATCGCCAATTAGCATATCAAATATTCTTGCTCTGATGTAATTTTTTTGATCAATAGTATAATCCTCATCACTCTTAATAAGCTCCAACATATCTGTTGTGCTTTCAAAATCCTTTACTTTTCCTGCAACGTCTATGGTTCTTCTATAACCTTTATAGTTTAGTTGCTCATCAGAAGGTCTTCGCTCTATAAAATATAGGCCATTTCCAAAGGTATCATTGTGTTGTGCCAACGCCTTTTGTTTGGGTACATAATATAGATAAGTATCGGAATGGTTTACCCCTACTTTTCTAGCTAATGGATTAACCGCTAACTGCATATAGGGGTGGGCTGTGGTAAAAAAGTCCGAAATTATTTCTTCTGGAAATGTATCTACAAAATCACTTTCATTGTAAGAAATGCCAGGCAATTGTGATTTTAAATATTTTAACGCACTTTTCTGGAGAGAACGCATATTGTATTGCCTACCTTTTGCATCTTCTAATCTAAGCGTAAAAGATTGGTGCCCGCCACCTTCTTTTATCACCTTTAAACCACCAGATAGCGTGTCTAAATCTACAACAGGTGCTTTTACTTCTTTACCAAAATAGGAACGGTATCTTTCTCCCCATAAAAACGTATGAAATCCAGATTTGTGAATAGCTTTTGGATCTGAAAGTACCTTTGCCATTTTTTGCTTTTCTGCTATTGTAGGATAGGTTTTGGTACTATCATACACAGAAAATGGTGGTAACACCTCAAATGTTGGGGAGTCTGTCTCTTCTTTTATAAACGTTACCGAAGAACTGCCGTCTTCAAAGAACTCTAGTTTAGCAAATCCCCTTTCACCCGCAGTATATAAACCATTGTAGTTTAAGCTTCCACCAATAGCCGTAATTCTATCGTTGTTCAATTTTGTAGCCGCCTTGGCACCTAAAGAACCACTTATAATCTGATTTATTTTGTCGCTCTTAAGGTACTGCAGACTTTCTTCATGACCAGAAATTATAGTAACCCTTTCTGCATTATTGGCTAGGGCAGTTATCAAAATTCGTAAGTAATTATACCGTCTGCTGTTTAAATGTTCTGGATTAAATGCTCCTAAATCCATTACAGCCTCTTTTAAGGTGCCGTAAACCGGTATTGGCGTTAGGTGGTCCGTTAATTTGGTATTGCCTGCGTATTCCCCGTTACTAAAAACAGGGTGATGCATTAGCACCACTATATTCTTTCCCTGAGCATCATTTAAGTATCCCTCGAACTCCTCCATAAAGCGTCTGCGGGTAACAATATTTGGGCATTTTTTGTTAATGTCCAGCTCTCTAGACCAGTTACCAACAAACCATTTGGAATCTACTATTAATAAATCTAGCTTATCATTGACTACTTTATATTCTAGGGGGCATGCGTTATTTGGATAGTAATTGATATCCTCTAAATCTAGGTCTTTTATAATATTTTCGTAATCCTCAACCTTATTCGTATCATGGCTTTTCCATTCGTTATTCCCAGGAATAAACAACGTTTGACCTTTAAAATCTTGAACAATCTCTAAATGCTTTTGCAAAAGGGCTTCATCTTTTTGCCATTGCTCCGATTCTTTGGACACATTGTCTCCCGTAAAAACCATAAAGCTATTTTTTGGAGCTTTTTTTAGTTCGTTTTTTAATTTATCAATAAGGTTATTGCTTGTATCCTCTTGGTTGCCCAAGCCACCTGCTATATAAAAGGTTTGGGCTACTTGCTTAGCATTGTTCTGTCTTGTTACGGCTTGCTCATTTATTTGCTCGTTATAGGTTGCGCACCCAGCTAGAAATAGTAAACTGGATATTGCAAATAAGGTTATAAATTTTATTGTGAAGGATTTTATCATTTAAATGTGTTTGATTAAAAATAAATTGAAGTTTAAAAAACACTAGAAAAGAATACCACTAACGGCAACACCAATAATTAACAAGACAAGTACAGCAAGCGTAAAGTAGAAACCAAGTTTAGTTTTACTGTTTTTCTGAAAGATGTAATGTCTTGTTTTTTCTTCTTCTTCTTTTACAAATTGTGTTTTTTCTTCTCCTTGTTTCATTTTTTTAAAATTTCTAATAATTGCAGCTGCAAGGTATTTTAAAGGTTTTGTTAACAGTGCTTGTAAACAATTTAACATTAACGCAATCCAAAAAATGAATCACGGCAAGGATTAACGGGAATGCATTAAACTACCTTATAAAGTAGAGTTAGTTTTGGGTTGAATCTAAAAATCAAATATTATGAGCGATAGCAGCAACACAATTTTAGGAATATTAGCAGGAACAGCAATAGGGGCTACATTAGGCATCTTATTTGCTCCAGACAAGGGGTCTTCTACCAGAAGAAAATTAGTGGAAGAATCTAATAGTGTGGTAGACAGCGTAACGCAAAACGCTAATCAACTAACACATCAAATCGCAAATAGTTTCACTTCCCACAAAAGAGATTTAAAAAACGAAGTTGATGCGTTGGTAACAGATGCTAGTTATAAGGCAGATGACGTAATTAATACGCTAGAGGCTAAATTAAAAGAGTTGAAGGCAAAAAATAGAAAATTACAAACATCATAAATTGGGGCCTATGGACAAGAAGTTAGGTACCATTACCTCAGAATCAATAGATAACTCCCAAGAATTAATTGAAAATTCTTGGGAGTATTATAAGTTAAAACTGTTCTACCACACCTCCGAAATAAGTATTTCTTTTATTAAGTACTTTTTTGTGGGCATGTTAAGTCTACTAGCCCTTTTATTTTTATCTGTAAGTATGGCCTTGTTTATTGGTCAAGGATTAGACAATAGTGCGCTTGGTTATTTAATAGTAGGAGGCTTTTATGTACTATTAGGATTAGTTGCCTTACCACTAAAAAAATGGTTAGAGAAAACAATTATTAAGAAACTTTCCAAAACCATATTACGAGATGAATAATACTAATTATGAGTCCTTAGAGCAAATAAGGCAAGACCTTAAAGTTCTAAGGTTAAAAAAGGAGATAAATTTAGAAATGCTAAAGTCTAGTAGAAAAGACTTTGAAGACCTGATGCAACCGCTAAATTTGGCAAACCGAATTTTAGGCCCGGTTAAGAAAATTTTCATAGCCTATTTACTTAAGAAAGTAGTTAAATAATTATTTGGCTAAGAATTACACCCAATAAGGTATTCTACCACACTACCACCTTTACTATACCCTCTACTAGGGGGCATAGGATGTAGCGCATAACGCTACAAGCTAAATTACCAAGGGCGATTTAGTTTAACTAACCCCAAAAATTAATTACAAAAATGGAACAAAAATTTAAAGATGCACTTGAAGGAATGTGGGACAAGCTAGATGGATGGCTAAACAGTTTTGTTGCCAGCTTACCCAACATAATCCTAGCCATTCTTGTATTTGTAATTACCATAATCCTATCTAGGTACATTAAAAAGTTGGCGTACCGTTTATCTAACCGAACTAAGTTACAAGAGAGCATGAAACAATTGCTTTCACAGATTGTTTCGGTTATTGTAATTCTTGTAGGTCTGTTTTTTGTTCTGGGAATTTTAAATCTTAGTAAGGCCTTAAATACTATTTTGGCAGGTGCCGGTGTAGCAGGTTTAGCAGTAGGTTTGGCTTTGCAAGGAGCCCTAGCAAATACCTACTCAGGAATTATTCTTTCCTATGTAAAACAAATAAAATTTGGAGATTGGATAGAAACCAACGATTACGAAGGCGAAGTTGTAGATATAGACCTTAGGGTAACTACCATAAAGCAAGTAGACAATAACATGGTGTACATACCCAACAAGTTGGTAGTGGAAAATCCTATTAAAAACTACTCTACCACCGCACAATCTAGAGTAATTTTAGAGTGCGGCGTGGCTTACGATTCTGACTTAGAATTTGTTCGAAAATTAGTAAAAGATACTATTGTATCTAATTTTGAGGCCGTAGAAAATAACAATGAAGTTTTATTCTTATATCGAGAATTTGGAGACAGTTCTATAAACTTTGAAACTCGTTTTTGGATCAATAGTACCTCTGCTCTTGAAGTGGCCAAGGCCAAGACGGAAGCCATGATAAAAATAAAGTCGGCCTTTGACCAAAATAATATAAATATCCCATTTCCAATTCGCACATTGGACATACCCAAAACAATTGTAAAAGAGTTTACGCAAGCATAAAGTTAGCTTTGTTTAATGGTCATAGACCATATAGGAAAAAGTCCCTATAAAAGCTAAACAAAGTGCTTTCATATGCAATACAGTTTATTCTTTTTAAGTCATTGTAAGTTGCAGACATTTAGTTACTTGCATAAAAATAATACAAGATGATATACAAACTTTCTAATGTTGCGGAGCTAGAAGAAATAGAATATGAGTTTGGTATACCGTATAAATATCCTAATCTATATGCGCCGCAACCTATAATCAACGGATTTAGAGAAGAAAACCTTTCTATCATAACACTAGACAAAAAACATGAAATACAATATGCAATTTGGGGGTTAATGCCAAATGGTTTTAAGGACGAATGGATAGTTTTTCAAAACCTATCCAATACCTTAAACGTGCCAAAAGATAACCCTAACAACGACTGGGTTGCAGAGTCTTTAGAAAACGATAGATGCCTTATCATCGTAACGGGATTTTATACTTTCCTTTTTGAAGACGGACACATAAAACCGTTTTTAATCACCTTAAAAGATAATAAGCCGTTTTACCTTGCTGGTGTTTATAGCATTCTAGAAGATGGTTTTTTATCCTGCGCCGTGGTAACCACGGGTACCTATAATGAAATATCTAAATTTCATGATATAAGCGATGTTGCCCCCCTAATTATATCCAAAACAGATGGCGAAAAATGGTTATCACCAGATATTAGTGAAGAAAATGCAGAACAGATAGTAAATTCTCTAAAAGAACTGGAATTTAGTGTTAGACCGGTACCTAAAAAACTATTCGAAAAGAACCTAACTCCCGAGCTGGTAGAAATGGACCTATTTCCTTTTTCACTTAATTAAGAAAAACATAATAATTTAACTAAAGGCTTTCATGATTCATACGCATGAAAGCCTTTTTTGTATAAATCAAATCTGTTTAAAGTTTTTTAGTGCTAATGAGTTAACTTAACATTCATAAGCGGTAATTATTGCAATTAGTTAACCCTACATTTGTAATGTACTGATTAAGAGATAGTCAGACATCAACCTTAAAAATTAAAACTATGTTACGTTGGACAGTCACTTTTGTTATATTGGCAATAATAGCCGCAATATTTGGATTTGGTGGAATCGCAGCAGGAGCTGCAAGTATTGCTAAAATTTTATTCTTCATTTTCATCATCTTGTTTATCATCTCTTTGATTACAGGTAGAAAAAGAATCTAGACCAAGAATAAAATAAAAACAGAACAATAAACACTTAAAACAAATTATTATGATCACTATGTTGAAGAAAAAATCGGTCTCTTTGTTAACTCTTTTATTTGTAATGGCAGTATGCTTTACAAGCTGTAGAGAAACAAACGAGGAAAAAGCAGAAGACGCCATAGAAGAAGTAGAAGATGGCTTTGAAGAAGCAGGAGAAGAAGTAGAGGATGCTGCTAAAGATATTGAAGAAGAGTTGGACGGTGATACGGACGACAACTAGATATTAATAAAAATTGCTATGAAAAAACTCTGGTCTAAGACCAGAGTTTTTTGTTTGTAACTTAAATTGATGAAAAGGCGCTATATAAAGAAATTTACCTGGCTATCTTGTTTAAGTCTAGGTTTACTAATACTCTATTTTAATTTGAAAACTCCCTTAAGAACTATTCCAAAAGAGATACAAGAAGAGACTGGCATTGCACTCTCCTATTTTAAGGATTTAAAGGATATACCCATTGAATTTAAATTCAAGAAAAACATTAAGAAATCTGTAATGATGGCCCAGCCCACATTTTCAAGTTTATTTAGACCACGTAGTAAAAGAGCCTATGTGATTTTAATAAGTGAGAAATTTAAAATCAACAATCAAAAATTTAAAACCACAGACGTTCCCAAAGACGTTTTAATAGGTTGGTTAGGCCATGAGTTGGGTCATGTAATGGACTATCAAGAAAAGAACAATTGGCAAATGATTGTGTTTGGAATACGGTATGTATTGTTTAAAGAACATGTAAAATCGGCAGAACGCAGTGCAGATTCTTTGGCGGTAGCCAATGGAATGGCACCCTACATATTAAAAACCAAAGATTTTATATTAAATAATGCAGCAATTGACCAAGTGTATAAAAACAGAATAAAGCAATATTACCTTAGTCCGGAAGAAATAAGGGAATTGGTAAAGGAGTTGGGCAAAGATTAATTACTTAAAATTGTTTTCGGCCAAAAAGTTTTCCCACTCGGCAAACTTTTCCTCTCCCATAACCCGTTCCATCTTAACCTGTCCACCTTTCTTTTTATTGGCCCCACTCCATTCTGCAAATGCTTTTTGTGGCACAAAATGTGTTTTTACACCCTCTAAGGCCTTAGTACGGGCCACCCGGTAATTTTTATTGGCGTCTTTTAAAAACGCATCTAAGCTCTTGGCCGCTTGTTCCGTATTGGGCTTAGCATCGCTGCCCAAATACCAGGTATGGTAGAAACCATCATCGTACCGCTTTGCACACAAGGTAAATTCTGGAATTTTTATACCCAAATCTTCTTCTAAATGCTGCACGGCATCATTCATTTTATTAACCGATAATTGAGAACCTACTGTATTTAAGAAAAACTTGGTTCTACCGGTAATTTTTATCTCTGCCCTAGCAACATCTGTAAATTCTATGGTATCACCAATAATATATCGCCATGCTCCAGAAACGGTAGAAATTATTAGTACGTAGTCCTCCCCTGTTTCAACTTCATCTAATCCCAAACTAGGAGCATCTTGTACCAAAGAACCATCTGTGTTAATGTATTCTGGTTTAAACGGAACAAATTCAAAATAAATACCATTATTGGTAATCAGTTTCATAGCAGTAGTTTCTGGCCTTACTTGGCAGGCAATAAAGCCTTCAGAAGCCAAATAGGTGTCTATAATTTGAATGGGCTTACCCAACAACGCATTAAAACTTTTTTGATAGGGGTCAAATGCAACGCCTCCAGATGTATAAACTTGTAAATTTGGCCATATTTCATGAATGTTGTTTACGCCATGGTATTCAATTACCTTTTCTAACATCAATTCCATCCAAGAGGGTATACCACTCAAAGCACCAATATCCCAATTCTTGGCTTCCTTGGCAATCTGTAGCACGCGCTGGTCCCATTCATCTATCTGGGCAATTTCTTCCCCAGGTTTATAATACCCCTTAAACCAAAAAGGTATATTACTGGCACTAATACCACTAATCTCACCTTCTAAATGACCTCCCCTTTTATTGAGGTCTGTAGAACTACCTAGCATCATAATTTCCTTTTCAAAAAAATCTGCTGGTAAATCAAAATTATGCAGTGCCATTACCTGTGAAATCCCTGCACTTTTAATAGCTTTCACCATTTGGTCCGTAACTGGTATACGCTTACTTTTTTTACCGGTAGTTCCAGAACTCAAGGCAAAATAATCTGGGCTTCCTGGCCAAGTAATATCTGGTTTACCGGCAACTATATCTTCCCACCATTCACTAGCCATTTTATTATAATCATGAAAAGGGATTCTTTCCCTGTACGTTTGGGTTGGAGAATCTGAGGCTAAAATAGACTCAAATCCATAATGTTGTCCAAATAAGGTGTCTTTTGCTGTATCTAACAGCTCATGTAAAACAGCTTTTTGTTCTTCTACCGGGTTGCTTTCTGGTCTTAATTTACCACCAACCTCTATTACACCTTTGATTATATTACCTAAAATTGCCATGCTGGTTTTAACTTAAAAAAGGCAAGGTAGCTACCTTGCCTTATTATTATGAATATGTTTTAAATACTAGGCATTTACTACCTGTCCTTCGTGCTTTCCTTCTTTTAATTCTTCTATTACCTTACTTATAAATTGAGGTAAATCGTCTGGATTTCTACTTGTGGTCAAACCTTCGTCTACTACTACCGGTTCATCTACCCACTCAGCTCCTGCATTAATTACATCATCCTTTATACTTTTGTAAGAAGTTACTTTTCTATTTTCTATTACGCCAGCACTAATTAACAACCATGGTGCGTGGCATATGGCCGCCACTGGTTTGCTTAATTTAAAAAAGTCTTTTATAAATGTTAAGGCATCTTCGTTTGTACGCATGCTGTCCGGATTGGCCACGCCCCCAGGTAATACCAAAGTATGGTAATCTTCTGCCTTAACGTCTTTGATTAGCTTATCTACTTGGATAGATTCGCCCCAATTGTCGCCGTCCCAACTTTTTATTTCGCCTTCGTGATAGGATATGATATCTACGGTTGCGCCTTCTTCCTTAAGGGCATTATAAGGTTCAAAAAGTTCTGATTTTTCAAATCCGTGTGTAACTAAAATTGCTACTTTTTTATTCTCTAAATTCATATAGCTTGTTTTTATTTTTCTCAAAACTAGCAAAGAACTTAGGGTTTGTTTTGTTCTATCAATTTTTAGGTTGACTTAAAAGAAATAGCAAGCTAAAAGCCGTTGGTCAAAATTTAGATGCCTTTATAGCCGTAAGCCCTTACTTTTAAGCATGGGCTTATCTACTTAATTTTTATCCCACCAAAGGTGGCCTATCCGTTATAAAAGGTTGATGGTAATAGCGTCTACCGGTTGCCTTGTACAAAGCGTTGGCCAAGGCGCCCATAATTGGAGGAAAAGGCGGTTCGCCCATTCCAGTTGGGTCTATATCGTTCTTTACAAAATGCGTTTCTATAGCTTTAGGTGCTTCTGCATGGCGAATTAGGCGGTACCTATCAAAATTAGTTTGTTCCGCAGAACCATCCTTAAAAGTTAATCCACTATACATAGCATGCCCAATACCATCTACGGCCCCTCCTTCAGATAGGTTGGCCGCTGCACCGGGGTTTACCACAATGCCACAATCAATTGCCGCCGTAACTTTTTCTACCACCGGCTTATCGCCTTCCATTACAATATCCAATACCTGGGCTACATAACTTTGATGACAGAAATAAGCGGATACCCCACGGTGAATTCCTTCTTGATTTTGACCCCAATTAGTCTTTTCCCGTATCAACTCCAATACCCCTGCATAACGCGAAGCATCATAATCATTGGATTCTGGGTTACCAACAGGATTCTCCTCTGCACGTTTGAGGAGTTCCAATCTAAAATCAATAGGGTCTTTTCCCATCTCCTCTGCCAGTTCATCAAGAAACGATTGTTCTGCTCCTGCAATGAAATTGGAGCGCGGCGCCCTAAAGGCCCCTGTAGTGATGTTGGTATCTACTGTAAAATCTTCTGCCAGATAATTATCAATGGCACCAGCCGGAAAGCGGTTGGCAAACAAAGGACTTTCTGGGATGCCTCCGGCCCTTACGTGAAAACCAATTAGGTTGTTCTCTGCATCCAAGGCCGCCCGATAAGTGGCATAATACGCTGGACGATAAATTCCTTGGGTCATATCATCTTCACGGGTGTACACCAATTTAACCGGCGCTTTCATCCGTTGAGAAATGGCGGCCACTTCTACCATAAAATGTCCGTAAAGCCTACGCCCAAATCCACCTCCTTGACGCGTCATTTGTATATCCACTTTTTCTAAGGGTAGGCCCAAACGTTCTGCCACGGCAGGTTCCATCCATTCCGGGGTCTGGGTAGGTCCCAACAATTCTGCATGGTCTTCCGTTACATGGGCAAAAAAGTTCATTGGTTCCATGGTATTGTGTGCCAAAAAAGGGCAACTATAGCTGCGTTCCACAATTTTGGCCGCATTTTTAAATGCCTTTTCAGGATTACCATCTTTGCGGGCCACTTTAGCATTACGCGCTATCAATTCCTTCAATTTGGACATGTGCCCCTCAGAATTTTCCATTCCAGCAGGGTGTTTCACTTCCATTTGATTACCGAACAGAGACATTTTTTGGGTAACATCAGGAGCGTCTTCCCAATCCACTTCAATAGCTTTTTTTGCCTGAAATACCTGCCATGTAGATTCGCCCACTACCACCAATACTTCATTAAACGCCGTAAAATGGAACGCCATTTTATCAAAATCGTCTTCATATAATTTTAGGGAAAATACCTCCTTAATACCCGGCATTCCCATAGCAGCATCTGCATTAAAAGACTTGAGCCTTTTTCCAAATGCTGGCGGATGCACCAAACCGGCAATCAACATTCCCTCTCGCTGAACATCTAGACCAAACAAAGGTTTTCCGGTCACTATTTTTTTTCCATCTACATTTTTTCGAGTGGTGCCAATTATGGAGAAATCGGTAATCTCCTTGAGTTCCACTTGCTCCGGCACCTCTAATTGGGCTGCAGTGGAGGCCATATCGCCATAACCCGCCGTTTTACCACTAGCCTCATGGGACAAAACACCTGCAATAGCGGTTATCTCACTTGCAGGTACTTGCCATGCCTTTGCGGCAGCCTCTTTTAACATTTGGCGGGCCGTTGCACCTGCCATACGCAAATTTTGCCAAGAGCTACTAATAGACCTACTACCACCGGCTACCTGCCAGCTGTATAAATTGGTGTTTAAAGGTGCTTGTTCTACCACCACGTTTTTCCAATCTATCTCCAGTTCGTCCGCAACGATCATGGGCATAGACGTTCGTACGTTCTGCCCTATTTCGGGATTTGGAGACATGATGGTGACCACGCCATTATCCCCTATCTTTAGATACCCATTAATTTCGAACCACTCTTTGGGCATTTCCAATTCCATGCCAACAGCCTCGGCAACTTTAGGCTTACAGGAATTGAAAAAACTGAATCCTAAAACCAATCCACCCCCGGCCAAACCGGTATTTCTGATAAAGGCCCTACGGCCCAATGTTGATTTTACTAGTGTCATCTTTTCTCGTTTTAGGGTGAATTATGAATTGTTTTCAGCAGCTAATTTCACGGCCTTTTTAATTCGTGTATACGTACCACAACGGCAAATATTTCCGTGCATGGCATTGGCAATCTCATCGTCCGTAGGGTTAGGATTATGCTTCAATAAGGCAGAAGCGGTCATTATTTGCCCTGCCTGGCAGTACCCACATTGTGGCACATCAACTTCTAGCCAAGCTTTTTGCACTGGATGGTCGCCATGTTCGGACAATCCTTCTATGGTCGTAATTTCTTGTTCCCCTACGGCCGATACAGGCAGTTGGCAAGAGCGAACCGCATTATCGCCTAAATGAACCGTGCAGGCCCCACATTGAGCGATACCACAACCAAATTTGGTCCCTACCATTTGCAAGTGGTCTCGTAACACCCAGAGCATGGGTGTAGCCCCATCTACGTCTACCGTTTGGGTTTTTCCGTTGATTTTTAGATTGAATGTTGCCATTGTTTTGCGTGTTTGTTTGAAGGTACTGAAATATCCTTTTGGATGCATTCTAAATTATTGATTCTCCCATTGTTATTCTGTTAAATCTTCATAATTGAACCTTTACAGTTATTGGCAACTAAAATACCCGTAAACTGCGTAATGGTTCAATCATTAATTAGTTTAACCGTTCTGCCACCTTATCATAATATGCTTGGCTTACTACTTCGGTCCAAACCGTAGGGGTTTCTCCGCCATAAATGGCCAAATAGGTTACATCTTTATGCTTGGATGAGGAATGCCAATGTTCCGTATTCTTTTCGCACCTAATAACATCTCCTTCTTTTACCAGTACCGCTTCTTTTCCTTTTTCTTGGTAATACCCTACCCCATCCACAATAATCAATACTTGAACCGACTCATGTTTGTGCCAATCCAATGTTGAATTGGCTTTAAACGTAGCTTTGGTAATGTTGTAGTCCAAATCATCATCTGCCCGCAGCAACGGGTTTAACCAAGCTTCCCCTATATAATGGGTGTTGGGTGCTTTTACTCCTTCGGTTTGGTAAGAAGATATGGCATAATCTGTTTTTTGGGCAAAGACACCCGTGGTATAACAGATAAGACCTAGTATTTGCATTGTAAATTTTCTAAAATTGTTATTTGTAGTTTCCATTGTATTTTGATTTTATATTTAAAATTACAGATTATCCCTATAGTAAATTGTATTACCTATCTACCAAAGCCGTTTCAAAATCCCTTCTACCTTCATTTGTTTGTTTAGAGTCTTTCATATTTTTCGTTTTTTGTTCGCTTTTCTATTGGTACTTCCAAAACTGTAGTTTAGGGAGATGTTCCATGTAAAATCGTCTTCGGGAACAATTTGGGTGTCTATGGCTTTGTTTAAAATGGACGAAATGGAAAGGGGGAAATTCTTTTTTGCGAGGGTGATAAAACCAACCACATATACCCCATCTATGGTGTCCATACGTAAATAATAGGCTTGTGGTGATATATTTAGGTAATAGTCTTTTGCTATACCTATGTTATTAAAGTAGGAATTGAACACCACAAAATTGGTCTGTTTTACACCATCATCAAACCCACGACCGTGCAAATAATACAAACCAATACCTATATTCTTGCCTAACTTATAGGTGGGTACCACCTCTGCAGCTACATAGCGACGAGATTCTAATATATTTTCTTGAACGCCATTACGCATTATGCTTATGGTTCTAAAATTTAAGGCTGGATGCGCCCCGACCCGCAAGGAGAATTTTTCTTTCTGAATTGCCTTGTAGCGAAACCAAAATAAAAAAGACCACGGTTTACCTTCCAATGCAAAGCGCATATCGGGCTCAAAACTTACCCGTCCTTTGGTAAACTTCAAGTCGAACAACAACGCCGGATCACCCAACGAAAAAGAAGGCACCAACGAAATTCCGTTATGGGTTACGCTGGCCGTTCCCCTAAAATCATCCAGAAATTTTTGTTCTTCTTCTTGGGCATTTGCAGCAGTGACCACAAAAATAAATACAGCTATAAATTGCTTAAAATGAAAAGGTTTCATGTGCTTTTTTCAATTTAAACCAAAACTAACCAACTAAATAAGAGCAAGTACTACCCAGATTACGGATGTTTATACCATTATTACGGATTTGGTTTTACTTGATAGGCAAATGTTTACCTTTAAGCTATTAAGCTTAGAAAAGCATGGAAAACATTTACCACATTAAATCTGTTGCTGATTATTTTGCATGGCGAAATACGAAACCTACACATCCTTTGGTGGGAATTTTAGATTACGAGAAAACCACGGCCTACCCAGATTATTCTTTTGACGGATTACACTTTGATTGTTATGCCATTTTTCTAAAAATGGCCAAAAATTGCAAGCTAAAATACGGGGGTGGAGTATATGATTTTGACGAAGGTTCCATGGTGTTTCTAGCGCCCGGACAACAGGCCGGAATTAGCTATGACCCCAATTACGTACCCAAAGGGTATGCACTAATTTTTCATCCAGATTTATTATTGGGCTCAGACTTGGACCGCAAGATGAAGAGCTACAAATACTTTTCATATGGGGTTAAGGAAGCCTTGCATTTATCTGAACGGGAACAGGGGTTGGTCTTGAGCGTTTTGGACAAGATTCAGTTTGAGTTGGAACAGAACCTGGATAAGCACAGTAAAAAATTGATTGTTAGCAATATTGAATTGCTGTTGGATTATTCCCTTCGTTTTTACGACCGACAGTTCTTGACCCGGGAAATTCCGCATCAAAGTGCCTTACAAAAGTTCGATAGTTTATTGAACGATTATTTAAATTCTGAAAAGCCCCAAAAATATGGTTTACCCTCCGTGGGTTATTTTGCGGACCAGTTAAATTTATCGTCCAACTATTTTGGGGATTTGGTTAAAAAAGAAACGGGTAACTCTGCCCAAGAATACATACAGACCAAACTTATAGATGTAGCTAAAAGCAAAGTGTTTAATCCTAATAAATCCGTTAGTGAAATTGCTTATGAACTGGGCTTTAAATACCCACAACATTTTAGCCGACTTTTTAAAAAGCAAGTGGGGCATTCGCCTAAGGAATTTAGGCAGTTAAATTAATATTCTTATTCTATTAGATTTCATTAATAGCGTTAATCAACATATACTTTAAGTTAAAGATTACCAGTAGAAAAACTTAATTTCAATTTTATGATTATTGCCTATGAATCCCATAAGGCAACAAAAAAACTATTCGTAAATAATGAAGGGTAAAAATTGTAATAAGGTTTTAACCAATATGGTATTTGTGGTGCTAATACTAGGTGCCCTGTTACTATTTCTTTCTATCTTAAATTACTGATTTAATTATGCTATCTAAATTGTTAAGTACAACTTGGGAAACTGCCTTAATAATCGTTATAACGAGTATAGGTATTTATTTGTCCATAATTGTACTTACACGTTTGGTGGGTAAACGAAGTTTTTCCAAAATGTCCAGTTTTGATTTTGCCATGACCATTGCAATTGGTTCGGTAATAGCATCTACCATATTACCTAAAAAAGTGAATTTTACAGAAGGTACTATAGGTTTAACTACTATATATTTATTACAACTACTCGTAGCTCATTTAAGAGAGCATCCATTTATACAAAAATGGACAGATAATAAGCCTTTACTTCTTATGGATGGTAGCAACATTAATTATTCTAACTTGAAAAAAGCAAAAGTTACGGAGAGCGATTTAAAAGCAAAACTAAGAGAAGCCAACGTTACCCACTTAAACCAAGTAAAAGCAGTAATATTTGAATCTACCGGTGATGTTTCCGTCTTGCATAAAAACCAAGAAAATCCAGTACAAGACTGGATTTTAGACGGTGTAAAAAGGTAAACATAAATTAGTCTATCTCTATAATCATGGCCGTTTTTGCAGGTACATTAATTGTATTGGCATTCTTAAATTGTTTACCGGTTAGCACATCTTTACCACTTACACTACCTTTTAATACTTCTTTATATTCAACAACATCCAATAGCTTGGCATTCGCATCTTTATTTAAAATAACCATTACCTTTTGGTGCTCATTGTACCTAAAATAAACATAAATATTATCCTTTGGCGCAAAATGTATAAGCTTTCCGTTGTGGATAACCTCAACATTTTTTCGCCAATTAAATAACTTGCTCAAATAAGCTTTTGCGTCTTTCTGTTCTTTTGTGAGTCCGTCTCCGGTGAAGGCATTTACTTTATCTTTTGCCCATCCGCCAGGATAATCCGTTCTAATAATGCCATGGTCTTCGGTACCCTTATTGCCCATTAGTATTTCCGTACCATAATAAATTTGAGGTATACCGCGAACGGTAGCAACATACGTCAATGCCAATTTTACCAAATCTGCATCTTCATTTAGTTGGGTGTAAATACGGCTCATATCATGATTATCTGGAAAAACCACCAAGTTTTTTGGATCTGGATATAAATAATCTTGGCCCAACTCCTCATAAACCGCATTCCAAGAACCGGCGTCGTTTAAAGAGGTACTCAAGGCGTGTTGTATTGGAAAATCCATCACACTTTTTAATTCAGAAGTATAGCCATTGGTATTCTCCTTGCCTTTTTGCCAATACGATACAATAGTTGGGCGGAGCACCCACTCTTCCCCAACTATATTAAAATTTGGATATTCTTTCATCACAGCAGCCGTCCAATCTCGCATAAAATACATATCTGGATACGGATAGGTATCCATACGGATTCCGGCAATACCAGAATATTCTATCCACCACAAGGTGTTTTGTATTAAATAGTTGGCCATAGACGCATTACGCTGATTTAAATCTGGCATGGTGGGCACAAACCAGCCATCAAAAAATTCTTTGGTGTCCTTTTTAGTAGCATAGGGGTCTAACACTACCGTCTTTTTGTGATTGGTTTGGGTGTAGGTATCCCATTGGTTGATCCAATCTTCCGATGGTAAATCTTTCATCCACCAATGTTCCAAACCACAGTGGTTGGCAATCATATCCATAATTACCTTCATTCCTTTATCAGAAGCTTTTTCTACCATCTTCTTATAAGATTCGTTGCTTCCGTAACGTGGGTCTACTTTATAGAAATCTGTAATGGCATACCCATGGTAGCTATAGCTAGGCATGTTGTTTTCTAGAATAGGATTGGTCCAAATGGCGGTAAATCCCATATCCTTAATCGCATCTAAACTATTAACAATACCTTGCACATCCCCGCCGTGTCTACCTCCTTTATCTTTTCGGTTGGGTTTTTCTAGCATGCCCGCAACAGCGTCGTTGTCTGGGTCTCCATTCACAAAACGGTCTGGCGTTATTAAGTAAATAGCATCAGTACTATTAAAACCGGCTATGTTTTTACGGTTGTTTTCACGTGCTTTTAGCTCATATTCATGAATGAATGTCGAAGTACCATTTTTGTGGAAGTCTAATTGTAAATTACCCGGTTGGGCCTGTTCACCTATTGCAATGGTTACAAATAGGTAATTGGGGTTGGCTGCTTTTTTAACGCTTTGTAATTGTACGTTTTCATAAGTTTTTAGTCTTACATCGTTGGCCGCAATGTCTTTTCCATAAATCAATAATTCTATCGAATTATATTCCATACCCACCCACCAATTGGGCGGTTCAACCCGTTCTATGGTATTTTGGCCCAACAATGGTGTTAGGTTTAACACCATGATCATAACTAGTGTAATTGCAATCCTCATTGTTTTAGTTTTATTCAGTTAAAACTAAAGTAGGACGAAATGAGGGGAGTATCGTCTTAAATTATAAATTGGGAATTAAAAGCTATAAAATGAGACCAATTAAGAGGCTAATACTAGTCTTGATTTAATTGATTAAAATATTCGCGGGGCGACTTGTCCGTTACCTTTTTAAATGAACGGTTAAAAGAGGATTTGGAATTAAAACCTACGGCCAAGGCAATAGCCAAGAAAGTCTGATTTTTATATTTTTCGTCTTGTGCCCTATTTATAAAATCTTGTATTCGATATTGATTTACAAAATCTCTAAAGTTTTTATTAAAACCAGCATTTATTGCCCTTGATAAAGTATGTACGTTGGTGTTCATCTTTTCGGCCAGCTCTGGCAAGCTTAATTGTGGATTTAAATACACCTGCTCTTGGGTCATTATCTGGTGTAAATTGGTCTTTAATTGCGCTAACTCTTCCGTTTCAAGAACTGGTTTTTCTATTTTAGGTTCTTCTATTTCTTCCTCTGGTTCTGGCATCCTAAATATTTGTGGTTGCTTTATTGCAAAATATCCCAAGAAAAAAACTACCACAGAAAACACAATCCAAATACCATCAATTAAAAAATTAATTAGAAAATTGGCTGGTTGCTCTGTAAAAGTAGCATACACATCTACCGTTATAATTACCGTCCACAAGAGAAGGCAAATACCCAAAATTATTAATATGGTATTTAGATATTTTAGGTTTTGGTCCGTAGAATAATTGTGTTCTATATTTTTAAAATACCTGTTTACTATACCGTTAATTTTAAACCAATACCAAATATTGAAAGCCAAAGCTAGAACCACTATAACTTCATACACAGCATATGGAGGCGAATCCATTGACTGAAACAAATTCTGTTCTATAAAGGTGTGGGTAGGTTTAAAAAAGAACGTTACGTAAACGATACATTGCAGTAAAAACGGTAGAAAATGTGGCCAATACTGCCAAATTGATTTTTTTGCGTGATGCAGTAATCTTTTAATATAAATAAGCAATGTTGGAGCATATAGAAAAAACACCAAATCCGTTAACAAGGATAGCTTAGGGTAATTGGTATAAATAACACGGTCATAAATAACCACCCTAGCAATGAGGGTAAAAGAGATAACAAAAATTAGTATACTAAGTGCTTGGTTGGCCCATTTATTATTGTTTTGATTTGAGTTTATAATAAAAATGAGAAAGAAACCCTGTAAGGCCGTTAAAACCAAAACCAATGTGTACGGATTAAAAATACCGTAAGATTGGTCTTCCCAAAAGGCTATACTATCCTTAATTAGGGTTTTAGTACTCAAGATATTCACATCTAAAACCCTGTTAGGCCTTGGTCTTCCATAGCTGTTACCTTCCACGGTTAACCAATTTCCCCTTGTATATTTATACTCTATTCTATTGCCATACACCGGAATAGAAATTTGATGAATGCCATTACCTATGTCCTGTAATTTATAGCGTTCATCACCTGGTACCCATCCATTAAAATTACCACAAACAAAAAGAGAAGTATTTGGTGGCGTATTATTAGGCAAGTCTACCACCTGTAAAACTATTTTATTGGTTTTTTCTTTCTTTAGTTGGTCTGCCCAACCTGCAACTTGAAGTGTTACGGTTTCTGGTTTTGAACTAGTAAAAGAGTGCTTTCTAACGTTTAGTGGTTGGCCATTTTTTTGAACCTCCACCGTTTCCCAATTACCACGTGTTATTTTATACGAAATCCAAGATGAATTATGGAATTGCTTGTTAGCCAATACGTAATTACCATTTTCTTGTAATTGAAAAATATAATTTTTATCTGCCGGATTCCAATTGTTAAAAGAGCCACTTAAATACAACGTATCTTTTACGTTGGTCTCTGGTGGAACGTAGTCTACTATAAAAGTAGTCTGCGCATTTAATTTTAAAAATATAGATTGTAATAAGAGTACTATTAAAACAACATACCTATACACGCTATATCCTTTTCTTTTGGTCGGACAATGCGTTTTTTTACTGGATAACAGTAAGCTAGTAGTAGTCATTGAGATAGTGAAGATTGAGTCTGTTATTATTTGCTACAAAACTACGAATAAGAAACAGTTTACCTAATGGTTTATCTAGTGTAACCATAAAAAAAGGGTTGTTACAAGAACAACCCTTTTACATCACAAACTATAATTAAAAATTAACTAAACCGAAACAACTCTCAATTTCCAGTAATAGTAAAAGTATTTGTGAATAAATCTAATGTTATGGTATAATTTCCAGCAGCGGCAACGGCAATATTAGCTCCATCTTGTTCTACACTACCATCTCCGTTATTATCTCCTAAATTAACGGCCCAATCATCATTAAATCTAAATTTCATTTCACCAGCCACTAAATCCAAGGTAATGGTCCAGACTTGGTTAACCGTATCATACATCATGTTGGTATCAGCATCCCAACCACTAGGCGTAGCACTACCTATAACACCCCAATTACCAAGGGTAAATGAATTGTTTGCCACATCTAAATCTATTTGATAGCTACCCGCAGTTACGGCAATATTATCACCACCATTATCCAACACACCATCTGCGCCAGTGTCCCCTAGGTTTACATCCCATCCATTATTGGCTCGAAATTTTAATTCACCATCTGCAAGTGTTGTACTTACCGTCCAAACGTTTCTATCAAAATCATAAGACATATCCGTATCTGGATCGTCCCAACCGTTAGGCGTGGCACTACCTATAATTGCCCAAGTGTTGGCAGACCAGGTATTATTGGCCAAGTCAACATTTATCTCATAATCTTGAGGTCCTGCCAAAACTATGTTATTACCAGGCGAAGCCAATACACCTGTTGTACCATCTCCCGCATCTGCGTAAATTCCATTATCCCAATTTGGAGCATCTGTAAACTTAAATTCGTTACTTGCTTCTGTAAAACGAACGTGACCGCTAAACGTACCGGCTAAGTTTGGTAATTCTACCGCATTTAAGGCAGGAGCAGATGATGGGTCCCAACCTTGGTAACCTCCTGGAACATATAATACCTCTGGGAAAGCCAACTGTTCGTCTTCTGTAGCTGCCCAAATGGCAAAACCGTTGGCTGGGGCTTTTAACGTAACCAAACCACTAGCATCTGATTGTTCAAAAATCAAATATTCTTCTGTGTAATCCTTAATATTGGCACTAGCCCAATGCGTTTGTACTTCTCTGGATACTTCTTCCCCACTTAAGTTAATATATAATACCAAGCCTGGTTTTTCTGCATCGCCACCACGAGTAGCCACAAACTCTTGATTAGAAACATGATTCACTGTCCAATCCCCAGCAGCTAATTCTGAACGAATCTGAATTAACTGGTTGATTTTAGCTTTTTGCTCTTCACCGCTATCCTCATAGTGCGAATAAAATACACAAGGATATCCCGGAGCACTCATAATATATGCATAAGCATGGGTTTCAAACGCATCTGGAAATTCATTACTACCATCTCTAGCTTCCGTATCATGGTTACCCACAAAAGTTACCGCTTTCTCTGGCATGGTAGATAGTAAGCTAGGTTTAACCAACTCGTTTAAATTACCGTTTAAAAAGGCATTGCGCATATTAAAGAAGTTAGGAAAATCAAAGGCATTAGCACCAGAGGCTTCTACCCATGGACCAACTACACCTTCTACATTACCATCAAAATTTTCACCTACGCTATAACCACCCACGGTAGCTATCCAATCTTTAACAACATCTGGAGAAAAACCTTTTACAAAATCGAATCTCCAACCGTCAATTTTCAACGTATTCATGTAGTAATTGGCAACCGATTCTTCGGACTGCCATAACCAATCGCGCACATAGTCATTCTTTAAATCCAAGTCTGGAAAACCACCAAATCTGCCTTCATCCTTTAAATTTTCAGCATTAGGCAAGTAGTTTAACCAAGTTCTATTGAATAAACCAGATGCTGGCTCAAACAAGGTATAGGTTTCAATTTGTCTAAACTCGTTATACTCTAACTGTCCACCAGAATTGTGGTTTAGTACAATGTCTGCAATAACCGCAATATTATTCTCGTGCGCAGTACCAATCATATTTTCTAATTCTGCACGATTACCAAAACGGGTTTCTACAGTTCCATGCTGTTGAAAGTCACCAAAATCGAAGTAATCCGCCGGGTCGTACCCCATAGAAAAACCACCACTTTGACCTTTAGAGATTGGCGGAATCCAAATGGCATCAATTCCGTTGGCTGCCCAGCTGTCTAGTTTAGATTCTACATTGTTCCACCAAATACCGCCCTCGGTAACGTCCCAATAAAAGGCTTGCATCATAACACCATTACCCGGTACTAATGCATCTGTTCTACCAGCTGCCGAGCCAGAAGGTAAATCTTCTGCATCGTTAGCTTCTTTAACTTTTAAGGGCGAAAAATCATCGTTAGTACAAGCTGCGAACACAAAGGTTAACGCAGCCAGACTTAGATTTATATATTTTTTGATTTTCATAATTTCTTGATTTATTCGATAGTGTAGGTTGGGTTATCGGCATCTGCCAAATACAATGTTATGGTATACGTACCTGCACTTACTGGAATGTTGGCTCCGTCTACCTCTAACGTACCGTCATTACCATCATCTCCATAATTAAAATCCCAAGCATCATTGGTACGGAATTTAATTTCACCGTCTAACAACGTAACATTTTCCAAAATCCAAACGCCTTCGTTGGCATAATCCGGTGTAAAACGTACGTTAGGACCGTCCCACCCATTGGGAGCAGCATCACCAACCAAGCCCCAAATATCAATAGGTTCTAAAGTATATAGGTTATTGGTGAAGTCTACCGAAACTAGATAGTTACCAGCTTCTACCATAATATTATCACCATTAGCTTCAATAGTACCATCTGCACCGGTATCACCAAAGTTTACGGCCCAATCGTTATTTTGTCTAAACTTCATTTCACCATTGGTAAGTGTTACCACTGCCCTCCATTGGTCAGAAGAAGAGTCATACGTTAAAGGCGTATCAGGACCATCCCAACCATTTGGTGTAGCATCACCAACCAATCCCCATGAGAATGGCTCTATGCTGTAGGTAAAGTCGTTTAAGCTAAACATTACTTTGTAAGTACCAGCCGTTACCTGAATGTTATCACCGCCTTCGTCAAGAATACCATCTGCTCCTGTATCGCCATAATTAACGGCCCAATCATTATCTCTTCTTATCTTAAGCTCGCCGTCTACCAGTGTAACATAAGCCACAAATTCGTTAGCGATAGCCGTACTGTAAACCGGCACATCTGGCCCATCCCAACCATTAGGTGTTGCAGAACCCACAAGACCCCAAGGCGAGCTTAGATCAAATGTAGTTGCATACCCTGTAATGGTTAAAAGTTGTGGGCTGGATGCCGCTACAACCTCTTGGCCCAACATGGCCTCTACCCAAATCTTAACCTCATTTTCCAAACCGGCTAAAGCGCCAGCATCTGCTACCGATTCATTCAATTCTTCTGCTAAGAATTCTTTACTTAAAACATTGCCTACGTTTACACGAGATGGTTCTGCTTCTGTTGCGGCGTCTACGCCTACCACCACATTATAAGTGGGCACTGCACCAGTAAAGCCAAAATCTGGAGCGGTCCAATTTAGGCTTAGTACGGTTTCGCCCGTCATGTCTCTAGTTAATTCTAGTGCATCCGTGGAAGATAGTGTAAGCTGTGTACTTGCCTCGCTACTTACTCTAATATTCTCATCATCATCGCTACAACCTGTCACCAAAAGTGCCATTGCCACGATGGATGCATATATAAATGCTAAATTTTTCTTCATCGTTTTAGTTTTTAGTTAGTATAGCCTGGGTTTTGTTCCAATAATGGATTTGCTTGTAATGCTTCTAAAGGAAATGGAAACAAGTTGTAATGGTCTGGAATGGAAGTACCATCTGCCACATTACCTTTCCAAGGCCAATTGTAAGTTCCTCCAGTAAAGCGACCAAAACGAATCAAATCTTGTCTTCTATGACCTTCATAGTACAATTCGCGTGCGCGCTCATCTATCAAGAACTGCTCAGTTAAATCTGCTTCTGTAATATTTCCACTAGCATCACCGTATGCTCTTTCTCTAAGGGCATTTATGTAATCTACAGCCTGAGCTGCAGAACCACCACCACCTCTAAAAAATGCTTCTGCATACATAAGATAGGCATCTGCCAAACGGAATAATGGAATATCGGTATCTGAGAAACGACTCTGACCAGAACTTCCGTCTGAGTATTGGTTTTGGAATTTAGTAGTTGGATAACCACTTTCCCACGTACGGTAATCGTCCATTTCATAACTATGCCCCTCTGTCCAGAAAATAGCTCTGCTATCTGCTGTGGTCTCTAAATCGCCAAACAAACCATAAATAGCAGGCGTACAACGGTGACCAAACCAACTTTCAGAATTTCCGAATTCCGCTATTGGCATAGTAGTATCTCCTAAACTACCATTAGTTAGATATGTAGCCGTACCAAAAGATTGTACAGTATTTCTATCTCCTATAATTGGGAAAATTATTTCTGGAGAGGTAAAATTATCACCTTGAAATATAGATTGGTAATCATCATCCAAAGTAAATGGCGATTCTAAAATTACCTTTTCACTATACGTTAATGCATCTGCATATCTATCGGTACCCGTATACACCGCTGCGTTTAAATACACCTTTGCCAATAACATGTGTACGGCTGCTTTATTTGCCCTACCGTATTCATTATTTGCAGGTATTGTTTCTTCTACCGCCAACAATTCGCTTTCCACAAAATCAAATACCTCCGTACGTGTGCTCTTTGCACGGCTTACACCTGTTACACCGTCTGCTTCGGTCACTAAGACAACGCCACCAAAAGTGTCCATTAAATAATAATAGAACAACGCACGTAAAAAGCGCGCCTCGGCAACATACAATTCCGCATTGGCATCATCTGTCTTTTGCACATCTATAATGAAGTTATTGATTTGTGCAATATTGAAGTAACTTCTATTATATAAATAACCAAAGAATTTGTTTGTTGGCACCCAGTTGGTAGCAGTAGTTAATGGGTCTAAGCCACCATCTCCCCAACGATTTTTAGCAATATCCGTAGTAAGCTCTTGCATGTTCCAAATTGCCCTAAAAAATACCGTTTCTCCTGGGTCATCGCCAGCTATATCTGCTTGCTGATTACCACTACCCGGAATACCAATACCATGCAATGCCAAACCACCGTATAATTTACCAAGGATACCCAAGGTGGCATTTGGGTCTGAATCTAACAAGTTATCCAAACTTTGTTCTATTCTAGGCTCCGTATTTAAATCGTCTGTACAGCCTACCAAGAGGGTAGCCGTAAAAAGTCCGAATATTATTTTTTTAATCATGTTCAGTTTGTTTTTAGAAATCTACATTCAATCCTAAAGTATAGGTACGTGGTCTTGCATAAGGTGCTGATTCTATACCATCAAAATTTTCTGGATCTAAACCATCGTAATCTGTAATAACAAATAGGTTATTGGCAGATCCGTAAATTCTTAAGGCCAATTTTTTATCCTCGAAAGGTTTAAGATTGTAACCAATAGTAATATTGTCTAGCCTTAAAAAAGAAGCATCGGATAAATAAAAATCAGACAATGCTTGGTTATCAGACGGTATATCTGAAAATCCATTGTATTGCCCATTATTATAAAGGTCTAGGGTGTTGGTTATAAATCCTGAATCTGTTTGCGGTATTGCCGCCAAAGAATAACCTCTATTCAATAGGTTGGCGTTATACACCTTGCCCCCTAATTGTCCTCTTAAGTTTGCCGTAAAATCCAGGTTTTTATACTGAACAAACGTACCAAAACCGTATGTCCACTTAGGTTCAAACGGGATAAATCTTCTATCTGCATCAGAGATAACACCATCTCCATTTTGATCTACAAAAGCGTCTTCTATAGCGCTACCATTAGCATCATAAACCTGCTCATATAACCAAAAAGTACGGTTGCGCTCACCAACTGCTGTTTGCCCAATATTAACACCTGTTCCACGACCTATACCTCCGCCGCTAGAAAATTGGGTAATGTTATCCAAATCGGTAATATAAGTTTCGTTGAACGCTGCATTGGCATTCAATTCTAAATTAAAGTCCTCTGTCTGTATAGGTCTATACTGCAAGGCAGCCTCAAAACCTTTACTTTCTGTTTCGCCAACATTGCTTACAAATCTGTTTCTCAAGGCTCCTTCTGATTGGGGCACCTCTGCCAATAAATCCGTGGTGTTTCTAATATAACCATCAACACTACCACTTAACCTATTAGAAAAGAAGTTAAAATCTACACCAATGTTATAAGTTGATGTTTTTTCCCAAGTTAAATCTGGATTAAAGGCATTGGCCCTGTAAGTTGTTACCACTTGATTTCCAAAAATATAGCCTACGGTAGGGTCGCCATCATCATACAAAGCGGTGTAAGGGAAATAACCCACTGGTCCCGTGATGTCTTGTTGGCCCGTAAGACCCCAACCTAATCTTAATTTTAATTGGTCTATCCAATTGGTATTTTCCAAAAATTGCTCTTCATCTAATTTCCATGCCAATGCTGCCGCAGGAAAATACCCCCACCTATCATCTTCTGAGAATAAAGAAGAGGCATCTGCCCTTACCGAAGCCGTAAACAAAAAGCTATCATATAATGTTAGGTTTGCCCTGGCAAAGAAAGATTGTAGATTAAGTTCTGTATAATACTTAAACGGTTGCTGGGATTCCCTAAAACCATTCTCTGTTGTAGTTGGAAAAGTGGTTCCTTGGGTCGTAAAATTTTGATAGGCATAACCGGCTTGTACATCCAATCTATTAATAGCGCCTTCAAAATCTTTAGCATAATTTAAATAGGCATCTAATAAGTGATCTCTCTTTATCTGATTTTCCCCGTAATTAGGGCTAAAATTGTTAAATATGGGTAAACCATCAAAAACCGTGTAGGCGGCCACTGCGCTAGGTAAAAAATATTCGTTTATAGTTGATTCAGAATAATCTATACCCGTATTTACTACTGCTGTTAACTCCTCAAAACCATGGATTTTATATCTAAGTTCAGCACTACCAATAAAACGGTCTGCATCTTCATTACGCTCACGCTGTTTTAGTAACGCCAATGGATTTGCCGGCCCTACGATACCTTGATCGTCCGTAATTTGATAAAAGCCACCAAAAATACCACCTTGTGGGTCATAAATTGGCAATGTTGGGTTTGCTGCTAGGGCACTACCAATAGCACCACCATCTGGCTGGTCTTTTTCCGTAGCAATCTCTTTGGCATTAATAGTAACCTTTAAATGCTGGTCAAAAAATTCTGGTGCAATATTTAGAGATGCCGTATACCTATCTAACTGCGATTCTTTTAAAATACCTGCAATTTCTGAATGACCAAAAGAAGCTCTAATTGGTATTTTGTTAAAAAGATTTGCTCTAGCCGTAAGGTTGTTATTAACCGTGTAAGAAGTTCTGTATATTTCTTCTTGCCAATTAGTGTCGTATATGGTTCCATTTAAACCTAGTAAACCAGCACTGTCTGGATAGGTATTCTGGATAAAATCTACATACTCGGCAGAGTCAAAAATATCAATTTGATTACTAAGAGTACCTACTTGTACGTTAGAAGAGAAATTAAATTGCGGTGCTCCTTTGGTTCCAGACTTAGTAGTGATTATAATTACCCCGTTGGAAGCCCTAGAACCATAAATAGCTGTAGAAGAAGCGTCTTTAAGTACCGAAAACGACTCAATATCGTTTGGATTTATTAAAGTTAATGGGTTTGCCTGACCAGCAGGATTTTGGTTAGACAACGGAATACCATCAATAACGATCAATGGGCTATTGTTCGCGTTAAGTGAAGATCCACCACGTATACGGATGTTGATTCCTGCATCCGGGTCACCACCATTGTTTACCACACGAACACCGGCCGATTTACCGGTTATCATTTGGTCAGCGGTTGTAATAGCACCTTTGTTTAAGTCTTCTGCCGTTAATAATTGCACAGCACCTGTAGCATCCTTTTTGGTAGTAGTACCATAACCTATTACCACCACCTCTTCCAATTGAGACACATCGCTCTCCAAAGCAACATTTATGGTATTTGCGGTAACGGTAACTTCTTTTGATTTTAATCCTATGTAGGAAAAAATTAAAATACTTCCCGTTTCTGCCTCAATAGAATAGTTACCATCAAAATCTGTTGTAACTCCAGTAGTTGTACCTTTAATTACAATTGATGCGCCTGGTAAAGGTGTACCAAAATCTGCATCAGTGACCGTTCCTGTAACCGTAGTTTGTGCCAATACAAAAATTGGAGCACAAAGAAGCCACAGAAAAATCATCGAAATTTTCTTTCGCATTTGTGAGTTAATTTTTAGTTAGAAGTTCTAGGTCTTTACACCTATTTCAATTTGCTAACTAAAACTACTGGATGCGCTCTTCTGGTTCGCTTCAAATTATAAAATGACCTAAAATCAGTATATGACCCCTTCTATTCTAAATAGTGCGCTTATTTTTAAATTGTTGTTTTTCAGGTATTTATTTTCTATTGTAGCTTCTGCGTAACCAATTAACCAACAATTGTCAGGTTGTGTTAAAATTTGATTTATATACGTTATTTGGAACAGTTGTTTTTCATAAATCGTAATATATCCCTGTTTAATTCCGAATATAAAAATCACATCCCTAGCAAAAAGAGAAAACCTCAATATAACCTTTGTTCTTTTTCTTAATTGGGTTAACAACTAACCGATATAAGCAAACCAAATACGGCGCATTTGGTGATTTTTGTTTTGAAAAATTGTTTGACATCAAAAAGAAAATATATGACATCTATAAGCGATTCTCATAAAGTTTTAGAACGTACCAAATATTATTTGGTAACCTCTGGTATCTTTTTTTGCCTGTCTTTTGTTATATCTGTACTCTTTATATTGAACAACTTATAAGCAAAAGATATGAACCGTTACACCATTTGTATACAATTATGCCAACAATGTATGGTAGATTGCCAAAATTGTTTGGCCAATATGGCAGGCAAACAAAGTATGAACGACTGCCCTGTGTGCTGTATGGAGTGTATTGATGCTTGCTTGGCTTGTATAAAAAGTATGAGTGCCAATTCTAAGTTTAGTAAAGCCTATGCTGCCATATGTGCCGAAATCTGTGATTGGTGTGCAGAACAATGCGGTGCGCACAGTCATGAACACTGTCAAATTTGTGCCGCCAGTTGTAAAGCTTGTGCGGATGAATGTAGAAAGATAGCAGCATAACACTATAAAAAACAAAGGCTTCCAAATTTGGAAGCCTTTGTTTTTTATTAGTTCGTCGGGATGACTGGATTCGAACCAGCGACCACACGCACCCCATGCGTGTACGCTACCAGACTGCGCCACATCCCGGATTTTGGGATGCAAAAATAAGAATATATTTTAGATAGCACTACTCTTTTTAAGACCTTATCTATACAATGTAAAATGACCAACAAATTGTTGCTTGTCTGCATCATTGGCATTAACAACATACCAATAATCTCCTGTTGGTAAAGGAGAGCCTTCGTATGTACCGTCCCAGCCCTTTACTTCGTTTAAAATTGCAACCACCCTGCCGTATCTATCAAAGATTTTAACCTCCATGTTCGGAAATAAGTCTGCATTCTTTACAAACCAATTTTCGTTCATCACATCTCCGTTGGGTGTAAAGAAATCTGGAAATTCTGGCATACCTTCAAAATCAAAAGGCATAAATATTATAGACTCGCAACCCTGGGCATCTATTACCCTAATTTCTATGTTAGAGTCGTAATTAATGGTAAATACGTTTTCCGCCCCGTAAGACTCACCATTAAAGAAGAACTCGTAATCACCAAAGCCGCCTATTGCCGTAGCCGTAATCTCACCTGGACCCGTTTGTTCCGCAGACAACGTTAATGGTTCAAAGGTATCTACACTAAACTCCACAAAGGTTACACAACCATTTTCATGATAGGCATACACCGTATGTTCGCCTGCTGGTAGATTTCCAAAAACACGTTCCTCAGAAGCCATAGATACATCATCTACATCCAATGAAAATAAAGTTCTAGACAGTTCACTCCTATCCATTAAATCTATGGTAACAGTGCTAAATGGAAATATACCTTCGCAACCGTAAACCACTTCTGCAGTTGGCACCAAGTCCACACCACTATTAATAGGTACTATGACAGTGGTTTCACAGCCCATGGCATCTCTCACGAAAAACACATAAGACTCACCTCCCAATAGATTCTCATATAAGAGGGTATCATTTCTTTGGTAATCTTCTTCTAATGAAGAATTAAATGCTACCTCATAATACGATTGTCCTGATATTGCGTCCACAAAAGGTGTTCCTCCTTGTATATTAAGTTGTGCGCTACCATCTGCAACCCCTAGACAAGTTTCTGGTGTTGCCGTAAACGTAGCCGTTAACTCTTCTGGTGAAAATACACGCACGGTCTCTGTTTCTGAACAACCTTGGGAATCCTGTATTAGAATAATATACTCCGTACCAGATGGGCTACCTTGCAAGTCCTCAAAAGTGTAAACACCCGGGGTATCAACATCATTAAAGAACTCATTAAAATTAGGAGCAATGGCGAATTGTATTAATCCTTCACCTCCACTAGTAACTTCTATGGTTATACTACCATCTTCTTCTCCACTACAACTTACGTTAGTAGTAGAAATTTGAAATTCTATAGGATCTGGCCTTTCTATTACAAATGGCCCCTCTACATCTGAACAGGTTACACCACTGGTTACCGCAACGTAATAATCCGTACCTTCTGGCAGCGCCTCAAAGGTACCGTCTGGCTGTGGACCTCTAACCAAAGTAGCACCGGCGTTTGGATTAAAAGGATCCCCCGGATTACCGGAAAATAAATAATAATTATTAGAGCCCACACCTCCAGAAGAGAAAGATTCTATACGCCCATCTGTTTCTGAAGCACAGGAAATATCATCAGGTAAATTTACTACCAGATCCAAGTCTTGTGCATCTACCAAGGTTAGACCATTAGATGCAACTGGATCACAAGTATTGTTAAGGTTCACTTTTCTTACATCAAACTGGTAAAAGCCCGGACCACCATCTATGATAACCGATGTAACACCTGATCCCATAGAAATGTAGGGGTCGTTAATTGGGTCTGGTGTATTAACAGATCTATACTCATAGTCAAATCCGGCCTCTGGATTGGTCACCGTTAAACGCATTTGTCCTAAACCACCACATCCTGGTGCTCTAACCTGTACCAAATTAGGTATTATTGCTGGTGGCGGATTTACATAATACGGTTCTGTTACCCCAACACAAGAATAACTAGAAGAAATTTCTATGGCATACCACCCTTCACTTATATACCCTTCTCCACTCACACCAATAAAAGTTGGCGAATCTTGTAGACCACTTCTTGATAATTCGTCCGTGATATTATTACTACCTAGATAAATTAATTGGTATTTATAGCCTGCTCCCGCAACGCCTCCAGATGCCCCAGCCGTTGCCGTATCTGCATCTCCTGTTGTTGGATCAAATGCTTCTAATACCGCATTATTACCACCAGGACACACCAATCCCGCAGGTTCTCTAATTCCTGCAACAATGGGGTCTATTGGATTTAAAGTAATATCATCAAAAGTTATACACCCTTCAATGTCCCTAACTTCTACTCGGTAATCACCACTAGAAAGGTCTTCAAATTCATTTATTGCAGAAAACGGACTTACCTCTGTTGGATAGGTACCCGTACCATCATCCAGCAATAAACGATATTCATAAGGCGAAACATCCCAACCCCCCGTTGCAATAGCTTCAATGTTTCCTGTATTATCCAGACAACTCACATTACCAATTTCCATGGTACTCACCGCCAAAGGACCACTTGGCGTTCTAATGGTTGCCAAGTTACTTTCTGCAGAACAGAACGGTGTATCCAAAGATGTAATACGTACCACAAAGTTACCTCCTGGCAGGCCTGCTATTCTTGCGGCATCTCCATTAATATCCGGGAAATTAGCCGTATTAAACGAGCCAGTATTGCCGGTAGAAACTTGTGTTCCCGCACCGTCTACGGCAAAAACCTCGTAGCTATAATTCCCGGAATAATTGGATACATCTATAAAAAGTGCACCATTGGCATCCCCATCACAAAGTATAGGGGCAGCCTCAGATATTAATGCAGTTGGTACAATAGGTTCATTAACAGTATATTTCGGCAATGGATAAGAACATCCATTTGGAGATAAATCATTTACAACAAACAAATATTCACCGGCATTTGGTAGGTTAATAGTTGTTGTTGCAGCGCCCCCACTGTTAAAAGGACTTCCCGGCACGGCAGGTGTCACTTCTATTTCATAATTAGTTGTTCCGGTTACCGTTACCTCCACCAACTCATCAGTAGCACACGTTAAGGCCGTGGTATTGGTAATTGTAGGTACTACATCTGTAGGTGGCGAAATGATAACGTCAAATTGGTCTTGACAACCATTACCATCTATGGCATAAACCGTTATGGTTTGTGTGGTGCCATCATCTATAATTTCAAAAGTGTTTGTAGATTGATAATTACTAAAACCGGTTATACTATATTGATAGCCAGCCGTACCTACATTACCGGTTGCATTGGGATCAACACTTACCGTTATAATGGTACTACTAAATCTATTTGCTCCTACTTCACATGCAAAATCTGGAGCTGTTGCACCTATTTCAAATACTGGTGGTTCTTCTATTTCAATATTGTCTCGGCGATCTTCACATCCTCTATCAGATACAACCACAACATCATAAAAACCTTGAACAAGACCATTAAATACGCCCGAAGCATTTGTCTGTACAATTGTAGCTGTACCTGCTTGGTATAAGTTATAGGTAAAAGGACTATCTACAGCACTAACGGGATCAATTAATACGTCTATAGAACCATCATTTGCACCATTACAAGAAATATCTTGATCCACAACCGAATCAATAACAGGCGGTACGGGGTCGTCCAGATTTATGGTAACCGTGTCATTACATCCCGTTTCATTATCTGAAACAAAAACCCTATAATTTCCTGTGGTTAAATTGGTAAAAACACCCGCCGTTCTATCCCCAGTAAGCGTTGGTCCTATATACACTCCAAATTCATCTTGTAGTTCAAAGGTGAAATCATCGCTACCGCCCACAACATCAATAGCTATGGTACCATCGTTATCAAAACAATTGGGCATGGTACTAAACGAACCACTGACCGTTAAAAATTCATAAACATCAGCAATTCCCTGACTGGTACAACCATCCGCATCTTGCACATCTATAGTGTAATTTCCAGGAGAATTAACGTAAAATGTAGCCACGTAGTCCGTACCATTATCCACTCCAATTTGGGTGTCTCCACCCATGGTAAATCTTGGTGTATCTGCCAAAGTATTTGCAATACGTACTTGAATTTCAAAACTGGTAGCCGTAACATCACATTGATTAACCACATCTATTGTAGGCGCTGGTAAATCTGGACGCAAAGCGATTATAGTTGCGATATCAAAAGAGGTACAACCCGAAGCATCCCTTACATATACATCATAATCTCCAGCAGGACCTACAAACGTTGTTTCATTGCTATAATCTCCCACTGCTGGAATAGCGCCATCTGGCATAAAAGCAAATTCGTAAGGACCGCCATCGCCACCATAACCTTGTACGGTTATCTGGCCAAACGCATTACAATTAGCTGGCTCTTCTGAAAGTATAATATAGCTAGGCAGATTTTCTTCTATTGTAACCGAACCTGCAGCATTACAATTGTCTGTTTGGTTGGTTACAATAACCTGATAGTTACCTGCCAGCTCCGCTATAGTATCTGAATAGGGAACCATACCTGGGGTAACCGTTCCTATTGGGGTTATAGAGCCGTCATCAGAATTCATTAATTCTACCACCAATGTATCCCCAAGGTTAAAACCATCTATTGTATATTGTATTTCTCCATTTCTATTTACATCACAAGCACCAGGGGTAGAAGTTGCTGCAACAGAAAGTAAATTTGGTCCACTTACCGGTGGTATTTCATCTTCATAAATACATCCTGTACCTAAATCCGTAACTTCAACCGTATAGGTTACGCCAAACAATAGATTAGTAAAAGTATGTCTTCTTGGCGGGCTATTTGGTGTAACCGCAGGGTTTGGGTCTCCTACCAAACGGATTAAAAACGGTCCTACCCCACCAACAATCTCAACCGTGTTGGAAAAACCTGAAGGTCCACATGTGGGCGCAATCACAGGGTCTGGTACTACATCTAAAGTGGTCTGTGTAATCGTCACATTATCCGTGTCCGTACATCCATTGGCATCCACCGTAATTACGCGGTAATTACCTGGCTCTAAGCCAGTAAATGATTCAGAAGTACTTGCAGTTGGGCCAATGGTGGCAATTTCTGCACCAAACTCATCTTGCAAAATATAGGTAAAATCAGGAACACCATCTGTAACATTAGTGATACTAATACCACCTAATATGGTTCCTGAGGAACAGGTGGCTATATCTTGTACTACAGTTGCATCTGGCGGAGGAGTACCATCCGTAGGAACGGTAAAGCTTTGTGCTACCGTTACACAACCTCTAGCATCTCTAACCTGATAGGTATATGTTTGCCCAGCTTGAAGATTGGAGAAGGCGGTCTGTGAGGACCACCCACCTCCATCAAAATCAACTTCATAAGGGGGTAATCCACTTGTCGCGTCTGGCGTAATGATTACCCGGCCATTATTCGTTTGTCCACAGCTAGCTGGACTCACATTATGAGTCGCCGGATTTATATTTGCCGGCGGATTCATTATTATTGGAGAGGATGTAGCAACACAACCCTCATTATCGGTTACCCTAAACACATAGGTACCGTCTACATTGGTAAAATGGCTAAATGTATTTGTGGTTAAAGGTTGTGGCGCAGACCAAGTAACCCCATTATCTGAGCTAATTTCATAATTCTTTGGGCCAGAACCCGAAAGATAACCTCTACTTGCCCTTACCTCAATTTCGCCATCTAAACCACCACAGGGTATCTCTGCGATGATATTAGCGGTTACACGTAATTGTGGTCTTATGGTAACATTAACCGTATCCGTACAACCATTAGCATCTTCTACTTCTATTGTATGCGTTCCCGTACCCACATTTGTAAAGGTGCCGGTTGGTTGCGTAGCACCACCGTCCATTCTAAAAGTATAAGGAGGCCCCGCAGAACCACCACTGGCCGTTACTACTACCGTAGCACCGGTGCTTGGCTCAAAACAATAATCCGTACTTGCGTCTAGCGCAATTACTGGTGCTTCTATCCTATTTAAAGAAAAGGTAAACGTATCCGTACAACCTTCTATATCTTCAACCGTTAAGGTATACATACCTTCTTGACCTAGATTGCCGAAAACCGTTCCCGATTTTGGCCCAGCCTGCGTTGAACCATCAGGATATAATAATGTATAACTGTAATTTCCCCAACCTCCGGTTGCATTGGCCACTACCCTACCCAAGTTGTTGTTATCGCAACTCATAGCGGTTACGGTACCACTTAATCCAATAGCTGTTGCCGGTTCTTCTATAGTTAGGGTGGCGGTATCCGTACAACCAGAATCCACATCGGTTACGGTAATGGTATAATTACCCGCCGCCAAACTGTTAACGGTAACTTCTGCATCGGATTGAGCAGCACTTTCTGTACCACCATTAATGTTGTATGTATAATTGTTGGTAAAACCGTCTATTATAAAGGTTCCTGATCCATCAGAAGCACCACTACATATACGAGTATCTCCTCCAGATTTTACCCTAGCCCTAACCGAACTTATAACAGAAGGATTATAACTTTCTTCGTATTGACAACCATTTACATCTGTTACCCTAAAAGTATAGTTGGTATTATTGGTAAGCCCTAAAAACGTATCGTTACCACCATTGTTAATTACCACAGGGCTAATAACCTCATAAGTAGCAATAGCAGCAGTAGCTGTAACTGTTAGTTGAACGTCTGATGTATTTGCCGCACAATTGGTATTATTTTGCGAGAAATCGATATTGCTAGGAGGGTCAACATCCAAAATAGTTATTGGCGTTAACTCTAATCTACACCCACCACCATCTCTTATTATTGGAGTATATGTGCCGGGCGCTAAATTTGTATAAGTAGTTTGCGTACTAAAATTAGCGGCGGCATCTCCTGAAATACTAAATACATACCCACTACCGGAACCACCACTAAAAGGACCTTGAAACTCAATAATACCACCATCTACACCTCCGGCCCCATTACAAGACCTATCGGAAAGTTTAACGGCATTACCTACAATGGTACCCACACTGGTTACCGTAACCGAGCTAGGCACGTTTAAAATACAATCTACCGTTCCTTGCTGATACCTAACCTGAATATTATTGTAAGTTCCTGCCGCAACGGAGAGGATAGGGTTTGTAGACCAAGGGTCTGCGGATGTTGCCCTAAAAGACAAATTGTAACCTTTAGAATCGTTGATGGTAAAATTTAATTTTGCACCACCATTACTACATGTTCCATCCGTACCTGTAACCGTAATATCAGGGGGCGTAAGCTCTTCAACAGAGGCAGATGCCGTTATGGTACAGCCGTTGGCGTCCGTAATATAAAAATCATAATCCCCTGCAGCAGTAACATTGTAAGTTGTACTAGTAGTATAGGAACCACCAGAATTACCACCATCACTCGTTGTAAATGTGTAGGGGGCCGCACCACCAGAGGTACGTACTATAATATTTACATCGTTAACCCCACAAGTAGCATTTAAACTCTCGTTTACCTCTGTAGATGCTGCCAATGGAACCAATCCATCACCAATGGTGATTGGATTGCCATTGACATCTGTTGTTTGTCTGGGAGCGGGGATACCATTTCCAGGGTCTCCGGCACATTGTTGCGTTTCTACTTGCACGCTATAGGTACCAAAACCAACCGCTGAAAAGGTATAAGGGTTCGTTGCAATAAAAGTTGTAAATTCTTGAGGTACACCCATTTGGTCCAATAAGGTGTATTTGTACGGACCAGGTACGTCATTTACCGTTACAGTAATACTTCCTGTTTCTCCAAAACAATTAGCATCTGTATAGGTAACATCAATATCAATTTCTCTTTCTTCAATTTCTATTGGCTCATACGGGTACTCACAAGTGTTTGGTGTATTTCTTAGTCTTGCTTTAACCACATAAGTCCCCGGTGTTAAACCTTCAAAAATTGCAGAATTTTGCCAAGCACCAAAACCAGTACCAGGATTAATGGCGTATTCATAAGAACTAGAAAGATTTGTAATTTGTATTCTACCCGGAACATCACAGATGTAATTTCTTTTTACATAGGTTTGGGTAATCGTACTCTTTTTAACCTTAAAATAATAGTAGGCACCATTGTCTACCCTAACACGAAATTCCCCACCGTTGGTAGGGTTAATTGAACTTGCGTCTATTGTAAAATTAGAATCGGTATCTACTGTAGACCAGCAGGTGTTGGTAGTATTTGGACAGGTATCATTGATATCTGCCGTACAGGTACCACTTGGACTAAATTGCTGCCATTGATAGCTACCATAACTGCCATTAAGGGTAACCGTTCTGTCGTCAAAATCACCACATAGATTATACCGCACTACTGTAAAACCATTATCCGTACATCCCACGCTCTCATCTCCATTGGTAATAATGGTGGTGAACATTGCGGCTGTTGCTTCAAATGTATTTTCGCTAAAATTGTGTTTACTAGAAGAACTGGTCACTTCTTCCAATTGCTTGGTAACTTTGGGCGTTGCTTCCGTTTTCCATTCAAGAAAACGAAGCACCCTTGCTTCTGAGAGAGAGGCATAGCCTACTATTGATACAAAAATCAACAATAGCGCATATAAAACACGTAGGGCTTTATTGCTTTGCATAGGTTAAGTCTGTTGTAGAAATACCGGGATTTGGGAGCCTAATATTTCTAGGTGTAATTATTTATCTATATAATCTAGTTATCTTTATTCACCGTAAAACAATTGCATTTTAACGGGTATTACCATTATTCTAACGATCAATTTATGAAAAAGTATATATTGACTTTACATTTTTTCGTTGTACTGCTAGGAACGTCTTGTGGACAAAACACGGATAATACCATCTCAACCACTGAAAAACCTATACTTTCCAAAGAATTAGTAGTACCGGATTTAAGGAACCCTTGGGGCTTTGTTTTTTTACCAGATAACAGTTTACTTATTACCGAGAAAGAAGGAAAACTAATTTTATATAAAGATGGCTCAAAAAGAATTATAAAGGGCTTACCCGATATTAAAGTAGCTGGTCAAGGCGGTCTATTGGATGTAGCACTGGACCCACAATATTCTTCTAACGGTTACATTTATTTAACCTATGTTTCTGCAGACGGAAAAGAAAAAGGTAGCAATACCGCTCTTTTAAGATGCAAACTGTTTAACGAGGAACTTATAGATAAAAAAGTTCTGTACAAAGCAAGTCCAAATAGCACCACATCGCATCACTTCGGTTCCAGAATTGTTTTTGATAAAGAAGGATATCTATATTTTTCTATTGGAGATAGAGGCAATAGAGATGAAAATCCGCAAGATATTACCAGAGATGGCGGTAAAATATATCGTCTAAACAAAGACGGGAGTATACCTACGGATAATCCATTTTATACCGAAACCAATGCAAAAAAAGCTGTTTTTAGTTATGGGCATCGTAATCCACAGGGATTAGTACTAAATCCGTTTAACGGCGAAATTTGGGAGCACGAACATGGTCCTAGGGGTGGAGACGAAATTAATACCATTAAAAAAGGTAAAAACTATGGCTGGCCGTCTATTACCTATGGTATTAACTACAGTGGCACAAAAATTACAGATAAAACCAAAATGCAAGGTATGGAACAGCCTATACATTATTGGGTACCTTCTATAGCACCTAGTGGAATGGCTTTTATAACAACTAATAAATACCCCAATTGGAAAGGTAATCTTTTGGTTGGCTCGCTGGCTTTTCAGTATTTAGAGCGCCTGGTATTAAAAGATAATAAAGTTATCTATCGTGAAAAGTTATTGGATGGTATTGGCCGTGTACGTAGCGTTAAGGAAGGGCCAGATGGCTATGTTTATATAGGGGTAGAGGGTAAAGGTATATATAAGTTAACCCCAAAGTCCTAACTCCTATCCGTTATCCTTTAGATTCACTATTGCGGCCCGTACGGAGCCAAATTTTTTAAGTGCAGCTTCCGCAACCTCATATTCCAGACCTAAAGCTTCAATAAGATAACGGGTTCCACGATCCACCAGTTTTTTATTGCTTAATTGCATATCTACCATTTTGTTGCCTTTTATCCTACCTATTCGAATCATCAAAGCGGTAGAAATCATATTTAAGACCATTTTTTGACTGGTGCCCGATTTCATTCTAGTGCTACCGGTCACAAATTCCGGACCTACCTCAACAGCAATAGCAATATCCGCTTGGGTAGCCAAAGGAGACCCGGGATTATTCGTAATTCCAGCTGTTAGCAGTCCGTTCTTTTTTGCATCTTCTATGCCACCCAAAACATAAGGGGTGGTACCAGATGCGGCTATCCCAACAACAACGTCGTTTTTATTAATACCATATACATTTAAATCTTTCCAGGCCTGTAGGGTATTATCCTCTGCAAACTCCACTGCTTTTCTAATAGCAACATCACCACCTGCAATTAATCCAATGACCCTGTCATAGGGCATACCAAAAGTAGGTGGTATCTCTGATGCATCTAAAACACCCAATCTACCACTGGTACCGGCACCAATATAAAATAACCTTCCTCCTTTTTCAAATCTGGCAACCAATTGCTCTACCAATTTTTCAATTTGTGGTATTACCTTTTGTACCGCTAAGGCAACCTTTTGGTCTTCTTCATTAATTTTATGCAATAATTCTTTTGTAGACAGACTTTCCAAATTATCGTGTAAGGAAGATGTTTCCGTAATTTTATTAAATGCGGTCATATTAAAGTAAGCTAATTTCTTGGTTTTTAAAGGGATTAAGGTCTCTATGGTCTGGTTCCAATTCTGTTACCATTGTATTAATTTGTGCTAAATCGCATGTTTTATAACGGTGTTGCGAATTTAATTTTTCAGAAATGCATAATAAGACGGATTTCTTGGAAGCCTTTATTACAGCCTTCTTAGTTTGCACAATATCCCAATCAAATTCCGTAAGACCATAAGTAGCATCTACGTAACCCGTACCAATAAATGCCCAGTCTACTTTTAGTTGGGACAAGTTATTAATGGTATTGGCTCCGTAAGATATTTGGGAATCCTTGGATAAATTACCTCCTATAAAAATGGTTTCTACATTAGGTTTATTTAATAATTCCATGGCTACGGGCAAGCTTAAGGTAAAACAGGTTATATTTAGGTTAACCGGTAACAACCTTGCTAATTCTAAACAAGTAGTACCCCCATCAATTAAGATTACACTATTGTTTTTTATAAGCTTTAAGGCTTTTTCTGCAATTGCCGTCTTCTTCTCTAACGCATAAACGTTATTCCTAGAGGGACTAAAATTGGCAAAACCTAAAGATACCGCACCACCATGCACCTTTCTAAGTTTACTCTCTGCATCCAACTCCTTCACATCTCGCCTAACCGTGTCTATAGAAACGTCTAATTTTTCCGCTATATCCATAAGAAGTACTTTATTATGTAATTCTACCTCATTAAGGATTATTCGTTGCCGTTCTTCTTTGAGCATTTCTTGAATTTATGTTGCAAATATATGGAATTCTCAAAATTGCTGTTTTATGCTAGCATAATATTGATTTAAAGTTATTATTTGCAGTAAAGTGAAAATAAAACAGCATAAAACAGCAAATAATAGATTTTTTTATAACTTTGTGCTGTTTTTAAATCAGAAATTACAGACTTATGTCCGAAACGCTCACCAAACAGCAAACCATTTTGGATAATGATAATCCAGAAATTAGAAAATTTGAAAAGGTAAACACTATGATCCATGAGGATTCTAATAGTGCTTCTTTTTATGTAGCAAATGAAATTGCAGAACTTATCCGCAGAAGACAGAAAGAAGGAAAAATGGCAGTGTTAGGATTGGCTACAGGGTCCACTCCTACCAAGGTTTACGACTATTTGGTTAAATTTCATCAAGAAGATGGATTGAGTTTTAAAAACGTTGCAACCTTTAATTTGGATGAATATTATCCTATGCAACCGGACTCTATCCATAGTTACGTTCGCTTTATGAACGAGCATCTTTTTGACCATTTAGATATCGATAAAAAAAATATCCACATACCGGATGGCACCTTAAAAAAAGAGGATATTAGGGCATTTTGCGATGCATACGAGCAAAAAATTGCAGATTTAGGCGGTATTGACATACAAGTATTGGGGATTGGTAGAACAGGACACATTGGTTTTAATGAACCTGGTTCCAGTATAAGTAGTAAAACCAGATTGGTACGCCTAGATCGTGTAACCAAATTAGACGCCGCAAGTGATTTCTTTGGAGAAGAAAACGTACCACAACGCGCCATAACCATGGGTGTTGGTACTATTATGAGCGCTACAAGAATTATCTTAATGGCTTGGGGCGAAGGTAAATCTCGCATAATAAAAGAGGCCGTAGAAGGTGAAATCAGGGAAAGTGTACCTGCCACTTTTTTACAGGAACATCCCAACTGTGATTACATAATAGATGAAGCTGCCGGATCTTTACTAACCCGTATAGAAACACCTTGGTTGGTAGGAGAAGTCAACTGGAACGATAGACTTATAAAAAAAGCAACCATATGGTTATCCGAAAAATTGGAAAAAGCTATACTTAAGCTTACCAACGAGGATTACAACGAATATGGAATGGGTAATTTAATTGCAGAAATAGGATCTGCGGAACAAATTAACCTTAAGGTTTTTAACCAATTGCAAGCCACCATTACTGGCTGGCCAGGTGGCAAACCAAATGCAGATGATAGCAATAGACCAGAACGTGCTAATCCTTATCCTAAAACATCTTTAATCTTTAGTCCACACCCAGATGACGATGTAATTTCTATGGGTGGCACCCTCTTACGATTGGTAGATCAAGGGCACGATGTACACGTGGCCTACCAAACATCTGGAAATATTGCCGTTTTTGATGATGAAGTAATTCGATTTTTAGATTTTGCTACGGAAGTAGATAAAGATGATAAATTGAATTCTAAAATGAAAGCGGTACGTGAGTTCATAAACAACAAAAAACCGGGAGAAGTAGACAGTCCAGAAATCCAAGAATACAAAGGGTTAATTAGAAAAGGTGAAGCGCTAGCAGCCTGTAGATACTGTGGTGTTCCAGAAAAAAACGCACATTTTCAAAATTTACCATTTTATGAAACGGGGGCAGTTAAGAAAAAACCACATTCAGAAGAAGATATTCAGTTAACGGTAGACTTATTAAATAAAGTGCAACCCCATCAAATATTCGCGGCAGGAGACTTGTCTGACCCTCATGGTACACATAGGGTTTGTTTACAAATAATATTCTTGGCATTGGAAAGGCTACAAGAGCAAGGTGCAAAATGGTTAAAAGACTGTTATGTATGGTTATACCGTGGTGCATGGCAAGAATGGGATATTGCAGATATGGAAATGGCCGTTCCTATTGGCCCCAAGGATATGAAGCGTAAAATTAACGCCATATTTAAGCACCAATCTCAAAAAGATAGTGCCATGTTCCCAGGAAACGATAAACGAGAATTTTGGCAAAGAGCACAACAACGTAACACGGAAACGGCCTTTAAATACAATGCCCTAGGCCTAGCCGAATATGAAGCAATGGAAGGTTTTGTTCAATACCATTTTAAAAAATAGAACATTTTTAACTTTCAATTTATTGCAGCGATTAAATCTATTTTGTTAGTTTAACCCCCACTAGGCCTACCTATATTTGGTAGGCCTTTTTAGCTTTATATTTTATGAGAAAACTACTGCCCATTTCTGTTTTGCTGTTTTTTGCCGTTTCTTGCTCAACCTTTAAAGCGGTACCTAGCGGCACTACCGAGTTTAGAGGTATTTGGATTGCTTCTGTAGCCAACATAGACTGGCCTAAAAACGGAAACGATGGCTTAGCTAAAAAAAAGAAAGATTACCTAGAACTGTTATCCTTTTACAAAGCGCTAAATTTTAATGCGGCTATAGTTCAGATAAGAACCGCCGGTGATGCTTTGTATCCTACCAAATTGGCGCCATGGTCTAGATATCTTACCGGCACGGAAGGTAATCCCCCAAAAGACACTACAGACATACTACCATGGTTAATTGAACAAACCCATGCCCATGGTATGGAATTTCATGCTTGGTTAAACCCCTACAGGGCTACAATGAGCTTAGACACATCTACTCTTGCCCCTACTCATGATTTTTACAGGCACCGTAATTGGATGGTTCCGTATGGTACTAAATTTTATTATAATCCAGGGTTACCAGAAGTTCAGGAACATTTGGTCTCCATAATGGAAGAAGTAGTCAGTAGATATCAAGTTGATGCTATTCATTTTGATGATTATTTTTACCCGTACACCATTAAAGATGAAATTTTTAATGATTCTCTCGCCTATAAAGCACATGCGTTACCCAACCAGTCCTTGGCAGAATGGAGGCGCAGTAACGTAGATAGTTTGCTAAAAAAGGTGAATGTGCGCATAAAAAATAGTAAGCCATGGGTACATTTTGGCATAAGTCCGTTTGGGGTATGGAAAAACAAAACAACGGATACCAAAGGGTCCTTAACAGAAGCCGGGCAAACTACTTATGAAAATTTATTTGCCGATCCTTTGCTATGGGATAAAGAGGGTTATATAGATTATTTAATTCCGCAACTTTATTGGAGTTTGGATAACAAACCTGCATCTTACAACATTCTTACAGATTGGTGGGCATCTAACATAGAAAACATAAATTTATACATTGGAAACGGCCCTTATAAAATTTACAACAACGCGGACAAGGCTTGGGACAATCCTTTAGAACTTCCCAAACAACTTAATAAAACCAGAGCAACCAAGCGTATAGACGGTAATGCCTTTTTTAGCGCCAAATCCCTCACCGCCAACAAAGAAACAATAGTTAAGACCCTAAAAAAGAAAGTTTACAAGCACAAGGCATTAACTCCAGCACTTTCTAAACTCTACGAAGTTACTCTTCCGTTAAAAATTGCTATTAAAGAGGTAAAGAAAAAGGATGATGGCTATATAGTTGAATATGTATCGGATACGGATTTAAAACAGGTTATTTACCTAAAAAAGCCCGAATTGACCTCAAAAAATATCATAGGAAAACAGTATCTTAACCCAAGTGATTCATTCTATGTTCCAAGAAATATCGTTAAAGGAAAAAAGAAATGCTACGTGGTCTTTCGCACAAAATATGGCCAACCCAGTCAACTTATACCCATCAACCTAACTTCAACCCATGAAAAGTAAAAAAGATAAGAATGCCTGGCTTTGGGTGCCTATACTTTACTTTACACAAGGATTACCATACGTTATAGTAGTTACCCTTTCTGTTATTATGTACAAACAATTAGGCTTGGGCAATGCAGAAATTGGATTGTATACAAGTTGGTTGTATTTACCCTGGGTTTTAAAACCGCTTTGGAGCCCTTTGGTAGATTTAAAATGGACCAAAAGAAAATGGTTCTTAAGCATGCAGTTTGTAATTGCGCTTGCTTTTTTGGGTATTGGCCTTAGCCTTAAAACAGATATTTTTTTAACAGCCAGTTTGGCTTGTTTTTGGATGGTGGCCTTTGCCTCTGCAACCAACGACATAGCTTCTGATGGCTATTATATGCTTGCCCTTACAGAGCAAAAGCAATCGTTTTTTATTGGCATGCGAAGTACCTTTTATAGGTTGGCAATGATAACCGGGCAAGGTTTAATCGTAATTCTAGCGGGTTATTTGGAAAATACTTTTGGAGACAATCAGAAGGCATGGTCTATAACTATGGTTTGCACGGCCGTTTTAATGCTTCTCATAACTTTGGGTAATTTGTTTACCACACCAAAGGTAGAACCTAACCAACTAGGACAGAAACAAACTAAAACCAGCTTTGTTACCATTTTTACCAGTTTTTTTCAGAAAAAAGGTATCTGGCTTTCTTTGGCTTTTATCCTTACTTATCGTTTAGGCGAATCACAACTGGTTAAAATGGCCTCCCCATTTTTGTTAGATTCCCAACCAGCTGGTGGCTTAAACTATTCTACCGAAGCGGTTGGCACCATTTACGGAACCGTTGGGATTATAATGCTTTCCATTGGCGGTATCTTGGGCGGTATTCTTATTTCTAGAGACGGATTAAAAAAATGGATGTTTCCAATGATTTTGGCCTTAAACGTACCCAATGTATTGTACGCTTTATTGGCACTCACTAACACTACCCACATTGCGGCCGTGGTGGGCACTGTTGTTATAGAACAATTTGGTTATGGTTTTGGTTTCGCTGCATTCTTGGTTTATTTAATCTATGTGGCAGAAGGTTTGTCCAAGACCAGCCATTATGCTTTGGCCACAGGTTTTATGGCTTTGGGTATGATGCTTCCGGGTATGCTAAGTGGTTATATTCAAGAATGGTTGGGCTATGACGGCTTTTTTATCTGGGTGGTTTTGGCCGCCCTACCGGTTCTTGTCATAGTACGTTATTTGGATTACCCTGCTGATTTTGGAAAAAAAGCAACAACCTAATTACCCATGAAAAACAAGCTAAGTTTAAAGCAAAAGGTTGGGCAGTTATTTATGCCGGCCGCATTTATAAATGATTCAGAGGAAGAGATTCAACGCCTTGAACAACTCATTGCTAACTATCATATTGGTTCTATTTGCTTTTTTCACAGTAGAGCTAGTGCCGCCACCAATTTTGAGGGGAAAAAAGAGGTGCTTTACAACAAGGATAGTTTGGATCAACTAAAAATCTTGATAAATCGTTACCAAAAGGCGGCAAAAACCCCCTTGATAATTGCGATTGATGCGGAATGGGGACTGGCCATGCGGGTAGAAAACACCCCCCAGTATCCTTACGCTATTACTTTAGGTGCTTTACCGGAAGAAGCGTTGAACTTGATAAGAGAAACGGGAAAAAATATTGGAAGGGACTGTTTAGAAGCAGGAATACATTGGAATTTAGCTCCTGTGTTGGATGTTAATAGCAATCCTAAAAATCCGGTAATTGGCTACCGCTCTTTTGGTTCCAATAAACATAAAGTGTTGCAAAAAACACAGGCGTTTATAGATGGAATGAACGAAACAGGAATTCTGAACTCCGTGAAACACTTTCCTGGCCACGGAGACACTGCGGTTGATTCGCATTTGGGGTTACCACAAATTGAGAAGACCGAAGATGAATTACTTAATCAAGAACTTTTTCCATTTTATCATATAGAAAAAGAAAAATTAGATGCTGTTATGGTTGGGCATTTGGCACTACCCAAAATTACCGGTGATTCCTTATTACCAGCTACCCTAAGTAAACTTCTAATTGACCGGTATATCCGAGAAAAAATGAATTTTGATGGCATTATAATATCAGATGCATTGAATATGCATAGTATTTCTAAAAAATTTCAAGAAAAAGGAGCTGTTGAATACCAAGCATTTATGGCCGGCATGGATGTACTTTGTTTCGCGGAACACGTTAAAGAAGGAATTGAAAGAATAGTGGAACAAGCACCGGAAGCTTTAATAAACGAAAAATATAATCGCTTTGAAATTTTAAAATCCAAAGCATTTGCGGCCAAACCTCAATTAAATTATATATCCTACCAAGACCTAATTGCTAAAACAGCTACCAAGAGCTTAACACAGTTATTGCCAGATATTGATACAAGTAGCTATTTGGATGCCCAAACCCATTTGATTACAATGGGCAAGGAACTAAGCCATTTTGAAAATCTTTTGGTAACGGAATCTTCTATTATTAAAAGTGCTGTGGAGAAGCCTTTAAGTACTAAAATTGTATTGGCACTGGCCCCACCGTCTATTAAACCCCTAAATCATTTTGGATTCACTACCTTAGAACTAGAACGCATAAACAAATTACTCCAAGAGAAAAATGTTGTGCTCTTTAATTTTGGCAATCCTTTGTTTTTAAACGAAATAGACTACAAAAAGGCCAAGCAAGTTTATCTGGTGTACCAAGATTTTCCTCAATTTCAAGAACATGCCGCTAAACAGCTTTTACAACAATTGCCATTGTATGGTAGCTTGCCCGTAAATTTAGATTAATATGGAGCAAAGCTATTCAGTTTTAGGATTAATGTCTGGAACATCTTTAGATGGTTTGGATATTGCCCATTGTGACTTTTGGAGGCACAAAACCAAATGGAATTTTAAAATAAACAAGGGTGTTACCATTGCTTATGATGCTGTTTTACAGGAACAATTAAAAAATGCAATTCACCTAAGCGAAGAAGAACATCAACATCTGCACCTTACGTATGGAAAATGGCTTGGTGCGCAAGCCAAGCAATTCTTGGTTAATGAAAAACTCACGGTAGATTTTATAGCAAGTCACGGCCATACCAGTCATCATAGGCCATCAGAAGGATTAACCTTTCAATTAGGCGATGGTGCAGAACTTACCAAAACCGCCCAAATTAGTTGTGTAAATGATTTTAGGACTTTAGATGTCTCAAAAAATGGACAAGGAGCACCATTGGTACCAATTGGTGATGCCTTATTATTTGCAGATTACGATTTCTGTTTGAACTTAGGCGGCATCAGTAATATTAGTTTAGAACATAACAACAAGCGTATAGCCTTTGATATAGGTTTGGCCAATATGCCGTTAAATTACTTGGTAGCCCCCTTAGGATTGAGTTATGATAAAGATGGAAAATTAGCGGAATCTGGCAAATTGATTGAACCACTTTTTAATAGCCTAAACAAACTACCCTATTATCAAAAAAAACACCCAAAAAGCACTGGAATAGAGTGGTTCAAGTCCGATGTAATTCCTCTATTGGAAAACTATAAAACCAATAAAGTAGAAAATGTATTGCACACCATAGTTCAGCATAATAATTACCAAATTGCCAATGCCATAAAGCAATTTGATACTAGCAGACCTACTAGATTATTAATTACCGGTGGAGGTGCTTTAAACGCATTCGCGATGAAAAATTTAAAAACACATTTACCCAATACTGTTGAAATAGTACTGCCAGATAAAACCCTAATTGATTTTAAAGAAGCTATGGTTTTTGCTTTTATGGGCGTTCTAAGGCAACAGGGAGCTATAAATATTCTAGCCTCTGTAACGGGTGCAGATAGCGATTCTTGCGCAGGCAAAATACATACATTTAAGTAGTTGCCGCAGCCAATTTATTAGCTCTTTTTACAAACAAGAAAATTACTAAAGAAATAAGCCCACAAATAGCCAAGCCCAAAAAAAGAGGTAAAACCCTATCATCTACGTAGCTTCCTATAGCGGTGGCTATAGGGATAGAAACTACGGTAGAGAAAAAACCATTAATAGCCGCCCCAATACCTGCAATATGCCCTATAGGCTCCATGGCTATACTTCTAAAATTACCCCACATAAAACCTAGACAGAAAAATTGTAAGGATAGAAAAATCACCAATACCCAAATGCTTGGGTTAGGCGCGTTCCAAAATAAAACCACATAAAGTAATGCAATCAAACAAAAGGCTACCAATGCGGTCAAGGAGAGTTTTCTCATCCCAAAACGCATTACCATAGTACCATTAGATAAGGTAGACAAGCCAATTGATATCGCTAGACCTGCAAAGATGTATGGAAACACTTCCTTTAAGCCGTATATTTCTTCAAAAATGTGCTGAGAAGCGCTTAAATAAACCAAAAAAGCACCCGTTACCAAACCTGAAACAAGGGTAAAAGCTACCGATTCCCTATGCTTCATAAACTCTTTAAAACCATTCCAAAATAGACTGGCAGAGAATTTCTTTTTATGCTTTTCAGGTAACGTCTCTGGTTGTCTTTTCCAAAACCAAATTGCCACCAAGACGGCGAAGAAAACCTGTGAGTAAAAAATAAACTGCCAACCTCCTAAATCTAACATTAACTTGCCAAAGGCAGGCGCAACAACAGGGATTAATATAAAAAAGGCCGTTACAAAAGACATTACTTTGGCCATGGTATCACCTTCGTACAAATCTCGTATCATAGAGATAGATATAGACCTTGAAGTAGAGAGGCCTATACCTTGTAGCAACCTACCAAATAACATAATTTCCAAACTGGGTGCAAATACACAAACCCCACTAGAAATTATAAAAATGGCAAAACCCAGATACACCACTTTTTTTCTACCCAAGGAATCGGAAAGTGGGCCAAAAAATAATTGACCCACACCCAAACCTAAAAATATCATGGTAACCAACTTCTGATTTTCCGTTGGATCTAAGCTATTTATAGAATACCCAATCTCTGGAATAGCCGGTAAAATAGCATCTATAGACAATGCTACAATACTCATTAAAGAGGCCATTAGGGCAATAAATTCAAACTTTGGCTTTTGTGCTGTATTTTGCATCTGGCAAAATTACTCCACCTTTTTTGATCAGCCCGTCTTTATATGTTTAACTTTTGTTAAGTTAAAATTGATGTATCAACTAATTTAAAATCTAATTAATTGATTATAAGGGTATATTACCGTGCTTTCTTTTTGGGGCATCTACCTGTTTGTTTTCTAACATGGCAAACGCTTTTAGCAACTTACGCCTAGAATTTTCAGGTAAGATAACCTCATCTATAAAGCCCCGATTTGCAGCTCTGTATGGGTTTGCAAACTTATCTGCATATTCTTTTTCTTTCTCCAATAGTTTTGCTTCAGAATCTGCTGCATCTGCAATTTCTTTTCTAAATATAATTTCGCTAGCGCCTTTTGCTCCCATAACCGCTATTTCCGCAGAAGGCCACGCATAATTAAAGTCGGCCCCAATGTGCTTGGAATTCATTACATCGTATGCACCACCATAGGCTTTTCTTGTTATTAGCGTTACCCTAGGTACGGTTGCTTCGCTTAAAGCATACAATAATTTAGCCCCATTGGTTATAATAGCGTTCCACTCTTGATCCGTACCCGGTAAAAACCCAGGAACATCAACCAACACCAATAGGGGAATGTTAAAGGCATCACAGAAACGTACAAAGCGAGCAGATTTTATAGAACTATCTACATCTAAGACCCCTGCCAAAACCATGGGTTGGTTTGCAACTATGCCTATACTTCTGCCGCCCAATCTTGCAAAACCGGTAATAATATTCTCAGCATAATCCTTGTGGATTTCATAAAAGGATTGTTCATCTATTATTCCATTTATTACCGCATGCATATCATACGGTTTATTGGCATTATCAGGTACTATCTGTTTTAGTTCTGGACGCAGTTCCTCTCCAAGTTCAAAGGGTAGCTTTTTTGTTTTTTCCGTATTGTTTTGTGGTAAATAAGTAAGTAATTGTTTAATATCTTCTAAACATGCCGCATCATTGATAGATGTTTTATGGGCAACTCCAGACTTGGAAGCATGTGTGCTTGCACCCCCTAATTCTTCGGAAGTTACATTTTCGTTAGTCACGGTTTTAACCACATTAGGCCCAGTTACAAACATATAACTTGTTTGTTCTACCATCATAATAAAATCTGTCATGGCAGGAGAGTAAACCGCACCACCCGCGCACGGGCCCATAATTGCGGATATTTGTGGTACTACACCAGACGCTTGTACGTTTCTAAAAAAGATATCTGCATAGCCGCCCAAAGAACGTACCCCTTCTTGTATACGAGCTCCACCAGAATCATTTAACCCAATAATTGGTGCGCCTACTTTTACAGCTAGGTCCATTACCTTACAAATTTTTTCTGCATGTGTTTCTGATAATGCCCCACCAAATACGGTAAAATCCTGAGCGTAGACATAGACTAGACGTCCATCTACGGTACCATATCCCGTAACCACACCATCCCCATAAAATTTTTGGTCTTCCATACCAAAATCGGTTGTTCTATGGGTAACCAAGATGCCCATTTCTTCAAAAGAACCTTCGTCCAGGAGATAATTTATACGTTCCCTAGCCGTAAGCTTCTTTTTAGCATGTTGTTTCTCTATTCGTTTTTTACCACCGCCCAAATGGGCTTCGGCAATCTTATCCTTTAGTATTTTAATCTTATCGTCCATAGTGTTATTGAATGGGCAATCTTACTATTTTTTTATCCTCTAAATATTGTTTCAAAGCCATTAAACCAGCAATTCTAGCTATATGTTTTTCATTCTCTTTTATGGCTTCTGGCGTGTAATGTTGTTTTACAAAATGTGTATCAAAATCACCGGAAGTAAACGCTTCATGCTTCATTACAAAATCACCAAAAGGCAAGGTAGTCTGTACCCCTTCAACTTTGTAATTAGCAATTGCGGTTATCATCTTAGAAATAGCGGCTTCACGGGTTTCGCCATAGGTAATTAGTTTGGCCAGCATAGGGTCATAATAAATAGGTATATCCATACCTTCCTCAAAACCGTTATCTACACGTATACCTTCACCTTTAGGAATCGTATAGGTTTCCAAGTTACCTACACTAGGCAAAAAATCGTTTAATGGATCCTCTGCATAGACCCTGAGCTCCATGGCGTGACCATTTATTTTTAAATCTTCTTGTTTAAAGGGCAATGCTTCCCCTCTTGCTACACTTATTTGCAAGGCAACCAAATCCACTCCTGTTATTAACTCCGTGACCGGGTGCTCTACCTGCAAGCGGGTGTTCATTTCTAAAAAGTAAAAATTATGATCTGCATCTAACAAAAATTCTACCGTACCGGCCCCAATATAATCACAAGCTTGGGCCACACGTTTGGCAGCTTCGCCCATTTGGTTTCGCAAAGCTGGGGTTAACACTGCAGATGGCGCCTCTTCTACCACTTTTTGGTGCCTTCTTTGCACGCTACATTCGCGTTCAAAAAAATGCAATACGTTACCGTGGGTATCCGCCAGAACCTGAATTTCTATATGCCTGGGAGAACTTACATATTTTTCAATAAAAACAGACCCATCTCCAAAGGCCGATTTTGCCTCACTAATAGCCCGTTCCATTTGTTGGGATAAATCTTCTTCTTTTTCTACCACGCGCATTCCTTTACCCCCACCACCGGCAGAAGCTTTTATGAGAATGGGAAAACCAATTTCTTTAGCTATAGCCTTAGCTTTTTCCACATCGGAAATAGCTTCTTCTATACCTGGCACCATTGGAATATCATAGGCCTTTACCGCTTCTTTTGCTGCAAGTTTGCTTCCCATGATTTTTATAGCATGAGATTTTGGCCCAATAAAAGTTAAACCAGCATGTTCTACTGCTTCTGCAAAGCCTGCATTTTCGCTCAAAAAACCATACCCTGGGTGTATGGCATCTACGTTTAAGGCTTTGGCTTTGGCAATAATTTTATCTCCCAACAAATAAGATTGGTTACTTGGCGCAGGACCTAAATAAACCGCTTCATCTGCAAATCTTACATGGGGTGCGTTCCTATCTGCTTCTGAATAAACCGCAACGGTCTGTATGCCCATTTTCTTAGCCGTTTTCATAACCCTAAGGGCAATTTCTCCCCTATTGGCAACTAATATCTTTTTCATATCTAGTCTTCAAAGGTTAATAAAACTTGTTTTTTGTCTACAGCGTCTCCTTGCGCAACATTAATAGCCGCTATTACACCATCTCTAGGTGCGGCAAGAGCGTTCTCCATTTTCATAGCTTCTAAAATTAACAAGGTTTCACCTTCTTTAACTGTTTGCCCTACAGCCACGGAAAGTTCTAAAATAAGGCCAGGCATGGGTGCAATTAAACTACTAACTTGCGCGGCATTGCCCACACTTAGGCCCATCTCCTTAATCAATGTTGCCAGAGGGTTTTGAATGTGCACATTATTTTTAATGCCATTTACCACTACTTGGTACTGTTTCTTTTGAAAGTTAGACTCAGAAAAAGAAACCGCATAGTTTTGGTTTTCGTGAATAAGGTGAAAATTTCTTTGGTCTGTTTTGATAAGGTCTAATTGATCTAAGTCTTCTTGAGAAAACACAAAGGTATGGTCTTCGCCAACCTTAACAATATATCTATTTTCCATTCAATCCATTAAATTAATCGCATTTAAAGATAGTTTATTTGCTAAATAATTAGCAAATTTTCAATAAAAAGAGGTCTTGATTTTACAAATTCACTTAACTTTCTACCAAAGTGCGGCAACTTATTTAATTTTAGAATGGATAAGTGCAAATCGCTTTAATAAAAGCACCAATTGTGTATTTTTGGCGTAAATTTTTGTTCATGTTGATTATAGGGATTGCTGGAGGTACCGGATGTGGTAAAACCACGGTTGTTAAACAAATTGTGGATGAGCTTCCAGAGAATGAAGTGGTCGTGATTTCTCAAGATTCTTACTACAATGATTTATCGCATTTAACCAAAGAAGAACGTAGCAAGGTAAATTTTGACCACCCTAATTCTATAGATTTTGACCTACTAATGCACCACCTTAACGAATTAAGGGCAGGTAGAAGCATTAACATACCCGTTTATTCTTTTGTAGAAGAAACCCGTTTACCAGAAAGTATACCAACGGCTCCAAAAAAGGTGGTTATTGTAGAGGGTATACTAGTATTGAGCAATCCTGCTTTGCGTAAGTTATTTGATATTAAAATATACGTGCACGCAGATTCTGATGAGCGTCTTATAAGAAGGTTACAAAGAGATATTAGAGAAAGGGGGCATGATTTGGAAAAGGCACTTTATAGGTACCAAACAGCCGTAAAACCTATGCACAACCAATTTATTGAACCTTCTAAAGAATTTGCTGATATAATTATACCTAACAACCATTATAACACAGTAGCTGTAGACATGGTTAGGACCATAATAAATGACAAACTTATCTAGTTATGGGATTAAAAGCACTTAGACAAAAAAAGTGGTTTAAACTAATGACCAACACCTATGTGCTTGTGCTTACCTTGTTTGTTATTTGGATGGCTTTCTTTGACACCAACTCCTTGTTGATTCATCATGAACTACAACAAGAAATAGACAAATTAGAACAAAAAAAAGAGTTTTTACAAAAGGAAATCAAGCATGATCAAGAAATGCTTAAAAAACTTTCTAGCAAAGACGAACTAGAAAAATTTGCCCGAGAAAACTATTATATGAAAAAGGACAATGAAGAAATTTTTCTAATAGAATTTGAGGATAGCTTACAACAAAAAGAATAGAACAAATAGTATAACTATCTGTTTGCAATAACCCAATTATGACTAAAACTGCACTTTTTTCAGAATTTACACCGGTTACCGCAAAACAGTGGAAACAGAAAATTCAATATGACCTTAAGGGTGCTGATTATAATGACACCTTAGTATGGGAAAGCATTGAAGGCATAAAGGTAAAACCTTTTTACAATGCGGAAGACGTAAGCGATATACCCAAATACAGGTTACCTAAAAAACAAATTTGGAACATTGGCGAATACATAAGTGTTACAGATGCGGAAATTGCCAATAAAAAAGCAAAGCAGGCATTAAATAAGGGCGCTGAGGCTATTTATTTTGTTCTTGAAACTACACCCACCCATTTTCCAGCTTTGTTTCACGAACTGTTGGATACGGAACATCCAATTCACCTAGACCTTACTACTTTGGAGGTCGAAGGTTTTGAGCAAGCAATACAAGAACTTAATCCCTATCTCAGCAAAATTCATTTACATATAGATACCATAGGCCATTTGGCCAAGTCTGGCAATTGGTATCTAAGCATGGAGAAAGACAAAGAACTTCTTAAATCTTTGCTGGATAAAACGGCTAAAAACCATGTTGGATTATCCATAGATGCATCCATTTATGGTAATGCCGGGGCAAATTGCGTACAGCAATTGGCCTATGCCTTGGCACATACTACAGAATATCTAAACCAGATTGAAAATCCTATAAGCCTAAATACCACCTTTGCCGTAGGAGGCAATTATTTTTTTGAAATCGCCAAATTAAGGGCATACCGCTGGTTATGGGAAAGCTTACGAACGGAACATAACTTAGCACATCAATTAAGAATAATTGCTAAACCCGCCACACGAAATAAAACCATTTACGATTATAATGTAAATCTACTGCGTACTAGCACAGAATGTATGGCCGCAGTTTTGGGTGGTGCAGATATGGTAGTGAACCATCCCTATGACCTGCTTTATAAATACCCACATGAGTTTAGCGAACGCATAGCTAGAAATCAATTACTATTGTTAAAAGAAGAGGCTTATTTTAACGATGCCCCAGCTACCACGGAAGGAAGTTATTTTTTAGATAGTCTTACGTATCAATTAGCCCAAAAGGCACTGGAATTGTACCAGCAAATTGAGGCCTCAGGTGGCTTTTTAGTTAATTTAAAGAAGGGGATAATTCAAAAGAAAGTAAAGGAGGTTGCAGAAAAAGAACAACAATTGTTTGATGACGGTATTTTAAAATTAATAGGTACCAATTTGTTTCAAAATAAAGCAGATAAAATGGGGGGCGCTCTTGACAAAAATCCATTTTTACAGAAAAAGTCTAGAAAAACATTGATTCCGCCAATAGTAGCCACAAGATTAGCAGAAAAGTTGGAAAAAAAGCGATTAGAAAATGAGTAGGATAGTCACAAAAGGCCTTAAGCTTGTAGATAAAAAAACTGAATTATCTTATCACTACGGCCACGAAGATTTTGCCGCGGGCATTACTCCATTTTTAAGAGGCCCCTACGCTACCATGTACGTACGTAGACCATGGACTATTAGACAATATGCTGGTTTTTCTACCGCAGAAGAAAGCAATGCTTTCTACAGAAGAAATTTAGAGGCAGGCCAAAAAGGATTGTCGGTTGCTTTTGATTTACCCACCCATAGAGGTTATGATAGTGACAATGACCGTGTTTTAGGAGACGTTGGCAAAGCGGGGGTGGCCATTGATTCTGTTGAAGACATGAAAATTCTCTTTTCGGGAATACCCTTAGATAAGATGAGTGTTTCCATGACCATGAATGGTGCCGTATTGCCCATAATGGCATTTTACATTGTTGCCGCATTGGAACAAGGTGTCTCTTTGGAACAACTTTCTGGCACTATCCAAAATGATATTTTAAAAGAATTCATGGTAAGGAACACCTATATTTACCCGCCTACACCTTCCATGAAAATCATTGCCGATATTTTTGAATACACTAGTAAGAACATGCCTAGGTTTAACAGCATAAGCATATCTGGGTATCACATGCACGAAGCTGGAGCTCCGGCTCCATTAGAAGTAGCCTACACGTTGGCAGATGGCATAGAATATATTAGAACGGGATTGGCGGCAGGATTAAAAATTGATGGGTTTGCACCTAGGTTATCTTTTTTCTGGGGTATTGGCATGAATCATTTTACCGAAATAGCTAAAATGCGGGCCGCACGTATGCTGTGGGCAAAAATGGTTGCACAATTTAAGCCAGAAAACCAAAAGTCCTTGATGCTAAGAACGCATAGCCAGACCAGCGGGTGGAGCTTAACAGAACAAGACCCATTTAACAACGTAGCAAGAACTACTATTGAGGCCATGGCTGCAGCTTTTGGCGGCACCCAGAGCTTACATACCAACGCATTAGACGAGGCCATTGCTTTACCAACAGATTTTTCTGCAAGAATTGCACGTAACACCCAACTATATTTACAAAACGAAACCAACATTACAAAAACCGTAGACCCATGGGCCGGTAGTGCTCTAGTAGAAAAACTTACCCATGAAATTGCTGAAAAAGCGTGGGAACACATACAAGAAGTAGAAGAATTAGGAGGCATGACCAAAGCTATTGAATCTGGCATACCCAAACTACGGATAGAAGCGGCAGCTGCCGAAAAACAAGCTAGATTGGATAGTGGCCAAGAAATCTTGGTTGGGGTAAATAAATACGAGTTGGAAGAAGATGAAGACTTGCAAATTTTAGAAGTAGACAACAATAAGGTTCGCCAACAGCAAATAAACCGTTTAGAGCAAATTAAATCATCACGAGATAGCTCTAAAGTAACATCTTGTTTAGAACAATTAACACAGGCCGCACGTGCCCATGCAAAGGAAGAAAAAGGCGATAATTTATTAGCTTTAGCAGTAGAGGCCGCCAAAGCAAGAGCAACATTAGGTGAAATAAGCAATGCCTTAGAGCAAGTTTTTGGTAGGCATCAAGCAAAAATCCAATCAGTTACAGGGGTGTATTCTAAAGCAATTAAGAACGACGATAGCTTTAATAAAGCTAGGGAAATGGCAGACCAATTTGCCTTATTGGAGGGTCGTAGACCAAGAATTATGATTGCCAAAATGGGACAAGATGGTCACGACCGTGGTGCAAAAGTGGTTGCTACAGGGTATGCAGATTTAGGTTTTGATGTAGATATAGGACCGTTGTTTCAAACACCAGAGGAAGTGGCCAAACAAGCTACGGAAAACGATGTGCACATACTTGGTGTTTCTTCGCTAGCGGGGGGGCATAAAACATTAGTACCCGCGGTAATTGAACAATTAAAACTACTTAATAGAGAAGATATAATGGTAATCGTAGGTGGGGTTATACCCAAACAAGATTATGATTACCTCTTCAAATCAGGTGCAGCAGCCGTTTTTGGCCCGGGCACAAAAATAAGCGAAGCCGCCATTGCCCTATTGAAATTACTTATGGGCCAATAATTTGCCATTGGGTTCTAATGCTGTTTAACTTTCTTTAACGTTGGTAAAAGCAGTTATTCACCCAGTGTTAACAAATTCCATTTTATGGCGTTGTAAATAATTGTATTTTTACCTCCTAACTCAACCAGTTACAATGGGCAAAATCATTGCTATTGCAAATCAAAAAGGTGGTGTGGGTAAAACCACCACTACTGTTAATCTTGCTGCCTCTCTTGGCGTGCTAGAAAAAAAAGTGTTGTTGATTGATGCCGACCCCCAGGCAAATGCAACCTCCGGTCTTGGAGTAGATGTAGAGAGTGTAGAACTGGGTACCTATCAACTATTGGAGCATACCTACGGCGCCAAAGAAACTATAATAGGAACAGAATCTCCTAATGTGGATTTAATCCCAGCGCACATAGACCTTGTGGCTATTGAAATAGAATTGGTAGACAAGGACAACAGGGAGTACATGATGAAAGAGGCCATTAAAAGCCTTAAAGACGATTACGATTACATACTAATAGATTGCGCACCTTCTTTAGGTTTATTGACCTTAAACGCATTAACAGCTGCAGATTCAGTTATAATTCCAATACAATGTGAGTATTTTGCTCTGGAAGGATTAGGAAAATTATTGAACACGGTAAAAAGTGTACAAAAAATCCACAATACAGATTTGGACATAGAAGGCATGCTATTAACAATGTATGATTCTAGGTTGCGCCTTTCTAACCAAGTGGTAGAAGAAGTTAAAAAGCATTTTGCAGATATGGTTTTTGAAACCATAATACAACGTAATGTAAAGTTAAGTGAAGCCCCTAGTTACGGAGAAAGCATTATTAAATATGATGCTAGTAGTAAAGGTGCCTCTAACTATCTTAACTTGGCCAACGAAATTTTGAATAAAAACAAGGAGAAAGTTTAAATGGCGAAGGCAACTAAAAAACAAGCCCTTGGAAGAGGGCTTTCCGCATTATTAAAAGATCCAGAAAACGACATACAATCCGTGTCTGACAAAAATGCGGACCAAGTAATTGGTAATGTGGTAGAATTGGATATTAATGCTATAGAAGTAAATCCTTTTCAACCAAGAACTAATTTTAGCGAGGAAGCTTTACAAGAATTAGCTAGTTCCATCCGTGAATTAGGTATTATTCAACCCATAACGGTTAGAAAGCTAGAATTCAATAAATTTCAATTGGTTTCTGGTGAGCGTAGATTTCGTGCTTCTAAGATAGTTGGCTTAAAAACCATTCCTGCTTATATAAGAATAGCCAATGACCAAGAATCTTTGGAAATGGCTTTGGTAGAAAACATCCAACGTCAAGATTTAGATCCTATAGAAGTTGCCCTTTCTTATCAAAGATTAATAGAGGAGGTAGAGATTACCCAAGAAAAGTTGAGCGACAGGGTGGGCAAAAAACGCTCTACCATTACAAACTACCTACGCTTATTGAAATTGCATCCTATTATCCAAACCGGGATGCGAGATGGCTTTATTAGCATGGGGCATGGTCGTGCGTTAATAAACATTGAAAAAAACAAGGACCAAATAGACATTTACGAGAAAATTGTTGCCGAAGGCTTATCTGTTAGAGATACGGAACAACTTGTAAAAGCCTATAAGGAAGGTTCTGAAAAAGAAAAAAGTACTATAGCCAAAAAGAGCAAGAAAAGTGTTCCAGGGTTTATTTCAGAAAACTTAGAGGCTATTAAGGAAAATCTAGCCGTAAAGGTAGATATTAGAGCTTCTTCCAACGGAAAAGGAAAAATTGTTATTCCGTTTCACTCCGAAGAAGAATTCCACAGGTTAAGAAAAATCTTATCGGGTGAATAAATCCCTCTTATATATTGTCCTATTTATTGCACTAACTTTTTCGGCGAACGCCCAAACAGAAAAAGATAGCGTAGTGGTTTCTACACCTACTGATTCTATTACTAACGCTGTAGCAGAAAAAGGTATTGTTGTAGAAGAAGTATTTGTAGCACAAAAAGAGATTAACCCCCTTGCCCCTGCAAAAGCAGCTTTTTATTCTGCTGTGGTTCCTGGTCTTGGACAGATTTACAATAAAAAATATTGGAAAGCTCCAATAGCATGGGGTCTAATAGGCTGGGGTGTTTATAACTATTCTACCAATAACACCAATTACAAAAGATTTAGAACCGCTTTTAAACGCAGAAAAGCAGGTTTTAGTGATGATGAGTTCATTGCAAATGTTTCTGATTCTGGATTGGAAGACGCGCAAGAAAGAGCCCAAGAAAACAGAGATATTTGGTTATTGGCCACTATAGGCTTTTACGCTTTAAATATTATTGACGCCAATGTAGACGCGCACCTAAAACAGTTTAATGTTAGCGACCAATTGTCTTATGATATAAGTCCTTATTTAGAGGCCAACCCCCTTACAGGAGAACCCAATTACGGCGTAGCCTTACTTATAAAATTTTAAACGTATGAATATTGCACTTTTTGGTTACGGTAAAATGGGCCGTATGTTAGAACAAATAGGAACCCAAAGAGGCCATAATATAGTAGCTAAAATAGATGTTGACACCAATCTTGAAGAATTAGATTATTCCGCAATAGATATAGCTATTGATTTTAGTACACCAGATGCGGCATTTGGTAATATAACCCACTGCTTTAATAAAGGTATACCTGTAATTTCTGGCACTACAGGTTGGTTGGCCAAATATGAAGAAGCCGTTGCGCTTTGTAATGAAAAGAAAGGTGCATTTATATATGGTTCCAACTTTAGTTTGGGGGTTAATCTGTTTTTTGAATTAAACAAGAAATTAGCCAAGTTAATGGCCAATGTGCAAGATTATAAAGTGCATATGGAAGAAATTCATCATATTCATAAAATTGATGCGCCTTCTGGTACTGCTATTACCTTGGCGGAGGGAATTATTGAAAATTCTTCTTACGTAAATTGGAAATTGGTTGCTCCAACCGAAAATGAAATTGGAATTACAGCGATTAGAGAAGGTGAAGTACCAGGTACACACAGCATTGCCTACCAGAGTGATGTGGATTCCATAGAAATAAAACATACCGCACATAACCGAAATGGATTTGCTCTCGGTGCTATAATTGCCGCTGAATGGCTTGTTGGTAAAACAGGAGTCTACAGCATGAAAGATGTGTTAAACTTAAGCTAAACCGGTAACGAAAAAAGTAAGCATTAGTCTTACAAAAAACTATAACGATTAGACCATGAACGGCACACAGTGGATTTTATTTATCTTATTGGTACAAGTAATTCATTTTTTAGGTACTTGGAAATTATACGTAAAGGCCGGAAGAAAAGCTTGGGAAGCCGCAATTCCTGTTTACAACGCTATTGTGTTAATGCAAATTATTAACAGACCAAAATGGTGGACCCTACTATTGTTTATACCCATTATAAACCTTTTAATGTTCCCAGTAGTTTGGGTAGAAACCATTAGAAGTTTTGGCCAAAACAAACTTTGGCAAACCTGGGCAGTAATCTTAACACTTGGCTTTTACATTTATGTGGTGAATTACACCATGGACGTAAACTATATAAACGATAGAAGCTTAAAACCAACCACTGGTTTAGGAGAATGGGTTAGTTCTATAGTTTTTGCCATAGTTGCCGCTACATTGGTGCACACTTATTTTATTCAACCTTACGTAATTCCTACAGGTTCATTAGAACGAACGCTTAGAATTGGAGATTTTCTTTTTGTAAGCAAATTTCATTTTGGGGCACGCACACCAATGACTGCTGTTGCCGCGCCTATGGTTCATGACACTTTACCTATTGTTAGAACAAAGTCTTACCTAAGCAAACCACAGATACCATATTTTAGGTTACCTGGTTTTCAAACACCTCAAAAAAATGATATTGTAGTGTTTAGCTGGCCAGCAGATACGGTAAGGCAGTTTTTTGTAAAAGAGGCTGGCGTAAAAAAACCTATTGATAAGAAATCCAATTACGTAAAAAGATGTGTTGGCACACCAGGCGATACTTTATCTGTAGTAAACGGTGATGTTTATATTGATGGTAAAAAATTAAAATTATCGGACCGTGCCAAGCCTATGTTCAACAACATTGTTTATGCGCAAAGTGGTGTTAGCAGCAGACTTTTAAACGAAATAGATGCTGATAGTTTTGAAAGAAAATACATTTCTGGCCCATTAACCCAAGAACAATTAAACGGCCTTACCCCTTATCTTTTGGGAGCCCAACAAACAGCAGAAGGTAAAATAGCCCTTTACACCAATCAAAACGGTATACCTACAGAGGTAATTAGAGGACTCAGATTAGCAGATTTAAAGGAAGAAACGCCTAGACAACGCATTGTTAATCTTACCGAAGAGATGGTTTCCGAATTAAGAAAAAACGCTAAGATTGATTCTGTAGTTAGGGCTGTTGAACCAAAAGGAGAAGCTGGAAATAATATTTTTCCCAAAAGTCCATTATACCCTTGGAATAATGACAACATGGGACCAATCTATATTCCAGAAGAAGGCAAGACCATAAAGCTAACCGTTCAAAATCTACCCCTTTACAAAAAAATAATAAAAGATTATGAAGGCAACACGCTTGCTGTAAATGGAAATACCATTACCATTAACGGTAAACAAACAGATTCCTACACCTTTAAAATGGATTATTATTGGATGATGGGAGACAACAGAGATCATTCTGAAGATAGTAGAACTTGGGGTTTTGTTCCAGAAAATCACATAGTTGGTAAACCCATATTTATTTGGTTAAGTATGGATAACTTTCAAGATGGAATTCGATTTAACGAGCGCTTAAGATGGGACCGTATGTTTACTACCGTGGGTGGATCGGGAGAACCTGTATCTTATTTTAAGTATTTTTTGATAGCGCTAGCTGGTTATTTTGTTTTTGACTTTTTTAGAAAAAAAAGAAAGAAAAATACGGAAGCCTAAATTAAACTATACGTGTCTACAGTGCTATTACATCCCGTTTGCTTTCCAAATGTTGCGAACCTAGCTGCCATGATCCAAAACAACGTATTGTGGGAAGTCTGTGATAATTTTCAAAAACAAACCTATCGCAACCGTTATTATATAGCTACGGATCAAGGCAAACATCTTTTATCCATACCAATTAAACACACCGGTAAAGGAGATGGTAGACAAAAGTATGCTAACGTATATATAGATAATAGTTACCCTTGGCAAAGCCAGCATTGGAAAACTTTGCAAACTGCTTATCGTACTTCGCCCTTTTTTGAATTTTATGAAGACGAACTATCCCATTTATTCCAAAATAAGTATGAAAAACTTATTGATTTTAATTGGGCTACCATTCGTTTTTTTGAAAATCAACTTGGAATTAAAATAGATACTACCCACCGAACAATTAATTACGAAAAGCATATTGATTTGGGCTTGGACCAGCGCAACTTAGTCATTGCCAAAAACGAAAAATTGACGGGTTTTGAACCTTACATGCAGGTTTTTCAGGACAGGCATAAATTTATTCCGAACCTGTCTTGTCTAGATTTACTTTTTAATGAAGGACCGAATAGCTTAGCCTATTTAAAAAGTCAAAAGCCTATGTTAAATGCTTAGGCATTTTTTACATTACGGGATTCATTTTGGCCTACCCTTTCTAATTGCATTCCTTTTTTATAGAAAACAATATTGGCGCGCATCCATTATCTTGCTTTTAGGTATTGTAATTGATCTAGACCATTTTTTAAGCAACCCTATTTTTGACCCTAACAGATGTAGTATTGGTTATCATCCACTACATACCTATTGGGCCATAGCCATTTACACTATACTTTTTATTATTCCCAAAACAAGATTAATAGGCATAGCATTACTAATACACATCTTTGCAGATACGGTAGATTGTAGCTTTATTAACTAATCTTTTAAAAGCAAGGTTGCTTTAACCGGGTAGTGATCGGAATAGTCAACATCATAATTGGTATGGGACAATACCTCAAATTGTGGACTTGCCAATATGTAATCAATACGCATAGGCAAACCTTTTAAGCTATATGTTCTTCCAAATCCCGTACCAGCTTCAATATAAGTGTCTTTAAAACCTTCAGATAGAGACCTATAAATATTAGAGTATTGGGTATTATTGAAATCTCCCGTAATTACAATATTTTTTATTTTCGATTCTTTAATATGGGCTTTAATAAATGTGGCTTGTTCTAATTGTTTGTAAGTCGCATATGCGACTTTTTTCAGTGTAGATTTTATTCTATTCTTATCAATAATCTTCTTACTTGGAACAATTACATAAGATTGCAGATGTATATTATATATACGAATAGTATCATTACCCTTTAAAATATCCACAAAAATTGCATTATTGCTTGTATTTGGAAAATCTAAACTGCCTTCATTTAATATTGGATATTTTGAAAATATTGCTTGTGTAGACCAATTAGAAATATAAGGTGTTTCCGATTTAAATTTATAATTCTTTAGCTGTTTATACTTTATTCTACTATGTTCTTGGATACTCAAAACATCTGGAAACTCCTCATTCAAAAATAAGGATATTTCATCTCCTTCGGAGCCATCTCCTTTCCAATTGTATCGATTAAACCCTCTAACATTAAAACTTAAAACAGATAAACTATTCAAATTTTTATTGGATTGCTTTATTTTATAATTAAATTGAAAAAGTACTGGAAACGGATAATTATAAAGTAGTAATGCGATTCCTAAACCAGCAAAAAAAACGCTAACCATTTTTTTAAAATATAACCAATAAAACGCGAGAAATAATAATGCAACACCCAAGTATGGAATTAGTAGTCCAAAAAAAGTAAAAAAGGAGGCCCAGTTTTTAAATTGGTTAACTGAAAACGATTGTGCTAATATAAATAACAGCAGTAGAATGGTTCCAATGTTTAAAATCTTGTGTAATCCTGTTTTCAAAAGAACATAAATCAATTATTCCTTACCAGCTTTAAACAAAAAGTCTTTTTCTGCCTTAGATAAGCTCTCATAGCCAGATTTGCTAATCTTGTCCAAAATAGCATCTATTTGGCGTTGTTTTGCCTCTTTTTGGTAGTTTGCCGTAGGGTTACCAGCCTTGGATTTAGCTTTATAAACTGTTTTCATAGGTGCTTTTTTATTGGGTTTAAACCAACTAACCATATTCTCGCCCAAATTGGTAAATACCGCACCAATATCATTACCATTTAAAAGTTGTCTAGCATAAACGTAACCTAGTAAGGCGCCTCCCAAATGAGCCAATCTGCCTCCAATGTTTCCACCATAAGGAATTTGAATTAAGTCTACCAAAACAAAAAAGGCACCAACATGCCATAACTTAACATTGAAAAAAATAACCCTAACATCTTGATTTGGAATATAAGAGCAAACAAATAGCAACACTGCCGTTACCCCTGCAGAGGCACCAACCAAAGCCGTATTGGAGTTTAATAAAGCCGGAAACACATTATAGCTTAACAAGAAAAATAAGCCCCCGGTAATTACACCAAGAAAATAAACCGTTAAATACCGCTTATCCCCGAACAAATTCAAGAAAATTCTACTGGCAAACCAAAGCATTATCATATTCCAAAAAATATGTCCAAACCCAGCGTGAAAGAAAGAATATGTTATTATGGACCAAGGCTGGATTATAAAATCTCCAAATTCCTTGGGCAATTGAAACCAACCCATTACAGCTGCCTCACTAGCACCAAACAAGGCCATAGCTAACCCAGAAACAATAAAAATAGCCACGTTAATGGCTATAAGCTTTTCTGCTATGCTTAATCTTGCAAATTGATATTTTAACCCACCATTAACCATTAGCGATCCCAGCGATTATTGTTAAATTGATTTTTTTTCCAGTACCACATCATTATAAAACCTATTAAAGCTCCTCCTATATGTGCAAAGTGCGCTATTCCTGTATTTGCATTACTTAGGCCAAAAACTAAGTCCCCCGCAATTAAAAGGGGCACAAAGTATTTTGCTTTTATGGGAATAGGTAAGAAAAGCATCATGAGTTCCGCATTGGGGAACGAAAAGGCAAACGCCACCAAAATTCCATAAACGGCTCCAGAGGCACCAACAGCCGGGGAATTAAATGCCCCCATGAACTTATCTATGGTAGCTTGTGATGCCAATTTATACCAATCTGGGCTATCTCTACCACTAGCCAAAACATCAATGACCTCTTGTTTTGTTATTCCGCTGGTTAATACAGCCTCCAAACCTTGATCAAAAAAGTAATAATTAGTAGCTATATGCAATAACCCTGCTCCTATTCCTGCGGAAAAATAAAAAAATAAAAATTTATTTCTACCCCACATTCGTTCTAAAGGAGAACCAAACATCCACAATCCCAACATATTGAACAGAATGTGCATAACATCTGTAAAGCTATGAAGAAACATATGGGTAAATAGCTGCCACACACCAAAATTAGGATGCAACGGAAACCAAAGGGCTAGATATTCATAAAGGGTATCTGCCAAACCAGAAATACCAGCTACAAAGAATATTACATTAATAATTATTAAGTGTTTTATGCCTTCTGTTATGCTACCCATACTAAAATTTATTCTCTATTTCGTTTAATCCAAGAATAGTGTACACTTTTTTATTGTGCGGACTTAATTTTGGTTCTTTGCAGGCAAATAAGTCGTTAACTAAATTCTGTTGTGCTTCAATAGTCAATTCTTGACCTGTACGTATTGCTAAAGAGGTACTCAATAATCTCGCCATTATTTCAGCTTGTGAAAAACTGTCAGTTGCCTGTTCATTGTCATAGGTGGCCAATACCGTATCCAAAACGGTACTCACGTTGTTTTCTGCCAATAAAGTTGGCACGCCATTTACTTGGATGGCCCCATTATTGTCAAAGTGAATATCAAACCCTAAGTTTTCTAAAACCTCGTTTAAACTTTTTAAGATAGAAAGATCTTTTTGCCCGTATTCTAAATGAACTGGAAATAATAATTGCTGAGAAACCGCTTTATTAACCGTGATATCTTTTAAAAATCGTTCAAAAAGTATGCGTTGGTGTGCCCTATTCTGATTAATAAGTAATAAACCACTTTTAACCGTACTAACCACGTACTTGCGCTGCAATTGAAAAAGATTTTGTCCTGTTTCATTGTCTGATTGTTCCGTGAATAGACTTGTTGTCTCAAAGGAAGATTCTACTTGTATACTGCTAAAATTGGTAGGCTCACCGCCCTCAAACTCATACAGGTTTTCCCATCCTTTTGTACTTTCTTTTTTTGGTAGACCAACCTTTATACCTGCATTTGAACCGCTTTTTTTCTCCTGAAAAGGGTTAAACGCCGCATCAACACTAACCGTTGGCATCTGAGTAGATTTGTCTTTATAAGCATATGGCATATCCAAATCATGATTACTTTCAAAATCTAAAACGGGTGCAACATTAAACTGACCTAAACTATGTTTAATAGCCGAACGTAAAATAGCATATAAAGTATGCTCATCGTCAAACTTAACTTCGGTCTTGGTTGGGTGAATATTTATATCTATAGTTGCGGGATTTACTTCTAGAAACAAAAAATATCCCGGATGTGTATCTGATTTTAACAGCCCTTCAAAAGCTGCCGTGACCGCATGGTTTAAATAAGGGCTTTTAATGTATCTATTATTGGCAAAAAAGAATTGCTCACCCCTACTTTTCCTTGCAAATTCTGGCTTACAGATAAAACCATGAATCTTAACCACGTCCGTATCTTCTGAAACCGGCACCAGACGCTCATTCATCTTATTACCAAATACGTGTACAATACGCTGTCTATGGCTTTCTATAGGTAAATTAAAATATTCTGCCCCATTATTGTAGAACTGGAAGCTTATATTAGGATGCACCAAAGCCACCCTATGAAATTCATCTGTGATATGACGAAGCTCAACTTGGTCCGATTTTAAAAAATTACGTCTAGCTGGGATATTAAAGAAAAGATTTTTAACCGCCAAAGATGTTCCCTTTGGGGTTACCACTACTTCTTGTGCTTTAATGCTACTACCCGCTATCTTTATGGCTGTACCAACCTCTGCATCGTCTTTTTTGGTTTGCAAATCAACATGGGCAATAGCGGCTATAGAAGCTAGTGCCTCTCCTCTAAACCCTTTGGTATTGAGGTTAAATAAATCTTCAGCTTTATTGATTTTTGAAGTTGCATGCCTTTCAAATGCCAGTCTGGCATCGGTTTCGCTCATTCCGTCCCCGTTATCCACCACTTGGATTAGGGTTTTGCCGCCATCTTTTACTATCAATTTAATAGCATCAGCACCGGCATCGATGGCATTTTCCAGTAATTCCTTAACTACGGAAGCTGGGCGTTGCACCACCTCCCCTGCAGCAATTTGATTGGCAACATGGTCTGGTAATAATTTTATAACGTCTGCCATTAGGAACCTAGAAATATGGATAAATCAAAATCGATTATAAAAAGGAAAATGAGGACCAAAACAACCACGATGACCCAAAAACGAATACGCATTTCTTTATCGCCCTCTGTTTTAAGATCATCTACCGCATTAAGCACCTTGTTTTTTAAACCACGGGTAGTATGGGCGGTAGTCCTATACTGGTCCAATTTATGCTCAATTTTATAAGGATTACCCTCCCCTTTGTAGAAACGGGGTTTGTACTCGAACGTTCTATTTCGTTTTAACTTTAAAAAGTTGCGCATCCTCCTTTGCTAATAGCTCCAAAGTTACTTAAAATAGCAGGAAGCCCTTGGCACAAGCTCATAATTTTTGTTAACAAGTGGTCTTCACCATTTGCAACTTTAATTCTTTATTTACCCAATAATGCCATTTTTAGGGCAGCAACCGCGGCTTCTGTACCTTTATTGCCATGCTTACCGCCGCTGCGGTCTATGGATTGTTGCAAATTGTCATCAGTTAAAACGCAAAAAATAACTGGAACATTAAATTGTACGTTTAAATCTTTTATACCCTGTGCCGTAGCACTGCACACATAGTCAAAATGGCTGGTTTCCCCTCTAATTACACTTCCAATGGCAACAACCGCATCTACGGCTTGCGTCTCTAGCATTTTTTTTGCTCCAAAAGTAAGTTCAAAACTACCGGGAACATTCCATCTAATAATGTCTGATGTGGCTATACCGCAATCTATTAAAGCGTCAAAAGCCCCTTGAAAAAGGGGCTCAGTTATATTATTGTTCCATTCAGAAACTACCAATCCAATTTTTAGACCTTTAACGTTTCCAATAGATGCTTTATCATAAACAGATAAGTTCTTATTCTCTGTTGCCATTAATTCTTATTCAGAAAAACCGATTAATGCATCAATATTATTTGCTTCTTTACTGGTAGGGAAGTCTTCTTTAATAGTATTGAAAAAATCCAATGCAGCATCCTTCTTTTCTAATTGTAAAGCTGCAACACCTGCTTTGTATAAAAATTTAGGTGCGGTAAATTCGTTATCACCAGCTGCAGAAATTGCTTTCTTATAATAATCAAGTGCATCTGCTTGCTGCTCTAATTGAGAAAAAGCATCACCTATACCACCATAAGCTAAAGCCTGATAAATATTGTCATCAGAAGAGAAATCCTCTAAATAAGCTATTGCATCTTCATATTTCTGTAAGTTCAGGTATGCCATACCAGCGGCATATTTTGCCATGTTAGCTGTTGGCGTACCACTGTATTCTTCAATAATATCTATAAAACCAAACTTACCTTCTGATCCGTTTAACGCTAGATTAAATAAAGAATCCTTTTGTGCGGTATTGGTTAGAGCCGCATTGAAATTCTGCATTGGATAAGAGAATTCGTTAGCCGCATTGGTATCTTTAGGTTCTATTACAAACTTTTGATAAGCCAAATACCCCAAAACCACCACGGCAATAGCAACTATTGCGCCTAAAATATAGTTCTGATTTTTAGAAACCCAAGCTTCGGTCTTAGAAGCACCTTCATCTAAAGTATTGAATACTTCTGCCGTTGTGCTTTCTTGTTCCTCTATTATAACTTCTTCTTCCTTATTCTTAGGTTTGTATCCGCGCTTCTTATATGTAGCCATCTTGCTTTTTTTAATCGGGCAAAAATAAAGTTTTTATCGAAAAACGAAAGGCAAATTAATCGTTATTTTTGAAGTCGCTAAAAATAATCCAAACTAGGCCAAAACCCCAATTGCTGTTCATTTTATGCATTTAAAACACTTATCACTAGTAAATTACAAAAGTTTTGAAAGTGGAGATTTTGAATTTGACCCTACCATTAACTGTTTTGTTGGAAAAAACGGTGTAGGCAAAACCAATGTTTTGGATGCAATTTATCATCTATCTTTTGGTAAAAGTTATTTTAATCCGGTTACAACCCAGAACATAAAGCACGGCAGCGACTTTTTTATGGTAGAGGGTCTGTTTGAAAAGGACGATCGCGAAGAAAAGGTTATTTGTAGTTACAAAAAAGGCAGTAAGAAGCTTATTAAAAGAAACGGTAAAGTTTACGATCGGTTTTCTGATCATATTGGATTTTTACCTTTGGTAATAATATCACCTGCAGACCGAGACTTAATAATTGAAGGGAGTGATACCCGTAGAAAATTTATTGACGGGGTTATTTCGCAATCCAATAAGGCCTATCTTCAAAATCTTATACAGTATAATAAAGTACTTAGCCAAAGAAACTCATTACTTAAATATTTTGCCGCCAACCATACGTTTGACAACACCACCTTAGAAATTTATAACGACCAACTTACTACCTACGGCACAACTATTTATGAAGAACGCAAGGCTTTCTTAGAGAAATTCATTCCCGTATTTGAAACTCAATACCAAAACGTGGCCCAAAAAAAAGAAGGCATAGCCCTTACCTATAGTAGTAAATTAAACGAAGTAGGTTTAAAAACATTATTAGAACAATCCCTAGAAAAAGACCGAGCTTTACAATATACCGCTGTTGGCATACATAAAGACGACCTTGATTTTAACATAGATGGGCACCCCATTAAAAAATTTGGTAGCCAAGGACAACAAAAATCTTTCTTAATTGCACTTAAGCTTGCCCAGTTTAAGCTGTTAAAAGAACAAAGTGGCACCACACCTATTTTACTTTTAGATGACATTTTTGATAAACTAGATGAAAGTAGGGTATCTCAAATTGTGTCCTTGGTAAATCAGGATCAGTTTGGACAACTATTTATTAGCGACACCCATGCAGATAGAACGGAAAACGTAGTTAAAAACATACACCAGAGCTACAAAATATTTAACTTGTAATATGTTCAAAAAAATCTTTTTTCTTTCGCTTATTTTATTGGCTTATGGTTGCTCACAAAGCATAGATGCCGAGAAACTACAGAATTTAAATGGTTATTGGGAAATTAGCGAGGTGGTTTTTGCAAATGGCGAGAGCAAAACCTACTCTGTAAACACTTTGGTAGATTTTATTGTGATAAAAGACATGAAAGGAACGCGCACAAAAGTTGCACCAGACCTTAGCGGCAATTTTAGAACGAATGGAGACACGGAAGTTTTTGAAATAATACCAAAAGACGATACATTTCTATTAAGCTATAAAAAAGAGCAAAACCAATGGGAAGAAGAATTAAAAACATTGGAAACCGATAGTTTTTCTGTTAAAAATGAAGATGGCAAAATATATGTTTACCAACGGTTTGAACCCATTAACGTAAATCCATAATGGCAAAAAGATACAACGAAGAACAAAAGATAAGCGATGTTCTAAAAGCATTTATTCAAGAAAATAAGCTAGAAAAAGGTATTAATAAGGTAGATGCTAAAGAAGCTTGGGTTAAGTTAATGGGCAATGGCGTAAACAATTACACCCAAAACGTAGAACTGCGCAACCAAGTACTCTATGTTTCCCTATCTTCTTCTGTTTTACGAGAAGAACTAAGCATGGGTAAGTCAAAAATTGTAAAAATGCTTAACGAAGAACTAGGCCAAGAGCTCATCAAAAAAATTGTTTTAAAATAAAAAGGCTGCCAATAGGCAGCCTTCTATATTTTAAGCGTAACGCTAACTAGAATATCTCTCTACCAGAAAAGTGAAATGCGCTTTCAATTACTGCGTTTTCATCACTATCCGAACCGTGAACGGCATTCTCGCCAAGGCTAGTTGCATACAACTTTCTTATAGTACCTTCTGCGGCATCCGCAGGGTTGGTTGCACCAATTAATGCCCTAAAATCCTCTACAGCATTGTCTTTCTCCAAAACAGCAGCAACAATAGGTCCTCTTGTCATAAAAGATACTAGCTCACCAAAAAATGGTCTTTCGTTATGTACTGCGTAAAAAGCTTCGGCATCTCTCTTGCTCAAATGTGTAAACTTCATTGCCACAATCTTAAAGCCTGCAGCACTAATTTTGTCTAAAATAGCACCAATATGACCGTTTTCTACAGCATCTGGCTTAATCATGGTAAATGTTCTATTTCCTGTCATCTTAATTAGAAATTTTGCGCAAAAGTACGTCTTTTCCTTAAAGTCGCAATTTTTCCTATTTTAATAAATTCTTATGTTGCTACCTTGCACAGTATTAAACCAATAAGCTCCTTGTAATATTATGTATATTTGACCGCATGAAACAACCGGATGTAGACCGATTAAAAGAACTGCTAAATACTGCAGATAAAATTGTAATAATTCCGCATAAAAACCCAGATGGGGACGCTATTGGCTCAACCTTGGGTTTATACTATTTTTTAAGCCTAATAGGAAAGGAATCCAAGGTTATGGTACCTAACGACTTTCCAAAGTTTTTAAAATGGATACCTGGTGCAAAGGATATTCTCATCTACGAATACCAAACGGATTATTGCAAAAATTTAATAGCAGCCGCAGATGTGATTTTTACATTGGATTTTAACGATTTCTCCAGAACTGGAGAGGTATGTAAAGACCTGGAAAATACCAAGGCCAAATTTGTGATGATAGACCATCACCAACAACCTTCTGATTATGCAGAGATTACCTATTCTGATACGAGCATGAGCAGCACCTGCGAAATGGTATACACATTGGTAGATGCCTTTGGGTTAGCAGAAAAAATAACCCCAGAAATGGCAACCTGTCTTTATACGGGCATTTTAACAGATACTGGGTCTTTTAAGTACCGTTCTACAACGAGCAAAACCCATAGGGCTATCGCCCAATTAATAGACCAAGGTGCTCAAGGCACGTTAATTAGCCAGCAAATATATGATAACAACTCTCCTAGTCGCCTAAAGTTATTAGGTATTGCCCTAAATAACCTCGTAATAATGCCAGAATACCGTACGGCCTTTATTACCATGAGCCAGGCAGAATTAGACACTCATAATTATGCCAAAGGAGATACCGAGGGTTTCGTAAATTACGGGCTTACCCTAGAAGGTATTATTTTTGCGGTTATTTTTATTGAAAATAAGGAAGAGGGCATCATTAAGATATCGTTTAGGTCCGTTGGAGATTTTTCGGTAAACAAATTTGCCAGAAACCATTTTAATGGTGGCGGGCACGATAATGCCGCTGGAGGCAGAAGTGAGCTTTCCTTAGAACAAACTGTAGAAAAATTCAAAGCTTTGTTACCAGAGTACAAAACCGATTTGCTAGCATGAAGCGTAACGTATTAATAATTTGCCTAGGTTTTTTAATTTTTGCCTGTAAACAGCCAGAACCTAGAAAACCGGTGCAGCAAAAAACAAGTAGCTTTATTGATGAAAGTGTGGAACGTAGCAAAAAATTGCTAGATGCAGAGATTGCGGCAATACAAGCCGTAATTCAGAAAGATACACTTAACAATTACCAAAGTAGTGACACCGGCTTTTGGTACTTTTATGAAGAACAAAAAGACACTACCGCTTATAGCCCAAAAACTAACGATGTAGTAATGTTAACATACAACGTTATGAATTTGAAGGGAGACACCATCTACAAGAGAAAAGATATTGGACTAGTGCAACATGCTGTAGATAAATCACAACTTTTTCCTGGTTTAAGAAATGCGGTAAAACTTTTAAAAGAAGGCGAGCAGGCAACCTTTATTTTTCCTTCTAGCCTGGCCTACGGCTATAAGGGGGATAACGATAAAATTTTACCTAGAACCCCTATTAAAACAAGTTTAACCCTAGTAGAAATAAAAAAAGACACCACTAATTTAAATAGACTTAAATGAAAAAATTAATAATTGGAGCGGCTGCTCTCTTATTTGCCTTTACTGGTTGTAAATCTGGAAAATACGCAGACCTTGGGGATGGCATTTACGCAGATATTCAAACTACCAAAGGAGATATTGTAGTTAAGTTACACAAAGACGCTACACCGGTAACCGTGGCAAATTTTGTTTCTTTAGCTGAAGGCAACAACCCTTTTGTATCTGAAGAGTTTAAGGATAAAAAATATTACGATGGCTTGGGCTTTCATAGAATTATCAAGGATTTTATGATTCAGGGAGGTGATCCTACTGGCACTGGATCGGGCAACCCTGGGTATAAATTCAAGGATGAAATTGTAGATACGTTACAACATGACAAAAAAGGATTACTGTCCATGGCCAATTCTGGCCCTAAGACCAATGGAAGTCAGTTTTTTATTACCCACAAGGCTACCCCTTGGTTAAATGGCAAACACACGGTTTTTGGCGAAGTAGTTGTTGGTTTAGAAGTTGTAGATTCTATTGCAACGGTAAAAACAGGACCTGGGGACAAACCAGAAGTACCGGTTGTTATGAATAAGGTAGAAATTATACGCAATGGCAAAGAGGCTAAAAAATTTGATGCCAATCAAATAATGGCAGATTACTTTAAAGAAGAAGAGGAAGCTATTGCCGCCATGCAAAAAATGAAGGAAGATTTTGCTTTTGAAATTGCAGAACAACTAGAAAAAGCGGAAGAAACCAGTAGCGGACTAAAATACCTAGTGCTTAACAAAGGAAATGGTGAAAAACCTGTAACCAGTACCAAGGTATTGGTAAACTATGCCGGTTATTTATCAGATGGTACTTTATTTGACAGCAATATTTTAGACGTAGCTGCAAAATATAACATGGTAAATGCAGGCCGCAGAGACCAAGGTGGCTACGCTCCTATTCCTATGACCTACGGACCAGAGGCGCAGTTGATAGCTGGCTTTAAAGAAGGGTTACAAATGATGAATGTAGGTGATAAATATCGTTTCTTTATTCCTCCACATCTTGGGTATGGAGAAAATAATTACGGACCAATACCAGGTGGATCTACCTTGGTGTTTGATTTAGAAATTACGGGATTACCACAATAAAATATCAAAACAATACCTTAAACTCCGATGATCGCTCATCGGAGTTTTTTATTTTAGGGTCGTGAATAAAACGGTACGTTTAACATTAGCTGTTTCCATTATACCTCAATTTTTTCTGGTAAGGTTAATGGCGTTAAACCCAAATTGGGTAGAAAAATACTATTCAGAAGGTATATATCCATACATAGGTAGTTTTCAACGTTTCCTTTTTGGTTGGTTACCCTTTTCCGCGGGCGATGTTTTTTATACCCTCATCGGGTTTGCAATCCTAAGATATCTGTATTTAAAAGGAAAAAATATATGGCGTAAACCCATGGTTTTCTTTACAGAATTGGGCATCTCACTTTCCATGGTCTATTTTCTTTTTCACTTCTTATGGGGCCTTAATTATTACCGCTTACCCATACATGAAAAATTAGGCATTGAAAAAGAGTACAATTTAGAAGACCTTGTTAACATCAACACCTTGTTAATAGAGCGCTCCAACTCCTTGCAGTTAAGCTTGGTAAAAGATAGCCTACAACCAGTACACATTCCGTACAGTACAAAAGAAATGTTTGCTAAAACCATAGAAGGATATAAGAAGATAACCAAGACCAATCCATTTTTCAAGTACAATAACCCATCCCTAAAAACTTCGTTATATAGCTTAGGACTAACCTATATGGGGTACGGTGGTTATTTAAACCCGTTTACTAATGAAGCCCAAGTAAATGCTAAATTACCAGCAATACGCCAACCCACGGTAAGTGCACATGAAATAGGTCATCAACTAGGTTATTCATCAGAATCTGCCACCAATTTTATAGGCTTTTTGGTAAGCCTACAACATAACGACCCCTATTTTAGATATGCCGCCAACACACATGCACTTGCCTATTGTTTGTCTGATCTAAAACAAAAAGACCAACAGGCCTTTGAAAAGGTGTGGGATCAATTAAATCCAGGCATAAAGGCCAATTACCAAGAGCTTTCAGATTTTTGGACCTCCTATGAAAATGTTACAGAACCTGTTTTTAAAGCGTTATTCAATAGTTATTTAAAAGCAAATAAACAGGCAGATGGCATCTATAGTTATAATAAAGTGGTAGGCTTATTGATAAATTATCAGAAAGTTCATGGAATTTAACCCAGTTGTTGCAGAATATATTCCAGTCAATTACCTTTAAAGGGACTAATTCAAAAATAATTTCCACTAATGAAAATGAGACTCGTAGCATTAGCTTTATGCTGGTGCAGTGCTTCTTTATTTGCCCAAGATTACTTTCCAAGTAATGACGGGGTAAAATCAAAGAACAACAACTACAGAGCGTTTACCAACGCAAAAATTTATGTTACACCAGACCAAATTATTACTAACGGAACGTTACTTATTCAAAATGGAAAAGTAGTTTCTGTTGGTAAAAATGTAAGCTTACCACAAAACACCATTGTAGAAGATTTAAATGGCAAAAGCATTTATCCGTCTTTTATCGATGTTTTTTCAGACTTTGGTATCGAAAAACCCAAAAGAGCATCTGGCAGTGGTAGAGCTTCACAATATGGACCTTCTAGAGAAGGTTTTTATTGGAACGACCATATTATGCCAGAAACCGATGCTATTGCTAAGTTCAAATTTGATGATAAAAAAGCTAAAGAATTAAGAGAGGTTGGTTTTGGGGTTGTAAATGCCCATGTTAATGATGGCATAGCTAGGGGAACAGGTGTTTTGGTAGCCCTAAATTCTGATGGTAACGATGCGGACCGTATCTTGGAAGACGAATCGGCGCAATTTTTCTCTTTTGAAAAAAGTGTAACTTCAAGACAGTCCTACCCTACCAGTCTAATGGGCGCAACAGCTTTAATGAGACAGTTGTACCATGATGCAGATTGGTATGCCAAAGGCAATGTAGCAACTAAAGACCGTTCTATAGAAGCTTTATTGGCCAATAAAAATATGCCACAAATATTTGCTGCCGGGGATAATGGCAACATTATGCGAGCGGATAAAGTTGGTGATCAATTTGGTATTCAATACAGTATTTTAGGTGGTGGAGATGAATATCAATTCATTGATCAAGTAAAACAAACCAACGCCAAACTTATTATACCTGTGAACTTTCCAGATGCCTATGATGTCTCTAATCCGTTTGCGGCTAAGTACGTAAACCTGTCAGATATGCGCCATTGGAACCTTGCTCCTAGTAACCCAAGTGTACTGGCTAAAAACGGTGTTGATTTTACCTTTACCTTGCACGATTTAAAATCGTCCAAAAAATTTATGGAAAACATTATAAAAGCCATAAACTACGGATTGGACAAAACAGTTGCATTAAAAGCGTTAACCACAGTTCCAGCCATGGTTCTTGGGCAATCCAACTCAATTGGAACTTTAGAAAAAGGTAAGCAAGCTAACTTTTTGATAACATCTGGAGATATTTTTGAAAGCAATACTACGTTGTTCGAAAATTGGGTACAGGGTAAGAAAAATGTTATTAATACCATGGACCAAAAAGATATACGTGGCGACTATGACTTAGTAGTAGATGGCAAAACCTATAAAATGTCAATTACGGGAGCGCTAAGTAAACCTAAATTGAAAGTTAAAAAAGACTCTACCACATTAAAATCCAAACTAGACTATAACGCAGATTGGATTAGTTTCTCGTTTACAGAAGATGATAATGTTCTTCGTTTTACGGGCTTAGTTTCACCAAACACTACTGTTTTAACCGGTAATTCAATTTTACCAAAAGGCAAAGAAGTAGTGTACACGGCTAACCAAACTAAAACTTTTCAAGAAAAAGAAGAAGAGAACAAAACTGCGGACAAACCAGAATTAGTAGCTGTAACCTACCCAAATATTGGATTAGGAAACACAAGTTTACCCAAACAAGAAACCCTCCTCTTTAAAAACGCCACGGTTTGGACCGGGATGGAGAAATTGGAAAATACGGATGTATTGGTTAAAAATGGTAAGATTGCCAAAATTGGAACCAATTTAAATGCTTCTGGTGCCAAAACTATTGATGCAACCGGTAAACACCTAACCGCAGGTGTTGTAGATGAGCATTCGCATATTGCCGGACTTTCTATTAACGAAGCAGGCCATAATTCTAGTGCAGAAGTTAAAATGGCAGACGTGGTAGACCCAAAAGACGTGAATATTTACAGAAATTTAGCTGGCGGTGTAACCACTATACAGTTATTGCATGGTTCTGCCAACCCAATTGGGGGTAGATCGGCAATCTTACGTTTAAAGTGGGGAGAAAGCGCAGATAACCTTTTGTTTCCAGACATGCCAAAATTCATCAAATTTGCCTTGGGAGAGAATGTAAAACAAAGTAATTGGCAAAGTTTCTCCAGATTTCCACAAACCAGAATGGGTGTGGAACAAGTGTTCATGAATTACTTTCAGCGTGCCAAAGAATACGACGAACTTAAAAAAAGTGGTGCCCCTTACCGTGTAGACGAAGAAATGGAAGTATTAGCAGAAATCCTCAATGGAGAACGTTTCATTAGCTGCCATTCCTACGTACAGAGCGAAATAAACATGCTTATGAAGGTTGCCGAAAAATTTGGTTTTAGGGTTAACACCTTTACCCACATTTTAGAGGGTTATAAAGTAGCCGATAAAATGGCAGAGCATGGTGTAGGAGGCTCTACATTTAGCGATTGGTGGGCGTATAAGTACGAAGTAAAAGACGCAATACCCTACAATGCCGCTATCATGGCTAGCCAAGGAGTTACTGTTGCCATAAATAGTGATGATGCGGAAATGTCTAGAAGATTAAACCAAGAAGCGGGCAAAACCATGAAGTACGGTGGTATGTCAGAAATTGAAGCTTGGAAAACCGTTACCTTAAATCCAGCTAAATTATTGCACATAGACCATAAGGTGGGAAGTATAGAAGTAGGTAAGGATGCGGATTTGGTTTTATGGAGTGATTATCCAATGTCTGTTTATGCAAAAGCAGAAAAGACAATTATAGAAGGTGCCGTTTATTTTGATTTAGAAGAAGACCTTAAAAAGCGAGATGCCATAACTGCAGAAAGAGCAAAGCTTATTAATATGATGTTGCAGGATAAAGCAACTGGCGGTAAAACGCAAGCTCCTGTTCAGCGCAAAAAACCATTGTTTGAATGTGAAACCTTATAATCGCTACACCATGAAAAATATAATAGTTACATTAAGTTTATTGGTTGGGATTACAAGTTGGGCCCAACAGACACCCGCAGCTGCACAAACTTCACCCATTAGTATTGAGGGTGCAACGGCACATTTGGGTAATGGAGAAGTAATAGAAAATGCCCTAATCATGTTCCAAGATGGCAAACTTACTTACGTAGGTAGCGCCAATGCCAAAATTGCACGAGCAGGTACTGTTATCAAAGCAGATGGCAAACATGTTTACCCAGGTATCATAGCACCCGCCAAGTCTTTAGGTTTGGTAGAGATAGATGCCGTAAGACCTACTAGAGATATGGACGAGATTGGCGAGATGATTCCACACGTAAGAAGCATTATTGCTTACAATGCTGAATCTCAGGTAGTAGAATCCATGAGGCCCAATGGTGTATTGGTGGGGCAAATAGCACCGCAAGGTGGCACCATTTCAGGAACCTCATCTATTGTTCAATTTGATGCTTGGAATTGGGAAGATGCCGCTATTAAAACAGATGATGGTATTCACCTGCATTGGCCAAGCACTTACCGAAGGGGTCGCTGGTGGTTGGGAGAGCCAAGAGGATATGCTCCAGATAAAGAGTACGAAAATAATGTTACAACCATTAAAGAATTTTTAGCCAATTCCAAAGCATACGGAAAGACTTCAAATGCGGAAGAAAACCCGGCCTTTGCTGCCATGAAAGGCGTTTTTGATGGCAACAAAAAGGTTTATGTCTATGCCCATGGCGAAAAAGAAATTGCAGATGCTGTAAATAACCTTAAAAATAGTGGTGTTGCAGAAGTAATTTTAGTTGGTGGTTATTACGCTCCAAAGGTAGCCAGTCTATTGAAAAAACATAGCATCCCCGTGCTGGTTAGACACACCCATAATTTACCGCTTACCGAAGATGATGATTATGATTATCCGTACAAATTGCCAAAATTACTGGTAGATGCAGGGTTAACCGTAGGTATGCAAAATGAAGATGCTAGCAACTTTCAAACCAGAAACCTTCCCTTTTATGCCGGGCAATTAGTTGGTCAAGGAATGGACAAAGAAGTAGCATTACAACTTATTACCGGTAATAATGCCAAAATATTGGGTATAGATAAGAATTACGGTACCCTGGAAGTTGGCAAAAGTGCCACCCTATTTATTTCGGAAGGTGATGCCTTAGATATGCAAGGTAATAGCCTAACCAAAGCTTTTATAGATGGTAGGGATATCTCTTTAGAAACCCATCAAACCAAATTATGGAAACGTTACATGGGCAAATACGAAGCGCAAGGTAAGTAACTAATAATAATTTAATTTTAACATGCCGATATATTTTCAAATGAAAGTATATCGGTTTTTTTGTAATAAGATCTTTTAAGATGATAGAAACCTATACTGTACCAGAGAAAACGAAAGTTGGCCATATTCATTTAAAAGTTTCCAACCTTGAAAAGGCCATAGCTTTCTACGGAAACGTTCTTGGCTTTAAAACAACCATGCGCTATGGAGAACAAGCTGCTTTTTTAGCAGCAGGCAACTACCACCATCATATTGGTTTAAACACATGGCATAGCCAAGGTAACCACCCTGCCCCAATTAAGGCTCCGGGGCTGTACCACACTGCTTTTCTATACCCTACCAGAAAAGACCTTGCCACGATTTTAAAAAGACTCATTGATGTAAAATACCCGCTCACTGGTGCTGCAGACCATGGGGTTTCTGAAGCAATTTATTTAGATGACCCAGACAAAAACGGAGTAGAATTGTATTGGGACAAACCCATAAAAGAATGGCCAATGACTGAAAGTGGAGCATTAGATATGTATACCAAACCATTAGACTTAGATAATTTATTAGCAGAACTCAACAACTAAAAGATGAATAAATCAATACTTATTCTATTTGTACTTATTACCGCAATGAACCTAAGAGCACAAACCTCTGCCATGACGTATAACATACGTTACAACAATCCAGATGACAAAGAAAACTGGTGGGAAAATCGTAAAGCAGAGGTTATAGATTTGATAGATTTCTATAGCCCAGATATTTTAGGGTTGCAAGAGGCCCTATTAGACCAAACCCTTTACCTAGACAAAGAATTAGAAAATTATGATTTTATTGGCGTGGGGAGAGAAGATGGTTCCCGTAAAGGAGAATTGGCACCTATATTTTATAATACGGAAAAAATAACCTTGGTTATGCAACATACTTTTTGGTTATCAGACACCCCAGACAAGGTTAGTTTGGGTTGGGATGCCGCCTTAAATAGAATTGTGACCATGGCTAAATTCAAAGACAACACAACTAAAGAAACATTTTTTGTTTTTAACACCCATTTTGATCATAAAGGAAAGTTAGCCCAAGAAAACTCTTCTAAGCTTATTTTAAAACTTATAGACCTCTATTGCGCTACTAATGAGAAAGTAATAGTAATGGGAGATTTAAACGCCACACCAGATGAAGACCCCATTGTAGTTTTAGGAACTGTTTTACAAGATAGTTTTACGGCCCCCAACATAACCCCATACGGACCTATTGGCACCTATAATGCTTTTGATACCAACCATCCGTTAGATAAAAGAATAGATTACATTTTTAATCGCAACCTCAACGTAAAAAGCTATAGATGTATAGATGACCGAAGGAAAAATTTACGCTTCCCTTCGGACCATTTGCCTATTTTAGTACGGTACTAATTATTCTGGTTTTACCCAAAAAATGCCCTCATTTGGCTTTTTATAAAAACTATTTGGCTTTTTAGCGTCACTTATAGTTATAGATTCAAACACTACTGTATTGCGTTCTTCTTGAATGTTGCCACCCTCGGTTTTGTGCCAAGAAATTGCCTTTGGCAATAAAAAATCGTTTACGTTGGCCCATTCTTTGTAATGTATCCAACTTACTTTATCAGATACTTCACCAGTTCTGTAAGTAACGGTATAACCCAACCACTCCATTTTATACGTTTTGGGGTCGTAATGCAGGTAATATTGATCTTTAGATGAAGCTCCAACGCCATCTTTGAATTGTATGGCTATTCCTGGATAAATTTTTTCATTTACTATTAAATCATTGGTATGTGAGTAGATAATACCTTTATCTGCCAATACAAATGGCATATTAAAAAAATAAAACATCAGGTTGTGGTAAAATTCTGGATTCCCACTAAACGCTTCTTCTTTAGCTATGGTCCAAACGTTTTCCCCATCAAAACCCAAATCATATTTTGGTGTTTCAATTCTATCTTTTCTATGTTTTAAATCTATAAAATGAAGTTCAGGATTATCTGGTTTTGGTAGTGTAAAGGAAATTGTGTTTTGCGTTTTGTACCGTTCTAGCCCACCGTGAGCCTCCAAAACCTTTTCTAAACTTTTGGGCAGGTTATTTTTTTGTGTACCAACTTCCTCTGTTTGTTGTTCCGATTTTTTTACCTGGTTTTCAGGTTTGGTATTGCAAGAGATTAAAAATACACCAAATACAATGGTAAATAAGGTAGTTTTCATGGTTGGGTTCAATTATGTTTTCCATCTAAGTCGCTTTTAAATCTATTTGTTTACAGGAATAACTAATTTTGCACTTATGTCTGCCATAAAAGAAATAACCAGTGTGCAAAATGCATTAGTGAAGAAAATGATTTTGCTCAAAGAAAAATCACGCGAACGAAAGAAAACCGGGTTGTTTGTCATAGAAGGTCAAAGGGAGTTAGATTTAGCGCTAAAAGGTGGATATGTTATAGAAACGCTTTGTGTTTGTCCTGAAATCACAGAAATAGATTTTGCACAAGCAGATTTGAAAATAAAGACAATTCATATCTCTAAAGAAGTCTTTAAAAAAGTAGCACATAGAGACACCACCGAAGGTGTTTTAGCCCTTGTAGAAAGTAAAGAACATTCTTTACAATCATCATTTAAACTAAAAGAAAACCCTTTTATATTGGTAGCGGAAGCGCCAGAAAAACCGGGCAATTTGGGGGCTTTGTTGCGTACCGCAGATGCGGCCAATCTAGATGCTGTTCTAATAGCAAATCCTAAAACTGACCTTTACAACCCAAACATTATACGTTCTAGCGTTGGCTGTATTTTTACCAATAAGATTGTTACCGGTAGCTCTAAAGAACTCATCACTTTTTTAAATAATCAAAAGATTAAAATTTTTTGTGCCGCATTAACCGCATCCAAAAATTACGTGGAAGCAGATTTTACAGGTGGTTCTGCCATTGTGGTAGGTACAGAAGCTACTGGTCTTACAGATGAGTGGCTCAACAATTCTTTCCAAAACGTAATCATACCAATGCAGGGTGAAATTGATAGTATGAACGTATCTGTATCCGCAGCAATACTTATCTTTGAAGCCAAACGCCAGCGCGGATTTTAATTCTTTATGCAGAGTAGCCTTCTTTTCTATTGCATTATTGCAATTGTAGTTATTCAATATTTGATAGAACGTTATTTAGAGTTCTTAAACAACAAATCGTTCTTAAAACAACTACCAGAAGAATTAGCAGATGTTTATGACCAAGAAGCTTATATAAAGGCCAAAGCGTACCAACAAGCAAACTACAGATTTGGTAACTTTCAAAGTTTATTCTCTTTAGTACTTACACTTACTTTTTTATTTTTTGGAGGGTTTAATGCAATAGATACTTGGGTGAGAGGGTACACAGAAAGCCCAACCGTAATGGCCGTTCTTTATTTTGGACTCTTATTTTTTGGAAGCAGTTTATTGGCCATACCCTTTAATTATTACCAAACCTTTGTAATAGAGACAGAATTTGGTTTTAACAAAACCAACAAAAAAACATTTTTATTGGATATTCTAAAAGGATGGCTTTTGGCATTCTTATTTGGAGGTGGGTTGTTGGCCTTGGTTATTTGGTTTTTGCAATGGGCAGGCCCTAATTTTTGGTTATATGTTTGGGCAACGTTTGTTCTTGTCATGGTTTTTGCCAATCTATTTTACAGCAAGCTAATTGTTCCCCTTTTTAACAAGCAGAAACCCTTAGAGCATGGCCCATTAAAAACTGCAATTGAAAAGTATGCAAAAAATGTTGGGTTTAATCTCCAAAATATTTTTGTTATAGATGGCTCAAAACGTTCTACTAAAGCCAATGCTTATTTTTCTGGTTTTGGAAAACAAAAAAGAGTAACACTTTTTGACACCCTTCTGAACGATTTGAACCAAGAAGAAATAATTGCTGTGCTAGCACATGAAGTTGGCCATTACAAGAGAAAGCATATTTTATTTAACCTGTTTACTTCGCTTTTAACAACTGGTTTTACTTTATACGTGCTTTCCCTGTTTGTTAACAGTCCGGAACTTTCCTTGGCTATTGGTGTAAAAACACCAAGTTATCATGCGGCTCTGCTAGGTTTTGTTTTACTGTATAGCCCAATATCCACGTTTACCGGCTTAATCATGAATTTTATTTCTAGAAAATTTGAATTTCAAGCAGATGATTTTGCAAAGGAAACCTATGCGGCACAACCATTGATCAGTTCTTTAAAAAAATTGTCCAAAAATAATTTGACCAATTTAACCCCTCACCCCGCCTATGTTTTCATGCATTACTCGCACCCACCATTACTAGAGCGAATAAGAAACCTTAAGGCATAATTTTTGTTGCTTCCAAATAAAGATTGGCGTAAATTTATTTTACTATGACGGAAGCTGCGATAGAACAAGAGAACAAAGAAATTGCACAACAGTATAAAGAGTTGTTGCGGATTAGTTACCAAACCTTAACAGATGAGGATAAAAAACTAATACGCTCTGCTTTTGATGTAGCTGTGGACGCGCACAAAAACCAAAGAAGAAAATCTGGTGAAGCCTATATTTTTCACCCCATTGCAGTTGCCAAAATAGTAGCTTCGGAAATTGGTCTAGATGCCGTTTCTATAGCTTCTGCCCTCTTACATGATGTGGTAGAAGATACGGAATATACATTGGCAGACATAGAACGCTTATTTGGCGAAACCGTGGCACGGATAGTAGATGGCCTTACCAAAATTGCCCATCTTAAAAAAGACATGAACATTAGCCAGCAGGCAGAGAACTTTAGAAAAATGTTACTCACCCTGCATGATGATGTACGTGTAATCATCATTAAAATTGCAGACCGTTACCACAATATGCTCACCATGGATAGTATGCCAGAGCATAAACAAGTTAAAATAGCTTCAGAAACGCTTTATATCTATGCCCCTTTAGCACATAGAATTGGGTTGTACAATATAAAAACGCATCTAGAAGACCTTAGTTTAAAATATACAGAACCAGACGTATACAACGATATTTTCAACAAAATTGAAGATACCGAGGAAGAACAGCAACAATACATTAATGCGTTTACCAAGGTTATAGAAGATGCCCTAGATGAAGAAGGGCTTAATTATCACATCAAAGGTAGAATGAAGAGTATCTTCTCCATACGCCGTAAAATGATGGCACAAAACATTGGCTTTGATGAAGTCTATGACAAATTTGCCATTAGAATAATTTATAGGTCTGACCGTAAAAATGAAAAATTCCTGGCATGGAAAATATATTCCATTGTTACAGACCATTTTACGCCCAACCCAGTACGTTTAAGAGATTGGATTACTTCCCCAAAATCTAATGGCTACGAGGCGCTACATATAACCGTAATGGGACCCCAAGGAAAATGGGTAGAGGTGCAAATACGCAGTGAGCGAATGCATGAAATAGCAGAGAAAGGATATGCTGCCCACTTTAAATACAAACATGGAGACCAAAACGAGCAAGGTATTGAAGAATGGTTAAACCGTTTACAAGAAGCACTAGAAGGGGCTAATGGTAATGCCGTAGATTTTGTAGAAGAGTTTAAGCTAAACCTTTACAGTAAAGAAATATTTGTCTTTACCCCAAAAGGAGAACTAAAATCATTACCAAAAGGAGCCTCTCCCTTAGATTTTGCATTCCATATACATACAGAGGTGGGCATGCGAACCCGCGGTGCAAAAGTAAATGGTAAATTGGTGCCCCTTAATACAAGACTTAAAAGTGGGGACCAAGTAGAAATAATTACCTCGGCCATTGCTAAACCCAATCAAAACTGGCTAGATTACGCCCATACCGCAAGAGCTAGGGCCAAAATAAAATCGTCCCTTAGAGAAGAGAAGAAGGAAATTGCAGAAGAAGGCAAGGAAACCCTAAGAAGAAAACTACGTTCACAAAAAATAAACCTCAACGAAGATGTAGTGAACAAGATGGTCAATTTCTTTAAACTAAAAACTAGTTTAGACCTCTTTTTCAGGGTAGGCAACGGTGCCATAGATAATCAAAAAATCAAAGATTTTGCTTCATCGTACAATAATGCCTTTATTAACTTCTTCAAAAATAAAATCAGGAAAACCCCAGTTTCAGAAGATTTAGATAAAGAAGAAATTACCCAGAAATACGATATGCTCGTATTTGGTAGCGAAGAAGAAAAATTAAACTATAAGCTATCAAAATGTTGTAATCCTATACCTGGCGATCCTGTTTTTGGTTTTGTAAGTGTAAACGATGGTATTAAAGTACACAAGAAAACATGCCCAAATGCCATTCAATTACAGAGTAATTATGCTTACCGTATCATCACTGCTAAATGGATAGATTCTACCCAAGAAGAATTTAGTGCGGATATTAAGCTTACCGGCATAGACAATCTAGGTTTAATGAATGAAATTACCAACATAATTTCGGACAATATGCACGTAAATATGCGTAACCTAAACTTTAGTGCCGAGGGCGGAACTTTCACGGGAAAGATTACCGTTGTGGTAAAAAACAAGAACATTTTGAAAAAACTTATTGACAATCTGAAAGAAATCAACGGTATTGACAAGGTAGTGCGAATTTAAATAAAGATGTTACCTTTGCTAAGTTGATTGTAGCACTATTATGGGGAACAATAAGAACCAAGAAATCGTAAAAAGTGTTTTTACCAAGTTTTTAGAAGAAAACGGCCATAGAAAAACACCCGAACGTTACGCTATTTTACAGGAAATTTATGAGAGTGATGACCATTTTGACGTAGAGTCGCTTTACATAAAAATGAAAACCAAAAACTACCGCGTTAGTAGAGCTACCCTTTACAATACCATAGAACTACTTTTGGATTGTAAATTGGTACGCAAGCACCAGTTTGGAGGTAGCCAAGCACAATACGAAAAATCTTATTTTGACCGTCAGCACGATCATGTAATCTTAACAGATACCGGAGAAGTTGTAGAATTTTGCGATCCTCGTATACAGTCTATTAAAAAGACAATAGAAGAGGTTTTCGATATCAAAATCAATAACCATTCCCTATACTTTTACGGAACAAGAAATAAACAAGAAAACGTAACCGACTAAGCAAACACTTAATGGTAGATTTATTATTAGGACTCCAATGGGGAGACGAAGGTAAGGGCAAAATTGTAGATGTTCTTACCAAGGATTATGATATAATTGCCCGTTTTCAGGGGGGTCCAAATGCAGGACACACACTTGAATTTGATGGTATAAAACATGTTTTACACACCATACCTTCTGGAATTTTTCATAAAAATGCCATTAACGTTGTGGGCAACGGGGTGGTTATAGACCCTGTTATCTTTAAAAAAGAATTAGATAACTTAAACCAGTTTAGCATAGATTACATTGCTAAACTTTTGATTTCTAGAAAAGCACACTTAATACTACCTACCCACCGTTTACTAGATGCCGCTTCTGAAACGGCAAAAGGCAAAGCCAAGATTGGCTCTACCCTAAAAGGAATTGGCCCTACATACATGGACAAGACCGGCAGAAACGGTATGCGAGTAGGTGATTTGGAATTTACAGACTGGAAAGAAAAATATAGAGCTTTAGCGGATAAGCACGAAGCAATGATTGCTTACTACAATGTAGACATACAATACAACTTACCTGAGCTAGAAACCGAATTTTTTGAAGGTGTGGAAACCCTTAAAAAATTGACCTTTATAGATAGTGAGCAATATATTTTTGATGCTATGGCCGCTGGTAAAAAGATTTTGGCAGAAGGCGCTCAAGGTTCGCTTTTAGATATTGATTTTGGTACCTATCCATTTGTAACCTCATCTAACACTACAGCAGCAGGGGCTTGTACCGGTTTAGGTGTAGCTCCTGGCAAAATAGGAGATGTTTTGGGTATTTTTAAAGCATATACCACTAGAGTAGGTAGCGGACCCTTTCCAACGGAATTATTTGACCAGGATGGAGAAACCATGGGCCGTGTTGGTAACGAGTTTGGCGCAACAACGGGCAGACCAAGACGTTGCGGATGGTTAGATTTAGTTGCTTTAAAATATGCTGTACAAATTAATGGGGTAACCGAGCTAATGATGATGAAAGCGGACGTTTTAAGTGGTTTTGATACCATTAAAGTTTGTACCGCCTATCATTACAAGGGTGAAGAAATTGCACATCTACCCTACAATATAGAAGCAGAAAACGTGACACCAATCTACAAGGAACTTAAAGGCTGGTCTGCAGATTTAACTAAAATGACCAAGGCAGAAGAATTACCAGCTGCTTTAAATGAGTACATAGCTTATTTAGAACAGGAGTTAAACGTTCCTATCAAGATTGTTTCCGTGGGTCCAGATAGACTACAGACTATCTTACGATAGCTAACTTACTAGAAAAGTACTTTTATGGATAGGCTTTCTTTTGAAGAAAAGACAACGGTTTTTTTGGAAAAAGGAAAGCCTTTCTTTTTTCTAATCAATTTTGACCAAACCCAATTAATAGCCCTTGATTTTGAAGAAGCAAATAGACAAGGCATTTACTTTGATATTAAAGGCTGTAGTAACATAACCAAGCAAAAGGTTCTGGCTCCTATTCCAGAATTCAGAACCGAACCATTGCCATTCTCCAAATATGAAAATGGGTTCAATTTGGTTAGACAAGAAATATTAAAGGGCAATAGCTTTTTGCTGAACCTTACCTACCCTACTCCAATCTTAAATAATTTAGATTTAGAAAATATATTTTATACCGCTAAAGCGCCCTATAAACTATATTACAAAGACAATTTTGTTTGCTTTTCTCCAGAGTGTTTTGTAACCATAAAAGACAATTTTATATACTCCTATCCTATGAAGGGCACTGCAGCAGCAAATATGGCGAATGCTGAAAAAATGCTTATAGAAAATGCAAAAGAAATTCAGGAACACAATACAATCGTAGATTTAATAAGAAACGATTTATCCTTAATTGCCAAAGAGGTAACCGTTACCAAGTATAGATATTTAGAAAAAATTAATTCAAAAGACGGCGGGCTTTACCAAACTAGTTCAGAAATAAGAGGAAAACTCTCGGTTGACTGGAAACAAAATTTTGCAACACTATTATTTAAAATGTTACCTGCTGGATCCATAAGTGGTGCTCCCAAAGAACAAACCGTTAAAATAATTAAAGAGGCAGAACAATATGATAGAGGTTTCTATACCGGGATTTTTGGAATCTTTGATGGAAAAAAAATAGATACCGGTGTAGCTATTCGTTTTATCGAGAAGACAGAAAATGGCTATAGCTTTAAAAGTGGTGGTGGTATTACCCATCAAAGCCTAGCGGAAGAAGAATATGAAGAACTATTAAAAAAAGTATATGTACCCACTTTTTGAAACCCTTTGCGTACAAGACGGAGTTATCAAAAATAGTTCTTTTCATGAAGCTCGCTTTAAGCAAGCGTTTTACAAGTTTTATGGTTACGTCCCTAACTTTAATTTACTGGATGCAATAGAAGTACCAAAACCGTTTAATACCGGAATAGTTAAGTTAAGAATTGATTATAATCAAGAACAAACGGCACCAAAATTTACTTTCTACACACCCAAAATCATTAACACCCTAAAGCTAGTCTACGACAACCATATAGATTACGACTTAAAATTTACCCATAGAGCACCTTTAACCCAGCTTTGGCAAAAAAGAGGTAACTGTGATGATGTTCTTATTTGTAAAAATGGGTTAATAACGGACACCTATTTTGCCAATATCCTTTTTACAAAAAATGCCAAATGGTATACCCCAAAAACATTTTTATTAAATGGTACGTGCAGGCAACGACTCTTACAGAATAAGCTGGTAGAAAGCATGGATATTTCCGTACATAACTTAAAAAAATTTGAAGGATTTCAACTTATAAACGCAATGTTAGATTTTGACCCCTTAAAAATCATCCCCATAGGGCAGATAAAAACCAATTAGGTTTTCGTGAAAGTTTAGTAAACTTTTTCTCTATTTAAGCTGAAATGCAAGGCACTTAAGTAATTTTCTTCTACTAATTACTAAGCATGCAAATCAAACTTAAAACCCAAAAAACACTTATACTCTATTTTACCCTATTCTGGTCTTGTTTATTGTTAGGACAATCTTTACCAAGATTAAGCAAAATTGGAAACAAAGACGTACTCCTGGTAAACAATGCGCCCTACTTAATACTTGGTGGTGAATTGGGCAATTCTACGGCAACCTCCAAAGCGTCTATGTCTACAGTATGGCCAAGACTAAAAGAGCTCAATTTAAACACTGTTCTAGTCCCCATTTATTGGGAGCTTTTAGAACCCGAACCTAATCAATTTAATTTTGATTTGGTAGACGAACTTATCCATGACGCAAGAACCAACAATCTAAAACTAGTTTTTCTGTGGTTTGGTTCTTGGAAAAATAGTATGTCTAGCCATGTACCGGCATGGGTAAAAACCAATTATAAAAAGTATCCAAGAGCCAAGGACGATAAAGGTAATTCGCAAGAAATCTTAAGTCCATTTTACAGAACTAATCTAGAGGCGGATCTTAATGCCTACACGGCTTTAATGCGGCATATTAAAGAAGTAGACGGTAAGGAGAATACCGTAATTATGATGCAACCAGAAAATGAAATAGGTATGTTACCCGTAGCCAGAGACCACAGCCCACTGGCCAATAAAAAGTATGCCGAACCCGTTCCAGACCATTTAATGGAGTATTTACTGGCCAATAGGGAAAAATTAAATCCGGAATTCAATTCAATTTGGGCCAAAAATGGATACAAAAAATCTGGAAATTGGGCAGAAGTATTTGGGGAAGGTATAGCCACGGAAGAATTATTTATGGCATACTATTTTGCTAAATATACCAACAGCATTACCCAAGCGGGTAAAGAAATATATCCAATACCTGCGTTTGTAAATGCCGCATTAAATGCTCCTGGCAAAGCACCAGGCGTATACCCTAGTGCAGGTCCGTTGCCACATTTGTTAGATATATGGAAAGCAGCCTCACCAGCCATTGATTTCTATTCACCAGATTTTTACAATCCTGATTTTGAAAAATGGAATAATTTATACACCAGACAGAATAACCCGCTTTTTATTCCAGAACATCGTTTTGATAACACCGTAGCTGCCAAAGCCATTTTTACTATTGGCAAGTACCAAGCTTTGGGGTTCTCCCCTTTTGCCATAGAACAAAATCCAAATGTAGAACTAAAACCAAAAGAAATTCTTTTAGCGGAAACCTATAAAACACTGGGAGAACTGGCTCCTGTCCTTTTATCACAATGGGGACAAAATAAGATAAAAGGCGTTCTTTTAGACAAAGAAAACAATACCAGTACGTTTATCTTGGGAGATTACGAGTTTACCGCTAGCCATACCCATAACCTAGGATGGGACCCAAAAGCAAAAGATGACCAATGGGAGCAAGCCGCGGCTTTAATCGTTCAAACCGCTAAAAACGAATTCTATTTTTTAGGATTTGGTACATCGCTCACCTTCAAAAACCTTAAAAACAACAAAACTGTCGGTATTTTAAAAGCGGAATCAGGACACTTTGAAAACAATACTTGGAAAGTTTTTCGTCATCTAAATGGAGACCAAACGCATCAAGGCAGGCATATTAGGGCATTCTTGGGTACGGTTTCTTTACAACGATTTACCCTGTATGAATATGAATAAAAGGTAATCATGGTAAGATTATCCATTTACCCTTTACCAAACATGGGATAACAAGAAGCAATCAACGATTGGATATTAAATCTATCTAAACTTAAATCTTTCCTTTTGGTAAAAACCTTACTTTTGGGCAAAATTTCAAGCAATTGAAAAGATGTATACTTTTTTGTGCTTTTATATGTATTGCTAGTGCAAAAACAGCCGCACAGCAGACAGAAAGCAAGAAAATAAATATTGTTTACGGGGCCAATCTTATAAAAGACGAGGAACAGTTTCCTGGGGCAACCATATTTAGTAAAGACGATACCAGACAATTACAGTTTGAGCACCAAGGAGCCGACCTATGGTGCGATGTAGCTATTTTCTATTCTGAAGCAAATACCCTTAAAGCTGTGGGGAACGTAAGATTGCAGCAAGGAGACAGTATTGAAATGAATAGTGGTAAATTAGACTACGACGGTAACAGTAAAATAGCACGGGCCTATGAAGCGGTAGATTTAACGGACGGTCAAATGACCCTAACTACGGACACACTATTTTTTGATAGGGAAAAACAAGAGTCTTTCTACAAAACCGGTGGCAAAGTAATAGACTCCGCCAATGTGCTAACCAGTATAATCGGCACCTATTTTATGGAGTTGAAAAAAGTTCAGTTTCAAAAAAATGTCCATATAGACAATCCAGAATATACCATAGATTCTGAACAATTAAACTATTACCGTACTACTAAAAACGCGTATATGTACGGACCTTCTACTATTATAGGCGAAGAGTACACCATCTACTGTGAACGTGGTTTTTACGACACTAAAATTGAACAGGGCTATGGTGTAAAGAACACTAAAATAAATTACAACAACCGTATTATAGAGGGCGATAGTGTTTTCTTTGATAAAGCCACATCCTTTGCATCTGCCACCAATAACATTAAGGTTACGGACACAGTAAACAATGGGGTTATTAAAGCACACTACGCAGAGGTTTTTAAAGAAAAAGATTCCGTGTTCGCTACCAAAAGAGCAGTTGCCATAAGTTTGGTTCAACAAGATTCGCTCTACATACACGGAGATACCTTAATGGTTACCGGCAAACCTGAGGCCAGGGTATTAAGAGCGTTTAGAAATGCTAAGTTTTATAAAACCGATATGAGCGGTAAATGTGATTCTATACATTCTGCGGAGGCTACCGGTATAACCCAATTAATTACCAATCCGGTATTGTGGAATTTAGACAATCAAATGACAGGGGACAGTATTCATCTAATTTCGGATTTAGAAACCGAAAAGATGGATTCTTTACGTGTTATAAACAATGCATTTATCACGGCCTTTGATACCATTGGCAAAAAGGGTTACAATCAAGCAAAAGGAAAAGACCTCTTTGGAAAATTCATAGAAAATGAATTAAAAATTGTAGATCTGGTTAAGAATACGGAGGTTATCTATTACATGTACAATGATGAAAACGAGCTAGTAGGTATAGACAAGACCATTTGCAGTAAGATTAGATTGGAATTGGCCAATAGTGATATAGAAGACATAACCTTTTTTGTAAATCCTGAAGGCAAAATATATCCTGAGGCCGACTTACCAGAGGAAAACAGAAAATTAAAAGGTTTTATTTGGCGTGGAGATGAACGCATTACCTCTAAATCCGAGATTTTTGATGCCGATGACAACAATATCATATTGGTAAAAATTAGAGGCATAGACGAACCCGTAGATATAGATACCGAAGAACAAGAACGTGGAGGCTTACCTTTAGCGCCTAACAATGCGCCCAAGAATAATAAAGCCACCAACACCAAACGCCCCAAACTTAAAAAAGTTGGGGGTGTATAATGCAAACAAGGAGATGCTGAATTATGGAGAAGGATTATTACAAATACCAAGCACAAACGTCGCCCTACCCTTTGGGTATGCAAGTATCCCGTGCTTCTGGCAGCTATATTTATGATACCAATGGCCAAGCCCATTTAGATTTTGTGGCCGGAGTTTCTGCTTGTAGCCTAGGCCATTGCCACCCAAAAGTGGTAAAGGCCATAACCCAACAAGCCCAACAATACATGCATGTTATGGTCTACGGTGAATACATACAGGCACCAGCCGTGGCTTATGCCAAGTATCTTGCATCTTTATTGCCTAAAACGTTAGAAGTTACGTATTTGGTAAATTCTGGAACAGAAGCCATAGAAGGCGCTTTAAAATTGGCAAGACGCTTCACAGGTAGGTCAGAAATACTAGCTGCAAAAAATGCCTATCATGGAAATACCATGGGTAGTTTAAGTCTTATGGGGCTAGAAGAGCGCAAAGCATCTTTTAGACCATTGATTCCAGATGTGGGGTATATCCAATTTAATTCTGAAGAAGACTTAAAATACATCACAACAAAAACCGCTGCGGTAATTTTAGAAACCATACAAGGTGGTGCTGGGTTTATTGAACCCAATAACAATTATTTAGAAAAAGTTAGAAAAAAGTGTACCGCTGTAGGTGCACTATTAATTTTAGATGAAATACAGCCTGGGTTTGGACGTACCGGCAAATTGTTTGCATTTGAACATTACAATTGCGTACCAGATATTTTGGTAATGGGCAAAGGTATGGCTTCTGGCCTTCCTGTTGGCGCTTTTACCGCTTCGCAAGAAATTATGGCTACCCTAATGAACCCAAAAATGGGACACATTACCACTTTTGGCGGTAACCCTGTCATTGCGGCAGCAGCTTTGGCAACACTTAAAGAAATAACGGAAAGCCAACTAATGGCTCAGAGCCTAGAAAAAGAAATACTCTTTAAATCACTTTTGGTACACCCTTTGATTAAAGAAATTAGAGGCAAAGGATTAATGTTGGCATTACTCATGAAAAATGACCAAATAGCCAATGAATTGGTCCTAAAGGCCAAAGCAGAAGGCCTTATACTTTTTTGGTTATTGTTTGAAAATAGAGCGGTTAGGATTACACCTCCCCTAACTATCTCTGAACGTGAAATCAAGGAAGGCTGCACTAAAATTTTAAAAATATTGGATGCCCTAAATGGGCAAACTGTTAACTAATTTGTTAATAAGAACACAAATTAAGACTTAAAATTGGAGCAATATCCTGCTAATTTTAAGTCCATAGTTAATCCAAACTAGACCTATGGCGTTACATACTAACGAAAATCATAATCCTACGGTACACAAATTCGAGTCTATGTTAAAGACAGATGATGTCTATTTCTTTGACGCGGAAGACTTTGAAGAGATAATTCATCATTACTTGAATCTTGGAAAAGTGTCTCTAGGAAAAAAGGCAATTCAATTGGGTTTGGAGCAACATCCAAATTGTATTGAAATAAAATTGCTTCAAGTAGAAGTTTTGGTTTTTGAAGATCAATTTACCAAAGCAGAATCACTCCTTGATCAATTACAGTCTATAGATGCCCACAACGAAGAAATTTTTATTCAGCGCGCAAACATTCTTTCCAAAAAAGATAATCACGCCGGGGCTATTGATATGTTAAAGCAAGCTTTAACAATTGTACAAGATGAGGATAGCTTTGATGTGTACTCGCTTATGGGTATGGAGCATCTTTTTATGGATAACTATGTAGAAGCTAAAAAGTGCTTTATACAGTGCCTTACTTATGATGATTCTGATTATTCTTCTTTATACAATGTAATTTATTGTTTTGAGTTTTTAGAAGATTTTGAAGGCGCTATTAGTTTTTTGAACAAGTTTTTAGAAAAAAATCCTTACTGCGAGGTAGCATGGCACCAGTTGGGTAAAATGTATATTGAAAAAAACATGTGGGAATCTGCACTTGGTGCATTTGACTTCGCCATAATTAGTGACGACACTTTTTTAGGAGCCTATTTTGAAAAAGGAAAGGTTTTGGAAAAACTAGGTAAACTCAATGAAGCAATAGCTTGTTATGAAACCACTATTGAAATAGAAGACCCCACATCTCATGCCTATTTAAGAATCGCTAAATGCCATGAAAAACTTGGCAATGATGATTTGGCCAAATACTATTATTACAATACGGTACATGAGGATCCCCTGTTGGATAAAGGATGGTTGGCCATTACAGAATTTTATCTTAGAAAAAAAGATTACGAAAAAGCTTTACACTATATAAACAAGGCTATAAATATAGATGGCGACAATGCCTTGTACTGGAAAAGAAATGCAGAAACCTTTTTTGCATTAAACAATATAGACGAGGCCGATTTTGCCTTTAAGCAAGCTGTAGAATTAGGGAATTACGAGCTAGACACATGGACCAATTGGGCCAAGGTTTTAAAACAACTCAATGACTCCGAAGCAGCAATTCAAGTATTATTGCAAGGTCTGGAGTTCTACCCCAACAATGCGGAAATATTGTACCAATTAACTGGGCTATATCTACGTTGTAACAATTTTGATGAAGCAAAAGAACATTTTGGTGTAGCATTGCAGATAAGTCCAAAAAAATCTTCAATCTTCTTAGAGTTATATCCAGAATACGGTCAACTTAAATGGGTCCAAGATTCCCTCAAAAGAAATCAAAGGGCTTCTACCTAAATAGGTATCTTTGCAGCAATTTAGATATTAGGTTATGCCAAGAAAACTAATAGATTATCTGTGGGTTACCCTAAAGGGTATGGCCATGGGAGCTGCAGATGTTGTACCAGGAGTATCTGGAGGTACCATTGCCTTTATTTCTGGAATATATGAAGAGTTAATAAATGCGATTAATTCCATAGATTTTTCTCTTTTTAGGGAAATCAAAGAAAATGGAATTAAGGCAGCTTGGAATAAGATTAACGGTAATTTTCTCTTAGCACTTTTTATTGGCATTTTTATTAGTGTACTATCCTTAGCCAAGTTATTAACCTGGTTACTAGAGAACCAACCTATTTTGTTATGGTCCTTCTTTTTTGGTTTAGTGGTCGCCAGTATCTTTTTGGTTGGTAAGGAAATAAAAAAGTGGAGTGCTTTAACCGTAATCATTTTAATTGTAGGTGCGGCTTTGGCATTTTACATTACCAAACTACCCCCCAATGAAAATGTAGATTCCTATCCGTTTTTATTTTTATCGGGTGCACTCGCCATTTGCGCAATGATTTTACCTGGTATATCTGGTGCTTTTATTCTAGTGCTTCTTGGCTCCTATAAAACCATTCTAGAAGCGGTACATCAGCGAGACTTTGCCATTATTGCAACCGTTGGTGCAGGGGCTATTTTTGGCTTACTAAGTTTTGCCCGTTTACTAAAGTGGATGTTTAAAAACTATAGAAATACCACATTGGCGCTGTTAACCGGTTTTATTCTAGGGTCTCTGAACAAAATATGGCCATGGAAAGTGGTGCTAGAAACAAAGGTTTTTGATGATAAGGTAATTCCGGTCAATGAAGTAAGCATTTCACCTTTTAATTATGAAGGGGACCCCAAACTAATTCTAGCTTTGGTTCTAGCAATACTAGGTTTTTCGGTTATTTTTATTCTTGAAAAATTAGCTGCAAAAAAATAGGACTGCCAAATGCAACAACAAAAAACCCGAACAATAGGCGATAAGTTGTTCTTGGTCATCAAGGGACTTTTCATGGGTGCCGCCAATAAAGTACCTGGTGTTTCTGGTGGTATTGTTGCTTTTGTGGGCGGATTTTATGAAGAGTTTATCTACTCCCTTCAAAAAGTTAACCTAAAGGCTTTTAAGTTACTATTCAATGGAAGGTTCAGAAGTTTTGTTAGGTATATCAACGGAACTTTTTTAGGCCTTCTAATAACGGGAATGCTAATTAGCTATTTTAGTGTTTCTAGGCTGTTAGATTATTTTCTAGAGCGTAAAGAATTATATGTTTGGGCCGCATTTTTTGGTATGATAATCGGTTCTATTTACTATATATCCAAAGATTTTAAAGACTGGAACAAAAAAACCATCCCCGCAGGAATTATTGGATTACTTATTGGAATCTCCATAAGTTTTTTAAATCCCGCAAAAGAGAATGACAACTTATTTTTTATTTTTTTCTGTGGGGTAATAAGTGTTTCTGGCATGACGTTGCCAGGCCTTTCCGGTTCCTTTATTCTAATCCTTATTGGTAACTATGTTTTATTATTGGTAGACTCCGTAAACAGCCTTTACTTTACCATCTCAGAACTAATACAGGGCGATTTTAGTTTTGTGAACAACCCTTCCCGATTAAAAACACTAAAAATATTGGCTATTTTCACCCTAGGTTCAGCCACTGGTTTAGTAACACTTTCCCATTTTTTAGGTTATCTACTAAAGCATCACAAAAAAATTACCACAGCCGTAATAATTGGTTTTATAACAGGTTCCCTTGGGGTATTGTGGCCTTGGAAAAAAACCATCTATAAAACAGATATAGACGGCAATTTTCTATTAGACAGTAACGGAGACACTATAATTTTAAATTACCAACGTTATTTACCTAATTTGGGAAATATGGAAACATGGGGTGCCATATTTTTTATCATTTTTGGCATTTTTGTTTTATTAAGTTTAGATTGGTATGGAAAAAACAGAAATGAAATCCAAAAGACTAGGGCTAATAGGTAAGAATATTTCTTATTCCTTTAGTAGGGGGTATTTTAAAGATAAGTTTGCCACACTTAATTTAAACGAATATTCCTATGAAAATTTTGACCTAGAAAGCATTTCAGATTTTAAAAAATTAAAAGACTGTACAGATATTGTTGGCTTTAACGTTACCATACCCTACAAACAGGAAATAATACCTTTTTTAGACAATTTAGACCCGCAAGCAGCACAAATAGGGGCCGTTAACACCATTAAAATAAAAGATGGTAGCTACATAGGCTATAACACGGATGCTTATGGGTTTAAAATTTCAATTACTCCCTTTCTTAAACCACATCATAAAAAGGCATTAATTTTAGGTACAGGCGGTGCCAGTAAGGCTATTGCGTTTGTATTGGAAGAACTAGGTATAGCTTATACATATGTATCTAGAAACCCAAAGCAAAACCAGCTGAGTTATGATAAAATTGATGAAAACGTCCTTAAAGAATACTTGGTAATTATTAATTGTAGTCCCGTAGGTACATTCCCAGATGTGGACAAAAAACCAGACCTACCCTACCACTACATTACGGATGAACATATTTTATTTGATTTAATCTACAACCCATCAGAGACCGCTTTTCTATCCGAAGGTAAAAAAAGAGGAGCCGCCATACAAAACGGCCTAGCCATGTTAAAAGGTCAAGCCGAAGAATCTTGGGAAATCTGGAATCGCTAATTTCTGATTATAATTATTCCATCGCTTTTACAATAAAGAAATAAAAGGCTTATTAAGAATCATTACTTTTGTCTATGGTGGGTATTATTTATAACTTACCGCAATAGAATGAGCCATCAATCTAACTTAAAACCGAACAACTGTGATGGAGAACGAAGCAAATAAACCACAGGAAACTGCTGGGGGGAATGAGAATTTAGAAAAAAACACCGAAAATTTTTCTGAACAAGAAAATGAGGTAACCTTGGAGTCTACTGAATTAGAGGCATCTGAAAATACGGATGCGCCTATCCAAGAAGACGAGGTACAAGATGAAATAGATAAGGAAAACGCCGAAGATGCAGAGGATACGGAAAACGAGAAAAGGCATGAAATTCCTTTCTTGGACTACCATTCTATGAGCATGGAAAATCTTGTTGGAGAGTTGCAAAAATTGGTTAAAAACGAAAAAGTACAAGCTATTAACAAACACGTTAATGCGATTAAACAAGAATTTGACCAAAAGTTCCGTGACTTTTTAGAAGAAAAAAAGGAAGAATTCATAGATGGCGGTGGTAACGAAATTGATTTTAGATACAACTCGGTAACCAAAAGACAGTTTAACGAAGTTTACAAAGAGTACCGTGAAAAACGTGATACGTACTATCGTAATCTAGAAAAATCCTTACAGAGCAATTTAGAAAATAGATTGGCCATAATAGAAGAATTAAAAAGTTTGGTCAATGTAGAAGAAGATATAAATACCACTTATAAGAATTTTAAAGAACTACAGGAAAAATGGCGCAATGCCGGTCCTGTACCCAGAAATTCTTATAATGATGTTTGGCGTACCTATCACCACCACATGGAAATCTTTTATGATTTTCTACACTTGAATAGAGAGTTGCGCGATTTAGATTTTAGACACAATCTAGAAGAAAAACAAAAACTTATTGCCAGGGCCGAAGCTTTGGTTTCAGAACCTGATCTAAATAAAGCTTTTAGGGAACTACAAACCTTACATAAGGTTTGGAAAGAAGAGATAGGACCAGTTGCCAAAGAAATTAGGGAAGAAGTATGGGAAAAGTTTAGTACGGCCACAAAGGCCATGCATGCTAGAAGACAAGAGTACTTTGCTTCTCTAGAAGAAGTGTATGAAGAGAATTTGGTAACCAAAAATGAAATTATTGCCAAAATAAAATCCGTTTCTGAAAACGTGGCCAACAGCCACAAGGGTATCCAAAATCAAATTAAAGAAATTGAAGCCCTAAGAGAAGAATTCTTTAAGGCAGGCAAGGTACCACAACGCGTTAATGAAGAAACCTGGGCGCGATTTAAAGAAGCTGTTAGAAAATTCAACAAAAAGAAAAACGGTTTTTATAAAGAACTTAAAAAAGAACAGCAAGACAATCTAGATAAAAAAAGAGCCTTACTAGAAATTGCGGAGTCTTTAAAGGATAGTGAGGATATGGAGAAGGCAACTCCAGAAATGAAACGCATTCAAAACGAATGGAAAAAGATTGGCCATGTGCCAAGAAAATATTCAGATAAAATTTGGAATGAGTTCAAAGCAGCTTGTAACCATTACTTTGATAGGTTACATGCTCAAAAGAAGGAAGACAACAAAGAGGAGTTTGCAAATTTTGAAGCCAAGTCTGAATTGATGGAAAAGTTAAAAGCTTTTCAACTTAGCGGGGATAGAGAAAAAGATTTGCCAAAAATAAAAACCTTTATTGCAGATTGGAAAAAAATTGGCCATGTTCCATATAATAAAAGGCATATCAATAGCAAATTCAATAAGATTATAGATGCCCTATTTAAAAAGTTAGATATTTCTAAACAAGAATCAGAATTGCTTAAATATGGCGATAAGATTAAGCAATTGGCCAATGCAGATGATAATGAACGTGCCATTGGTAATGAACGTGTTTTTATTAAGCGTAAAATTGATGAAAGCAAGAGCGAAATAAGACAGCTAGAAAACAATTTACAGTTCTTCTCGAATGCTTCTGAAGACAATCCGTTGGTAAAAGATGTTATTAATAACATTAATAGGCACAAAGAAGCTTTGGATACTTGGAAAACCAAGTTAAAGAACCTTAATATCATGGAAAACAAACTGGCTAGAGAAGAGGAAGAGCAAGCTGCTGAAGACAACAATAGTTCAGAAGAAGAATAAGATTTTTTATACAACCCATCAGCCTGTTTATTTAGTGGAAGTTTAACAACCCACTTGATAAACAGGCTTTATTTTTACGCCAAAATAAAGCAGGTATGGAGCTTACCATAGAAAACATTTTATTAGTTGGGTCTCTTCTGCTTTTTATAAGCATAATAGCAGGCAAAACATCTTATAAATTTGGAGTCCCCACTTTACTGCTTTTCTTAGCTATTGGAATGTTAGCTGGATCTGATGGTATTGGCGGTATTGCTTTTAACAACCCAGAGCTAGCACAATTTATAGGTATTGTATCCTTAAACTTTATTTTGTTTTCTGGTGGCCTGGACACCAATTGGAACGCGGTTAAACCAATTTGGAAAGAAGGGGCCGCACTCTCCACGGTTGGTGTATTGTTAACCGCTACCAGCCTGGGTACTTTTGTTTTCTTTATTAGTGATTTCACCTTAATGGAAAGCATGCTTGTAGGGGCCATAGTTTCCTCTACAGATGCAGCAGCAGTTTTTTCAATACTTCGTTCTAAAAATATCGCCTTAAAAACCAACTTACGTCCAACATTAGAATTAGAGAGCGGTAGTAACGACCCTATGGCCTACGTTCTAACCATCACCTTTTTATCTTTGGTTGTAAACCAAAATCAATCTATTTTAGGCGTGCTACCATCATTTTTTCTTCAAATGATATTGGGTGCGGCATTGGGTTACGGTTTTGGGCGCTTAAGCAAATGGATCATAAACAAGATTGAATTAGGTTTTGAGGGGCTATATCCTGTTCTTGTTATTACCCTAATGTTCATAACCTTTTCAGCTACTGATGCCGTAGGTGGTAATGGTTTCTTGGCTATTTACATTTGTGCGGTTTATTTAGGAAACCAAGATATTATACATAAAAAGACCATCTTAAAAATGTACGATGGTTTAGCTTGGCTCATGCAAATTGTACTTTTCCTTACCCTTGGTCTGTTGGTGTTTCCCAGCCAAGTAGTTCCCTATTTTGGTATAGGCCTCTTGATTGCTCTATTTTTAATATTCGTTGCAAGACCTATTGGGGTTTTTATAAGTCTGGCCCCTTTTAAAATGCAAATGGCAAGAAGGTTTTATATCTCTTGGGTAGGCCTAAGAGGTGCCGTACCTATTGTATTTGCCACATATCCCCTATTAGCTGGCATAGAAAAGGCAAATATTATTTTCAATATTGTTTTCTTTATCTCCGTAACTTCTGTTCTGGTGCAAGGCACTACCCTATCTGTAGTTGCAAATTGGCTTAAAGTTATACAACCAGATGGAGAAAAAACCATTAACGAAACAGAACAATTTATTGCTGAACTTCCTAAAAATACTCTTACAGAAATTACAATTCCCGAAAATAGCGAAGCAGTGAATAAAAGAATAGTTGAGCTTCACTTTCCCGTTAACGCTATAATAGCCATGATAAAAAGAGATGATTCTTTTATAACTCCTAAAGGCGCAACGGTATTAAATGCAAAGGATACGTTAGTTATTCTAGCAGAAAGCCAAGAAGATTTACTCAATGTTAAGAACTGTTTAAAATAGTAGGCATTATACCTGGTTGCAGTACCTTTGAACTATGATTTCTAGAAGAAAAATATTCAAAAGTCTTATACTACTACTGTTGTATGTAGCTGGGATTGCAGTGCCACAAATTTTAGGTACTTCTTCTGGTTTGTTAATTAATCAAAATTTTTCTCAACAAAAGAAATCAGAGTTTAAAAAAGGGGGGCAAAATGAAATTGTCTATGCAAGTGAATCCTCTTCCTATTCTAATGGACCATCGGCTTTAAAACTTGTAAATATACTGCTGTTTGCAACATCAACCACAATACTACAAAGGTTAGTGTGGCATGGTAAGCTTATACATTTAAAAATAACAAGCGGACAAAAAGTAACACCTAACCTAACTACACGTGTAATCATATTTCCTTTCCACACGTTTTCTTGACCATAAACTATTTATTTAATCTTAAGGCAGCCGTAATTAAAATTATAGGTTGTAGAACAACTTATTAGTAATAAATAGAAAGATGGATATATATAACACTCTAATAGGGTTACTACTTCTTGTAGTATCCTTTGCCCCGTTTGTAATATTGACTGCAAGTGGTGCTAAAAAATCAAAGAAAATTAAACAAGAAATTGAAGCAGTAGCCAAAAAATGTTATGGCACTATTGTAGAATTTGGACGCGTAAACAATCTGGCGTTTGCCATAGATGCCCATAATAATTACTTCTACATAAAGAAAGAGAACAACATAAAAACCTATAGATTGTCTAATTATACCAGTTGCAACTATTATGAAGATAGACAGCGCAAAGGAAATGGAAAGAACCGCACGGAAATATTAGTAAACTGTGGTTTGGAATTAATTGCCAAAAGTGGCCTTAATTTAAAGGTAGAGTGCTATTCTATAACAAAGAAAATACAGCCTAGTGGGGAGTATGAGTTTGCCCAGAAGTGGAGTAAGCTTATACAAGATAGGTTGTAAAGAAAAAGCCCCGATGATCATCGGGGCTTTTTTATTATTTGGCTACGTTTACAGAGCGTGTTTCTCGTATAACCGTAATTTTAACCTGACCGGGATAAGTCATATCCGTTTGGATTTTTTGCGAAATATTAAACGATAATTCAGCAGCCTGATCATCATTTACCTTTTCACTCTCTACAATTACACGTAGTTCCCTACCTGCTTGTATCGCATACGCCTTCTGTACACCGGTAAATCCAAAAGCAATATCTTCTAAATCTTTAAGACGTTGAATATAAGAATCCAGTACTTGTCTTCTAGCGCCAGGTCTAGCGCCACTAATGGCATCACAAACCTGAACAATTGGCGAAATCAAGCTTGTCATTTCTATTTCATCATGGTGGGCTCCAATTGCGTTACACACTTCTTTTTTCTCTCCATATTTTTCTGCCCACTGCATTCCTAAAATAGCATGTGGTGTTTCAATCTCTACCTCTGTATTAGGTACTTTACCTATATCATGTAATAACCCTGCACGTTTGGCCAATTTAGGATTAACACCCAACTCTGCCGCCATGACACCGCATAATTTAGCTACTTCCCTAGAATGCTGCAGTAAGTTTTGTCCGTAAGAAGACCTATATTTCATTCGTCCTACAGCTTTTATCAATTCTGGATGTAAGCCATGAATACCCAAATCGATAACCGTACGCTTACCAATTTCTGCTATCTCTTCGTTAATTTGCTTTTCGGTCTTTTTTACAACCTCTTCAATTCTTGCAGGGTGTATACGACCATCTGTAACCAGTTTATGTAATGATAATCTGGCTATTTCTCTCCGTACCGAATCAAAACAGGATAAAATTATGGCTTCTGGAGTATCATCTACTATAATTTCTACCCCTGTAGCTGCCTCAATCGCGCGAATGTTTCTACCTTCCCTACCTATGATCCTTCCTTTGACGTCATCGGATTCTAGATTAAATACTGAAACACAGTTTTCTACGGCTTCTTCGGTACCTATGCGTTGAATGGTATTGATAACTATTTTCCTTGCTTCTTGCTGTGCTGTAAGTTTAGCTTCTTCTAACGTGCTTTGAACAAATGCCATAGCATCTGTTTTAGCTGTTTCTTTCAAAGACTCTAACAACTGCCCTTTTGCCTCGTCTGCAGATAGCCCAGAAATAACTTCTAGTTGCTGCACTTGACTACGGTGTAGTTTTTCTACTTCGGCACGCTTTTTCTCTAAGATGTCGCTTTTATATTCTACCTCTTTAAGCTCTGCTTCTAATTGTTCTTTTAGACGTTTATTCTTGGCTAGCTCACTTCCAACCTGAGATTCTTTGTCCCTAGTGCGTTTTTCCGCTTCGGCAATTTTTTTGTCTTTATTAATGATAACCTTTTCATGCTCTGCCTTTAGCTCTAAAAACTTCTCTTTGGCCTGAAAAATCTTATCCTTCTTAATGTTTTCGCCTTCTTTCTTGGCATCTTCTATAATTTTGCCCGCTTCTTTTTTAGCATTACCTAAAATTTGGGTTGCCTTGCCTTTTTCTAACATTTTGGCAATACCAAAACCTATGGCTAAGCCAACCACCGCAGCTATTATTCCAATTAGTGTTATATCCATTTCAATTTAGTTTGATTTAAAAAAAAACCCACATTGGACGGAAGTTTTGTACAAACTCCTTTAAACAGGTTTAGGGTTAACAGATTGATCAAGGATCCTTTCTAGAAGGCCTGCTTTTACAACCTAAACTCACCCTTTTTAATTGTATTAGTGTTGAGTTTGTCAAAAAATAAGTACCAATGTGGGTAGTAACTGTAATTTTATTTTAAAGAACTTATTCTACAGTTAGTTTAGAGCGAACCAGCTGGTCCAAGGCACGTAACCTTTCCCTAGCTTCCTTTACACTCTCTGACTCCTGTATATCTCCTTGCTCAATTTTAGAAGCAAACTGTAAAGCACACATAGCAAGCACGTCTTGCTTATCTCTAACAGCATAGTTCTGCTCAAATTTTTTGGCCAACATATCAATGTTTTTAGCCGCTCTGCGCAGACCTTCTTCTTGTTTTGGATCTATGGTTAAGGGGTAAACCCTATCCGCAATCGAAAGCTTAATTTTTAGCTTCTCTCCCATATAATTAATAGTGCACTTATTCTGCCAATTGCGCTATACAGCTATCAATTTCCCTAATTAGTGCGTTTATCTTGAGCTTTGCCTCTGTTTTGTTTGTATTACCACCCACCATTGTACTTGCCAGCTTTAGGGACTTATATTTTTCTTCCCATTCTAGCAAAACCTCCTTATCTACTTGTCGTTGACTTTTTAGAACCTCTAAATTGCGCTCCAATTCTTCATTGGTTTGCTTAAGCAGTTCTAACTTATGTAAAAGCTTGCTTATTTTGTTTTCCAAAGAATCAACTAAATCAACAAGTTCGGCCATAAGCAGAGTACAATGCGTATTTAAACAAAAATAACATACCTGTACAAATCAAGCAATAGTTTTAGCATTATTCTTTTTAACGTTATCCGTTACAACTTCAATTTTTTGTTTAACCCCTATTGGTTACTTTAGTGCTCAAAATTGTACATACTGTATGCAAGCACGCATTTTTCTTTTGTTTTTAACTGTTACACAACTTATTAACGCCCAAAAAGAATATCCACAAGATTTTTTTAGATCCCCAATGGATATTCCAATTGTACTTGCGGGTACTTTTGGCGAATTACGGTCTAACCATTTTCATGCTGGTTTAGATATTAAAACACAGTTAAGACAAGGCTTACCAATTTATGGCATTGCAGATGGTACGGTTACAAGAATTAAGATATCGCACTGGGGGTATGGAAAAGCGCTTTATGTAGCGCATCCAAACGGATATACCTCGGTGTATGCACATTTGAAAAAGTTTGGACCAGAAATAGAAGCGTATATCAAGAAATTACAATACCAGAAAAAGTCTTATGAAATAGAAGTTTTCCCCGAGTATGGAGAACTCAAAATAAAAAAAGGAGATATCATTGCCTATAGTGGCAATACTGGTGGGTCTTCTGGACCTCATTTGCATTTTGAAATAAGAAGTAGCGTAACGGAGAAGCCTACCAACCCGCTACTGTATGGTTACGAGGTTAGAGACGCAACCAACCCTACCCTTTTGGGGCTCTTTGGATATCCGTTATCTAATGATGCCCAAATAAATGGTAGCGAAAATAAATTGCAGCTCAACTTTTCAAAACAAGCGGACGGAACTTTTCTGGCCGATGAAATAAAAGCATCTGGAACCATAGGTTTTGGGGTTAATGGTTTTGATCGGCAAGATATGGCCGCAAATAAAAACGGTATTTATAGCGTGGTACAAAAAGTAAATGGTAAAACCTATTCTGCGTATGACTTTGAAACCTTTTCTTTTGCTGAAAGTCGCTACATAAATACACTTATAGATTATGAGCATTTTGGAAAGTACAAACAGCGCGTTCAAAAACTATATAAAGAACCTGCCAATAAATTAGGGATTTACAGCAAGCTGTACCAAGACGGTAAAATTAACATACAAGATGGCTTGGATTATACCGTGGAAATTCTTTTAGAAGATTTTGAACATAACCAAACCAAACTTGTAATACCCATTAAAGGAAGTAAAGTGCCAATAAAATCTAAAAAAAATATTAGCAAAACAGACCATTTAATACTTGCCAGCAAGCCAAATAGTTTTGATTTAGGAGGTGCAAAGGTTTATTTTCCTGAAAACGTCTTCTATGATAATTTTTATATTGACCTAGATAAAGGGGCGGATACAGTAAAAATTCATGACAACACTGTAGCTGCCCATAGAAATTTCACCATAACTTTTGATGTAGCTAAATACAATTTAGAAGACCGTAAAAAAATGTTCATTGCTCGGATACGAGAAAATGATAATATGCCCAGCTATAGCAAAACCTACAAGCGAGGCAATACATTTACAACTAGAACAAAAACCTTTGGAACTTATACCTTGGCCAAAGACACCACACCGCCCGTAATTACGCCCAAAAACTTTAAGGCAGAAAAATGGCTTAATAATTACAATTATTTAAGCCTAACCATTGCGGACGATTTAAGTGGGATCAATACTTATTGCGCAACCCTTAACGGAGAATGGATTTTAATGGAATATGAGCCAAAAACCAGAACTATAACCTACAACTTTGATGATAAAATTTTAACTTCAACAAAATGTGATTTAAAAGTAACCGTTATTGATAATGTAGGCAATACAACTATTCTTGAGCAAACATTCTACAGAAAGTAAAAGCAAGTCTTACGGGCTTCAATTTTTATTGAAGCTGGTATTCCTTTTCTCCTTTATAAATATAGGTGCCCAAGATGCCATAATTACCGGTATTGTTTTAGATGAAAACCAAAATCCCATACCCGATGTTGCTATAAGTTATAGAAATACAGGTACCACCACCGCCGAGGACGGTAGTTATTTATTCGGTGTAGTTGCAGATAAAGCGGTTACCATTTCTTTTAGCCACATAGGTTTTGAAAAAATAGTTCTTAAAGACCTCATTTTAAGTACCAACGAAACTTTTGAATTTAATCCTGTAATGAGCAAGGAAACGGTTCAAGTTGCGGGGGTTACAATTACGCCAAACGGTACAAAAAAACTGAAAGGCGTAACCACGGTTTCTCCAGAAATTATCAGAAATATTCCAGGAGCCAATGCTGGAGTAGAAAATATTTTAAAACTTTTACCTGGAGTATCCTTTAATAACGAGTTAAGCACACAATACAATGTAAGAGGTGGTAATTTTGATGAAAATCTTGTGTACGTAAATGGTATACAAGTATACAAACCCTTTTTAATAAGGTCTGCACAACAAGAGGGTTTCAGTTTTGTAAATCCAGATATGGTACAAAGCGTAGAATTTTCCGCAGGGGGGTTTCAAGCCAAATATGGTGACAAACTGTCTTCTGTCTTGGATATTAGATACAAGCAACCCACCAAGTTTAGTCTAAAAACCGCCGCAAGTTTAATTGATGCATCCACCACTATAGAAACAATTACCAAAAACAGAAAGTGGAGCTCTATTAGCGGTGTTCGTTATAGGGACAATTCCCTTTTTATCAATAGCCAACAAACAGAAACCAATGTAAAACCTGTATTTTTTGATGCGCAGAGCTACCTCTCCTTTAAACCAACTACAAGGCTTCGCTTTAGTCTTCTAGGAAATTTCTCTGTTAATGATTATCAAAATGAACCATTGGCAAGGCAAACCAATTTTGGCACCATACAAGAACCCAGAGCGCTAGCCGTCTACTACCAAGGGCAAGAACAAACTAAATTTCAAACCGAATTCTTAGCCTTTAATTCGTCCATTTTAGTCAGCAACAACCTAAAACTAGACTTTAGCTCATCTATTTACCATACGTTAGAACAAGAATTTTCAGATGTTATTGCGGCTTATGAACTTGGCCCAGTAGAAACAAATGCCGATAGTTCCAATTTTGGATCAATAGTAAATGCAACCAATATTGGCGGACAAATCAACAGAGCCAGAAACGAATTAGATGCTTTAATTTACAGTGTAGCCCAAAAAGGTAAATTAAAAATAAACGAACAACAATTAGATTGGGGTATAACGTATACGGTAGAAGATTTTAGAGACCAATTAAATGAAACCGAGTTTTTAGACTCTGCGGGAGTAATCATTAGACCACCGAATAGCGGGTTTACCAACAATGAACCGTTTGAGCCTTATGATGCCCCTATTTTACCTTTTGAGCGGATTGCTGCTTACAACCAGGTAAAAACCGAACGTATTACTTCCTTTACACAATGGTCTACCCAAACAGAATGGAAAGAACATACCATTTATTTAAATGGCGGTGTTCGCGCCCATTGGTGGAATGTGAACCCCAGCAACACTACCTCAAAATCACAGATAATATGGAGCCCTAGGGCGCAAATAGCCGTTAAACCCAATTGGAATGCCGATATGCTCTTTAGGTTAGCCGTCGGAAGCTATCAACAACCGCCATTTTACAGAGAACTAAGGGGATTTGATGGCCAGGTTAACCCAAATGTAAAAGCGCAAATGTCTACTCATTTTGTTGTGGGCAATGAATATAGTTTTCGTTTTTTGGACAGACCATTTTTCTTAACAAGTGAAGCCTATTATAAAAAAATGAGTGACGTAAACCCATACACATTAGAAGATGTACGTATTAGATATTTGGCAGAAAATATTGCCAAAGCCTATGCCTACGGTCTAGATTTTAGACTAAGTGGAACCTTTGTGCCCGGTATAGAGTCTTGGGTAAGTCTAGGATACCTTAAAACCGAAGAGAACTGGGACGATGAAGGGTACATAGCTAGGCCAACAGATCAACGATTAAAAATGGCAATGCTATTTCAAGATTACATGCCCAACTTACCACAACTAAGGTTGTATATTAATTTGGTCTATAACACGGGGGTTCCTGGTGGTTCTCCTAATTATGAAAATCCATATAACTTTCAGAATAGATTAAGAGATTATAAACGGGCAGATTTGGGAATTTCCTATATTTTTGCGGACGTTAATACCAACTGGAAGAAAAAAAATTGGCAATCCGCATTTAAGGAGCTAGCCGTTGGTTTTGAAATCTTTAACCTATTCAACAATCAGAATTCTATCACTAATACTTGGGTTAGAGATGCAACCAACCAAAACCAATATGCTGTTCCCAATTATTTAACTTCTAGGATTTTCAATATTAAACTAAATGCAAGGTTTTAAAATATCTAAAGGCATAAACTGCTTGTTACTTCTAATGCTAACAAGTTTAATGGGCTTTGGTCAAAAAAATATATACGAAAGCAATAAGTTTGATGAGTTGAGTAACAACCACCAAGAGCTAGCTATTTTACCTTTTATTACCAAACTAGAACTAGAGCAAACCAACGGAGAAGAAGATCTAAAATCGCTTACACAAAGAGAAGCTTATGCCGTGCAAAATGCTTTAGAGACCTATTTTTCTATTCGGAAAAAGAAAAAGAAATTCAACGTAGATTTCCAGAACACCAAAGAGACCAATAGCATCTTGGCAAAAAAAGGAATTGATTATAGCAACTTGGACGTTTACAGCACAAAGGAATTGTCAGAAATTTTAGGGGTTGATGGGGTTATTAGCGGAAGTTTAGACCTTAACGTCTTATTATCCAAAGGTGTCTCAACGGATTTTAGTTTCTTTGATTACTTTCGAAGCGATGCCAATTACGGTAGAATCGGTTTAAAAATAAGCGATGGTGAAACTGGTAAACTACTATGGAAATATGAAAAAACCATAGACAAAAAAACAGGCAAGAACACCACGGAACTTATTGATAAAATGATGAAAGCCGCTTCTAGAAAATTTCCTTACGATCGGGAAAAAAAACGTAAAAAAGGGAACTAATTAATTAGCCGCAAATTCTTTTAATACGTTGATTGCATAATCCAATTCTTCCTTAGTATTGTATTTAGAAAAGGAAAATCGTACGGATGGCTTTTTTAGTTCCTCATCAGGTAAGATTTCGGTAAGTACATGTGAGCCCAAATCAGACCCACTTTGGCAAGCACTACCCTTTGAGCAAGCTATACCTTTTAAATCTAAATGAAACAACAACATCAAGGATTTTTGCGCATCAAAAGGTAATCTTGCATTTACAAGAGTGTAAGTACTTTTTCCCATATCGCCAGAATGACCATTAAAAACCACACCAGGCAAAGCCTTTTCCATCTCTGTAATAAAATGCTGCTTTAACCCTTTTACATAGTTCATTTCTTCCTCTAGCTTATCATAAGAAGTAACAAAAGCAGTTTCTAAACCTACAATATTATGAAAAGACTCCGTACCGGCCCTAAACCCCCGTTCTTGTGAACCGCCTACTATTAAAGGTTTTAAACCCGAATTTCTTTTGATCACGGCAAAACCAATTCCCTTAGGACCATGAAATTTGTGGGCGGCAGCTGTTAAAAAATGTACTTTACTAGATGCAAAATCCCAACTATAGTGCCCTAATGACTGTACCGTATCTGAATGAAAATAAGCTCCGTTAGCTTCACATAAATCACCAACTCTATCCAAGTCCAAGATATTTCCAATCTCATTGTTTACGTGCATAAGACTTACCAACTTTTTGGAATCGTCTGCTTTTAATAATTCCTCCAAATGTTGGTAATCTGGATTACCATGGGCATCTAATTCTACAAAAACAAGATTTATAGCATATTCTTTGGTAAGCTCTTCTACCGTATGCAGAACGGCATGGTGTTCTATTTTAGAAGTAATAATGGTCTTAACCCCTAAATCCCTTACCGCACATCTTAAAATCATATTATCTGCCTCTGTACCACCAGAAGTGAAAATGATTTCTGAAGGATGCGCATTAATATATTTAGCAATGGTCTTGCGCGCTTTTTCTACCACCGTTTTGGCAGAGCGGCCAAAACTGTGGGTAGAGCTGGGGTTACCGTAGGTGTTGGCCAATGCCTCTTGCATTTTTTCCACCACTTCTTTTCTAACCTTTGTAGTAGCTGCATTATCTAAATAAACCTGCTGCATCTTCTTAAATTTTAGCTATCCAAAGCTGCAAAAGTAGCCATATTTACGTTAATTTCTTTTAAAAATGAATCTACCTTTTTCAATTGTACCACGGTTTTCCTTTACTTTTGACACCATGAAAAAATTCTTGTCTTTAATAGGTATAGCGGTATTCTTGTATAATTGTAGCGATGGTGATTTACAGATAGAAACCATAGATTTTGATAGCGTTACCGCACAGAATTGTGGTACCCTTACCACTAGTTCGCGTGTTTTTTTTAAAATAAATGACGATGAGGCCTTAATACTGAACCTTGCTAGTGGATTGTTAAAAAATGAGGCCAGCACAGAAACCATATCCAGCAACATTGGCACCTCAACTTTAACGTATAGAATTTTTTCGGACGCCGTTTCAAGTGGTTATTTCTGCGACGAAATTCCACCTATTGAACCAGTAGTTACGGAAGAAATTGAAGCAACCGGCGGTAGTGTATTAATTAATACAGTGGCCATAGATTCTGTAACTTTTGAGCATACCATACAATTACAAGACATCACTTTGATAAATGAACAAGGAGAACGTATTACGGACTTAACTATTACAGATTTTGGTACCGTACAAACCAGTAGTAACTAAGCTTGTTTAATATACACTTCTGTTGCTCCCAAACCATACTTTTTGTAGTCCGCATCGTATGAGGTTACATTATCATACCTTCCAAATAGGTATTTAAGTTCTTCTTTTAAAACCCCAGCGCCTACCCCGTGTATAAATACAACCTTTTGGATTTTTTTGTTCATTGCAAATTCTAGCTGGCGCTTAGCCGTATCTAATTGTATGTTGAGAATGTCAAAATTAGAAAGGCCTCTTGTTTGGTTGGTTAGTTGATGAATGTGCAGGTCCACCTCCATCTTTGGTGCATTACGTTCTTTAGGCTTGGGCACGCTCTTCCGCTTTTTGAGCGGTTTATCCTTCTCTTTTTGTACCCTAAACGCTTCCAAATTACTAACCTTGATTTCCGCTCCCAATTTTACTAATTGATTTGCTTCAAAATTCAAGGGAAAACCATCCGTAGTTTCTATCGTAATTGTATTCCCAACCATACCCACTACAACACCTTTAATGGGTTCGTCCAAAACTTCTACGGTATCTCCTATTGCAAATTGAAACGTCATAAAAAACAAGATTTCATTTTCCGAGTTCAAAAATAGTAGTAATTTGAACCGCAGTAAAACGGAATTTTAATTTCTATGTTAGCCCTACATGCATCTTTAGAGAAATACATGCTTCCTTGTATGACCAAAAAAGTTTTGGGTTTTGATTGCCCAGGCTGTGGGTTACAGCGTTCTATTGCCTTTTTGCTTAAAGGTGAATTTTTAGAGGCGTTTTACATGTACCCTGCTATTTACACCCTTATTCCACTTTTGATTTTGGTTGTGGCAGAAAAATTGTTTAAAGCAAATATAAGCAGCACCTTAATCTTAGGATTAGGCATTACGAGTGTGGCTTTAATTCTAATCAACTATACTATTAAATTAATCAATTAAACCTCAAAATTTATGGAACAACAAAAATTACCTAATGGCACGGCCATAATCGTCCTAAGTATTTTTGGCTATTTATGCTGTTGTTTTTCAGGTCTTGGTATTATACCTTCTGCAATAGCATTTTATATGGCCAACAAGACTGAAGGTCTATACAAAGCCAACCCAGAACTTTATGCGAACGGTAGCCAAGCAAAAACCTATAAAATTCTTGCTTTAATTGCGCTAATACTGAACGTTTTAATGGTAGCAAGACTAATTTATGTTATTGCAACTGGCGACTTTGAGCAAAGTATGGAGCAGTCTAGAGAGCTTTTAGAACAATGGGGACTTGAACAACCTTAATCCTATTAAATGCAAAATGAACCGTTACCTGGTGCAAGTACCGCACTTACCATGGGTATAATTTCTATAGTTTCTTTCTTTTTATGTTGTGGCCCATTTGCCGCAGTATTCAGTATTATTGGTTTGGTAAAGGCCAAAAGTGCAGAAAGATTATATCTAGAAAATCCCAATAGCTATACGGATTATAGTAATGTTAAAACAGGAAAGGTGCTATCTTGGATAGGCTTAATATTGTCTATAATAGGCATATTGATAACTATAATCTATTTTGGAGCCATAATCGCTTTTATTGTAAATCAAGATGATTTTGGCACCTATTAATTTGGTTAGTAAAAACCTTATAATAGAAAAAGCCCTGAAAATACTTTCAGGGCTTTTTAAATTTTAGGAATCTAAGTGTGCGTTAATTGGCCACTTCGCTCATAAACTTAAGGCGGTACAAACGTAATTCTTCGTCTTCATAGTCTCCATCAAACTCCTCCATGGCCGCAGAAATAGTATCGGTTTCGGCCTCTAGAAAATACTCGTGTATTTCTTCTTGCTGGTCCTCATCCAGTATTTCATCTATCCAGTAGTTCAAATTCAATTTGGTGCCACTAAATACAATTTGCTCCATCTCTTTTATCAACTCTGGTAATTCCAAACCTTTTGCAGAGGCAATATCATCCAACGGTAGTTTTCTATCAACATTTTGAATGATATATAATTTTAGCCCAGAATTGGCACCGGTACTTTTTACTACCAAATCATCTGGTCTAACAATGTCGTTCTCTTCTACGTAATTATTTATTAAAGAAATGAAAGGTTTTCCATATTTTTTAGCTTTCCCCTCTCCAACACCATGAATATTCAAAAGTTCTTCCATAGAAATAGGATACTTTAAAGCCATATCTTCTAGAGAAGGGTCTTGAAATACTACAAAAGGTGGTACATCGTTTTTCTTTGCCTCCTTCTTACGCAAGTCTTTTAATAACTTAAGCAAGGCTTCATCTGCTACATTAGCGCTACCTTTTCCAGCGGTTACTATAGTATCATCACTGGCTTCAGAATACTCATGATCTAATGTCATCAAAAAAGAAGTTGGTTGCGCTAAAAAAGCTTCCCCTTCTTTTGTTAGACTTAAGACACCGTATCTCTCAATTTCTTTTTTCATTAATCCGGCAACGATTGTTTGCCTGGACAATGCCTTCCAATAGAACGCGTCTTTATCCTTACCTATACCAAAAACTTCACGCTCGTCTGTTTTATGACTGGTTATAAGCGCGTTGGTTTTACCAATAAGCGTATTTACAATTTCTTTGGTTTTAAATTTTTCGTTGGTCTCTTTTACTGTTCTTAGCAACTTAACCACATTGTCTTTTGCCTCCTCTTTTGGCTTCGGATTTCTAGCGTTGTCATCCATATCCGCGCCTTCCCCATTCACTGCATCAAACTCCTCCCCAAAATAATGAAGAATAAATTTACGCCTAGACATAGAAGTCTCTGCATAAGCTACGATTTCTTGCAGTAAAGCTTGCCCAATCTCTTGTTCTGCCACTGGCTTGCCAGACATGAATTTCTCTAATTTTTCTACGTCTTTATAGGCATAATAGGCCAAACAATGGCCTTCGCCGCCGTCTCTACCTGCCCTACCGGTTTCCTGGTAATAGCTCTCTATACTTTTTGGTATATCATGATGTATTACAAAGCGTACATCTGGTTTATCTATTCCCATACCAAAGGCAATGGTAGCCACCACCACATCTACATCTTCCATCAAAAACATATCTTGGTACTTAGCCCTTGTTTTGGCATCAAAGCCCGCATGATATGGAACTGCACTTATACCGTTTACTTGAAGTACTTGTGCCAGCTCTTCTACTTTCTTTCTACTAAGACAATATACGATACCAGATTTACCACTATTCTGCTTTACAAAGCGGATGATATCTGCATCTACATTTTTTGTTTTAGGACGTACCTCATAAAACAAATTTGGCCTGTTAAAAGAAGCTTTAAAAACCTTGGCATCTACCATACCAAGATTCTTAATAATGTCTTCTTGCACTTTTGGTGTTGCTGTTGCAGTTAATCCAATAATTGGAATATTATCGCCTAAACGGCTTATAATTTTTCTTAGGTTTCGGTATTCTGGTCTAAAATCATGACCCCATTCAGATATACAGTGCGCCTCATCTACCGCAACAAATGAAATGGCAACCCCATTAAAAAACTCGATGTTTTCTTCCTTGGTCAGCGATTCCGGAGCCACGTAAAGTAGTTTGGTAACCCCATTGGTAATATCACTCTTTACCTTTTTAATCTCGGTCTTGTTCAAAGAAGAGTTCAGAACATGGGCAATACCTTCTTCTGATGAAACTCCCCTTATGGCATCCACTTGATTTTTCATCAGCGCTATTAATGGAGAAACCACTATAGCGGTTCCTTCTTTCATTAAAGCAGGTAATTGGTAACATAAAGATTTACCTCCACCCGTGGGCATGATAACAAAAGTGTCGTTATCACCTAAAATGTTGCTTATAACTTGTTCTTGAAGTCCTTTAAATTGTGAGAAACCAAAGTATTTCTTTAATGCCTCTTGTAATTCCATTGCACTAGCACTCATTCTCTATAATTACTTTAAAAAGGTACGGCAAATTTAGATTAAAATGGAAAGATTGGTCAGTGTTTGTTTCCAGCGCCCTTTTATATCCTATATACAGATTTGTTTGTTTAATTTTGTAAACTTAAAGATAACACATTCTTTTAGATTAACACCGATATTACAGATAACATTGAGCGCTAAACAAGCTATTTTAGAAATTGCAAGAACGGTAATCAAAAACGAAGGAGAGGCAATTCTGGACTTATTACCCTATTTAGATTCAAATTTTGAGGCCACGGTAAAGGCTATTTTACAATCCGAAGGGCGAGTTGTGGTTACTGGAGTTGGAAAAAGTGCTCTTATAGCAAACAAAATAGTAGCTACCCTTAACTCTACCGGAACACCAGCAATATTTATGCATGCGGCAGATGCTATTCATGGTGATTTGGGCACTATCCAAAAAAACGACATAGTTATTTGCTTATCCAAAAGTGGAAACACGGAAGAAATTAAAATGTTGATTCCCCTTATCAAAAGAGGAGAAAATTTGTTGATTGGATTAACTGGCAATTTACAATCTACTTTGGCCAAACAAGCAGACTATGTACTCAATACTTTTGTAGAAAAAGAGGCCTGCCCAAACAATCTGGCCCCTACCACCAGTACCACCGCCCAATTGGTAATGGGAGACGCCTTGGCCATATCATTACTACAATTAAGAGGTTTTGGGAAAGAAGACTTTGCAAAATACCACCCGGGTGGCTCTTTAGGCAAGAAATTATACCTACGAGTTTCAGATTTGTTGAACAACAACCAAAAACCAGCCGTAGCTATAAATGCTAGCGTTAAAGAGGTGATTGTAGAAATATCTAAAAAAATGCTTGGCGTAACCGCTGTTCTAGATAAAGACCAACTGGTTGGTGTGGTAACAGATGGCGACATTAGAAGAATGTTGAGCAAACATGACGATATTAGTGGTTTACAGGCAAAAGATATTATGACAAAAAGGCCAAAAACCATAGAACCAAATGTACTTGCCGTAAAAGCTATGGAAACCTTGCGTGCCAACGGAATTTCCCAATTATTGGTCCAAGACAAAAAGCAATACCTGGGTGTGGTACACATTCATAATCTTATAAACGAAGGAATTGCGTAATGGCAAAAGTTGCAAACGACCCAAACGAAATGTCTTTCCTAGACCATTTAGAAGAACTTAGATGGCATTTGATACGCTCTACCTTGGCTGTGGTCATTGTGGGTTGCGTGGCATTTATAATGAAAGACTTTATATTTGACACCATCATATTTGGTCCCAAAAAAATGGATTTTCCTACTTACAGGTTCTTCTGTAAAATAGCCACTTTTTTTGGTATTGATTCTGAATTTTGCGGAGAATCACTTCCGTTTACCATTCAAAACCGTACCATGGCAGGTCAGTTTTCCGCTCATATTTGGACCTCAATCTGGGCCGGTTTTATTGTGGGTTTCCCCTATCTATTGTGGGAATTATGGCGTTTTATAAGTCCAGGACTCTACGAAAACGAACGCAAATATTCCAAAGGCTTCATATTTGCTGCATCCATGTTGTTTTTTATGGGTGTACTTTTTGGTTACTATGTAGTAGCTCCTTTATCTATAAATTTCTTGGGTACCTATCAAGTGAGTCAAGAGGTTACCAATGAAATAGATATAAGTTCGTTCATTGCCACGGTAAGGGCTTCTGTGATAGCTTGTGGTATTATGTTCGAATTACCTATAATTATATTTTTCCTTACAAAGATTGGCTTGGTAACACCAGAAATATTAAAGAAATACAGAAAAATTGCTTTGGTAGTGGTATTAATACTTTCCGCTGTTATTACCCCACCAGACGTTGCTAGCCAAATTGTAGTGGCCATACCGGTTCTTATATTATATCAGGTTAGTATTTATATTAGCAAATTGGTTATAAAAAGACAGATTAAAAAAGAAAAAACTGCTAAAAATGGCAAATAAAGTTGAAGAATTTAATGCGTACAGAGCCAAAATGAACGAGAAAATTTTGGCAGATAATAACAAGATTATAAAACGTATTTTTAATCTAGACACCAATGCATTTATGGCCGGTGCTTTAGATGTAAAAACTAAAGAGCTTCTTGGTTTGGTGGCATCTGCGGTTTTGCGTTGCGATGATTGCGTAAAATACCATTTGGAAAGCTCTAAGGAACATGGTGCATCCAAAGAAGAAGTAATGGAAACTTTAGGTATTGCAACTTTAATTGGGGGCACAATTGTGATACCACACCTTAGAAGAGCTTATGAATATTGGGAAGAATTAGAAACCGAAGCTTAATTTTTTCCAAAACAGATGTCTAGAATAATTGGCTTTAGTTAGTTTTGAAAACTATGATTCTACGTGCAGAAAATATCATGAAGTCCTACAGGGGCAGAAAAGTTGTAAAAGGCATTTCACTAGAAGTAAAACAAGGTGAGATTATTGGCCTTTTAGGCCCCAATGGTGCAGGTAAAACCACCTCTTTTTATATGATTGTAGGCCTTATAAAACCCAATGGTGGCAAGATTTTTTTGAACGACATGGAAATAACTGAGTTTCCAATGTATAAACGTGCACAAAATGGAATTGGCTATTTAGCCCAAGAAGCCTCGGTATTTAGAAAACTTAGTATAGAAGACAACATCTTAAGTGTGCTACAAACCACCAATTTGTCCAAAAAAGAGCAGCACATGAAAATGGAATCGTTAATAGATGAATTCAGCTTAGGCCACATACGTAAAAACCGTGGCGACCTGTTATCTGGTGGGGAACGCAGACGTACGGAAATTGCAAGAGCCTTGGCCACAGACCCAAAATTTATCCTCCTGGATGAACCCTTTGCTGGTGTAGACCCGGTTGCTGTAGAAGATATACAACGTATTGTAGCACAATTAAAAAACAAGAATATTGGTATTCTTATTACAGACCACAACGTGCAAGAAACCCTTGCAATTACAGAACGTTCTTACCTAATGTTCGAGGGTGGAATCTTGAAAGCAGGCATCCCAGAAGATTTGGCACAAGATGAAATGGTACGTAAAGTGTATTTAGGTCAAAACTTTGAACTACGTAAAAAGAAATTGGAGTTCTAACAATCGCTCTACAAAGCAATTAATACGCCATCCTTTCTTTTACCATTGAAGTTATTACATATAACAAAATAATTATTGGTATGGCCAAGAACTTTAAAGTTACCAGTAAAACCAAACTACCTATTAAAAAAAGATATTTAAATCCGTTTTCTTTAAAGCCCCAACTTTTAAATTTTAGTGCGAACAATGCAATTGGTGCATTTAACAAATAAGCACTTAACACGGTTAGGCCCAACAAAAACCACTGATTCAATATTAAATCATTTAAAGTTTCATTATTCTGATACATTAAAATCAATGGTAAAGACAATATCATTAATGTATTGGCAGGTGTGGGCAATCCTACAAAAGAACTTACTTGATTTTCGTCTACATTAAAATTAGCCAACCGGTAAGCAGAAGCTAAGGTTATTAAAAAACCAAAGAGTGGTAGTAACGTAACTTCGGTATGCATTCCAAAAAAATCTAGATTCCATCCTCCTTTTTGAGCCATATTCAATAGTTGAAACATAACTATACCTGGAACTACCCCACTGGTAACCATATCTGCCAAAGAATCCAATTGAACGCCCATTTCGCTTTGTACCTTTAAAAGACGTGCTGCCAACCCATCAAAAAAATCAAATAGTATACCTAGAAAAACAAAAATAGCAGCCAACTCTAATCGGTTCATTACCGCAAAAACTACGGCTATGCATCCACAAAAAAGGTTTAAGAGTGTAATAAAATTAGGTATGTGTTTTTTCATTATGTAAGGCTATTTTGGTAAAAATAAGCTAAAAATTATGCATTACTAGCAATCTATTTTTTAACGTTTATTAATTATATGCATCTTTGCTTTTTCCATATGAAAAGAATCATTCCTATCTTACTATTTGGTTTAGTCTTGTCTTTTAAGACAATACTGGCACAGCCCGTTCAATTATCAGATAAGGCCGCAATTAGTGTACTAACCTGTGCCGCGGGGACCCAATTGTATTATGCATTTGGGCATACGGCTTTCCGTGTAAAAGACCCGGTACAAAGAATAGATGTAGTTTACAATTATGGTACGTTTGATTTCAATAAACCCAACTTCTACCTAAATTTTGTAAAAGGAAAGTTGGTCTATTCGCTTTCCAGAAGAAGTTTTGACGCTTTTCTTTATGAGTATGATTTAGAGAAAAGATGGGTAAAAGAGCAAATACTAAATTTAAATCCACAAGAGGTAAATCAGCTATTTAGGTTTTTTGAAGATAATTACAAACCAGAAAATCGGGATTATTTATACGATCCTCTTTTTAATAATTGTTCTAGCATAACTGGAGATATCTTAAAAAAACAATTTGGATCTAGAATTGTTTTTGGAAACGCCCATATTGAACAAAAAGAAACTTTTAGACAGCTTGTTAGGGAATTTATACCTATAAATTCTTGGGGTGCTTTTGGTATAGACTTAGCCTTTGGTGGCATAACCGATCAATATGCTAATGCAAGGGAACAAATGTTCTTGCCCTATTACGCCATGGAGCAACTAAAACACACTACCAAAGATGGTAAACCACTTGTTTTAAGGGAGCGCACCATACTAAACTACCCAGAACAAGATTGGCACGGTACGTTTATAACCACACCATTTTTTTGGTTTTCAATTCTTTTAATTTTGGTAAGCTGTATTACCTATTTAGATTTTAAACATAAGACCAGAAGTAAGCTTACAGATGCTTTTCTGTTTTTTTTAAGCGGACTTTGCGGTTTATTTTTAATCTTACTTTGGTTGGCAACGGACCATGAGGTTACCAAGTATAATTTAAATTTCTTATGGCTTTTGCCCTTTAACCTATACGTAGTATTCTATCTTTTAAAAGCCAAGAAATTACCCAAGTGGATTAGCATTTATTGCTATGTAGCCTTGACACTACTAGGCTTAGCTTTGATATTATGGCTGTTTGGAATTCAAGTGCTTTCACCAATAAGCACACTACCAATCTTAACATTGGCCATTAGATATACCTACCTATCTCAATTTAGAAAAATTACTGCCGCATGAATTTAATGACCGTTGAAAACATTTCTAAAAGCTACGGAGAAACTGTTTTATTCTCTGATATTTCCTTTGGAATCAACAAAGACCAAAAAATAGCTTTAATAGCCAAAAATGGTAGTGGAAAAACCTCTATTTTAAAAATTTTATCTGGGCAAGATGTTTCAGAAACAGGACAAATAACCCAAAGAAAAGGCATCAAAGTTTCGTTCTTGGAACAAGAACCAAGCTTAGACCAAAATTTAACCATTGAGCAAACTATTTTTGCTTCTGGTAATGAAATACTTAATGTTATTGCCAAATACGAAGAAGCACTTACCAATCCAGAGGACCAAGATGCCTACCAAAAAGCCTTTGAGGCTATGGAAAGATACCATGCCTGGGATTTTGAAACGCAATACAAACAAATACTCTTTAAGCTAAACCTCACGCAGCTAGATTTAAAAGTAAATGTACTTAGCGGCGGACAAAAAAAACGTTTGGCTTTAGCAAATGCTTTAATAAACAAGCCAGACCTACTTATTCTAGATGAGCCAACCAACCATTTGGATTTAGAAATGATAGAATGGTTAGAAGAGTTTTTTAGAAAAGAGAACATTACCCTATTCATGGTTACACATGATCGTTATTTTTTAGAACGTGTGTGTAACGAGATTCTAGAATTAGACAATAACCAGCTCTATGGTTACAAAGGCAACTACAGTTATTATTTGGAAAAACGAGAGGCCCGTATAGAACGTGAAGCTGTTGAACAACATAAAAACCAAACCCTTTATAAAAAAGAACTAGATTGGATGCGTAGACAACCAAAGGCAAGAACTACTAAATCCAAGTCTAGAATAGATGATTTTCATCAAATAAAATCACTGGCCCACCAAAGAAGAAAAGAACACCAGGTACAGTTAGAATTAAACATGGAGCGGCTGGGCAGTAAAATTGTAGAGCTACACAACTTAACTAAAAAATTTGGAGAACAAACCATGCTCCATAAATTTGACTATAGCTTTACCAAAGGCGAACGTGTAGGGATTATTGGCAAGAACGGAACTGGAAAATCTACTTTTTTAAATATTCTTACAGGCCAAGAATCTTTAGATAGTGGCAAAATAGTAGTTGGCGAGACGGTAAAATTTGGATATTACACCCAAAAAGGCATTTCTATTAAAGAAGGGCAAAAAGTAATAGATGTAATTCGTGAATTTGGCGACTATATACCCTTAAAGAAAGGCAGGCAAATTTCTGCGCAACAATTACTAGAACGATTTCTATTTGACCGTAAAAAACAATATGACTTTGTTGAAAAATTAAGTGGTGGCGAACGCAAAAGACTGTATTTGTGTACGGTTTTAATACAAAACCCTAATTTTTTAATCCTAGATGAACCTACAAACGATTTGGACATTGTTACGCTAAACGTTTTGGAAAGTTTCTTATTAGATTTTCCTGGCTGCTTAATTGTAGTATCCCACGATCGTTATTTTATGGATAAAATAGTTGATCATTTATTTGTTTTTAAAGGAGAGGGTGTTATCGAGGATTTTCCAGGTAATTATTCTGATTATCGTGCTTATGAAAACAGCAGAGTACTAGAAGAAAGGGCAGAAAAACAAAACAGCGGTAACAAAGCGGAAAAACAAACTTGGAAAGAAAAAGACGACAGTAGAACCCTTACTTATCTAGAACAAAAAGAATATAAGAACCTAGAAAAAGAAATTCAGAAATTAGAGCGTAAAAAAATTGAACTACAGCAAAAATTTACGGACGAAGGACTTTCTGGAGAAGATATTAACCAACTTTCTATTGAATTAGGAGAATTAGAGAACCAGATTGATTTAAAAACAGAGCGATGGTTTGAACTTTCTGCTATTTTAGAAGATTAAATAGATGTTTAAATTTGTTGCATACCTAAAATTCCTATGGTATTCTACCAACCAACATGGTGTACACTCACCCTTTGTTTACCAATTCCTAACCAAATGCTTATACAGCAAACCTAAACTCCATGCTACTAAAAGCTATTCCATCTTTCTAAAAAGTATTTCTTACTTTAAACCTAAAACAATAGCTATAGTAGGTGATGATAGGGCTTTGGAGCTAGCAATAAAAGAGCGGTATCCCAAACTTAAACCAAATAATTCTAAGACAGCAGATTTAATCTATTTCAAGTTTTGGGATTATACAGATATAGGCGATCTTCTAAGCCGTGAAAAAATTGAAAACGATACCATATTTTTTCTGGAGGACATACATGGATCAAAATACATGGAAAACCAATGGAAAAAAGTTATCCTAGATACTAGAATTTCGGTTAGCATAGATACCTTTTATTGTGGTATAGTAAGTATTCGAAAAGAACAGGTAAAAGAGCATTTTACATTAAGGGTGTAAAAATGTATTTTTAAAAAAATTTAAGATGGATTATACGGTTTATATTATTCTTGGGGTATTGGCATTGGTTTATTTTGTGGTCTTGTTTAGCAATAGAAAAAGCCAACGCAAAAGAAAGTCCAGACGCTTCATGGAAGGTAAACAGAAACATGAAGAATAAAATTCAATAAATATTTACAAGCACATTAGACCATATTTTTGGTAAAATGATCAAAATAAATTTCCAATTAACCTTTTAACCGCCAAAACAGTCCTGCTCTATTCACTTTTTTCTAGGCTGTAGTAGTATTGCAATAGTAAAATAAGAAGGCGCCAATCTTGCCTTTTCACTACAACCATCTTTTACCGTATAGATGCCAAGAACGGCTGCTATAATTAAAATTGATTTTTGATAGCTTTGTTACAAAGAAATAATTGCTACTGCTATGAAAATATATACAAGAACCGGAGATAAAGGTAAAACAGCACTTTTTACAGGCACCCGGGTTCCAAAGCACCACTCTCGTATAGAAAGTTATGGAACTTTAGATGAATTAAATACGTATCTAGGCTTAATTAGAGATCAAGCCATAGCAGAGGTGCACAAACAAAACCTAATTAAAATACAGCATTTACTATTTACTGTTGGTGCTATTTTGGCAACTGAGCCTAAAAAGGATGCTAAACTAAAGATTCCGAGAATAAGTCTAGAAGAAATCACTTTTTTAGAAAAGGAGATGGACCGCTTGAATGCCGAATTACCAGAAATGACACATTTTATCTTACCGGGCGGACATACAACCGTGTCATACTGTCATATTGCAAGAACGGTTTGCAGAAGGGCAGAACGCCAAATTTCCTATTTGCACCAAACAGAACCTGTAGCCGATACCGTTTTGGCCTATGTTAACCGCCTTAGCGATTATCTTTTTGTACTGGCACGAAAATTGTCATCAGAATTACAGGCTCAAGAAGTAAAATGGATTCCTGAGAAATTAGACTAAGAATTCTAGTTTTTTACCCCTATAATTTTGGAATGTTAAAAATAATTTTTAAATAATAGGGAAAATCCTTGGAAGATTGGGTTTAAAAATTATTTTTGCAAAAATTTTAAAATCAGACCATTGCTATGTATTGGACTTTAGAATTGGCTTCTTATTTAAGTGATGCGCCTTGGCCAGCATCTAAGGACGAGCTTATAGATTATGCCATTAGGACAGGAGCGCCATTAGAGGTTGTAGAAAATTTACAATCTATGGAAGAAGAAGGCGGAGAAATCTACGAATCTATAGAAGAGATTTGGCCAGACTATCCTACCGAAGAAGATTATTTATGGAACGAGGACGAATATTAGATCGTTCTTGTACACAACAATTATAAAAAGTCTCTATTGCTAGAGGCTTTTTTTATGTAATTTTGGCAGCCTAGCCGTCCAAAAAAGTTCTACTTGGACATTGGAACAGCTTTTGCTAAACAATAACAAATTCATATTCATGAGCATATTAAACTCAGTATTAAAAATATTTGTTGGAGATAAATCTGAGAAAGACGTTAAGGCCATACAACCGCTTGTAAAAAAAATAAAATCTTTTGAGGAAGAAATTAGTCGTCTAAGCCATGACCAACTAAGACAAAAAACACAAGAATTTAAAGCCCTAATTGCAGAAAAATGTGCATCTGTAAACGCACAAATTTCCCAATTGCAAGAGGAAGTAGAAAATTCTACAGATATAGACCGTAACGAAGAAATCTACGCTGAAATAGATAAGCTTAACGAAGAAGTCTATAAAATTTCTGAAGAAGTACTCAACGACATATTACCAGAAGCCTTTGCCGTAGTTAAAGAAACCGCAAAGCGTTTTGCAAACAATACCACTCTCACCGTAAAAGCAACAGAGTTTGATCGTAGTATTTCTGGGCGGGCAGACTACGTTACCTTACAAGGTGAAGAAGCGGTTTGGAAAAATTCTTGGGATGCAGCCGGTAAAGAAGTTACGTGGGATATGGTACATTATGATGTACAGCTAATTGGCGGTATTGCACTACACCAAGGTAAAATTGCAGAAATGCAAACAGGAGAAGGTAAAACATTGGTAGCTACGCTACCATTGTATCTAAATGCCCTTTCCGGAAAAGGTGCACATTTGGTTACCGTTAACGATTACCTTGCTCGTAGGGATAGTGCCTGGATGGCTCCTCTATTTGAGTTCCATGGGCTTTCGGTAGATTGTATAGACAATCATCAACCTAACTCAGACAGTAGAAGAGCAGCCTATAATGCGGACATTACCTACGGTACAAATAACGAATTTGGTTTTGACTACTTAAGGGACAACATGGCCCACACGCCAAAAGACCTAGTACAAAGACCTCACCATTACGCCATTGTAGATGAGGTAGATTCTGTATTGATAGATGATGCCCGTACACCTCTTATTATTTCGGGTCCCGTGCCAGAAGGAGACCGTCATGAATTTACCGAGCTTAAACCAAAAGTGGCAGATATTGTTCAAAAACAACGCCAATATTTAACTGGTGTCTTGGCAGAGGCTAAAAATCTTATAAAATCTGGAGACACCAAAGAAGGAGGCTTTTTGCTACTTAGAGTGCACCGTGGTCTACCTAAAAATAAAGCATTGATAAAATTCTTGAGTGAAGAAGGGGTAAAACAACTACTTCAAAAAACCGAGAATTTTTACATGCAAGACAACAATCGTGAAATGGTAAAAGTAGACGAGGAACTTCTATTCACGATTGATGAAAAAAACAATCAAATTGAACTTACGGATAAGGGTGTTGAATACCTTTCTGGTGGGCAGGACAAAGATTTCTTTGTAATGCCAGATATTGGGGCAGAAATAGCCCAGATAGAAAATCAAAACCTAGAAATAGAAAAGGAAGCAGAGCTTAAAGACGAACTATTTAAAGAGTTTGCAGTTAAAAGTGAGCGTATCCATACCATGAGCCAATTACTTAAGGCCTACACGCTTTTTGAAAAAGATGTGGAATACGTGGTTATGGACAACAAAGTACTTATTGTAGACGAGCAAACGGGTCGTATAATGGATGGCCGTAGGTATTCAGATGGTCTGCACCAAGCTATAGAAGCAAAAGAAAACGTAAAAATAGAAGCGTTAACCCAGACGTTTGCCACTATTACCTTACAGAATTACTTTAGAATGTACAATAAGCTTTCTGGGATGACGGGTACTGCTGTTACAGAAGCTGGTGAGTTCTGGGAAATTTATAAGTTAGACGTGGTTGAAATTCCAACCAATAGACCTATTGCAAGAGACGATAGGCATGATCTAATTTATAAGACGAAAAGAGAAAAGTACAACGCCATTATAGACGAGGTTACCAAATTGGCGCAATCTGGTAGACCGGTACTTATTGGTACAACATCCGTTGAAATTTCTGAGTTGCTTTCTAAACTTTTAAGTGTACGTAAAGTACAGCACAACGTACTTAACGCAAAATTACACAAGAAAGAAGCAGATATTGTTGCAGAAGCTGGTAAGCCAGGCGTGGTAACTATTGCTACCAACATGGCAGGGCGTGGTACAGATATTAAATTAACTACAGATGTTAAAGATGCTGGTGGTTTAGCGATTATAGGTACGGAACGTCATGATTCTAGACGTGTAGACAGGCAGTTAAGAGGTAGATCTGGCCGTCAAGGTGATCCTGGTAGCTCACAATTTTATGTTTCATTAGAAGATAACCTAATGCGTTTGTTTGGTTCTGAGCGTGTTGCCAAAATGATGGACCGCATGGGATTGGAAGATGGTGAAGTTATACAACACAGTATGATGACCAAATCTATAGAGCGTGCGCAGAAAAAGGTAGAAGAAAATAACTTTGGTATTCGTAAACGTTTATTAGAATATGATGATGTAATGAATGCACAACGAGAGGTAATCTACAAAAGACGTAAACACGCCTTGCAAGGAGACCGTCTTAAAGTAGACATTGCCAATATGATCTATGATACCAGTGAGGTAATTTCGGAAACCAATAAAATGGCGGACGACTTTAAGAATTTCGAGTTTGAACTAATAAAGTATTTCTCCATTACCGCTCCTATGACCGAAGCGGAATTTGGTAAAATGAGCGTACAAGATGTTGCGCTTAAGGTTTATGACCAAGCGTACAAACATTATCAAGATAAAGTTGCACGCAGCGCCGAACAAGCTTTCCCGGTCATAAAAAATGTTTACGAAAACCAAGCGGATCGTTTTGAACGCATTGTTGTTCCCTTTACAGATGGTATAAAAACATTAAATGTGGTAACCAATCTTAAAGAGGCTTATGAAAGCAACGGAAAGCAATTGATATTGGATTTTGAAAAGAACATCACTTTGGCCATTATAGATGATTCTTGGAAAACCCATCTAAGAAAAATGGATGAGTTAAAACAATCTGTACAATTGGCCGTGCATGAACAGAAAGATCCATTGTTAATTTACAAGTTTGAAGCTTTTGAGTTGTTTAAAACAATGATGGATAAAGTTAATAAAGAAGTAATCTCATTCTTATTCAAAGGCGAGTTACCAAGTGAGAATACCAATCAAATTAAAGAGGCCAAGACAGTTTCTAGACCAAAAGAAAAGCTGCAGACTACCAAGGAAGAAATTCCCAATAGTGATGAATTAGCTGCGCAGAATAGGGCGGCTGGGCAAACACAAGCGCAAAGACCTCAAAAAACAGAAACAATTACAAGGGAAGCGCCAAAAATTGGTAGAAATGACCGTGTAACCATTAAAAATATTATGTCTGGTGAAAATAAGACCCTGAAATACAAGCAGGCAGAACCCCTTATCAACAAAGGAGAATGGGTTTTGGTAAACAATTAATCTAAATATCAGAAAATATTGTTAAACAAAGGCAACCAAATTATGGTTGCCTTTTTTGATTATGTTGCAAAACATAATTAGATTTACATTGAAATAACCACTATTTTTAGGCTATTCATAAAAAACTAGCCAAACTATTACCTATGCAACAAAGCGTTGATGAAAACCCTCCCTTGACTACCAAGCTTTTACCCTTAAAAGCAGTGAATAGTGTGGGCTTTTTGGTGTCCATTGGTTTGGGTGTCTACTATTTGGTAGGTGGCGCACTCTTGGTTCCGCTAGCTTTATTTGTGCTTGCCCTGTTTTTTATCTTAAATTTTTGGGTGGCCATACAAAAAGAAAAAGAAGGGCCCCAAGTAAACGAACTGCATAAAAAATTACACGAAAAAGAATTCTTGCTCAAAGAAGTACATCATAGGGTAAAGAACAACCTCCAAACTGTTTCTAGTTTACTTAGTCTACAATCTAGATCTATTGCAGATAAAAAAATTAAAGGAATTATCAGAAGCAGTCAGCACAGGGTGGTATCCATGTCCATGGTACACGAGATGCTCTACAAAAGGGATGATTACACCTCCAAGATTGAATTTAAACCTTATGTAGAAGAACTTTGCGAATATTTGATCAGGTCTGTTAAGGGCAATAATCATAACATTGCCACAAAACTAAATATTGGGGACTATAAGTTAAGTATTGACACGGTAATTCCGCTTGGTTTAATAATAAATGAAACCATTACCAACGCATTAAAGTATGGTATTCCCGGAGAAACAGAAGGTGAAATTGAAATAAACCTTTCCAAAAAAGGCGTTAATACCTATGAAATGTATCTAGGGGATAACGGTATAGGATACCCAGAAGAAGTGAGTCCTAAAACATCAAAATCACTTGGGTTAAAACTAATCCATAATTTATCTAGACAATTAAGAGGTACCATTTTTAGGGATATGGAAAAAAAAGGCACCTATTATCAAATTACTTTCGAAGAAATCATAGACGGCATCAATACATTGGATTAATTGGTTTGCTTCCTTTATCTTTAGAGGGTAACCAATTAGACTAATAGAATGCTTAAAAAACTACTTGTAGTTGTATTACTTTGTACATCTACCCTATCCGCCCAAGATTACTTCTATAAAAAAATTCACCCTTTTAATTCTGAAATTCCTTCACCTGAAGCTTTTTTAGGTTATGGTATAGGCGAACACCACACCAGACATGATTTAATCGTTGCCTATTTACAAAAACTTGCGGAAGTCTCAGATCGTGCTACGCTTACGGAATATGGAAAAACACATGAAGGCAGAAAATTGGTAATGCTAACCGTTTCCACTCCAGAAAATCTTCAAAATATAGATGTCTTAAAAGAAAAACATCTGGAGTTTACCAAGCCAGAATCCAATAGCAAGGCCACCCCAGATCTGCCTATTTTTATTAACCTAGCTTATAATGTACATGGCAATGAACCCTCTAGTTCAGAAGCAGCCTTATTAACCGCCTATACTTTTGTTGCTTCCAATAATCCAGAAATAATCAACTACCTTAAAAATGCGGTGCTGTTTATAGACCCTACCATTAATCCAGATGGTAGAGATCGCCACACCCAATATGCAAATGCTTACCAAGGAAATCCACTTGTAGCGGACCCACAAGATGCAGAGCACAATGAATATTGGCCAAGGGGTAGAACCAATCATTATTGGTTCGATTTAAATAGAGATTGGCTTTTAGCCATAAATCCAGAAAGTAGAGGTAAATTAAATTGGTACCATGAATGGTACCCAAACGTAGTAACAGACTTTCATGAGATGGGTAGCCAAAGTAGCTACTTTTTTGAGCCAATGAAAGACAACGGCTCTTTAGATCCAATAATGCCCAAAAAAAATTACGAGGATTTAAACAACCTTTTTGCTGGTTATTATGCAAAATCCTTGGATAGCATTGGTTCGCTTTATTTTACCAAAGAAGTTTTTGACGGTACCTATCCTGGTTACGGATCTTCTTATCCTGACTTACAAGGTGGTTTAGGTCTTTTGTTTGAACAAGCTAGTTCTAGAGGACATAAACAGACTACTGCTTTTGGTGAAATTACTTTCCCATTTACCATTCGTAATCAATACACGAGTAGTATTACCACGGTAAAAGCAGCGGTAGAGAATAAAGAGTTGATGTATGATTATCAATTGGAGTTTTTTAAATCAGGCATAGCTAAAGCCGAAAAAAGTAAAATCAAAGCTTATTCTTTTAAAACTGGTACGGATAAAAACAGAATCAAAGCATTTTTAGATAAACTACTTATACATAGAATAAAGGTAGAACAAACGGAAGATGGTTTTGTGGTGCCCACAAAACAAGCGCAGTACAGAATGGTGCAAACCATGTTCGAAACTTATGACAAATATAGAGACAGCGTTTACTATGATGCCTCTGCCTGGTCTGTTGCCAACTTCTTTAATATTGACTACAAAGCTATTGGTACCTACAAACCTGGGAAGCCTGTATCAGATTTGAAGAATATATTTCCCGTAGCACCTATAAGCCAATCAAATTACGCATATGTAATAGATTATGATGATTATAATGCCGTAGCGGTATTAAATTTTTTACAACAGAAAGAAATTACCGTTTCTTCCGCATTTAAGCCTTTTACAATTGCAACGGCCAATGGCAACAAAACGTTCAATTACGGTAGTCTGGTAATTCCTGTAGCGGCACAGAAAAAAGATTCCAATTATCTATATAAAGCCTTACAGCAAGCCCAAGAAGAGTATAATGTACCTATGTATGCTGTAAATTCTGGATTTAGCCTTAAGGGAGTAGATTTGGGTAGTGGGTATATTTCTCCTATAAAAAAACCTAAAGCTGCGTTGCTAATTGGAGATGGCGTTAGTTCTTATGAAGCTGGCGAGGTTTGGCATTTATTGGACACCCGCGTTCACATGCCAATTTCTAAATTACCCATACGCAACTTAGCCAGAATAGATTTTTCTAAGTACAACGTCCTTGTCATGGTTTCTGGACGTTACCAATTGGATCAGAAAACTACCGAAAAAATTAAAAGTTGGGTAGCACAAGGTAATACGTTAATAACTATAGCAAATGCGTCTAAATGGATTATAGACCAAAAATGGGTTAAGGAAGAGCTAACCAAAATAGAAAAAGACACTGCAGATATAACCATAAGAAAACCCTATGTAGATGCTAGGGAAAATCTTGGGAAAAACAGTGTTGGCGGGGCAATTTTTAAGGTAGATTTAGACACAACCCATCCTATAGCCTTTGGATACACCAATGAACAAATACCTGTGTATAAAAACAATTCGGTTTGGTTAAAACCTAGTAAAAATGCCTACGCTACGGTTGCCAAGTACACTAAAGACCCACATATAGATGGTTTTATAACAGAAGAAAACCTAAACAATTTTCTTAAACCCTCAGCCTCAATAATTATAAGTAAAATTGGTGGTGGTAAAGTTATCATGTTTGCAGACAATCCAAACTTTAGAGGCTCATGGTATGGCACTAACAGACTATTTTTAAATGCTTTATTTTTAGGAAACCAAGTTAATATACCAGAATAATGAACAGGTTTTTTATTTACATACTAAGTTTAAGCCTTTTTACATCACAATTTATTTGCGGTCAAGAAAATTTGCAAGAAGGTCCTTTTAACCAATTAATTATTAGAGGAGTTACCCTAATAAATGGTAATGGAGCACCGCCTAGAGGACCCATTGACATTGTTGTAGAAAATAATATAATCACCAAAGTACAAGTTGTTGGTTATCCTGGAGTAAAAATTGATGCAGACAAAAGACCTAAACTGAAACCAGATGGGAAAGAATTAGATTGTAACGGCATGTATTTGCTGCCGGGATTTATAGATATGCATGGCCATATAGGTGGCGAAGCACAGGGTGCAGACTATGATTATGTCTTTAAGTTATGGATGGCTCATGGAGTTACCACTGTTAGAGAACCTAGTGGAAGAGGGCTTCATTGGACTTTAGACTTAAAAACCAAAAGTGAAAAAAATGCCATAATTGCGCCGAGAGTATTTGCCTATACAGGATTTGGACAAGGAGGTGCCAATCCTATTAGCACCCCAGAACAAGCTAGAGAATGGGTGCGTTCTAATGCTAAAAAGGGGGCAGACGGAATTAAATTTTTTGGTGCCCCACCTGAAATAATGGCTGCCGCCTTGGACGAAAATAAAAAATTGGGTTTAAAATCTGCCTGTCATCATGCCCAAATGGACGTTGCCAGATGGAACGTTCTACACTCTGCCCGTGCAGGACTAACCAGTATGGAGCATTGGTATGGACTACCAGAAGCGCTATTTGAAGATAGAACCGTACAAGACTACCCCTTAGATTATAATTACCAGAACGAACAACACCGATTTGAAAATGCTGGTAAATTATGGGAGCAAGCTGCAAAACCATATAGTAAACATTGGAATGCGGTTATGGACGAATTGATTGCTCTAGATTTTACGTTAGACCCAACATTTAATATTTATGAAGCAAGTAGGGACCTACAAAGAGCAAGAAGAGCAGAATGGCACGAAGCGTATACACTTCCTTCTTTATGGGAGTTTTACAAACCAAGTAAAGTAAGCCATGGTTCTTACTGGCATAATTGGGGTACGGAACAAGAGGTTGCTTGGAAGAAGAATTATAATTTATGGATGACCTTTATTAATGAGTATAAAAACAGAGGTGGTAGGGTAACAACTGGATCAGATAGCGGGTTTATATACCAACTGTATGGATTTGCATATGTAAGAGAATTAGAGTTGTTGCGAGAAGCAGGTTTTCATCCTTTGGAAGTAATACGCAGTGCAACACTTAACGGAGCAGAGGCATTGGGTATGGAAGATAAGATTGGTACCGTAGCGGTAGGTAAACTTGCCGATTTAGTTGTTGTTGATGAAAATCCCCTAGAAAACCTAAAAGTGCTTTACGGTACAGGAGCCATAAAATTGACCGATGATAATGAAATTATTAGAGCGGGTGGAATTAAGTACACCATTAAAGATGGAATTATCTATGATGCCAAAGCACTATTAAAGTCAGTAAAAGATATGGTAGATAAGGAGAAACAGAAACTTAATTACACCATTAAACAACCAGGAATGGATTAAACCATTTTAGTTTCAATCTTTTTAAGTTCAAATTTCAACGCTTTCTTAACCAAGTAATTTTTGTCTTTATAGATAATTGTTACTTGGTTTTTTGTTTTTATAGTTTTATTTATGGTAATCGCTGTACTATTTATAGGTGCTACGGTGGTTTTTACTTTCTTTTCTTCTTGACCAAAGGCTACGGCTGTAAAAAGAACTAAAATTAAGGTGATAACTGTTTTCATGGTGTTTTGTTTCTGTTTCTTGATGTAAAATTACCACCACATAAGAAGTTAATTTACCGTTCATCGATAAATCAGAATAAAGTGTAGACGAATGGTAGTTATAACTAGGTGTATAAATTAAGCCTAAAAAGAAGAAAAATAGACCTTTGTAGTTTACCGATAAACCTTGTAATTCATCGGCCTTTAGCGTCTATTAGCAGTAAAATATACTTGGGGAGTTTTTTCTGCTTGGGAATACCGCTACTAGCGGTTTTTAATTTTTACAAGTCTTAATTTTTTTCTTAATCTGCATTCTTTGCAAACCAAAGAACACGCACCCATTAAGAAAACTAAACTAAATACCACCAAAATCACAGTCCATATAAAATTCATATTAAGCTAATTTGGCGTTACTTTTCTTAGTCTTAAAAGACAATTCTTTTTTAATTCTAGAATTTTTAAACATGTACAATCTTGCAACCTCTGTTGCCTTAACCTCTGTCTTGTTAACCTTAATGTTCAATTGAACACCTTGAGGCTTAACTTCTACCTTTTTATCAGATTGTGCCATGGCTACATTTCCAATTAAGATGATGAAGATAAAGGTTACTATTGCTTTCATGTCTTTGATTATTTTACACTGTAAAACTAGCATCAGATTAAAAGACACTTAAGTTAAATCGGCATTGGCACTGGATTAATCGTTTAAATGCACCCAAACGGATTAACGGTAAAAAAGTATCGATAACGGTAAATTAATCCTTGTTCCTGTTACCGAATCAGCATGCACTTAATCGATAAGAAATTATAACTTCAATAGTAAATTAGGGTTTGGGCAATTGTCTTTATAAAAATCAAGATTTGTATTTGAACACACACCAGGATAATCTCCAGTATACGTTTGTATGTCTAAAATTACTTGAAAATGCAAATGAGGTGCGTAGCCTACATTTATTTCCGTTGCACCTAGTCTAGCCAAGAAGCTGCCCTGATTAAATTCTTGCCCTACAAATAGCGTATCTATACTATCTAAGCTTAAATGCCCATAGAGTGTATAAAAGGTAAAACCATTTATATTGTGTTCTAAAATAATGGTAGGTCCATAATTACCAAAATCAGCGTTATTCGCAAAGCTGTGCACCTTACCCTTTAAAGGTGCCAAAACCACAGTTTGTTCCGGTAGCCAAAAATCGATACCCAAATGAATATTTCTAATTTCGGTATTGTTAAATCTATCCGAACTACCGTATAAATTTCGTTTTTCTAGATAACCTCCATATGGAATATTGCAATTGTTATTGGCAATTAGGTCCACGTACCGCTGGCAATCATTCGCGTTAGAAATATTTAATTGCTTTAAATCTGGATTGTGGACAGATAAGTCTAATGGCACATAATTACGTTGGTGTATAGGATCTTGAAATAATTGAATTGGAGGCAACCCCTTAACTAAGTTTGTAAAAGAATTCATAAATAATAGCTAATGTAAAGTCAACTTTCGGCAAAATTATTAGTTTTTGCTACCTTTCCTATAAACACTACAAACAAACAGACATGAGAATAACATTTTTAGGACACGCCTCCTTTCAAATAGAAATAGATAACACCGTTTTACTAATAGACCCTTTTATATCTGCCAATGAACTTGCATCACATATAGATGTGAACAAATTAAAAGCGGATTACATTTTGATTACCCATGGCCATCAAGACCATGTATTAGATGTGGAAACCATTGCCAAAAACAATCCGGAGGCAAAACTAATTTCTAATTACGAGATAATACAGTGGTATGGAGAAAAAGGCTTAAATGGGCATCCTATGAACCATGGTGGTAAATTCACCTTTGACTTTGGAACCCTTAAATACGTAAGTGCCATACATTCTAGTATCTTACCAGATGGTTCTTATGGTGGTAACCCTGGAGGCTTTGTGCTTACTGCCTTAGACAAAACAGTATATTTTGCAGGAGATACTGCTTTAACCATGGATATGAAACTTATACCAGAGACCTGCCCTCCTCTTGACCTTGCCATTTTACCTATTGGGGATAATTTTACCATGGGGTTTGAAGATGCATCTATTGCCGCAGATTTTGTTCAGTGTAATACGGTTCTAGGTTGTCATTACAACACCTTCCCTCCTATTAAAATTGATTTGGATAAAGCACAACAACATTTTGATAATTCTGGAAAAAAACTACTGTTACCTGAAATAGGAGAAAGTATTTTAATCTAAAGTTGTAAGCTTTAATGGACCTTTTCAACTAAAAAAAGAAAACTATGAAAAACTACATTTTATTGGTAGCCTTCATTGCTATGGTTTCTTGCAAAGGAAATACAAAAAGCCAACAGCTAGATACAGGTAAGGTTATACAAAATACAAAAGAAACCAAAAACGAAACCACACAAGATTTAAGTGCATATGAGACGGCCTATTTTGCAAGTGGTTGCTTTTGGTGTGTTGAGGCCATTTTTGAAAGTGTTAAGGGTGTTAAAGAAGTTGTTTCTGGTTATAGCGGCGGTAGCGAGAAGAACCCTAGCTATGAGGATGTGTCTTACGGAAGAACAAGACATGCAGAAGCAGTAGAAGTCTATTACGACCCAGAAGTCATATCATATTTTGCATTGGTACAAGTTTTCTTTGGTTCTCATGACCCAACTACTGTAAATCGCCAAGGGCCAGACAAAGGAGCCCAATACCGTTCTATTGCTTTTTACAAGAACGAAAAAGAAAAGAAGACCATACAGGATTATATAACTCTTTTAGTTTCTGAAGATGTGTATGGGGACGATGAAATTGTAACACAAGTAGAACCTTTTGAAAAATTTTGGCCGGCAGAAGATTACCACCAGGATTTTGAAAAGAGAAATCCAAACCATTCTTACATAAAAGCAGTTTCTGTTCCTAGACTAAATAGGTTCAAAGCTAACTTTAAAGACTATTTAAAAGAAGATTTGGAACATTAATAGTATTAGTCTAAAACAATAGTGCTGTATTTTGCATTAATGTTGATAGATTTTCCACTAGAATCAGAGTTCTTATAACCTTTGCAAACGGTAGTATTGAAATTTTTGGTACGCTCCATCGTCAATACTTTAGGATATTCAATGTCTGATTGGGTACCATTTATGTATACAGATACCGCATCTTTAGGCAGCTTGCAAAGCAGTTCACCATTTTGTACGGTAACATCTAATGTTTTAAACCCAATGCCTAGTTGGGCAATATTTAAATCACCCAAATTATTGGTTACATGTGCCTTACTATCTAAACTACCTATGGTTACTTTAGAAGAATTTAAACTCAAGCCCAATTCTTTAACCGTAGCCAATTGCACTTTGTCCGAATAGTTTGTTTGCAATTTGCCTACGTTCCAATTAACAACAGAAACAGGAGTGTAAGAAGCATCTATAAATGTGTTACTACCTTCTATTGTATTAGCAAGCAAACTTGCGTAGCGCAAGTTTGCTTGTAAATTTTTAGTTAGGTCTGCCAATTTTACCTCACCATGTTTAACATTCATTTTTAGCTTTACGGATTTTGGTAGTTTTATTTTAAGTGTCTTTTTAACCTTATATTTTTTGGTATTACCATCGTTAGAATAGAAAAAGATATTGGTATCATCACCGTTACCAAAACGTTGGTTTCTAATTACCATTCTTTTTTCCATGGCTTCCTGTCTGCGCTCTTGTTGTTCTTCTATCATTTTAGCACGTTGCTCCACCTTTTTTTCTATCTCTTCTTGGCGTTCCTCAATGGCTTCTGCACGTTTTTCCATAGCTTCTGCTCGCTTCTCTATGGCTTTGGCATGCTTCTCTTCCCACTTTTTTGCTTGCTCCTCTACTTTTTTGCCCCAGTCCTCCATCTTTTTTTCATACTCTTTATCAAAGCTTTTTTGAAATTCTTTAGACCATTCTTTCAAATACTTCTCTCCCTCAGCTTTAAACTTACCGTAATCAAAAGACTTTTCTGGCATAGGGGGCATCGGGGGTGCTGGAGGTATTGGCATTTCTGGAACAGTGGCCACAATAGCTGCTACCTCAGGTAAATCTGGTATTTCCAAATCTAAGAACAAAGGTTCTACATCTATATGAAAATCGTCATCAGTGTGCCTAGTTACAAAATTCCAAGAATTACCAGACTTACTGTTAATTTCAATTCGTTTGCTATTTCCCATTATGGTAAATGGTTCACTGTTAAAATAATCTTCTGCTTCTTCTGCCGTTGCTCCTTCTAAGGTAACAATAGCGGTAATTTCCACTTTATCTTTATTCCAAGATTCAAACTCAATATCGGTATAAGATGTATTAAGTTCCAATTCCGTTTGCTCCCCTACCGAAAAAGTTTCAGTGTAGGTTTTGGATTCTTGTGCCTGCAGACTCCAACAAAATAGTAGGGCCGTGCACGTTTTAAATAATAGTTGACTGTTCATTTTCTGATGATTTTAATTGATTTAATTTTGATTTAAGCTTTTGCAATAGTTGCAAACGCAATTGTAGGTTTTGTATTAAAGCGGAAATGGTGTCTTCATTTGGTCCGTAATTGTTCAATTCCACATTTAATTCTTTGTATTCATGGTCCAATTGGGCCAACTGCTCCATATAGCCATCTACCACCTCTTTATTTTCATTTGAAACCTCAAGTTTAGAAAGTTCATAATTTATATTCCCCACATAGTAAGTTTCAATCTTTTGTAAGTCTGGAGATAAATCGCCTAGAGAAATCCCATTGTCATTTTCCGTATGGGTTTTGGCATTTATTACGGTTTTAGTAGCGGTAATAGGTTTTTCCTTGTTAAACAAAAACAAGCCTGCCGTTAACGCTATCACTAAAGTAGCGGCTATACCAAGCCAGTAAATTATTGTTGTTTTCTTTTTATTGTTAGTTGGCAAAGCGCTATCTAGTTTATCTAGAAAACGTTCTTGATGCCCTTCTTTAAGCTTAAATTTTTGAATTTCTCGTTCTTTTTGGAACATCTCCCTAAGATCCTGTGCCATAATATTTCGCTTTAAGCAATTCTTTTAATTTATTTTTTCCTCTTAACAACCTAGTTCTAGAAGCGGTTTCTGAGATATCCAATATCTCTGCTATTTCTGAATGGTCATAACCTTCCAACAAAAACAACTTAACTACATATTGGTAATTCTCTGGCAACTCTTCCATTGTTTCTTTTACCTGATGGGTGGTGACATTAGAAGCCACGTTCCAATCATCTGTATCCGCAACATGCATATAGCTTTCATCTAACGCTATGGTATTGTTTCGTTTTGCCTTTAAAAAATCAATACTCCTGTTAACCACTATCTTTTTAAGCCAAGCGCCAAACGTAACATCACCTTTGTACTGTTCTATACGTTGAAAAGCTTTAATAAATGCCTCTTGTAATACATCTTCTGCATCGTCCGCATTTTTAAGAAAACGCATGGCCACACAGAACATACCGTCACAATATTTCTTGTACAGCTGCAATTGTGCGCTTCTATTATTGTTTTTACATTTTTCTATTAATTCTAATTGCAAAACGGTTGGTCTGTTGTTTGTTTGTTTTAAAGACGATTGAAAAACAGGAATGTGGCAAGAAGTGGGTATTTATCAAAAAAAAATCCTGCCAATATACACTAGCAGGATTATAATATAATGATTTAAAGCCTATTACTCGTCCATCAATAAATTTAGATGCACAGTAATATTGTCTCTAGTAGCTTTACTATACGGGCACATTTCATGCGCTAGGTTAACTACTTCTTCTCCTTGTTCCTTACTTAGAGTAGGCAAATACGTATCTAGGATAACCTCTATAAAAAAACCATCTTCGTCTTTGTTAAGGCTAACCGTGCTCTTTACAATAAAATCGCCTAAATCTTTATGCCCCTGCTGACCAGCAACGGCTTGTACGGCACCAGCATAGCAAGAAGCATATGCTGCTGCAAATAATTGTTCTGGATTTGTAGTGCCTGCTTCTTGTTCGCCTTTTGCGTTTGGCATTCTTATATCCAAATCTATGGCACCATTATCACTAACTACATGACCGGCTCTACCACCTTCGTTCGTAGCAAAGGTTTCAAATATTGTTTTCATATGTATTTTTTATTTAAAGTTTTAAGGTAAGGCTTGCTAATAGCATCTCATAATTAGCAATATTAAATATTTGTGAAAACTGTAACCAATACACTAGCAACTGAATTGCCCAGCTATGTGTAACTTTACCCAAGTATACCCATTAATACAAACCTAGGTGTCTAAAAAGAAAGATTATATAAACCCCAATTTAAAACGAGGTAAAAATTTTACCGGTACCCGATCCTATACGGCACAAGAGCTGTTTGATGGTTTAAAAGCTGGCGACACAATAGATTTGGCTAGGGCAATAACACTCATAGAAAGTAATAACCACAACCAACAAGAACAGGCACAAGCATTAATACAAAAATGTATTACCACAGAACACAATAGCATCCGTATTGGTATAACCGGCGTACCCGGTGTAGGTAAAAGTACGTTTATAGAAACTTTTGGTATGCATCTTATACAGAAAGGACATAAAGTTGCTGTTTTAGCGGTAGACCCTACTAGTTCTGTAACCAAAGGTAGTATTCTAGGAGACAAAACACGTATGGAACAACTTGCCAAAGCCAAAAACGCCTTTATACGCCCCTCTCCTGCAAACGACTCTTTGGGTGGTGTTACCAAAAAAACAAAAGAAAGTATTTTATTATGTGAAACTGCTGGTTACGATATTATTTTGGTGGAAACTGTTGGTGTAGGCCAATCTGAAACGGCTGTGCATGGTATGGTAGACTTTTTTCTACTTCTTAAGTTGGCCGGTGCCGGGGATGAGTTACAGGGTATAAAACGTGGCATCATGGAAATGGCAGATGGCTTAGTAATAACCAAAGCAGATGGTGATAATCTTAATATGGTTTCCACGGCCATGAATTCTTTTAAACGTGCTTTACACCTATACCCTCCAAAAGCAAACGGTTGGTCTCCAAAAGTGCTTAGCTGTTCTGCTCTTGAAAAAACCGGAATACAGGAAATAGCCAAATTAATATTTGACTATGTTCTTTTCACCAAAGAGAACAATTCATTCTTTGCTAAAAGAATAGACCAGAATAAGGAGTGGTTTTTAAGTACGGTTAAAAACAATATCCTAGATAGTATTCTACTAAAACCGGATAACCAAAAAAGAATAGCTAAGTATTTAAATCAAATTGACAATAATAAAATTGCTCCTTATAGTGCGGCCATAGAATTGGTAAAGCAGATTAGCTACACACCTTAATTAAAAAGCCTAAATTTGCGGCGATTTAAATTATACCCATGCAACCGGTAACCAATTCTTTTCTTTCTATAGTTGTTCCACTTTATAACGAAGAAGATAATGTAACGCTACTAACACATAAAATTCATGAAGCCTTAGTGGGTTATAACTATGAAATTGTATATGTAGATGACTTTTCTACAGATCAAACCAAAAAGGTTGTAAAAGACTTGAACGACCAAAAAGTTGCCCTAATTGAATTAAAAAAGAATTACGGCCAAAGTTTGGCATTGGCTGCAGGTATAGATTATGCCAACGGGGATTATATAATAACCATGGATGGCGATTTGCAAAACGACCCCAGCGATATACCTAACATGTTATCTAGTGCTATTACAGAAGAATACGATTTAGTAACAGGAATAAGACAAAAGAGGAAAGATTCCCTAGTAAAAAAAATACCTTCTAAAATAGCTAATTTTCTGGTGAGGCGTGTTACCAAGTTAGATATTAAAGACAATGGCTGTGCACTAAAAGTATTTACCAAAGAAATTGCGAAGGGTCTTAATCTATATGGCGAAATGCACCGTTTTATAACCCTGTTAGCACATTTAGAAGGGGCGCAAATTAAACAGGTACCCGTAAAACACCACGCCAGGCATGCTGGAGTTTCAAAATACGGTCTAGAACGTGTTTTTAAGGTTGTGGCAGATATGATGTTGCTACTTTTTATCCGTAAGTACTTTCAGCGTCCAATACACCTCTTTGGAATTTTTGGTGTTCTACTTATCATCTTGGGTGTTTTTATAGAATCCTATCTGTTAATTGTTAAGTTTGGATTTGGCCAAGACATTGGCACCAGGCCCTTACTTATGTTTGGTATGATGTTTATTCTAGGCGGAATTCAATTATTTACCATTGGTATAGTAATGGAATTGCTAATAAGAACCTATTATGAGTCACAATCCAAAAGACCTTATCGCATCAAGAAAATTTCCATAGGTGACCAAAAAGTATCGTAAAATAGCTACTACGGCGCTAAAAATTGTCGTTAGTATAGCCCTACTCTATTTTATTTTCACCAAAATAGATTACAATACGGTTATCACTACTATTAAAAAGGCCCACCTGGGCTATCTCTCTTTGGCGCTAGGTTTATTTATCCTATCCAAGTATTTTAATGCCCTGCGTCTTAATCTATATTTACATGCTATTGAAGTACCATTAAGCCATAGGAGTAATTTTAAGTTGTACTTACTAGGCATGTTTTACAATCTGTTTTTACCGGGCGGTATTGGTGGAGATGCCTATAAGGGTTACGTTTTAAAAAAGCGTTTTAAAGTTAGCACCAAACGCCTAGTTGCCGTTCTCTTACTGGATAGGTTAAGTGGTATGTTGCTTATACTTATTTATGCACTTCTATTGGCCTTTTTTATAGACAATAAGCTTTTCTCAACTTTCAAATATCTTTTTTTATTGGCTATACCTATAGGCGTGGTATTATTTTATTTAGTTGCAAAACAATTTTTTAGTTATACCCTTGCTGCATTTTGGGCATCATTTGGCTATTCTGCTTTGTTGCAAGCTATACAGTTGCTATGCGTATTCCTATTACTACTGGCATTGGGTATTACCAGTTCTGTAACCGAATACCTTTTTGTTTTCATGGTATCTTCCATTGTTTCGGTAATCCCCTTAACAATAGGCGGTGTGGGTAGCAGAGAAGTAACCTTTTTATACGGTGCTAAATGGTTAAATTTAGAACCAAACATTTCTATAGGAATTAGTTTTTTGTTCTTCTTGATTTCCGCTTTGGTTTCCCTTTCTGGTATCTATTATCATTTTAAAAAACCAAAACTAGAGCGCACTTCTACCCTAGTATAAATGTACCAAATGCCTTTTATTGACAACCTTATCCCTTGTATTGGGGTTTAGGAATTTACCTTGCAACCTAGTAATTCTAAATTGGTCTACTGTTAATTGTTGGTCCCATTTAAACCCTGCTTGTTCTAAAATTTCTAAGTCCTTGTCCGTGGCATAGACCCAAGGATTGTTCAAAGCTGCCAAACCTGATAAGGTGGTAATTTTTACTGGTTTTTTATTGTAGAAATCCAAGCCCCAAGTATAATCTTCATTAAACTTATAAATATTATTTACATCTATATTTCCCTTCTCAATTTTTTGGGCCATGGTAGAACCTGCTTGATACTTTAATAACTCTGGATAGAAATGAAGGTTAAGTACACCATTTATTAATAAGGAAGCGTAAACAGATATAGTAACCAGTCTAACATAATACGGTTCTTGTTTTAAACAGAAATACACGATTAATCCAAGCCCAGACAATAACACAACATAATTATACCAATAATTGAATTTGAACACGTGAAAACATATTAGACATACCGCAATAAAAACAATACTCAAAATAAAATACTGTATGCCAAGAAGTGTTTTTATAACTTTAATCTTTGTGTATTTGTGTAAGCTGTAAACATAAGATGCTGTTAAAACTGCATACAACGGCATCATAATGTTCATGTAATGCGGTAGTTTAAATTGGGCAAAACTTATTAGAAGAAAAATAAACGAAATTCCGCCAAACGTTAAGAACTCAAAACCCTTATGATATACAAACCGCATTTTAATAAACGACTGAGCTCGCCAGAAATAGCCTACCAAAGCTAGAACGGACCAAGGTAAAAACACCCATAAAAAAGTATGGAAAAAGAAGAAAAAATCACTGCTATTTTTTCCTATCCCTTCGCCACTCATCCTTTCAAAACTCTGTTCCCAAAAAATAAAAAAGATTCCGCTCCTATTGTTTCTTCCTCTAATTACCTTTTCCGGATGCAGATCAAATTGATGATAATAAGCATACAACATTGGAGTAATGGTAACAGCAAAAACCAAAATCGCAAGGATTACCTTGTAGTTGGCCAAAAGATTCCACTTTCTAGTGTATGCTAAATGGCATAAAACACAAAGCCCTATTACCACTAATGCTATTTGACCTTTGGTAGAAAATGCCAAACCAGCTCCAAAAGCACCCAATAATAGATTATATAATTGTTCTTTCTCTATATAAGTTGCCAATTGCCAAATGGAAAAAATTGTAAACCCTGTTAACACCGCATCGGTTCTAACATCTATTGCACTTAAAACTATAGTTTGGCAGGTCATGAAAATTAATGCAGCAAACTTACCCACGTTTTTGTGGTATAATAAGGTTCCAAGACCATAAGCACTATACGCTGCTAATAAAGTTGCTAATAATCCCGGTAAACGATAAGCCCACTGATTTATACCAAAAACCTTAAAAGAGAAGGCCGCCAACCAATAATGCATATGTGGCTTATCTAAATATTCATTGGGTCCTTTGAACAAACTTAAAAAATCGTTTTCTTGAACCATGCGCATTGCCATTACCGCAAATTGGGCAGAATCGTTCTCAAATAAGGTTACAAAAGTACCTGCTAAATAGACTAAACAGATAAGCGCTATTAAAAACCAATATCTCCTGTTAGAAATCATACTTTTAATTTTTGGAGTACCACCTTAAATAAAGCATAGAAAATGCTACCCAGGGCCGCTCCCATAAGAAAACCAGTTAATACATCTCCTGGAAAATGAACTCCTATATATATTCTACTGTAACCTACCATTAGGGCCCAAATAAGCAATAGTAAAGGCAAAAATGGTATTCTTCTATTAAATAGCAGTGCAAAAAATACAGCCACTGCCATAGCATTAGCGGCATGCGCGGAGAAATAGCCAAATTTACCACCACAATAAGACTTTACCAATCTCATACTATTGTTTACCGATAAATCATGGCAAGGACGCAAGCGTTCAAAACCATATTTAAATGCATTTGCCAATTGATCGGTAGCAGTTATTAGCAAAGCTATGCATACCAACAATACGCCTGTTTTTTTTAAACCTAATTGGCGAAAAGAAAAGATTAATAATAATATGTACAATGGAATTGAACCCCATTTGTTGGTGATAAACATCCAGAAGCCATCCCATGTTTCTGAACCTAAATTGTTCAAGAACAGGAAAACTTCTTTATCTAAGGTAATTATTTCGTTCACCTAACTAATCTTCGTACCTACCTACTTCCCTATCGTAAAATGCCGTAGCCTCTTCTATCAATCTTTCTGCTTCAGTGGCCAGCTCCTCTTCGTCTTCTCTTGAAAACTCCTCTAACCATTCTACTTCATCGTTCTCAAGATTTATGATGAATCTTGGATACTCTGTATGAACAATGTAAATCGCATCCGGAAAATCCGTATTATCGCCCAAAAGAAATTTAGGTAGTTCCATAATCTTTAGTGTTATTTAATTTGCAATTAAGCACTAAACAAGTGCTGTATTTGCTATAAGTTTATTGGTCAAATATTTAAATCGAATATACAACAATACCGCAGAAACGGTAAGCCCGGAGAGCAATCCTATCCAGATTCCAGTACTTTCATATTCCGTATACAAACCTAAAAAATAGGAAACGGGGAACCCAACCAGCCAATAGGCCACAAACGTAATTGCCGTAGGTATTTTCACGTCTTGCAACCCTCTTAGGGCACCAAGGACCACTACTTGTATACCGTCTGAAATCTGAAAAAATGCAGCCACTATCAATAGTTTTGCAGCCAAGGTAATTACCACTAGGTTATCTGTTTTATTTACAACATCGTCTACATCCAAATAAATGGTTGGCAACCAATTATTAAATACTAAGAAAAATACGGCAAAAACAATCTCTATAATTAGAGTAAGAAGAAATACGGAGGTAGCAATTCTTTGTAGTTCTTTAAAGTTATTTAGTCCTTTTTGATTTCCTACCCTTACCATTGCTGCCACGCTAAGGCCTATACCCACCATATATGTCATACTACTCAGGTTTAATGCAATTTGGTTTGCGGCTTGTGCATTTTTACCCAATACGCCACTTAACCAAACTGCAGATGTAAATATTCCTACTTCAAAGAAAACTTGTAAGGCAGAAGGAAAACCCAAGTCGATAATTTTTTTTATAATCTTAGACTCTATTATACTAAACTTTAAGTTTTGCATATAAGGCTTAAACTTTGGTTTGGAATACAACATATACCACAAAAAGAAAACCATAAAGAACCTAGAAACTAAAGTACCTATTGCCGCACCCAGTATTCCCATTTTTGGAAAACCAAAAGTTCCAAAAATGAACAAATAGTTTAACACCACGTTTACCACATTACTTAAAATAGTAGCAACCATAGGGTACTTTGTTTGCGAAAAGCCATCTGCAAACTGTTTAAATGCCTGAAAAATAATCATGGGAACCATAGAAGCAGCTACCAAATTAATGTAGGGCATGGCCAACGCTACCACCTCTGGTGGCTGTTGCATATGGTACAATACGCCTTTGGTAAGCATAATTAATGTAAACATGACCAAGCCAATTGCTACACAAATTATTAGCCCATGTTTAAATAGCTGTTTGGCCCTATTATCGTCCTTGGCGCCATCTGCCTCTGCTACTAAGGGGGTAATTGCAGTAGAAAAACCAATACCTACGTACATAAAAATAAGAACCAGACTATTGCCCAAAGACACGGCCGCAAGCTCTGCCGTTCCTAATTGGCCAACCATTACATTATCTGCAAAAGCCACAAACGTGTGGCCCAACATACCTAATACAACCGGTGCTGCTAATTTTAAATTATATACAAACTCCTTTGTAAATTGCTCCATGAATTATCCTAGGTTAGTTAGAAGACCCTATTTTTTTAGCTTCCTCCCAAAATATATCCATTTCTTTTAGAGTCATGTCTTGTAAGGCCTTACCATTTTCTTTTGCTTTCTTCTCTAAATATTGAAATCTTCCAATAAATTTTTTATTGGTACGTTCCAAGGCATTTTCAGGATTAATTTTTAAAAAACGGGCGTAATTAACCATGGAAAACAAAACATCTCCAAACTCGGCCTCTATTTTATCTTGGTTATTGTTGGTTAGCTCTTCTTGTAATTCCGCTAGTTCTTCTTCAACTTTTTGAAATACTTGTTCTGGTTGTTCCCAGTCAAAACCTACACCCGCAACCTTATCTTGAATTCTATTGGCCTTTACCAACGCTGGCAAACTGTTGGGAACCCCTTGTAAAACACTTTTTTTTCCTTCTTTTAGTTTTAGGTTTTCCCAATTACGCTTTACATCTTCCTCATTTTCTACATTAATATCTCCGTAAATATGCGGATGCCTATTTATGAGTTTCTCACAAATACCATTAGCTACATCGGCAATATCAAAGTCATTTGTTTCTGATCCTATCTTGGCATAAAAAACAATATGCAACAACAAGTCCCCAAGCTCTTTTTTTACTTCTTCCAAATCATTGTCCAAAATAGCATCGCCCAACTCATAGGTCTCCTCAATGGTTAAATGCCTAAGGGTCTGTAGGGTTTGCTTTTTATCCCATGGGCATTGCTCTCGCAACTCGTCCATAATGGTCAAAAGCCGGTCTATTGCCTGTAGTTGTTGTTCTCTTGTATTCATCCTTAAAAAATTCAGCTTTCAAAGCTACGATTTGTAGAACGGATTATCCTCTAAATCTCGGTTTAAATCCAATAAGCGGGTAGTCATTATATTTTATATATTTAAAAAACTGAATCCTTATGAAAACTAAACTATTTATCTTCTTCACATTGGCTTTATTTCATTTACAAGCCCAAGAAATTATAGAATTGCCAATAACCAAACAACCACCCGTTACGTATCAAGGAGATTCAAAAGCTTATTATTCCTCTATATGGCAAACAGAGGTAATCACCAACGTTTCTAAACCTATTATGGAGGTTTTTAAACCAACAGACAGCACTTTAAATACAGGTACAGCTGTTATTGTTGCACCTGGAGGCGGGTTATACGGTTTAAGTATAGAAAGTGAAGGAAACATGGTTGCAAAGTGGTTGGCAGAAAAAGGCATCCCTGCTTTTGTTTTGCAATATAGATTGGTACCCACGGGCGAAGATGGAATACAAGAAATTACAACACTATCCCAAACCAATCCTCAAAAAATTGGGGAAGAAGTAGCCAAAGTAATTCCGTTTTCCATAGAAGATGGTTTAAATGCTATTGCTCATGTACGCGCGCATGCCGATACGTATGATGTAAATCCGGATAAAATAGGTTTCATGGGGTTTTCTGCCGGAGGCGCAGTTACTGTTGGTATTAGCCAAAACTATACAGAAGCAAACAAACCAAACTTTCTAGTACCAGTTTATTATTGGTCTACCGTTATGCCTGCTAAACCGCCTAAGCAAGATGCCCCACCTATGTTGTTAATTTGTGCCACGGACGATCCCTTACAATTGGCTCCCGGTACTATTGAACTTTACAATACTTATCTTGAGGCTAAAAAAAATGTAGCCTTGCATATGTATGCTAAAGGCGGACACGGCTTTGGGATGCGAAAACAAGGTTTACCCTCTGATAATTGGATTTTGCGCTTCTATGAATGGGCGTTGAGCGAAAAATTAGTAACCAATTAAACTTATTGCCTTAGCTTGCTATAGGTGTCTCTGTTAAAGTTTATTTAAGATGCCACACCTAACAACCAAGAGCCTAAATTCTTCGTAATTTCATAGGTTTTAATTTTGTAATATGCTGTATAGGATATCCATACTTCTTTTTTTATTTGGCCAAATGGTAGCGGCACAAGCTGGATTTGAAAATGAGGTAAAAACAATAACTGCCCATAACGATTCTATCTGGAACCAAAAGGAATCTACCATTGTGTTTACCGGAAGCTCTAGCATACGCATGTGGAAAGATTTACAAGAAAGATTTCCAGACCAACAAGTACTAAATACAGGCTTTGGTGGTTCTCAAGCATCTGACCTGCTCTACTTTTTGGATGACCTCGTATTAAAATATAAGCCTAAAACCGTATTTATTTACGAAGGCGACAATGATATTTCCGCAAAAAAAAGACCCAAAGAAATCTTGGGTACGCTACAAGAAATAATCCAAAAGATTAAAAAGGATAATCCAGAAACCAATATTGTATTAATCTCTGCCAAACCAAGCATAAGCCGTTGGAAACTAAGGAGTAAATACAAGAGGTTAAACAGGAAATTAGAAAAGCTGGCGCAAAAAGAACAATACATAGATTATGCAGATGTCTGGTATGCCATGCTAGATGGAAAAAAATTACGTACCAATTTGTTTATAGCAGACGGCCTACATATGAATAAAATGGGATACGATATCTGGTATTATCAACTTAAGCCATTGATTAAATAACAACCAACAATGAAAAACAATTTTTTAAAAACTGTAGCACTATTTTTAGTGATTATTGCTTTTTCCGCATGCGAAGAAAAAAAAGAGATAATAAACTATCCACAGACAGATTTAGCAATTAATACCATAATACCCAAACCACTAAAAGTAATACCAACCAACTCTGGCTTTGGTTTGGATAGTAGTACGGTTATCTATACCAACCAAACCGTAAAAGGATTTGAAAATGTAGGCAAATACCTAGCTGAAAAGATTAAGCATCAGATAAATTTAGATGTACCGGTGAACACTTCTAGGGAAGAAAGCGCAACTAGAATGATATTTATAAACCAAACAGATAGTCTACCGCTAACATCTCCAGAAGCATATGAATTGTATATCAAAAACGACTCTATTATTTTAAACGCCAAAAATGCGGCTGGTGCTTTTAGGGGTATTCAAACATTGAGACAATTAATTCCAGAAAAAAGTAATGATACCCTTTCTAGTAAACCTATGTGGGTTATACCTTCTGGTAAAATTTTAGATGAGCCAAACTTTAGTTATCGTGGTGCCATGTTAGATGTGGCCAGACACTTTTTTACGGTAGACGAAGTAAAAAAATATATTGACCTTTTGGCGTACTACAAGTTTAACAAGTTTCATATGCACCTAACAGATGATCAAGGTTGGCGTATAGAAATTAAAAGTTGGCCTAAACTTACAGAAATTGGCGGAGCGTCTGAAGTTGGTGGTGGAGAAGGTGGCTTTTATACACAAGAAGACTTTAAAGCGCTTGTTGCTTATGCCGCAGATAGGCATATTGAAATTATACCAGAAGTAGACTTGCCGGGACACACCAACGCCGCTTCTTTAAGTTATCCATTTTTACATGACGCCAATGGTAGGGCAAAAACACCTAGGGTACGCACAGATATGCTAGTAGGTTATAGCTCTTTTGACGTTAGAAAAGATACTGTTTATAGTTTCTTGGACGACGTGATTGGTGAGATTGCCGCAATTTCTCCGAGTAAATATTTTCATATTGGTGGTGACGAAACTTTTGCTACGACCAAAAAGGATTATCTATACTTTGTAGAACGGGTAGAAGCAATAGTTGAAAAGCACGGGAAAAATGTTATAGGTTGGAATGAAATTTCACAAGCAAATATTTCACCAAATTCAGTACATCAATTGTGGAAAGAAGTACACCACTCATTAGAAGCCGTTAAAAATGGCTCTAAAATAATTTTAAGTCCAGGTAAAAAAATGTACCTAGACATGAAATACGATAACGATACTAAGCTTGGATTGACGTGGGCCGGACTTATTCCCGTTGATAGTGCATATCAATGGAATCCAGAAACCTATATAGAAGAATTGGACAAAGATGATATTTTAGGAATTGAAGCTCCTTTGTGGTCAGAGACCATAAGCAACTTAGAAGAACTTGAATATTTAGCGTTTCCTAGAGTTATTGGTTATTCAGAATTAGGCTGGAGTGTTCAAAAAAACAGAAATTGGGAAGATTATACTAAAAGATTGGTAGGCCATCAAAGTTTTCTAGAAAAAGAAAAGGTAAACTACTACCCTTCTGCTAAAATTCCATGGAATTAAATAAGACTAAGTTCAGAAACTACAAGTAAAACACTGTAAATAGGACGCTTATTTGTAGTATAAATCCCAAAAAAGTAAGCTAAAACTTACTTTTTTGGGATTATTTATTTAATTTTCAACGAATTAAGTCGACATTTTATCCGACTATCTCCCAAAAAACCCATTTTTTTTGTACTTTTCCCCTAGTTTTTGTGGGGGATTTACACAGTGATACACAAAATACTAATACACGATAGCTAATGATTAGGAATTATTGGAATGAGGAATGGAAGGATGTCCAGTTCGATGAAAAAATTTCCAAAGATGCTAAATTCAAGATTTCAAATTACGGAAGAGTAATCAACTGTAAGGGAGAAAAAGAATTTTTAGTAACGGAATCTTTTATTAACGGATACCAAAACCTACCTCTAAAACAAGAGAAAAACGGAAAATCTACCAGTAGGTATGTACACAAATTGGTAGCAGAACATTTCTTAGAGAAAAAAGAAGGTGATCAGTATGTAATTCATTTGAATTATGACAAGAAAGATAACCGGGTAGAAAATTTAAAATGGGCTACCAAAGAAGAAAAGGAGAAACACCAGTTTACCAATCCGGAGTACCTTAACAAACCACGTAAAAGAACATACGCCAAGTTAACAGAGGCCAAGGTAAAGTTGATTAAAAGAAAAATCAACGACCCTAACCGCAGAACCAGAATGAAAATGATTGCCAAGCAATTTGGGATTTCTGAGATGCAACTGTACCGTATTAAAAGTGGAGAAAACTGGGGATCCGTAACGGAGTACTAAAAAATTTATTTTTTATTGCAGAACGTTATGGCTGTGCGGCTAGGCGCTCCAGAGCTTCAGAAATTCTTTGTTGCCATTTTTGTTGTGCCTTGGCATTTCTAGAGAAACTGGTTTCCCAGTCATAACGCTCTTGCATTTCCTTAAGTTCTTTTAAGGTTTTTCGATAAATTTTATTTATTTCTTCTTTGACGTTTTCCGTAAAAGTAGTTCTAGATACTTCAAATTTCATTTTACGGGCATGTAGTTCCGTAATATCAAAATGTAGTTGTTCATGCTGCAAAACATGGTTATTGGCTAATTCTGGTCTATACCAAGATTCTGTTGGGTAAAAATAGGCGGTAATGGTTATGTTTACCTTTACTTCGTGGTACCACATATTGGCCGTGTATTCATAACTAATGCCACTAGCCGTTGTAGCGGCAGGGTCGGCATCTTTTGGAACGGCTCCTTTAAAATCTTCCCAAGTTAACCTTTTTTCTTTCTGCCAAACCAAAGCATTTTTATACTCTTGTCCTCTAAGCCAGAAAGAACTAAGAAAAAATAGAAATACTACTATTTTGATTCCAAAACCCATTTAAAAGTAATGGCTTTAGTAATATCTGGATGCAAACTATACAATACAGGGCAGGTATTTGCGGTATGCTCTAAAATACTACGCTCCTTTTTTGTTGTCTGTTCTGGCAAGTAAAGTACTACGTCTATTTGGCTTATCCTTCTTGGATTTGCAGCCATGTGCTTGGTAACCTCTGCATAGGCACCTTCTAAAGTAGCATCTAGTGTCTTGGATTTTATACCCATCATGGTTAACATACAACTTGCCAAACCGGTAGCAACCGTATCGGTTGGAGAAAAAGCTTCGCCCAATCCATTGTTATCTACTGGCGCATCTGTTACAAATGTGGCACCACTTCTAATATGCTCGCAAGTAGTCCTAAGTTGTCCTGTGTATGTTACTTTAGAGGTTATCATATTATTTTACTTCTTTTATATACAAGTCATCATTATATTCTAAAAGGTAAGTAGCTTTATTAAAGTAACCTGCGGTAAACTTGTTATAATAATCAAACTTATTACCAGAATACTCTGTTTGACCAATAAATTTAGCCGTTTCAAATAAGTTTTTCTTGTAGGCTAATTTTAACAGCAGATCCATTGTAATATCATACCCCCTAACCGCATAGCGGTCTGGTTCAATACCATACATTTTTTCATATGCTCTTGAAAATGTCCTATCACCATTAATCTTATAAGGAGACGGAAACGTAAATTCTAAATTTCCTAGATGAGGCCTTGAAATGTCCTCCCCTTCGAATGCATTATTGTAATTAGTAGTAAACATTTTCACCTTTATTTTAGGACCAATAGCATCGTTAAGGTTAGAAGAGTTTACTATGGATACTAAACTTGCGGCTAGATTATCGTCTTCTGTTTCTACAAAAACCCAATTAGGCACGTATTTAGAAAGCATAGCTTTAAAGTCTACTAGGTGCAGGGAACCATCTTTACTCATTTTAGCCACCCTAGCTTTTGGAAACTTTTTGATGATGGCTTCTTTTGCCGTATTGTGCTTGGCATCTGCAATCACAATTATTTGTTCGTCTTTGCGCATTTCTGCTACCTTTTCCAATATACGATTCCGCAAAATAGAATCGTGTGGTACAGTGTAAAAGACATTATTAAAATTCAAATCGTTATCTGAAGCAAAAGGAACAATTACAGGCACATTGGACTGAGATGCCGTTGCAGCCACCGTACTAATTAATTTTGGGGCGATTGGTCCTACAATAGCATCTATACCATAAAGCGATTGTGTTTCCATAATAGACCTTACCTTCTCCTCGCTCATTTCGGTATCAAAAACCTTTACATTTACAGATATACCTCTTCGTTTCATGGAATCTATGGCCACCATGGCACCAGTATACATACCCATGGCAATAGACATGTCTTTACGCTTGGTTAACTGGTTCTCTGTTTGCGAAGTATTATTAAAATCGATACGGTCAATTCTAAATGGCAACAAGAACATTAGATTGGGCTTGTTCTCCACTTTTATACTATCTAACAAGTTAATCTGATCTATTACCAAGGCATTTTTAACCTGTAACTGATTTTCTTTTAGTCTTGGTAATTTTAACACCATACCTGCTTTTAGACCGTTTTCTAATTCTGGGTTTAAAGCGAATAAGGAATCTCTACTTATCTTAAGATTTTGGGTTAGGTTAAAAACCGTCTGCTTTGGTTTTACCTGATAAAATATATAATTATCCGTATTGACCACGCCCTTAGTAGGCTGCTTTTTAGGTAATCTAAGTACCATACCTTCTTTTAAGCCTCCTAATTCTTTTATTTCCGGATTTAAGGTAATAACAGAATCCACAGAGATACCATAATTTTGGCTAATTCTAAAAATACCAATAGATTTAGGTACGGTATACGACTCAAACAAACCAACTTGTTGTTCTTTTAAACTATCCCCTTTAGGTCTTGGTAACTTCAAGGTTTGGCCTACAGAAAGATAAGCCGTATTCTTAGGTAATTCTGGATTTAAACTCAGAAGGCTATCAATAGTTATCCCGTATTTATTGGCAATACTCCATCTAGTTTCTTTAGGTTGTACGGTATAGGTTAAAAACGCTATATCAGTTTCTTCATCTTCTACAACCTCTGCATACTTTGGAATTTGCAATACCATACCCTTTTGCAAGGGTTCTGCATACAATCTTTTATTGTAGCGTTTAAGCTGATCTTCTGTAATTTTATATTCTTGGGTAATTCCAAAAAGGGTTTCCTTTTTACGTACTTTATGCCTTGTGTAACCAATTGGCTTTACTTCTTGCTCTACCTTGTTATCAGTTAAATTTTTACTATCCGTAACCTGGGTTGCACCGCTCAAAGAAATTACCAAAATGGTATTGGGCTTTATTTCTTCTTTGTTTTTTATCTCTGGATTTTGCTTAAGTATAGAAGCAGGTGTTACCTTATATTTTTTGGCAATACTATATAAAGTCTCTCCTTTTTCTACCGCATGCGTGGTATATTTTTGTTGCGCCTGCAACGTAAGCAAGCCCAAAAAGAAAAAACCAAAAGATAAAATTGAAAAAATTACTTTTTTAACCATTATTCCCATTCTATTGTTGCTGGTGGTTTAGAGCTTATATCATAAACTACTCTATTTACACCTTTTACTTTATTTATAATCTCATTAGAAATTTTCTGTAAAAACTCATACGGTAGATTTACCCAATCCGCTGTCATGCCATCCGTACTTTCTACCGCTCTTAAAGCTACACATTTCTCATACGTACGTTCGTCTCCCATTACCCCTACACTATTTACGGGTAAAAGCATGGCTCCGGCCTGCCACACCTTATCATACAGGCCATGTTTTTTAAGACCTTCTATAAAAATAGCGTCTACCTCTTGCAGCATTCGTACCTTTTCTGGGGTTATATCTCCCAAAATACGAATTCCAAGACCTGGACCCGGAAAAGGATGCCTACCCAAAATATTATCTGGCATGCCAAGACTTTTTCCTACCCGCCTAACCTCATCTTTAAAAAGAAGGTGCAATGGCTCTACTATTTTTAACTTCATATAGTCTGGTAAGCCGCCTACATTATGATGGCTTTTTATGGTAACCGAAGGCCCTCCACTTGCCGAAACAGACTCTATCCTATCTGGATAAATGGTTCCCTGTGCCAACCAAGTAGCATTTTCTACCTGTTGGGATTCGTCATCAAAAACGTCTATAAAAACCTTACCTATTATCTTTCTCTTTCCTTCTGGGTCCGATTCTCCCTTAAGGGCATCCAAAAAACGTGCCGAAGCATCAACACCCTTAACGTTAAGTCCCATTCCCTTATATTGCTCCAACACTTGTTCGTATTCATTTTTACGCAACAATCCGTTATTTACAAAAATGCAATACAACTGGTTACCAATAGCTTTGTGCAACAACATAGCCGCAACACTAGAATCTACTCCTCCTGAAAGCCCTAGAATAACCCGGTCTTTACCTATCTTTTCTTTTAATTCGTCTACGGTTTCCTCTACAAAGGCAGCAGGGGTCCAGTCTTGCTTTAAACCTGCAATATTTACCAAAAAGTTTTTCAACAATTTACTACCCTCTGTTGTGTGGTATACTTCTGGGTGAAATTGAATAGCATATGTTTTTTCGTCTTTCAGTTTAAAAGCGGCATTCTCCACGTCTTCCGTACTGGCCAATAACTCCGCACCTTCTGGTAATACCTTAATCGTATCGCTATGGCTCATCCATACTTGGGTACCCTCTTTTATGCCTTCTAAAAATGGTTCGTTTGCCTTAAAGTTACTCAAATGTGCCCTGCCATATTCTCGTGTAGCGGAAGGAGCTACGTTACCACCATTAAAATGTGCCAGATACTGTGCCCCATAACAAATACCTAAAAGCGGTTTTTTACCTTTTATAGCAGATAGGTCTGGATGCGGCGCTTGTTCTGACCTTACGGAATGCGGCGAACCAGATAAAATAACTGCCTGGTAAGCAGATAAATCTTCCGGAGGATTGTTGTACGGTTTAATTTCTGAGTAAATATTAAGTTCCCTAACGCGTCTTGCGATTAACTGAGTATACTGGGAACCAAAATCTAGGATTAAAACTTGATTATGCATGGGCAAAAATAGCAAATTGATAGAGTACCAAAAGTACCTTTTAAGGATATTTAATACATCTTTTAAAAAACACTTATTTACAATAAGTTATCTTATGCAAACTAAAGCAATTTTATACTGATGCCATTAAACGCGGTTCTATTTTTACGTACTAATTAACCTTATGTAGTTTTTTTCTTAACAATTTTAGAGTTTTCTTTGCGTCTCAAACCAAATATCAAAATGATTAAAGGATTTATTTTTGATTTGGATGGTGTTATTACCGACACCGCCGAATTACACTTCCTTGCGTGGAAAGCATTGGCAGACGACATGGGTTGGCAGTTTGACCGTGATGTAAACGAAAAACTTAGAGGTGTCTCTAGAATGGATTCCATAGGAATTATAATGGAACACAATACGGTAAGTTTACCTGAGGACGAAGTGGCGGCACTTGCAACCAAAAAGAATGATATTTATGTTGCGAGCTTGGACCAAATAACCACTGAGGATTATTTACCGGGTGCAAGAGAACTTTTAACCCACTTAAGACAAGAAGGCTTTAAAGTTGCACTTGGCAGTGCCAGTAAAAACTCTACAAAAGTGCTACAGCAATTAAATGCCACCAAATACTTTGATGTAATTGGAGACGGCAATAGTGTAAGCAAGAGCAAACCTGCACCAGATATTTTTCTATTTGGAGCAGAAAAACTAGACCTAAAACCAGCAGAATGTATTGTTTACGAAGATGCAGAAAGCGGTGTAGATGCAGCCAAAGCAGGAGGTTTCTTTAGTGTTGGTATTGGACCAAAAGATAGGGTTGGCCATGCAGATGTTTGTTTTAGCTCCATGAAAGAAGCCACTCTTTTTGAAGTAAAATCACATTTTAAAGAATTATTCTAAAATAAATGTCTTTTTAGATAGCAAAAGCCCCGGGAACCACTCCGGGGCTTTTTAATTTAAAATCAAAACCAACCTAAATACATGAATTATAAATTCATCTAAATATGTTTTAAAACTTTTTCCTAGCAATTTTTATAGTATAACAACTAAAACAGATTATACCCTACCTAGAAACTTAAAAAAATTATTAAGCCTAGTAACTTTAGTCATGTCTACCTATTTTAGGAAGATTTAGATAGACAAGACAATACTAGGGAACTCAATGGCATAAACGTTTATTTGCATTTAACTTCGCTGTTGGGAAATAATAGATATTGATGGTTTAATTTTAAATTTAGGTAATTTAATTAGCACATTACCCACTACTAAATCGTGTATAAATTTTATTTAAAAAATGAGCAATATTTATTTAGCTGAAATAAAAAGGGAATTTAAAAGTGCCTTGGACAATCATGGTCATCCGTTTAATTATTTTGTGTGTAGTAGTATTGAAGGTTCAACACCAAAGCAAAGAACAGTGGTATTAAGAGGTTTTAAGAGTGAATACAAACCAATTTTCTACACGGACAAACGCTCTGCTAAGGTGGAGCAATTAAGAAACAACTCCGCAATATCCGCACTATTTTATCATCCTGATAAAAAATTACAATTAGTATTTACAGGTAATGCAAAAATCATTACGGACACAAAGGCGTTACATAATGTTTGGACCTCTTTATCTGATAATGCAAAAAAGGATTACACCACCCAAAAAGCTCCTGGCAGCAGTAAAGAGCCTAACGAAATTGTAGATTATTTATCTAATCGTAATTTTTTCTGTCAAATTGAAATTGAAACAGAACGTATAGAATATCTAAAACTGGAAAAGCCACAACATCAAAGAATTTTATTTACTAAACAAGACTGGTGGGAAGAACAGTTTCTAATCCCGTAACACCAAAAATTCCGAACAAAGTGGATTCAATTTTTCCTTTAAAATTGGAATTAACTCCGTACCATATTCTAAATACATTTCAGAAAAATTGAGTTGTCTTTCTTGCAAAGAATAATTAGGGAATAATTGGTTTTGTAGTTCGGTCAAGCGAATTATTTGATCCTTTAGTTTTCGTTTTTGAGCCTTTAATAAACGTTTTTCTAAATTATCCAGTCCTTTTTTTTGTTTCACTTCTTGTGCCTTCACCGCTCCTAGAAAAGAAGCATCGGTTTGTTTCGCCAACTCATAAAGGGCTTTAAACTGTGCTTCCAAGGTGTTTTTTTGTGGCGTAAAATCTATATCGATATTAGATATCTTTCTTACTTTCTTATTGATTAATCTGCTTTGTTTTAAGAACAAATCTTCAATAGTAAGGTCCATTTGTTTTAATTTCTTTTCTTCTTTGCTAGTAATCATTAAAACTGAATTACGCAGCAACAAAACAGGAAATGGAACCTGCAAGGCTTTAAAATATTGTTTTAACTGAAGCCAGTAAGCCAACTCCCCTCCCCCACCAATATAACAGAGATTAGGCAAAATTACTTCTTGGTATAGTGGCCTAGCTATTACGTTGGGTGAAAAACGTTCTGGATGTACCTCCATTTCTTGCAATAGTGCTGCTTTGGTAAATTTTATATCCGAATCGTTCACGTAATAATCATCTCCTCTCTGTACAATCCTTTCCCGTAGATTGTCCTTGAGGTAGAAATAATTTATCTCTCTAGGGTTTACTTGAATTTTATAGTCTTCACAAGCTTCGTTTAAGTTATTTATGGTCTCAGATACTATAGCGTGTGGTTTTTGATCAATAATATCGGCCTTCATAAAAGGCACCAAAAGTTTTTTCAAATCAGCATCGTCCCCATCCACTATTACCAATCCATACTGCTTAAAAAGAGTGTTTACCAAATATCGGGTGGCATTTGTTAGATTATCCTGCTCCAAATAGGCCGTTTTAAACAGCTCTTTTAATTGTTGTGCACGCTCCAAAGAACCCATTTGGGCGTCTATCACCTCATATACATCAGATAATCCATCAGTTTGCAATCTACCTACAGCTCCCGAGGCTTGTCTGTTCCATTGTATTTTTTTGCCTTTAAAGTTGAAAAAGTTTATTTCGTCAAAATCATGATCTTCTGTCGCCATCCAATAAATTGGCACAAAATTATATTCTGGATTTTCCTTCTTTAAAGTTTCCGCCAGATTAATGGTTGCTATTATTTTATAGAGAAAATACAGAGGCCCTGTAAATAGATTAAGTTGATGCCCGGTTACTATGGTAAACGTATTTGTATCTTTTAAACTTGCTACATGCTGTTTGGTAAGTTCCGAAGTAGAAAAACCCTGATATTGATTTTCTAGCGCCTTAACCAATATAGCCCTGTTCTCTAGTGGAAATGATTTTGCTTTTTCTTGTATCTGTTCCTTTAGATTTTCTAATCCCGGAAAACGACCGTAAAATGGTTTTAACTTTTGATTCTGTTCTAAATAATCTAGAATTAACCTAGAAAAATATCCGGTTTCTTTATAAGGAATACAATCTACATCCATGAAAAAGCGCAAAAAATTGGGTTAAAGATAAGTTTCTTAAAAATTAGGCATCCTAAAAATTTCGTTAATTGCCGAAACTAAAAATTTGTTCTAGATTTGAGACATACCAAAAAACCATACAACCCAATGAGGCTATCTTTACTACTTTGTTTCTCTTTATTTCTAAGCATTTTAAAAGCTCAAAATATTAAAACTCCCTCAGAATTTCTTGGGTACGACTTGGGCTCCCAATTTAGCAGGCATCATGAAGTAGTAGCTTATTACGAATATTTAGCAGAAACTGCTCCTAACAGGGTTAAATTGGTACGCTATGGCAAAACCAACGAAAGAAGACCGTTAATTTTGGCCTACGTTTCGTCTAAAGAAAACATCAGCAATTTAGACGATATACAAACCGAACACTTAAAAAGTATAAATAATAAGGGTACAAATGATAAGGCTATTGTTTGGTTAAGTTATAATGTGCATGGTAATGAAAGTGTAAGTACTGAAGCATCCATGAAAACTATCTATTCCTTATTAACCGAAAAACAAGCTTATCTGGAAAATACCGTAGTTATAATTGACCCTTGTATTAACCCAGATGGAAGAGATCGCTATGTAAATTGGTACAACCAAAATAAAAACACACCTAACCAAGTAGATCCCAATAGTGTAGAGCACCATGAAGGCTGGCTATCTGGCAGAAGCAATCATTATATGTTCGATTTAAATAGGGATTGGGCTTGGTTAACACAGATTGAAAGCCAACAACGCTTAAAACAATTCAATAAATGGATGCCACACGTGCATGTAGATTTTCATGAACAAGGAGTTAACAACCCATATTATTTTGCACCTGCCGCAGAACCGTACCATGAGGTGATAACTGACTTTCAACGTCAGTTCCAAGAAACTATTGGAAAAAACCATGCTAAATATTTTGATGCAAACGGTTGGTTCTATTTTACCAAAGAGGTTTTTGACCTGTTATATCCTAGTTATGGTGATACCTACCCTATGTATAATGGTGCTATTGGCATGACCTACGAGCAAGGTGGCAGTGGTAGGGCAGGATTAGGTATTATTACCAATAATGGAGATACCTTAACCTTAAAGGATAGAATAGACCATCATTTTACTACGGGTTTATCTACCGTTGAAGTGGCTTCTAACAACTCCGTTAAACTAAACCAAGAATTCAAAAAATTCTACCAAAACAAAAATTACAAGTATAAGAGCTATGTGCTTAAAGGAGACACGGATAAATTAGATGCACTCACCAAATTATTAGACCAACACGAAATTACCTATGGTTTTACCAAAAATAGTACGGTTAAAGGCTATAATTATACCAATGGCACTTTTGGAAGTATGAGTACGGACCAAAATACCTTGGTGGTTTCTACCGATCAACCCAAGGGCACAATGGTTAAAGTTCTATTTGAACCAAATGCTAAATTGAGTGATTCCTTAACTTATGATATCACTGCTTGGTCGCTACCTTATGCTTACGGCTTAGATGCCATTGCAACAACTAGTTTGGTAAATACCCAGAATAGTACCCTTAATACAGAAACAAAACTATTCGAGCCCAATTCATACGCTTACGTTACCGACTGGAACAGCTTAAGAGATGCTAAGTTCTTAGCCAGCTTATTACAAAAGAAAGTAAAGGTTAGAAAAGCTACTACCCCATTTACTATTAACAATCAGTCTTTTGAACGCGGTAGTTTAATTATTACACGTTCCGATAACGAAAATGTTAAAAATTTTGAACAAACACTAATAGCGACAGCCAAAGAAACCGACAAAATTTTACACCCGGTTAGTACCGGATTTGTGGACAAGGGTAAAGACTTTGGTTCTAGTTATGTAGACATGATAAAAGCACCTAGAGTTGCCGTACTAAGTGGTGAGCCTACAAGAACCTTGCAATTTGGCGAAATATGGCACTTTTTTGAACAGCAACTAAATTACCCAATTACCATTTTAGAAAGTTCATACGCCAAAAGAGTAGATTTAGATACTTATGATGTTTTAATATTACCAGATGGTAATTATGGCCGATTTTTAGACGAAGAAACCCTTAAAGATTTAAAAGAATGGGTTAGGTCTGGCGGTAACCTTATAGCCATGAGTGGTGCTATTGATCAATTAGCCAGTAAAGGTGGTTTTGGCATAAAAAAGAAAAAAAATGAATCTGAGGAGAAAGAAAAGCCCCTAGCACATAAAGATTTACAGCGCGAATCCATGAAAAAGGCCATTACTGGCGCCATTTTTAAAACCAAAGTAGATAACAGCCATCCCTTGGCCTTTGGTTATACAGATACCTACTTTACTTTAAAACTGGGGGCCAAAGCTTTTGACTATCTAAAAACAGGCAATGCCGTATACTTAGAAAATAATACCACACCTGTTTCTGGTTTTGCCGGCAGTACGGCTCAAAAGCAATTAGGTAATACATTAGTTTTTGGGGCAGAAAAAATGGGGCGTGGACAAGTTATTTATCTAGTAGACAATCCTTTATTTAGAGGTTTTTGGGAAAATGGAAAATTGTTCTTTGCCAATGCTTTGTTTATGGTAGATTAATGCTAAAGGGTATACATCATATAGCAATAATTTGTTCGGATTATAAAAAATCGAAACACTTCTATACTAACGTGTTGGGGTTTACCATAATCAAAGAAACCTTTAGAGAAGAACGCAACTCCTATAAACTAGACCTAGCCTTAAACGGTAGTTACTGTATAGAATTATTCTCGTTTCCTAATCCACCTTAAAGGCCATCTAGACCAGAAGCACAAGGGTTAAGACACTTGGCTTTTAGCGTTTCTAATTTGGAAGCGTGTATTTTAAGATTAAAAGAATTAAACGTAAGCACAGAACCTATACGAGTAGATGAAGTAACACAAAAGCGTTTTACATTTTTTGAAGACCCAGATCATTTACCCTTAGAACTTTATGAACTATAATTATGGATAAGACAGAATTAAACATATAACCGTCTAAGCAAATTTATTCGTAATTTTAAAGTAAAAGTCGATGGTATGAAAAGGTTTAAATTTGTATTTATCTTAGCTAACTTGGTGCTTATTAGCACTTCAATATTTGCACAAAAAGAGTCGTTCAGGGAATATGGGGGTGTTGTTTTAGAAGAAGGCTCTAACAAACCGCTAGCTCTTGCTACTTTGAGTGTAGAAAACACCAATACCAGTACAATTACCAATACAGATGGTGAGTTTAGTCTTAAAGTACCACTTACTACTAAAAATGCGCAAGTTGTAGTTTCTTTTTTGGGGTACGAGACCAAAACAGTGCCTTTAACCAGCTTAAAAAATAAGGAGAACAAGATATATTTAACCGTTGCCGTAACCCAATTGGCTCCAGTAGATATAAACGCACCAAAAAATGTAGAAAGATTGGTATGGGAGGTTTTTAGTAAAAAAGGTGAAAAGTATTTTGATAAGCCAACCATAATGACGGCATTTTACCGTGAAACCATAAAAAAAAGACGTAAGAATGTATCGCTTTCAGAAGCTGTGGTCACCATCTATAAAAGTCCTTATGAGGCGGATCGCAAAGACGCCATGAAAATTTACAAAGCTCGAAAAAGCACAGATTATAGCAAATTAGATACTGTAGCCTTAAAATTACAGGGCGGACCATTTAATACACTGTACGTAGATTTAATACGTTACCCACAATACGTATTTTCAGAAAATGCCATGAACGAGTACGATTTTAAATTCAATGGCACCACCTATATTGATAATAAGCTTATTTATATTGTAGATTTTAACCAATTAGCTACAATTACTTCTCCCTTATATAAAGGTAAATTGTTTATAGATGCTACCAATAAAACCTTGACCAGCGCTATTTATCAGCTAAATATTACCGATAGAAATTTAGCCGCTAAATTATTTGTACGCAGAAAACCTGCCAATGTAGATGTTTGGCCAACAGAAGTTGCTTATCGTGTAGATTACAGGGAACAAAATGGCAAATGGTATTTTGGTTATAGTAACATTCTTATGGAATTTAAGGTAGATTGGAAAGGAAAACTATTTAACTCTGTTTACAGTATGGCCGCAGAAATGGCAATAACCGATTGGGAAAACAATACCGATGGGGCTAATCTAAAAAACAGAGAAAAATTAAAAAGCTCTATTATACTTGCAGATGAGGCAGATGGTTTTTCAGACCCAGATTTTTGGGGTGCATATAACATAATTGAGCCAGAGAAATCTATTGAGAACGCCATTAAAAAAATCCAAAGACAATTAAAACGTGAAGAACGCAAAGGCGCTTAAACTAAATGAAAAATAGAAGGGTCTTTTTAAAACAAACCGCAATAGCAGCGGCAGCTACAATTCTACCAAATACGGGATTTTCACAGAATACGGAAATTAAAACCCTGAAAGCAAAACGACTAAAAAAAGGAGACACAATAGGTATAATTGCTCCGGGGTATGGGTTGTCAAAAGATACACTAGAAAGCGTTTTTAAGACAGTAAGGAGTATGGGTTTTGTTCCTTATTACACCAATCGGCTTTACAAAAATCACGGATATTTTAGTAATACTGATAAAGAACGAGCCGCAGACCTCAACGAAATGTTTGCCAACCCAAAAGTTGACGGTATACTATGTGCAAGAGGCGGTTATGGATGCACCCGAATATTGCAATTCATGGATTTTGACGCTATAAAGAACAACCCAAAAGTTTTTATTGGCTTTAGTGATGTTACCGCTTTATTAAATCCTATCTATCAACAAACTGGCTTAGTAGGCTTTCATGGTCCTGTGGGCACCACCTTAAATAACACCTTTAGCCAAAAATGGCTAAAGAAATTGGTTATGAAAAACAAGACCCCCTTTAAACTGAGAAATACCACATCCAAATTAGCGAAAGAAAACATAAATCCTGAATTTGAACAATATTGCATCTATCCTGGAAAAGCAGGTGGGGTTTTAGTTGGCGGTAGTCTTACATTAATTACTGCGCTCTTAGGTACACCGTATGAAATTGATTTTACCAACAAACTAATCTTTATAGAAGAGATAGAAGAAGCACCATACCGCATAGATCGTATGCTAACACAACTGTTGGGCAGTACTACTTTTTCTAATGCAGCCGGAATTATTTTAGGAATTTTTAAAGGTTGTGACAGGCCAAAGGACAAGACCAATTTTACGCTAAAAGAAGTGTTGATAGACAGATTAAGCCCATTAAAAATCCCTGTAGCTTATGGTTTTAGTTTTGGACACATTTCTCAAAATCTAACCATTCCTACAGGGATTAAGGCTTCTTTTAATGCCGAAAAAATTTCTCTTGCATTACAAGAGAATACGGTTATATAAATTTATTTTTTAAAAGCTTTAAGTGTACTTTCTATAATAGAAACGCAATCCATAAGCTGTTCTTTGGTCATAACCAATGGCGGTGCAAAACGTATAATGTTGCCGTGTGTTGGCTTTGCTAGAAGTCCATTTTCTTTTAATGCCATACATATATCCCAGGCTGTGCTACTTTCTTCGGTATCGTTAATAACAATTGCATTGAGCAACCCTTTACCCCGTACCTTAAGTACTAAATCTGTTTCTGCTATAATTCTTTCCATTTCAGAGCGGAACAGTTCCCCAAGCTCAGCCGCATTTTCCGCAAGCCGCTCATCCCTTACCACTTCTAACGCAGCGGTTGCTACGGCGCAGGCCAGAGGATTGCCTCCAAATGTTGAACCATGGTTGCCTGGGCGTATTACTTCCATTATCTCATCATTAGCCAAAACAGCAGATACAGGAAAAACACCACCAGAAATGGCCTTACCCAAAATCAATACATCTGGTTTAACTTCTGGTTCCCCAGAACAATTGCGGTCGGCGCAGTTACAATTACCACAAGTAGCTAGTAATTTTCCAGTTCTAGCTATACCCGTTTGTACTTCATCTGCAATAAAAAGTACATTCTTTTCCTTGCACAATGCCCTAGCTGCTTTAATATAGCCTTCATCCGGAACAAAAACTCCCGCTTCTCCCTGTATTGGTTCAGCAATAAATGCAGCTACATGTTCATCTTGCAATGCTTCGGATAATGCAGCTATGTCATTATAAGGTATAGATACAATTCCTGGAGTAAATGGTCCAAAATTTTCGGTGGCCACTGGGTCGTTAGAGGCTGAAATTATGGTAATGGTACGCCCATGAAAATTGTTTTCACAAACAATTATTTTTGCTTGGTTAGCAGGTATTCCTTTTTTCTCATAACCCCACTTGCGTGCTATTTTCAAAGCCGTCTCCACTGCTTCGGCACCCGTATTCATAGGTAATAATTTATCATACCCAAAATACGCCGTGGCAAATTTTTCAAATTTACCCAGTTGGTCATTATAAAATGCCCTTGATGTTAAAGTAAGGTTTTGGGCCTGATCCGTAAGTGCTTTAATTATTTTAGGATGGCAATGCCCTTGGTTTACGGCAGAATAGGCAGAAAGAAAATCATAATATTTCTTACCTTCTACATCCCACACAAAAACACCTTCTCCTTTGGTTAAAACCACCGGTAGCGGATGGTAGTTGTGTGCACCATACTTGTTTTCTAAATCAATTGCTTGCTGTGAAGTTAAATCTTGTAAAACAGCCATTTTAATACGTTTTTATTATTGTTAAAACAACCATTCCTTCTGTACCTTTATTTTTCTGGAATATACCAGAAAAGCAGCGTGGGAGAGAAATCACCCCTGTTTTGCCAAAGTTAATAAAACTTAAATGGCCTATCCTAATAAGCCCGTTAAAGATGTATTTTTGCGGCATGAGAAGAAAAAGTCGTAATAAGCTGTTTGAAAAGGTCAACGTAGTAGACGCTGGGGCAAAAGGCAAATCTGTAGCCAAATCGCCAGATGGCCGTGTTATCTTTTTATCCAATGCCGTACCTGGAGATATTGTGGATGTACAAACTTTTAAAAAACGTAAAAATTTCTTTGAAGGAACTGCGGTTCATTTTCATGAACTATCAGATAAACGTACCACTCCAGAATGCGAACATTTTGGTACCTGTGGCGGCTGTAAATGGCAACATATGGGTTACGAGCATCAACTGTATTACAAGCAAAAAGAGGTTGAGCAGAATTTAATGCGTATTGGTCAATTAGAGTTACCAGAAATCTCACCTATTCTAGGTTCTAAAAAGCACTATTTCTATCGAAATAAAATGGAATTTTCTTTTTCTGATTCTAGATGGCTTTCTTTAGATGAAATTAAATCTGATAAAGAGATAGAAAATAGAAACGCACTTGGCTTTCACATACCCGGTATGTGGGATAAAATATTGGACATCAATAAATGTTACTTACAACCAGACCCAAGTAATGCCATACGTTTAGAAGCCAAAAAATTTGCACAAGAACATGATTTGGAATTCTTTAATCCTAGAAACCAAACCGGATTATTACGCACTTTAATGATTAGAACCAGTACACTTGGTGAAGTCATGGTAGTAATTCAGTTTTTCAAGGATGAGAAAGAGAAAATTACAATGGTATTAGACCATTTAGAGGCAACTTTCCCAGAGATAACCAGCTTGCAGTATGTAGTAAATAGCAAACAAAACGACACCATTTACGACCAAGAAATTATTTGTTACAAAGGAAGAGATTACATTTTTGAAGAAATGGAAGGTTTGCGTTTTAAAATAAACGCTAAATCGTTTTATCAAACAAACCCAGAACAAGCCTACGAACTGTATAAAGTAACCCGTGATTTTGCCAACCTAACCGGAAACGAGTTGGTTTATGATTTGTACACGGGAACGGGAACCATTGCACAGTTTGTTGCTAAAAAGGCCAAAAAAGTTATTGGTATAGAATCAGTACCCGAAGCAATTATAGATGCAAAAGCCAATGCAGAGGCAAACAACATAAACAACGCGGAATTTTTTGTTGGTGATATGAAAAATGTCTTTGATGGCGATTTTATTAACGAACATGGTGTGCCAGATGTAATTATCACCGATCCACCTAGAGATGGTATGCACAAAAAAGTTGTTGAACAATTGTTAAACGTTGCCCCAGAAAAAATTGTTTACGTAAGTTGCAACAGTGCCACACAGGCAAGGGATCTGGCGTTAATGGATCATCAATACAAGGTAGTTAAAGTACAGCCTGTAGACATGTTTCCACAGACCCACCATGTAGAAAATGTGGTACTTTTACAAAAAAGATAATACATACATGAAGCGATTGCTATATGTTTTGATCGTAGCGTTTTTAGTTCAATTTTCGTCTTGTGAAAAGGATGATATCTGTGTGGCAGGAGATACACCTCTATTGATGTTAGGCTTTTACGACTATGAAGAGCCAGAAACAGAAAAATCTGTACCTAACCTAAGGTCTACGGAAACTTTATCTAATTTGGTGGTTAACACCCTTGGCAACAAAACCACGGATAGCTTACCGCTCCGTACAGATGCCTCTAGTACTACTTTTGTCTTACACAATAATTATAGTGTTGCAGAAGACGGTACAGTTAATGGAAATCCAGACACGGTTACGTTTACCTATTCGGTAGAAGAAGAATTCTTATCTACTGCATGTGGGTATATAGCAAATTATAATGAGCTTACCGCAGCCCTTACATCGGATACGGGTAATTGGATAGATAGTATAGCCGTAGAAGTAACTTTAGTTAAAAGAGACACGTTAACCCATGTTAAGATATTTCATTAAGCTGCTAATCTTTTTGGTTTTGTTTAGCCATAATAGCTTTGCCCAAACCAAGACCATAGACCTTCAAGAAAAGGATACAATAACCAGAAAATACGCCTATGGCCTACGCATTGGGGTAGACCTAAGTAGACAAGTACAAGGATTTTTAGACGATGATTATAGCGGACTAGAATTAGTTGCTGATTACAGGTTAAACGATAAATGGTATTTGGCGGCAGAAGTAGGTAAAGAAGAAAAAACAAAGGACGAAAATATAGGCAATTCTGTCTTATACGATTACACCGTTTCTGGTAATTACATTAAGTTGGGGGCAGATTACAATACCTATGGCAATTGGTACGGCATGAGTAATTTAATTACCGTTGGTGGCCGTGTAGCGCATAGTTCTTTTTCCAATACGGTAAACAATTTTAGTTTTTATAACGAAAACCGAACATATGCGCCAGAAGGGGATTTTGTTTTAGGCAGCAACACGCCTACGGAATATGATGGATTGAGTGCCACTTGGTTAGAATTTGTTCTTGGCTTAAAACATGAGGTTTTCAACAATGTGTATTTGGGAATGAGTGTTAGAATGGCCCACTTACTATCTAACAAAGAAGCAGATAATTTTAATAACCTATGGATTCCTGGCTTTAATAAAGTTACGGAAGATGCTAAATGGGGCGTTGGCTACAACTATTCTATTTCCTATTTTATTCCCCTATATAAAAAGACAAAAAAACCAAAAAAGGATTCGGAAAAAGAGGAATAAATTACGCAGTTATTCCAGCGGTATAGTTAAACTTGTACTATGCAATTGGCATTGTTACAAATAAGGTCAGAGGTTGGCGCTATCCAATACAATCTAAAAAAACACAAGGAATGGGTAACCAGAGCTTGTGTGCAAACTACTGACTTAATTATTTTTCCTGAATTATCCTTAACGGGATATACAACCAAACAGGCCAACAATATAGCACTTACTAGACAGGACCCAGTTTGGGGTGTATTTTCAAAACTAAGTAATCAACACAATACAACTATAGTAGTAGGTAGCCCGCTTGGTACCATTAAAAAGCCAAAAATAGCTGCTTTTATTACCAAGCCACAACAAAAAACAGAATGCTATGCCAAGCATCTTTTACATGTAGATGAACAACCCTTTTTTGATAACGGTATATCCTTTAAGGTCTTTTACATAGCGGGTAAAAAGATTGTATTTTTTATTTGTTATGAAAGCTTCACAATAGACGCCCATGAATTTATTAACAAACAAAAACCAGACTTAGTGTTGGCATCTGCAGCTAAAACAAAAAAAGCTATGATAAGTAGTTATGACTATTTACAGCAACTAGCCAAAAATACGGTTACACCTATTGGTATTGTAAATTGTGTGGGGCCCTGCGAGGGGTTTATTGGTGGTGGGCGTAGTGCTTTTTGGGATGAAAATGGAAAACTAATTCGTGCTTTAGCGGAAGATGAGGGTATTTTAAGAATATCCCTAAAACAAAATAGTCCCAACTAATGTTGGGACCATATTAATTGTATACTTAAAAACGTACTACTCTTCTTCCGAACTTTCTTCCTCTATAGCCGGTGCAAATTCGGTAATACCATTGTCATGCAGTAGGTTATACCACTGTATAATTTTCTTGATATCACTGGCGTACACCCTATCTTCATCGTAGTTAGGTAGAATTTCAAAAAAATATTCTTCTAACTTTATTTTTTCGTCTTTGTGATGTACGGCTGTTTTACCCCCATTTTCTTTATCCTTGATTTTCTGAAAAACCTCTCTTAATGGAACTTCTTCCTCCAAGGTATAAATGGCAATTTCAGACAGTACGCTTACGTTGTTTCTAAAACCAACGGTAATTCTTTTCCCGTCTATTAAAGATTCTCCAACAAAACCGGAACGGGTCTGTGTTATTAATTTATACAATCCTGGTTTTCCACCGATAGATAATATTTTCTCCAACGCCATGTTTATCTAAATTTATGCGCGCAAATTTATGCTTTTATAAAAACTGCCCAAGTATTAACGCCCTTTTTTCAACAAAGGAAAACGCATTTTGTACTCAACCCTAATCTTTCCTTTGGCTATTTTGTCTAATCTACTCTTTAACAAACGCTTTTTTAAAGATGATAATTTATCCGTGAATAGCACACCTTCTATGTGGTCATATTCATGCTGTATTACCCGCGCTAACAAACCATCATATTCTTCAGTATGTGTATTGAACGCTTCGTCTTGGTAGGTTATCTTAATCTTTGGTTTTCTATAGACATCTTCCCTAACATCGGGTATACTCAAACAACCCTCGTTAAATCCCCATTCCTCACCAGTCTCCTCTTCAATTTTTGCATTGATGAAAACCTTTTTAAAACCATTTAATTGCTTACTTTCTTCTTCAGATAAATCTTCGTCATTGGAAAAAGGGGTAGTATCCACCAAAAAAATACGAATGGGAAGTCCAACCTGTGGTGCGGCCAAACCCACACCACTTGCATTATACATGGTCTCCCACATATTTTGCAAAAGTGAATCCAAATTGGGATATTCTTTTGTTATCTCAGATGCTTTTTTTCTTAAAACTGGGTCTCCGTAAGCCGTAATTGGTAAAATCATATGCTATTTTCTCTCTAAATAAGATTGTAAAATTAAGGTAGCGCTTATCTGGTCTACCAAAGCTTTATCTTGTCTTTTTTTCTTTTTTAATCCACCATCTATCATAGTACGCACTGCCAATTTAGAGGTAAACCTTTCATCTTGCCGCTCTACGGATAAATTGGGGAAATTTTGTTGAAATTTAGCAAGAAATGCTTTGATAAGCTTTTCAGATTCAGAGGCGGAACCATCCATCTGTTTAGGCTCTCCTACAATAACCTTCTCCACATTTTCTTGCGCAAAATAATTTTTAAGAAATGGAATTAGATCTTTGGTTGCTACCGTTGTTAAACCAGATGCAATTAATTGTATTTCGTCTGTTACGGCAATACCTGTTCTTACCTTACCATAATCCAATGCCATTAACCTTGCCACAAAATCTAAATTTTGGCAAAAATAGCCTTAAAAATGTTATGCATTTAAAATTAGGCGGAATTATTGTCTTTCTAAAACTATCTTTACAACAAAATTGAAGTAATGACAGAACTTAAAGCCCTTATAGAGAAAGCTTGGGATAATCGCGATTTATTAAAAGAAGAAGCAACCCAAAACGCTATAAGAAAAGTTATAGACTTAATAGATGAAGGTACTTTACGTTGTGCCGAACCAACAGCAGATGGTTGGCAGATAAACGAATGGGTTAAAAAAGGTGTAGTGCTATATTTTCCAATTCAACAAATGGAAGTTTTAGAGGCAGGTATTTTTGAATACCACGACAAAATTCCGTTAAAAAAAGGTTACAAAGAAAAGGGTATACGTGTAGTACCACATGCGGTTGCTAGACACGGGGCCTACATCTCTAAAGGCACCATTTTAATGCCTAGTTATGTAAACATAGGTGCCTACGTTGATGAAGGTACTATGGTAGATACATGGGCCACCGTAGGTAGCTGTGCCCAAATAGGTAAAAACGTTCACTTAAGTGGAGGTGTTGGTATTGGTGGTGTATTAGAGCCATTGCAAGCTGCTCCCGTAATTATAGAAGACAATGCTTTTATTGGCTCTAGATGTATTGTTGTAGAAGGTGTACGCGTAGAGAAAGAAGCTGTTTTGGGCGCTAACGTTGTTTTGACCGCATCTACAAAGATTATTGATGTTACGGGCAATGAACCTGTAGAAATGAAGGGGAGAGTTCCGGCACGCTCCGTGGTAATTCCTGGTAGCTACACTAAAAAATTTGCCGCAGGAGAATACCAAGTACCTTGTGCTTTAATAATTGGTAAGCGAAAGGAAAGTACCGATAAGAAAACTAGTTTAAACGATGCCCTTCGTGAACACGATGTAGCGGTTTAAACCTTAGACTAACTGTAATGCTTTGCCCATGGCCGTTTCCAAAAAATGTCCTTGGGCAATTTTTTCTCTAGTCACCGCTACTTTTGTAAGCATTTTTTGGTAATCACTTTCTGAAATTGCAGCTATTTTTTTGGACAATTCTTCTAAGGATTCTATAGTAAAACCTATGCCCTCTTCTTCTACCAATGTGGCTACCGCAGCCTTTTTCCAAATAATTAATGGTAGCCCGGCCAATAAGTATAATGAGGTTTTATGCGGATTATTAAATTGAACATAGTTGCCAAAAGCACCATCGCAGCGGTTTACCGCATTACCGTTCCATACCAAACCAAAATTTCCTTTTACATGGTTTAAAACCTCATCTGGAGCAAAACTCCCATGGTAGTTTAAAATTGATTTTTTTTGCACCTTCTCCTTTTGAAAACCACCGCCATAAAGTTCCAATCTAAAACCCGGTTCTTTTAATGCATTCAATTTGTACAAAAATGCACTCTTTTCCATCCCAAGACCACCGGCAAATACAATCTTGGTTCCTTTTGCTGTAGGTAAGACCGGTAAGCGCTGATCTGGTTTTAATAAATAATCAAAAAGATAGTTAGAAACCAATTCACCTTTAAAACCGTTGGCTTTAAACCAAGATAACATGGCTTTATTATGTACAACCAAAACGTCTGCCCTATTGAATAATTTCATTTCTTTGGCAACCTCCTTGTTCTTTCCCATAAGGGTTTTAACATCGTGTACAATTAAAATTATTTTGCACCCCTTAGCTTTGGCCCATTTGGTTTTGTATCCATAAAATTTGCTTAGTGGATACTGCATTACCAATGTAGACCTTTTAGGTAATGTTAATAGCCCTTTGGTGATACCCAAAAAACTAATTACGGCACCCAAAGCGGAACTTCTATAATTGGATTGCTTAAACCCTAAATTATAAATACCCATTTGGTCCAAAATCATTTCGCAATCCATTTTTGGTTTGGATGCTGCATTTTTGGCAAACTTGTAGTTCCTTGAGATATAATAAACGTTCTTGGTCACAACTGAATTTTAAAAAGATTTTTCAAAGATATTACTATACATATCAATTTAAGGTAGCTAATACCCATCTAAAAGTAAACTTGAGGTTATCTTTGAGGAGAATTTTTTACATAACTGTATTTAATGTACGATTATCTTATTGTTGGCGCTGGTTTGTATGGGGCTGTGTTTGCGCATGAAGCCAAAAAAAATGGAAAAACCTGTTTGGTAATAGACAAAAGAAAACACTTAGGTGGTAATATTTATTGTGAAAACATAGAGGGTATCAACGTGCATAAATATGGTGCACATATTTTTCATACCAACGATAAAAACATCTGGGACTATGTAAATTCGTTTGTTCCATTTAATAGATATACCAATTCTCCGTTGGCAAATTACAAGGGGCAACTTTATAATTTGCCATTCAACATGAATACATTTTATCAGCTATGGCAAGTAAAGACGCCACAGGAGGCACTTACCATTATTGAAAAACAAACTTCTAAATACAAAGAAAAAGAACCTACTAATTTAGAAGAGCAAGCTTTAGGGTTGGTTGGAGAAGATATCTATACTAAACTCATAAAAGGTTATACGGAAAAACAATGGGGACGCAAAGCTACCGATCTGCCCGCGTTTATTATAAAACGTTTGCCTTTAAGATTTACATTTGATAACAACTATTTTAATGACACCTATCAGGGCATACCCATTGGAGGATATAATAGGCTAATTAATGGCCTATTAGCTGATATTACGTGTAGAACAAATGTTGACTTTTTTGAACAAAAAGAAGAATTACAAAAGCTAGCGCATAAAACGGTTTTTACAGGTAAAATTGATTCTTATTTTGATTATAAATTTGGGCAATTGGAATATAGAAGCCTACGTTTTGAACATGAAATATTAGACATTCCAAATTACCAGGGCAACGCGGTGGTTAATTATACCGAAGCTTCTATACCCTATACCCGGATATTAGAACACAAGCATTTTGAATTTGGCAAACAACCAAAAACGGTCATTACCAAGGAATATCCTCTAGAGGCTGGCATTAAAAACGAACCTTACTATCCTGTTAACGATGCCCCAAACACCCAACGCTACAATAAGTACAAGGAATTAGCCAAAAATGAAAAAAATGTAATATTTGGTGGCAGATTGGCGGAATATAAATATTATGATATGCATCAAGTAATTGGCAGTGCATTGGCCAAAACCAGAAAGATTTTTAGTCCGTAAGCAAAAGTCTATTTTATAAATTTCACAAGATTGCACGCAACCTTTTAATAAAATAAGACTCTATTAGCAGACTCATTAGTTTGTAAGAAAAAGTAACACTTATACAATTTAATTGTTGTTTTTAAGTTATAATTTTGCGAGCACAAAACGAACATAACCATAAATTTCGTTAGCAATTGAACAACTCTGACCAAAAAATTACCGCACTAATAATAACCTACAATGAAATTGAACACATTAAAATGTGTTTAGATTCCATACGGTTTGCAGATGAGATTATTGTGGTGGATTCTTTTAGTACGGACGGGACTTACGAATACCTTTTAGAACAAGAGAACGTTAACGTAATTCAGCATCCATTTAGCAACTTTACAGCCCAGAAATCTTTTGCTTTAGAAAAAGCAACTAACAATTGGGTGCTCTTTATAGATGCAGACGAAGTGGTTACAGACAAGCTGGCTAGTGAAATTAAAGACACGGTAAACAAACCTGATGCCCTCGCTGCCTATTGGTTTTATAGAACGTTTATGTTCAAAACAGAACGGTTGCGTTTTAGCGGCTGGCAAACCGATAAAAATATAAGATTATTCCAAAAGAACAAATGCCGTTTTACAGATGCAAAATTAGTTCATGAAACCCTTGAGGTAGATGGCACAACTGGCATATTAAAAGAAAAACTTACCCATTACTGTTATAAAAATTATGCAGATTACAAAGGTAAAATGCTCAGTTATGGTAGGCTTAAAGCAAAAGAAGCGTTCTATAAAGAAAAACAGTTTAACTATTGTTTATTCATTTTTAAGCCTTTTTGGAAATTTGTACACCATTACCTCATACGTTTGGGCTTTTTAGATGGTAAAAAAGGAATTATTATCAGCTATTTAAATGCATTGAGTGTTTGGGAGCGTTACCGCGAACTTAAAAGGCTTAGAAAAAAGAACGAGATAGCCTACCTATTGGTAATGCCTTAATCCTTCTGTATTCCATAAGGTGTCCAAACCTTTTTTTTGGTACGTGTTGCTTTTCTTATTGCGGCGTTTTTAGCTAAAGACTCTGGTGTTTTATAACCGCGTTTATGATCCAAGTGCACACAAACGGCACTATATCTTAATTGTTTGGACTTTATTCCAAAATTAAACAAACGTTCTCCCAATTCCCTATCCTGTCCACCGTATTGCATGCGCTCATCAAAGCCGTTTACGTTCAAGATGTCTTTTTTCCAACCAGAACTGTTGTGCCCGTTCCAACTGGCATTGGTAGGGGTAAATGCATTTAGAAATCTCGAAACCAACCCTTTTGCCGTAAGTTTGTTATTTTTAAATGTCTTGGGTATTCCTTTTTCTTTGAGCCAATTAATATTAAAACAGTTTTGTTGTTTTATGTCCTCCTCAGAAATCATCTTAGAAATGTTCATAGGTAACATATAATACCCCCCAGATATAAAATAACCTGGCTTTTTGTTAAGATAGTGCACATGCACAAAATCCTCTCTAGGAATGCAATCACCATCTGTCATTATAATATAATCGGTAGTACAGGCCACTACCGCTTTGTTTAATATTCTCGATTTTTGAAAACCTTCGTCCTCTTGCCACACATGAACAATTGGATAGAAAACAGTTTTTTTCATTTCATCCAAAAGAGCTTTAGTCTTGGGTCCAGAACCATCATCTGCAACAACAACTTCAAAATCTTTATAAATTTGGCAATTAAAACCCCAAAGCACTTTTTGCAACCAAGCTTCAGAATTATAAGTGCTAATTACTATAGAAATTTTTGGATTTACCGGAATACTCTTCTCCATGGGTTCAAAAATAATAAACCGCAAAGGTATATCTTTGGTTTTCTTAAAACATAAGAATATTAAATAGTCTTAAAACTTAATCCTAGAGTTCATAAAAAACTTGTAATGACCTTCATGATTTACATCAACTTAGTTTAAATGAAATTAGTAAAAGAGCTACCTATATCTATTGCCAAAACCGGTTACTTATCATTTAAGTCATTTTCTAGTAAAGACTTAAAGAAAAAAGAGCAGGTGCCGGTAATTGTTTCATTAACATCTATTCCTTCTAGATTGGGAAGTCTACATTTAGTAATAAAAAGTATTCTTGACCAGACCAAAATGCCTTCTAAGATTATAGTATGGCTCAACAGCGACTTAAAACAAAGTATTCCCAAATCCCTTAAAAACCTTGAAAACGAGTATTTTGAAATTGCATTTTCAAATTTAAACTGCTCCCATAGAAAATTAATACATACGTTAGAAAAACACCCAAACGAGATTATTGTAACTGTAGATGATGATTTTATGTACAGGTCTAATTTTATAGAATTAATCTACCAATGCCATTTAAAAAATCCTGAAGTAATCCTGGGGAACCATTGTGTTAATTTAAATTATGATGATAAGGGAAATGTTCTTCCCTATAAAACATGGAGACAAAATAGTGCAATTAATAGCAAAGCTAAAGTACCTGTAGGAGCTTGGGGCGTACTTTACCCGCCTAATAGTTTACATGCAGATGTGCTAAACGTAGATAAATTTTTAGAATTGACCCCTAAAGCAGACGACTTGTGGTTTAAAGCTATGGCCTTAAAAAATGGCACCTTATCCTTAGAAACTACTGTAAAACCCAAAGAACCAATCCCAATTGCCAATACCCAAAGAGTGTCTTTAAAGAAGGTAAATTTGGGCCAAGACCTAAATACCAAACAATGGAATGCATTGGAAAAAGAATATAGTTTAAAGCGTTTGATTCTTGATTAGAAAATAGAACAAACCAAGGTAATCTTTAATTATTACCTATTTTTACCACATTACATGCATTTGCCCGCTTATTTTGAACAATAAGAAAAGAACATACGTAGCTACTACAATTTATCACCTTTACCTGTCTATATTACATCTTATAAAAGACGCTAATTATACGGAAACTTACGGGGAGAATTTGCTCTTTTTAATTGAAACCACACCTGGTATAGAAGTTTTGATACCTGCTTTAAAACAGCATTTTTTTAAAGAAGTACACATTCTGTCTAAAAAAAAGACGCATAAAAAAGAACTAGGAAAGTTCAATTATGGTCTAAGAAGAAAAAGTACATTAATTCCTTACTTAGAAAAGAAACATCCATGCCTTGCAAATGAAAAAGCATTTATTTTAGCTTCTGATGTTTATCTATGTGAAACAGACTCCTCTAAAAGCTACTTTTATTATTTATGTGCCAATAAAGGCATGAGCATGATAGAAGACGGCGCAAGAACATACATAAAAAACCATTCTAAAATAGAATACCTGTATAAAACCTTTTTAACCAATACACCACTGGCAGGAGGGTACAACAAAGAAATTAGCGCTGTCTTAGCCCAGTACCCAGATAAGCTACCCGCAGAGTTAAAGCAAAAAGCCGTAGAACTAAACATTAATAAAGAATTACCCTTATTAAAAGAGGAGCATAAAAATTTAATATTCAATCTTTTCCTGTTTAATACGCCATTAAATATTTCCCACGATAAAAAAAAGGTGTTGGTACTAACCCAACCAATTTCTGAAGATAATATTGTAGCTAGCGAAGCTGTAAAAATTAAAATATATAAAGATTTAATTGATAGGATACCCAAAGAATATCAAATAATTATAAAGACACATCCAAGGGAAAAAACAGATTATAGTCTTCATTTTAATACTGCTTTGGTCTTACCTAAGTTGTTCCCTATTGAGTTGTTAGATCTAAAAGATAATTTTGAATTTGAAAAAGGATACACTTTATTTTCAACAGCTTTGGAGAACTTGAAAAGAATAAAAGAAAGACACTATATGGGAATTGATTATTTAGACTATTTTGCGTCCAAAGCAATAAAAAAGTTAATTCTGCATACGAATAAATCGTAAAATAACATGGCAATTAAACGTATTGGCTTTATTCCATTAAGAAAAAATTCTAAAGGGATTCCTCATAAAAACAAAAAGAAACTACTTGGCAGACCCTTATTTACATGGGTTTTAACCGAGGCTATTTTCTCAAATTTAGATACCATTTATGTTTTTACGGATGATGATGAAATAATTTCTTACCTAGAGCTTAATTTTAAGTGGTCCGACAAGGTCAAAGCTATAAAAAGATCAGATGAAAACGCATCGGACACCGCATCTACCGAAGCGGCCATGTTAGAATTTGCTTCAAAAATAGACTGGGACTTTGATTATTTCTGCTTGTTGCAAGCAACATCGCCCTTAACTAAAAGAGAACACATAAACGAAGCTTTACATTGCGTTACGCAACAAGATTATGACAGCGCTTTATCTGTAGTTAAAACACATCGATTTATTTGGGACAGCAATGGAAAAAGTCTTAATTATGACATTTACAAAAGACCTAGAAGACAAGATTTTGAAGGGCTAAACATAGAAAATGGCGCCGTTTACACCACTACCAAAGAAGCCTTTAAAAATAGTAGCAATAGAATAAGTGGCAACATTGCCACCATAGAAATGCCCGAGGAAACCTTAACGGAAATAGACTCCCTTTCTGATTGGAAAATCATAGAACAATTAATCATCAACACAAGTAAAACCAGTAAAAATACTGGGAGATTAAATTATTTGGTTTTGGATGTAGACGGTGTATTTACAGATGGAAGGGTAACATTTGGCGTAGAAGGTGAACTTTCCAAAACCTTTGACATGCGAGATGGTATGGGACTAGAAATTCTAAGACAACACAATGTTCAAGTTATTGTAATGACTTCAGAGAACTCCAAAGTGGTTCAAAAACGAATGGAAAAACTTAAAATCAAAGATGTTTACTTAGGGGTAAAAGATAAATATTCATTGATAGAACAACTGCAGGCAGAAAGCAAAATACATGTGAATGCCACGGCTTACGTTGGAGATGATGTTAATGACCTAAGCAATATGTTACGAGTAGCATGGTCTTTTTGCCCTAAAAATGCTACCAAAGAAATAAAATACCACGCAGACGTTGTGCTAAATCACGATTCTGCAAATGGTGCCATAAGAGAAGTATCAGAATTTATAATTAATTATAATCAACGGTTTGAATAAATTTAAAGAACCCTATGTAATTGCCGAGATTGGCTGTAACCATAAAGGGGAAATGCAGATTGCCAAAGAATTAATTAACATGGCAAAAATCTTTGGAAATGCCAATGCGGTAAAGTTTCAAAAAAGAAACAACAAAGAGTTACTTACAGAAGAACAATATAATGCGCCACACCCTAACCCTGTTAACTCCTATGGAGAAACCTATGGTGCCCACAGAGAGTTTTTAGAATTTACGGTAGAGCAGCACCAAGAATTAAAAAGTTATTGTGAGGAGTTGGGTATTACCTATGCTACCTCAGTTTGGGATACCACCTCGGCCAAGGAAATATGTAGCCTAGAACCTGAGTTTATAAAAATTCCATCTGCGTGTAATAACCATTATAAGATGCTTACTTACCTGTGCGAGAATTACCAGGGAGAGATACATATTTCAACAGGGATGACCACAAAAGATGAAATTGAAGAACTAATTCAATTCTTTACCCAAAAGGGAAGAAACCAAGACCTAGTGCTGTACAATTGTACCTCTGGATACCCAGTTCCATTTAAAGATATTTGTTTATTGGATATTTTAACCCTTAAAGAGAAGTATGGCGATAAGGTCAAAAGTATTGGTTTTTCTGGGCATCATTTAGGTATTGCGGTAGATGTTGCCGCCTACACCCTTGGGGCACATGTTATAGAAAGGCATTATACCCTAGACCGCACCTGGAAGGGAACAGACCATGCCGCTTCTTTAGAACCCATGGGTTTACGTAAATTAACAAGAGATTTACGAGCAACTTATGAGGCCCTTACCTACAAGGAACAAGATATCCTTGCCATTGAACAAGTACAAAGAGATAAATTAAAATATAAGAAATAAAGCTATTAACCATGAAAGAAGACATTGCAAAATGTTTGGAAACCTTGCAAAATGGTGGACTTATCTTATATCCTACAGATACGGTTTGGGGCATAGGCTGTGATGCCACCAATGCAGATGCGGTTAAAAAAGTTTACGCACTTAAGAATAGAGAAGATTCCAAAGCATTGATTTGCCTTGTAGCCAATGATGCTATGTTAGAACGCACCGTAGAACAAGTTCCAGAAGTAGCTTGGGATATCATCGATTTGGCAACAAAACCAACCACCATAATTTATGACAATCCCAAAGGAGTGGCAAAAAACCTAATTGCAGCAGATAATTCTTTGGCCATACGAATAGCTTCGGACGATTTTTGCAAAAATCTAATTCAGCGGTTTAAAAAACCTATTGTATCTACTTCAGCAAATATTTCTGGAGGGCCAACACCATCGCAATTCTCAGAAATAGACCACCGTATTTTAGAAGGCGTAGATTATGTGGTAAATTTGCATCGCGAAAAAACAAATCCATCTCCTTCTTCCATTATAAAACTAGGAAATGATGGTACGGTAAAGGTAATTAGGGAATAGCATACATGAAGTCGGAAAAATATCTAGAAGCATTAACCCATCCTGTTTTTAAATCTATTGGTAACGCGGCCGATGAACTTGGTCTAGAGGCCTATGTTATTGGCGGTTATGTGCGCGATTATTTTTTAAAACGAGGTACTGCAAAAGATATAGATGTGGTTGCCGTAGGCAGTGGCATTGTTTTAGCAAAAGAAGTTGCTAAGGTCCTTGAGGGAAGTTCTGACGTAAAAGTCTTTAAGAATTTTGGTACCGCTATGCTTACATATAAGGGTATGGAAATAGAATTTGTTGGCGCACGTAAAGAAAGTTATAATAGAGATAGTAGAAAACCCATAGTAGAAGATGGTACTTTGCAAGAAGACCAAGACCGTAGGGACTTTACCATTAATGCTTTGGCATTGGGGCTCAATGCACATAATTTTGGAATAGTATTAGACCCTTTTAAAGGATTAGCAGATCTGCAAAAAGGTATTCTAAGAACACCTTTAGAACCCGGCATTACCTATTCTGATGACCCGTTACGAATGATGCGCGCTATACGCTTTGCTACACAATTGAATTTTGAAATTGAATTAAGTTCTTTGAAAGCCATTAACGATCATAAAGAACGTATTGAAATTATTTCCAATGAGCGTATTGTAGATGAGTTGCACAAAATTCTGAATAGCAAGCAACCTTCTATTGGTTTTGCTTTAATGAACAAAACAGGGCTCCTACCCTATATTTTACCAGAACTTAAGGCTCTACAAGGCATAGAAGAGATTGAGGGACAACGGCATAAAGATAATTTTTGGCATACCTTAGAAGTAGTAGACAACATTGCTAAAACAACAGATAACCTTTGGTTACGTTGGGCGGCATTATTGCACGATATTGGTAAGGCACCTACTAAAAAGTTCCATAAAAAAATTGGGTGGACTTTTCATGCGCATGAATTTGTGGGTAGTAAAATGGTCTACAAATTATTTAAACGGTTACACATGCCATTGAACGATAAGATGAAATTTGTCCAGAAAATGGTGTTGATGAGCTCTAGGCCCATTATTCTATCCGAAGACCATGTTACAGATTCTGCGGTAAGAAGATTGGTTTTTGATGCTGGTGAACATGTAGAAGATTTGCTCACCTTATGCGAAGCAGACATTACCACTAAAAATCCTAAAAAGCAACGCCGTTACCTTAACAACTTCAAGTTGGTACGGCAAAAAATTAAGGAGGTAGAAGAACGGGACCGTATCAGAAATTTTCAACCACCAGTTAGTGGGGAAGAAATAATGAAGACCTTTAACCTTAAACCATCAAAAGAAATTGGTATCATAAAAGAAGCTATTAAAGAAGCTATTTTAGAGGGCGAAATACCCAACGAAAAAGAAGCTGCCTTTACCTATATGCTAAAAAAAGGAAAGGAATTGGGGCTACAAAAAGATGCTTAAATAAGGTATTTTAAAGTGTAATCCCCACATATTATGGGTTTTTCATGTTCCCTACCTTACAGTTTACAACATAATATTTTACACCTTTTAGTTCAAATCTATTTTTGGCGCTTAGAATAAACAGGCTTATCCCCCACCTAAAATCTGTTTATCTATAGTATCTATTTATGGATAAGAAACAGCCCCAAAAAACCACCTTTCCTATAAAGGTAATTGCAATCCTCTTACTTATTTGTTTAGGAGGTAACCAAACTATATCCGCACAACAAACCACAACTTGGACCCAAAATAGTCTTACGGAATGGGAAAGTATTTCTAGTGATGGTAAAGTTCGTGTGGTATGTAAGGTTAACAATGGTACCTCTATCATTGGCAACGAAAATATAGATTGTGCCAAAGCTAATACTTATACAGACCCAGCCATTGTAGGTAGTTCTTCTATTGAAATTGAAGTAAGTTCTATAGCTGCAGGTAATCTTTCTTTTGAATTTTATGAAAATACCCCGGGTGACATTCCAGTATATATAGTAAACCCTATCATTAATGTAGATAAAGTAGGTACATTTTCAATAACACTAGGTGACTCAGCCACAGCAAATTTTAATTTTACAAATGGCACATGGAACGAGTTGAGTTCTGTTGGACCTATATTTCAATCCACTGCAACATCCTTCAACATAGATGATTCTGCTCTTCTATTTAGTAATGGTGGAGAGTGTGGAAATGGAATAGATAGCGGAACGGGCGCTGGAAGCCTATCGGTAGATGAGCCCTCTCACGCTATTCAAATGAATACAAATGTAACTGGTGGCTTACTAGGAATCCCTCTTTTTACGGCTTCTGATAAAGTAGAATTTGTTTTATCCAATCTTGAAATAGCAGAACCAGAAATTGAAGTAACTAAAACCGTTACCGAAGCTTACAGCATACCTATTGCAAGCGGAGATATGGTTCAATACACCATAGAGGTAGCTAATACGGGTAATGTAGAATTAACAAATGTAATATTGAGCGATAATTTTACAGATGCCAATTCTAATACATTAACACTTGTAGGACCAACATTTAGCAATAACTCCATGGGGTCTGCCATGGGAACCCTACAAGCTGGTGAAACGGCTACCTATGTTGCTAGCTATACTTTAAATGCTAGCGATTTAGACCATGGGGGCTTTATAAATCAAGTAACGGTTACAGCAGATAGTCCTTATGGACCTGCAGACACGACCGATACTTCTGATGATGGTGACGATTTAGATGGAAATACGGAAAACGACCCTACAGAAAGTTATTTTCCCATTGCTCGCGATGATTCCGATAGTTTAGATGAAGATACTTCTAAAGCTATCCCAGTTATGTCTAATGACGATTTTAGTGGAAATGGACCGGGTATAAGTGATATTTTCTTGGTAACACAAGGCACTAATGGAGACGCTGTATTAAATATAAATGGCACGCCTAATAACCCTGTAGACGACTTTTTCACTTACAGTCCAGATGAAAATTATAGTGGTACGGACACCTTTGTATATGGTATACAAGATGCACTTGGGCACATTTCATACGCCACGGTATCTATTACCATAAATAGTTGCCCAGAAGCTGGTAATAATGGTGTTCTTAGTTTATGCGAAAACAGCGTTCCAACAAACGCTGACCTATTTAATGCGCTAGGAGGAACCCCAGATACGGGGGGCACTTGGGTAAATAATGGGGATTCTACTTTCACATACACCGTTTCAGCAAGCTTACCTTGTACACAAGATGCTTCTGCAACTGTTTTTGTTTCCTACACTATGGAACCTGAAGCAGGTACTAACGGTAGCCTCATAATTTGTGAGGGCGATACCGTGAATGCTTTACAGCTTTTTGCACAACTTGGTGGTACACCAGACACCGGAGGTACATGGTCTCCTGCTTTGGCAGGCGCTGGCACCTATACCTACACCGTTGCGGCTACATCACCTTGTGGCACCGATGCTACGGCACAAGTTGTGGTAACGGAACAAACGGCACCGGATGCAGGTACTAACGGTAGCCTCATCATTTGTGAGGGAGATACCGTAAACGCCTCACAACTTTTTGCACAAATTGGTGGCACCCCGGATACCGGAGGTACATGGTCTCCCGCTTTGGCAGGCGCTGGCACCTATACCTATACCGTTGCGGCTACAGCACCCTGTAGCGCAGATGCTACCGCAGAAATTGTGGTAACCCAGCAAGCGGCACCGGATGCAGGTACTAACGGTAGCCTCATCATTTGTGAGGGAGATACTGTAAACGCTTCACAACTCTTTTCACAACTTGGTGGCACCCCGGATACCGGAGGTACATGGTCTCCTGCTTTGGCAGGCGCTGGCACCTATACCTACACCGTTGCGGCTACAGCACCCTGTAGCGCAGATGCCACCGCACAAATTGTGGTAACAGAACAAGCGGCACCGGATGCAGGTACTAATGGAACTTTAGTTATTTGTGAAGGCGACACCGTATCCGCCTCACAACTCTTTGCACAACTTGGTGGCACCCCAGATACAGGCGGTACATGGTCTCCCGCTTTGGCAGGCGCTGGCACCTATACCTACACCGTCGCGGCAACAGCACCCTGTGGCACCGATGCTACCGCACAAATAGTGGTAACCGAACAAGCGGCACCGGATGCAGGTTCTAATGGAACTTTAACAATCTGTGAGGGCGACACCGTAAACGCCTCACAACTTTTTGCACAAATTGGTGGTACCCCAGATACAGGCGGTACATGGTCTCCCGCTTTGGCAGGCGCTGGCACCTATACCTACACCGTTGCGGCTACTGCGCCCTGTAGCGCAGATGCTACCGCAGAAATTGTGGTAACCGAACAAGCGGCACCGGATGCAGGTACTAATGGAACCCTGATTATCTGTGAGGGCGATACCGTAACCACCTCACAACTCTTTGCACAACTTAGTGGTACACCGGATACCGGAGGTACATGGTCTCCTGCTTTGGCAGGCGCTGGCACCTATACCTATACCGTTGCGGCTACAGCACCCTGTAGCGCAGATGCTACGGCACAAATTGTGGTAACAGAACAAGCGGCACCGGATGCAGGTACTAATGGAACTTTAGTTATTTGTGAGGGAGATACTGTAAACGCTTCACAACTTTTTGCACAACTTGGTGGCACCCCGGATACCGGAGGTACATGGTCTCCTGCTTTGGCAGGCGCTGGCACCTATACCTACACCGTTGCGGCTACAGCACCCTGTAGCGCAGATGCTACGGCACAAATAGTGGTAACCGAACAAGCGGCACCGGATGCGGGTAGTAACGGAACTTTGACTATCTGTGAGGGCGACACCGTAACCACCTCACAACTCTTTTCACAACTTGGTGGCACCCCGGATACCGGAGGTACATGGTCTCCTGCTTTGGCAGGCGCCGGCACCTATACCTACACCATTGCGACTACAGCACCCTGTGGCACCGATGCTACGGCACAAATTGTGGTTACCGAACAAGCGGCACCTGATGCGGGTAGTAACGGAACTTTAACTATCTGTGAGGGCGACACCGTAACCGCTTCACAACTTTTTGCACAAATTGGTGGCACCCCGGATACCGGAGGTACATGGTCTCCTGCTTTGGCAGGCGCCGGCACCTATACCTACACCATTGCGACTACAGCACCCTGTAGCACCGATGCTACCGCACAAATAGTGGTAACCGAACAAGCGGCACCTGATGCGGGTAGTAACGGAACTTTAACTATCTGTGAGGGCGACACCGTAACCACCTCACAACTCTTTGCACAACTTGGTGGTACACCGGATACCGGAGGTACATGGTCTCCCGCTTTGGCAGGCGCTGGCACCTATACCTATACCGTTGCAGCTACAGCACCTTGTAGCGCAGATGCTTCGGCAGAAGTAGAAGTGATAGAAGATGCAACAGATTTAAATGGAAATTCGGTTCCAGATTGTGCAGAAGCTCCGCCTGTACTATTAATTCCAACCATAAGAATAGACAATATTACCAGCGATAATATTATCAATATTCAAGAATCCGAAACAATGCTTAACATTTCTGGTGATGTAGGCGGCGACTTTAATGAAAGGGATTTAGTAACCCTTCAACTTAATAACAATACATATACGGTTGCTGTGAATGCAGTTGGTGCATTTGTTGTAACAATTAGTGGTCAAGAATTAGTTCTTGACGAAGATTGGACCATATTGGCACAAATTGTTACGCAAGACGTGTCTGGAAATACCGGTTCAGCTACAGTATATCATACCTATAACGTAGATATTAATGCACCTATAGTTGATAGTTTTACAGCTCCAGTTTTAACACCAATTCTAACAGGACAAGGTGATGTAAATGAACAATTACTTATAGAAATTGATACAGACAATGATGGATTGATAGATGTGGTTTATGAAACCACTACGGATATTAATGGAAATTGGTCGTTGGATGTAAGTAGCACTCCAATTTCAGGTTTGTATGGAAATATAACCTATGAAAGCAGCTTAGAAATTACGGCTATCGATGCGGTGGGCAACCGAGGGCAGGGAACCGTAAACTTTGTTATGGAAACCAATCCAGATACAGATGGTGACGGATTAACCGATGAGGAAGAATCAGATTTGGGAACGGACCCAAATAACCCGGATACGGACAACGATGGTGTAAACGACGGACAAGAAACAACTGACGGTACAGACCCACTAAACCCTTGTGATTCCATAGGTGGTACGCCTCCCGCGGACGCAACTTGCGATATTTATATTAAGAACGATGTAGTTACACCAAGTCAAGCCAATGGAGGATTCAGAATTTTTAATATTGAATACTATCCGGACAATACAGTAGAATTATTGAACAGATATGGGTCCCTAGTTTGGAACACACGGAAGTATCATAACGAGAATAATTATTTCCATGGAATAGGCAATGACAGTAAACAGCTGCCAAGTGGAATTTACTATTACACCATCAGATATCGTGTTAACGATAATTATAAAATAAAAAAAGGATACCTGTTTATTAATAAATAAGCTATGGCAAAATACGTATTATACTTATTGTTTATTCTTGGTACCCTTACGGTTACGGCGCAACAAGATGCCCAGTTCACCCAATACATGTACAACACACAAGTTGTAAATTCAGCCTATACTGGTTCTAGGGAAAATCTTGGAATTACAGGGCTGCATCGCTCACAATGGGTTGGTTTGGATGGTGCGCCAACGAGCCAAACACTTAGTTTAAGTTCTCCGGTAAGCGAGCGCGTTGGCTTAGGTTTCTCTTTTGTTAATGACGAAATTGGTAATGGAACCATACAAGATTCCTTTTTTCAAGGCGTATTTGCCTATCACCTACCTGCAGGACCTGCAACTTTATCCTTTGGTCTATCGGCCGGAGCTAGTTTTTTAAACGTTAATTTTGCCAATCTTACCAATTATGACGCCTCTACGGCACCGGTAGGAAGTGGAGATGTATACAAAAAATTCTCCCCAACCGTGGGTGCAGGCATCTATTATCATAACGAAAAATTCTATGTGGGTTTGTCTACCCCTAGTTTTCTAAAAACAGAACATTTTGATACGGACGACACGAACGATAGTAGCATCTATTTAGAAAATATTACTTGGTACGGAATAACCGGGTATGTATTTGATTTGGGCGATAAGACTAAATTTAAACCCGCTACTTTGGTTAAATTAACCAATGGCGCGCCTCTTGCAGTAGATGTATCTGCAAATTTTATGTTCAACCAAAAATTTATTTTAGGTGGTGCCTATAGAATAAACAATGCACTAAGTGGTTTATTGGGTTTTCAATTAAACGAAAAGCTGCTTATGGGGTTGGCCTATGATAAAGAAACAGCCAGTTTAGGAGGTGAAACATTCAACAATGGTTCATTTGAAGTTTTCTTAAGATATGAGTTTATCAAGAAAGAGAAAATAGATTTAACTCCTCGATTTTTTTAGTTATAAGTCATGAAGTATTTAGCTACCCTCATATTATGTATCTGCTTTTTGTCCCTAATGGGTCAAAAAAAAGAAAATACCGCCAAAAACTATGACCACTATGGCTATATGGTAGATACTGCACCTTACAAAAATTTATTGGATAAGGGCATGCCTGCTTTAGAAATTTACAAAACCTTGGGCAATGCCAATTATTTACAAGGAAAGTATGATGTAGCTTCTTATTGGTATCATAAACTGATGGAATTTACGGCAGAAAAAAATTATGACCCCCAATATCTCTTTAGACTGGCCTTATGTTTAAAAAGTATAGGTGAATATGAAGCATCTGACCGTTGGATGGAAAAATTTGTATTGTTGAACCCGACTGACCTTAGAGCTAAAAATTTTGTGGCAAATAGAGATTATCTAAAACAAATAAACCAAGCTTCAGACGGTACGGAACTCCTTAACCTAAAGAATATTAACACCGCACAATCAGATTTTACCCCGGTACTTTATGAGGACAAATTGATTTATGCAACTGCCAAAACAAGGGATACCGAAAAAAAACTAAAACTTCCATATCTAAATCTCTACAAAACCCAATTAACCAACGGTTTACCACAAGGTACTTCAGAACAATTTTCTATTAACCTAAATACTGAGGCAAACGAAAGTTCAGCGGTATTTACCAAGGATGGAAAAACAATGTACTTTACCCGTAACAACATGAGAAAAGGGAAATTTGTTCGAGACAAAGAAGGTATAAGTAGATTAAAAATTTATCGCTCCCGTTTAAAAGGTGGAAAATGGGGTCCGGCAGAAGACCTATCTTTTAACAATGACGCGTATTCTACTGCGCATCCTGCCCTAGATAGCACAGAAAGCTATTTGTATTTCTCCTCAGACATGCCCGGAACATATGGTGCTTCTGACCTTTTCAAGGTAAAAATTAATAAAAACGGAAGCTTTGGTTCACCTGAAAATTTAGGGCCCAATATAAATACTGAAGCCAAAGAAAGTTTTCCATTCCTAGCTGTGGATGGAGTTTTACATTTTGCCTCTGATGGCCATCCAGGTTTGGGCGGAATGGACATCTTTAAATATGATGAAAAACTTAAAAAAGTAGTAAATCTAGGTGCTCCTGTTAATAGCCAAGCAGATGATTTTTCTTTTGTTACCAATGCCGATGCTACGTATGGTTATTTAGCATCAAACCGGTCTGGTGGTGCAGGACAAGATGATATTTATGCCTTAAAATTAGCCAATGCCAATTGTGAAAAAACCATTACGGGTTGGGTAAAAGAAGAAGGTACTAATAACACCATTTCAGAAGCAAACATCTTGTTTATTGGTGATGGTGGTAAAGAACTACTAACTGTTACAACCATGGCAGATGGTAGTTTTACGGCTACCCTACCCTGTCAAGAAGAGTTAACCATAATTGCTGGTAAGAATGGCTACAGACAAGGAACGTTTGAAGTGGTTAATTTTGATGAACAACATAATGAACCTATTACTATTACCATAGGAAATAACGGCGCAACTGGAACCGACTTAGTAAAACTGTTGCAGCTAGATCCAATTTACTTTGACTTAAATAGTTCTTACCTACGGTATGATGCGTATCCCAATTTAGATAAGGTAGTCAATTACTTAAAAGAACATCCAGAAGTGGTTTTAGAAATTGGCTCCCATACAGACAGCAGAGAAGAAGATGCTTATAATCTTTGGTTATCCAATAGACGTGCAAAACGTACTTTAGAATACATAATAGATAAAGGCATAGCATCCAATAGACTTACGGCAAAGGGCTATGGCGAAACAAGATTGGTAAACAATTGCAGTAACAACAGTTCTTGTTCAGAAGATGCCCATCAACAAAACCGGAGATCGGAATTCATTATAAAATAATAGTTCTAGACCGCCAGAATTAAAAAAGCTTTCATAAAATGAAAGCTTTTTTTTGTTTATAAAGTAGGCATGTACCCATCTTAGTTCATCCCTTCTTTTCTTCCATTCACCTACACTTTATTGTAAACCAATTATTTATAGGACTATGGGGTAATTATTGTTAATATATTCATTCCTACAACACCATTACTACTCTTTATGGCTCTTTTCATCGATTATTTTAGGAAAATTCAACAATATTACTATACAAAATTTACTTGTTCACCTCGATTTTTTGAAAACTTACAACAAATTATCTGTAGTATATAACCTACATTTTATGTTTGTTTAACATTATTTTATGATGTACAAGGTATATTAGGAAACAGTATGAGAAAAAACACTCCCCAAAACTTGAAAGCCATTTGGTTTTTAGTTGCAGTATTTATGTTTTTACTTCCCGTAAAAGCAACAGAAAATAACAAATTGAATACGGATAAGGATCCTTTAGATTTAACATCCGTATTCTATGCGCCACCCGTAATAGATTTAAATGGTTTTACTACTGGTGTAAACCATGAGGTAAACTACCAAGCTTCAACCTCCTCGGTGGCCTTTATATCTTTCTCTCCCACATTAACCTCAGATACGGGGACCATTTTAAGTGCCACCATAGATGTGGCCAATAATACGGATGCTACGGAAATAATGTATCATACTACTGATGGATTTATCTATAGTCTTGGGGCAACAAACGCACCTAGAAATTATACTTATGCTGGTTCTACAATAAGGGTAACGCATAATTTAACTTCATTTACCATTACAGAAGCATTTGGTAATCCTATTCCAAATGCAGACTTTTTAAGTTTTCTTGGAGACTTTGCCTATGGCAACCTAACCAATACCCCAACGGTAGCACCTAGAACAATTACGGTAAACGTAACAGATGCAAGTTTAAATACCAGTTCTGCTGTTACAACCATGCGCGTTTATTCTGAGCTGCCCGCGGCTACAGATGATACCAATTCCACCTTGGCCAACAACCCAGGTACCGTAAGCGGTAATGTTTTAACAGACGGGGCAGATACAGGTACCGGTATTTTTGTTTCTGAGGTAGATGTTTATCCTGCACAAGTAGGTAATGCCTACCAGACCTTATACGGTACCTTTATAATCAATGCCAATGGTACCTACACCTATGATGTAGATAATGCAAACCCCGCTGTTACAGGATTAAAAAATGGGGAAAGTATTCAAGACATTGTTTCATATACCGTAGAAGATGCAGCGGGCATATTTGATTACGGTATTTTAACTATTACAATTAACGGGGTAGATGATGCACCCGTAGCTTTGGATAACACCAATCAAATTAACGTAGTAACCGAAGCAAATGTTTCTGGAAACATTATTACCGATATTGGTGTCGATGGTGCTGATTTTGTAGACAGGGGGCTTTCTCAATTAATTTGGGAAAATGAATTTAGTGCACCTGGAGGAGTATTTAATGGATTCTCTGCTCCAGTGAACGGACAAACTAGGACCATTTCAGGTGTAAACCTGAATTTTACCACTACGGATATCTCAAATATAGGTGTTCCAGACCAAAATCAAACAGTAGTTCAAACAGGAACAAATGGTGGGCATACTGGATATTTATTATTTGCAATAGATGCTGCAACCAATCCTTCTAACGCTACCCAATTAATCATAGATTTTAGTGAGCCAGTTTTTAACTTAGGTTTTCTGGTTACCGATATCGATTTTTCCCAAGGCACGTCTTGGCAGGATCAGATGCAGATTAATGGTAGCCTTGGCGGCAATCCTTCTAATTATACATTTACAACAACTGCAGGTGTGGTTGTCGCTGGCAACGATACTTATTATGGAACAGGAAATGCTATTGCTAGTGATGCAACAGGTAATATCAATGTTTTCTTTGAAGAACCTATAGACCAATTAGTATTAAGTTATAATTATGGTCCAGATGCTACTGACGCGGACCAAGGCTACCAAATTGCGGGTATTTCAGATATTTACTGGCAGGGAGACAATCCCAATATTGTAATCTCGGAAATAGATGCAAGCGCGGCAAACGTAAATACTACTTACACAGGAACTTACGGTACTATTATTGTAAATTCAGACGGTAGCTACACCTACACTCCAGATACAACAAACCCTGCGGTAGCCGGTTTATTGGTTGGTGATACGTTAACCGAAACCTTTCTATATAGACTAAGCGATGGTTCAAATTCGGACACGGCTAATCTAATAATAACTTTAAACGGAACAAATGTAGATACGGATGGTGATGGCACTGTGGATAATCTTGATTTAGATGAGGATAACGATGGTATTTTGGATATTAACGAATTTGATTGCCCAGCTGGATATATAGATTTAGGAACTACTTTTTCTGATAATATTAATACAAATGGATCTATTGTCAACACCTATAATTATAATGGGGTAACCGGTACATTTTCTTATGAATTGCTTAATAACGCTGTTTGGAACAACGGTGTTAACAGCGCTGGTCCTACGGCAGGTATTGATGGCAATTACGTAAATGTACAACCTACTAACACCAGTTTTTTACCTCAATATATTTATCCCAAAGACGCAAATAATATAGACGCCGCCGTATATACCTTCACGTTTGATACTCCTATTCAAATTTCTGAGTTTAAATGGGGCGGATTGGATAATGCAGATAGAGCTGACTTTTCTGCTTCTTTAAATGGTAACAATGTACCACTAGAAATCTCTAATATTAACATAAACCCAGCTAATATTACCATTTCAAATCAATCTGTGGTAAGTCTTTCTGCCGGAGCTAATGCCCCTAACAACTCAATTTCAGTGTCCTCTAAAGGCGCAGTTGACACCATTATTATTGTTACAGGTAAGAATGATGGAAGAGCAGGAAATGTTACTATGCAATTTTATGAATTTACTTATTGCATCGCTGTTGACACCGATTTAGACGGTACACCAGATTACTTAGATTTAGATAGTGATAATGATGGTTGTTTTGATACTGTGGAAGCTGGCCACATAGATAATGATTTGGATGGTGAAGTTGATGGATCTGGGTATGACAGTAACGGACAAGTGACTGGGGCATCTACCGCCTATTCTGGTAACACTACTGGTACTACACTAGCTGTGCAAAAAACTATAGATACAGCCCCAGCTAACCAAGCAACAGTAGATGGTGCTAATGCCACTTTCGAGGTCGTTGCTTCTGCTTTAAGTGCTTCTAGTTTTTCAAATGGCACACCCAATTATGACACAAATGTAAATGGTGGCTTAAACTTTCAGTGGTTTGTTAGTACTGATGGAGGTAGCAATTTCAATATTCTCAGCGGTGAAACGGCAAGTACATTAAACCTGACCAACGTTACTTTAGGAATGAACGGAAATATATATAGAGTTGTCGTTTCTCATTCAGATAACATATGTCCAATAGAGGCTCAAGCAATACTTACCGTTACCCCTGCTCCTACAATTACTATTTTAACTCCTATTGAAGGTGATAATATTGTTAATTCAATAGAAGACGGTGACGTGACCATTTCCGGTACCACTACAGATGTGGAGGACGGACAGATCGTGACCGTTACCTTCTCCGATGGTACCAACACCGTTACCACTACGGCTACCGTTGCTGGTAACACTTGGACGGCAACCGATGCCGATATCTCTGGATTGGACAATGGTACCGTTACCGTGACAGCCGATGTTACGGACGTAGCCGGCAACCCGGCCACCGATAACGACCCGGTTACTTTGGACAATACCCTACCGACCATAGATATCACAACGCCTATCGAAGGCGATAACATCGTGAACGCAAGTGAGGATGGCGACGTGACCATTTCCGGTACCACTACAGACGTGGAGGACGGACAAATCGTGACCGTGACCTTCTCCGATGGTACCAACACCGTTACCACTACGGCTACCGTGACCGGTAACACTTGGACGGCCACGGATGCCGATATCTCCGGATTGGACAATGGTACCATTACCGTGACCGCAGATGTTACGGACATAGTCGGTAACCCGGCCACCGATAACGACCCGATTACTTTGGACAATACTATACCGAACATCGATATCACAACGCCTATCGAAGGCGATAACATCGTGAACGCAAGTGAGGATAACGACGTGACAATTTCCGGTACCACTACGGATGTGGAGGACGGACAAATCGTGACCGTTACCTTCTCCGATGGTACCAACACCGTTACCACCACGGCTATAGTTTCTGGTAATACCTGGACGGCCACGGATGCCGATATCTCTGGATTGGACAACGGTACAGTGACCGTGACGGCCGATGTTACGGACGTAGCCGGCAACCCGGCAACCGATAACGACCCGATTACTTTGGACAATACCCTACCGACTATAGATATCACAACGCCTATCGAAGGCGATAACATCGTGAACGCAAGTGAGGATGGTGACGTGACCGTTTCCGGTACCACTACGGATGTGGAGGACGGACAGATCGTGACCGTTACCTTCTCCGATGGTACCAACACAGTTACCACTACGACTACCGTTTCTGGTAATACCTGGACGGCCACGGATGCCGATATCTCAGGATTGGACAATGGTACCATTACCGTGACCGCGGACGTGACCGACGTAGCCGGCAACCCAACAAGTGATGCAAACATCATTACTTTAGACAATACACCTCCCAATCCAGTTTTAACAATAGATGACGTTACAGCAGATAATCTATTAAGTGCTGACGAAAGAAATGGAAATATCGCTATCACTGGAACCGTAACGGGAGATTTCAACACAGGAGATACGGTAACCATTTCAATCAATGGAACCAATTATACAGGAACGGTAACCCCAGGTGGGTTATTTAGTATAACCGTTCCAGGTACGGAATTGGCCGCAGATCCAGATATGACTATAGATGGTAGCATCACCACAACAGATGTAAACGGAAACTCAAATACCGCTATTGCTAGCAAAACATATGATTTAGACAATGATGGTGATGGCGTGCCAGATAGTACAGATACAGACGATGATAATGACGGTGTACCAGATGGTACGGACAACGCTCCATTAGACCCCTCTAGCTGTCAAGATTTAGACGGTGATGGTTGTGACGATTGTTCTGCAACTGCTAGTAATGATTTTACACCTGGTCCAAATTTTGATACGGCCAACGACGGTGAAGATACAGACGGCGATGGGCTTTGTAACAGCTTTGATGAAGATGATGATAATGATGGTATACCAGATGTTGTAGAAACAACTGCAGATTTTGATAATGACGGAGTGCCCAACAGTTTAGATTTAGACAGTGATAATGATGGTATTCCAGATATTGTTGAAACGGGTAATGCAAGCTTAGATAGCAATGGTAATGGTAAAATAGACGATACTGAGAGTCCGGCCGGTACCAATGGTATACCAGATAGTGCAGAAGATGGGGGCACGGATGGTAATGGCGTTTCTAACGTACCAGTAGATTCAGATGGTTCTGGCAGTCCAAATTATTTAGATATTGATTCTGATAATGATGGTATATTGGATACCGTTGAAGCACAGGCAGATGGTAGTTTAACACAACCTACTGGAACAGATACAGATGCAGATGGTATTGATGATGCCTTTGATACGGACGAAAGTGGAAGTTTTATTACTGCTCCAATAAACTCGGATTCAGATCCGCATCCAGATTACTTGGATTTAGATAGTGATGATGATGGAATCGTAGATAATATTGAGTGGCAATCAACTTCTAGCTATTTACCACCAAGTGCCGATAGCGATGGTAATGGTTTAGCAGATAATTACGAAACAGCCGCAGGTTCTGGCCAGTCCATTAACCAACCGGTTAATTCAGATGGTCAAGATAATCCAGATTTTAGGGATACGGATTCGGACAACGATGGCCTATCAGATTACATAGAAGCGTACGATACAGATGCGGATAATACCGCTGATACTTCGCCATTGAACGTAGATACGGATAATGATGGTCTTGACGATGCATTTGACAACTCTATTTCAGCTCCAAATGGTATAGAAGATACTAATGGTGCTACCAACAATGGGCAGGTTGCAACAGATTTTCCAAACGATCAAGATCCATTTACGGCAGAGGTAGATTTTAGAGACGAAAATGTACACCTTACTCCAATAGATACGGATGGAGATGGGTATAATGATGATGTTGATATTGACGATGATAATGATGGTATCTTAGATTATGTAGAATCCTTAGGTTTTGAACCTACCAACACGCAAGGAGATGATTGTGGTATTCCTCCAGGTTCCTTTACCAATGGAACGTATATTGGTGGAACAGGATTAGGTGCCGGCACCGTTAATGCGCAGTATCGTTTTTCTAATGTGGTAACTTCTTCCTTAGGAGTTTTAGATGCAATTGTTACCATTACAGAAATGGATGCCAACGTAACGTTTAATACTATAGATTCTAACGCTATTGGTAGTGATGACGCTTGGCAGCCAAGTTTTGACATCAATGGTATAGCTGGTGATACGGGAAGTGTTACTTTCTCTATAACACTGGTAGCGGCAGGAACAAATTTCCAAGTGAACCTTTCAAGGTTTGGTGGGGCTATTTATGACATAGATGGTGCAGATGTTAATGAAAGTGTAACCTTGGCTAGACCGGGATTATATGCTTTGGATTCCAATACCTTAATCAATACATCAGAAAATTTAGCCACAGGTACCGTAACTTTTAATGGTCCCAACCAGTCATGGGCCGGGGTAGATTTTGGTCCACGTCTGGCAATGTATTTCAATTACTATGAAACCTATGAATTTAGAATAACCTTTACCGGCGAATTGTTAGCGGGTGCTGTAGACAACAGTTATTTAGGTTCCGTATTATTCCAAACTTGTGATATAAATGGCCTATTTGATCCTTCTAATACAACTTCTAGCAACAACACGGCCGGCACACCTACCGGAGTTACATCTGGTCCGGGAACCGCCCCTGTATTTGTAGTAAATGATGGAATTGATTCAGATAATGATGGAATTTCAGATGATTTGGATATTGATTCTGATAATGATGGTATCCCAGATAACGTTGAAGCCCAACTAACTTCGGCCTACACGGCTCCTGGTACTGCAGATAGTGATTTTGATGGACTTTTAGATGCTTATGAAGGTACCGGAGACCAAGGTTTATCGGCCATAGATACAGATGCAGATGGCATATTGGATTATTTGGATACAGATTCTGACAATGATGGAAAAACAGATACTCAAGAAGCTGGATTCACCACCGCTCCTAACAACTTGGATGCAGATGGGGACGGACTTTTAAATGGCTATGATGATGTGGATACTACTGGTGGAGTTTATGATTCTAATGATGACCAAAATAACGGTGCCATTGATTTACCAAATAATGATGTAATAACAACCACTGAAGTGGATTACAGAGAAGCAGCTATTGATGACAATGACAATGATGGCATTGCAGATTCTATTGATTTGGATGATGATAATGATGGTATTTTAGATACAGTAGAAAGTACTACGGGAACAGACCCTAGTGCAGATGATGATGCAGATGGTATTGAAAATTACAGGGACACCGATTTTGGGCCAGATACCAATTCTGATGGTATTGTGGATCTTTTTGATACCGATTTAGACGGTGTACCAAACCATTTTGATTTAGATGCAGATAATGATGGAATCTATGATGCTGTTGAAGCTGGTCATGATCAAGCACATACCAACGGATTGGTAGATGGTGCCGTGGGTACAGATGGTATTCCAAATACAGTTCAAGCAGCTGGTCAACAAAATAGTGGTGCTGTCAATTACACCTTGTCAGATTCAGAGAGCACAGCAGACGGTACGCCAGATTATTTAGAATTAGATGCAGACAACGACGGTTGTAACGATGTAACAGAAGCTGGCTTTACAGATGGAGACGGAGACGGTATATTAGGAGAGTCGCCTTTGGTTGTAGATGCAAATGGTTTAGTTACAGGAACCAATGTTAGTGATGGGTATACAGAACCTGCCAATGTAGATAGCGCAACAGATCCTAACTATGATTTTCAACAGCCTGGAACAACCCCTAGCATCACAAATACAGCCAACCAACCACAAGACGTGCTAACCAACGGTAGTACTCCAGAAACATTTGCCGTTACCGCAAATGGTTCCAATTTAACCTATCAATGGGAAGTAGACAATCAATTAGGAGGTGGCTTTGTTGCTATTGATGATGCTAACGCAACGGATATATATACGGGTAGCACAACGGCTGTTTTAACATTAAATGGCATAACTGCTAGTGAAAATGGATATGTTTATCGTGTAATAATTACAGATGCATCCTTTGGATGTTCTCCACTTACTTCTGCAACCGCAACGTTAACAGTAGATGTTACGGCACCGGTGATTACCATAGATGTGGTAGCAGGTGATGATGTTATAAACGCAGTTGAAGACGATGCTCCGGTAACCATTTCAGGTACCACGGACGCAGAAGATGGCCAAATTGTCACTGTAGTTGTAAACGGAAATAGTTATACGGCAACGGTAACTGGCGGTACGTGGAGTTTAGACATCCCTGCAGTAGATGCACAGGCATTGGATGCTTTGGAAACAATTACCGCAGATGTTACTGATCTGGCTGGTAATGCAGCTACGCAAGCAACAAGAGATATTGAGCATGACGTATTAGCTGTTATCAATATCACAACGCCTATCGAAGGCGATAACATCGTGAACGCCAGTGAGGATGGTGACGTGACCATTTCCGGTACCACTACGGATGTGGAGGACGGACAGATCGTGACCGTTACCTTCTCCGATGGTACCAACACCGTTACCACTACGGCTACCGTTGCTGGTAATACCTGGACGGCCACGGATGCCGATATCTCTGGATTGGACAACGGTACCGTTACAGTGACCGCGAACGTGACCGATTTAGCCGGTAACCCGGCCACCGATAACGACCCGGTTACCTTGGACAATACCCTACCGACCATCGATATCGATTTGCCTATCGAAGGCGATAACATCGTGAACGCAAGTGAGGATGGTGACGTTACCATTTCCGGTACCACTACGGATGTGGAGGACGGACAGGTCGTGACCGTTACCTTCTCCGATGGTACCAACACCGTTACCACTACGGCTACCGTTGCTGGTAACACTTGGACGGCCACGGATGCCGATATCTCTGGATTGGACAATGGTACCGTTACCGTTACGGCCGATGTTACGGACGTAGCCGGCAACCCGGCCACCGATAACGACCCGATTACTTTGGACAATACACTACCGACTATAGATATCACAACGCCTATCGAAGGTGATAACATCGTGAACGCAAGTGAGGATGGTGACGTGACCATTTCCGGTACCACTACGGATGTGGAGGACGGACAAATCGTGACCGTTACCTTCTCCGATGGTACCAACACCGTGACCACTACGGCTACCGTTGCTGGTAACACTTGGACGGCAACCGATGCCGATATCTCCGGATTGGACAACGGTACCGTTACCGTGACCGCCAATGTTACCGACGTAGCCGGCAACCCGGCCACCGATAACGACCCAATTACTTTGGACAATACCGTACCGACTATAGATATCGATTTGCCTATCGAAGGCGATAACATCGTGAACGCAAGTGAGGATAACGACGTGACCATTTCCGGTACCACTACGGATGTGGAGGACGGACAGATTGTGACCGTTACCTTCTCCGATGGTACCAACACCGTGACCACTACGGCTACCGTTGCTGGTAACACTTGGACGGCAACCGATGCCGATATCTCCGGATTGGA
>NZ_MTBC01000008.1 GCF_002072105.2 Croceivirga radicis
CAGTTGCAAAAGCCATTGAAGTGAACAATGCCAAAGTCAAAGTCAAAATTATTTTTCTCATAAATTCTATTTTTTTAAAAGACGACAATCAATTTCTTATGTTGCAAAATTTCGGTCTTAAATGTTTTACAACGGTTAGTGTATGATTAGTTGCGGACTTTTCCAACGGAAATTGTCCGCCTGTATCGAAGATAGTTAATTGCAAGGATTTCCATTTTGGGAAATCCGCCCGCAATTAATTATACACCGTGTTGGCAATAGTTATTTATACCTTCATAATTCTGAATTTAGCAGAAACTCCCTATATAAACCAACGTAATGGGTATCTCCATAAACAACTAAAACTTTCTTTTTCTTGCTGTCGATTATTTTTTTAGCTAAATGTCTGTTTCTATAGTCTTGAATAAATTCCTTTTCGAATTTTTTACGTAAACTTTTATTAGCCATTTTGCATTTGTAATTTTTATCTTCTAGCCTAAATCTAAAATCACAATCTTCTAATTTTATTTCCGAATATTTTTTTTCAAATTCAGTTATCAATTCGGACAAATTCACATCGGCTTTTATTGAAGTATAAGTACTAACATTTAATTGAGTATACTTTGGTTGGTTAAACAATTTATGATTGCCTTTAAATTTTATTTTTCCAGCAATAATATTCGTAGTTGTATCTAAGTATTTATCAGGAAAAAATCCCATTAGTTTTCTCAATTTCATTCCGTTTTTTATTGTAATCAAAGAATCTGTTTCTTCATCAATAGCGCTTTCATAAAAAACCGTATAACCTAACTTTTGCAGGGAATCGATTTTATGTGCTACATCATTATAAAATTCCTTTTTGCCTACGTGGTGCATTTTAAGAAATAATATTTTCTGATTTTTATTCTTTATAATTCCCAACTCACTTCTTGTGTCGAAAACTCCAATTTTTTTAAGAGTACTATTTTGGGAAATTGAACCACAAGAAGTAAAAGTGTAAATAGTAAACAGAATTAGAAGTTTTTTCATTTCATATTAGGTGATTTTAATTATTGCTAACGGTCTCGTATAACCGTCAGTTACGGGTTAATATGCGTTAATTTTCGGTTTGGCACAGACTTTAGCAATTCCGAGTGGATTCGGACGTAGTCGAATCCGCCGTAATTGCGGTTATACATTGTTGGCAACTGGCTTTTACCATTTGATAGTTATAAAATATTCCAGAATTCTCAATCCGACAAATATTCCAAAAGCTATCAGAATTTTCACAAAGTATTTGCTTTTCGTCTGCCCTGTTTTTTCAGATGTCAATAACGTTTTTATACTTTTTATTAATTTTTCTTTATTCAACCATAAAATAATCAAAATCAATAACTGATATAAAATTGCAGCTTTTAAAGCTCCTAAGTGAACTCCAAAGTATATATCTTGAAAGATAACATTCACAAGGATAGTCGATGTGAATAAGCAGCCAATTATTCGAGTTCTTTTTATCAGAATTAAAATTCCGCCAATCAATTCAAAAATGCCTAATGTGATAGCAAATGACTTTGAGTAGCCATAAAATGCCCACATCAATTCCATTCCAGTCATTTCAGAAACAGTTTTGTCAATTTCAGCTGCGCCATCAAATTGAATTAGTTTAGCTCCACCGTAAATAAACATTGCTAAAACTACAATCCAACTGATAGAATTTTCAAATATTTCAATTTTGTCTTTTTTAGTGAAGTTCATTTTTAGTTCGGTTTTGTTTAGCTTGTTGCCAACGTTCTCGGCTATGATTTCGTTGTGGAATTTCACGCAGTGAACATTCCGCCCGAAATCAAACCTTGGCTTGAAGTTAAGGATTTCCGTTCAAGGAAATCCGCCCACAATGAATTATAGCCCGTGTTGTAGCACGTTTTTTATTTAATCACATTTATTTAGTTCAGAATAATATTTAATCGGATTGTGCTTAACATATTCTTTTCCGTTTATTGAATTGCAAAATTTTTCTTTGTCCATTTCTATTAACAATTCCAAATGTTCAATAAACCCTTCTGCAAATTCTCCATCTGCAAAACTTATAAGTTTTAAGCTTGGTAGGTAAAAGTCATTATTTTTTTCGGATGTAACTTGTTCTAAAATAAGTTGGGTGGTTTCGTGAAAAAATCCTGTTTCCGTCATTTTATGGTCAGGATAAGTTGTTCTGTAATACAGCTCAAATTCCAAGTAGTCTTTTGGAACTAAACGAACTAAAATGTCCAACGGAATATCTTGTTTAGACAAAAAATATTCAGTCGCAATATTTAAATTTTTCTCATATGCGGTTTCATTCTGATTATTTAGTTCATTCGTGTTAATTGAATACACAAACAAGCAGAAAATTAATAATGGTAACGTGAATATGTTATTCATATGTTGTTCTAAATGTGCTACAACGTTAAATGTATGGCGAGTTGCGCCCAGAAGAGCCCGTACCACACGGTTGGGAATAAATATAGTTAATGCGGTTGAATTTCCGTCTGGAAATTCGACCGCAATTAGCTATACATCTTGTTATAAATTGCCTGCAGGGCAGAACAAACCCTTGGCACAAAAGTAAAATTGATTTTCCAAAGTTTTGCCGCATTAATCGTTCCATACCCCGTCCACCTTGCGTAACCCTTGCGCACAGGCGGCAAAAAGGAGGGTAACAAGCCACAATCTACTTTAAGACCCAAACGTGTGACTTTGGACAGATTTAAGCAATGAAAGACAAGCATTTTTTGCTTTTCTGATAAACGTTCTACTTGCACATTGTTGCGTCCGACTAACACGCTAAAAGCAAAAAAGGGAAGGTAGCAGACCAAACTCTACTTTTTTAAGTGCGGGTTATTTATAACAATTCAATATCCGTCATATTACGGATATACAACTTTTAGGCTAAAGATAGAAATTATTCTTACGCAGAACAGTGAACCAATGCCAATAAAATAGCATGTATAAAATCGCATTAAACATAAAACCATCCCAACACATCTTATTAACTAAACTAAAAGATGCATTAGAATGGTAATTTTAAGCTAAAAACAAACTATTGGTATACGCGTATATAATCTATTATAAATTCTTGTGGCAACACACTGTCATCAATATCATACCCCCCAAATTTACCGCCTATGGCAGAATTTACAATAAGATAAAAAGGCTGGTCAAAAGGCCAAGTTTCTTTATTTTTTAGGGTGGGATTAAATGTATACAACACCTCCCCATCTACAGAAAAGGCTATTTTTTCTTCGGTCCATTCTGCCTCATACACATGGAAACCTTCTTCTATGTTGTCTATTCTGGTTTTCTTGGTATTTATTGTTTCGCCATGACTATCGGGTGTGTGTAAACTGGTAAAAACCATATGCGGTTCCCTGCCTACATATTCTAAAATATCTATCTCTCCACATGCCGGCCAACCTACTTCTCTATGGTTGGCACCCAACATCCAAATAGCTGGCCATATGCCTTTACCTACAGGCAATTTTGCACGAGCCTCTACCCTACCGTACTTAAAATCCAACTTATTCTCTGTAGTTATTCGTGTAGAGGTATAGAGCGAATCTTCTTTTTTAATCTTTATATGCAATTGGCCGTCTACCAACTCATGATTGGTTTTGGTATAGTGTTGGGGTTCATTATTACCCCAACCACATAATTCTGGGCAACCGTCTCCCAATTCAAAATTCCAATAGGTTTCGTCCAAGGTTGTACCGCTAAACTCTTCTGACCAAACCAAGCGTTCTTTGGAGGCAGTACAACTAGCCAATACCCCCGTTAGTACCAAAACAGGCATCCAATTAAAAAACTTCATAGATTGTCTCTTCTTTTATTGATATACGCGTATATAGTCCACTTCCATGGTAGATTCCGTAAATTCTGCATCTACTTCCCCGCCAAACGTACCGCCCATGGCCACGTTAAGTATCAAGAAAAAATCTTTGTTAAAGGGCAAACTACCATCGTTGCTCACCGTGTGATACACTACCCCATCTACGGCAAATTGAATTTCCGTACTGGTCCATTCTACCTCATAAATATGAAAATCGTCCGATACGCCTGGCACCAATGTAGACCCCGTTCTTGCATTACCGGCAGAATTATTTTGGTCATGTGTAGAACCAAATATGATATCTTGTTGGTTGCCTACATGTTCCATAATATCAATTTCTCCTGCTGCTGGCCAAGGGTTGGTTTGGTAATCTGCACCTAGCATCCAAATGGCAGGCCATGTACCACCACCTGTTGGCAGTTTTGCCCTAGCCGCTACCCTACCGTAGGTAAACTCTTGTAACCCTTCGGTTTTTATTCTTGCAGAGGTATACCCAGATGCAGCGGGACCTACTTCGCCAAAATCAAAGAATACCACAATGCGGTTATAGTTAAAATTACCAGCGGCAGAAAAATCAAACGTTAATTCTTCCCACGCATTGTTCACCGTGGTAGTAGCATCGGCTTCATAAAACTCATCGGTATTGGCTGCGTTCTCCAATTTAACTCGCACTACCGCACCTATCTTGGGCGACCATGTTTTTAGTTTGATGTTTTTATTGACGGATAAATCTATTGGCGTGCTTACTTCATAAAAACTTCCTGCAAAGAAAGCTGCACCAGGATTTTTGGTGAACTGTACCACGTTGCCCGAAGCATTCCCATTTGTATCTGGATTGGTTACAACCGTAGCACTGGCACCTTCAAAATCGGTAAATTCCGGAGCCGTTCCTTCAAAATCCGAGACGGTTTGCGTTACGGTTCCTGCATCATCGGCAACCGCTACATCATCAAAATAATAGACCTCCGCACCGGTACTACCCGTTGCTCTAGCTGTTATCTGTAAAACATCATTGGCTACTCGTACATTTTCAGTAGCATCTGTGTAGGATTGCAATTCGTTATTTCCCCAACCATTATCTCCCGTACCTAAGTCATACGTCCAATTAACTGGATTAGGCGCTCCGTCTACATCAAACTCATCTGACCAAACCAAGGTATCATATTGGGTTTCTAGCATTTCGCTACCCGTATCTGTCATCGTTTCGGGTACAAAAACCGCATACCAAGCCAGTGGGTCGTCTCCGTTAAAGGGTTGACTTATACCGCGTACCGCCAAACGGTTTTCTGATAACTCCAAAATTTGATATTGGCCAGGAATCACAGCCCAGTAACTTAAAAAACTACTACCCACATTCAAGGTTTGGGTACCATCTGTATTTTCTATTACCGCATAATTGGTGGTAAACGGCACTTGATCCGTAATATCCCTACACTCGTCCGCAAATTGTTGGGGCGTAGCATCTGGAAAAAAACGGTTTACCTCTGTCCAGTTGATAAATACTAGATTATCCTCACCCGCATCTAAAGAATAGGTATAATTATCGTTGCCATCGTGCTCAAAAGTTAAGACATCATCATACAAACAACTGTTTAATTGATTAGGGCCGGCACTAAAAAACTCAGGAAAATCATTAGTTAAAGGGCCTACACCAAAGTGCCCACCAACGGTACGGTCCCATACCCATCTTTTACTGCTAGGCGTAGTACCATCACCACCTGCCAATAATCCTAAGGTTGCCGCATCTATTCGCAACCGCACATTTAAGTCTACCAGCACCGTTGCACTGGAACTTAATCCGCCACGGGCAAAGGCTACTGCTGTAATAGGCTGTTGGTATTCTCCAGAACGGGTATATCTAAAGCTTGCCGTTTCCCCTGCTGAAACGACAACAGGTTCTGCTCCTGGATTAAAAAACACATGATAATACAAGGCATTTTCTGCCGTTGGTGTTACCGTAACAAAACCAGACTGGTCTTCTGCCACATTAGTGGTCAACACCAAATTTGTTGGCGTTACCAATGCTTGTAATTCTGGTTCTTCTTCTTGGCAAGCCAAAACCAAGCAAAGCAAGCCCAAAAGGTAACTTAATGTTTTTATGCTTTTCATAGTGATGTGTTTCTACTAGTTATGAAAATAAATATTGTCCACATATAGGGTCATGGCCCCAGAAGGGTTACCGGATAGAATTAACTGAGAAATCTTATCCCTATTGGTAAGTCCTGTAAAATCGGATAAGGGTATATCTAAACTTAACCATTGGTTCTGTGCAGGATTCGCAATAACTATTTCATGTTCTGTATCATCCCCACCATCAAAGCCACCATCAGCGCCAAAGTCAACTAGTTTAATACGAATTTCCGTAGCATCTGCCGTCCAAACGTCTAAATAAAAATGGGTCATACTAGTTGCATCTATCTGATTGGCAATTGTTTCAATCCCTACAAAATTGAGGTTGCTATATTTTTTTGTGGCATTGCCTGCAACCATCACATCCTCAAAATCTGCTTGAGACCAATCTGTACGCCACGTATCTACCGTTACATCCGTATATGCATCGCTATACAATGAAATTACATTGGCAGAGGCTACTGTTGGCGTAGGTGCCGCTGCTGTAGGTTCCGTGCTAGCCGCTGCTGCGGAATAGAAATAGATGTTATCTAAAAATAGCGTTGAAGCACCGGTTGGGTTGCCCGAATAAATGAGTTGTGCTATGTTAGATTTACTAGTTAATCCCGTGAAATCTGATAGGGGAATATCCAAACTAATCCATTCGTTCTGTGTGGGATTCGCAATAACTATTTCGTGCTCTGTATCATCACCGCCGTCAAAGCCACCATCAGCGCCAAAATCAACTAATTTAACACGGATTTCCGTGGCATCTGCCGTCCACACATCTGTACGAAAATGCGTCATGCCAGTAACATCTATTTGGTTTGCTACCGTTTCTATACCTACAAAACTTAGGTTGCTATACTTTTTTGTAGCATTTCCTGCAACCATGACATCTTCAAAATCTGCTTGCGACCAATCTGTACGCCACGTATCTACCGTTACATCCGTATAGGCATCGCTAAATAAGGAAATTACCGATGCTGCATCTTCATTTGGCGTTGGTGCAGCCATCATAGGCTCTGCAGTACCACCAGTGTTACCGCCACCTGTGCCTAGCATAATATCATCAAAGTAAAAATCCTCGTCACTACCTGCGGAACCAAAATCTGGGAACAGGATTACACGGTCATAACTAATATTGGTATCAAAGGCTGCCGCCGAAGTTAAATCGAACGCCAACTCTTCCCAAGCCATTGCCGTTGTAGTGGTTGCGGTAACCTCTACAAAAACAGAAGGGTTGCCGTTGTTATCTGGCGTAGACGAAGTATCTTCTATCTTAAATAAAATTGGTGTTCCCGCACGTGGAGACCATACTTTTACCAAGGCTGTTGTACCAGATGTAAAATCTATTGCCCCCTCTAATTGTAAGCTAGCTCCCGCCCAGACTTGCGCCCCTGCGGTTTTGGTAATTTCTACCACATTGGCGCTGGTATTGCTACCAGACATATCTGGATTTGAAATTACGGCAGCTGGAATTGGTCCAAAATCTGCCGCTCCAAAACCTACCCATTCATATGCCAAACCTGCTTCAAAATCTAGTGGTAATTGCGGCAATGCTACAGTAGCCGTTACTTGGCTCACATCGTCAAAATAATACTCCGTTCCATCACCAGCGGTACCAAAATCAAAAAACAACACTACTTTCTGTAGTTCTGTTGTAGTATCTATCCCTCCAAAGTCGAATACTAAATTTTCCCATGCATTTGCGGTGGTAGTTACCGCATCTAGTTCTGCAAAAACATCTGGATTTGTTGCATTCTCTAATTTTAAACGCACCGTAGCTCCACTTTTTGGCGACCAAACGCTTACTTTGAACGTGGTACTTTGGGTTAAATCTATAGGGGCACCCAATGTTAAGAATGTACCAGCCCATACTTCTGCGCCTTCGGGTTTCACCAACTGACCTACTTTGGCCGATGTATTGACTCCGGAAGCATCTGGGTTATCTATTACCCCAGCACCTGCATTACCAAAACTCTCGAACGCGTAGTTTATCGTAGCCGATTCAAAATCTATAGGTAATACAATTGGGTCTGTGGCCCCTGCAATACTAACCGTTTCCGTAGCTTCTATGGTTGCGGCACCTGCACCTCTGGCTACCACTCTTATAGTGTAATCGCCTATTTCTGCATAAGTATGCTCCGCAGATTCGCCATCCATAATTGTTGTGGGCTCCGCACCATCTTCTTCATCGCCAAAATACACATCATATACCGTGGCATTTTCCGCTGTTGGAGTCACCGTTACCATAAACGGATTGGTAGTAGATACCGCTACCGCAATGGCCAGTTCTGTGGGTGGTGTAAAGGAAATGGTAACCACGCGGCTCAGTTCACTAGTTAATCCGGTAGCACCTATGGCAACTACCCGTAAAGTGTATTCGCCCTCTACGTAAACATGACTAATAGTTTCACCCGGACTTACCGTAGTAGGCGTTTCGTCTGTGACATCTCCAAAATATACTTCAAAAGAAGAAGCACCTTCTGCCGTTGGTGTTACGGAAACTGTACCCGTATCATCATTGGCAATATCAAACACCGCATTTACTTTAGTTGGTGCGGAAACCTCTTGTAAAACAAAAGAAGTCTCGTCTGTTTGTTCACAGGCCACAATACCTGCTACTAAAACAAATAGGGTTATTATTCTGTTTATGGTTTTCATGCTGTTCAGTTTTAGTTTTATTAATATCCCGGGTTTTGTGCCCATCGGTTACCTGCTAATTCAATTTCTATGGATGGAATAGGAAATACCTCGTGCTTACCACTTGTAAAACCATCTATGGCATTTGCTGCTCTGCCCGTACGCACCAAATCAAAGAAATGGTGCCCCTCTCCCACTAGTTCTAATCGTCTATCCAAATAAATAGCTTCTAATAATTCTGGACCTGTTACCGTTACTGGGTCCAAGCCTGCCCGCTCACGTACCTCATTTAAATAGCCTTGTGCCCTGCCCTCATCTATGCCGCCACGTTGCAATGCTTCTGCCGCCATTAGCAATACATCTGCATAGCGTATAGCCCTGTAGTTGTTCGGGTTGGTTAGGTTGGCATCACCTGTGTTCAAATCGCCCTGGCGGGCCAAATACTTTCTATTGTAGTAACCGGTATGTTCAAAGCCCTCTACAAAACTTACATCGCTATTGGCCGCTGCCCAAGCCTCTATATCCAATATGGCCACATCTCTACGCAAGTCTGCTGGGTCAAACAAATTATAAACCTCCGCTGTGGGTACATTAAAGCTAAAACCAGACTCAAAAACCGGTCCTGAATAATTACGGATACCATTAAAGCCAACAGCTACATTACCCTCGCTACATTGCAAACAACCAAAACCGGCGCCTTCCACATCTGTGTACTGTACCTCAAAGACGGATTCTACATTGTTTTCAAATTCATTCTCAAACAACTGGTCGTACGTTTCTAAAAGGCTGTAATTATTCGTATTAATCAGTGTCTCTAAGGTAGTAGCCGCTTCTGTAAATTTATCCTGGTACAAGTACACCTTACCCAATAAAGCCAAGGCAGCTCCTTGTGTGGCACGGCCAACTTGTGTTTGCGTGGCAGGTAAGGTTTCGCTTGCAAATATTAAATCTTGTTCAATTTGAGCATAAACCTCCGCTTTAGGCGTGCGCTCTACTTCGTTTTGGGCCCCAAATAATAATCTTTGGTCTACCGCTAAAGGCACGTCTCCAAACCATTTTACCAGTTCAAAATAATAGTAAGCACGTAGAAAGGTGGCTTCGGCCAATACAATGTCTTTGTTGGCAAAATCGGTATTATCCTTAAATTCCAGTATGTAGTTTGCCCTGTTAACCCCAGCGAACATCCAGCTCCAAATGTCTCGTAATTGCTGATTTACCGGCGTATGTACCATATCATCTATTTCCTGTATTCCAGGTACATCCGTTGCGCTCTCACCACCTGCCAAGGTGTTATTAGAGGCTATTTCTCCCAGCATAACGTTAATGTAGGTAGACTGTAAAATATCATAAGCCGCAATAAGTGCGCTTTCATAATCTTCTTCTGAATTAAAGAAGTTTTCGGAATCTTCATCAAAAGAATCTACCTCGATAAAGTCGTCCGTACATGCCAAAGACAAAAACAATAGGCACAGCAAACTGTAAAAACTTAGGCTCGATTTCATCTGTGTTTTATATTGATTTTTCATGCGATTAAAAGTTGAGATTGATACCTAATAAAAATGTACGTGGCACGGGATAAAATCCTTGGTCTATACCAGCGCCAATTGGCGAGCCCGAAGAGGCACTTGGATCGTACCCGCGGTATTCCGTAAAGGTGAAAATATTGTTCGCAGATACGTACAAGCGTAATTTATCTGCCCCAAAACGGTCCATAAACGCCTGTGGAAAGGTATACCCTACCTGAGCATTTTGTAAGCGTACAAAAGAACCATCTTCCACAAAATAATCTGAAAACAAGGTGTTGGAAGTTGCTCCTGTGGTTAGTCTAGGCGTGGTGTTAGAAGTACCCTCACCTACCCATCTATTTATAGCATAAACCGATTTATTTACTAATGGTTGATTGCGCTCGTAATTACGTACAATTTCATTACCTACCGAAGCGAAAGCATAGGCTCCAAAATCAAATTGTTTGTAATTGATAGAAAGGTTAAAGCCCATTGTAGCGTCCGGAATTGGGTTTCCAATATCTACCCTATCATTAGCATCGATGATTCCGTCATTGTTTTGGTCTACGAATCTAATATCGCCAGGAGCGGCATTGGCCTGTGTGGCATGCGCGGCTACCTCGTCTACATTTTGAAATATCCCATCTGTTTCTAGACCATAAAAATAACCGATTGGTTTACCCGCTTCCATACGGGCAGGTGGGTCTTGACCAATACCAAAAGAACCGCCTTGTAAAAAACCGGCTTCATTGTTCACCTCGGTCACTTCATTATTTAAAAAAGTAACGTTGTAATTTAGGTCGATAGAAAAATCTTCTTGGCGTACAGGACTATACCCAATAGCAAATTCAAACCCTGAGTTTTCTACCGTACCACCATTTACTACGGGCGCTTGGGCTCCTGGAGCACTGGCTCCTAATATACCCGAAACCTGAGGTTGTAACAACAACCCTTCCGTCGTCTTTTTAAAGTAATCTGCCGTAATATCCACGCGGCTATCGAACAGCCGTAGGTCTACACCAATATCTAGGGTCTTCTGTTCTTCCCATTGAATTTCTGGATTAGAAAGCACCCCTACCGCTTGGCCAAAAACCAATTGGCCATCAAACACATAAGCACCTTCTCCATTAAGAATAGACCTAAAGGCATTACCCGGAATACGGTCGTTTCCAAGAATTCCATAACTACCCCTAAATTTCAGGAAGTTTACAACTGAATTATTGGCTAAGAAATTTTCTTCGGAAACTATCCACCCCAAAGAACCCGAAGGAAAATACCCAAACCGATTCTCTGGTCCAAATTTGGTAGAACCATCTCTTCTTAACACACCAGAAAATAAATATTTGCCTTTATAATCGTACTGTACACGGGTAAAGTAAGACAACAAGCGCTCATCAAACTTGCCGCTAAGGCCGCTGTCCTTTAATCCGTTCTGCAAGTCTACCGCATTGGCAATATCTGCTTCCGCGAAATTTACAGGCGACTCAAAAAAGCCTTGCGTACCACCAGAAAACTGGCCCTTGGTCACAAAAACCGACGAACCTAAGGTAAACTGAACTTTGTGGTTTTCTTTAAAAGTGTTGCTGTAGCTGATGTAATTATCCCAGGTGTAATCTTTAAAAATATCCTTATTTACCGTCAACGTATTTCTGCCAGAATTGTTAAATACCTTACCCGCGCCATAAAAGATGGTTGGCGTAAAGAAGCGTCCCTGAACTTCAGAATAGTTAAATTGAATACTAGAGTTGGCAGAGAAGTTATCCCAGAAATCATACGCCAATCCTATCTTACCACTTATACGGTCTACATCCGTACTATTAAAGGAATTTTCTATTTGGGCAAGCGGATTTATTACTTCATTGCCTAAACCTTCTGCAAGTGTAAAAGCCCCATTAGCATCCCTAACCGCAAAGGTAGGCGCATTGTTCAAAGCATTAAACAGCACAGAACCAATACCATTTTCCGAAAGGGTTTTGCGCTCGGTTCCCGTGTAAATTAAGTTGGTTGTCAACTTAAGATTTTCTAGTAAATCCGTGTCGTAATTTAAACGTGTGGTATACCGTTTAAAATTGGCCTTGCTACCGCCAACAATACCGTCTTGGGTTAATAGCGAAGCCCCAAAAGAATATCTGGATTTTTCGCTACCACCATTTACCGTAAGGTTATGATTGAATATGGGTGCATTTTGAAAAACCTCGTTCTGCCAATCGGTTCCCGTACCCAAGGTACTAAGGTCTGTAAAAGGTATTGCGCTACCACCAGCGGCAAAAGCTTCGTTCACCAACAACGCATATTCTGTTGCATTCAACACCGGAATTTTGCGTGATGTTTGTTGAAAACCTCCGTAAGCATCATAACTAAATTTTAAGGGCGAATTTTTACTACCCGTTTTTGTAGTTATCAATACCACCCCATTGGCCGCCCTTACGCCATAAATACCAGCTGTAGCATCTTTTAAAACGTTGATGCTTTCTATGTCGCCAGGATTTAAAACACTTAAATCCTCAATTACGTTACCATCTACAAGAATTAAAGGGCGGTTGTCACCATTTGTAGAAATACCCCTAATTCTAATATTACTACCACTACCAGGAGACCCTGATTCTGCCGTAATATTTACCCCAGCAACTTGCCCTTGTAGTGCTTGTTCTATCCTAGTTGGGTTTAGTTCTTCTATAGTCTCTGAACCCACAACGGCTACCGCTCCTGTAATTTCTTTCTTTACCTGTGTACCATAACCTATAACTACTACCTCATCTAATGCCGCCACATCTGGCTGTAGGCTAATAGCAAGGTTTGTTTGCCCCGTATACCTTACCTCTTTAGTTACAAAACTGATGTACGAAAAGACTAGGACATCATTTTCATTGACATTGGCAAGTACAAATTTTCCATCAAAATCCGTAGTGGTTCCAGTATTGCTATTCTTAATAACAACATTTACACCAGGTAAAGGTTCTTGGGTTTCGGAATCTAGTACAGTTCCGGTTACCGTAGTGCTCTGTGCCATTAGAAAATGGCCCATACAGAGAAATACTAAAATACGTATGCAGTTTTTCATTTTTAGAACAGTTTGCAGTCCTAAAATTAGAAAGCATTTTTACGAATTTGATAATTTACACCTATACAAATAAGCTACATTCGTAATTTTAACATCAATAAATTGCGTTATATATAATTTTTAATTGATAAGCCCTTTAAAAATGGGCATCTTAAGATTTGCCTAAATAAGCGTATTAAATACACTAAAAACACCTATGTATGGGTAATGTAGTGGTGAATTTTAAGTTTGTAGGGGGGGGTTAAATATTTAGGATGTATTCGGTAAGGTTATCATCATGCTCTAAATTCATCTTTTTACGCAAACGATACCGTTTTACCTCTACACTTTTTATGGAAATATTTAGCAACGGTGCTATCTCTTTGGAGGTTAAATTAAGACGAAGGTAGGCACAAAGGCGCAAATCGTTAGCAGTAAGTTCGGGATGCTTTTCTTTTATCTTCTTCAAGAATTTTTTATCGGCATTATTAAAAGCTTCTTCAAACAGTTTCCAATCGTCTTCATTGTTGATGTTTTTATCTATTAGACGAATAACCGATTTTACTTGAGTGGGATTTTCAGCGTTTGCCAAACGATTTTTTAGCACATTCAAGAATTCGTTCTTCTTGATCATGCTCATCGTAGCTACTGCCAATTCTCTGTTTTTGGCATCAATTTCTTGCTTTAGCTTTTCATTCGTCAGTTGTACTAATTTTCGTTTTGCTTTGTTTTTTTTGCGCTTTTCTTCTAGCGCATTCTGCTTCAGTAGTTTTTCTTGTTGCTTTTTATAATAGCCCCTGTAGGTTCTATGTATAAATGTTCCTAAGATCAAAAGCGTAAAAAAGTAACATATCATCGCCGCATAGGACCAATACCACGGCCTTTGGATAACAAATGGAATTTGCAAGGTATTTTCTGTCAACGTATCCCCAACCTTAGCGCGTACTTGCAAGGTGTAGGTGCCAAACGGTAAATTTTCAAATGAAACCTGTGACTCGTTTGTCCATTTACTCCAATCTGTATGGAAATTTTCTAATTTATATTGATAAAATACTTCTGTGTATTTATCATAATTAGGAACCGTATACGCAAACCGAAGCTTATTGTCTTTATAAGGCACAATTATAGTGGAGTCTAATGCTAAAGGGTTTGCATTAGCATCAAAATATTCACGCCATGCTGATTTAAAGTTAATCTTATATTCTACAGGCTTAACCGCAGCTAGGTCTAATACCACGTATCCATTGGAAGTACCCAGTAAATACTCATTTTTCTTAGTAGACCTAATGTTTTCAAATCCGGAAACGCCCAAATTTTTACGTAAGGTAGTGGCTATAGGTATTGTTTGAAGTTTGTATTCGTTGTTAATTTTGCCAGGTTCCACGTACATGATAGATTGGTCTCCCAACCGCCAGATACGCTCTTGTTGGTCGTCTTCTAGAACAATGCTTAAATTGGTATTTTTGGTTTCTTGAAATATACGGGTCAACGTAGTGTCCAATACAAAAGGCTCTGGTGCATTGGTAATGGTAAACACCCCGTTATTGGTAGCATAACGCAACTGGTGATCAAACTTAAAAATACTACTACCATACCCCATTTGTTCTTGGTGGTATAATTGGGTTACATTAGTAAGCGCAGCATCTAATTGCAACTTAAAAACGCCTTTATATTCGTGATTTACCCAAAGTGTTTTTGGATTTACGAATGCCAAAAAACGGCTAGAAATATCAAAACCATCTAACTTACGCTCAAAAGACCATTCGCCATTTACTTTTCTTAAAATTGCCAATCCTGTATAATTTCCTTGTATGAGCACATCTTCATTTTCTGGAATTGCCTTTACGAGCCAAGTACCCGGAATGGATGCAACTTGTTTGGCTGTAGAATCGGTAATCAAAAATGTTCCTTTATGGTGCCCACAAAACAATTGATCCTGTAATACTTGCAAAGACCATACTTGACCTTCGGTATTTGGAATCAACCTAAAATCTATACCACCCTTAACAGCATTCTCGGCAACATATAATCCCTGATTGGTTCCTAAATAAAGTTGGTTTTTAAACCATATAGAGGTGTATACTACCCCAATTTCCCCTTCTTTATCTATATATTCTTTAAAAAAAGAATTCCTGTTTATAATGCTTATCCCCTTATCGTGCCCTACCCAAATATTTCCCTTACTGTCTTCTGTTAGGGATAATACCGTATTGTCTTGTAAACCCTGTTTGATGCTAATTTGTTTTACAAAGTGGCCTTGACTGTTAAGCTGCAGCAACCCATTGGCTATAGTGCCCAATAAAATGCCACCATCTTTTAAGCGGTAACTGCAATAGATAGAGACAGGCCCTAAAAACGAAAAAGGGTTTTCTAAACCCTTTGCAGTACCATCTGGGCCAAAAACAACACGTTCGCCATTATCCAAGATAGCTTGCTTATTACCATCTTTCTCAGTAAAGCTCACTACTGCTTGTTTACCAATGACATTTTCAGGAATCAGCAATTTAGCACCCGACTTGTTCCAAACATACAAACCTTTATTTTTAACTTGATAATACAAACCATCTGCAAGTTCAAATATTGCCGCACGGTTTACCTCTGCAGGTATTTCTTCTATAGCTTCTTTATCCGGATTAAAAAGTAAGATTCTTGAGAAGGATTGAAACAATACCAAATCATCTACCACTTGAATATTCCAAAACTCTTCATCTTCTAGTAAAGAAACCTCAAGAAGTTTAGTTAAAGAGGTATAGATTAATGCACCCTGTTCATTACGCTCCCAATAACCAAACTCCATATAACAACCCGCATATAAACGTTTGCCATCAAAAGCCAAACTACGAATAACAGAACCATTTGGAGTACCATATTTAGACCAGCGTTCCCCATCAAAAGAAAGTATACTATGGTTGTTGGCAAAATACAAATAGCCATTTTCCCCTTCTTCTATGGACCAGTTCTGGTTTTCACCATCATAAGTTAATGGTGAAATTGCCTGTATAGGGGCGCTTTCTTGGCCCTGCACAAGTAAACACAGCAATAAAAACAATACCAGGTATACTCTTTTCATAGCTTTTGGTAGTGGTATAAAGATAAGCAACAATAAAAATTAAGCAGTTATAGTTTAACGCTAACAAAAAAGCCATACCGATTTCTCAGTATGGCTTTTTTATTATTTAATAAACCCGTTTTATTTAAAACCGATTTCTTTTAAGCCTTCATGGCTAATCTTAATAACCTCTAATGGTTTTTTATCCCACGTCATATCTTGCTCTACAAAATAACCTTCCATTCCAGATTTGTCTTTTTGGGCAAGAATTCGTTTAAAATCGATATGGCCTTCCCCAACAGGAGCAAATTTACCTTCATCGTCCATATCCTTCACGTGCCATAGTTTAAACCTACCTGGGTATTTTTCAAAATACGCCAAGGGGTCCGCACCTGCTTTGGTTACCCAGTATAAATCCATCTGAAAATTCACGTATTTTGGGTCGGTATTTTCTAATAAATAATCTATTAAAATACTGCCATCTTCACCTTTCATAAATTCAAAATCATGATTATGATAAAGTAATTGAACACCCGCGGCATCGGCTTTTTTACCTAATTCGTTTAAAATTTTTAAAAGCTGCTCATTTGTACCCTTCATACCCATTTTCATGGTACTTTGATCAAAAGTAAACATGCCCATTGGAGGTATAGGAACCACTACGTATGTAAAACCTGCGGCTTTGGCATCTGCCAATTGCTGTTCCGCATTATCTAGAGTGATAGAACTTTGGTGAGAACTTAACGGTTTAAGACCTAATTGCTGTAACGAATCTTTAAACGCTTCTGGTTGCATACCATAATACATACCATTGTCATAACCTGCTGCTTCTACGTAAGCATATCCGGTTTCTGAAACAGTTTTTAAGGTTTCAATTGGTGCCTTGCCCATATCGTCCCTAACGGTATAGAGGGCCAAACCGCCAAAATTGCCGTTGTTACAAGATTGTAATACAAATACGGATAAGCCAAAATAAATTAGCTTTTTAAGTTTTGATGTCATTTTATACAGTTTTTGTGGTAGTTAATAAAGATACATGATTAAAACAAAATCCATAAAAAAACCCGCTTTTAAACGGGTTTAAATTTTATGCTAAAGGATTTCCTTTTAAACGTTTTTCAATTTTCTTTTTCTTTTCAGTCAACCGTTTCATCAAATCCATAAGTTCTGAATCTTTGGTCTCCTTATATATTTCGTTGATATCTAAAATTAACTGTTTTGCTTCCCTTGAAGCTTCTACACGGTCGCTTGTGGACATATGACTTAGCGTCCTGTTCTCAAACTCCGTAGCCTTTTCCAATAATTCTGCAGTCATTTTTCAATAAGGTTATGTATGTTACACCAAAAGCGTACTAATCTTGAACTTTTATAGCCTTTGGCTCCATAATTATTACAAATTTATTTTTTAACATAAACAAATTTTGCAGCAAAAATGCAAGTGTTAAAAAATAATTTTCGAATATAGGGAATTAAGCGTTAATCTTAATATTAAATAATACTTAAAAAAACTTTTGGCAAATAAAAAGTTTCCGTTAACGGAGGCAACTAAATTGTATCTCTAGTTTTGATAACGTTTTTTAGTTCCTTTATTTCTAATAGAAGTTGTTTATTTTGGCTGTTTACCTGCTCTATTTTTTTATTCACATCTGCCTCTGTCAGGTATTTCTTTTTACCTACTAGCGTACCCAGCATACTGTAAACCGTAAATACAAAGCTAATGGCCACCGCGGCCAATAATGAAAACAAATACGCTTTTTCTTTTCTAAATTTCTTTTTTTGTTTTAACGCTAAGTCTTGCTTTTCTGTAGCAGATAACTTTCTATTATTAGACAGCTGATCTATGAATACGTCCCATTTCTCTTCTTCTTGAATAAATAACTGGGTAAAGCCACCTTCTTCCAAAAAATCAGCAGTTAGTGCAGTTGCGGAAAGCATAAAAATTTTTGAGCCATTACCACTCATTATATCTAGCAAATCATGGTCATAATCCATAATTTCCCGTATTAATCGTATAACGTATTCTAAACTATAATGGGGTCTTAAAAACTCATCGTAGAGCAATTGTACTTGGAAATAATCCTCACGATCCGCTGCATACTGCAAGAATTTGTCTTTTAGTTCTGCTTTAAAAAAGTTGCTCATGCTTGGTAAAACAGTTTGGTCTAGTTGGTTAGGCTAAAAACAAATATAGGCGTAAGACATAAAAACTGCCTTTTAAAAACGTAAAAGTATGGTTAGCAAAAGATTTATGCTAAACAATTTCTGCACTTAATCCTGCTTGCAATAACCGGGTACATCTTGGCTTAAGATCCTCATAATCCCCTGTCTTAACCGTGCATTTTCCGTTGTAATGTACAATTAAAGAACATTGCTCTGCTTGTTCTGGTGTATGTTCACAGACTGCAATTAATGTATTAATGACATGGTCAAAGGTATTTACATCATCATTAAACAATACAATCTCATTTTGATTGGCAACGTCCTCTTCTAGTAAAAGCTCTTCTGAATATTGTTCTTGTGCGCCCATAGCCCTTTGCTTCTTATCCTAAAATACATATTTTGCGGCAACCCAATTATTTTTGTCTAATTTTTTTTCAAATTGCAAACCAGTTGCTTCACATTTTGAGGATATCATTTCTAAATCCTCTAAATAGAAGCCACTTAAAAATAGTGCTCCGCCTTTATTAAGACAAGAAACATATGTTGGGATGTCTTTTAAAAGAATATTTCTATTGATATTGGCCAAAATAACATCGTAATTTTTATTGCCCAGTAAACTGGCATCGCCCTCTTTTACCGTTATCTTATTGCAATTATTACGTTCTGCATTTTCAAGACTATTTAGGTAGCACCAATTATCTATATCTATGGCCTCCAAATCAGTAGCGCCTCGCATTTCTGCCAAAATGGCCAAAACACCCGTACCACAACCCATATCCAATACAGATTTTCCCGTAAAATCATAATCCAAAATATGACTTAACATCATAAATGTGGTTTCATGATGCCCTGTCCCAAAACTCATTTTGGGCTCAATAATTATATCGTAAGTAACCTTCTGTTTTTCATGGAAGGGCGCCCTTACCATGCATTTATCTTGGACCAGTATGGGTTTAAAGCTTTTTTCCCATTCGGCATTCCAATTTTGTTGTTTTACCGTTTTACTGGTCCAAGTAATGTCAAATTCTTTTTGTTGAAATAGATAAATTTCTTCTAATGCGTTAAGATCAAAAATATCTTTCTGCACATAAGCTATTAAGCCATCTTCTTGCTCCACAAAACTCTCGAACTCCATTGCATCCAACTCTGCAATCAAAATATCCGATGCAGGTTGTAATGGCGAAATTTTAAATGCTATTTCTAAGTATTCCAATTTATATCGCTTTCACTATATCTATAAAATCATCGCTTTTTAAGGAAGCCCCGCCAATTAAACCACCATCTACATCTGGTTTGGAAAAAATGTCTTTGGCATTAGCTGGCTTTACACTGCCACCGTAAAGTATGGTTACATTTTCTGCAACACCTGAATTTACGGCATCTGCAATAGTTTTTCTGATAAAAGCGTGCATTTCTTGCGCTTGTTCTGGAGAAGCTGTTTCGCCTGTACCTATTGCCCAAACCGGCTCATAGGCCAATACTATTTTACTCCATTTATCTGCAGACAATCCAAATAATACATTTTTTAGTTGGCGCTCCACAACTGCAAAGTGATTATCTGATTTTCTATCCTCTAATTCTTCACCAAAACAAAAAATAATACGCATGTTTTTTTCTAATGCGGTTTCTACTTTTTGCACTAGTAATTGGTCATCTTCACCAAAAAGGGAACGTCTTTCTGAATGCCCCAAGATTACCGTATCTACCCCTATATTTAATAACATATCTGCAGAGATTTCTCCAGTATAAGCCCCGCTTGCGGCAAAGTGCATGTTTTGCGCGGCTACTTGTATAATAGACCCATCTAATTCCTTAACAGCGTTAGAAAGATTTACAAAAGTTGGTGCTACTATAACCTCTGCTTGGGTATCTGGAAGTTTGGCTGCTAATTCTGACAAAAGCGCCTCCGTCTCTTCTAAGTTTTTATTCATTTTCCAGTTGCCTGCTACTATTTGGCTTCTCATAGGATTCTATTTTAATTTAAGTGTTTCAATATCGTTGTAATGTACTTTCTCTATTATGGTTCCTTTCTCCAGTACCAATATTCCCGGGTTAGACCTTACTATTGTTTTTAGGGTAGTTTGGTCAGTAAAATAAAAATCAAATTCCAGATTGTATTCTTTTCTTACCACCTGGGCTTGTTGGGTGTTAGAGGCAGACATTCCAATAACCTTATATCCTTTTTTAATGGCTCTATCCGTAATTTTCTTTACCGCTTCAAAAGCCTCTAATTCCGCCTTGGCCAAATCATAAGAAATAACCATGACCAATTTGGGCTCTGCCAACATTTCCAAAGTAAAATCTGCTCCATTATGCTCTATGGTAAAATCATGAATTGGCGGCTCATAACCTTTTTGTATCTCTACGGTTTCTACTCCAATAAACTCTCCATCCACATTTGGATAATCACCGTTGGTAACATATTCCTTTTCAGTACCGTTTTCATTGAACGTCCAAGTATATTCGTATAAAGGTTGAGGCGCATTTTCTGGAACAGACATACCTTGCCCTATGTTCGCACCAATTTTATAGGGCCTAAAATCTTTTGAAGGCAAATGGTTTAATACGTGATAACAAAAAAGCACACAAGATAAGGTAGCAAGCCCAACAGCCCACCATTCTTTATTTTTGGGCAGAATTGGATTAATGTATTTAAGGCCTTTTAGTAAAATTAAAATAAGTACCAATAGAATTACATCCTTTGTAAAAGATTCCCATGGCGTTAACTTAATGGCATCTCCAAAACAACCACAATCCGTAACCTTATTAAAATATGCCGAATAGAACGTTAAGAAAGTAAAGAAAATAATCATAGCCAATAAACTCCAAACCGTAAATTTGGCCTTAAAACCTATAAGAAGCATAACGCCCAACAACACTTCTACAATGACCACAAAAATAGAAATGGCCAAAGCGTATGGTTCTAGAAAAGGTAAGTCCAACACGGCCGGGCTAAAATATTCTTCTAATTTGAATGAAAACCCTACTGGATCATTCAACTTTATGAGTCCACTAATAATAAATAAAACCCCAACAAAAATTCTGCTAATCCCCGTTAAAACCTTCATACTATTCCGCTTCATTTAAATGAATCATGGCAAAAACCGCATAATTGAACATGTCTTGGTAATTGGCCGCTATACCTTCGCTAACAATTGTTTTACCTTGATTATCTTCAATTTGTTTTACCCGTAGTAATTTCTGTAAAATCAAATCGGTTAAAGAACTAACACGCATATCTCGCCAAGCCTCTCCGTAATCATGATTCTTATTTTCCATTAAGGTTTTACATACGGTTACTTGCTCATCATATAAAGCTAAGGCCTCTTCTGCTTTTAAGTCTGGCTGATTGGCAATTCCTTTTTGTATCTGTATCAAAGCCATTATAGCGTAATTGATAATGCCAATAAATTCCGATTTTTCGCCTTCGTCTACTTTACGAACATCTTGTTCTTGTAAACTTCTAATACGTTGTGCTTTAATAAATATTTGATCGGTAAGCGAAGGTAATCTTAAGATACGCCATGCCGTACCATAGTCTTTTGTTTTGTTTTTGAACAATTCCCTGCAGCTGGCCACAATGGCATCGTATTGTTCCGAAGTCTTCTGCATGTATCTGCTATTTTACGTAATTTGAGCCCAAATTCAGAGCTATAACTGCTCTGAGCCAAAGATAATGATTCGCATTAAAGCAGCTGTATTTTATGACTATAAACTGCAAGGGTAACTTAGTAGACCTTACCGCCCCAAAAGTGATGGGTATTTTAAATCTCACCCCAGACTCGTTTTATGATGGTGGTAAACATAAAAACCTTGACGATGCACTTAGGCAAACCGAAAAAATGGTTACAGACGGCGCCACTTTTATAGACATAGGTGCTTATAGTTCTAGACCAGACGCGAAACACATAACCGAGGAAGAAGAGTTAAGCCGTCTTCTACCCATTTTACAAAAAGTGGTAAAGGTTTTTCCTGAAATTCTAATATCTGTAGATACATTTAGAAGTAAAATTGCGCAAATAGCCATAGAAAATGAAGCAGCTCTTATAAACGATATTTCTGGAGGCCAATTAGACCAAAAAATGTTAGAAACAGTAGCCCAGCTTCAAGTGCCATATATAGCCATGCATATGAGGGGTACCCCCCAAAATATGAAGCAATTAACTTCTTATGATAATTTGGTGAAAGATGTTATACGCTACTTTTCTAACCTAAAAACACAAGCAACGGCACTAAAGTTGAACGACCTTATTATAGACCCTGGTTTTGGGTTTGCCAAAACCCAAAACCAAAATTTTGAACTACTCTCCAAAATGCATCTATTGCAACATTTAGAACTTCCAATTTTAGCCGGAATAAGCAGAAAATCCATGATTTACAAAACGTTAGGTATAACAGCTCAAGAAGCTTTAAACGGTAGTACGGCATTACATATGGTTTGCCTACAACAAGGAGCCAAACTATTACGGGTACACGATGTTAAAGAGGCCAAAGAAACCATAACCTTATGGCAAAACTTGTATCCAAATAATTTTTGAGCGGTACTAACTAGATTTTTCTAAATTTACAAAAACACACCACTTTTGGAATTCCTTAATTTTCTAGAGTTTAGAATTACCGACTTTATAGATATTGTACTGGTAGCCATATTGCTCTATTATATTTACAAATTAGTAAAGGGTACGGTAGCTATTAATATTTTTATAGGCATTGTCATAGTTTGGGCATTATGGAAATTGACCGAATTATTGCAAATGAAAATGATTAGCAGCATGGTTGGTGGCTTTATGAACATTGGCTTGATCGCACTAATTATTGTTTTTCAACAAGAAATTCGCAAGTTTTTGTTATTGATAGGCTCTACCAATTTTGCATCCAAAAGAAGTTTTATAAGGCATTTTAAATTTTTAAAACAAGAGGCTTTACCTACAGATGTAGATGTAGATGCCATTGTAAGTGCTTGTAAAAATATGGGGATAAGTAAGACAGGGGCACTATTGGTAATTGAGCGCAATAACAGCTTGGATTTTATAAAAAGTAGTGGCGATAAAATGAACATAGAGATTACCCAACCCATTTTGGAAAGTATTTTCTACAAAAACAGTCCTTTACATGATGGCGCCGCCATTGTACAAGACAATTTTATTACGGCCACACGTGTAATACTACCCGTAAGTAATGATAGAAGCATACCACTACGCTACGGCTTAAGACACCGTGCCGCAGTTGGCATTACAGAAAAGACCGATGCGCTTTGTTTGGTGGTGAGTGAGGAAACCGGGAATATAACCTACATTAAAACCGGAGACTTTGTGCCCTACAAAAGTATTGAAGAGTTAACCGAAATGATAAAAAAGGACCTTGCCTAACCCATGGAATGTAAAAACTGTCTAGACCAACTTAGAACCGACTACAGTTACTGCCCAGGTTGTGGCGCCAAAGTAATTAGAAAACGCATAACCATGAAGAATTTGTGGTTTGATTTTACTGAACGGTTCTTTAATCTAGACAACACCTTTATCCGCACTTTTGTAAGTCTTTTTACCCAACCAAAAGATGTAGTATTGGGCTACATTAACGGTACCCGTAAAAAATACATGAACCCAATTAGTTATTTTATGATTGCGGTTACCCTAGGCGGACTCTTCTTTTTTTTACAGAATAAGTTTTTTCCAAATGCCATGAGTTATCAATTTGAACTATTGGAAGAACAACAAAAAGGACCTTCTGGAATTTTTGTGACAGATTCCGTATTAAAGTGGCAGAAAATCTTGGCAGAATACCAAAGTATTTTTTACATGCTAATGATTCCAATAATATCTCTGATTTCTAGATTGGTTTTCATCAACAGAAAAGAGTTGAATCTAAGCGAACATTTGGTTCTAAATCTTTACGGTTATTCACAGATAAGTATTGTTATAAATGTACTTTACATTCTACTTATTTGGAACTCCAAAGCCATTTATTATATTGGATTCTACGGGGGTATTTTGGGCTATATTGGTTACTACAGCTATTATCTTAAACAAATATTTTCGCTTAGTTTTAAACAATTACTACTTAAAATTCTTTTTTTCCTAGCCATTGGCCTAATCCTATATATCGCAATTGTTATACTAGTAGCTATTTATCTTTTTGCTTTTACCGATACCTTTAAAAACCTTTCTCAGACCGCTTCTTTGGCCATGAATTGGGCCTCATAAAGATCTCTATAATATCCTTGCTTATCTAACAATTCTTGGTGGGTACCCATTTCTATTATTTCCCCGGCATCCATTACTATAATTTTGTCTGCCTTTTTAATAGTAGCTAAACGGTGGGCGATTATTATGGAAGTCCTGCCTTCTGTAATTTTATTGGTTGCCTCTTGTATTAGTTGTTCCGTGTACGTATCAACGGAAGAAGTTGCTTCGTCTAAAATTAGAATACTAGGATTACTTACATAAGCGCGCAAAAACGCTATTAATTGTCGTTGCCCACTAGATAGCATAGTACCCCTTTCTTTTACATTATAGTTGTACCCATCTGGTAACTCGTTAATAAAATCGTGCACCCCAATAGCTTTTGCCGCAGCTTCAATAGCGCGGATATCTACCTTATCTGAATTTAATGCAATGTTATTCTTGATAGTATCTGCAAACAAGAATACATCTTGTAGTACAATTGCAATATGGGAACGTAAGGATTGAAGCGTAAAATCTTTGATAGCTATACCATCTATCTTTATAGTTCCAGAGTCTATTTCGTAAAAACGATTTAATAAGTTTATAATGGTAGACTTACCTGCACCAGTAGCACCAACTATTGCAACCGTTTCCCCCGCTTTTACATTAAAACTAATACCGTGCAATACTTCTTCTCCGGGAACATAACTGAACGTAACATTTTCAAAATTCAAATTTCCCTTAACCTTGGAAACCTCTTGGGTACCCGTATCTGCAATATGGCTATCTGTATCAAGAATTTTAAATACTCTATTGGCAGCAACCATTCCCATTTGTAAGGTGTTAAACTTATCCGCTATTTGGCGTAACGGCCTAAACAGCAAGTCCATTAGAAAAAAGAAAGCAAAAATAGAACCAACGTTATCTAGCTGCGCGCTCTCTATTCTCATGATTACGCCAAAGTATACCACCAAGCCAATACCAATAGAAAAAGAGATTTCTGCTACCGGAAAGAATATAGAATTGTACCAAACCGTTTTTAACCACGCGTTCTGGTGTTTTTCATTGATGGCTCTAAATTTTTCCTTTTCAATTGCCTCTCTATTAAAAAGCTGAACAATTTTCATCCCTGCAATTCGCTCTTGCACAAAAGAATTAAGATTAGACACCTGCGCCCTAACTTCTATAAATGCCACCTTCATAGCTTTTTGAAACAAGCGGGTTGCCACCAAAATAATGGGCATAATTGCAAAAACAATTAAAGCCAAGCGCCAGTTCATATACAGCATTACCCCGGCTGCGGCAACCATTTTCAATAAATCTGAAACAATAACGAAAAAACCTTGACTAAAAATCTCGCCTATACGTTGCATATCTGCCACGGTACGTGTTACCAATAACCCAATACTAGACTTATCAAAATAGGTCATTTTAAAAGCCATCATTTTTTTAAACAACCTTATTCTTAAATCTTTAATTACAGACTCTCCTAAGAGGTTAGCATAGTAATTAAATGATAATTGACTTACTACCTGCCCCAATAAAACACCTCCCATTAATAGTACCAAAAAAGTTAATTGGCCTGCATCCTTATTGGGCAATGCTTCATTTATAATTCGTTTTACGAGCACCGGTGTACAAATGGCAAAGGCCGATAAAAATATTGCGGTAATTGCCACCACCCAAAAGATTAACCTATAAGGCCTTGTATAGGCAAAAACACGCTTAAATAATCTAAAGTCAAATGCGGTTCCACTTTCTTTTTCTTTACTCATCTATTTCTATATCTGAATATTCTACTCTTGTTAAATATAGTCCTTTAGCTGGTACGGAAACACCAGCTTCTCCTCTGCTTTTACTCGCAATTACCTTTTTAATATGTCCACTAGGTTTTTTATGCAAGCCAACATCTAAAAGCGTACCTACCACCGCCCTTACCATATTGCGCAAAAAACGATCTGCCGCAATGGTAAACACTAATTTATCCCCAACTTTTTGCCATCCTGCTTGGGTAATAGTACAGAAATAAGTGTGTACATCTGTATGGGATTTAGAAAAGCACTCAAAGTCTTGCCGTCCTATGAGGTCTTTTGCTTCTTGGTTCATAACTTCTACATCTAATGGTAAAAAAACATGATGTGCACTTTCTTGACTAAAAGGGTCTTTAAACGGAACAATTATATATTCATAAGCTCTTAAGGTAGCATCAAATCTTGCATGGGCATCTGCTTTAACCGGAAAAATACGTTTAATAGCTATATCCTTTGGCAGATAATTATTAAGCCTTTTTACCAGTTCATTCACATCTAACTTCTTGGCTACATCTAAATGGGCAAACATCTGTTTTGCATGTACGCCAGCATCTGTTCTACCCGCCCCAACTACATTAATTTTTTGACGCAACAATAAAGAAAGTGCTTCTTCTAAAACCTGTTGCACAGAAATGGCATTGGGTTGCCGTTGCCAACCGTGATAAGAAGTACCGTTGTAAGCAAATTCTATAAAATATCTCAAACTTGGTAATTGAAGCGTTAAAGATACTTTAATCTATTGGTAAGTTCTGGTACAAGTATTTTTTTAGCATATTTTTAGGGCATGACTAAAGTCTTACTCCTTTCTGACACACACAGCTACATAGACGAAAGAATACTAGCTTATGCCAAAAAAGCCGACGAAATATGGCATGCCGGAGATATTGGGGATTTATCCGTAACGGATGCCCTTGCTAAAATAAAACCGGTAAGAGGCGTATACGGCAATATAGACAACCATGTAATTCAAAAAGAATTTCCAGAGAACAACAGGTTCTTATGTGAAGAGGTAGACGTTTGGATTACCCATATTGGCGGTTATCCTAACAAATACAATGTTAGGGTTAAGGAAGAAATAAAGGCCAATCCGCCAAAATTGTTTATCTGCGGACACTCTCATATTCTTAAGGTGATGTTTGACAAAAAACTGGATTTGCTCCATATGAATCCGGGTGCTTGCGGCAAGCACGGTTTCCATCAGGTACGTACTATGCTTCGTTTTGTAATAGATAAGGATAGGATAACAGATTTAGAGGTAATAGAACTAGGAAAAAAATAGCCATCTTTAGCCTTTTTATTGTTCAAACAAATACATTAACATCGACCAATTATGAATAAAAAAAACGCAATTGCCACCTTGTTATTTGTAGTTATTCTACAACTTTCTTGCAAACAAGAACCTAAGGATAACATCAGTTTTAGCACCCATACCAAACTAGAGGAACAAAAACCAATATATGACACCAATAAACCCAAAGAACTACTTAAAATGGTTGCCCATGCTCATGGCGGTTGGGCCGACTTATGGAAAAAGAAAGATGTTGAGTTTACCTATAATTACGAAATAACCGCTGAAAATAGAGCAGACCAATCTTTAGAGCGTTATATCTTTGATAATGAAATTTCTTATGGCGCTTATAACAGGCATGAAATAAATGTTTTTCCAAAAACCAAAGGCCCAGTGGTTCACCTTTTTAATGGTGATTCTACTACCGTAAGCCTTAACGGTAAATTGGTTGATGACGGGAACGTAATAAACCTATCGGACTTCATAAGACGGGCCAATTACTTTTGGTTTACCATGCCCTACAAGCTTAACAACCCAGGTACCATTGCCAAATACCTTGGTAAAGAAGTGCACAACAATACCAACTATGACCTTATTGAAGTAACTTATGATGCTACCGTTACAAGAAAAGAGCAAAACGATATTTATATCCTATACATTAATCCTGATACCAAGTTAATAGACCGTTTTAAATTTTCGTTACCCTTTGCAGGAATAACAGAACCCGTAATACTTACAGATTACAGTTATAAAAACATACAAGGACAAATGATAGCAACTTACCGTGCCTATTACCTACCCAACAAAGATGGCTCTTACACCAAAGAACCTTCTTTTATTCAAACTTTAGAAAACATACGGTTTAACAACGGATTTAATTTGGATAATATTAATCAATAAAAAAAGCCCTTGCATCAACAAGGGCTTTTACGCACTAATACTACTAAGATGTTAGGTCTAACGTAAACGATCTACAGATTTTACAAGATCTTCATCCTTTTTGATCGCCCTGTTGGCCAGGACTAGAAAAACGATAGAAAATACAGGAATCAGCATCCCAATACCCTTCTCAGAAACCGCCGTCTCTCCGGATAAGTTTAGTGATCGGTAAACGAAAAATCCTAGTAAAAAAAGGTTCAATAGCATATTTAAACGGTTCACCACAAATTGATTTTGTCTCTTTTTGAACAACAATATGCTTACAGCGGCCAAAACGGCCACACTATAAAATAAGATAGAAATAAGAACATCATCTTTGGCAAATAAAGGCCCCGCTTCTGTTTCTACCCATAAGTTCACAAAAAAGGGCAACACAGCCGCCAAAAGCACCACTATTACTAAATACAATGTCTGTATTCTTTGAATCATTCTAGATTAAAATTGGATTGCAAAATTAAGGCTCTTTTAGTTAAAAATAACAGTAGTTCTTAAAATTTATTTTGTATACTTGCAATGTTATTAGTTAGCGCACTTGCCCCGGGAATACTTTCCCACTGTAAAATCAACTAACTCAATTTACTTCATAACAAAATTCAAGTTTAATTTATTGATTTTTTAATGTTCGAGATTTCCGACCTAAAAGCAAAAAAACTTCCTGAATTACAGGAAATTGCAAAAGAATTAAATGTTCCCAAGTACCGTTCTCTAAAAAAATTAGATTTAGTGTATCAAATCTTGGATTTGCAGGCTGCCAATCCAAAAGCCGTTAAAGAAAGTGCCGTTTTAGATGTAGAAGAAAAACCTAAAAGACAAAAACGCACTAGAACCCCAAAACAAGAACCGGCACCAACCGAAGATAAAGCTAACAAACAGGCAGAAGAAAAACCAGCACCTGCTGCTAAGAAAACTCCTGAAAAGAACAGCCATAAAAAGGATGAGCCTAAGCAACAAAAAGACAACAATAGGCAAAACAACAACCAAAACAAGGGGCAAAACAATAGAAGAAACAATAACAACAATAGAAACCATCAAGACAAGCGTAATAGCAATTTTGACAAGGATTTAAAGAATAGGTATAAAGAGCCTGAATTTGAATTTGATAGCATTATTGAGAGTGAAGGTGTGCTAGATATTATGCAAGACGGTTATGGTTTTCTACGTTCTTCTGATTACAATTACCTTTCTTCCCCTGATGATATTTATGTGTCACAATCTCAAATAAGATTGTTTGGTTTAAAAACAGGAGACACCGTTTTAGGTAGTATTAGACCTCCAAAGGAAGGAGAAAAATATTTTCCACTGATAAAAGTGACCAAAATTAACGGTCTAGACCCGCAAGTGGTTAGAGACCGCGTATCTTTTGAACACTTAACACCTTTATTTCCAAAAGAAAAATTCAACATTGCAGATAAGCAAAGTACTATTTCTACCCGTATCATGGACCTTTTCTCTCCTATTGGAAAAGGACAAAGGGGTATGATCGTGTCGCAACCTAAAACAGGTAAGACCATGTTACTTAAAGATATTGCAAATGCCATAGCCGCAAACCATCCTGAGGTCTATCAAATAATCTTATTAATAGATGAAAGACCAGAAGAGGTTACGGACATGCAACGTAACGTACGTGGCGAAGTTGTAGCTTCTACTTTTGACAAAGAAGCTACCGAGCACGTTAGAGTAGCAAATATTGTTATAGAAAAAGCAAAAAGGTTGGTAGAATGCGGACATGATGTTGTAATCCTATTAGATTCTATTACGCGTTTGGCAAGAGCCTATAATACGGTACAGCCAGCATCTGGTAAAGTATTAAGTGGTGGTGTAGACGCTAACGCATTGCACAAACCTAAACGATTCTTTGGTGCCGCTAGAAATATAGAAAATGGTGGGTCTTTATCTATAATTGCCACCGCCCTAACCGAAACCGGTTCCAAAATGGACGAGGTTATTTTTGAAGAATTCAAGGGTACGGGTAATATGGAGCTACAGTTAGATAGAAGAATTTCTAACAGAAGAATCTTCCCTGCCATTGATTTAATCTCTTCTTCTACAAGACGTGACGACTTGTTATTAGACGAAAATACCATACAACGTATGTGGATTTTACGCAAGTATCTTGCCGACATGAACCCTGTGGAAGCCATGGAATTTATTGAGCAACGAATAAAGCAAACACGAAATAACGAGGAATTTTTACTTACTATGAACGAGTAGATTTTCCGAGCAAATTATTAACAAAACCCTCTTTGGAAAATTCCTTGGAGGGTTTTTTATTTGGTGGTTTTTTCTTTTGCTGTATATTTATGGTGTTCCCCACAGCGTTTAATTTAATTAACAACCAATGAAAACACACACCACAAATGCATGGGGCCATATCCGCTCCTTGGGGCTACTTACTTGTACTTTTCTGTTGCTAAGTGCCTGCAACGAAACCCCAAAATCTGAAAAACCAAATCCTGAAGAACCGGTGCAAGAAACACCAGAAATGGTAAAGGCACCCAGACAAATAATTTCTTTGGATAAGGCAGATGGGCTGTATAAAAATTACAGCAAGAACAGGGCTGAAAGCATTGCTGAAATGGAAGCGCCAACAGAAGATGGCAAACCCTTTGTACCCACTAGGTTTTTAACCATAAGTATTGAAGATTTAGAACAATACATAGCTTTTGCAAAACAAGAAGCAACCAAAGGCGAAGCGGAAATAGATAGTTTACGTATCTACTTAGCCAATTATGGTAAAGTAAAAGGAAAAAAAGACCGTAGAAATACACTTTTTATTTTACCTGCCGCTGAAGCAGAAGGTGATTATGGCGGTATCTACATAGGCGAAGACGGTAAGGCAAAGCTTATTAGAAATTACTTTAATGCAAATGCCATGGAACAAAAATCCAAAGCCTCCTTTATGCCCAATTTTAAACCCACGGTAGCAAATCAAGGCGGGCAAAGCTTAATTCTTAATGATCTAGGTGATTCTCCACCACCTAAAGAAGATTTTTAATTACCCATTAAAAACCAAGTGATGTTAGATTTTTTATCCAAAAACTATTTTTTGGCACTTTATGCCATCACTTGGTTTATTTCTTTATTTACGTTTAGAAAGTACTTTGACACCTCTTTGAAATACTTTCCCATACTATTGGCTTATACCTTTTTTACAGAGCTTTTAGGATGTATGGTAATATATTTTGAAGACTTTCAGTTAATTTATGATACCAAAGCAACTTTTCACTCCTCTTCTATCTACAACATCTACCATTTTATTTACTACATCTACTTTTTAATTGTCCTACAGAAGAGCTTGGCAGTATCCAAACACAAGAAACTTATTTATCTTTTTATTGCAATATTCGTACTCGTTAATATTTTAAATCTCTTCATACAAGACCCAAGAACCACTTCTATGGTTTACGCCTATCTAGCAGGTACGGTTTTACTCTTGATAACCCTGGTTATTTATTTTAAACACCTCATAACCATACGTAATAAATTTGTTTTTAAGTACAATTTACTCGCGTGGATAAGTATTGGTTTAGTAGTTTTTCATGGAATCTATTTTCCTATTAAGATTATTAAAGAATTTTTTACGGACCTCTACGCCGCAGCATTTAGAGACATACATATTGCCATTGTTATTTGTATGTACATATTGTTTTGCATTGGATTTATTGTAGGCAAAAGAAGAGCATTTAGATAAGTACAATTTTCTATTTTTGCCTTCTTAACACTTCCAGATTGTACATACTCTTTTTTTATTTACTGGCATTAATTTGCAGTTTACTACGCTATAGAAGTTTTACGGATACTCCATTGGCCTATTTTCCTTTGTTAATAGCTTATACCCTGTTTAATGAATTATTGGGTTTTCTAGTTTCTGAATTTCCTGAGTTCAGTTTTGTGGACCAAAAACAGTACGCCAATCACAATACAATTATTTACACCATCTATTCCGTTATTTTTCACCTTTATGTATTTTGGGTATATAAAAAGGTCTTAGCACAGGATAAACATAAGATGATAGCGAAAGCGTTTTTTCTCATGATTATTCCTATCTATTTGATATCCAATTGGTTTCAAGATATTTTACATGAAAATTTTTATGTAGCCAAAACATTAAGTTCTTTATTTACCATTATTATTGTGCTTTTGCACTTGCGCCAATTAGAAACCACTGCAAAATCTCCTAAAAAAATTAATCTAATGTTTTGGTTTGGATTAGGCATGTTACTCATAAACCTTTACATGCCTATTTTTATGCTTGTAGGCAATCTGTGGACAGAATGGTATTACACCTTGCACCTACGCACCGTGCTCTTTGTAATAGTAGCCACTATGTACTGTCTGTTCAGCTACGGTTTCTTAATACATAAACGTTGGGCTTTTAACTAACCTATATCAAGGAAAAACCTCAAGCACTTTTTTAGGTTTACCATTTTTGTCTAAAATGCCCATATTTTTTTGTGGTAAGGTACGCCATGGTAAGGAACCAAAAACCTCTTTAGGCAACTCAGGAAAATCATACAATGTCCAAGCTATAAAATGTTTTTCTCCCTCCTCTAGGAACTTAAATATATATTGGAAATGTTCTGCTTGTGCCTTTTCAGAGTTACCAAAAAAAGCTTTCTTCCATGTATGCAAACCAAATTCCCCTAAGACCACAGGCTTATTGGATTCTTTTAAAAGTTTTGGATATACGACCGGAAAACGAGTGGTCTTTTCATAAAAATGAAAGGTTAAGAAATCTGTTGTTCCGTTTTCTATAAAATACGGGTGTGGATGTAGCCAACCAATGGTTACTAAATGATTTGGGTCATAAAACCGAATTCTTTCTAATGCAAACTCCAACCAATGCTGTACTTGCTCCACGGAGTGCACGTTCATATCTAAGTCCGCTTCGTTTTTAACATCCCAAGCTAAAATTGCCTTATGCGCTTTAAATGGGGCCACTATGCCCTTTAAATGTTGTTCTGTGATAGACCAGTTAATAATATCATATTGTCCAAAAAAATCAAACAGGGTTACAATTACCTTTAAGTCTTGTTTTTCCGCAATATTCAAAGTAGCCCTTAACTGTTCCAAATATTCTGGTTTTACATTTTCCTTTCCAAAATCGGTAAAATTCACAAAGATTCTTACGGTATTAAATCCTAAGTCAGCAACTTTTCTAAAATCTTGTTCTATTATAGAATCTTTAAATTTTGGTCCAAACATTTCCCATGGAGAATCTTTAGGGTAATAATTAATACCCTTTATGTAAAAAGGTTTATTCTTATACATGAGTTTTTTTCCCTCACGCGTTACCAAATCCTCTACCACCGTATCTTTGGAGCCAACCACAACTTCATTTGCCTGCTCCCTAACCATATGGCGTATACGCCAAAAACCATCCTCTAAGAGCATTACAACCTTGTAATTAGAAGTTGTGGTATTGCGGGCAATTAAAGAGTCTTTTTGATAAACCTTATAAACTTCTGTTACATTATTATCATCAAAAGATACCAGTTTGCCATCTGCCGAATAAAAATTAACATCAATAGCATGGTTTAATGTTGTGCCGTGAACAGTTATGTTATTCTTCTTGTTTAAATCTATGTTTCTATAAATATTAACCCTACTACTATCTGTATAAAAATCTGCAATTCCTTTTTTAGAATTGACACTAAAATTTAAGTTTTTCACATACCAAGAATCGGCATAATCTCGCTGTACTTCTTTCTGATTTTTTTCTAAAAATTCTCTTCCGGGATTTTCTAGGTTTCTCCAAGTAAATACTGGTTTGTAATAATCATTTACCTTTAAAACCTTGGCCATCATTTGTTCCCTATCTGCGCCAGACTTTATAAACGCCAGGATACTTCCAATACCTCTAATGATAAAAAAGTTTACGGCCATAAATACCGCAATGATAATAGTTCTATACACCCACCTATTCATCTGTCAATTTTTTAAGCTTGGTTTTTTGAATCCCTAAGGCTTTTATATTCATCTGATAAACGCCATTTGGATAGTAGAAATCCCTTAATATAAATTCGGTTTTACCGCCCACCGTATATTGTACTTTTGTCTCGTCTTTATTCTCGCCTTCTATATGCAGGGAAACTGCCGTGCCATTTGGTACTAATTGCCCCATATAACTTTTTATAGGACCAACAATTAAACGCCTATTGGATGCTTTAAAGTTGATCGGTAAATCTATGGTTATAGACTTAAAATCTATGGTTATGATATTGCTTTCTGCTAGACCGGGCACAAAAGCCTGTACCTCCCAACTATCTGCTTCATATGGATGTTGAACTTTAGTGGTCGCAATTCCTTTAACGGTTTTAGCATAAGCTGTCAATTTTTTACCACTTTCTGTATTTATTAGAAAATGCACCATTGTTCCATTTTGAAGCACATTACCGTAGATATCTTTTAATTGGGATGTCCTAAAGGTTACCACTTCGTTACCATCAGAAAACGAATGTTCCTTGGTATGACTTATGGAAAAATCTTGTGGCGTAAAAGGATAAACATCTGTGGTTTTTTCTTTTGTAGTTACACCATTCTGGCTCTGCATGCTAACTGTTATCTTACCTGTTTTGTTATAAGAATAAAACCTCTTAAAAGCCGTAAAATCTTTTATTTCTAGTTGATGTGATTTTTGTACTTCCTTAAAATTCTCATTTACCTTAATTTGTGTTCCATTAGGCATAGGATTATCAAAACTATCTGTTGGAGCAACGGTTAACATGGTATAATCCCTACCACCTGCCAATATAATTCGTGGACCAAAATAAGACTCAATAAAATTGATATTATCATCGTTTGTTACCACCTCAGCGGTAAACTTCTTTAACTCTTTTTCACCATAAATGAGAGAAAATTCATAATCACCGGTTTTCTGTACTATAGCTTTGGGTAATTCAAAGTTTAGTTTACCATTAGCTATGGTATCTTTTAGTACCAACACCCCATACCCTCCTTTAACCATTAAATTCATTGGTATATCAGGATAGCATGGCAAATTAAAACCAAGACTCGTCCTTTCTCCTACACCTATGGTAGTCAATGGTAAAACTTCAACATCGCAGTCATAAGAAGCATATGTTCGCTTTACATAGGGTATTTTTTCTGTATGGGTTAATCTACCCACTATAAACATGGTTATAAGCACAAACAGCAAAGGAGCAATTATGCCTAAACCCCTATTGGTCTGATTTAATTTTTTATAATCTGCAAAAGGATAATTTAGCGTTCTTAGAACGTACTTATAATTGACCCAAATAAACTTCAAAGGCCAAAATAGCCAGCCTTTGCGATACCATTTGCAATACTTGGCTCGTGCTTTAAAAAGTAATCTCCTAATGAAATTTCTAATATCTTTCAATAGTGTTCCTAGCATACTTAATCTGGCGAACCAATGTAATTGTTGATTTCAATTTTAATTTTAGAATAAATATCCCCTTCTACCGATATGAAATCTTTGTAAAAAAGCGAGTCGTTTCTATATTCCAAATACTTTTGTTTTATGTCATCATTGGGCAGGCCATTTACGAACCAATTATCTTTTTCTTGATGATAGTTAAAATAACAATCAAAATTTTCCAATTGAAACTCAAAAGGACTTTTCCGTTGTGGTCTAATCGTTTGCATTACAATATCCTCTTGCACCCATACTAATTCATTATTGTTATTATAATAGGATATTAACAATTGAGGTATGGTTACATCAGAAATACCGTAATTGTACAAGTAACCACTTACCTTACCGTTTTCTACTTTTAAATCGTTAAGGGTTATTTCTCTATACAAATCTTGGCTACTACCATTTGCGGCAACCTGTAAATCATATTTACTAGGTACATCTTCCCAAACCATTGGGCTAAAAGTATTAGGGTCAAATACAGCGGGTATACTGTCCTTTATTTTCTGCCAAGCTACTGCCTCAAAATGAATCTTAAATACCGTGTGTTCTTTTGGCAATAATTTGTGTTTCACAAAATTCTGGGCATTATAAACCCCTAGTTCTTTGTCTTTTCTTGAATATATGGTGGATTTTAAATCAATATCTGCTGGTAGATTATCAATATTCTGTAATCTCCCAATTATATAATATTGATTGTTATTTTCAATAAGCTTAGCCTCTAACACCTCAACTACTGGTTGTGGCACTATGTCTTCATGAAAGGTTTGTTGTGTGGTAACCCTACGCCTACCATGATTCTTGTATTTTGGCTCGGCCACACTAAATAATTGCTCGTTAGGTATGTCTACGTCAAAAACCTCGGGTACTATGTACCACTTACCATCTTTTTTCTTGTTTAGTTCATATACTGTGGTATCCCTAACGTAGGTAAGTGGGGTAATATATTCCGTGTATACTTTTGCCTTGGCATGATTTTCTGTACGCTCAAAAATATCAAAAGATACATCGTTCAACTTACCGTAGGAATTTAATAATCCATCACTAACCGAAGTTTCTAACATGAACTGATCAAACGTTTTTCCATAATCCGCATCATAATACGAGTGTGCCTTTTTAAACCGTTTAAAATCCAGATCGTCATGATAGGCTAATATTACATTTTCCGGTGAAATCTGCTCTTGCGATTGAATAAAGAATAGGTAAATAATATAAAATATACAGCCAAGGGTAAATAAAAACCAAGCCCCCATTAAACCCGCAAGTTTTGGTTTAAAACCATTGGTCTCTACTTTAAATTTTTCATAGGCATTAGGTTCAATCTTTTTTAATTTAAATGCAGAAATAACAATGAGCCTAATGTTTACAAATAGGGCAATAAGCACTGTAGAAACAGGAATTATACCCCACATAAGACGTTGGTACCTAGGATAATCTTTATACGGCTTAATATCTGGAATTGGCTTAATACCCAGTCGTTGCCATACTGCAATACCGTTTGCTAAGGGTTTAATGCGCTCCCATCCACAGAAATAGAGGATAGGATCATAAAATTTATCATTAGAAAAGATGAATTTAATATTGTACTTGTCCGGAACGGTTAAAAATTGCTGTAATGATCCTAAACCCTCTACACCTAAAAATTTCGCATTTTCTAATCGTTCTACTGCCCTAGTAGTAAGCTCTGGCAACCTCCTTGCAGAATGATAATTGCCATCTATTTGCAAAGCATCTGTATTTGCGGACAACCAAGCCATTTGATCACCAAAACCCAAGGTTAAATAGCGCCATTTATAATGCTCATCTGCTTGTAAAAAGTTGATGATGGGCTGCATGTTGATTTTTTGAGGTTGTAAGGGCTTAAAGTATCCTAGATTAACAATAGAAACAGCATTGAAAATTATTAAAAATCCTACCACGGCCCCAATAGCCCTATGCGCTACAGATCCCACTTTTTTCTGAATAAGGGCTTTTAAATCTGTGTGGGCAAAACGGTAGAGAAACTCGCCATAAAATGGCAAAGCCATAATAGAACCCCATAGCGTAAACCGGTCTAGGGTTAGTATATTAAAAGCCGTATCGCCCAATAACATCCTAGGTAAAGGGGTGGTACCCCCTGTTCCCAACAAGGAAAGCATAGCAAACGAGAGCCCGAAGAATATAAATCGTTTGGAAAAAAAACGATAATAGAGATAAGGAAAAATGAACATGATAAATCCCCAAGGAATTATAAAAAACGCCAACCCTGAAGAAGTTACCTCAAAAAAGTTATCCCTAGACCCATGCGGTATTGGCACTTGTGTTATAGGTTCGTTATGCGTTGTAATCCAATAAGGCAGAATTAACATTACCAAACAAAACACCACAGATAAACCAAAAATTATTATTCTTGGCAGACAGGGTTTTAGAGCCTCCATAAAATGCGCCAACCTAACCGCTTTAAAACTTCCGGCCTTTTCTGAAGCAACATCCATTACCACTGTTCCCATTAGGGGAGCAATAAAAAAGACCATTCCAAATAATGGGGTTACATGATGACTGGTAATGGTAAACGCCATCATTGACATACAAACCAAATAAAATTTTGCTTTACCTGTTTTTATGTATTTGTAAACTTCTGGCATGGCATGCATTAGCATAGAGACGCCAAACAAACTTGGCAATTGCCCAAACACATGCAAGGTCTCTATAAAGGAAGAGGAGAATACGGCTATCAAAGCGGTAAAACCAGCAATGTCCCTATTGCCTGTCATTAACTTACCATACCTATAGGCCCCGGTGGTAAATAATATTATTGCTACGAAACAGCATACAAACAAGCCAAACTTTAAGCCCCCTATATAAGAAAAAAGTGCAATCAGTTGATGCACTAACGGTGGGTAGGTCATTACGGAAAAACCTGTATACCATCTTGGCTCCCAAGGATCCCACCAACTATTTGCGTAGTGATCGGCAAAGAATAGATGAATCAAGGCATCATAGGTCTTCTCTATAGTAAAAAAGACCCCGGCACCATGAAATATTAGGGCTAACAGTAAAGCCGCTATTAGATATTTATTAGTTGTTATGCGCATTATCTATTAAACGCAAAATTATGCACTTTAGGATAATTCAAATTTTTAAATATGTCAATTCACCACTATTTTGTAGGATTTTACAACATTTATAAAAACTTACTAATAAATAGACAAAAAAAAGCCCTGATTATTCATCAGGGCTTTTTTTAACAAAATTGTTTTATGACTTACATGGTAGCCACTTTTTTCATAAGCTTGCTTTTTAAGTTAGCTGCTTTGTTACTGTGAATAACATTCTTTTTGGCCAACTTATCTATCATACCTACAACAGACGGCAATAAAGCTTCTGCTGCGTTCTTATCTTCTTCATTACGAAGTTTCTTTATAGCATTACGAACAGTCTTGTGTTGGTATCTGTTACGTAAGCGTACAGCTTCGTTTCTTCTGATTCTTTTTAATGCTGACTTATGATTTGCCATTTTACAATTTTTGTTTTGTAGCCCGTAGGGGAATCGAACCCCTGTTACCAGGATGAAAACCTGGCGTCCTAACCCCTAGACGAACGGGCCATTAAAATATGAACAATACGTTTAAAAAACTTTGTAGCCCGTAGGGGAATCGAACCCCTGTTACCAGGATGAAAACCTGGCGTCCTAACCCCTAGACGAACGGGCCATTAAAATATGAACAATACGTTTAAAAAACTTTGTAGCCCGTAGGGGAATCGAACCCCTGTTACCAGGATGAAAACCTGGCGTCCTAACCCCTAGACGAACGGGCCATTAAGGTTTGCTTAATTGCGGATGCAAAAATACAACTATTTTTTACTATTGCAATAGTAACCTTATTTTTTTTTAATTATTAATACGCTTTAGCAAAAAGCACCCTATGATTGGCCGGTTTACCCGTAACCATACATTTACCATTTTCCTGCTCAACATCAATAGGAATGCACCTAATGGTTGCTTTGGTCTCTTGCTTTATTTTTTCTTCGGTTTCCTTGGTTCCATCCCAAAATGCAGCTAAAAACCCACCTCTTTCTTCTAATACCTTCTTAAACTCATCATAGCTATCTACTTTGGTAATGTGCTCTTGCTGATGGTTTTTGGCTTTGTTATAAATATTTTCTTGAATTTCTGGTAAAAGGGCCTCTATCCTTGCAACTACAGAATCTATTGGAACAGATGATTTTTCCAAGGTATCTCTTCTAGCAATTTCAATGGTTCCATTTTCTAGGTCTCTATTACCTAAAGCCAGCCTTACAGGGACTCCTTTAAGCTCGTATTCATTAAATTTAAAACCTGGTTTATGTGTGTCCCTATCATCAAACTTAACAGAAATATTTTTGGAGCGTAATTCGGCAACCAATGGGTTTATTTTAGATCTTAAGGCCTCTAATTGCTCTTCTCCCTTATATATTGGAACAATAACAACTTGTATGGGTGCTAAATTTGGTGGTAGAACCAAGCCATTATCATCGCTGTGGGTCATTATCAAAGCCCCCATTAACCGTGTAGACACTCCCCAAGAAGTTGCCCATACATGTTCTTGCTTGCCCTCTTTGGTGGCAAATTTTACATCGAACGCTTTTGCAAAATTCTGACCTAAAAAGTGAGAGGTTCCTGCCTGTAGCGCCTTACCATCTTGCATTAATGCTTCAATACAATACGTTTCTACAGCACCTGCAAAGCGTTCACTCTCTGTTTTTAATCCCTTTATTACGGGTACTCCCATAAATTGCTCCACAAAATCTGCATATACTTTTAAAATAAGTTCTGCCTCATCAATAGCTTCTTGCTCCGTTGCATGTGCGGTATGGCCTTCTTGCCATAAAAATTCTGCTGTACGCAAAAACAAACGCGTACGCATTTCCCAGCGCACAACATTAGCCCATTGATTCAATTTTAAAGGCAAATCACGATAAGACTGAATCCACTTTCTATAGGTATCCCATATTATGGTTTCTGAAGTGGGCCTTACAATTAATTCTTCTTCCAATTTAGCATCTTCGTCTACAACGATACCACTGCCATCCTCGGCATTTTTTAAGCGGTAATGTGTAACCACGGCACACTCCTTGGCAAAACCTTCTACATGACTCGCCTCCTTACTCAAATAGGATTTTGGAATAAACAATGGGAAATAAGCATTTTCATGACCCGTCTCTTTAAACATTTTATCCAAAGCGGCTTGCATTTTTTCCCATATAGCAAAACCATATGGCTTAATTACCATGCAACCACGAACGCCTGAGTTCTCTGCCAAGTCTGCCTTGACAACCAATTCATTATACCATTTAGAGTAATCCTCTGCCCTACTCGTTAAGTTTTTTCCCATCCAATTTAGTTTGGCACAAATCTTGTGACTAGTTTAACAAAAATAGAACGGTAAAACTAATTATTTTTTAGTATGTTCAATAATAAAAAGACGTGTTATGTACCTTAATTTACCCCACTCCAAAATAATTACCTATTCTTTAGGCGTACTTACCTTATTTATAACCTCTTGCGGCTCTTACCAACAAGCCTCCTATTATGATGATGATGGCATCTACGGCAATGGCAATAGAACGGTTTCCGTTGAAAAAAGAAATTACCAAGGGGTAAGGAACCAACAGGTAGAAACCGATACCTATGGTCAATACTTTGGTGAAAAAGCCAACGAATACGACGAATTTTTAGACTCAGAAATATTTACAGATGTAGATGACTATTATGGAGAAGAGCCTGTAGATAGTGTTGGGGTAAACATACCAGAAGAATACTATTTAGAAAACAGCTATAACGGAAACGCCGGTTGGGGAGATAACCCGTCAAGCGTACAAATAAATATCTATGACAATACCCCAAACTTTGGTTTCTGGGGCTGGAACGACCCATGGCTATGGAATGCCGGATGGGGTTGGGGTTGGAATAACTGGAATTATGGCTGGGGATGGAACAATCCTTGGAGATGGAACCGTTGGGGCGGTTACGGTTGGGGCTACGGCTGGGGCTGGAATAACTGGGGCTACGGCTGGGGCGGTTATTATGGTAATTATTGGGGTAGACCATATTATAATAACTACAGAAATTATGGCTATATAAATGGTAGAAGAGGATATAACAATGCGTATGCCTATAACAATTTAAGAAGCCGCAATCTTAGAACCACGTCTAGAAACTCTGCTTACAGAACCAATAGTGGTAGAAGCAACTTAGGCAGGAGTAGCGCGACCCGGTATAGCACAACTAGAAACAATAGCGGAAGAAGCGTAAGCCGTTCTGCAATACAGAGAAATCAAAATTACCGATCAAGTAGAAGTACCAGGGTAACTCCAAGATACAGTGGCACTACTAGAAATTACCAATATTCCCGTTCTTCTAGTACAACACCAAGGAGTAATGGTAGCTACAGTAGAAGTGGTACTACAACTAGAAGCTATGGTAATTCTTCTGGTAGTTATAGCCGTTCTAGAACCGCTAGTCCAAGAAGCTATAGCAGAAGTTCAAGCTCTGGCTCTAGGGTGAACAACAGCAGTACACGAAGAAGCAGTAGCTCTTACAGCAGAAGTTCTAGCAGCAGTTCTGGTAGAAGCGTAAGAAGCTCTAGTTCTAGTTCTAGAAGTAGCGGCAGCTACCGAAGCTCTGGCGGTTCTAGTAGATCATCTTCTAGCGGCCGCTCTAGCTCAGGAAGAAGCAGTGGCGGAAGAAGACAATAAATTTCAAAATACTTAAAGAAAAATAAAAGCTATGAGAAACGGAATATATCTCGTACTGGGTTTGTTTTGCCTAGGTTTAAATGCACAAACTATGGCAGATGTAGTACGCCTAGGAACAGAAGAAAGCCAAGGAACAGCAAGGTACCAAGCAATGGGAGGGGCGTTTGGAGCCTTAGGAGGTGATTTATCTTCTTTAAATGTAAACCCAGCTGGTTCGGCTGTTTTTAACTATGGTCAATTTAGTATAACCGGCAGCAATTACAACAGAGACAATGAGCAGTTATACGGAAACACTTTTAATAATGCCTCCTTAAATTCTACTGAATTGAACCAAGCAGGCGGAGTTTTTGTTTTTGAAGGAAAAGGCAGTAATTGGAAAAAATTAGCCCTTGCCATAAATTATGATTTAGTAGATAATTTTGATAATTATTACGAGTTTAGAGGAGCAACCACATCTGGTTTAGACAATTACTTTTTAAATTACGCAGATGGCATTCCCTTCAACTCAATTCTTAGAGGAGAAAATGAGTATGTAGAAATTGGCTATTTAAGAACGGGAGAAGATTTTGGCTACGCGGCCCAACAAGCTTATTTGGGTTACTATGGCGGCCTAATAGACCCAGCGGACCCAGAAAATGAGGACGGCACTTCCTATATTTCTACAGCTAATTATGACCAAGTAAATCAAAGATATAGGCAAACAACAAACGGCTATAACAGTAAGTTTACGGTAAATATGGCCGGGCAATATCAAGAGAATCTTTATTTGGGCGCATCCTTAAATTTTCACTCTATATTCTATGAACGCCTATCTCTTTTAGATGAGGATGGTTATGCCGATGATTCACAGATAACGTTTGCAACATTTGACAATTTATTGCAGACCGAAGGAAATGGATTTTCCTTTAGCCTAGGTGCTATTGCCAAACTAAATGAAAACATAAGAATAGGCGGTAGTTACCAATCACCTACTTGGTATTATTTAACTGACAATGCCTCACAGCGAATCAACTCTTCCTTAGCAGATGAAAATATTGACTTCTTAGATTTTGACGAGATAAACTACTATCCCGATTATACCATTAAAACACCCGGTAAGATTAGCGGTAGTGCAGCTATTATTTTTGCAAAAGAGGGCTTACTAAGTTTTGACTACGGTTATCAAGATTTTAGCAATGCTAGGCTACGCCCAGAAAACGATATTGAATTCTCGAATACAAACCAAGCTATAAGCTCAGAGCTACAAGCGGTAAATACTTATAGAATTGGTGGCGAGTATAGGATAGAAAGATTGAGTTTAAGAGGAGGATACCGCATTGAAGAAAGCCCTTATGTAGATAAGACCATCTTGGACGACTTAACCGGTTATTCTGCTGGTATAGGGTATGATTTTGGCGGCAGTAAATTAGACGCGGCTTTTGTAAGAACGGAACAAGATACCAACTTTAGATTATATGATGCCGGCCTTGGCAATAGTGCAGCCAGTACATTTATAAACACAAATGTTACCCTTACCTACACCTTAAAATTTTAGAAAAAAATTGCTTGAATATAGCATCAAGGCCAAGGAATTTCCTTGGCTTTTTTTATCGAATTAAGGAAAAGTGGTTCCTAACATTTTTAGCCACTAAAACACCTTCTTCGTCCCTGTTATAATCCAGGCGAAACCAGTAGTCTGAAGCCGGCAACCTTCTTCCATTAAAAGTGCCATCCCAACCTGCATCTATTGCGTTTAACTGTTTTAACAACTTACCATAGCGATCAAATATAAACACCACTGGGCTATCTAAAGTCTCTATTCCCTTTACCTGCCACAACTCATTCTCACCGTCTCCATTAGGTGTAAAAAACTTATCATAACCTACTACTAAGAACTCCAACGGCTCTGTTGTACCACAACCATTTTTATCGTTGATTACAACCGTATTAATACCTGCAGGTACATCTAAAAAAACAGGATCATCTTGAAATTCACCTTCATTAATTGCGTACTCATAATCACCATCGCCAGCTACAACTATCTCAACGGCGTATTTATCTGGATCGTTGGCATTGGTTAAATCCTCCATTACAATAACCTCCTCCAAAGTAGGCGTAGCATAGAATGTTATTAAAATATCATCAGAATAAACAACCCCAAAACTATCGGTAATTGAGGCAAAATAACGTCCAGAATCTGGACTCCTGACCACTAACTCTGCATTGAAATCTCCTGATCCAGGAAGTGTGGTATCAATAGTACCGTCATCATCATAATCTACAGACCAAACAATACTTGCTATATCACTTCCGGCGGGTGAATTTAATGCAGAAAGTGTAATATCCGGGTCTCCTTCGCAAGCAATAATATCAAAACCTAAAAATTCGTCTCGTAAGGTACAATCCAGTGCGGTATTTTGGTCTTCATCTACAGAACTACCCGTAAAGGTTAACATATAAGACTCTGCGTCACCGTCAAAATTAGTTTGGTAATTGTTAATGAATAAATAATATATCTCTCCAGCGGTTACGTCTAACCATTCGTCATAGGTATTTTGGCTTCCCGTTAAATGTGGCTCTCCTTGTTGACCACTGACCGGATTAACACCCACACCGGTAAAACCTGTACCGTTTACTTCGTAATTACAACGTATGGGTTGTGCACTTGCATCTCCTATTACACCACAATAATTGATGTTATCTTCTTGGTCAAAGGGTCCGTATAGCGCAAAATCCCATTCTGAAGTAATAGGTGCACCAGGACTTACCGGTAATGCTTCAATATCAAATCCTATTTGACCATCGGTTCCTGCCCTAAAAACGAACCAAGAAGTATTGTTCTCTATATTAGCAGAAATAACACTGCCTTTTTCCAAACAACCAGATTGCCGCACCACATCTGGATCAAATTCATCTATATCCCCGCCACCATCTGCAGTTCCTAAAATAGGACCATCTGCACAAATTGGTATAGCAGTTCTACAATCTGCAGAATTTTGGGCATAAGTATTTAATGTAAAAACTAATAATATCGTTAGGGCACTAAATAGTGTTCGCATGGATTGGAGCTATGCTTGGTTGTTCAACAAGTTTAAAACTGCAAATAGCACCTTTTTATTATAAATTACCCCCAAAAAGAACTGAATTTCGATAAAAAGCTATTTTAGTTAAAGCTTTAAGGCGAAGTGATTTTGGATATATTTGGCCGTTCTACGCTCTCCTTGGTCATTTTCGTATTGTAAGCTAAACCAGAAATCTGTTGGCGGCATAAGTACATTGTTATAAGTTCCGTCCCAAGATGTATCGTTTGGCCCAAATTGTTTCAAAAGTTTACCATATCTATCAAATATGGCAACAACGGGGTTGCTCAATTCTTCCAGACCGTATATTTGCCAAACATCATTATTTCCATCGCCATTTGGTGTAAAAAATGGCATAAAACCCATTACAACAATTTCTTCCCTAACCACACCACAGCCAAAGGCATCTCTAATATGTATGGTATGCAGACCTGGTAAAACGTTTTCAAAAACGGCTGTTTCCTTAAAGTCTTCATCATCTATTCGATATTGAAAATCACCTTCTTCTACTACGTTTACGGTTACCGTGGCCTTAAAACTAAAGTCGTCTACCACAATGTCTTGAATCTCTGGTATTATGGACTCTTCTACCGTAAATACCTTGGTGCGAATACAGTTTACATTACCAAAACTATTTTCTGTAGTTAAAATGTAAGTTCCTGGAGTGGTTACCGTTATTATTGGGCTAACCTCACCTGTACTCCAGCTATAATTAATTGACGAATCCGGGTTGTCTACACCAATTTGAACAGACCCATTGTTCGCACAAATTAGCGCAGTTTCATCTGGACCTAAATCTGGCGATACTAAAGTGTTGAGCTCAAATTGTACAGAAGCATCATAACAATTTGGATTTAGTCTATTGGTTAAACGTACGTATATAATCTCCTCCCCTGGATTGGTCAAATAAGGTGATTCTAACCTATTAATACCCAGATTGGCATCTGATAGCGTTGAATGATAGCTTACCAAAAACGCCTCCGCGCTTTGTGCTCCAAGTACCTCAGCATCTTTATCCGTAAGTGAAAAACCAATTTCATTTTGACACACGACTTCGTCTTGAACAGCCATGGCAACTGGTACGGCAGAAAAGCTTACTTGTACATCGCTTATTAAATTTTCAGAACCAGTAAGTACCTCAACACGATACGTTCCATCACCGGTAACCTCTAAAATTGCATCATGTTCTCCCGTAATTTGTTGATAGCCGCTATTTGTATTTATAAACCAATTGTAACCTGTTGCATCTTCTGTTGTAGCGTCCAAAGTAACTATTTCACCTTGGCAAGCAACTTTTGGACCTCCTAAGATATTATCCAAAATATCGCAATCTAACGCATCGTAAGGGTTTGTAGTAAATATTTGACCGGTAAATTGTATACTAAAGCCATCATTATTGTTGCTAAAATTATTTACCATTAGGTAGTACTGCTCTCCAGGGGTTACCGTTAACCAGTCTTCATATTGTACTGAATCTGCAATTCCATTGGGGTCTTCACCTACTCCAGTTGCGCTAGCACCTTCCCTATTATCAAAAAAATTACACCGTACCGGCTCACCCAAATTACTGCAATCCGTAGCCCTGTAAAGTGCAAAATCCCAGTCTTCTTCTGGTCTATGCTGTATGTTAAATCCTAATTGACCGGATGCGCCTATTCTAAAATAGTACCAAGCAGAGTTAGATTCTATGGCACCGGTAGTAGTTGCTTCCAAACACCCACTAGAAGTTTGACCGTTAAAATCGTCCGCACCAAATCCGTTGGTACCACCATTAATTGGTGTATCATAACAAATGGGAATAGCAGTACTACAATCTGAGGATACTTGGGCATAACCAGCAACCGAAATAATGAGTAACAATAAAGTTATGTAGTTAGGAGCAATTTGCATCTAGTACCTTAAATTTCTAACATCGCAAAACTACCTGTCTTACCTACTTAACAATAATTTATGTTGTCAACACTACATAACAAGATGTTAAATAGGGCATTAATGTATATCTTTGTGGGCCATATTTAGGGCAAATGAAATTAAATCAGACATTGGAAGAACAGTATGAGGAAAGAGGCAACGACCATGTTGGCTCCGCATCTGACACCCCTTTGAGGGGAGATGCATTTGTATTGAGTGACGAAGAAAAAATGGACCGTATCCAAGATAACGTAAGAGACATCTTATTAACCTTGGGAATGGACCTTGAAGATGATAGTTTAAAAGGTACACCAAAGCGGGTAGCCAAAATGTTTGTCAAAGAAATATTTGGCGGCCTGCACCCAGAACGAAAGCCAAGCGCCTCCACTTTTGACAATAAATACAAGTATGGTGAAATGTTGGTAGAAAAAAATATTACACTCTACTCTACCTGTGAGCACCATTTACTACCCATAGTAGGCCGTGCACATGTGGCTTACATTTCTAATGGTACCGTTGTTGGTTTATCCAAAATGAACCGCATAGTAGATTACTACGCCAAAAGACCTCAGGTACAAGAACGCCTTAACATACAAATAGTAAAGGAGTTACAAGAAGTCCTGGGCACGGAAGATGTTGCCTGTGTTATAGACGCCAAACATTTATGCGTTAACTCTAGAGGTATTAGAGATATTGAAAGTAGTACCGTTACCGCAGAATATGGCGGCAAATTTAAAGAGGAAGCCGTTAGAAGAGAATTTTTGGAGTACATAAACCTAGACACAGAATTTTAATGCAACTTTACGACCAGCAAACCTTAAAAGTTACCAATTCACTTACTGGAAAAAAAGAAGTCTTTAAACCTATAAAAGATGGCTACGTGGGCATGTATGTCTGTGGCCCAACCGTTTATAGCAACGTACATTTAGGCAATTGCCGTACGTTCATGTCTTTTGACATGATTTTTAGATACTTAAAACACTTGGGGTTTAAAGTTAGGTACGTAAGAAACATTACAGATGCCGGCCATCTAGAGAACGATGCGGACGAAGGTGAAGACAAAATTGCAAAAAAAGCGAAATTAGAGCAAATAGAACCTATGGAAGTAGTGCAACGCTACACTGTAGATTTTCACGAAACCTTGCAAAAATTTAATTTACTACCTCCAAGCATAGAACCAACCGCAACCGGACATATTATTGAACAAATAGAAATAATAAAATCTATTTTAGAAAAAGGATTTGCCTACGAGGTAAATGGATCGGTTTACTTTGATGTGGTTAAATTTAACGCTACCAACGATTATGGCAAACTAAGCGGTAGAAAGCTAGAAGATATGATAGCCAATACCCGAGAATTAACCGCACAGGACGATAAACGAAACCCACAAGATTTTGCTTTATGGAAAAAAGCGGAGCCACAACATATCATGCGTTGGCCCTCTCCATGGGGCGATGGTTTTCCTGGTTGGCATTTAGAATGTACGGCCATGAGCACCAAATACCTTGGAGAAACCTTTGATATTCATGGTGGTGGTATGGATTTAAAGTTTCCGCATCATGAATGCGAAATTGCCCAAGCAGAAGCCTGCAACAACACGTCTCCTGTTAATTATTGGTTACATGCCAACATGTTAACGCTCAACGGAAAAAAAATGTCCAAGTCTACGGATAATAACATTTATCCGTCAGAGATTTTTAATGGAAACAATACCATTCTAAGCAAGGCTTTTTCTCCATCTGTAGTGCGCTTTTTTATGATGCAAGCGCACTATACCAGTATTCTAGATTTAAGTGATGAAGCTTTATTGGCTTCTGAAAAAGGCTATCAAAAATTAATGGAAGCCATTAAAAACTTAGAAAGCCTACCAACTGCCCAGAACACGACCAATTTTAACGTTGAAGCATGGAAACAGGAGTGTTACGATGCCATGAACGATGACTTTAACACCCCTATTTTAATTGCAAAATTGTTTGATGCGGTTAAACGAATTAACCTTATAAAAGACGGTAAAGAAACAATATCTGAGGCAGACAAAAAGAAATTGACCAATTTGGTAGCCAGTTTTACGTTTGATGTTTTAGGATTAGAAGAACAACAAGCAACAGAGGGTTCTTCTAACGCATTGGATGGCGTGGTTAATTTACTGATCAATCTTAGAAACGAGGCAAGAGCCAATAAAGATTTTGCAACGTCAGATAAAATTAGGGACGAATTACTAGCAATGGGTATTCAGTTAAAAGATGGCAAGGATGGCACAACCTTCAGCATCAACTAGCCTAAAAAAAATTCTGATTGCCCCATTTGTACTTTTGGTACGTTTTTACCAAAACTTCATTTCCCCGCTAACACCCCCCACTTGTAGGTACAGCCCCACTTGTTCACAATACACGTTGGAGGCCTTACAAAAGCATGGTTTATTTAAAGGTGGGTGGCTTGCAGTTAAAAGAATTATTAGCTGTAACCCATGGGGAGGCAAAGGACATGATCCAGTGCCCTAATTATAAGCTTTATTTACAAAAAACTAACGCTAGGCTTATTAATTTGCATCAATGTAAATAATTATCTTAGCCCAAAACAAACGCCAATGCATTTTCTAGGTATTACTTGGAACCCAGACGACACTCTTTTCAAAATAGGTTTTTTACAAATCAAATATTACAATCTTTTATGGATAGCCGCATTTATCCTTGGTTTTTACATTATGAAGAAAATCTTCTTCAACGAAAAAAAGACCTTGGAAAAACTAGATTCGCTATTTGTCTATGCAATGGTATCCATTATGCTTGGCGCAAGATTAGGCCACGTGTTTTTTTATGATTGGGATTATTACAAAAACCATTTAGTAGAAATATTACTACCCATAAAAGAAAGTGTAAACAGCAGCCTATTTGGAATAATTAACGGTTATGAGTTCACTGGTTTTGCCGGTTTGGCAAGTCATGGCGCTGCTATTGGTGGTATTATTGGCCTTTATCTGTTTTCTAGAAAGTACAAAGACATGAGCCTTTTATGGTTATTAGACCGGGTAGCCATAACCTGTGCCATTGGTGGTGCTTTTGTACGTTTAGGAAATTTCTTCAATTCTGAAATTAATGGCAAGGTTGTAGAAAAGAGTTTTCCGTTGGCAGTTAAATTCATAAGAGATTCAGACGATATGCCTGCTTACCAAGCCATTAGCCTCACCAAGCAGAAAACAGCCAGTGCAGCATACAAAGCTATAGAAACCAATCCTGATTTTGCATCTGTTTTAGAAGCTATTCCCTATAGACATCCTGTACAATTGTACGAAGCTATAGGCTATCTTATAGTGTTTCTAATTATGTATTTCTGGATGTATTGGAAGACCAATTTACCTAAAAAGGAAGGTTTCTTGTTTGGGTTTTGGCTGGCAACAATGTGGGGGCCCATCCGTTTTTTCTTGGAATTCTTTAAAAAGAGTCAAGGCGGATTTGAAGATAACTTGGGAGAAACCTTGAGCACGGGTCAATGGCTAAGTATTCCATTTGTATTAATTGGCATGTATTTAATGTTTAGACCAACCAAAGAAAAAACAGCAATACGTTAACTATGAAGCAGATAATTTCAGTTATTACTTTAATACTCTTATTGGGCAGTTCCTGTAAAGAACAGAAACGTAATAGCCTAGAAGAGGAAAAAATTGGTTTTACAAAAGAAGGTGAGTTATCTATTTTCAAAAAAGATTCCCTTTTAGTAAATCTTGATATAGAGTTTGCAGAAACGGATTATGAAGTACAAACTGGCTTAATGTACCGCGATAGCATGGAAGAAAAGCAAGGAATGCTATTTATTTTTCCAGACGTAAGGGTACATTCTTTCTACATGAAAAATACGGCAATACCACTAGATATCATCTTTATTGACGAAAATTTACAGATTGTAAGTTTTCAAGAAAACGCAAAACCATTTGATGAAACAGGTCTATCCTCTCTAGTTCCTATAAAGTATGTTCTAGAAATAAATGCTGGCCTTTCTGAAAAATGGAACCTTGAAGTGGGTGACCAAATTAAATACCAAAAGTAAATGCCTATACACCTTCTAGAAAACGTAACCACAGAAAGATTACTTTTTAGAAAGGTGGCTCCATCAGATTTTCAAGCTTGGCTCCCTTTCTACCATGATCCTAGCAGTACACTATATTGGAATGGTTTACCAAAAGACCCTATCATTGCTTGTAACGAACAGTTTTATCGCATTTTTGAACGTTACGAGTTAAATCTAGGAGGAATGAATGCGCTAATCCATAAAAACACCGGGGAATTATTAGGTCTATGCGGTTTACTTTTACAAACCGTGGATGGGGTAAGCGAATGGGAAATTGGCTATTCACTTTTACCAAAATTCAGAAAAATGGGGTATGCTACAGAAGCTGCAAAAGCGTGTAAAACTTATGCAACAAATAACAAACTGGCCCCATCTTTAATTTCTATAATTCACATAAACAACAATCCCTCTATACAGGTTGCTATTAAAAACGGGATGCGTTTAGATAAAACCACCACTTATAAAAACAACCCTGTGGCCATTTACAGGGTTCAACTTTAAAATTGTTCAATGGAACACACAGCCATTTTAATAGACAATAGCGTTAACACAAATAAACTGGCTAACGGTCTTTTAAATAACGTCTTTAAAGAGATTTATTTAAAACCGCATAACACACTACTCTTTAGCACGCAGACCATAGACCATTATATAGATTTAGAAGAGCGATTAGAACAAAAGATAATTAACAAAAGTAGTGCTCAGCCGCTTAAAACCATGAGTAGTGGTGAGCGGAAAAAACTGCTCCTGGAATACCAATTAACGCACAATCCAGAAACCATGATTTTGGTTAATCCGTATGACAATTTAGATGCTGCCACACAGCGTTATCTAAAGGATAAACTAACCCAGATAAGCACAAAAATTAGCATCATTGAAATTTTAACAAGGTTTAAAGATGCCTCTACTTTTATAGACCAACATTATAATTATATAGATGGTAAGTTGGTACCGTTTGTTAAAGGAGACCAAAATAAATTACCGCTGTCTATTGCACCTATACCACAACCTATAGATAAACCAGCTTTACCTAAAGAATTAGTTATTTTTAATGAGGTCTCTGTAAGTTATGGCTCTAAAAAAGTGTTGAATAATATATGTTGGGAAATTAAACCCAACACATTTTGGCAACTAATTGGACCAAACGGCAGTGGTAAAAGTACTTTATTAAATATGATCACCGGAGATAACCCTATGGGTTATGGGCAAGATTTGTGCTTGTTTGGGGCAAAAAAAGGTAGTGGCGAAAGTGTTTGGGATATTAAAAAGAAAATCGGTTACTTCTCACCACATATGGTAGATAAGTTTGCCGGATATCATTCTTTGGAGCACATGCTCATATCTGGAATTCATGACTCTGTAGGATTATATACCATACCTACAGTAATGCAGAAAAACCAAGCTAAAAAATGGTTGCACTTATTAGGAATGGAGCATAGAGCCCAAGAACATTTTAGAAATTTGAGTAATGGGGACAAACGCTTAATTATGACGGCACGTGCCATGATTAAACATCCGCCCCTATTAATATTGGATGAGCCTACCGTTGGCTTAGATGATTCTAGTGCCAATTTCTTTGTTGCTTTGGTTAATGCCTACAGCAAACAAAGTAAATCTGCCATTTTGTATGTTAACCATAGACCAGAACTTGGTTTAGAGCCACAGTTTACCTATGAGTTACTGCCGAGCAACCAAGGAAGTCATGGCGTTGAGTCATAAAACTAGGTAGTAATTTTTGGAATACAACCCTTTTATAATTCAAAAGCCCAACTAGTATAGATTTGAAATACCCCATGTTTAATACGGGAGTTATTTTTTGGAAAGTTACTTAAACCGGCATTATACCGTAAACCGAAAGATAAGCCTAACTCTGGCAATTTATAACCTGCGCCAAAACCAATACCAAAGTCTACCGTTTTTATTTGTTGTGTAAATGGGGCTTTTTCACCATTGCCTATAGCTTTTTCATTTGCCGAGAGTAAAAACCCAATTTGCGGTCCAATTTCTCCATATAAACCTTCAATAGGATAAATTTTACCCATTATGGGCAGATTTACATAATTGTAAACGTCTTTTACATTTTCAAAGGAAGCTCCTTGTACAGAGAATAACAGTTCGGGTTGAATGCTTACTAAATCTATAAGTTGAATTTCTACTATACCACCTACGTGTAATGCCGCCAAACTCCTATCATTTGTAACAGCTCCAGAATAATTGGCCAAATTTAACCCAACTTTAGGCCCAATACTTACGGTCTGTGCAGATACACCCAACGTAGTAAAACAAACAACTAACAGTACTTTAAATAAATTTTTCATGGTCTTATTGTTAATTAATACAGCTAAGAACTTTATTAAAAAACTTACTTTGAAAAATCATACCTAAAATACTGGAAAACCAGTAGTTTTTTTACTTAAAAACCAAAGCACCATAAACAAAAAAGGAGGCAATTGCCCCCTTAAATTATACCTAAAACCCTATTATTTAGGTTTATACCAAAACTTTTTCAATAGCAATTTTTACCAGCGAAGCTGTATTAGAGGCATTCATTTTTTTCATTAAATTTCTACGATGTGTTTCTACTGTTAGTGGACTAATAAAAAGTTCATCCGCAATTTTATTGGTAGTCTTACCAGATACGATCAGTTTTAAAATTTGCTTTTCTCTTTTAGTTAATCTTGGGGTATTGCCCAAAGTATGGAAAATTGTATTTGCCATAGCTTTTTGAATTTCAATACCATAATAATAATGCCCCCTGTACACTTTAGAAATGGCTTCAACTAATTCTGATTCTGTTACATTTTTTAGGAGGTAGCCTTTTGCTCCATTAGATATCATTTGATTTACAATACTCCGTTCCCCATAAGTACTTAAACCTATTACGTAGGTATTTGTGTATTGCTTTGCTATTAGTTTACAAATTTCAGTACCACTTATATCTGGTAAATTTATATCTAACAAAACAATATCTGCTTGGTGCTGTTTAAAGAACGCCAAAGCTTCGGCACCTGTGGTGCAACAAGCTTGTACCTTAATATCCTTATGACCCTTTAAGAGCGATTTTAAACCTTCTATAACCAAAGGATGGTCATCTACTATAACTACGCGTATTTTAATGTTACCTAATGCCATGCTAGATATTAATTACAATATGAACCGTTGTACCTTCATTGGGGGTAGAATCAAAATCTATTTCACCATCTAAGAAAGCTACTCTTGTCTTTAAGTTGTTTAATCCCATTCCACCCTCTTTGGAACGCTCCGCTTCTAAAAACCCTTTACCATTATCTTCTACGGTAATACTTATTTTATCGTCTTCTACCAAATATTGCACCAACACCTCGGTTGCCATAGCATGTTTAACCGCGTTATTTATCAATTCTTGGAATATTCTATAAATGGTTAAACTGGTTTTTTGGGATAAGCCTTCTCCAGAATCATAAAATTGCAAGATAAACTTTGTGTTCTTGGCTGCTTTACCAATACTTGTGCAATAATCTTCGATAGCATTTTTAAGCCCGTATCTAAATAATGTTTCGGGCATTAAATTCATTGCAATATTCCTCAATTCAAAAAGTGAATCATCAATATTTTTTACCGCTTCTACAAATCGCTTGTTATTATTTTTAGCAGTGGAATTTTGCGCTAATTTTTCTAATTGAATTCGCGTTGCAGACAACCTGCCGGCCAAACCATCATGTAAATCTATTGCTAGTCTTTTCCGTTCATTCTCCTGCCCTTCTAGCATAGCATTATAAACCTTAGAATCTTGCTCATACTTAAGCTGGTTTAATTCGGCTACCTTTAACTGTTCTCTCTTTTTAATATTTCTATAACCCAAATAAGCTATCCCTGCCAAAAAAAACAAGCCTAGAGATATAGACCAGAGTACATAATTTTGAGACCGTTTTTTGGTCAATTGTAGTTCTACATCGTTATTTTGATTTGTAAGCTCTAAAATTTCACGTTCCTTTTTTTCAGATTGATATTCCGTTTCTAACCTTATAATTTCCCTTTCTAGTTCTGGGATATTTAAACTGTCTGAAATGGTAACATAATTGGCTAAATTCTCGAAAGCTCTATTTGTATTATTAAGTTTTGAATAGAAGTAGGCTATTTCCTTATATAGCTCGGCTTCTATAATTTTATTTTGATAGAACTTAGCTAGGTCCAAGCTTACTTGAGCATATTCTAGTCCCTTTTTATAGTTTTTATTGGCTCTATACACCTTAATAAACGCCATGAACAAAGGCAATTTATTTTGTTGTATAGGATTGCCCTCCAATAATTGCAACGCCAGTTCCAAATTCTCTAGTGCCGCATTATAATTAGACTTTTTTACGTAGTACTCTGCTAGAACGGTATGGTACAATTGTGTTTTATCATCTAATGCCAATGAATCTACCACAGGTGCAATAAAATCCAATTTCTCTTTGGCACTTTCTATAGAATCTAGCTGAATTAAGCAAGAGGCAAATATTAATTTATTAATAGTTAAACTTTTGTAATCTTTTGCTTTTAAATGTTGTTCTCCGCCAATAACAAAATAACTATGAGACTTTTTAAGCTGGCCATTGTTAAAAAAACCAATGGCAATATTGGTGTTTGCCTTTGCTATAATCTCGTAGAACCCAATTTTTTCGGCTATGGGCGATATTTTGTTTATATAATAAATATCCTCATTAAAGCCTTGGTAAGACCTTACCACCCCAATATTGAACGTGTTTCTAACCCAAAGTTTTAAGTTAGCAGAGGAGGAATCAGATTTTATTAACGCGGATAGTATCGTATCCGCTTTTCTATAATACTGCTCACCTTTAAACGGATAACCATAGTCTGAATAGAAATTACCAAGCAAAAACAAGCCTTTGCCAATTCCATAGCTATCCTTATCATTCTTAGCCTCTACCAGACCTGTTTTTACGTATTGTAAGGCAGAAGCTGAATCATCGTCTTTAAGAATCTCCGCAATTTTGTATTTAGTTTGGTAACTAGCTGGATTTTCTTTTAAAAACCACCGTAAGCTATCTATTTGCCGGGAATTATCTCCTTGGGCACAACAAATAGAAGCTAGAAAGAGTGGTACTACCAAAAAAATGGTATTTAGTTTCAAAGCACTAAGGTTAATAGACCAAAGACCTAATATAGCAATGAAATTTATTTTCAACTTAAAAATCACTAGTAAGCTTACCGCTTAAACAATAACGTAAGAGTTGCATTAACCCTCCAAGTAAGCGTATTTCCCGTAATTGTAAAGTCCATTGCCTCATCTCCTATATAGTAAAAATCTTCTTCTATGGTTAAAGCTTCTGTGCCTACTAAAATTTCGGTGCAACTGCCATCTTCATTTAAATCTAGGATATAAAAACTTATATTTTCCCCGTCAGATTCAATATAAGAATCGTTATAGCAATCTAAATCAGTAACATCTTCATCATCTATCTGAACAAGATTCCATAGGCCAATAATAGCATCGCCTGCAACTATGGCTTCCTCTTCCACGGTAGATTTTTCACAACTGAAAAGAATTAATAAGCATAAAAAAGTTAATGGTTTGAAAATTGATTTCATCGTGTTTAGGTTTTTGTGTACTTCAAAAAAATCCATATATCTTAAGACATAAAAACCTACTTTAAAAAATACTGGTTTTCCAGTAGTTTTATTTACTAAAAATCTTGTAGTCATTTATGGAAACAAAAAAGCCACTCGAATGAGTGGCTTTTTTTTACAATATTTATTAATTGCCGTTAAGCTATTAACTCTCTTTCCCGGAAGAAATTCTTTTCTTCAACGAATCATACATTACAGGTGTTGCAATAAATACAGATGAGTAGGTACCTACAAGTACACCCACAATCATTGCAAACATAAATCCTCTTAAGCTTTCACCGCCAAAAACAAAAATGGCTAAAAGCACGATCAAGGTAGTTAAAGAAGTATTTAACGTACGACTAAGGGTACTGTTCAATGCCTCATTAACATTGTCGCCACCGCTCCAGCCTTTTATGCCAATAATTTCCCTAATCCTATCAAACACCACTACGGTATCGTTCAAGGAATAACCAATTACTGTTAAAATAGCTGCAATAAACGCTTGATCTATCTCCATATTAAATGGCATAATAGCGCTGGTTAATGAGAAGATACCAAGCACGATCATTACATCATGGAAAACCGCTACTACCGCACCTAAAGAGAATTGCCATTTTCTAAAACGGAATAAGATGTATAAGAATACAACCGCTAGTGAACCTAAAATAGCCCAATATGCATTTTGCTTAATATCATCTGCTATTGTTGGTCCTACCTTGGTAGACTGTAAAATACCAATAGACTTTTCTGAAGCACCTACCGTAAATTCTTCGAACGTAATACCGTCTGGCAAATATTTTTGTAAAGAAGTGAATAACTTATCTTGAATTTCATTATCGATTTCAATCCCTTCCTCGTCTACTTTGTAAGGTGTGGTAATCTTTATCTGGTTGGCATCTCCAAATGTTTTTACATTGGTACCACTACCAAAGACATCGTTAAGTTCTGATGCAATTTCAGAAGGGTTAACTTCTTTCTCAAAACGTACTTGGTAAGAACGCCCACCGATAAAATCTACACCTTGCTGCAAACCTTTGGTAACCAATGAGAATACACCCACTGCAACCAAAATACCTGAAACGATATACGCAATTTTACGTTTTGCCAAGAAATCGATATTCATATTGGTGAACAAATTCTTGGTAACACCAGTAGAGAACGCCAACGTTCTACCCTTTTTACCCAAGTACCACTCTACCAATAGACGCGTAATAAATATGGCCGTAAATAATGATGTAACAATACCAATTAATAAGGTAGTTGCGAATCCTTTTATAGGACCAGAACCAAAGATAAATAAGATTATTGCCGTTAAACCAGTGGTAATGTTGGCATCTAAAATAGAAGACAAGGCATTACTAAAACCATCTGAAACCGCTAGGGCCATACCTTTACCTTTAGCCAACTCTTCTTTAATACGCTCAAAAATAAGCACGTTCGCATCTACGGACATACCTATTGTTAAAACGATACCGGCAATACCTGGTAAGGTTAGTACCGCACCCAAACTAGTTAGTACACCAAAGATCAGTAAGATGTTAAACACCAAAGCAACATCTGCAAACCAACCTGCTCTTCCGTAGTAGAAAATCATCCATACCAAAACAAAAGCCATAGCAATTAAGAAGGACATAAAACCACTGTCTATAGCTTCTTGTCCTAAAGAAGGACCAACCACTTCTGATTGGATGATATCTGCAGACGCAGGCAACTTACCTGCCCTAAGTACGTTGGCAATATCTTGGGTCTCATTTACGGTAAACGTACCTGTTATTTCTGAACGACCACCAGAAATTGGTCCGGTAGAAACACCTGGAGCCGTATAAACCTTGTTATCCAAAACAATTGCAATTCCTGTCTGGTTGTTAAAAGCATCGCCTGTTAATTTTTCCCATTCCCTAGCACCTCTAGTATTCATTGTCATACTAACTGCTGGCTTATTAAATTGGTCAAAAACCGCTTGTGCATCAGAAACTACATCTCCGCTTATTCTAGGCGTACCATCCCTGTTGGATTTTAAAGCGTACAATTCTGCCAACTCACTATCTTTAGGAGGCTTTTCAAAAGCAAACTTGGTAAACTGAACATCTGCAGGCAGTAATCTTTTAATTTCTGGCATTCTTAAATACCCACCAATTTCGGCCGTATCTGATACCAACACCCTTGCAATGGCATGGCTACCCTGTGCTGGAGGCAATAATTTACTGATTAACGGATTAGACTCTGCCGTCATATCCAAAGAATCCTGGGCAACATCAGAAAGCAATGAATCCAATTCCATTTCTGGAGTTGTTTCTGTAACTTCTTCTTTAGCAGGTTCTAAAATTTGCTTCAATTTATCATTTGCATTTACAAAGAACAGTCCTAAACTCTGATTGCTCTGAGAATACGTTTCCCAAAACTCTAATTGTGCCGTACTAGATAAAAGCTCTTGCGCTCTTTTTACATCTCTAGCACCAGGTAACTCAACCAAAATACGACCAGAATTTCCTTCTCTTTGAATGTTAGGCTGGGTAACTCCAAAACCATCTATACGTTTACGCAATACTTCAAAAGCAGAAACGATAGACTCATCAATCTTTCTTCTAATGATTGGTTTAACCTCATCATCAGTCATTTGAAAATTGATTTCATCACTTAGTCCCTTATTGGCAAAAATTTCTGGAGACGCCAACTTGGTATCGCCTTTTGTAGCATCAAAAGCATCAAAAAACAATTCCAAGTAGGTAGCATCGCTATTCTTGGAAGCTTCATCTGCATCTGCTAGAGCTTTATTAAAAACTGGGTTTTTGGTATTGTTGGCCAATCCCTTCAAAATATCCTTAACAGAAATTTGAAGCGTTACGTTAATACCTCCTTTAAGGTCTAGACCTTTGTTTAATTCTTTTGTTTTTGCTTCTTCATAAGAAGTATAACCCAACACCGGGTTAGAACCTATAGAGTCTAAATAAGAAGCCTCTAAGGCCTCTCTTTTAGCCACATAATTATCTTCTGCCTCTGAAATTTGGTTTACGGCAAAAGTTTCCGCGTCGTTTTCTATCTTATTGGTTATAAAAGTGTAAGAGAGTTGGTAAATACTCACTAAACCAAAAAGAAGCGCGAATAGCTTAATTAGTCCTTTATTCTGCATTCTACTTGATTATTTAATTTATGTTGATTTATATATGTGTTTGTAGTTAATACAACTACGGTAATTTTTCTACTGAAAAACACTACTTATTGTTCAAAATAACTTAGGAAATTTTTGAAAAGCCCGGTCCGGCCCTTACTTCTGGAATATTATGGGAGGTTGGATCAACAACGTTATCGTCGTTAATCTTATAGCTTATTTCTTTTTGGGCATATTCTAGTAGACAGATATACCTATTATTAGGTACGACCAACGTTACCAGAAGACTATTTTCTTTTTGTTTTGCAGATGTAACAAGGGTACCTTTAATAGGTAATCCTGTATCTAATTGCTGCTGAAGATCTGATACTTCTATATGGTACTTTTCCGGGTTGTTTTTTGGTTCTTTTTTAGATGGTCCTTGTTCCGTACCAGCAACACCAATACCTTCTTCTACAGAGAAAAACGCTTTTACCTGTTCTGCCCCTATCGTACTGTAATAACGAATGCTAATCTCTTTTGCATGATACTCTACTATTTCAAAAGAATCAACGCCTAAGACTTTTAATTTTTCTTTTATTAAAGTAAGTGCTTCTTCCTGGGCAGCATTACTTGCTAATTCAACATTTGTAAATTGTACAACAATCTGTTGATTAGAAGCCTTCCTATCCTCTAGGTTAAAACCAATTAAGGTTAAAATAAAAAATACCGCGCTTACGCACCATTTTGCATTCATGCGGCAAATATAAAAAGAAAAAGAAGCTAGCCGCCTAAATTTTAGAATATATACTATTGACAACTATCTCTTTATAAAGAAACCCTTTACCACTTAGTGGTAAAGGGTTTTAAAAAGCGTTAATGAATTGGTTTATAACTCCAAAAGGCCATTTGTTTTAGAAACACCCTCTGCAGATTCTTGCATTTTAGCTTTTTCCGCTTCAGATAATTCTATTTCAACCACCTTCTCTATACCATTTTTGCCTAAAATTACCGGTACTCCAATACAAATATCATTTAATCCGTACTCACCTTCTAAAAAGGTAGAACACGGGAACATTTTTTTCTGGTCGCATGCAATTGCTTGTACCAAACCAGAAACAGCTGCACCTGGCGCATACCAAGCACTAGTACCCAACAAGCCCGTAAGCGTTGCACCGCCTACTTTTGTTTCTTGTACTACATAATCCATTTGATCTTGGTTTAAGAACTCAGAAACTTTTACACTATTTCTAGTAGCATGCCCAATTAATGGCACCATACCCTTATCACTATGGCCACCTATAACCATACCATCTACATCTGAGATAGGAGCCTCTAATGCTTCTGCTAAACGATATTTAAAACGAGCACTATCCAAAGCACCACCCATACCAATGATTCTATTCTTTGGCAATCCTGTAGTTTTATGTACCAAATAAGTCATGGTATCCATTGGATTACTAACTACAATTATGATAGCCTCTGGTGAATGCTCTAACAAGTTTTGAGATACCGTCTTAACAATACCGGCATTAATACCAATTAACTCTTCTCTTGTCATACCCGGTTTGCGTGGAATACCAGATGTAATAACGGCAATATGGCTACCAGCTGTTTTAGAATAATCATTGGTACTACCTGTTATTTTAGTATCAAAACCGTTTAAAGAAGCGGTTTGCATTAAATCCATGGCTTTACCTTCTGCATAGCCTTCCTTAATATCTAACAACACTACTTCAGAAGCAAAATCTTTAATTGCTATATATTCTGCACAACTTGCTCCAACGGCTCCTGCGCCTACTACGGTTACTTTCATTATATATTTAATTTTTAGATTCTAAACTGCCCAAAAATAGGGAATTTTAAGGCGATTTCTTTATGAATTTTATCATTGTTTTAAAGAATTACCATCTATTTGTGATGTTTTTTAAAGTGTATAACAAAACAGCATCTTTGGCCTTTTTATCGATGAAGTGAAATAAATCTACCGTTCGTCGAATAAAAGCAATATCCCTTTCTTCTATACCGTTCTAATAGTCCCAAATCTTATTGTTATGCTTATGAAGAGGCTCTTTTACATTCTGGGCATTTATGCCATTATGTTAAGTGGATGTTCTGAAATTCCAGAAAACAACGATCCCATATTAGGAGTGTGGACCAAAACAGAGACCAACTCGGTATCTGAAAAAACAACCGGAACCACAATTACTGAAGAATGGACGTTTAACGATGTTTTTCTGGGCAGATATGAACAATTTTCTGGTAATACCATTGTGATATCCAGAGATTTTAAATGGGAAGTAAATAACGGAGTGTACAAAATGTATTACCCGCAAGATAACAACCCTATTTTCTTGACAATGGACTTACCCGAGTTACTTACACAAAATGGTGAAACATTTGCGATAAAGAAGTAATGAAATTAAAAAAGTAATCCCCATCTGTATTAAAACAGATGGGGATTTTTTTATGGTGCTAATTCAAAAAGTATACTTCTATCTAAATCCAAAGTGCATACCCGCAGTAAGCGTATTGAATTCTGATATATTATAATCTACGTTAAGTCTAAAAAATCCTAGTTTTATTTTTGTACCTACATTGGCTGTAACTCCACTAGCATTATTCTTAATGCTAAATGGATCCGTTACCGTAGTAGTAAAGAAAGGTCCGTTAGCTTCATAGGTACCTAAAAAATCGGTTTCCGAGGTTCCGGTTACGTATCCTAAACCACCGTAAAAGTTAATAACCGGTATTTTTCTGGTAGACACTACCGCACTAAAATTCCAAGTTTTAAAATTGGCGTCGATACGTTGATTATCTCCTTGGATAAATCCAGAATCGGTAAAATCATACTCTCCGTTTAAATTGGTATAACCAATTACCGCAGAAATAGCTACTGGCAGTATTTTATCTGCAGGTAACAATTTGGTAAAATCATATTGTAAGCCAGCACCGAACAAGCCTAGTTTTACGTCTTCCGTATCTATTTTAGGTAAAAAACGGGCTTTTACCTCCAGGCCTTTAATTAGACCAACACTTGCTTGTATATAACCCGTTGGTATAAAATTTAAATCTTCGCCCGCTAATCCAGAAGGTAAATCAAAAGAATGAATTATAACCCCACTTTCATCTTCTACAAAAACCGTAACGCCTTCTATATCTCCTAGAGCAGTAGAGACCAATTTTGAGGTGCTACCGTCTGCAAATTGCAAGTTTTCATAATCTGCCGTATTCAAGGTAAAGGCTTTCTTATCGGTTTTGTTTTTAAAACCGGTAATATTACCAACTATGGAAATTTCAAAACCTCCTAATGGCTTTGCATCCGCAGTATTATACCACCCATTGGACATACTATAAATAGTAGCTTCCGTTGCTGGTGCAAAATAAGATGTAGCAAAACGTTCTGCATCTGCAACCCCGGAGGCAAACAAATCGCCAATACTATTCTGGGCACTAACTATTGAAAAAGAAGCGATTGCCCACATAAAAACTAATTTCTTCATTGGTGTAATTTTCTTTAAAACTAAAAAGCCCGGTTAAAAAACCGGGCTTTTTGTTGTGAAACAAGTATTATTTGTCATCTACCTACACATCAATGTTGGCATAGACTGCGTTTTTCTCTATAAATTCACGTCTTGGTGGTACCTCATCTCCCATTAGCATAGAGAAAATCCTATCAGATTCCGTAGCATTATCTATGGTAACTTTTCTTAATGTCCTAAATTCGGGGTTCATGGTAGTGTCCCACAATTGTTCAGCATTCATTTCCCCAAGACCCTTATAACGTTGTATACCGGCCTGGCCTCCCATAGATTCTACAATTTCGTCTCGCTCTTTATCATTCCAAGCGTAACGCTTTTTAGCACCTTTTTTAACCAAATATAACGGTGGTGTTGCAATATAAACGTGTCCGCTTTCTATCAACTCCCTCATATACCTGAAGAAGAAAGTTAGAATCAACGTTTCAATATGGCTACCATCAACATCGGCATCACACATAATTACTACCTTGTGATAACGAAGTTTTTCCAAGTTCAAGGCTTTACTATCTTCTTCTGTACCAATAGTTACACCTAAAGCCGTATAAATATTTTTGATTTCTTCGTTCTCGAATACTTTATGCTGCATGGCCTTTTCCACGTTTAGGATTTTACCCCTTAATGGCAAAATAGCCTGGAAATTTCTATCTCTACCCATTTTAGCCGTACCACCTGCAGAGTCTCCCTCTACCAAGAATATCTCGCAATTTTCTGGGTCTTGATCAGAACAATCTGATAGTTTACCGGGCAAACCACCACCACCCATAGGGTTTTTACGCTGTACCATTTCTCTAGCCTTGGCAGCTGCATGTCTTGCTTGGGCGGCAAGTTTTACCTTCTCTACAATCTGCTTGGCATCATCTGGGTGTTCTTCCAAATAATCCGTAAGCATTTCTGATACAGCTTGGCTAACCGCACTAGTTACTTCACGGTTACCTAATTTGGTTTTGGTCTGTCCTTCAAATTGCGGCTCAGAAACTTTAACCGATACTATTGCAGTAAGGCCCTCCCTAAAATCATCTCCAGAAATCTCAAACTTAAGCTTATCTAGAAGACCGCTACTATCTGCATATTTTTTTAAGGTTGAAGTTAAACCCCTTCTAAATCCAGAAAGATGCGTACCCCCTTCATGGGTATTGATATTGTTAACGTAAGAATGGAGATTCTCTGAAAAGCCTGTATTGTAGATCATGGCTACCTCTACCGGGATGCCATTCTTCTCGCCTTCCATAGAAATAACGGTATTGATCAAAGGCTCTCTGGTAGCGTCTAAAAACTTAATAAATTCTTTTAGACCTTCTTGAGAATGAAAAGTTTCACTAATGAACTCTCCTTTTTCATCTTTATTCCTTTTATCCGTAATTATTATAGTAATACCCTTGTTTAAATAAGCAAGCTCTCGCATTCTGTTAGAAAGCGTCTCATAGCTATACTCTGTGGTTTGGGTAAATATGGTATCATCTGGAATAAAAGTTACTACGGTACCAGACAATTCTGTTTCCCCAATACTTTTAACAGGATATTGGGCTTTACCTCTGGAATATTCTTGTTCCCAAATTTTACCTTCTCTGTATACGGTTGCTTTTAAATGATTGGACAGTGCATTAACACAAGAAACCCCAACCCCGTGCAAACCACCTGAAACTTTATAGGAATCCTTATCAAACTTACCACCCGCACCAATTTTGGTCATAACTACCTCTAAAGCAGAAACACCCTCTTTTTTGTGCAAGCCTACCGGTATACCCCTACCATTATCTTCTACGGTAATGGAATTATCTTCATTAATTGTTACTTTGATGTTATCGCAGTGACCTCCCATTGCTTCATCAATAGAGTTGTCTACCACCTCGTACACCAAATGGTGTAAACCTCTAACACCTACATCTCCAATATACATGGACGGACGCATACGTACATGCTCCATACCTTCTAGAGCCTGTATACTATCCGCTGAATATTGTTTATTATTAGTTAATTCTTCGCTCATAATCTAAAGCTAAGTTGTTGCATTTTTCAAATCTTACAAATATAACCAAAAGCCAATTAAATCAAGGGTTTTGAAACAATCTGCCTTTTCAAGTTATCAACAAATTCATGTGAAAAAGATTTGCTCTTAAATCTGCTACAATCTGCCTTAACGTTTACTTATAGAAACAAGAAAAGCGCCTCTCGGCGCCTTTCCTCGACTAATTAAAATGAATAAAACTACTTCCTCTCCAAATGAAAACAAGTATTACTTTACGTAGGCATCTGTATGCACTTTGGCTACAGCCCTACCAGATGGATCGTTCATGTTTTTAAAGGCCTCATCCCATTCCAATGCAATTTTGGTACTACAGGCTACAGAAGGCTCTTGCGGTACGCTCTTAGCTGCCGCATCTGAAGGATAATGCCCCTCAAAAATACTTCTGTAATAATATTCTTCTTTTGATGTTGGTGTCTGTATAGGAAATTTAAAATGTGCATTCTCCATTTGCTCATCAGAAATTTCTGTTGCTACCAACTCTTTTAAAGTATCTATCCAACTATAACCTACACCATCAGAAAACTGTTCTTTTTGTCTCCAGGCTACACTTTCTGGCAAGTAATCTTCAAATGCTTTTCTAATTACCCATTTTTCCATACGCTCGCCATTGATCATCTTATCTTTAGGGTTAATACGCATGGCCACATCCATAAATTCCTTATCCAAAAATGGCACACGCCCTTCTATACCCCATGCTGCCAAAGATTTGTTGGCCCTTAGACAGTCATACATATGCAACTTATCCAATTTACGCACGGTCTCTTCATGAAAATCTTTTGGACTTGGTGCTTTATGAAAGTATAGATAACCACCAAATAACTCATCCGCCCCTTCTCCTGAGAGTACCATTTTAATACCCATAGATTTGATAACACGCGCCATAAGATACATTGGTGTAGAGGCACGTATGGTGGTTATATCATATGTTTCCAAGTTATAGATAACATCTTTAATTGCATCTAACCCTTCTTGTATGGTAAATTTAATTTCATGATGCACGGTACCAATATGGTCTGCAACTTTTCTTGCCGCAGCCAAATCTGGACTACCTTCTAAACCTACGCTAAAAGAATGCAATTGTGGCCACCAAGCGTCTGCGGTATCTCCACTTTCTATTCTTTTTTGCGAGTATTTTTTAGCGATTGCAGAAGTAACCGAACTGTCTAAACCTCCTGAAAGCAGTACGCCATAAGGCACGTCTGACATTAATTGACGGTGCACCGCGGCCTCCAATGCATCTTTTAATGCCTTAATGCTAGTTTCGTTTTCTTTCACAGCTTCATACTCCATCCAATCTCTTTGATACCAACGTACAAATTCACCCGTACTACTATGCATGTAATGTCCTGGAGGAAACAACTCTATTTTAGTACACGTACCTTCTAAAGCCTTGAGTTCTGATGCAACATAAAAAGTACCGTTTTTATCCCATCCAATATATAATGGTATAATACCCATATGGTCTCTAGCTATGAAATACTCGTCTTTTTCAGAGTCATAGATGGCAAAACCAAAAATTCCGTTTAGTTCATCTACAAAATCCACACCTTTTTCTTGATACAAAGCCAAGATAACTTCGCAATCAGATTGCGTTTTAAAATTATATTTTCCCTCGAACTGTTTTCTCAGTTCACTATGATTATAGATTTCGCCATTGGCGGCCAAAACCAGTTTTTCGTCTTCGCTAAACAAAGGTTGTTTACCCGATGCAGGATCTACAATAGCCAATCTCTCATGTGCTAGTATAGCCTTTTCGTCTGCATAAATTCCACTCCAGTCTGGCCCACGATGTCTTACTTTTTTGGACATCTCTAAAAGTTGCGGACGCAAATCCTCCGAACTTTGTTTTAAATCAAATGCACAAACAATTCCACACATAATCCTTCTTAAATAATATTAATTACAAGACAAATTTGCATTTACAGTAACAAAATAAAAACCCTTAACTCATATTCGGTTACATTTTTAAACTTTAAAACTCGTATTTAATTAAATTTGAAATGATTTTTAATCAAATCAAACACTTTATATTACAGTAAACTATCTTAAAAAATCTATAAAGTCTTTAATAAAAAAGTAATAAACCCAGTAGTTTTGAGACCAAGCAGTAATAAATCAATAAAAGAATCATGAAAAACCTATTAAAATTATCTTTTCTATTTGTGGCCCTTTTAGGTGCTAGTTCTTTAAGTGCACAAAAATTTGGAGGTCTAGACAAAAGCCCTGCAGATATTGCCAGCTACCCAACCAGTTATAAAGATGCCAATAAGATTGTAAAAATTGTTTATAGCAGACCGCAATTAAAAGGCAGGGACCTAGAGACATTGGCACCTTCTGGTAAAGTATGGAGAACCGGGGCTAACGAAGCAACAGAAATCACTTTTTATAAAGACGTAACTTTTGGAAATAAAAAAGTATCGGCGGGTACCTATAGTTTGTTTACCATACCTGGTGAAACGGAATGGACGTTAATTTTAAATAAAAATCTGAACCAGTGGGGAGCCTATAGTTATGAAAACGCTGCCGATGTAGTGCGTGTTCAAGGAAAAGTATCTAAAGGTAGCGAATCCTTAGAGGCATTTTCTATTGCATTTAATGATGTAGAAGGTGGCGCGGAGCTTGTAATGGGATGGGGAACCGCTAGAATAACTACTCCTATAAAATCATAATCCCGAATAGAGAAAAAAAAAGCTCCCAAAAGGGAGCTTTTTTTATTTTACCTTTTTACCATTCACAAAAACATCCGTTGCTTTTACAAACGGTATACTGTCTACCGGTACGGCAAGCAAATCTTTATCCAATACGGTAAAATCTGCAAGTTTACCAGGCTCCAAACTGCCTTTTTCATTTTCTTCAAAGTTGGAATATGCCGCCCAAATGGTCATCCCCTTTAACGTTTCTTCGCGGGTTAACGCCTCTTCTTTCATAAAGCCCTCTTGAGGATATTGCTCTAAATCTTGTCTTGCCACTGCAGCATAAAAAGTTAAAAACGGACTTACTTGTTCTACTGGAAAATCGGTACCCAAAGCTACCAACCCTGCTTTGCGCAATAGTGTTTGGTAGGCATATGCGCCATGTATGCGTTCTTTCCCCAAACGGTCTTCTGCCCAGTACATATCACTAGTGGCGTGTGTTGGCTGTACCGAAGGAATAATACCAGAACTGAAATAATCAAAGTCTTGATTTTCCAATATTTGAGCGTGTTCTACTTTCCATCTTCGGTTATTTTTACCCTCCAATGCCGATTTGTATGCTTTTAATACGACAATATTTGCAGAATCGCCAATGGCATGCGTGTTCATCTGGTAATCTGTTGCAGCTATTCTTTTTGCTAAACCTTCAATTTTATCCGCTGGGGTAACCAAAGCCCCAAAATGCCCAGGTTTATCTGAATATTCCTGTTTTAATGCTGCTCCCCTAGAACCTAAAGCACCGTCCCCGTATACCTTAACAGAGCGTACATTGAGCCTATCGGTTTTTAATATACCCTTGTTTAAAAAGTGGTCTAAATTTTCTGGAGTATTAGACACCATTGCATACATACGAATAGACAAGTCTCCAGCTTGCTGTAAACTATCTACTAAATAAATTATCTCTTTATCTAAACCAGCATCATTAACTGTAGTTAAACCATAATCAAAACAAATTTTTTCTGCCTGTTTTAGTGCTTTTATTTGCGTAGCCCTACTAGGTTTGGGCATTACAGCATCTACCAAAGCCATTGGATTATCTACCAAAACACCGGTAAGTTCGTTGTCCTTTTTAAGAATGTCGCCACCAGACACCTGAGTATCCATGTTAATACCTGCCAACTTTAAGGCCGCATTATTTACCAAATACGCATGCCCATCTACACGTTCTAGTACAACCGGTTTATCTGGAAAAAGTTCGTTTAAAACAGTATTGGCAGGAAATTCTTTTAATGACCAATCGTTTTGATCCCAACCTCTACCCCTTATAACAGTGGCTTGGTTTGAGGCCGCAAATGTCTTAACCCTTTCAATTACTTCATCAAAGCTGTTGGTACCCACCAAATCTACAATTTGCTGGTTTAAACCCAGACCATAAAAATGACAGTGGGCATCTATTAAACCTGGTACGATTGTTTTACCTTCTGCATCAAAAGTTTCTTTGCCTGAGTAAGTATTGAGTAATTCATTAGAATTGGCCAACGCCACAATCTTACCCTTATCAATAGCCATGTAAGTTGCTTTTGAGAACGTACTATCTACAGTATAAATAGTAGCATTGCTTACAATTAAATCTACCGCTTGTTTTTGTTTACATGCAAAAAGCAGCGTTGTTAACGCTGCAATTGTTAAAAAGTGTTTTTTCATTTCTGTAGTCTAGTTTCTTCAAAAATACAGAAAGAAAAAAGATATGTGCCACATTATGGATTCAAGGCATCAAATTCTGTGATTACAAACTCTACCCTTCTATTTTGTTGCTTACTCAACGGGTCAAATCCTTTGTATAATGGTTGTTTTTCACCGTATGCCTCTGTTTTAATATTTTCATTAGGCATGCCTAAATCTTTAAGATAATTGGCTACGGCAACCACTCGTTTTTTAGAAAGTTGATAATTATAAAATGAGGACCCATCATTATCCGTATGTCCTTTTAAAGTAAGCTGGTGTCTTTTTGGATCTGCAATAGAGAAGAAAAACTTTCTCAAATACTCTTTTGATTCCTTGGTTAAGCTATGGCTATTTGGATCAAATTTTACCTTATCCATAACCATTGCCTTATTGTACTCAATATTCAAAGGTTCATTAATGAATAAGGTTGCATCATCTATATAGTAATAGGCTATTTGACCACCTTTAAGGCCAGACCCATCCAATTGGCGCAAATATTCTTTAGGGGTTTTACCAAAATTACCTATGGTAACGTATTTTTCAAATCCATCTGCCACAAATGTTAGAGATACTTTTGTCCAACCTTTTTTATTACTAAGACTACCATGGCTTTTTAGGTTTTCAAATTTGTAACTACCGTATTTATCTGAAACTCGTCTTAGGCTGATATTATTACTATCATCAAAATTCATTTTCTTACGAGTAAACAAAGCGCTTACTTGCTTTACTGCAAACTGAGAATCTTCTGATAGGCTAACATGAAAAGCAAAAGTATATTCCTTACCAGCCTCTAACGTTTCTTCAAACTTTAATTGGACATACTCTGTATAGGATTTACCAGCATACATATAAATACCCATGTAACCGTTACCATTTTTTGGCTGTTGAAAGCCCCTAAAATTTCTCGGTGCTGCGTTTTTACCTTTTGCATCTACATTAAAGTAATCTGCACTACCCTTGTTTGGCGTACTTACATAGGAGACCACACCATCTACCGCACCCAACTCATCTGGTACATGGCTATTTTTCTCAAAATCGCCATTCAACACCAAATTTTGACTATTTGCAAAAGGTATTGCAAACAAAATTGCCGATAAGACACTTAAAACTCTTGTTCTTCTTGTACTAAACATTCTGTAGGTATTTAAGGTTTAGATTTGGGATTAATTTCTCCACAAACTTACCATAAATAGTATTTTTCCTACATATGCAGTAGTTTATCACGTAAGTACTATAGGTGAATTAACTATTTCTATAGACGAATGGTTAAAAATCAAATTTGTAAGAAATACCCGCTAGCGCCTGAAAACCTTGCACATAGAAATTACTCCATCTTTGATAATTCTTATTAGAAAGGTTAGAAAATTTAGCAAAAACTGACAATTGCTCATTAAAACGATAGCCTAAATGCGCATTGGCATCAAAAAAACTATCTAAGGTTACCTGGGTAGAAGGAAACTCGTTGGGAAACAAACCTGCAGTCGCTACCGCTTGTAAGTCTTCCCGTTCTCCTACATAAAAAAGATTTGCACCTGCAAACCAGTTATCACTAATCTGATAATCCATAAATACCGAAGCCTGTATTTGTGGTAAATTCCACGCAGGATTATCTGTCTCTGTATTATAGTGGTTGTATTCTGCATTAATACCTAAAGAAAAATTCCTATTAACATCTACGTTAATTTCACCAAATGCACCAATAGTTTTTACATCATCATAAAACACCTGAAAAGAATTACCGTAGGCATACCCCTCATCTGACCTATTGGAGTTCTCTGGATTTAATAAAAACAACGGTTTTCTATTTTCTGCTTTGTAATACGCTTTAAAATTATAACCAAAGTTGCTCAACAATTGGCCTTTTAAACCTAAATGCGCATGATATTGCATGTCTGTTGGCTGTATTTCCAAGGTTGGCGAAACATAAGGATTTTGCGCCACCAGTGTTTTGTAAGAATTTTGCTGCAGGTCGCCTTCAATGCCTCCATAAGCAATTACCTGATCTTCCATAATACGGTAAGATGCTGTTACTGCAGGGTAAATGTAAAAACTACCGTTACTTCTTTCTAAATCCATACCATATACAAAATTGGCACCTAATTTTAAGGTCAATTCATCCCTTAATACCAAAAAGCTAGGGTTTATACCAGCAATTAATTGCCCATAAGCTATACCTTCATCGTTATCCGTACTGTTTAAACTAGCGTTGGCAAATTCTCCACCAACGTAGTCTACTCTACCTTTAATAGTTACCATTTCTGTGGTAATGGGCAATTCTATGGCAGCACTAAGAGCAGCGCTATTCTCTGCAGATTTTAAGTGATCCCAAAAACGATTCAATTTTAAATCTGCATTTTTAAAGAAACTGTCTTCTACGTTTATGTAAGCGTTGGCACCAGCGGAAAAATAATTCTGCTGCTCATTTATGGCATCTACTTCTTCTTGTGTGTATACGCCACTTTGCAGACCGTACCAATTGTATAGTTGGTGCCCCAAATCCAATCCAACACCATAATCATAATCACGGTCTCTCTTGGTAAAGGTTACATCCAAATCCGTATGGTAAAAATCAGTTTCTAAAGGGGTACTATTTATATCGCCTCTAGACGAATGATGGTCTAGACCAATATCCAATAGGTTCTCATCTCTTCCAATTTCCCTACTGGTATAAAAGTTAACCAAAGCATTATTATAATTACCCAGACCAACAGCTGCGTATGAATTATATAATCTTGGTGGCGGGGTTTTCTTTACAGTAGAAGCTTTTGCTTTAGCGGGTGTAAACGTAGAAGCTACCGGAACCGAGAAAATGCTGTATTTAATTGGTTTCTTTTGTAAGGCTATAGAATCTTCAATTACAGGCTGTGTTTTAATTTTAAAAGCATCTGAAACCGATGGCGCATATGGTTTTACAACCGTTACGGTTTCTGTACCTATATCTTCTTTTTCTTGCCCCAAAACCAGCGCTATGGTAAATAGCGCTAGCAGGGTAACTATATTCTTATTTGTATTCATGTGTTCTCTAATGCTAGTACTATTAATTTTCATTTGGGTCTACAGAAGCGTTCCTTTCTGCTTCTTGCGACTTAATCAAGGCTAATTCTCCTTTAGCCTGTGCAATTATTTCTGGATATTCCTTAAAATTCTCCAATACGTTTTCTAAGATGTACGTGGCCTGGAAAGCATCATCTAAGGCATTAAAGTTCTTGGCCATAACAATTAAACCTTTTCCTGCCCATTCTTTGTAAGAAGAAAAATCTTTTACCAGTTTCTGTACCGATGTATTGGACGCTTCATAGTTTCCATTTCGGTTTTTAAAGAAGGCATCATAATACCAAGCTTCTGCTCCTACTTTACCCGTTGCTATGGATTTTACCTCTGCAAATGTTTCTTCTGCCAAGGCTTCATCTCCCGTTTCAATAGCAGATTTAGCGATCATGATTTTTGCATCGCTTTTTATTCTATTATCTATGTTTGGTACGGCCAAAACCTTATTGGCATAGGCCAAGGTTTTAGTGTAATCTTTTTGCTCATAGTACCCTTTCATCAAATTACTTTGCGCAAAGGTTCTATTCTGGCTTATTTCTGCTTCTTTTTCTAATTGTTGTAGGTAAGGAATAGCGTTTTTATAATCTGCGTTGCCTACATAGATTTCGCAAACCCTGGTAAGCGCCTGTTCCACAAACTCGCCACCACCTTGTTGGGCAACTGCCTTATAATGCGGTAATGCCTTTTGCTTGTTTCCTTGGCCAAAATATAGCTGAGCCAATGTAAAATGTGCTTGGGTAGCATGTGCACCATTAGGAAACTGTTTTAAATAGCTTTCAAAAGATTTAATTGCCTGGTCCGTTTTCCCTTCCACATATTTTCTATCTGCTGCCTCATAACTGGCTTCTTCCAACTCAGAATCGGTTACCTCAACAAAATCTAAATTTTTGGCCCATTCGGCATACTCATCTACCTTACCCATATCCACATAAACCAGTTTTGCCGTGCTTACGGCCTGTAACGCCTCTTGTGAATTTGGATATTCTGCAACAACATGTTTAAACTTTCCTATGGCTTGTTCATTCCTATTGGCATTGTAATGCACCAAACCTTGTCTTAATAAAGCCTGTGGTGCAAACTTACTAGTAGAAAATTCTTGCAACACCTTGTCATAAGTAGCTAAACCTTGAGCTTCTTTATTTGTTTTAACGTACGTGTTGGCCAGCTCAAAAAGAGCATCATCTCTTAAAGAACTATTTCCATACCTACTGTTAAACGCGTTAAGCTGCTCTATTTTTGCCGTATTGTTTCCTAAAAAACCAGTACTCATGGCCTTTTGATAAACCGCATAATCACGTTCTGGCCCATTAAGTTTAGACGCCTCATCATAAGCACTTATTGCCGCTGTGTAATTACTACTTACAAAATAGGTATCGCCCAGCCTAATTAACGCATCTGTTTTAATAGCATCTTCTAACTGTGCATTGTTGGCCGCACTCTTAAAAAACGTAACCGCATTACCATAATCTTTCAATTTAAAATAGGTATAACCTAAATTGTAATTTATTAATTGAACCTCGTTACCCTCTAAATTTTTATAATCTCTTTTGAACGAATTGAATTCAGCAAGGGCCTCATTAAATTGGTTTAAACGGTATAAGGATTCTGCCAACCAATATTGAGATTTTCCCTTAATCTCATTGGTTCCATTTTTCTTAACGGCAATTTCAAAAGCATCAACGGCATCTTTATAATCACCATCTGTAAATAATTCTACCCCACGGAAATATGCAACTTTTTGATAGGTAGCTTCATCTGCAAAAGATGGATTATCTTTTAAAAGTTTCATGGCACCTGCAAAATTCTTGGAGGTGATGTAAGAATCAACCAATAGATTTTTTAATTCTTCTTCATTATTATCTTTAAGATACGTTTCCAGATAAGCCATAATTACTTGTGGTACCGGCTCGTACGGGTTACCTATTTCATAACTTAGCCTGGCATAATTAAGAAAGGCGTCTTTTTTAATATCCGCACTAAACTCCATGCTGGCGGCATTCTTAAAGGCATTTAAGGCCTCAGATTTCTTATCTAACTTTAAATAACATTCCGCCAAATGGTAATATGCGTTCTGGGCCACGGCATTGGTTCCGTTCACAATTTTGTTAAACTGACCTATTGCTTGCTCAAAATCTCCAATTTTATAATAGCTATAGCCTAACAAATAAAAATCGGTATTGTTCCACTTACCCCTTTTACCTTTATATTCTTTTAAATATGGAATAGCTTCTTGGTACTGCTCCAGATTAAAATAGCTTTCACCTATAATCTTGTTCAACTCCGAAACTTCTCTTCTATCAGATTTTGGCAATTGCTTTTTAGCCATGGCAATGGCTTTATCAAAATTGCCCAGCTTAAAATTTAAATCGGCCTGGTAGTAAGACAATTTCTCTTCAAGAATTTCTGGGTCGTTAATTTCATCGAATCGCTCGTTGGCGCTATCATAATCATCTTGCTCATAAGAAATGTAACCCAAATAATATTTAGCTTGGCTACCATATTTATTAGAATTAGCAACTTTTGCCAAATACTTTTCTGCCTCCTTTGGTCTATTGGCGGCATAATAGCTATAGCCCGTGTTAAAGTTAAAGCGTTCTTGGTCTTTTCTAGACATCTTGTCCTGCTCTACTTTCTTGTACCATTTTAGGGCATACGGATATTTCCCTGTTTCAAAATAATAGTCCGCAACATCCATAAAAGCCGAGTTGCGTTTGGTAGATGTTGGGTAGCGCTCTACAAAATCTTCCATTAAATCATCCGCGCCACGTTGGTTTAAACGGATGGCGGCATTGGCCACATAGTAGGTACTATTGGCCTTGGTTTCATAATCGTTGGAAGTTTCTTTTACCTTCATAAACAAAGCTTGTGCCGCTTGGTATTGCTCGTTATTGTAGAGTTCTAGGGCATCTAGATAGCTTTTATTTTGATGGGTATAAATTTTGGTTTCCTGTGCAAAGGATAGTGCAGTAAAAAGAACCCCAAAAAGGGAAAGGTATAAAGTTTTACGATTCATAGTGTTCTACGCTCTGGTCGATTGTTAATGCATAACGTCAAAAAACGGACCAAAGTATAAACAAAGTTGATCCTAACATAAAATTAGGATTTAAAAATATACATATTGGTATAACTTATTACCTTTAGACCTAGAATCTAAAACGGTATGGCAGAACCTATCTTAAAACTTACGGACGTATCTATTTTTCAAAAAGATAATCTGGTATTGAGTAATGTTGACCTACAAGTAAAAAAAGGCGAATTTGTTTATATTATTGGAAAGACGGGTAGCGGCAAAAGTAGTTTTATGAAAACCCTTTATGGAGATTTACCCTTAAGTAAGGGCGAAGGTACTGTAGTAGATTTTAACCTAAAAACCCTTAAAGAAAACGATATTCCCTATTTAAGGCGAAAACTGGGTATTGTATTCCAAGATTTTAAACTATTATCTGACCGAAACATTAATAATAATCTGAAGTTCGTACTCAAAGCAACTGGTTGGACAGACACCTCTAAAATGGACGATAAAATTGCTGAAGTTTTGGATAAAGTAGGTATGAAAACCAAAGGTTTCAAGTATCCGCATGAGCTTTCTGGAGGCGAACAGCAGCGTATAGCCATTGCCAGAGCACTGTTGAACGACCCTGAATTGATTCTTGCAGATGAACCTACTGGTAACTTAGATCCACAAACCAGTGTAGAGGTTATGAAAGTGTTGCAAGAAATAAACAATAACGGGCGCACCATCATTATGGCAACACATGATTATGCATTAATACTAAAATACCCACACAAAACCATTAAATGCGATGGAGGCAAAGTATTTGAAGTGATACAAAAAGCCATATAAGCCAACAAAACTTCTTTTTTTTATTTCTTCAACTTTTGTTTCTTTGTTAAAATTGATTTAAAATTTTATATGGAACTTCTTGGAATAGATATTGGCGGTACGGGAACCAAAGGCGCCTTGGTAAATGCAGAAACGGGAGAAATGCTTACGGAACGCTTTAGAGTACCTACCCCAAAATCCAAAAAGCCTAAAGATATGGCCAAGGCCATTAAAGAAATAGTTGATCATTTTGATTACAAAGGACCTGTTGGTTGTGGTTTCCCAACTATAGTAAAAAATGGGGTGTGCATGAGCCCAGGAAACTTACATAAAAGCTGGGTAGGTGTTAATATAGATGAATTGCTTACAGAAACTACAGGACACGAATTTACCGTACTAAACGATGCCGATGCTGCTGGCTACGCCTCTATGAATTACGGCGTGGGCAAAGGAAAAAACGGTTTGGTAATCATGCTTACCGTGGGTACGGGATTGGGTAGTGGTGCTTTTTTTAATGGGCAGTTGTTACCTAATTTTGAATTGGGCCAAATACCTTATAAAAAATATAAAAAAATAGAATTGTACGCCTCTAATTTTGCTAAAGAACGTGATGATCTAAGCATGGAAAAATGGGCCAAAAGATTTAACAAATTTCTACACTATGTAGAACTGTTGGTTAACCCAGATTTGCTAATTGTTGGTGGTGGTATTTCTAAAAAATGGGACCAATTTGGCCATCTTTTGGAAACTGAGGCAGATATTGTACAAGCAGAATTGATGAACCATGCCGGTATAATTGGAGCGGCAATTGCTTGTTTAAGGGAGCAACACCATGGTCATCTTACCAAATAAAGAATGATAAAATTATTAATAAAAAAGCCCAAGTAATTGCTTGGGCTTTTTTATTAATACTGCTACTTATATCTAAAGTTTCTTTGCTCCTTCTGGCATCTCAAAGAAATCTTCTGGTAATTCGGATACGAACTCCATATCGCTAATTTCGATTTTGGTAATGTACTCTCCTGGCATACCATCTACCGTCCAATGCGTTTTTAATAGACTAGGCAATAGAACTCCGTCCACATCTACTAATTCACCAACCTCCATAAATTTTTCTGGATTGTGCCCACCATTTTTGAAGTATTCTGGATAAGAAACAATATATCTAGTTGCCATTAGCAAATACGTATCTGCATCAAAATGTAAAATATAGTAATCGTCTGGAGCATCTCCTGTACCAGCGTCATATGTCACTTTAACAACCTTGGTTTTCTTATCTTTATAAGTAGCGTCTGGCAATAATTCCAAATTAACGCCTTCCCCATCTTCTACAAACGGGTGTCCCATTAAATAAAGTGGCGTTAAAGCCCAAAATTTGGTATCATAAGCAAAAGCGGTTGAATCTGCTTTTATCCATGCTATTTCTCCAGTATAACCAAACGTGGCCTCTTTATCTGTAGTACTGGTATGCACTACCCTATTGTTCCATGGGTCTACAATTTCATAACTGTCGCGCTGTGTTTTATCTTTTTCTAAAGGCTGGTAATTAAAACGCATACCCAAAGGCCCATTTTCAAACCAAGTAGCTAAACCACCGTGCGCTTCCATGGAATTCCAAATTACAGTACCAGCCGAAGAAGCTGTTAGGCGTTCTTTTGCTTTTTTAACCCTATTTGTAATCCATGTATCTGGTATGGCTACGCTATTTTCTACCACTGTTGGATCTGGTAGAACATTTTCTTCGTTTTCTTTTTTTTGCTCTTTACAAGCTATTGTACTGATTAATAAGGCGGTCACCCCTATCTGTTTAATTAAGTGTTTCATTTTGTCCATTTTAAGCTTTGGTAGTCGGCCTATATTTAAAAACCTTTCAAAAAAAAGCCCCGATTAATATCGGGGCTTAAACTTATACTTTGTTACGTTTTCTATCTACCTCTTTAAGAAATACCTTTCTTAACCTTAAGTGGTTTGGCGTAACCTCTACATATTCATCTTTCTGTATGTATTCCAAGGCTTCTTCTAGAGAAAATTTAATTGCTGGTACAATCTTAGCCTTATCATCTGCTCCTGAAGAACGTACGTTAGAAAGCTTTTTGGTTTTGGTAACGTTTACCGTCATATCATCTTGACGTGAATTTTCACCTATTACCTGGCCCTCATAAATATCCTCTCCTGGATCTACAAAGAATTTACCTCTATCTTGTAATTTATCAATAGAATAAGGAATTGCAGTACCGGTTTCCATTGAAACAAGAGAACCGTTGATTCTACCTGCAATGTCTCCTTTAAGTGGTTGGTATTCCACAAAACGGTGTGCCATTATAGCTTCACCCGCTGTTGCCGTTAATAATTGGTTTCTAAGCCCTATAATACCTCTAGACGGAATCATAAATTCGCACAACATACGCGAACCTTTAGCTTCCATACTCACCATTTCACCTTTACGAATAGACACCATTTCTACGGCTTTACCAGATACTTCTTCTGGTAAATCTATTGTCAATTGCTCTATTGGTTCACATTTTACACCATCTACCTCCTTTATAATTACCTGCGGCTGACCAATTTGCAACTCGTACCCTTCTCTACGCATGGTTTCTATTAGCACAGATAAGTGTAACACCCCACGCCCAAATACCAAAAATTTATCTGCGCTATCTGTTTCTTGCACCCTTAGTGCCAAGTTCTTCTCTAATTCTTTTTCTAGACGTTCTTTAATGTGTCTAGAAGTTACGAACTTACCGTCTTTACCAAAGAATGGACTGTCATTAATAGTAAATAACATACTCATGGTAGGCTCGTCTATAGCAATAGTCTTAAGCGCTTCTGGGTTTTCTATATCCGCCACGGTATCGCCAATTTCAAAACCTTCCATACCTACAATGGCACAGATATCTCCTGTTTGAATTTGCTCTACCTTTACGCGTCCTAAACCTTCAAAAACGTAAAGTTCTTTTATTTTAGACTTTACAACTTTACCATCTCGCTTAACCAATGATACTTGTTGTCCTTCCTTTAAAGTACCACGTTGTAATCTACCAATTGCAATTCTCCCTGTAAAAGAAGAGAAATCTAAAGAGGTGATTAACATCTGTGTAGTACCCTGTTCTGGTTTAAATTCTGGAACGTGGTCTAGTACCATGTCTAATAATGGCTCAATATTTTCGGTTGGTTTTTTCCAATCCTCTCCCATCCAGTTGTTCTTAGCAGAACCATATACGGTAGGGAAGTCTAATTGCCATTCTTCTGCACCCAACTCAAACATTAGATCAAACACCTTTTCGTGTACACCTTCTGGGTCACAGTTTTCTTTATCTACCTTGTTTACAACAACACAAGGCTTTAACCCTAATTCAATGGCCTTTTGCAACACAAAACGTGTTTGTGGCATAGGACCTTCAAAAGCATCTACCAACAAAAGAACACCATCTGCCATGTTTAATACACGCTCTACCTCACCACCAAAATCGGCGTGACCAGGAGTATCAATGATATTAATTTTGGTATCCTTATAGATAACGGAAACGTTCTTAGAAACAATTGTAATTCCTCTTTCTCGTTCCAAATCGTTGTTGTCCAAGATCAAATCTCCTTTGTTTTCGTTCTCACGAAACAACTGACAGTGAAACATAATTTTGTCTACCAGGGTAGTTTTACCGTGGTCTACGTGCGCTATGATAGCGATGTTCTTGATTTTCTGCATCTTCTGATAATAAGGGCGCAAAATTACATTGTTTTTTTTGCATTCTTATTTTACCTAACAAAAAAATAATCTGATTTTAGAAATAAACAACTTTACGGGGCGATCTATTGATAGAAAATCAAGACATAGCACTGATAAATCAATATAATTACAACCCTTTATAACTTCTTTTGTATTTGACAGGGATTGCCAAATGCCAACACATTGTCTGGAATATCTTTATTTACGACACTACCCGCACCAATGGTTACATTATTACCAATGGTAACCCCAGGAAAAATGACCGAATTGCCACCAATCCAAACATTGTCACCAATCTTTACCGGCTTGCTTGAAGTTAAATAACTAGAACCATTTTCCGTGGTAATTATTCGTTCCGATGCTTTTAGCGGGTGGCTCGCGGTGTATATCTGTACATAAGGAGCTATTAATCCATTCTTACCTATAATTATACTATTGTTATCCAAGAAGATACAATTGGTATTTACAAACGTATTTTCACCAATATGAATGTTCTCTCCATAATCGCAAAAAAAAGGTGTTTCTATCCAAACGCCTTTATCCACACCTCCTAATAATTCTTCTAAAATACGCGCTCTTTCTTGCAATAAAGTGGAATCTAACGTATTGTACTGCTGTAATAACCTTCTGGCTTTATGATACATATTCAACAATTCTACGTCTCTGGAATCGTAAAATTCGCCTGCAAGCATTTTTTGTTTTTCTGTCATAAAAAAGTTAGTGTGATATGTTTATCGTTCGTCTTCTTTTAAAACGGCCCCATTCTTTTCATTAAACTATTAAGTTTTTAATAACTAATTCCAAAATCTGCCTGTTGCTTTCTGCGTTTGGTGGCCACCCAACCAAAAGTGAAGTTTAGCAGTGGCCCATGACCATTTAAAACACCATCGCCACGGTAATAACCATACCCCCCTTCTATATTGTAAGTAAATCCTTTTTTATTGGTACGTTGTATGCCGTAAACCCCACCATAAAATGCCACTGCAAAGTCTTTATCCGGTGCCATATTTTGAGACAATTGTAGTTTTCCCCAGAAGATAGAACGGGCTGGAGCCAAATAGTTGGCCGAATTACCTGTTACATTTTTATTGGCATCCAAACGTTTTTGAATATTATGGTAGTATCTAATACGGGTATGCCATGCGTAACCAAAAGTGTATCCTTCTTGATATGTTGCCAGGCCAGGTGAAAAACTGATAGATGCGGTTACATTACGTAGTAAACCAATTTCATATCTAAATCCAGGTCCTAAAAGGTTAAAGGTTACTTGGTGTTTTTCTAAATGTAATAACCCAGTACCTTTTTCACTTAGGCGATACTGTGCTTGTATGGTTGGCAATGCCGAAAGGCAGAGTACTAGCCAAAAAATACGTTTCATGATGGTTGTTTAGGGCATAAGATAATTTTCTTATACCCTATTTCAGTCGGCTTTAGCTAATTTTTAGGATTTTACGGGCAACTTTATCTTCTTGATTTACCAAGTACAAAACCCAGTTTTAGGGCCGTAGCTATGGCAAAACCACCATCGTATTCTGAAAAGAGATATGCAGGCCCCACTTCAAACCGAAACTGCAAACCTTTCTTACCCGTACGCTGTAATCCGTAAACTGCACCTGCCAACGCAAAATAATCCTCGTAAAAATCCAAGTCGCCAATAAATGCCTTTCCGCCTTGTACCGCCAACAATGGCGCTATATAATTCCCAGAATTACCGGCAATATTCTTGCCTTTAGACAACCGTCTATCAAAATTTAAGTAGTTGCGGTACTGCAAACGACCAATAGGGTAAATACCAAAACCACTTTCTGAAAATGAAGATTCCACATACTGAAAGCCAATCGTTCCTTCTAGAGCCATTGTAGATCTGTCTCCTACCGCTGCCTCATAAATTACTCCGGGCAACAGCAGATTAAGTGTTATTTGCGATTCTTCTACCTGTCTGTTCTGTGCCATAACAGGCATAATTAGCCCTAGGGCCATTAGTGTGGTGTAAATGATTTTCATGATGGATTGTTTAAACATTTAAGCTATCAAATAATGAGCCAAAAAAGTATCTTTGTCAAAATACTACATTATGAATCTTTCTTTAATACCGCAACTAAAACATGCCCAAAGCGATAACTTTTTTTTACTATCTGGCCCTTGTGCCATCGAGGGCGAAGACATGGCCATGCGTATTGCGGAGCATATTGTTACGGTAACGGACAAGCTTAAGATACCTTACGTATTTAAAGGAAGTTTTAAAAAAGCCAACCGTAGCAGAGTAGATTCTTTTACAGGGATTGGCGATGAAAAAGCACTTAAAATCCTTAGAAAAGTATCCGAAACATTTGAAGTACCTACTATAACGGATATACATGAAATCTCGGATGCGGCCATGGCTGCAGCATATGTAGATGTACTACAGATTCCCGCTTTTTTGGTAAGACAAACAGATTTGGTTGTTGCTGCCGCCGAAACCGGCAAAGTTGTAAACTTAAAAAAGGGGCAGTTTATGAGCCCAGAAAGCATGCAACACGCCGTAAATAAAGTTAGGGAAAGTAACAATGACCAAGTTTGGATTACAGATCGTGGTACCATGTTCGGTTATCAAGATATGATCGTAGATTTTAGGGGCGTACCCACTATGAAGCAATATGCTCCGGTGGTCTTAGATGTAACCCACTCTTTACAGCAACCCAACCAAGCTTCTGGCGTTACTGGTGGTAGGCCGGCATTAATTGGCACCATGGCAAGAGCAGGTATTGCTGCAGGCGTGGATGGCATCTTTATGGAAACACACTTTGACCCAAAAAATGCAAAAAGTGATGGCGCAAATATGCTAGATTTAAGTCTTTTAGAGAAAGTCCTTACCGATTTAACCGCTATCAGAACCACCGTTAACTCACTGTAAATCAACACTTAAAAACCAATAGAAAACTACAACTAAAATTCTTATTTTTATTTATTCTAAATAAATTTTGAATAAATAGCCTTCTCATGTACATTTGTATTGTTTTTATTTAGACTAATAACAAATAACAATCCAATAACATGAAACATTATATACTTTTCTGCCTTTGCCTTTTAGGGTTTGGGTTAAGCGCGCAAGAAACTAAAGTGAGTGGAAACCTAATAGATACCGATGGTTCGCCTATTGCTTGGGTTTCCGTAGTAGAAGAAAACTCCACCAACGGAACCAACTCTCATGAAGATGGTTCTTTTACCCTAACAGTTTCACAAAATACCCCTACTACACTAATCTTCTCAGCGGTTGGTTTCCAAACCGTCATAAAAAAAATCAACCCAAAAGTTGCCAACCTACAATTGGGCAGTATACTACTGGCACAAAATCAGGAACAATTGGCAGAGGTGGTTGTAGAAGGGCATCATAACAAATATGTACAACGCACCCCTTCCTCCTCTTTAAGGCTACAAACAGAAGTGGCTAAACTGCCGCAAAACATCCAAATAATTGGCGGAGAATTGCTTAAAGACCAACAAGTAACCAATATCATGGAAGGGCTTAGCCGTAATGTGAGTGGTGTTACGCTGCTAGAACACTGGGGTAATTTTGCCCGGGTAAACATGCGTGGTTTTCGTTTACCTGCTTTTAGAAACGGATTTAACGTACAAGATACTTGGGGTCCTTTATCTGAGGACATGGCTTTTGTAGACCAGGTAGAATTTGTTAAAGGTCCGGCTGGATTTATGATGGCCGCTGGAGAACCAGGTGGATTTTATAATGTGGTTACTAAAAAACCAACAGAACAATCTATTGCCAGTGTTAATATTATGGCTGGAAGTTATGATTTTTACAGAGGTAGTTTTGATTTTGGTGGTAAACTTACTACCAACGGCAAGCTTTTGTATCGCCTAAATGCCATGTACCAAAGTAGTGACACCCATAGGGGTAACGAAACTACAACCCGTTACGGTGTTGCACCTGCCCTAACGTACAACATTAGTGATAAAACCGCCGTAACGGCAGAATTAAATGTACAGCAGGCAGAAAGCCTACTAGGTACTGCCTATGTATTTGCACCAGTAGCAGATGGTTACGGAAGTTTAGACCGTGATTTTAAATTTGTAGATACTAATTATCCCGCAACAGATATCCAAGAAGTTACCTTGTTCACCAACATAAAACATGAGTTTAATGAAAATTGGGCCTTGGAAGGTAAGTTTGGATACTTGCGTTATGATCAAGAAGGTACCTCTACCTGGTTATTGTCTTTAGACGATGCCACCGGAGATGCCATACGTTATAATAGCATTTGGGACGCGCTATCTATTGGTAAATTTGCACAAGCCTACTTAAATGGAACGGTTTATACGGGTGGAGTTACCCATAAGATATTGGTCGGATTTGATTTTACCGAACGTGAATATTGGGCAGATTTTAATCAATTTGGCGTAGTAGACGTAGCGCAACCTTTCAACATATACAATCCAGAGTATGGCAATAGCGTTTTACCCGATTTTAACCGTTCTGTAGCTGTAAAATTTAGACCCAATGTGTACAACTACGGTTTTACCAATCGCTCGTTTTATTTTCAGGATGAAATTGGTTTTATACAAGATAAAATTCGTTTAACCTTAGCCGGTAGGTACACTAATTTAGCCACTATTGGGATTACTGAAAATGAAGACATCTTTACACCTAGAGCTGGTTTGAGTATAGACATTTTACCCAGTTTAACCCTTTACGGATTGTATGACCAAGCTTTTACACCCAATGCAGGTGTAAGTGCTACTGGCGAACAATTTGACCCCGTTAAAGGAAATGATATTGAAGGGGGTCTTAAAAAACGTTTTTTTGACGGAAAACTAACCACGTCTTTAGGCGCTTACGTTATTACCAAAGAAAACGTACTTACTGCAGACCCGGATAACCCTAATTTTTCTATTCAATTAGGTGAGATACAATCTAAAGGTATAGAATTTGACCTACAGGGAGAGGTTACTCCAGAACTTAATGTAGTTCTTAACTATGCCAACACCAATGTTGAAATAACCGAAGACAGCAATCCAGAAAATATTGGTAATCGTGTGGCAGGCCACGCCAAACACATGACCAATGGTTGGTTAAATTATAACTTTGCTAATGATTCTAAATTTAAAGGCTTCGGTGCTTCTTTAGGATACCAATACCAAATAGACCGCTCTACCTGGCAATGGGGTGCAGATAACGAATCTGTATTGCCAGATTACTTTAGGTTAGACGGTGCACTTTCTTGGCAGAACAACCACTTTAGAGTGCAATTAAACATTAATAATTTATTAGATGAATACCTCTACTCTGGCTCTGCCTACAGTTCTTATCTGTACTGGCAGTCAGAACCAGGTATAAACGGTAGACTTTCCGTTACCTACAATTTTTAACCTTCTTGTTTAGTTTGAGTCAGTTTTTTTTTACTGGTCCCCGGGAAACTGGGGACCTCTTTTAAACACTTTACTTATGAAAAAATACATAACAACATTAGTTTTAGCCTTGAGCTGCTTTACCTCTTTTGCCCATTATTTGTGGGTAGATACAGCACCAAAAGGGAACATAGGAAAAACCCATGAGGTAAAAGTGCACTTTGGTGAATATACCTACGGTGTTATTGAAAAAGTAGCTGGAGAAGCCTTTCCTGCGGTTGCTAATTTTTCACTTTGGTTAATACATCCAGACGGTACTAAAACTGTTTTAGAAACCCAAGCCAAAGACAATCATTATTTGGCCCAATTTAGCCCAACCACCAATGGTGTATATACCATCGCCCTAAATAATAATGAAATTGATGTTATAGACTACACCCAGTACGATTTCGGGATATTTAAAACACATTATCACAGTACCGCAAAGGTTCAGATTGGTTCCGCCAACAGTGATACCAAGACGATAAATCCAGAAGGCATTACCATTAAGCAACTAGCTAACACCAACGATATAGTTACCTTACAAGTGCTGTATAAAAATGCCCCTTTAACAAACCATGAGGTTAAAATATATGTGGCAGACCTATGGTCTAAAACCTTAGAAACAAACGCAAAAGGAAATGTAGAATTTACAATGCCGTGGAACACCAAGTTTATTATCGAGACCACCAAAAACGAGGAGGTTCCCGGCATTTATAAAAATGAGAAGTACGAGTTTATTTGGCATTGCGCCACCTATTGCATTAATAACTAGCTATGATTACACTATGTATTTTATTGCTTCTAGTTGGCTTTTCTTTGTGCTATAGTACCTCCAAGAAAATGCAACCGGCTCCAATTCTAGGTTTTGAGCCTATGTTAGGTCCTAACCCTGTTATAAAAACAGGATTAGGACTTACCTTTCTTGGACTGGCATTGGGCTGCACCTTAATTAATTTTGGACTCACCACTGGTATTTTTGTCTATTTGGTTTTTCTAATGACGGTTGCTAGTCTTGTAATTTTATTGGCCCCATTAAAACTGCTTAGTCCATTAGTTGTTGTACCAATATTATTTGTCCTTGCCGTCTTAGAAAATTATGTGTTCTGATGCCAGCCAATCCTAAATACTTAAATCCAAATATAGGGTCGCGAATCGCAAAAATTAGCGCAGCTATTTTGGGCGGACTCCTAGTAACCGTTTCGCTGCATATGGCATTAGCTGCTTGGTTAGACCGCGCTCTAGTAATTATCACTAGCACCTATTCTGCTTTTATACTTTGGGTGCTATTAATGATGATTGCTTTTATGGCTAAAAACGGCTTAAAAATCTGGGGCATATATCTTTTAGTTAGTGTATTGTGCTCTGCCTTAATGTATTTTGCTCCAAACCCTTAGACCCATTATGAAAAGACGCATTTACAATATTCTTTTCCATACACATACTATTAGCGGCATTATTATAAGCGTAGCCCTGTATGTTATTTTTTTTGCTGGCTCTCTTTCTTTCTTTAGGGACGAAATTGCCAATTGGGAACAAAATAGCCATACGCAGTTTACGGACCATTTACCCGCAGATATCGATGCTTACCTTAAAACGATTTCTGAAACCCATCCCTTACAAGGAAGAGAGGTAGAATTTACACACTACTACAATGAGCCTTCCTTTACCGTGAATATTAGCGCCAGTGCAGACAGTCTTGCCCTAAAAGAACTACAACAACCTAGCTTTTTCTATTTAAATACAAATGATTACACAACCAGTACGTATCTAGACAATTATGGTTTGGGAGAGTTCCTTTATCGTTTACACTTTCTAGACCAAATTCCTTACCCCTATGGCCGTTATTTATCTGGATTTGTGGCACTGTTTTTTCTTTTTGCCTTGTTTACCGGCATTTGGATTCATTGGGATAAAGTTGTAAGCAACTTTTACACGTTTAGACCTTTGGCAAAACTTAAAACGGTTTGGACAGATGCACATACCGCATTAGGACTTATTGGTTTTCCGTTTCAATTTGTTTATGCTTTGACCGGCGCTTTTTTCTTATTGAAGGGTATTTTAATGCTTCCGCTAGTTTATGGGTTGTATGGTGGCGACCAAAACAAACTATATGAAGATTTGGAATACACACATCCCCATTTTGATTATACCTATACCCCACTAAATTATTCCCCAAAAATAAATCCGCTAATAGAAAAAACGCTCGCAGATTGGCCAGATTTTCAATTGACGGAAGTCCATATTTTTAATCATGGAGATGCCAATATGCATGTATCCTTAAGCGGCAACACAACGTACAGCAAAAAGTTTAGTGGTTACGGTTATAGAATTTACAAGGTGGCAGACCAGTCTATTACCCACCAGAAAGTTCCTAAAACCAATAACACCTATCTAGATGGTGCCAAAACCATTCTTTACAGATTACATTTGGGAGACTATGGTGGACTGGCACTACGTTTTATCTCCTTTATTCTAGGGTTAATTTCTTGCGTGGTAATTATCTCTGGTATCCTAATTTGGCTGGTAGCACGAAACAAAAAAAACATACCAGAGAAAAGACGCCGATTTAACCATTGGGTTGCCAATAGCTATATGGCCATTTGTTTAAGCATGTTACCGGTAACAGCGCTAACTTTTATTGTTACCAAAATTTACGGGGTAGAGCGTTCGCTCATTTTTAAAACCTACTTTATTAGTTGGTTGTTCTTGAGTTTGTTTTTCACGTTTAAGAGAAACATCAACTTTACCAATAAATGGTGTTTAGTAACTGGTGGTATACTTAGTTTAGTTGTCCCTTTTACCAATTGGCTTAGCACTGGCAATTGGCCTTGGATAAGCATTGCAAACCAATATACGGAGATACTGTTTATAGATTTACTCTTTTTAGGAATTGGCTTGATTGCCAGTTGGGTAGGCGTTTTTAAAATAAAATTTCAATCTAAAATTATTAACACGTAAAGGATTACAAAAAAAACTTGCTTTATTGTGGTTTGCAAATCATTCACAATCAATTATTTGCAAATCACTCGAATAAATAACCGTTTCACAACATTTGTTTTAGACTAGGTTCAAATACTATCAATTTTATAGTATCAACCTAAACTATTATAATGACCAAATTTAGAATTTGTGTAATCCATTGCATAGATTATTTAAGAAGAACGGCCACTTTTAGTTACCTTATTCTAGCCTTTGTTTTTAGCATACAACAACTAAGTGCCCAGACTACATTTACTGAAAGTGCAGCCAGTTACAATTTAAATATTGGTCAAAGTAAAGATGGAGGACATGCTTGGGCAGATTTTGATTTGGATGGCGACCAAGATGTTTTGGTTTTGGTAAATAGCACCTCGCAAAAGGCACGTTTAATGCGTAACAATGGAGATGGAACCTTTACCAACGTACAAACTACTCTTGCTCCAGGAATCTTAAATGCCCGTGCAGAACGCCAAGCAGCATGGGGAGACTTAAATAATGATGGCCGTCCAGATTTTATGATAACCTCTAGCGGTAATTCTGGAGGCAATCCATCACCACCTGCATTGCAAATTTTTCTACAAAATTTAGACGGCACCTTTGGAGATGCCCTTGGCGGTACTAACCCAATAACCGTAGGTAGAAACGGACATACAATTACTATTAACCCAATGAATGCGGAGGGCGCGGGATTTTTTGATTTTGAGGGCGATGGAGATTTAGACATCTTTTTTGATAGCCACAATTACGGTATAGAAATTCTACGTAATAATTATATAGACCATACCAACAGTACCGTAACCAACCCAACCGCGGCTTTATTATTTAGCCATATAACTACAGGGAACGGAAATGGCGTGGTAAATTTTGGGTTAAACCAATTTGCCACCGATGGAGATTATGGAACGGCCGCAGATGCCAATGATGATGGTTGGGTGGATATTTTTATGCGTAAAAGGGATGAGAACGACTTCTTTTTAAATCAAGGTGGAATATTTACCAATGGGTCTGATTTGGCACAAGCTGCCAATGGCAACAAAGGTGGTAATGGGCTATGGGATTTGGATAACGATGGCGATTTAGATGCTGTTTGGACAGAAAACGGATTAACCCAAATTTATAGAAATGATGGCTCCGGTATATGGACTGCCTTAGGAACTGGTGTTTTTCCTGGCTTACCGCAGCCCAATAACAGCAACAACGGCAATTCTTCTAACAGAATAGATGCCTTGGCAGGTGGCGATATAGATAATGACGGCGATATAGACATTTTACTGGTGGGGCAAAGCAGAAGTTATCTTTATATAAACCAATTAAATAGTCCAACCCCGGCCCCTGGGGTTATTGGTAGTGGTAGTCCCATGAATTTTAGTCTAGATCCAGAAACATTTAACACCAATGATGGTGAGGGAACCACTATGGTTGATGTTGATGATGATGGAGATTTAGATATTTATATGAACATCAATGGCTCTGGCAACCAACTATGGATAAACAACCTAGCAGCGGCAAACCGAAATAACCATTTGATGGTAAACGTTATAGAAGACCGTGCTTCCAATGGAGACACCGGCGGATTTGCTGGAAGAATTGCCTTAGGAACCAACGTGCTAATCCGAGATTGTAGTGGAAATATCGTTAGTGGGCTAAGACAAGTAAATGGAGTTTATGGTCATGGTACCCAACAACCAGAAACCGTTCATTTTGGATTGCCTCTTGGAGAAAACGAAACCTACATTATAGAAGTTCGCTATCCTAATTTTAATGACCCAGAAGAAGGGATTACTAGATTGATCGCTACAGGGGTGGCGCAGCCTTCTACCATTGCTGGCACCAATCATTATAATCTAACAACAACAAACGCAGAAACCATACAAAATTTAAATGCGCCAGAGGCAGAAGATGACTTGGTTACCATACCCTATGGTAATAGTGTGTCTATACAAATAAACCTTTTTACCAATGATTCTGAACCAGATGGGGAAAATTTCTTTATAGAAAGTATAACCCAACCAACGGTTGGTTCCGTTACCATAGATGATGCCAACAATGGCTTGGTTACCTACACATATAATAACGCAGCTCCATTTCCTGGCTCTACTTCTTTTACCTATACTATTGTTGATGACACCTACAATATATGTGCAGCGCAGGGAAAATCAGACACGGCAACGGTAACGGTTTACGAACCCTGTTCTGACCCTACGGGAGTGGATACCGATGGAGATGGCATTAACGATATTTGTGATTATGACGATGATAATGATGGTATTTCAGATTTTGACGAACAACAATGTTCTACCACAAATCCTGGGGTATTGGGAGTACCCACTACAGTTTTAGGTGGTACCGCGGTAGATGAGATTTATACAGATTACAATGGCTATTGGTATTCCTCAACTGCATCCATAAACTCAATAGAACCTAATTTAAGCCATAATTTGTTGGCTTTTGGTTCTGGTGGAAACCTTTACAGCACAGGCGTTGTTAACACCAATATGCTAGACACAGATAGTAATGGAAGGTATGATGCCGTAGATACCAATGGCGATGGCAGTGGTAATATAAATATTACGGAAATGGAGTGGCGTGCCTTTAGGCCCAATAGCAACATTACCAATAAAGTAGCATTAGAATCCGCCTTAAATGATGGTACCTTAGGTAGTGCACTAGGCTCTACCGTAATAGCCAACCTGGCAACCGATCCGTTAAATCCATTACTCACCAATGGGCCAAGGGGTTTGGATTTAGGAACGGGTATAGCTAACGTATTTGATTCATGGTTCTTTAATATTTCTACTATTGATATAGCGGCCGTTAACGATGGATTACCAGATATTTTGATTACTCAAGTAGCACAAATTAGCTCTACCGTTGATCATAATATTGCTTTCTTTGATGCTGCCGGTAATCCCGTAGGAAACCAAGTTAGGGTTACCTCATTAGGTGGTGGGGAACTTTCTAGCGTAATAGGTGCTCAGCGTTACGATGTCTATCAAACCAATGGTAGTTCATGGCAGGTAAACGTGACAAAAAACATTAGAATGGCCACATTAGAATTATCGGAATTTGGCTTGGATGCTAGTAATATTGGCAATGTAGCACTAATGCGCCTTACCTTGAACAATAGCGCAGACACAGCATTTTTAGCTTATAATATGGACTCTTTTGGAGAATTCTGTACAGATTTGGATACAGATGGCGATGGCATTGTAGACCGCCTAGATCTAGACAGTGATAATGATGGAATTTATGATGTTGTAGAAGCTGGCCATAATCTAACACATACCAATGGCAGGTTAACTGGTGCCGTAGGAGCAGATGGTATTATAGATGCATTACAGACCAACCCTAACAACCAAACCACAACTTATATAGTAGCAGATACCAATGGAGACGGTATACCTGATTTTAAAAACTTAGATAGCGATGGGGATGGCTGTACAGACGTGAATGAAGCTGGTATTACAGATAACAACGATGATGGCTACTTAGGTGATATTCCCCTAACCGTTTCTTTAGACGGTGTGGTTACATCTGGTGCGGATGGTTATACCACACCCGTTGATGCAGATGGTAACGGAATATATGACTATACCGAAGTTGGCGCGGCTCCTACAATTACCGATCAACCCACCAATACTACAATTTGCCCTGGTTGCTCTGGAACCATAACGGCTAATTTTGCCAATGCAGATGGCTATCAATGGCAACTATTTAATGGCAGCACTTGGGAAAATTTGGTTAACGGGGGCCTTTACGGAGGCACCACTACGCAGACACTTACTATAACCAACCCAACAAGTGCAGAGCATGGCAATACGTATAGAATTGTTGGTAGTAGCACAACTTTTGTCTGTAGAAATGCTATCTCTAACCCTGTTGTATTAAGCGTGCGTATTAATACAGTTATTACGAATAGACGTATAACTTATAGGGTTGATCCAAAATAGAAAAGTTGAATAATTATTTTTTATAGAATCCGTTTCCCCTTAAAGAATATGCCTCTTCTAAGACCTCTTGCAAAACATGGTTATCTATAGCTTCTAGAGAAGAATACCGTAGCGATTTTACCACTTTCCGATTCTCGCAATTCATTTTATCTAGATGTTTGGTCAAATGTGCAGAGTTCCAAAACGCGATATCCACATATTGTTTTTTGTGGGAAGCATTTAAATAACATATTGGGTTCTTACCTACATAAAAACAAGGAATGTTCCACTTGTACTTAATTTCTACATCTGGTACTATGCTCTGGATGGTCATTTGTAAGTGAAGTAATATGCTGCGATACGGTTCTGGTTGATTAAGTATGTAGGCCTCGGCTGGATTCATTTTAAAATCACTTTTTAAAAATCTTTTTAGTTCCTTGAATTACCAACACCACTACCAATCCAATGAATAAGCCTAACAAGAACTCCTTTAACATAGTTGGCAAAGCAGGAAATAAATGATGAAAAAACGCAATATTATGATTAAAAATACCACCAGAAACCAATAAAAGCGCCAATGTTCCCACAACCGATAAGGCTTTAATTATCACCGGAAGAGCATTGACCAGTAACGTACCAACTTTATCAGAAAAACTGTTTTCTTCTTCGTTCAAATTAATTAAACGAACGCCATAATCGTCCATACGTACAATAAGCGCAACTATACCGTAAACCCCAACAGTTGCCAGTAATGCAACAACGGAAACGGTTGCAATCTGTATGGTCAACGTTTCATTTACAACCGTGCTTAAAGCAATGATTACTATCTCTACAGAAAGGATAAAATCCGTAATTATGGCATCCTTAATTTTCTTTTTTTCTAATTGCGGTAAATCTTGTTCTGCTACCGCTGTTGGTTTCTGTGCATGTTCTTTCTGATCTTTATGAAAAAAATATTCATAAATCTTTTCTGCGCCTTCATAGGCCAAATAAATACCGCCCAAGACTAGTATTACGGTTATTGCTAAGGGAAAATAGGCACTCAATAAAAAAGCTATGGGTAGAATTATAAGTTTATTTAAAAAGGAACCTTTGGTTATGGCCCACAATACCGGTATTTCCCTGCTAGATAAAAAGCCGGTTGCCTTTTCTGCATTAACGGCCAAATCATCTCCTAGAATACCTGCTGTTTTTTTAGTTGCTATTTTACTCATGGTTGCTACGTCATCCATTAAGGCAGAGATATCATCTAAAACAGCAAAAAAACCAGAAGCCATATACTTAATTTAAGATTAGTGATTTACTAAGTTGCGCCGCAAAATAAATAAATCCTGCCTAGAAGCTGGTCTTAAAAACAAAAAAATAGAACGCTTATAGACCTTTTAAAGACATTAAAGTGGCCACCCAAATAATTAAAGACGATAAAAAGATACCTATTGTATTGGCCATAAATGCCTTTGTTTTTTCCATATTAAACAGGTAGGCCGCTATACTGCCTGCATAAACACCTGTTCCTGGAAGCGGAATCATAACAAATAGGATAACACCTAAAAATCCGTACTGCTTAATTTTATTTCCAGACCCCTTTTTGGCTCTTTGCCCAACAAAAACAGCAGATTTCTTATAAAAACGCCATTTAACCAAGTGCCTGTTTACGTACTCCAAAAAAAACATCATTAGCGGAAAAACCAAAACATTAGCGGCAAAACAAACTACAAATACCAAATAGGGGTTAATTCCTTGATACATACCGTATGGAATACCCACCTTTGCCTCTCCAAACGGAGAAATGCTCCAAAGTGCCGCTATGAGTAATTCTTTAAGCAATTTTTATGGTTTAGAGCCTGCAAAACTAGTAAGGATTTTAAGTTAAGCTCCTTAAAATATTATTAATTCTATTTTTTATCGTTTAAGTGAACTCTAATGAAGTTTACCCGTAAGTATAGTTTTAATATAAATAGTAGCGCAAACTATTTTCTTGCGTTAATAGAAGATAAAAAGGTTGCTTTTTAAAGTTATCAGAACGAACCAAAAAAATAGCGTTCTAGGTTTAAAAATAGGTCTTAAAACCCTTAGAAATTTTTGTAGTAAATACCTCCGGGGTTTCTTGGGCTATAGCTACCTTACCGGTAGCCAAGTAGACATCAAATACAAAGCAAGAAAAATCCACACAGCATTCCTCTTCCAATTCTTTTAAAAGAAACTGAACCAACTTTGGCCTTAATTGATATTCTAACCGAAGCTTGTGTTGGTCAAAATTAACGGTAGAATTAGAGGGGGCAATCCAATTGAATTTCATTTGTTAATTTATTGTTAAAACAAAACTAACTAAAAAATTGAAATGCCCTCTATATTTTAGCCCAAGCGTTACGCTTTACCGTCTACATAATCTTGTAAGTATTCATATTTGGCGGTAAGTTTTCCATTTTGAGTCATTCTAGCCCTTTCTAGGATTCCATCTTTATCGCCATTAAAAAAGGCGGGGATAACATGTGCCACGAATGCTTCTCCAAAACCTCCACTAGCATCTCTTGGTAGTTCTGCCGGCAAATTATCTACTGCCATTACCGCTATAGCATCTTGTTGTAAAAAATCTACTTCGGATTCTGTTTTGGGATCATAACCATAAACAGGGTCTGCAATAGTAGATGGTTTAATGGTACATGCTACAGGACCATCTATATCACAGCTGATGTCTGCAACAACTTTTATTTTAAAATCAGGTTGTTTGGCATCTTCTCTTGTAAATAAGTACGGTGCCCCGTCCCCATAAAAATGCCCTGCAATAAATACATCTGACACCTTTGCAAAACGAAAGAAATTAGATTCGTATCCAGATGGGTCATTAAAAAACGCTTGTTTATCTCCTTCAGAACCGTCTTTTGTTTTATTATAATCTAACACATCTATTTGGCAATACACGGCCTCTTGGTATACATTATTTAAATAGTCTGTTACGCTAACCTCTTTAATGCCCATACCGTCTAACATTTCTTTGGCCCCATTACCTACTCTGCCCATACCGGTAAGCACAATTTTAATGACTGGCAATGTTATTTTTTTGAGTTCTGCGATTAAAGCCGCTTGGTCTTTTAAGTGTTCTGCTTTGGGCAAGGTAAAAGATTGTTGTTTTAAACCAAAGGTCCTTATCCCATTATACGCACCTACAATACCAGCGTACCTACCAAAGGCCACTAGGCGTTGGCCTTGGGTATTGGTAATTACTTCATGATCATACAACTCTATATTCTTATCTAATATGGCCCTAAGCAAATCTCTATTGTAAGGTTGCTTTTTTATGGTATGCGAAAAGAAAAAGTATTTTTTATTGGGTAGCAATGCATTTATTGGCACTTCTTTTACACCTAAAAGTACATCACAACTTTCCATAGCATCTTGTACCGGCACTCCTGCATCTAAATATTCTTGGTCTGTAAATACCCGAATAGATGACGGCTCTACAACAAGTTTAGCTTCTGGATGTGTTTCCATGACGGTTTGGCATTGTGCTGGCGGCAATACTACGCGCTTGTCTGGTGGATTTTTACGTTCTTGTATGATTCCGAATTTCATTGCAGTTGTGGTATAATTTTTGCCTAAATTACCTAGATTGCCAAGGTTGTACAAACTTTTTAATTGTTTGGTGAAATACTGTTACCTTTGCGGTCCGTTTTCCCGAAAGGGAAAATGTGCGTTAGGGATTGCGGCTTTGTTGGAGCTCTTCTTTTTACTCTTGAAAAGGATAAATAGAAAGCGACTGCCAAAAGCCCGACCTGCCAAGGCAGGGAACGCCCTTCTGTTCTTTGAAAAAAGTAGGCAGTGTTTTTTTACTGACTTACTAATGGGGCCGACCGGTTTTGACAGCGAGACCAATGGCGGTGTAAGCATGCCGAGCTATGGGAATGATGCTCGTAAATACAATGTCTCAACTTTTTTAAATGGCGAGTCTAACTACGCTTTAGCTGCTTAATTGACTGAATTATAGTAAGTCCAAGCCTAGTCGCGCAAGGCGCGAAAGCTGAATGTTCCATGGTAGCCCTTGTTGATGGCGACCAGTTTAGGAGCACCATAAAAGTCAACACCGAATTGTTTGTGCTTCGGTAACAATTCTAAACTAAAGAAGCTAAGCTTAAGATAGGCGGTTTTGGGTCGGTCTTAAGTCGAAAAATGAACCAAGACTAAGCATGTAGAAAGCTCAGTTATTGCTTGTTTGGACGAGGGTTCGAATCCCTCCGGCTCCACTTTAAAAGCCACCTTATGGGTGGTTTTTGCGTTTTTACCTACGGTATTCGAAGGCCTGGGCGGCAGGCCCGCTCCTGCACTAAAAAGGGCTACCAGACCTTTTTTTAACGTTTGGCCGTCTCCGGCTCCACTTTTAACCCTCGTAAACCCAGTGTTTACGGGGGTTTATTTTTTGCGTTGACAGAATCGTTGACTTTGTTTTAAACTACCATTCACAACAAAACAAAAATGTTACCGTTAAAAAACTCTATTTAACAATTACAAACTAAAATGACGATTAAAAACTACTTTTCTATTTTTTTATTTGTTGCGGTCTTAACTTCTTGTTCTTCTGATGCTGACAATGATACGGAGACGGTAAACCAACCAGAACCGCCAACAGAAGTTACCGTACAAGCCTTTGAACAACCTTATGCCTATGTAAATGATCAAGTAACTCTTGTAGGTACCAATTTTACCACCAATGCAAGTGAAATTAAAGTCTTACTAGATGATATTGAGGCCACACTTATTTCTGCTACATCAACAGAACTTACTTTTACCATACCTGCAGGAACTAGTGCCAGCCCTTTTGTTGCTATTGAAATGCCAAATACAAATGTTTCCTATGCAGACACCTACCAACCTATTGCTGTAGTTGATAACACCAAAGGTGAATGGATTACCTATCCATTTTATTTAGAAGCTATTAACGCAGTAAGAAACATACAAGCAACTGGCAAAGAGGAAATATATTTTTCAACCGAAGCCAAAAGAGAAGAAGGTGGTGGAACTGGCATAATGAAAGTACACAATACCTTAAATGGCGGTGTTTCTATTGCATTTTTTAATCAGGCGTATGCTTTTACCGAGGAGAATGGTGACTTTTTGGTTGGTCCGCAAGGGGGTGAATTCCTTCTGGGCTCAAATTATCTATCTTATTTAAAAGCTGATGGAACACAAACCATTTTTGAGGATTTTCCAAGTAACGTTAATTCTTGGACCAGAGGTTTGTTTGTTGATGAAAATGAACAAACCATAATTGTTGGTTCTGCAGAAGGTAGAATATACAAGTCTACAAACGGTGCGCAATCTTTTGACATGATACATTCCAGAGAAAGCAACAATTATGAATTTTTGAGCTTTTATGCCCATTCCGAAAATCAAGTATGGCTAGCGGGTTACACCTTTCCTTTTCCAGAGAACCTAGATTACTACCCTGCCAAACAATTGAGACTAAAAGATGGGGTTTGGGAAGATAGTGCCATACAAATAGAACCCGGAAATAGAACAAGGGAAAGGATAGAACGTATAAAGTTTATAGATGGTATTACGGGCTATGCTTCTGCTTACATTGTAGATTTAGATACTGGAGCAGAAAAATATGTTTTAATAAAATCTATTAATAGTGGAGATAGTTATGAGATTGTACTAGAAGAAGATACGCGCATAGACGATTTCATCTTTAAAAACCCCAACGAAGGTTGGTATATTGCTGGCAACCAAATTTTTACCACCACAGATGGGGGCAGCTCTTGGCAATTAATGCATACCACTACCATGGCCTGTAAAGGAATTCTGTACAATGATGGTATTTTATGGGTAATTGCCGATGGTATGTTATTGAAATATTATTTTTAAAATACGCATAAACTGCGATAGGGCTCCTTGTAATTTCTTACAAGGAGTTTTTTGTTTCTATTCGTTAAACTACTTTAGTTTTTAACATACACTAGCGTCAAATCTTTTTAATTTTAATAGATAAAAAGGAAAGGAACGGTTTGTACACGATAATTGACGTTGAAACTACGGGTAATGGATTAAAAGGCAACAAAATAACAGAAATCTCCATATTCAAGTTTGATGGTTCTGCCATAGTAGAAGAATTTACCAGCCTGGTAAATCCAGAACAACCAATACCTCAATATATAACTGCTCTAACGGGCATAGACGACCAAATGGTTGCCCATGCCCCAACATTTTCAGAAATTGCCGAAGACATTTTACGCATAACCCAAGATGCAATTTTTGTGGCACATGCCGTTAACTTTGACTACGGTGTTATTAAAGAAGAATTTAAACAAACCAACACCAACTTTGTTCGTAAAAAATTATGCACCGTTAGGCTTTCTAGAAAGTTAATTCCGGGGTTAAATTCTTACAGTCTGGGAAAATTATGCACTAGCTTAAACATACCCCTTAAAAATAGACATAGAGCAAGAGGAGATGCACATGCAACGGTATTGCTATTTAAAATGTTATTGGCAAAAAAGCAATCCGATACCGTAATCAAGTCTTTTCTAAACTCCAGGAGCCAAGAAGCCACCCTACCTCCATTATTGGATAGAAAAACGGTGGACAACCTACCCAACCAACCTGGAATCTATTATTTTTTGGATCGCACTAATAAAATAATTTACGTGGGTAAGGCCAAGCAACTTAAAAAAAGGGTCTTGGGACATTTTTATGATAAGTCTGAGCATGAAATACAACTATGTAAGGAAATTGCGCATGTAGAATTTGAGTTGTCTGGATCTGAATTATTAGCATTACTAATGGAAAGTGCTGCTATAAAAAAACATTTTCCAAAGTTTAATAGGGCCCAAAAAAAAGTTATAAAACAATATGGTATCTTTTCTTATGAAGATAGAAACGGCATTAAACATCTAGCATTCGGGGCTTTAAAGCAAATACCAAATGCCTTTACAACTGTGAATAACCCTACGGAAAGTCGTTTATTGTTAGAAGAAATCTGTAAACAATTTCAACTTTGCCCTAAATATTGTCAATTAAGAAACGGTACCCTAAACTGTGATGAGATACCTTATACGCACTGCAAAGGAATTTGCAACAATAATGAGGAAATACAAGCGTACAATCTACGAGTAGACAGCGCAATTAATTTTTTAAAAGAAAGAAGACAAACCCTATTACTTTCCTTACCTGGAAGAACGGCAGAAGAAAATGCTTTTATATACATGAACCAAGGCCATTATAAGGGCTATGGTTTTGTAAGCAGGGAAACAACTGTAAATTCAGAAATGGATTTAGAAGCTTTTCTAATACCGCAACCCAATACGGTAGAGGCTAGACAAATAATAAATGCACATTTAAATAAAATTAAAATATCTATCTAAGCTAATTACAATAACGTAACTTAGGAAAGGTTATGTTCAATCCAAAAGCTAAAACAATATTTTTTGCAAACTCAAAGCCGTTCATAGGTTTTGATGACAAATATTTTATTCTGGGCTGTATATTTTTTAACACCCAAGTATTAATGTCTCTTTTTTACCAGAATGCACTTTACGAGGTACCATTCACCATCTATTTTTATAAATGGTTAGAATATGCACTTGTAACCGTAGTGCTCATAGTTACCCTAAGAACCTTATACCTTTATAACCTCAAAAAGTATCCTGGACCAGAAAACAGAAAAAAACGCTGGCTGTTTTTACCCCTTCTTTTGATTCCGTTTTCCATAATCTTGTGCATGTACCTCTTTTTTATAGAGCCCCATGTTACCACAGAAATACCGGGCTATGTACAACCAAATACCAGAACATTGGTAATAACTGGTAGCATAATGTTACTGGTTAATGAAGCAGCTTACACAATCCTAATTTACATCTATGAACTTAATCAAGTAAAAGTTAAGGCAGAACAATTAGAAAAAGAGAAAGCTATTGCCCAACTAATTAATCTTCAGAACCAAATGAACCCGCATTTTTTGTTCAACAGCTTAAATACTTTGGTTTTTTTAATAGAAAATGATAAAGATAAAAGTATTGACTTTGTGCATAAACTGGCTTTTTTTTACAAAAGAATGGTTTCACAACACCATAAGAACCTAATTTCTTTAAAAGAAGAACTAGAATATATAGAGGCATACACCAAACTATTAAAGATAAGGCATGGTGGCAATCTCAACTTCAACTTTACAATTCGGGAAGATGTTTTAACTAATTATGTAGTACCCATGTCTATTCAAATAGGAATAGAAAATGCCGTAAAGCACAACAATGTTTCGCAAAGACATCCATTGACCATTACTATTTACAGCCAAAATCAAGAAATAGTAATTGAGAACAACCTACAAAAAACAGAAAAAAATATAGGGGTAAGCGGTTTAGGCATTTCCAATATCAATAAGAGATATCAACTAGTGGCCAACAAAACGGTTAGTACAGAGGATAACGGTAGTGTTTACCGCTTAAAAATACCCTTAATACATAAGGATGATAAGAAAATGGATTAAATTCATCTTTCCAGATTCTAAACCTATTTTAGGTTTCAATGATCGGTACCTTGCAATGGTAGCTTCTATTATTAACTGCCATACGGCTATGACCATTTATTTTACCAATGCTTTTTTTACCATTCCAAAATTTTTGTATTTCAAAAAATGGTTAGAGTTCTATTTAATTGTTTCCGTAATTTTTATTTGTACCCGAAAAGCATACCTTTTTCTAGTAAAAAAATACCCTGCTTTTGAACAAAGTAGGGCCAGATGGAAACGCATACCACTAGTGCTTCTTCCCTTTTTTGGGATTGCTATACCGTACGTTAAAATATACCGACCAAAATTTTCCATTTATTTAGAGAATTATGGACATCCAAATTTTTATAACGAGTTGGTTACAGGTACCATTATAATCCTTGTAGATTTGGCAATTTATGAAACCATCTATCTTTTATTGGAACTTAAAGAGGCAAAAATTAAAGAGAAAGAATATCAGAATAAAAAATTGCTGTTCGAGTTATCTGGTCTTAAAAATCAAATAAGCCCACATTTTTTATTCAATAACCTTAATTCACTACTCTATTTAATTGATGAAAGCCCAGAAAAAAGTAAGGAGTTTGTACACAAATTATCTTTTATCTATCACAAGATATTAGAGGGTTCACAAAAAGACTTAATTGCCGTGAGCGAAGAAATGGAATACACCAATGCCTATATAGATTTATTACAGCAAAGATTTGGTGGTAATCTAGTTTTTAATGTAGATGTTAAAAGCAAAAACATGAAAGTTATTCCACTGGCTTTACAGCTTTGTATAGAAAATGCCGTTAAACACAACATAGTATCTAAAAACCACCCTTTGACCATATCAATTACAGATAAGAATGGCTACCTTATTATAACCAACAACAAACAGTTAAAACCAAAACCCTTTAGTTCAGGAATTGGCATAAACAACATTAAAGATCGTTACGGCATAATTACGGACCAAAGCGTTATTGTACAAGAAAACCAAAGCAGTTTCACCTTAAAACTTCCGTTAATCCCATAATGATAAATTGGATTATAAAAAGCTTGAACCGAAGTCATCGTTACACCATTTTAGGTTTTAACGATAGACCTTTATTTTGGGCCGCCTGCTTTATAAATACCAATATTTTAATGGGAATTCTCTATATGGACTTATTTTTAGAAGGCCCTTTTAAACGTTTTGTTGCCATATACATTGGTGTTTTTTGCTACATAATGCTTCATTACGTACTAATGCGGGCCTATTACCTTTACCTCCTTAACCAATATCCTGGATTCAATAACAGAACTACTAGGATAGTATTATTACCTATTGTCTTGGTTATTTATTTACTAACAACCTTGTTATTAGATATTGCTTTAGACCCTTTTCTGGCCATAGAGGACCCTTTGCACAACAAACCTCCTATTTCAAAAGAATTACTAACTGGCACCTTATTAATTTTACTAAATGTTGGTGTATACGAAGCCTTACAATCTTTAATAGAATTAGAAAAAGTAAAACAGCGGTCCTTTAAGTTAGAAAAAGACCACGCCCTTTTAAAACTTAAAAGCCTAGAAGAAAAAACCAATCCAAGGTTTTTGTTCAACAGCCTAAACACTTTATTGTTTTTAATGGATGAGAGCCATGAAAAAAGTAAGCAATTTGTATTAGACCTTTCTTACCTCTATCAAAAACTATTACAAAATTCTAAAAGCAACACTATACCATTAGAACATGAAATAGAACATATAACCATTTACAGTAGAATCCTTAAAGAGCGGTATAGAGAAAGTTTTGAAATGCAGATAACAGGAACAGCCTTAGCGGATAAACACATAATACCGCTAACGTTATTTCTACTATTAGAACAGATTTTTAAAACAACTTATAAAAGCAAAAATAAGCCCTTACTAATAAGACTAACCATAGAAAAAGACAAGGTTGTACTGAATCATAATAACTTAAACCAAGAGACCGTAACGCCTAAAGATGATGCAATAGCACTTATTAACGGCAGGTATACAGCTTTGACCAGCCAGCTCATTTTACAAGAAAAAAAAGAAAATTGGTACTATTACAGTGTACCGTTAATTGTACCATCTTAGGATGATAGGACTTTTGTACTATATTTAATAAGAAATTGAAAGTGTATATTTGAACACATGCAAAAGAAGGTAAAAATTGTAATTGTTGAGGACGAACCCATATCTACTGCTTACTTAAAAAAGCTTATTAGAGAAACTGAAATAGAACACGAGATAGTTGCAGAATTGGATTCTGTATCTGATTCCGTTTTGTTCTTTGGTTCTGATACTGAATATGATATTATATTCATGGATATTCACCTTGGTGATGGTACATGTTTTGAAATTTTAAATACCATAAAAATTTCTAAGCCTATAATTTTCTGCACAACTTTTGACACCTATGCCATTGAAGCTTTTAATTACAATAGCATTGACTATATTTTAAAACCTGCTAAGCTTAATGATATTGAAGACGCCCTTTCTAAATACTACTCCATAAAAAAAGTAGAAGAAGAAAGTTATGCGCACCGTATGGGTAAAATGATGGATACCATTGCACCTAAAAGTTATAAAAAGCGATTTCTTATTCGCACAGAAAACAAACTTAATCTAGTAGATGTACATAATATCTGTTGCATCTATTCCGAAGACGGACACACCCATTTGGTAGACAAATCTGGAAAAGAATACGTTATAGATTTTACGTTAGAAAAATTAGAAGAATTATTAAATCCAGAGTTTTTCTTTAGAATCAACAGAAAACTCACATTAAATATAGACGAAATAAAATCTGTGGAAGATTACCCAAACAATAGGCTTATTGTAGAATTGGAGCATCCGGTAGATTTAGAGTTGGTGGTAAGTAGAAATAGGGTAAAGGATTTTAAAAATTGGCTCAAAGGCATTCTATAGCCTTTACTTTTTCATCTTCCTGTACATTCTTGCAATGAAGATGAGCCAGACAACAAATATAATTGCCACTATAATGGAATATCCTAGTATAAAATCCATTATTCGTTCATTTTAAAATAAATCATAAACCCTAAAATTGTTGGGGCCCAAAACGCTATAAAAATAGCATCTAACTTATTTCCACTCAGAAATAAAACCTCCGAAACGATAATAATCGATAGAACAACCAACAGCATAATACAATTCATTATACCGAGTTTTCTAATAAACTCTTTTAACATAAAAAGTGTCTCTCGCTTTTTTACAAAATCAAGTTACTGAATTAAACTTAGTAATCCTTAACATTTTTTAGATTTCTTTAACGTTTTAAGAAATAACAAAAAAAAGCCCCAATTACTGGGGCTTTTCACAATAAATAAAAACAACCTATATAAACTGAGCGGTTTCTGTACTTCCTTTCATGGCAACCGTAGATGCCCTACCTGCTGTTACGGTATTTTGTACAGCATCAAAATAAGTTGTACCTACAAAGGCTTGGTGCTTTACAGCCCTAAAGCCATATTGCTGCAAGGCAAATTCACGTTCTTGTAATTCAGAATAACCTGCCATACCGCGTTCCTTGTATGCCTTGGAAAGCTCAAACATGCTGGTATTCAATGCATGGAAACCTGCAAGGGTAATAAATTGAAACTTATACCCCAATGCTGCTAATTCCTCTCTAAATGTTTCCATTTCTGCAACACTTAATTTTGATGCCCAATTAAAAGAAGGAGAACAATTGTAGGCTAACATTTTGCCCGGATATTGGGCATGTATGGCCGTTGCAAATTTTCTTGCCTCTTCTAGATTGGGGGTGGAGGTTTCTAACCAAAGCAAATCAGCATAAGGTGCATAACTCAACCCTCTATCAATACCTTGCTCTAATCCGTTTTTAACATAAAAGAACCCTTCTGGAGAACGCTCACCTGTAACAAACTTTTTATCCCTATCATCTATATCACTGGTAAGCAAATTTGCGGCATCAGCATCTGTACGGGCAATAATTACCGTAGGTACGTTCATAACATCTGCTGCCAGCCTAGCAGCAATCAACTTATTAACAGCTTCTTGCGTAGGCACTAGTACTTTACCGCCTAAGTGACCACATTTTTTGGCAGAACTCAACTGATCTTCAAAGTGAACTCCAGAAGCCCCGTTTTCTATCATCCCCTTCATCAATTCAAAAGCATTTAGGTTACCTCCAAAACCAGCTTCTGCATCTGCTACAATTGGTACCAAATAATCTTTTTTATCTTCAACCCCGTTTACGGTTTGTATTTGGTCTGCCCGCAATAAAGCATTATTGATTCTTTTTACTACCATTGGTACGCTATTAGCGGGATATAAAGACTGGTCTGGATACATTTCTCCCGCCAAATTGGCATCGGCCGCAACTTGCCATCCACTCAAATAAATAGCCTCTAGACCTGCCTCTACCTCTTGTATTGCTTGGTTGCCGGTTAATGCACCCAACCCTGCTACCCAGTCTTGGTTATTTAATTTGGTCCACAATTTTTCTGCCCCTAACCGTGCAACCGAGTAATCAATAGTATAAGAACCTCTTAGGTTAATCACCTCTTCTGCGGTGTAAGGTCTTTCAACACCTTTCCATCTAGGGTTTACCGTCCATTCTGTTACTAATTGTTGAATTCTTTCTTTTTTTTCCATAAGTTTAGTTTTTAGAAATTTAATTGTCCCAGGTTGTGTTCGCCCACGCTTGGGATTTTTTTTTAAATGATTTCTTTATAGGCATTTAGTGTTAAAAACTCTTCAAATTGGGTTTGGGTAACCAATGCGTCAAACAGTTCAAATGCTTTTAAAAATTGGGTGTTTAAAAGATTGGCCTCACCTACCAAGTGTTTAATTTTCTCTTTTTCCTCCTCAAAAATGCTTTGGTATAATTCCTTTTTAAATCGCCTACCATCCGCTAACCGAACCTCATATTTAAGCCATTGCCAAATTTGGGTTCTAGAAATCTCTGCGGTTGCGGCATCTTCCATTAAATTGTACAATGCCACACAACCTTGACCACGCAACCAAGATTCTATATAAAGGATGCCAACGTTAATATTCTTTCGTATGCCTTCTTCTGTTATGGTTCCTTTAGGTATGGCAATTAAATCTGCTTCTAAAATCTGGTCTTCCTCTCGTAGCACTTGCATTTGGTTTTGAGTTGGCATATACCTATCAAACTCTTTTAAGGCAATAGGTACCAATGCAGGATGCGCTACCCAAGTACCATCGTGCCCATTTTTAACCTCGCGTTCTTTATCCAACCGAACTTTTTCCATAGCGGTTTCATTTGCCAAAGGATTATCTTTAATGGGTATTTGTGCGGCCATACCTCCTATGGCCAAAATTCCTCTTTTATGGCACCGCTGTATTACCCGTTTAGAATAGGCATCCATAAAAGGTACCGTCATGGTTACCTGATCCCTGTTTGGTAGTATAAATTCTGGGTGATTCCTGAATTTTTTTATGTATGAAAAGATATAATCCCAACGTCCACAGTTTAAACCAACAATATGGTGTTTTAACTCATAAATAATCTCATCTAGCTGAAAGCTTGCCGTTATTGTCTCTACTAAAACAGTAGCTTTAAAGGTACCTTTAGGCACGTTTAAATAATTTTCTGAGAACGTAAAAACCTCATCCCACCATCTTGCCTCTAGGTAGTGCTCTAGTTTGGGCAGGTAAAAATATGGGGCACTACCCTTTTCTAGCAGCACTTGGGTATTATGAAAAACATACAATCCAAAATCTATCAAACTCGCAGAAGTAGATATCCCCTTAACTTTTAAATGGCATTCCTCTAAGTGCAATCCTCGTGGACGTACCAACAATACAGCAGGATTATCATTTAACTCATACTGTTTTGCCCTTTTACTATCGTAAAATTTTATGGTGCCCTTATTGGCTTCTATAAGGTTCTGCTGGCCTAACATGCAATTATACCAAGTAGGCGCATTACTATCTTCAAAATCTGCCATAAAGGTCTTGGCTCCAGAGTTTAAAGCATTTATGACCATTTTACGATCAACAGGCCCCGTAATTTCCACACGTCTATCCAAAAGGTCTTTAGGTATATGTGGCACCTGCCATTCCATATTCCTGGTTTGTTCTGTTTCTTTTGGAAACGTTGGAAATACCCCAGCATCAAATTGTGCCTGCGTTTTTACGCGCTCTTGCAACAGTTGCAGTCTAGTTTTGTTAAACTTGGCATGTAAAGCGATAAGAAATTCTAAAGCTTTATCCGTTAATAGTTCTGGATAATAGTTGTTCACATTATCCGCAAACTGAATTTCTGAAGTGGTCATAATAGCTTGTTCCATAACTTCTTAGTTTTTGTTGAAACAAGAATAAATGAAAGTTTTTCAATTTACAAGCGAACGTTCGCTATTTTTTAGTTATTCGCTATTTTTAAAAGATTCGCAAAATATTGTACATTTGATCAAGAATAATGGAAGAAGAGTATATAAAACTAATTTTTGGTCTAAAGCTGAAGCAGCTTCGACTTAAAAAAGACCTATCCTTATTTGGGTTGGCCAAGCTTACAGGATTATCTAAATCTTATTTAAACGAGATTGAAAAAGGAAAAAAGTATCCCAAAACGGATAAAATTCTGCTATTGGCAGAAAAACTGGATATACCCTACGATAGTCTTGTATCCTTAAAATTGGACAAGAATTTGGCTCCAGTGGCTCAATTGTTCCAATCCAAAATCCTAAAAGAAATTCCATTAGACCTTTTTGGGGTAAAGGAAAGAGACCTAATTGAAATTGTTGCCAATGCCCCTACCAAGGTTAATGCGTTTATAAGTACCATTATAGAGATTGCCAAACAATATAATTTTGGTAAGGAAAGCTTCTATTTGGCCTCTTTACGTTCTTTTCAAGAAGCCAATAACAACTTTTTTCCAGAAATGGAAAAAGCAGCATTAGATTTTGCAAAGGCGTACCAAATTGATTTGAATGAAAATATTACTTCTATAGAATTAGAAGAAATTTTAATTGAGGAATATGGCTATACCATTAATAATAATGATTTAAACAAGCACCAAGAATTGGATTCTTTGCGGTCTGTTTTTGTGCCCAAAACCAAAACGCTTTTAATTGCCGGCCATATAGACGAGGCACAGCGTACTTTTATTTATGCCAAGGAAATTGGCTACAATTATTTAAAAATTACAGAAAGACTGTATACGTTTAGCTGGATAAATTTTGAAAATTTTGACCAAGTATTAAATAATTTCTATGCCTCCTACTTTGCCGGCGCCTTGGTTATACCTAGAACAAAACTAAAACAGCAGGTGAACCAAATGTTGGCCAAACCCAGTTTTGACAAAAGCTTTTTGGCACAAATACGCCAGCAACACAATGCCTCACCAGAATCATTATATCAAAGGCTAACCAATATTCTACCCCAAGATTACCAATTAGAGAACCTTTTCTTTTTACGATTTTCGCATAACCAGAATAGTACAAGATTTGATATTACCAAGGAACTGCACTTAACCCACCAGCATTCGCCACACGGAAATCAGACAAACGAAAAGTATTGCCGGCGTTGGGCCTCTATCCGGGTGTTAAAAGAAATAGCGGAACAAGAGGAAGAACACATTATGGATGTTCAAATTTCGCACTATCCTGAAGATCAATTGTCCTATTTAATATTAGCGTCTGCCACTAAGGATCCTTTTAAAGAAAACCAATACCGTAGCGTAAGTATTGGTCTGCAAATAACAGATACGCTAAAAAAGAAGGCTCAATTTTTAGAAGACCCAAACATAAAACAATTAAACGTAGGTGTTACTTGTGAGCGTTGTGCTATTACCAACTGTGCAGAACGGGCAGCCAATCCTATTTTTTTACAACAAAAAAACCGCGACCAAGAAACCGCAAGAGTGGTTCAAGAATTGCAAAACAAATTTAGCTAACCCTGTTGTACCGTTAATTTCACGGAAAAGGTAACTGGCTCGTTCAGATGCTCAAAGCCTTGGTGTAATTTATCTTGAGAAACCCGGTACGGATAAAAAGTAATTGGTTCTATACAAACCATATTCCTAACTTCTGTCCAACACATAAAATTACCAAAACCCTTTGTTTCAATGGTCAATTCTTTTTTGTCTCTTAAGGTAATTTGTGTACAATCTTCAACTTCCAAAGCTCTACTACCCACAGCCAATACTTCTTCCAAAGTAATTTCTTTCTCGCCAGCTACAATTGTAGGATTATCCGTGTATAATTTAAATGCTGGATGATAGCCCAACATGTACGGCATATCCTTATCTCCATCTATTAAAAAGTCAATTACTAAACCAGCAGCCGTTAATTGTACGGTTTTTATAAACTTAAAAGTATAAGGCCAGACCAAATACTTGCGGCTACTCTTCTCTGGATATTTGTTGTTTTCTATCGGCGTCATAGCCGTATATTCTTTAACAAATATAGCTTTGGTAGTTGTAGCCGATTCTAATTGATATGGAAATTGCCTTAATAACCCGTGTTGGTCTTGTATGGCTTGTCCTTTATTGACTTGAACCATAAAATTCGCCTCGTTTACCGGGCCAATAATAGGAAACATTTCGGTATCTGAAGAACCCCATCCAGGACTACCCTTTTGATGAATAAATTCGTGGCCAGATATGGTATAGCTAACCAATTCGCCATTTTCTATACCTACTGCCTGTTCTCCTAATGCTAACTTTGTCATTTTAGTCTTGATTGATGAGTCTATAAATCAATATTGCCGTTCTTTTGGTCAATGCCTCAAAAGTATTAAGATTAACCGTTTCTTCTGGTGTATGTGCTCCTGTACCCATAGTGCCCAAACCATCTAGACAATCTACATATTCTGCAATAAAGGAAACATCTGCAGCTCCACGTTTACCAGGGTCATAGGCCACTACTTCTCCCTGCCCTAAAGCAAGGCTAACCGTATTTAAGGTTTTCAATAATTCTTTATTGCCAGCGGTTGGTTGCATTGCCGGGTAACTATCCGTAAACCTTACGGTAGCACTGGTCTGTGGTAAATTCTGCCCTACAATTTCCCGCATTTTTGCACGTGCACGTTCTTTTTGTTCTTCAGAAATAAACCGAAGCCCTCCTTTGACCATTGCTGTTTGAGATACTACATTGGTCTTACCAAAAGCGTCTCCTTTTCCTGTTTTAGGGTCAAAATTTACAAACGTACCACCTAAAAGCACTCCAGGGTTAAACGTTAACAAATCCTCTCCTTTTACATCGGTATAAAATTGGTGTAAAATCCTAGACATTTCAAATATGGCACCAGCACCAACCCGCTCATTAAAAATACCAGAAGAATGGGCCCGTTTACCGGTTACGTTAACCTCCCATCCAGAAGACCCCCTTCTAGCTACAGTTGCATAATTAAATCCAGTAGACGTCTCAAAACCCAACGCTATATCGCTTCGTTTAGCCGCGTTAATCAAATCTTTTCTACTCAACTCTAACGGACTACCCGTACTTTCTTCATCTCCAGTAAAGGCAACAATAATTTGGGCATCATCCAAAAGACCATTTTCCCGTAAGGCTTTTAAGGCATATAAAACAATTACATCGCCCCCTTTCATATCATTACCACCTGGGGCATGGGCAGTAGAATCTGTAACCATAGTAAAAGTCTGGAATGGGCTATCTTCTTCAAAAACGGTATCTAAATGCCCAACTAGCAGTAGTTTTTTGCCCTTGCTTCCCTTAGTTTCTGCAAATAAATGCCCAGCACGGTTCATTTCTTCGGGCATAGGTATCCAATTGGTTTCAAAGCCGATATCCGTAAAGGCCGTACCAAATACTTCCCCTACTTTTTGCACCCCTTTTAAATTTAGGGTACCGCTATTAATATTTACTACTTTTTCTAGAAATTGTAGGGCATCGGTATTGTTTTGAGCAACCGTTGCCACAATTTTCTTTTCTATTCTTGTTAGCTTTTGCGCGGGCGCTATAGATATGAAAAGCAATAAACAGCACGCAATAATTTGTGTTCTCATAGTTGGGTGAGTTAAGTCTTAAAATTAAGACTTAATAGTGAAAAGCATGCAGTTAAGAGGTATTATTCAAATTTTATAGCTTTTACCGGGGCTATTTTAGAAATTGCGTAAGAAGGCACCAAAAGCATTAACAAACACAGCACCATTACCCCAATGTTTAATAATACTACGGTTAAAAAATCTATGCTTACCGGCACATAGGTAACGTAATATTCTTCCGGATTCGGAAATTTTAGGAATTGAAACTTTTGCTGAAGAAATAGAATGCCCAATCCAATTAAATTACCCCAAAACAAACCAAGAACAATTAAGTACGCCGCATTAAGTAAGAATACCTTTCTAATGCTCCAGTTGGGAGAACCCAATGCCTTTAACACACCTATCATTTGGGTACGTTCCAAAATTAAAACCAATAGTGCGGTTATCATGTTAATACCGCCAACAACTATCATTATTCCAATGATCAGGGCAATATTAAAATCGAACAATGGCAACCACTCAAATATTTTAAAATATTTTGTTTTTATGTTTTGGGTATCTAAGGTTGAGAGGGTTTCGTCATAAATAGCATTGGTTTTGGCATCAATTTCGTTAAAATTAGACAAGAAAACCTCAAAATTTCCTATCTCATTAGGCTTCCATTTATTCATACGCTGTATATGCCTTATATCAATTAAAATATAAGACGCATCCAACTCCTCAAAACCACTGTCATAAATACCGCTTACTGTAAACCTTCTGTTATTTGGAGGTCTGGAAGGATCGCCATCTTTAAGGAAAATAGCCAAAAAGGTATCGCCCACATCTAGTTGCAAACGTTTTGCCAAAATATTAGAAATCAAGGCCTTTTCAGATATATCCTTAGAAAAATCTGGCAAGTTCCCCGCAACCAAAAATTCGTTGAAAGATTGCCATCTAAAATCTTTGCCTACCCCTTTTGCCAAAATACCTTCAAAGGTCTTTTCTGTACGAATGATGCCTGCTTTTACCGCAACCGCTTGTACATGTTCTATACCATTTATAGTAGTAAAGTTTGGATAAAAAGCCTGATTTATATCTACTGGAGAAACGGAAACATCTGACCTGTTATTGTCATAATTAGCTATTTGGATATGCCCATTAAAAGCAGCTATTTTTTCCCTGATTTTTTCCTTTAAACCCGCTCCAGTGGCAATTGCAATGAGCATCATTACTACGCCAATGGCAATTGCTGCAATAGCAATTTTAATGATTGGTGCAGAAATACTACTTTTATGTTCCTTACCTGTAATAAGGCGCTTGGCTATAAACAATTCTAAATTCAACGAATGCCATTTTTATTCCGTTTCAAAAGTACAGTTTTATGTTTAAGCATGGTATTAATTGCCTGCGGACAAGAAAAAAACAAGGTTAAAACCAACACCCAAACCGTTGCGGCACCAATTGCAACAGAAATTGTTGTAGCCGCCAATCGCACAGATAGGTACCTACCGCTATTAAAAAATAAAAATATAGCCGTGGTGGCCAACCAAACATCAGTAGTTTTTAAACCCAATAAAACCACTGTACACCTTGTGGACACCCTTATAAGTAGCGGCATAAAAATTTCCAAAGTTTTTGCTCCAGAACATGGCTTTAGAGGTAATGTGGATGCAGGGGAAATGGTCAAAAATGGAATCGATGATAAAACTGGACTGCCACTAATTTCACTTTATGGTAAAAATAAAAAACCCACCAAGGAACAATTAGTCAATATTGATTTGGTTTTATTTGACATACAAGACGTAGGGGTTAGATTCTACACCTATATTGCTACGCTACAATTGGTAATGGAAGCCTGCGCAGATACCAACATTCCCGTTTTGGTCTTAGATCGCCCAAACCCAAACGCACATTATGTAGATGGCCCTACCATGGAAGCAGAGCATACAAGCTTTTTGGGTATGACACAAATTCCTTTGGTCTATGGTATGACTATTGGCGAATATGCCAATATGATAAATGAGGAAGGATGGCTTTCTTCTTCTAAAAAAGCTGACTTGACCATTGTTAAACTAGAGAATTATACCCATGACACCCCTTATGATCTAGCTATTAGGCCTTCTCCAAATTTACCCAATGACACGGCCATTAACCTATACCCCTCGTTGGGTTTATTTGAGGGAACAACCGTGAATGCCGGTAGAGGAACAGAAGCACAGTTTCAACGTTTTGGCGCCTCGTTTTTAGATAGTACAAAGTTTTTCTTTAAGTATACACCTGCTCCAAATTTTGGTTCAAAAAACCCAAAGGAAAATGGCAAGCTTTGTTATGGTATGGACTTGAGCAATATTCCAAAAATGAACCGTGTTACCATAAAATGGATAAAAACCGCTTATGACAACGCCCTGAACAAGAAGGCTTTTTTTATGACCAATTCTTTTACCAAACATGCTGGTAACACAACCTTGCAACAGCAAATTATTGATGGTATCTCTGCGGAAGAAATTGAAGCAAGTTGGCAGCCAGATGTAAGGGCTTTTAAAGCCATACGCAATAAATATTTAATCTACGATTAATCCGCAGATTGAAGTAAGGGCAGCAATTTTTCCAGGTTTCCATCAATTGGTGTAAGAATGTCTAAACCCAAAAGGTGCGCTACAAACGGGTATACGTTAATATTTTCAACCTCAGCTACACTAGTACCTTTTGCAATGCTAGGGCCTTCTACATAAAAAATACCACCCATATCCGTATACCTATAGGGGTCATAACCATGTGTGCCTTCCGCCTTGGCTAAATCTTCCTTTTTAGCCGCAGAATTAATAAGCGTATAGGGTGGTTCCGCTATTAGAACTATATCTCCTATTCTAGGGTTATTTTTAAAATTAAGATAATCAGGAACACTTTCTTTTGTGTAAGATGCAAAATGAGATTGCTTGGTCAAAACGTTTAATAGCGAATTTTTCTGGTCTTCAGAATCCGTATAAATCATCCCAACCGGGCCACCTAAAAAATTCTCATTATCAACGGAAACAAAATCATGTATGTTTATGAATTTAGAAACAGGCGTCATTCCATGATCTGATGTAACTATAAGGTAGACTGGCAATCCAGATTGTTGAATACCCTTTCTTAAAGCACCAATTTGTTTGTCTACAAAGGCCACGGCCTTAGAAACCTCATCAGATTCCGGGCCAAATTTATGCCCTTGTGTATCTACTAAAGAAAAGTAAAGTGTAACCATATGTGGTCTGTCCTTTTCTGGCAATTGCAACCATTCCATTACCCGTTTCACCCTAAACTCATACGGTGTTTTTTTATCGTACTTGTAATAATATTTAGGATGTAACCCGTTAATATTGGCCTCGCTACCAACCCAAAAATAAGATGCGGATACCATTCCTTGTAATTGAGCTAAATTCCAAAGCGGAACGCCACCGTACCAACCCCCATCTTCTACTGCGTTTCTATTACCAATGCTATACCTCTTTTTTATTTTAGTATCAAAAAAAGAATTGGCCACGATACCATGTTTAGATGGGTACAATCCTGTGGCTAGGGTATAATGGTTAGGAAAAGTTTTGGAAGGAAAAGATGGTAAGAGCATTTTTGCCCTAGCTCCGTTTTTGGCCATATCCAAAAGATTAGCAGCCTTGTATTTTTCTGCATAATCATGCCTAAAACCATCTAACGAAACCATTATCACATATGGTTTAGCCTGCGCGTTCTTGGTATTCTCTATGAAGTTTGAAGCTATTTCTTTGGCAACAACAGCGTTATAATTTTCAGTTTGCGCCTGTAGGCTGTTACAAAAGCATAAAAACAATCCTAGACCGTAAAAAAGTTTAAAACTCATCTATCCATTTTATAATTGATGGAAAGCTACAAATTTCAATGTTTTGCCAGGGTTAAGTCTTTAATTAATTGTGGTTGGTTTTCTGTATTTGTGAAACGGTTGCCGCAGCAAACCTTTAATACTACTGTTCTCTTTTTCGTCTGGAAAAGTATCAACACCATATTTAATTTTATCACGGTCTAGCTCCATGTACGTTCCTAAAAGCCGGTCCCAAATAGAAAAGATATTTCCATAGTTACTATCTGTATAAGGTAATACATAATGATGATGTACTTTATGCATATCTGGGGATACTATTAAATAACTTATGGCTTTGTCAAATTTTCTTGGTAATGAAATATTGGCATGGTTAAATTGCGAACAAACTACGGAAAGACTTTGGTAAAGCATTATTACTCCTATGGGGGCACCAACTATAAAAACACCAAATAGTGTAAATGCGTACCGTATACAACTTTCTAAAGGATGATGCCGGTTGGCCGTAGTGGTATCTACATTATGGTCTGAATGGTGAACCAAATGGACCATCCACAACGGTTTTACTTTATGCTCTACCAAATGTGCCAAATAGGCGCCAAAAAAGTCTAAGAATAATACGCCCAAAATAACGTACAACCATAGGGGCATAGCCGGCATCCAATTAATGATTCCAAAACTATTGTTTACCGCCCAATCTGAGCACAACAAAAGTAAAAATGCCAAAGGCATGTTTATGAGTATGGTGGTTAGAGTAAAGAAAAAATTGGGTAAGGCATGTTGCCACTTTTTATAGTTTACCGAAAATAAAGGTACAATACCCTCCAATATCCAAAAGAAGGTAATTCCACCAACTAAAATTAATGAACGGTGAAGCGGAGGTATTGTCTCAAAATATTTTATAATCGATTCCATCTTAATACAATTAGTATTGAAGTAGTGAATCCTAAATTAACAATCTTTAAGCTAAAAATGCAAAATATTACTTTTTGGGCAAGCTTTGTTTCATTGCCTCAACAATATTGTATGCTGCTGGGCAAATAGCCACGTTTTTGAGGGTAAGATTATTAATTTGATGGAATTTTTTACGGTCGGTATGCGGATATTCCCTACACGCTTTAGGCCGCACATCATAAATTGAACAATAATTATCCGTACCTAGAAAAACACAAGGCACATTTTGTAAAACATAATCATTATCCTCATCTAATCGTAAATAGGCATCTATAAATTGAGTCGGCTTTAGGCGTAGTTTTTTTGCAATTCTTTCTATATCGGCATTAGTGAACAGTGGGCCAGTAGTTTTACAACAATTGGCACAGGTTAGACAATCTGTTTGCCTAAACTCCTTTTCGTGCAAATCTGCCATTAGATAATCTAAGTTTTTAGGCGGCTTCTTTTTTAATTTGGCCAAAAACTTTTTATTCTCTTGGTGTTTTTGATTTGCCTTTTTAGGCAAATCCTTCAAAAAATCTTCCATTACTCCTTCAACAACAAAACCGCGGTCTGGTACAAATCTTTACTCCAATATTCAGAAACCGCTTCAATTTCTTGGGTTAGTTGTGCTTTTTTAGTGTTTAATTTTTGGCCAATTTCAGAATAAAAAAAATCTTGAACGGTTATTCGTTGTTCTTCAGAAAGTCCACTCTTGTCCGCGATTAATTGCTTACCTGCATCTGAGGTATAAAAATCACTCATGGCGTTTAATTCTGCCTCTGTAAAGTTTTGTATATATATGGGCACTAATAAATCTTTGATTTCCAATAGGGCCTTTGGTTTGTTTCGCTCTAAAAACAACCAACCATTGGCATTTGCTTCTGACCTAGGGTATTGTTTTTCCATGAGAATTAGTAGCTGCCCATAGGCATCTGAATATTGCATCATGGTGCCATTGGCCTCTAAATAAGCCCCAACTTTTTGGGTTAAATTAGAATCTTGGGCATTAATTGAAATTCCTATAAGTAAACTAAAAAAGAGGAATACTATACCTTTGACTTTTTTCATAGCGATAATCCATAATCTAGACGTGCAAAATACAAATAAAAATATGGTAGACGTAATGGGCATAGCCCTAATAGAGCATTTGACACAAAATAGTAAAGAATCTATTATTACCCATTCTACCTTAGAAGAAAATGGCAGCTTACCCTTAGACTATTTGTTCAGGGATTTTTCCCAAATGCCCAAGTTAGAAAAGCATGCATTAACCTTATGTAAGGGCGCTGTTTTGGATATTGGCTGCGGTGCAGGTAGCCATGCCTTATATCTACAAAATAAAGGGTTAAAAGTAACTGCTTTGGACAAATCTAAAGGAGCCATAGAAGTATGTGAAAAAAGAGGCTTGCAATCAACTATTTGTACCAACATTTTGGATTATAGTGAAGAAAAATTTGATACGCTATTGCTCTTAATGAACGGCATTGGAATTGCTGGTAGTCTAGAACAATTACCCAACTACCTAAACCATTTTAGAACCTTGTTACAGCCTAATGGGCAAATTTTATTGGATAGTAGCAATATAATTTACATGTTTGATGCAGACGAGGATGGGGGCTATTGGATTCCAGGGGATACAGATTATTATGGAGAAGTAAAGTTTACAATGGAATATAAAACATATAAGAGCGATACTTTCCCTTGGTTATATATAGATTTTGAGACCCTAGAAAGAGTAGCCTTATATTGTGGATTTGCTTGTGAAAAAATAATGGAAGGAGAACATTATGATTATCTAGCAAAACTTAGCCTTCTTGCGTAATAATAGATAATCTTTTTCGACGTTTATATTTAGATAACTTTTTTGCCATGAAACGTTTTTCCCTAATTATTCTTTTAGGTATGGCTATTTTATTGGCCAATTGCTCCAAGGACAATACAGATGACAGCGGAACCAATAACTCAGGAAACGAAAATGAAGTTGAAAACATAGACAAGAGTGGAAACTTATTGCCCACAGGAGCTTCTGCGAACGATTTATTGACGAATACAAATTTCGAAAATTTACTTATCGAAATTGCTTACGTAGCAGGATACCGCCCCACCCCAGAGGCAATGGATAATTTTATCGCCTTTTTAAGACAGCATACGTTTAAGCAAAATATCACGATTAACTACCTTGAGTTACCCTCCCCAGAAGAAGAAACCTTGGAGTTACAAGAAATTGGAGATTTAGAAATAGAAAACCGCACCGCTTATAATACAGACAATACCTTAGCTGTTTACATATATTTTGCAGATGCACCTTCTGATGGTGACGATTCTGACGAAGGCTTGGTTACACTTGGCGCCGTATATCGTAATACATCTATGGTTATTTATGAAGAAACCATAAGGAGCCTTGCCAGCAGAAGTGTTCTAATTTCCAATGAAGATGTAGAGACGGCAACCTTAAATCATGAATTTGGACATCTTTTTGGTTTGGTAGACTTAAGCGGCACACAAAATGGCGAAGAAATTACCTATACGCCTATGGTTAATGATCATGAAGATCCTGAGGCAGCAGATCATTGTGCCGTAGAAGGATGCTTAATGCGTGCAGAACTTCAGTTTAATACAAATTTTAAAGGAGAAACGCATCTTAACAAAAATGGCATACATAGCGCTTGTTCACTTTCTGGAGAAAGCATGCTTAGTTTATTAAATACCCAAGCTGGGCAAAGTGCTAGGGTACCTGGTTTGGATGCCGAGTGCATTTTAGATTTACAAAACAACGGTGGCCGTTAAACGGCTTTACGGAATGTTTAAATATTTATGTGTTTGTAAAGAAACTTTCCATTGCGGATTGGCCATAACATAATCTACGATCATTGGCACCACTTTATCTCGCACACTCCACTCTGGCTGTAGGTATAGAATACAATCTTTGTTTACTTTTTTAGCTTGTTCTTCGGCGAAAATTAAATCATGTTTGTTGTAAACGATTACTTTTAACTCGTTTGCTTTTTCATAAACTTCCGGAACAGGCAATTTCATTTTCTTGGGAGATAGGCAAATCCAGTCCCAAACACCTGTTAACGTATAGGCCCCAGAAGTTTCTATATGCGTTTTTAAGCCCTTGGCTTTTAGACCTTGGGTCAATGGTCCCATATCCCAAGTAAGTGGCTCTCCTCCTGTTATCACAATGGTATCAGAATAGCTGGCCGCATTGTTTATAATTTTTTCTATTGCCGTTGGTGGATGCGTCTCTGCATTCCAACTTTCTTTAACATCGCACCAATGGCAACCTACGTCGCAACCGCCTACCCTAATAAAATAAGCTGCCGTACCCTTAAAATACCCTTCTCCTTGAATGGTGTAAAATTCTTCCATCAAGGGCAGCATCTGCCCTTTCTCCACCAAATCCATAACATCCTGTAAAACCATTTTGCAAAGATAATATTACTTAACGGCAATCACATCAATTTCTATAGCAGCGTTTCTTGCCAAGCCAGCGGCAGCAAAAGTGGTTCGTGCCGGTTTCTTAGTAAAGTAAGTTGAATATACCTTGTTAAAAGTTGCAAAATCTTCCATAGAACTTAAGATTACCGTACACTTAACCACGTTATCCAAGTCCATATCATGTTGTTTCAATACGGATGTTATATTAGCAATAGCTTGGTGGGTTTCTGCAACAATTCCGCCCTTTACCAATGTTCTGGTGGTATGGTCCATTCCAATTTGCCCGGCTAAAAAGTACAAGTTACCGACTTGTACCACGTCGCTAAACGGCGCATTTTGTTTTTTTACTTCGTGCGATGGATGAAATGTAACAGGCGTTTTATCTTGTGAACGAGCAGAAAATGAAAATAGAATAACAGTTAAAACAACCATTACTAAGATTTTAGTATTCAATTGCATAGGCCTTTTGTTGATTAATTTGCTTTTACACTTCACCTAATTTACCCTATTTTTATCGCAAAGTTATTCCAATGGACAAGAAAGCATCGTTTTTAGCAGAAATAGAAAAAGGATATAGCATTAAAGGCGAATCCATTATCATGGGAGGCGCTATGCTAGATGGGGAAACACAAAAAGATGCTTTTGTAAAAATTCCATTAAAAACCTTAAATAGACATGGATTAATTGCAGGTGCCACCGGAACCGGTAAAACCAAAACCTTACAGGTACTTGCAGAAAACCTTTCTGAACAAGGAGTTCCCGTCCTTTTAATGGACTTAAAAGGAGATTTGAGTGGAATTGCCCAACCAAGTGAAGGCCACCCTAAAATTGATGAAAGACACGAGGCTATTGGCATCCCCTTTAACGCTAAAGGCTTTCCGGTAGAAATTTTATCGCTTTCAGAACAAGACGGTGTACGTTTAAGAGCTACAGTATCTGAATTTGGTCCCGTGCTCTTGTCTAGAATATTGGATTTAACCACTACCCAAGAAGGCATAATGGCGGTTGTTTTTAAATATTGTGACGACCAAAAAATGCCATTGCTAGATTTAGAAGACCTTAAGAAGGTTTTGCAATATGCCACTGGCGCAGGTAAAAAGGAATTCCAAGAAGCTTATGGTAGAATATCTACTAGTTCTACCGGAACCATTTTAAGAAAAATAATAGAACTGGAACAACAGGGAGCAGAACTGTTCTTTGGGGAGAAATCTTTTGAAGTTGATGATTTAACACGTATTGACGAAAATGGTAATGGGTATATAAACATTATTAGATTAACGGATATACAGGATAAACCTAAGCTATTCTCTACCTTTATGCTGAGCTTACTGGCAGAAATTTATGCCACGTTTCCTGAACAAGGAGATAGTGATAGACCAGAATTGGTGCTCTTTATAGACGAAGCGCACTTAATATTTGACAATGCATCAAAAGCCCTCTTAGACCAAATAGAAAGCATAGTAAAATTAATACGCTCTAAAGGCATAGGTCTTTTCTTTGTTACCCAAAACCCAACAGATATTCCAGATGATGTTTTGGCACAGCTGGGTTTAAAAGTACAACACGCCTTGAGGGCCTTTACCGCAAAAGATAGAAAAGCAATTAAACTTACTGCCCAAAACTATCCGGATACTGAGTTTTATGATACCGAAGAAGTACTAACAAGTTTAGGAATTGGAGAGGCACTTATTTCTGCTTTAGATGAAAAAGGCAGGCCTACCCCGTTAGCGGCTACTTTGTTACGGGCCCCAATGAGTAGAATGGACGTGCTTACCCCAAAAGAATTAAAAAGTTTATTGGATAAATCCCAATTAATCAAAAAGTATAATGAAGAGATTGATAGGGAAAGTGCCTATGAAATTTTAAACGAAAAAATAGAAAAGGCAGAACAAGAGGCCGAAAAAGAAAAAGAACAAAAAAGCACTTCTAGAAGAAGAAGTACAAGTAGCAGAAGTACCAGAATGAATCCCGTGGTAAAAGTGTTGACCAGTGCTACGTTTATTAGAGGTGTTCTAGGGGTTCTTAAAAAAGTAATACGTTAAGCTATATATGATGAAGAAAATAGTGGGTATGGTAGGTTTGCTTGCCATAATAGGTTGTAAGGAAAAAGATACTGCCTTTCTAATAAGCAATGATAAAGTTGGCAAACTAGACCAAATAAGTTTGGTTAGGGACTTAGATTTAATTTATGCGGACGATTCTATAGTAAAAGACACTTTTTCTACAAGATTAGATGGTGCCAACCGCAAAGTAAAGGTCTTTGAAAAAGGAGGAAAACACTTACTAACCCTAACCCCTACAGACGATAGCATACCAAAAATAGAAAACGTTCAAATAATGGACCCACGTTTTACCACGGAAGACGGTATTGGCCTAAACAGTACGTTCAAAGACATTCAAGACCGGTATACCATAAAAAAAATAGTAACCGCGTTGAACAACATTGTCATTTTTGTTAATGAGACCAATTTATATTTTACTATAGATAAAGAGCAGTTACCAGAAAATTTAAGATATAGCAAAGGAAACGTAGAAGCTGTTCAAATTCCTGATGATGCCAAGATTAAATTTTTAATGCTGGGCTGGGATTAAATAGCTATTCCCAGATATGGGAACGCTATTTAATACACTACTAAATCAGAAGAAGTATTTTAATGAAAAAAACCCTAGAAAGAATAGTTCCTAAACTATACGGTAAGTGGTTGAATTTTATAGCTTTTTTCTCTCCAAGAACAGCTGCTAAAATAGGTTTTGATATTTTTTGCACCATTAGAAAGGGTAGGGTTAAGCCAGAGCAAGTTTCCTTTTTAGATGCTGCAAAGCATTCTGTTGAACTTATAGGAGAACAACAAATACAGACCTACACATGGAGGGGAACAAAAGAAACGGTATTGCTCTTACACGGTTGGGAAAGCAACACCTACAGATGGCGCAATTTAATTGCCAAATTAAAAGAACATAACTTTAATATTATCGCGTTTGACGCCCCTGCTCATGGCCATTCTACGGGCAAAATGCTCCATGTTCCGTTGTATGCAGCTTCTACCAGGTATATATTGGACAAATTTAATCCAGATTACGTGGTTGCCCATTCCATGGGAGGAATGACCATACTTTTTGACCATTTTTTAAACCCGAAAGATCATGTTAAAAAAATAGTTACCATTGGTTCTCCTTGCGACTTTGAAAGTTTTATGCACCACTACCAAGCCATTTTAAAATTCAATGACAAAGTTTGGAAAGCCATGGACCAACGCTTAAAACGTGTTTTTGGTTTTCACATAAACGAATTTAAAAGTTCTCTATTTGTAGCCAATAATAAGGTGCCAGGTCTACTTTTTCATGATGTGGAAGACAAACAAGTATTGCATACCGAATCTATCAAGGTACATGAAAGTTGGAAAAATAGCAGATTGGTACTTACAACAGGACTAGGGCACTCCATGCATCAAGAAGAAGTAAATGAGGAAATCATAACTTTTTTGGAGTCAAACTAGAAGTTACTTTTCAAGTAATTTGAAAATAAAAAATGGCACAGGAAGAAAGACCTCAAATAGAAAACGAAGAGCAATATGAAGCCTTAAAAGAAAAAGGCTACAGCAAAGAGAAAGCTGCCCGGATTGCCAATACCAATAATGCTGGCAAAAAGGGTGGAAAAGCCACCACCTATGAAAATCGTACCAAAGAAGAGCTCTACGAACAGGCCAAAAAAGTAGGTATTGAGGGACGATCCAAAATGGACAAAAAAGAACTCATTAAAGCTTTACGAAACAATTAATTGATCCTTTTGTTTTTGCACTTACCGGTATTGCTTAATTTTAGTAAAAACTAGAATAAATGGCCAACAATTTAACTCCATTCCACGTTGCAATACCTGTTCATAATTTAGCAGAATGCCGTAAGTTTTATAAAGACACATTGGGTTTTGAGGAAGGTAGAAGTAGTGACCAATGGGTCGACTTTAATTTTTTTGGTCATCAATTGGTTATCCATTATAAACCCAAATCAAACGAAGAACTACATACCAATCCTGTAGATGGTAAAGCTGTTCCCGTGCCGCATTATGGGGTTGTATTGGATTGGGATACATTTGAAACTTTTTCCAAAAAACTTACGGACAAGGGTATAGAATTTGTAATAGCACCTTACATAAGATTTAAAGGGTTACCGGGAGAACAGGCAACAATGTTTTTTTTAGACCCCGCGGGTAATGCCCTAGAGTTTAAAGCGTTTAAAGATATGAAGCAATTATTTGCTAAGTAATTAGCTAACCGCTACGGTTTCAAACGCGGTTAAAATAGAATTAATAAAACGGTAGAGCTTACCACCTTCTACCACCGATTTTTCAAACTCTTGATTCTGCACAGCTTGCTCAACGGTTTTTGACAACTCCCTACCTTTTTCTATTCTTAAAGCACCAAAAGTACCCAAGAAGTAATGGGCTTTATCTTTTATAGTTTCATGGTCTTCTTGCGCTAACGCAATTTTAAACTCCTCTAAAGGCGCAGGGATGGTCCTAATAAACACCTCAACAATTTCAGCAGCAAAACCTTCTACAAAATTTTCATCAAAAGATTTTAACAGAGCGGCAACTTCATCCTTTTCTGAGTACTCCATAGATTCGTCTACCAACGCATCAGGAGTCATTAACAACTGTAATTTATCCTTCTCTGTAAAAAATTGTAATATGGAACTTAAAAGTTCTTGCTCGGTGTAGGGTTTACTAACATAATCATTCATTCCAATTGCCAAACATTTATGCTTTTCTCCTACCAATGAATGGGCACTACAGCCTACAATTGGAGTTTCTAACTTAATTTTGTTCCTTATTATGTCCGTTGCCATAAAGCCATCCATTACGGGCATTTGCAAATCCATAAAGATGATATCAAAGGTTTTGTTCTGGACCATTTGAACACCTTCTTCTCCATTATTGGCAATTGTACAGTTAACACCCCATAGATTTAAATAATTTTTTATAAGTAGTTGATTGTGGGGATTGTCTTCTACCACTAAAGCCTCTTTTCCTTTAATAAACGAAGTAACCTGCGTAACATCAATATTGTTAATTATCTTTATTTCCTCTTCCTCGGCATGTTCAAATCTTAGTTCTACCGTAAAAGTGGTACCCTTTCCTAACGTACTTTCTACGGTAACAGCACCACCCATTAGTTCTGTAAATCCTTTTACAATACTAAGACCTAGACCAGTGCCTCCATAGAGCCTGGTTGTATTGGCATCTGCTTGTGTAAAGCGTTCAAAAATTTTGTCCAAGTTCTCTTCCGGAATTCCAATGCCCGTATCCACAACTTGAAAACGCACCAAGCTATTAAAATCATCTTGTTCTACAACATAAGCCTTTAATTCTACCAAACCTTTTGCAGTAAACTTGATAGCATTACTAATCAAGTTCGTAAATATTTGCGCCAACCTGGTTTGGTCTCCCAAAACATATACTGGCAAAGCAGCATCCAAACTTTTAAGTAGCCTAACACCCTTTTCATTGGCAATTGGTAATTGTAATTTAATTACGTGATCCACAAGCGCTTCTAAAGATATTGGCCTTAATTCTAATTCTATTTTATCGCTTTCTAACTTAGAAAAATCCAATACATCATCTATGATAACCTTTAGTGTTTGAGAAGAAGTTCTAATGGTATCTAAATACTCTGATTGCGTAGTGGTTAACGTAGTTTTTCGCAATAAGTCATTAAAACCAATAATGGCATTTAGAGGTGTTCTAATCTCATGACTCATATTAGACAAAAATTCTTCTTTTGCCTTTGCCAATTTCATTGCCTCTAACCTACTTTTTCTTAAAGAAATTAAGCTCATGGCTGTTTTAGCCATGGTTTTTAAAAGTTGTTTCTCTTTATCTGTAAGCTCTCTCGGTTTTTGATCTACTGCGCAGAAAGTACCTATAGCATGGTTATCTAAATCCATTATGGGGACACCAGCATAAAACCGAGCTCCCAATTCTCCTGTAACAAATACGTTATCTTTAAAGGTTTCGCTCTCTAAAGTATCATTTACAATTAAAGGCTCCTTACCCATTATGGTATGTTTGCAGAACGATATATCTATAGGCGTCTCACTTACATCTAAACCTACTTTTGATTTAAACCATTGTCGTTGACCATCCAAAAGACTTATGTAAGAAATAGGTACATCTAAAATTTGGGAGGCAAGCAAGGTTAACTCATCGAACATGGCTTCTTCTTGGGAATCCATGATTTCATAGTAGTCAAGTCTTTTTATTCTATCAGCTTCATTGTTTGCAGGGACTACCTCTGACATAATATATATTTGTAGGTTTTTTCTTATAACTCAAATCTAACTTAAAAATTGTAACGCGTTAGATTTTTAGTGTTAAATGTTACGGAAAGGCTATAAATATTAGGTATTTGGGCGAAAAACTACTCTAGGCAATAAGAAACACTTTAAAACAGCGTTATAAACTCCCCAAATAGCTTAAAATGAGTACTATACTACTAATTATTACAATAGCATGCTCCACCCTTGCGGTATTGAGTTGCTTAACAAGCAAACCAGAAGAATCTAAAATAGAATTAAAAGAAGAAGAATTTACAGATTTTCCTTAAGCCCTTCTCTTTCTTGCCAATAAAGTATTTTGTAACAACATAGCAATGGTCATAGGCCCAACCCCTCCTGGAACCGGAGTTATGTAAGAGGCTTTTGGCGCCACTTCCTTAAAATCTACGTCGCCAGTAATGTAGTACCCCTTTTCAGAGCTATCTGGAACACGGGTTATACCTACATCTATAACTACCACACCTTCCTTAACCATATCTGCTTTTAAGAAATCTGGCACACCCAAGGCAGAGACTATGATGTCTGCATTTTTAGTAAACTCTTTTAAGTTTTTTGTTCTACTATGGGTAAGCGTAACCGTAGCATCTGCAGCTTTCCCTTTTTGACTCATTAAAATACTGATAGGCCTACCTACTATATGGCTTCTACCTATTACCACCGTATGCTTACCAGATGTATCTACATTATACCTGCGTAGCAACTCCATAATGCCAAAAGGCGTTGCCGGAATAAAAGACACCATATCCAAGGCCATACGACCAAAATTTTCTGGATGAAAACCGTCTACATCTTTACTAGGGTCTACCGCCAATAAAACTTTTTGCTCGTTTATGTGCTTTGGAAGTGGCAATTGAACAATATAACCATCTATGTCCGGATTATTGTTTAGGGCCGCTACTTGCTCCAACAATTTTTCTTCAGAAGTATCTTCTGGCAGTTGAATTAATGTAGACTCAAAACCTATTTTTTTACAAGAACGCACTTTACTACCCACGTAAGTTAAGCTAGCCCCATCATTACCTACCAAAACTGCTGCCAAATGAGGTACCTTCTCCCCACGGTCTTTCATTTTAGCTACTTCTACTGCAATTTCTTGTTTAATATCGTTAGATATTTTTTTACCGTCTAGGATTTCCATAGGTGTATTTTGTAGGTAATTGTTTGTATTATACTTTTTACTATCGCATATTTTGCATCATCTGCATCATACGCTTGCCACCACCGCCTTGCATCATTTTCATCATTTTGCTCATCTGGTCAAATTGTTTTAGCAACTGGTTTACATCTTGAACCGAACGGCCACTACCTGCAGCAATACGTTTTTTACGGCTAGAGTTTAACTTATTAGGGTTTGCGCGCTCGTCTGGCGTCATGGAATGAATAATAGCCTCTATATGCTTAAAAGCATCATCGTCTATATCTATACCTTTTAAGGCCTTTCCCATTCCGGGTATCATGCCCATAAGGTCTTTCATATTACCCATTTTCTTTATCTGCTGTATCTGAGATAAGAAATCGTCAAAGCCAAATTTATTTTTGGCAATTTTTTTCTGGATTTTACGGGCCTGTTCTTCATCAAACTGCTCTTGCGCACGTTCTACAAGAGACACTACGTCTCCCATGCCCAAAATCCTATCTGCCATTCTAGAAGGATAGAACACATCTATGGCCTCCATCTTCTCACCTGTACCAATAAATTTGATAGGCTTGTTTACAACAGACTTAATAGATATTGCCGCACCACCACGAGTATCACCATCTAACTTGGTAAGGATAACCCCATCAAAATTCAGAACGTCGTTAAATGCTTTGGCCGTATTCACTGCGTCTTGACCCGTCATGGAATCTACAACAAAAAGCGTCTCTTGTGGTTGTATCGCTTTATGGATGTTAGAAATTTCATCCATCATTTCTTGGTCCACGGCCAAACGACCCGCCGTATCAATAATGACCACGTTACACCCTAAGGTCTTAGCATGGGCTATACCCGCTTGGGCAATTACAACAGGATCAGTGTTACCCCTATCTGAATACACCTCTACCCCTATTTGCTCACCAACCACATGCAATTGGTCTATTGCCGCCGGACGGTAAACATCACAAGCCACCAAAAGTGGTTTCTTGGTCTTTTTATTTTTTAAAAAATTTGCCAGTTTACCGGAAAAAGTTGTTTTACCAGAACCTTGTAAACCAGACATTAAAATTACAGATGGGTTACCAGAAAGGTCTACCCCTTCGGCATCGCCACCCATAAGTTGGGTAAGCTCATCTTTTACAATTTTGACCATTAACTGGCCTGGTTGTAACGTAGACAGTACGTTCTGCCCTAACGCCTTATCCTTTACCGTATTGGTAAATTCTTTAGCTATTTTAAAATTGACATCCGCATCCAATAACGCGCGTCTTACCTCTTTTAAGGTTTCAGCAACATTTATTTCTGTGATTTTACCGTGCCCCTTTAAATTATGTAAGGCTTTATCTAGTTTTTCACTTAAATTATCGAACATCTGCTTACTACGATTTAATTTTTGAAGAGCACAAATTTAAGAATTACTAATGGATTGGTTATGCCACTATGCGTAGAAACTAACGTATTATTGAACTAAAAACCCAAATAAAAAAAGAAAAGGACAGCTTTGAGGCAAACTGTCCTTTTCACGATAAAGATTTTTAGTAAAAGTGGTGGGGTTATGCTTTCTTTTCAAAAACTACTACTCTTACCATTCCTTCATCTTCATAAACCAATTTAAATCGTTCTGTACTCAACTCGGTCAAGTACCATGCTTTGGTAAGTAAATAATATCTCGTTTCGTCTATTCCAAGATTAAAAAACACTCTTAAATCACCGTTATAGCCCCTAAAACTTCTCCATACTCCTGTACGTTGCGGATCATTATTAATACTTACTGCCAGGTCATTGTTAGCGCTGAAATCAAAATCCAAACTTTCAAATTCTGCCGTCCTATCCGTGTTGTTCTCTAAATACTGCGTAACATTCCACTGACCGCCCTGCATTATATTTCTAATTTCAAGAATATCTGAATCGGCATCCTCGGCGCAAACACGAACCAACTCTAATTCATAACCAATTTCTTCTACTTTTAGTTTTAGGTAATTGGTTTCTAGCACGTCTACCGCCCACTCATAATTAAAATCTACTTCTGCCAAAGCACTTAACATTAAGGATAGTTCGCCTGCATTGTTATAACCTATTGTCCATTCACCTGCGGAAGCCACTTCTGCACCAACATCAAATGTCATAGTACCTTCTTGGCTAAAATCAAAAGCGTTACCCAAGTAATTTTCTATCTCTTGTCCTTGCGCCTTCATTCCATCAACAATCCATTCGCATTCTACCAATAACGCCATAAAGTTATCCTGTGTTGGCAAGGTAAGTTCACAGTCTTTTTCTAGTACTACATAAGCACCCCCTTCATTCATTAATTTTACGCGTCCGTCTCCACAATCTACTACATTCCATGCACCAAGCATATTTTCTAGTTGTGCAGATAATAGTGCGTTAAATTGAATTTGGCCCGTAGTGGTTACCTCCCAATTACCCTCATCTACAAAAGCACCCGCTTCTGTATAGGCATGTATATTAAAGTTTGAAAAATTTATAATGCCGTCAAAATCCGTATCCCAACTAGCATCTGCAATTTGCCAATTACATGTTCCCAATACCTCTGCAATAGCATTTACATTGCAATTACTCTCACCAGAACAGTTGCGTTCCAACACTATTTTATTATCATTGTCCGAAAAGAATTTAATAACACCATCTTCTAATTCGTATACCCTCCATGACAAGGAAAAATCGGTATAGTTGGTAAAATTCATTACTACAACCGGTCCGTTTTCGGTAAAATCTACAGACCATTCTCCATTTGTAGTATTGCCTGCACCACCCGTAAAGACTACAAGGTTATCTTCTTTAAAATCAAAGCTAGAAGCAAAATATTGCTCTGTTTGGTTAAGCGCGTTTCTTTTTATTTCTTTTAATTTCCAAGGGCAATCTATTAAGTAACCTATAAACTTATTATCCTCAAAATCATCATCGTTATAATCGTCATCATCATCTTCATCGCATTCGTCTTTTGCCGCTCTTAAAGTAACTGCAAGCTGGGCATTATTTGTTATTTCTACCGTGGTACCGTCTTTTTTCTCCAAGGTAATAGGATAGTCTATACTCACTAGTTCCCCTGCTTCTTTTTCTTTAAAGAACAAACGCATTTCCCTATCACTGTTTACCGTAACAGAACCGGATTGTTGGTTTTGCACATCAAAAGTGAAAAGCGTAATAGGGTATACAAAATCTATACACTCAATATCATCGTCATCACCTCCTTCTATACAATCTGCAGCAAGTTCACGTAGCGCCTCCTTGTTTTCTATTTCAACTTCGGTAAAATCTGATAAGATGATTGTTATGGGGAAGATAAATTCCAATATATCTTCATCATCATCTACCTCATCAAATAATTCTTCTATCACCTTTAGGTCTGCAATAGAATCTATGGTAATTTGTATCCCTGCAACCTCTACGGTGTATGGAAATTGAACGGCAATACAGCTACTTCCATCAACAATGTTATCATAAGAACCGTCATTGGAACTTGTATTTTCAATAAGTAGCGCTGTTGAAGAACCAACCTCAATAGCCGTTTGTTCCTCTTCGCCACCACCTATTTCTTCAAATTCTTCTTGACAAGAAGTTAAAAACAATACTACCAAGAGTACTGACAGTTGCGAAAGGCTTTTAATAATCTTTTTCATAACGATTTGGTTTTATTGTGTATTTGGTAAGTAAACAACCCAATGCTAAAATACCCTACCCATAATTCTAACTTTTTTAAAATATATTTGACAGGCTTATAAATTTCACTGTATGGACAATGTCTGTGAGGAACAACAATACAATACTATTTTTAAGACCAATAGTAAAACGGTCTTTAACTATATCTATTATAAGTTTGGAAATGAAGAAAAGGCCAATGATGCCGTACAAGAAGCTTTTGTTAAGTTATGGGAAAATTGTAACAAGGTTACCCCAGACAAAGCAAAATCTTATTTATTTACCGTAGCCAACAATTTGTATTTAAATGTAATCAAGGCAGAAAAAGTGCGCTTGAAACATGCGGACAAACACCGAAATGAAAGCACTAACGAGTCGCCCGAATTTCTATTAGAAGAACAACAGTTCAAAGAAAAGTTGGAGAACGCCTTGGATGCCCTGCCCCAGAACCAACGTACCACTTTTTTATTAAATAGAATTGATGGTAAAAAATATGCAGAGATAGCAGAACTAGAAGGAGTAAGTGTAAAGGCAATTGAAAAACGGATGCACCTGGCCCTCAAAAGCTTAAGAGATAAAATTGATGGTATTTAATTAGCGCTTAGAATTGTACTAATTAAAGATAAATAAAAGTTCATATTGAATTTTAACAATATAAAGTAGGGTTTTTACAAACCCGATTGTTATACCTATATAAAGTAAAAGAAGATGCGAGAAAATTACTTGGCAAAATGGCTCAATAATGAGTTAACGGAAGAGGAGTTAGAGGCTTTTAAAGCCACGGCTGAGTATGCACAATACCAAAAAATAAAAGAGACCACAGATAAACTTTCCCCACCAGAATTTAATATGGAACAAGCATGGCTGCAGCTTAACGGCCAACGCATGCAAGAGCAGGCCCCAAAAGTGATAACCTTGAGCCCATTTAAAAAGTTTTTGCGGGTAGCGGCGGTGGCAGCGGTACTTATTGTAGGATCTTATTTCTATTTGGGTACGTTAAACACAAAAGTTACCACACAATTAGCAGAACGTACGGAGCTTACTTTACCAGATAACTCTGAAATTATTTTGAATGCGGACTCCAAGATAACCTACAACAAAAAGAATTGGGACAACGAGCGTAATGTTGAATTAGAAGGAGAAGCCTTTTTTAAAGTAGCTAAGGGCAAAAAATTCACCGTAGCTACAGATTTAGGTGACGTTGCCGTATTGGGCACACAATTTAATGTACAACAGCGAGATGATTATTTTAAGGTAACCTGTTTTGAGGGCTTGGTACAGGTTAGTTATAAAGACCAAATACTTAAATTACCTGCGGGCCATTCTTTTGCTGTAGTTAATGGTACTATTACAAAACAAAGCTCTACCGCTACCCAACCCTCATGGATGCAAAACGAAAGCACCTTTAATAGCGTACCTTTAAAGTATGTTTTGGCAGAATTTGAGCGCCAATATGATTTTAAGGTTGAAACTAAAAACGTAGATACCGAACAACTTTTTACGGGAACATTTAGCAATTCTGATTTTAATGTAGCTTTGGAAAGTATAAGCACCCCATTGCAATTAAAATACACCATAGGCACTCTAAATGTTGTTTTCTATGCGGAGGATACTCCATAGGCGTTTACCCTTTCTTTTAGGGGTTCTAGTTTTCTTATTACCTGTATACCTATCTGCCCAAGATAGTACCACCATAGGTCTTAAAGAATACATTGCTAAAATAGAGCAAGCTTTTGAAATAAAAATTTCCTATGCAGATGAAGACGCAGCTGGTAAAACCATTTCTTTTTCTTCTTTAGAAGACCTAAAGACAGCCCTATCTAGCATTGAACTACAAACCGGTTTAACCATAAAAAGTATAAGCAAGCGCTATTACAGCTTGTACTATCCAAATACAATTGCTATTTGCGGAAAAGTGTTGGATAATTTTGCCGCCAATACCATTCCCGGGGCTACCGTAGCTGTGCTGGGAACGGACATAGCACTGGTTACAGACTCCAATGGTGTTTTCAATATTTCTAACGCACCTAGAGATGCTTCTTTACAAATACGCTATTTAGGTTTCCAAACCAAAGTGGTACCCGTCACCAATTTTATAGGCAAGGAATGCCCAAAGGTGTTATTGGCAGAACAACGAGAGCAATTAGAAGAAGTTATTGTATACCAATTTTTAACACCGGGATTGGTTAAGGAAACAGATGGGAGTTTTAGCCTAAACACAGGAGAATTGGGTATTTTACCTGGTTTAATAGAACCAGACGTATTGCAGTCTATACAGGCCTTACCAGGAATAGAAAGTGTGGATGAAACCGTATCTGACATTAATGTGCGGGGTGGCACCAACGACCAAAACCTTATCTTGTGGAACGGAATTAAAATGTACCAATCTGGGCATTTTTTTGGCTTAATATCTGCATTCAACCCTTATCTTACAGACAAGGTAACAGTTTATAAAAACGGAACGCCCGCTCAATACGGTGATGGGGTTAGTAGCGTAATTAGCATGCAGACCCAAGACGAAATAGGGTATACGGCTACAGGCGGGGCCGGCTTTAATCTAATTAGTGGAGACGTGTATGCCCATCTTCCACTAAGCGATAATTTTGCCCTTCAATTTTCTGCAAGAAGGTCTACCACCGACTTTTTGAATACCCCCATCTATGGTAGTTTTACCGATAAGGTTTTCCAGGATACCGAAATTAAAAATGAAGACAACGAATCGGTAGACAACTTTATAGAAACAGCCGAAAACTTTGCTTTTTTTGATGTTTCTGCCAAGTTATTGTACAACATTAACCCAGACCATAAATTAAGATTAAGCCTAATAGGTATTGACAACGATTTAGACTTTATAGAAACCAATACCGATAACAATACCAGCTCCCAAAGCTTTCTAGACCAAACCAATGTAAGCGCGGGCCTGCAATACCAAGGGCAATGGAACAATAAACTTACCACAACGGCTAATGCATATTTTTCTCAATATACCTTAGATGCGCAAAACATACTAAATAACAACCAACAGCTATTTCAAAAAAACCGGGTAGAAGAACGCGCCGCAAAATTTAATATTAATTATGCGTTGAGCGATGCATGGCAATGGCAAAATGGTTTTCAGTACATGGAGACGGGAATTACCAATTTAAGTGATGTTACCCAGCCACCGTTTCAAAGTAACATAATTGAAGTAATACGCACTTTTGCTCCCTATTCTAGTTTTACCTACACCGCTTTTGAAAATAAATTGATTGCCACGGGCGGCTTACGTGCCAATTACATTATAAACCTAGATACTTTTGGGGCCGATTTTAACACATGGCTTTTAGAACCACGCTTAAACCTTAATTTTAAATTGGCCAATTACCTACGGGCACAAGTAATGGGCGAACTTAAGAGCCAAACTACCAATCAGATTATCGATTTGGAACAAAATTTTTTAGGTATCGAAAAACGCAGGTGGACATTGTCTAATCAAGAAAACTTACCACTTACCCAGAGCAAACAAGCATCGGCTGGTTTAGTTTATGAAAAAAATGGGTTTCACGCTGGGGTAGAAGCTTTTTATAAAGAAGTAGATGGCATAAGTACACGCACACAAGGCTTTCAAAATCAAGACCAGTTTAATGGAGAAATTGGCCTGTATAGGGTTAAAGGCATAGAACTCTTGTTGAATAAAAAAGGGGAAAATTACAGTAGCTGGTTAAGCTATACCTATAATAAGAATGATTATACCTTTGATAGTATTGTGCCGGCCCGCTTCCCTAATAATTTAGATGTGCGCCATAACATTACATTGGCCAGTACCTATACGCTGGGCAATCTAAAACTAGGGCTTGGCTTAAACTATAGAACGGGTAAACCTTATACGGAACCCGATGCTGAAAACCCAATAGACAACACCGTATTTCCCAGTAAAATAAACTATGCCGCACCTAATAGCAGTAGATTACCAGAGTATTTACGTTTAGATGGCTCTGCAACCTACAGTTTTAAAATTTCTAATAGTATTAAGGCAGATACCGGTATTTCTTTGTTGAATATGACCAATAGAAAAAACCTCTTGAACAAATACTATCGTATCAATGAAGATGAGGAAATTCAGAGTATAGAACGTATTTCTTTGGGCATTACCCCTAATGCCAGTTTTAGGATTCGGTTTTAATACTATTAAAAAGCCTATGCATTACAATTACATGAGGAAAAGTAATCAGTAAAAGCATGTAAAAAATTACGTTTAAAAAATCGTAATGATTAAAGCTAAAGAACCAGTACAATAAAATGATACCTAGAAGCGAAACCAACCAATACGGCCAAGAAGATTTAATATATCCAAAATAGGCCTGTTTATCCGTTTTTCCATACAGGTGCTTTATCTGGTCTCGTAAGGAAGGTAAGCTATGCCAAAACACAAAATATATAGCAAAACCAAGAGGAAGAGACACCAAGTATAGTATACCCGTTATAATGATAAAATAGGCCAATTCTATTGCCACTCCCTTTTCAAGCAAGTTTCTATTATAACCTAATATAAAAAACAACAGCACCAAAATCCCCAATACCATGGTAGGCACATAAACCAATAGCACCGGTAAATTATAACCACTAAAATCAAAAACAATTTGCTGAACCTTGTTTAAGTTTATAGAAAATATAATAAACAATATTAAATTGCCGTAAAAAAGGTACAACACCCTCAATAGTCTTGAGGGTTTAAGCACATATTTAAACAAATGTTGCTCCCCAAAATGGAAGCCACTTACAAGAATAAATAAAAATAAGGTTAGTGGTTTAAAAAGAACAAAAAGAAAGGAAACCGCAATTATTACAAACACATACCACATCAAATAGCCTATAATATTAGATGAACTAGAAACTTTTCTAATGATACTTAAATCATTAGCTCCATGCAGCATGCCTATTGTAAGAATTAGTGAAAAAGCAAATAATTGCACCTGACTCCCGTTCATTTTTGTAGAAATCCAAAGACTTAAAAAAGACAATATCAGAGCTATTTCTTTCACCTATTTTCTAGTTTTGTTTAAATATATTGATTTTTTATTAAACATTTATGATTACTTTTTGTTTATTCTTTTGTAATTTTAGTTCAACAATAAATTGCTAAAAAAGATGTTATGAAAACTTTATTACTAAACTTACCTCTGTTTGCGGAGGTTACAAAAATTGCCAATGATGACTACGTAGGTTTTACATTTTTTGTTGGATGTATGGCTATGATGGCCGCGTCTGCATTTTTCTTTTTATCAATGAACAATTTTGATAGAAAATGGAAAACTTCAATTTTGGTTTCTGGACTTATTACTTTCATTGCTGCGGTTCACTATTGGTACATGAGAGATTATTGGGGTGCAATTGGGGAATCACCAACCTTCTTCAGATATGTAGATTGGGTATTAACGGTTCCCTTAATGTGTGTAGAATTTTACTTAATCCTAAGAGTAGCCGGTGCAAAAAAATCTTTAATGTGGCGTTTAATCTTCCTTTCCGTAATCATGTTGGTTACTGGCTATCTAGGAGAAGCCGTTTACATAGACCAAGCATGGCTTTGGGGGCTAATTTCAGGTATTGCCTACTTCATAATAGTTTATGATATTTGGCTAGGTAGTGCTAAAAAGCTTGCGGTACAAGCAGGCGGCTCTGTACTTAAAGCTCATAAAATGCTATGTTGGTTTGTATTAGTGGGTTGGGCTATATACCCTATCGGTTATATGGCGGGCACACCCGGCTGGTACGAAGGAATCTTTGGTGGACTTGCCATGGACGTAATTTATAATATTGGAGATGCCATCAATAAAATAGGATTTGGCTTGGTTGTATACGGTGCCGCAGTGGCCAGCCAAGAAAAATCTGCTTAATAGTATTTAGTTGGTTGATGTAGAGGGGTAAATCTTGTCCAGCGCTTTGCCCCTTTACTTTAGCTATTTAGTAGAAGTACCTAAGTTAAATATCCTCGTCATCAAATAAAATAACCCAGGATAATGGGTTTTAAATTCTGACGGGCTCTCCACAAAATTTTCTACTGCTACCGCAAAAAACTCTATAAAACTTGTTTTACTATAGGGTCTAAAATAAGTAGAACCTTCCAATACTTTTTTAAAGTTTGGATTCTCAAATAATCCTTTAAATTTCCGAATACCCAATCTAAACTTACGCGCTTCCCAACCACGCATCTTATCAAACTCAAACATTAACGCATGGGCGGCCTCATGCAACCCTAGGTTCTTGTTATCGTTAGGAATTCTAAAACCATGTGCTAATTCATCCGCGGCAAACACAAGTGTTTTAAACCGTGGATTGTATTCCCCTAGATGATACCGCTTCGCTATCTTGGAATAATAGGCAGATGGGTAAATTATAATTCTTCGTATAGAATTTTCATACTTATAATTTCTCAAACCCATAGTCAATAATATAGCAGATGCGGTTACATATGCTTTTATTTGTTCTGGCTCCTCGATAGCCCCATAAAAAACAAATGATTTTCTGGACCTAAACCAAGCGAATCGTTTTAAAAATTGTTTTCGTTCCGCATGGGTAAATTGTTGATAGGGCAGTAAAAACGCCGTGATAAAATGACGTTCCTTTTCGGTAATGGGTTTCACCTTATTAAAAAGCTTTCGCCAAGCAAAACGCTCTTTTGCCAGTATTTGATACACGCCTTTTAGCACCACTACTAGAATAGAGAACGTTAAAAAAATTAGCGCAATGTACTTTTCTGTTGAATTAAGGACCACCCACATTACATTCTCACAGGCACATGAATTCCTAGTAATAAAAATGCATCTTTAATAACATCTGCTACCTTTTTACTAAGGTTTACACGGAAAGCCTTTATTTGAGTATCCTCTTCACCTAAAATAGATACTTGTTGATAAAAAGAATTGAACTCCTTGACCAAATCATACACATAATTTGCCACCAATGCAGGACTATGATTTTCTGCCGCTTCTTGTACTTTATTCGGGAATAACTCTAATTGCTTCAACAATTCTTTTTCCTTTGGATGCACAGAAGTTACAGCCACTGTTAAGTCTAAATTCAACTCATTCGCCTTTCTAAGAATACTTTGTATTCTAGCATAGGTGTATTGTATAAATGGCCCCGTATTACCTTGAAAATCTACAGACTCCTCTGGGTTAAATAGAATTCGCTTTTTAGGGTCTACCTTTAAGATGTAATATTTTAGAGCTCCCAAACCAATGGTGCGGTAAAGTGCTTGTTTTTCAGTATCTGAATAACCATCTAGCTTACCTAGTTCTTGAGAAATTTCTGCAGCCGTATCTTCCATATTCTGGATAAGGTCGTCCGCATCTACTACGGTTCCTTCCCTACTCTTCATTTTACCGGATGGTAAATCTACCATTCCATAACTCAGATGATACAACTTATCTGCCCAGCTATAGCCTAGTTTTTTTAGTATTAAGAAAAGTACTTTAAAGTGATAGTCTTGCTCATTACCTACGGTATAAACCATACCATTAATATCTGGAAAATCGGTTACACGCTGTATGGCCGTACCTATATCCTGTGTCATATACACCGCAGTGCCATCAGAACGAAGTACAATTTTCTCGTCTAAGCCATCTTCGGTTAGGTCTATCCAAACGCTACCGTCTTCTTTTTTAAAGAAAACACCTTTTTCCAGTCCGTCCTGTACCACATCTCTACCTAGTAAATAAGTATCACTCTCATAATACAGCTGGTTAAAATCCACACCAAGGTTCTCATAAGTAGTATCAAAACCTTTGTATACCCAACCATTCATCATTTTCCAAAGCTCCACCACTTGTGCATCTCCGGCCTCCCATTTACGAAGCATTTCTTGGGCTTCTAATAAAATAGGCGCTTCCTTCTCTGCTTCTTCTTTGGTTTTACCGGCACTTATCAATTCCGCAATTTGTGCTTTATAGACCTTATCAAAAGCCACATAATACTTACCCACCAAATGGTCTCCTTTTAAACCTGAGGAATCTGGTGTTTCGCCCTTGCCAAACTTTTGCCAAGCCAACATGCTTTTACAAATATGTATGCCCCGATCATTAATAATTTGGGTTTTATATACCTTATGACCGGCAGCTTTTAAAATTTCCGCAACGGAATATCCCAATAAATTATTCCTAATATGCCCTAGGTGTAGTGGCTTATTGGTATTAGGACTAGAATATTCTACCATAACCGCGTCCTTAGAGTTGGCCGGCGCATAGCCAAACTGCTCTACCGCCAATATGGATTTAAAAAAGTTAATGTAATAGGCATCACTCACCACCAAGTTTAAAAAGCCTTTTACCACGTTAAACTTGGCAACTTCTTCTACATTTTCTACCAAGTATTCTCCAATCTGCGTGCCAATAGCTACTGGATTACCTTTAACCACGCGTAACATAGGAAAAACCACCACGGTGATGTCTCCCTCAAAATCTTTACGAGTTGGTTGAAATTCTACAGCAGGCAATTCCTGACCAAAAATAGATTGTACCGCTTCTTTTACTTTTTCTTCTAATACCGTGGTAAGCTTCATAAACATGCCTTTTTGTGGCCTGCAAAACTACATTTTTTTACCGTTTTTTCCCTGTTTTATATGCAATAGTGCCATTTCCGCCGTATCTTTAAAAGAAAAGATTGCACGGAACATTTGCTTGCTACCAAGCTTGTTTTAGATTCATTTATTGGTTTTAGAACGTAATACTTTTGAGGATAGAAAATAAATTTAACCATATGGCTTGCAAGAATCTCGCTTTTTTAATTTAATAGCGTAACGTTTATACTTGTAGCAAACACATCATTTATCTAAGAGGGCTATTAAATTTGTTTTGGGCAATCTCTAATACCATTAGATTATGCTATTGAACGTATCTTACAATAATAAAGAGATTACCAGAAAAATAGATGCTGAAGTAGGTAAGCCTTTTCCCCTAAAAGACCGTATTAAAATGGGCGGTATTGGCTCGCCAAAATTAGAAATCAAAGAAGCAAGTGTTGAAATACGCAATTTGCTTATTCTAGATAACAATGCCAATGTTTGCAACATAGAAATACGCCCAAAAGGCATCATTCTTGGCTTTAGGTCGTTATTAGAATCTTATGCCCTGGTAATTCCTTTTTACAAACTTACCATCTATAAAGGCGATATGGCCATTTATTCGGTTTACCGTGACCATTATTTTGTAAAGGTTTTGGCAGACACTAAGGCGGTGCAGAAATTTTTTAAGAAGTTATTGGATTATAAAGCAGATACCGCACCAACCTCAATAGAAGATTTATGAAAATTCTACTAACAGGAGCAAATGGCTACATTGGCATGCGCCTATTACCAAACTTACTGGATTCTGGGCACCAATTGGTGTGCGCTGTGCGCGATAAAAACCGACTGTCTGTAGAGGAAGAAATTCTAGAACAGATAGAAGTCATTGAGGTAGACTTTTTAAAACTACCAGAAAACAACCCTATACCTACAGATATAGATGCCGCTTATTATTTAATACATAGCATGACATCTTCTATCACGGATTTTGATGAAAAAGAAGCTTTGGCGGCAGAGAACTTTAATAAATTAATGCATGGTACCAATGTAAAACAGGTAATTTACCTAAGTGGCATTGTTAATGAGCAGGAGTTAAGCAAACATCTTTCTTCTCGAAAAAATGTAGAAGAAATCTTGTACAAAGGGCCTTTTAATTTAACGGTGCTACGCGCCGGAATTATCGTGGGCTCTGGAAGCTCCTCCTTTGAAATTATTAGGGATTTGTGTGAGAAACTCCCCGTAATGATAACTCCCAAATGGGTGCTAACAAAAACCCAACCTATTGCAATTAGGGACGTAATAGCCTTTTTAACCCAAGTTTTGGGGCATGCAGAAACGTACAACCAATCTTTTGATATTGGCGGACCAGACGTGTTGACCTATAAAGAAATGCTACACAAATATGCTAAGGTAAGGGGCTTTAAAAATTGGATTTACACGGTACCGGTAATGACACCAAAGTTATCTTCATACTGGCTATATTTTGTAACCTCTACTTCTTACAAGCTTGCAGTGAATTTGGTAGATAGCATGAAGATGGAAGTAGTGGCCAGAGACAATAAATTACAGCAATTATTAGGTATAGAGCCGTTAACATATGAGCAAGCTATTGATTTTGCATTTAAAAAAATAGAACAAAATTTAGTAGTTAGTAGTTGGAAAGATAGTTTAGCAAGCGGACAGATACGTAGAAACTTAGAAAAATACATTCAGGTACCAAAATATGGCGTACTAACGGATAAAAAAACGCTTGCCATAACAGATGTGGAACGTACCCTTGACAATATTTGGAAAATTGGTGGAGAAACGGGTTGGTATTATGGCAATTGGCTTTGGAAAATAAGAGGTTATCTAGACAAAATGAATGGTGGCCCTGGTTTGCGTCGTGGGCGTACGCATCCCGATAAAATATTTCCTGGAGATGCGTTGGATTTTTGGCGTGTGCTTTTGGCAGACCGAGATAAAAAACGCCTTTTGCTTTTTGCAGAAATGCGCTTGCCTGGCGAAGCGTGGCTAGAATTTAGAATAGACGCCAACAATACCTTACACCAAACAGCAACCTTTAGACCAAGAGGTTTAAAAGGTAGACTATACTGGTACAGTGTACTACCTTTTCACATTTTTATATTTAAAGGAATGATAAATAACTTGGTTAAGGCGCAATAATGTAACAACTTAGAGACTTATTCGTATTAAGAGGCAACCATTTAAGAACATAAGCTGTCTTATTAATACAAACAAACGCTAAGTATGCCCCATAAAGCCTTTTTCCTATCCACCTCTATTGTATTTTTCTGCTGTATTTATCAACTACAAGCACAAACCTTCGCTGCTAAATTAGTAGATGGTAAAACAAAAAAAGCTATTCCGTATGCTACCGTGGCCTATGGAGAACATGCAGGTGTTATTACCAATGACGAGGGACTTTTTTCTTTTACATTAAAAGAAAACGAAAAGAAACTAGACAGTATTTACATTTCTAGCATGGGGTACGAGAAAACAGGCTTCCCTTTTGTTGCCCCATTGGACTCTATACTTTATCTAACACCTAAAGCCATAAACCTAGATGGTGTGTTCTTGTTTGATAAGGAATTAACGGTTGATGAAATCATTGAAAAGATGATTGAAAATATTCCTAGCAACCGAAACTTGTCTCCCATAAAACAACGTTATTTTTTAAGAAACTCAGAATTTGCGAACATCCATAAACTAGATTTTGGTTTTGAAAAATCCAGTATTGAAGAGTTAGACAAAGAATTAATAGATAGTATTGGCAGAGCTGTACCAAGAAATACCTATCATTATACAGAAGCGTTAGGCGATTTATATTCCTCTAAGAAGATGAGTAAAATTGGCCTGATAAAAGTTGCAGAAATGTACAACAAAGACCAATTAAACTCTATTGAAGGCATAGGCGATTACATGGAAACCATCTTTAAAAAACATGTAAAACCTAGCTCCTATTTAAAAGTAAAATCGGGTTTGTTTAGTCAAAAAATACAGGTAGATTCTATTTTGAACGATATAAAAGAAGAAGAGGCAAAAGAATTGGCCAGCGAAATAGAAAAAGCCAAAGACACTACAAACGGCGCGGTACGCGGACAACGTTGGATGTTACGAGATATTTATGAAGAACTATACTACAAGGAAGATAGTAAACTAAATATTGTTGATAAATACAAGCGCTATAATTTTAGTCTAAACGGATACTCAGAAATAGACGATAATGGTGTCTATGTTGTGGATTTTGAACCCAAAGGAAAGGCAGATTTTAAAGGGAAAATCTATATTAACATCGATGATTTTGCCGTAATGCGAATTGATTTTGAGAACGTAAAAAACCTAAGAAATTTTAGACTTCTTGGTATTTACTATAGAGATGTAACATATAAGGGCACCATGCGTTTTGGCAAAATAGCCAATGGTCGTTACGCATTAAAATTTGCAGATATAACTTTTGGCAAATGGTTTAGAATAGATAGACCTTTAGACGTTATAGAGAAAAACAAATACGTAAAAGGGAGACGCAAGCAAAATGAGCTGCGTATGAATCTGGATTTTCAAATTTCTAATGTTGATAAATACGAGTTGGTCATTTTTCAAAACGAACTAATTGAGGAAGCCGCAATAGCTAAATATAAAGAAGACAAAGTTTTAAAGCCAACTTACATGCCCGCATACAATGCCGATTTTTGGGCAGGTTACAACATTATGGAACCCAATGAAGCCATCAAACGTTTTAAGGCAGACACCACTGAATAATAAAAAAGACGCTTAATTTTAGCGTCTTTTATCTTTACGTTAATTGGCACAATACCATTTTACCAAATTCTGTTGTTCGGGACTAAACCAATCCATACCATCTCTAAAAATGGTTAGGGAATCATGTATGGGTTTATAATCTTTAAAATCAATACTACTAAATACCGCTTTCATTTCACCCAGATAGGATTCTTTCAATTCTTCTGCCTTAGCAATTGTGCTAAAATAACCCTCTCTATAATTGAGTAAAAACGCAGACCAGTCGTACACCAGATCATTATAACCTTGCTTCTTAGCTTCTTTAACTACAAACAAGCCCACTTCATACGGATGCATTAGTTGATACTTAAAACCCATATCTAACTCTGTCCGATTATACATACCGGCGTCAAACGAATATACATCTGGTAAATTCTCTAAGTTCCAAATAATATTCTTCTTAGAAGTTTCTTCCAAATCAGAATTCTTAATGAGCTGTATACCGCTTATGATTATCTCGTCAATTTCCCACATACTCATGATAGTAAAAATTAGTTGGTTCACAAATAAAACGTATTTTCTTACAAAAAAGTACGAATATTATACCAACCAATCAATGCTTTGTTGTGAAATCTTCTATTTTAGAGGTAAAAATACCTCTGCCATCATACAACGGGCAGAACCTCCGCCACAAGTTTCAATTGTTTCCAAAGAGCTATGAAGAATAGTGCAATGTTTTTCAATAGCATCAATTTGAGATTGAGTAAGGCTATTGTAGGCAGCGGAACTCATAACTAAAATTCTTTCATCATTTGCCCCTAGAACCTGAAGCATATTTCCTGCAAAGCTATGCATTTGTTCTTCGGTTATTAATATTACCTCTTTACCGTCTTGTTTCAAATGATCCTTTACCATTTTTCTTTCCTTCTTATCGTCAATGGTATCCAAACAAATTACAGCAAAGGTTTCTGCCAACGCCATCATAACATTGGTGTGGTAAATGGGCAATCTTTTACCGTCTACACTTTGATTGGCGGTAAATAGAACCGGGAAAACATCAAAATCCTCGCAAAATTCTATAAACAAGTCTTCATCTGCCCTATCAGATAAAGCGCAATATGCCTTATTGTGTACTCTATCCAAAATAATACTACCTGTACCTTCTAAAAAAATTCCTTCTTCTTCCGCGCTTGTGTAGTCTACTATTTTGTCTATAAAAAAACCTTTTTCTTCTAGTATATCAAAAACATCTTCTCGCCTTTCCCTTCTTCTGTTTTCTGCAAACATGGGGTATACCCCTACGGTACCGTCTTTATGAAAACTTATCCAATTATTAGGAAAAATAGAGTCTGGAGTATCTTGGTCCAAACGATCTTCTATAACAATTACGTTTACCCCTTTTGCCTTTAGCTTTTCTACAAAAGCATCAAACTCTTGCTGGGCGTTCTTGTTTATTTGGTTATTTTTTACAGATAGATCTTCTTGAAAATAATTATTTACGGCGGTTTCTTCGTTCATTCTAAACGCAACGGGCCGCACCATTAAAATTGTATTGGTAATTTGCATTATTGAAGTTTTATTCGCGAATTAGAGGTAAGGTACTGCAACGTAGTAGACCTTCTTGTTTTGCAATTTCTGAATAGGGAATCTCTTCTACGGTAAACCCTTGATGCCTTAACCAATTATTAAGTCTGCTAAAACTTTTTTCGGATACCACAACATCTGGAGAAATAGAGAACACGTTACTAAACATCTGATACATCTCCTCTTCTGTAATTTCAAAAATGTTCTCTTCACCAAAAAAATTAACCAACCACTGGTACTCTTCTTCTACTAAAAAGCCATTTTTGTGCAGAATAGCCTTACCCTTACCTAGGGGTTGAAAACAACAATCTAAATGTAATGCGTTCTGTTTTGCATTTGTGTTGGATTTTCGCAACTCAAAAGACTTGACTTTTTTATGTGGAAATTGTTCTTGCAAAAATTCTACTGCAGCCTTATTTGTTCTAGCAGTTATATAAGAAGAATAATCATCTGCCGTATAGGTTCCCACAAATATATGATCATACCAAGGCATAACATCGCCACCTTCTACGTGAACTTCTTCTGGTGGTCTAATAAGTTTCTCTGGGTCAATTAAATCCAATACATGTTGAATTGCTTCGAATTCATTTTCCCTGTCTGGCAAAATGTTGGAATGAAAAATTTTGTCTTCAATAACAAATGCGATATCCCTGGAAAATATTTGATTACAATCTTCTATAATAGTAGGTCTAAAAACCTTGACATCATATTTCTTTAAAACTGTTGCAAAAGCATCCATTTCTTTAACCATATCCTTTTCAAGTGGATAGGTTCCCGCTTTTATATGCTCCATTGATTTTGGATCGTAAGCCTCTTCTAACGTAGGTATTGGCCCATTACTTATGGCCGTTCCTAATATTACGGCTTGCAATCGACCTATTTCATCTTTTACCCTTAAATTCAACACAATACAGTTTAACTATTAATAAACACAATTTAACTACAGATAATTACATTTCAACTTAAACAAAACAACAAAAATTATGGTATATCTATTTTTGTTTTATTAATTTGTAAGAAATTACGACGGGATGAAAAAGATAATTCTTGAAGTTGTATTTGTGAGCGTTTTTTTCGCACTTTCCCTTTCTGGGGTATTACCACCCAAGCATATTAATTTTTCATCCAACTCTGAAGTTAAAACAACAAAGCCACAAAAGACCTCCCCAAGTCTTATTGTTCAGTTAAATGACATGGACTATTTGAAAAAAACCAATTCTTCAACTTTCCAAGTTCAAAACTTCAACAAAATTAGAGAAATCTGTTACAATTATAAAGAAAAAGTAATTGCCCAACTTAATCTACTAGAAAAAGATGGGCAACTTAATTTATTGAAGTATATCATAGAAATCAATACAGCCGAATTACAACGAAAGGATGCGATTAACTATCCTTACAAATGCTATTTTAACCAATTCTGTATTGATTTTGCCAAAACATATTTGGCAGAACTAGCTAATACTAACGATCAGCTATCTTTTTAAAATCTCTGTGGTTTTCACCAATGTAAACCTGTCTTGGTCTACCTATTGGTTCTTTACGTAAGCGCATTTCCCTCCATTGGGCAATCCAACCTGGTAATCTACCTAGAGCAAACATTACGGTGAACATATCTACCGGAATACCCAAAGCACGATATATTATACCTGAATAAAAGTCTACGTTTGGATATAGTTTTCTTTTTACAAAGTAATCATCTTCCAAAGCCTCTTTCTCTAGACCTTTAGCCACTTCTAAAATAGGGTCATCTATTCCAAGACTACCTAAAACTTCATCTGCCGCTTTTTTAATTATTCTTGCTCTTGGGTCGAAATTCTTATATACGCGGTGTCCAAAGCCCATTAATCTAAAAGGATCTTCTTTGTCTTTGGCCTTAGCCATATATTTTTTAGTATCGCCTCCATCTTCCTGAATGGCTTCTAGCATTTCTAATACTGCTTGGTTGGCACCACCATGAAGAGGACCCCATAAGGCTGAAATACCAGCAGATAACGAGGCAAACAACCCTGCATGGGAAGAACCTACAATACGCACAGTAGAAGTAGAACAGTTTTGCTCGTGATCTGCATGCAAAATCAAAAGCTTATCCAACGCCTCTATTACCGTACTATCTTTTTTGTATTCTTTATTTGGCCTTTTGAACATCATTTTATGGATGTTCTCTACATAACCCAAAGAATCATCACCATAGTCTAACGGTAATCCCATCTTTTTACGCATGGTCCATGCCACCAAAACAGGAAATTTTGCCATTATACGTACTATGGCATTATACATTGCGCCCTCAGAATCTACATCTACAGAAGACGGGTTAAAAGCAATCAACGCACTTGTTAGAGAAGACAAAACGCCCATTGGATGTGCTGATTTTGGAAAACCATCCAAAATCTTTTTCATTTCCTCGTCTACGTTAGACTCTGCCTTAATATCCGCATCAAATTTAGCTAGCTGCTCTTTGTTGGGAAGTTCTCCAAAAATCAACAAATAAGCTACTTCTAAAAAATCTGCTTTTTCTGCCAAGTCTTCAATAGAATAACCTCTATACCTAAGAATACCTTTTTCTCCATCTAAAAAAGTAATGGCACTTTCACAAGACCCGGTGTTTTTAAAACCAGGGTCTATGGTTACCATACCGGTGCTGGCACGCAAAGTTTTGATATCAATTGCCAATTCATCCTCGGTTCCCTTAATAACAGGAAACTCGTATTTTTTCCCTTCAAATTCTATTGTTGCAGTTTTCGACATTTATATTTTTTATTTGTAAAAATCTAAGCGGTCTAATTTACGAAAAAGCCAAGGCTTTAACAATTGAAACCTTCAATTTTGAACTATTATTAACGATAATCTTATGATTGTGATTAACTATAACTTATAAAGATCTTTATAGTATTGATCTACAGATTTTTTCCAAGTAAATCTTTTTCGCTTGGCAGTCTGTTGAATCTTCTTCCAACGCGCCTTATCTGTATCATAAATAGAAAGTACTTGATCAAAAACGTTGAGCATATTAGCTATCTTCTCATCATACGAATCCCCATCAAAAGCAAAACCTGATTCTAAATGATCTACCGTATCTCTTAGTCCTCCCGTATAGTGTACCAAGCAGGGATTTCCATTTCGCATGGCCAACATTTGACTTATACCACAGGGCTCAAACAAACTAGGCATAAAATACAAATCACACTCTTGATACATAGAATCAATCAAACTTTCTGATTGCCCATTCGTAAAAATAAAGTTCTTATGCTCGTAGCTTATTTTTCTAAATAACTCTTCATATTCTGGAGCACCAGTACCCAGAAGCATAAATATACCTCCTTTTGCTTCCAGTTTTTCTAAAATCTGAATAAACGCCTCTGGTGAACGTTTAAAAAAATAAAACTTTTGTTCCGTAAGACGGGCAACGCTACAAGCTATGAAGTTGGGTTTTCCATTACTGATGTACTCCATTATCTTTTCACCTGTATGTGCTAAAAAATCGGCTTTGTATTTTTTTGATTCTTCTTGCAACCATTGAAACAAAGCTTTAATGGTGTTTCTATAAATATTACCCTTTTGTTCTTTATTTATGTTTTTATAATTGCATCCATTTAAGATACCAAATAAACGCCCTTCCTTGTCCGCTTGTTGCAAGTCTAGCTCCAAACCTTCACCACCTATGAATTCTGGTGGTTTGCTGGGCTTCATAACATCATCTTTATAAGAAGGAGAAACCGTATGTACGGCATCTGCCAAGCGGATACCAACCGCCATAAGGTTAACGCAATCCGTGTAGCGGTAATCCTGTAATTTTTTATAATCCAAATCTACAGTTGGAAACCAATTTAGCAAACTAGCATAATTATCTTGGAACGGACGAATACCTTGAATGGCTAAATTATGAATACTATACACAAACCGTATTGGCTTTAACAGCTCATAATCTTTTACATACTCACGTAAAAATAGAAGCAAACTAGAGTGCCAATCATGTAAATGCACCACGTCAATTTCGCCAAAAACACCTTGTTTTATAGCTTCTGCAACTGCGGTACAAAAAATAAAATATTTTATAGCATCCGTATAAAAAGGTTCTTCGGGATCATCATGATAAATGTGTGCAATACCCCCAGCTTCTATTTCTGGATGATGAATTACATAATGATGTATATTCTCGTATATTTTTTTTGGTGGTACTTCATAAATTTCTGCCGTATATGTAACACCCCTAAGTTGAAAATTCAAATTAGTCCTAAATGTTCCATTTTGATGTAATCTACCATAGGAGGGCGTTACCACATGCGCGCGATCCCCTTTCTCTGAAATTTGTCTTGGAACATCCCTAACAACATCTCCCATACCTCCAGCTTTACATTTTGGAATTGCATCATTTTCAGCTGCGGCAAATAAGAAGTTGTTCATACGTTTAACTTGTTAAATGAAGTTGTTAAAAGATAAGATATATTATAGAATAAAAAAAAGCCTTTCTTGGATTAGAAAGGCTTTTTATATGATAAGTTATTGTTACTATTTAACCTTAAAGGCTTTCTCTTGCGGATAGTAAGCAATATCTCCCAATTGCTCTTCTATACGTAACAATTGATTATATTTTGCCATACGATCACTACGAGAAGCAGAACCTGTTTTAATTTGCCCTGTGTTTAAAGCAACAGCCAAATCAGCAATAGTATTGTCTTCTGTTTCTCCGGAACGGTGAGACATTACAGAGGTGTAACCAGCATTTTTAGCCATATTTACCGCAGCAATAGTCTCGGTAAGTGTTCCAATTTGGTTAACTTTTATCAAAATAGAATTGGCAATACCATTTTCTATACCTCTAGATAAACGCTCTACGTTAGTTACAAATAAATCGTCTCCTACTAATTGTACTTTGTCACCAACTTTTTCCGTCAACATTTTCCAACCATCCCAATCGTTTTCATCCATCCCATCCTCAATAGAAATGATAGGGTATTTTTCACATAATTCCGCTAAATAAGCAGCTTGCTCTTCAGAAGTTCTTACTACACCTTTATCGCCTTCAAACTTGGTATAGTCATACTTACCGTCTACATAAAATTCTGCAGAGGCACAATCCAAGGCAATCATTACATCATCACCCAATTTATAGCCCGCCTGTTCTACAGCTTTAGCAATAGTATCCAATGCATCCTCGGTTCCACCAGCTAAATTCGGGGCAAAACCACCTTCATCACCTACTGCGGTACTTAAGTTACGACCATGCAACACCTTTTTTAGGTTGTGAAATATCTCTGTACCCATTTGCATAGCATGGCTAAAATCTTTTGCCTTTACGGGCATAACCATAAACTCTTGAAAAGCGATAGGTGCATCTGAGTGCGAACCACCGTTTATAATATTCATCATTGGCACAGGCAAAGTATTTGCGGAAACACCACCTACATAGCGGTATAATGGCATGCCAAGCTCTTCTGCCGCTGCCTTTGCAACTGCCAAAGAAACACCCAAAATTGCGTTAGCACCCAATTTAGATTTGTTTGGTGTACCATCTAATGCAATCATGGTCTGATCTATAAAGTTTTGTTCAAATACGGAAACACCTATTAATTCCTCAGCAATTACCGTATTTACATTATTTACGGCGTTGCCCACTCCTTTACCCATAAAGGAATCTCCACCGTCTCTTAATTCAACCGCTTCATGCTCTCCCGTAGAAGCTCCAGATGGTACTGCGGCCCTACCTAAAAATCCGTTCTCTGTAACAACGTCTACCTCTACGGTAGGGTTACCACGAGAATCCAAAATTTGTCTTGCATGAATGTTGACTATAATACTCATATTCTTTTATTTATTTGTGAATTTAGCAAAACGAAGATACAAAAGGTGTGCCTTTTACATCTCCATTTCAGCTGGTATTTATTGTATTAATAACCTAAAAATAAACTCAAACGATTTAGTTGGCACTAGCCTTAATAGCATCAAAAAACTGGTCGAACAAATAATCTGCGTCATGTGGTCCCGGGCTAGCCTCTGGATGGTATTGCACCGAAAAAACATCTTTGTTTTTCATTTTTAAACCAGCAACGGTACCATCATTTAAGTGCGTATGGGTAACCTCCAATTCCTCATGTGCTTCGGTCTCTTCTCTATTTACCGCAAAACCATGGTTTTGGCTAGTAATTTCACCTTTTCCCGTTATTAAGTTTAGGATTGGATGGTTTATTCCCCTATGACCATGATGCATTTTATAAGTAGACACCCCATTGGCTAAGGCCAACACTTGGTGTCCTAAACATATTCCAAATAAAGGTTTATCTGTTTTTAATATGTCTTTTGTTGTTTGTATTGCATCCTTTAATGGTTCTGGGTCACCAGGCCCGTTGGAAATAAAATAACCATCTGGATTCCAAGCTGCCATTTCTTCTTTTGAAGTATTGTAAGGAAATACTTTTATTAAAGCTCCTCTTTTCTCTAAGTTTCTAAGAATATTCTTTTTAATTCCAATATCCAACGCAGCAATCTTATACTGCGCATCTTCTTTACCTACAAAATAAGGCTCTTTTGTAGATACTTTTGAGGCCAATTCTAGCCCTTCCATAGATGGCACTGCTTTTAATTCTTCCTTTAACGCATCTATTTCATCTACGCGTGTTGAAATTACGGCATTCATAGCACCATTATCCCTAATGTAACTTACTAACGCTCTAGTATCCACATCAGAAATAGCCAATAAATCATTATCGTTTAAAAAATCCAATAGACTCTTATCCGCACTAGGTCTAGAGTAATTGTAGCTAAAATTTTTACAAATTAAACCCGCAATTTTTATTGAATCAGACTCAATTTCGTCTTTATGGGTACCATAGTTTCCAATATGTGCATTGGTAGTAACCATTAATTGACCATAGTAAGACGGGTCTGTAAATATTTCTTGATAACCGGTCATCCCAGTATTAAAACATACTTCTCCAAATGAAGTTCCTTCTCTTTCTCCTACGGCCTTACCGAAAAAAATGGTGCCGTCTTCTAATAGTAAAAGTGCTTTTTTTCTTTTTTGATATTTCATGTTCCGTCCTAAAATTTTACAAAAAAACATAAAAAAAAGGATACGCCTAAACGTATCCTTTTTAAGTTATAAATGAATAATAAACATTTTATTCTTCAGAGTCATCTGCTGTAGCTTTTGTTTCTTGAGCTGGAGCAACAGCTTCCGCTTTTTTACCACCTCTTCTACTTCTTCTAGTAGTTTTCTTTTTACCAGAATCTGTATTATAAACATCATTAAAATCTACCAACTCGATCATTGCCATATCAGCATTATCCCCAAGTCTGTTTCCTAGTTTTATAATTCTAGTATAACCTCCTGGTCTTTCGCCTACTTTTTCAGCAACGGTTCCAAACAGCTCTGTTATTGCCTCTTTACTTCTTAAGCTACTAAAAACAACTCTACGGTTGTGTGTACCTTTTTCCGTAGTTTGGTTGTTCTCTACTTTTGCTTTAGTAATTAAAGGCTCAACAAATTGCTTTAAAGCCTTAGCCTTAGCAACCGTAGTGTTGATTCTTTTGTGCTCAATAAGAGAACAAGCCATATTGGCCAACATTGCCTTTCTGTGGGCAGACTTTCTACCTAAATGATTAAACTTTTTACCGTGTCTCATCTTTCTTTTTTATCATCTTGCTACCAAATCCCAATCAAAATATTTTATTAGGGAGAGCAAAATATGATTAATTAATCCTTATCTAATTTGTATTTGCTTAAGTCCATCCCGAACTGCAAGCCCTTATTGATTACCAATTCTTCTAACTCTGTTAAAGACTTTTTACCAAAGTTTCTGAATTTCATCAAATCGTTTTTGTTAAACGCTACCAAGTCTCCTAAAGTATCTACTTCTGCGGCTTTAAGACAATTTAAGGCTCTAACAGATAAATCCATGTCTACCAATTTAGTCTTAAGCAATTGACGCATGTGCAAAGACTCTTCATCATAGGTCTCTGTTTGTGCAATCTCATCTGCTTCTAACGTAATACGCTCATCTGAGAACAACATAAAATGGTGTATCAAAACCTTTGCTGCCTCTGTAAGCGCGTCTTTAGGATGAATAGAACCATCAGAACTAATTTCGAAAACCAACTTTTCGTAATCTGTCTTTTGTTCTACCCTGTAGTTCTCAATACTATATTTTACATTCTTGATAGGAGTAAAAACAGAATCCATAGCTATTGTACCTATTGGTGCATTGGATTTTTTGTTTTCTTCCGCAGGAACGTAACCACGACCTTTCTCAATAATGATTTCCATGTTAATAGACACCTTCGCATCCATATTACAAATAACCAAATCCGGATTCAATACCTGATATCCAGAGATGAATTTTTGAAAATCACCAGCAGTTAATTGCTCTTTTCCACTTACGGAAATAGACACAGTTTCACTTTCAACATCATCAATCTGTCTTTTGAAACGTACTTGCTTTAGATTAAGAATAATCTCAGTAACATCCTCAACAACACCAGGAATAACAGAGAACTCATGCTCTACACTGTCAATTCTAACCGATGTGATGGCAAAACCTTCCAAAGAGGAAAGTAGTACCCTTCTTAATGCGTTCCCAACAGTTAAACCATAGCCAGGTTCTAAGGGGCGAAATTCAAATTTCCCCTCAAAATCTGTTGAGTCTATCATTATAACTTTATCGGGCTTCTGAAAATTAAGTAATGCCATAATTGGATTAATGTTGTTTTTATTTTGAGTATAACTCGACGATTAGTTGCTCTTTAATATTTTCAGGAATTTGAAGCCTTTCTGGTACCGCAACAAATGTACCTTCTTTCTTTTCACTGTTCCAAGTTAACCACTCGTAAACAGCGCTACTATTTGCTAAAGAATCTGTAATAGCTTGTACAGATTTAGATTTTTCTCTTACACCAACAACATCTCCGGCTCTTAAAGAATAAGAAGGTATATTTACCAACTCACCGTTAACGGTTATATGTCTGTGACCAACTAATTGTCTAGCTGCTCTTCTAGATGGTGCAATACCCATTCTGTATACTACGTTATCTAAACGAGACTCGCATAATTGCAAAAGAACTTCACCAGTTACACCATCTTTACGCTTAGCTTCTGCAAAAAGATTTCTAAACTGGCGCTCTAAAATACCATACGTATATTTTGCCTTTTGCTTTTCCATTAACTGGATAGCATATTCTGACTTTTTCCCTCTTCTACGGTTATTTCCATGTTGTCCTGGAGGGTAATTCTTTTTTTCAAACGATTTGTCATCGCCGAAGATAGCTTCACCGAACTTACGGGCTATCTTAGTTTTTGGTCCTGTATATCTTGCCATTTTCTAATTTATTTGAATGTACGATTATGAATTAAGGCTTATCCTTCGATAATCATTATTGCACATTCGATGTATAAAAGTCTGCCTTTATGGGCAGACTATAAAAATAATTAAACTCTTCTTCTTTTTGGAGGTCTACATCCATTGTGTGGTAATGGAGTAACATCAATTATTTCAGTTACCTCAATACCCTCGTTGTGGATTGTTCTAATAGCAGACTCTCTACCATTACCTGGGCCCTTAACGTATACCTTTACTTTTCTAAGACCTGCTTCATGAGCAACTTTAGAACAATCTTCAGCAGCAACTTGAGCAGCATATGGAGTATTCTTTTTAGAACCTCTAAAGCCCATTTTACCTGCAGAAGACCAAGAGATTACATCTCCCTTTTTGTTAGTCAAAGAAATGATAATGTTGTTAAAAGAAGCTACAATGTGTGCTTCTCCTGTAGAGTCAACAATTACCTTACGCTTTTTTGCTGTTTTACTACTTGCCTTTGCCATAATGCTTTAGCTATTATTTAGTTGCCTTTTTCTTGTTAGCAACCGTTTTACGTTTACCTTTTCTAGTCCTAGAATTGTTCTTAGTTCTTTGCCCTCTTAAAGGAAGACCAGCTCTATGACGAATACCACGGTAACAACCGATATCCATAAGACGCTTAATGTTCATTTGAGTTTCAGAACGTAGCTCTCCTTCAATAGTATAACTAGACACTGTTTCCCTGATTCTACCGATTTCATCATCGTTCCAATCAGAAACCTTTACATCTTCGCTAACGTTTGCCTGCTCCAAAATCTCTTTGGCACGACTTCTGCCGATACCGTAAATATAGGTTAAAGCAATAACGCCTCTCTTTTGTTTTGGTATATCTACACCTGCTATTCTAGCCATAATTACCCTTGTCTTTGTTTAAATCTAGGATTCTTTTTGTTGATAACGTACAGTCTACCTTTTCTACGTACTATTTTGCAGTCTGCACTCCTTTTCTTTATTGATGCCCTTACTTTCATATCAATATCTCTTCTTAATATCTGTATGTAATTCTTGCTTTAGTCAAGTCATACGGACTCATTTCTAACTTTACCTTATCTCCTGGTAATAGTTTTATATAATGCATACGCATTTTTCCTGAAATATGCGCCGTTACAATATGACCATTCTCTAACTCTACCCTAAACATTGCATTAGACAATGCTTCGATAATAGTGCCATCTTGTTCTATTGCGGGTTGCTTTGCCATTTTATGCTACTTTTCTGTTTTTACCAGTTTTCATTAACCCATCATAATGTCTATTCAACAAATATGAATTAACCTGCTGAACAGTATCTATAGCAACACCAACCATAATTAAAAGGGAAGTACCACCATAAAAAAGTGCCCATCCAGACTGAACATCCATCAATTTTACAACGATTGCCGGTAAAACCGCCAAAAGTGCTAAAAATATAGAACCTGGGAAAGTTATTAAAGACATTATTTTGTCTAAATAGTCTGCCGTTTCCTTACCTGGACGTATACCTGGAACAAAACCACCACTTCTCTTTAAATCATCTGCCATTTTATTGGTTGGAACCGTAATAGCAGTGTAGAAATAAGTAAAAATGATAATTAATGCCGCAAATAAAATGTTATAAGCCCAACCAAAGATATCTGCGAATTGAACTTCCATCCACTGACCAGCTGCTGTGTTATTAAATGTTCTACCAATTAAACTAGGTGCGAACATAATAGCTTGTGCAAAAATAATTGGCATTACCCCAGAAGCATTTAACTTTAATGGGATGTACTGACGAGAACCCATCACGTTTTTCTCATAACCACCAGATGCAGTTCTTCTTGCATACTGAACCGGGATTTGCCTTACAGCCATTACCAACAATACACTTGCCAATATTACCAAGAACCAAACAATTACCTCGATTAAAATAAACATTAATCCACCAGTATTGTTTGTTGTTCTAGAAACAAACTCTTGCAAAAAGGCTTGAGGCATAGTAGCGATAATACCAATCATGATTAAGAGTGATATACCATTACCGATACCTTTATCCGTAATACGTTCACCTAACCACATTGCAAAAACACAACCTGTAACCAAGATGATTACGGAAGGCACTATAAAGTCTAAGCCTTTACCCAAAACAAAAGCACTATCTGGCACACCCAAAGCACCCAAACCATATAAATACGTTGGCGCCTGAACAATACAAATAGCTATTGTAAGCCATCTGGTTATTTGATTCTTAGTTTTTCTTCCACTTTCACCTTCCTTATCTAACTTTTGTAAGTAAGGAATTGCGATACTCATTAATTGTACCACAATAGAGGCAGAAATGTATGGCATTATACCCAATGCAAAAACAGAGGCATTGGCAAAAGCCCCCCCTGTAAACGCATTTAAAATTCCCAAGATACCGCTTTCCGTATTGGAAGTAAGCTGGGATAATTGAGTAGTATCAATACCCGGAAGCACAACTTGAGCCCCAAACCTATAAACCAACAACAACCCTAATGTTATTAGAATACGGTTTCTTAACTCTTCTATCTTCCAAATATTTGATATAGTCTCAATAAACTTCTTCATATCTAAATCTTATAAACTTATAGCTTCACCACCTGCTGCTTCTATAGCTGCTTTAGCAGAAGCACTGAATTTGTGGGCAGAAACTTTAAGTTTAGCTTTTAATTCACCGTTACCTAAGATTTTTACCAATTCGTTTTTACCCGCTAAATTGTGGGCCACAAAGGTATCTAAATTTATTACATCTTTAACACCTTTTTCATCTACCAATAATTGAAGCTTGTCCAAATTGATGGCTTGGTACTCTTTACGGTTAATATTTTTGAAACCGAATTTAGGAACACGTCTCTGTAATGGCATTTGACCACCCTCAAAACCGATTTTCTTTGAGTAACCGGATCTTGACTTGGCCCCTTTGTGACCTCGTGCAGCGGTACCACCTTTACCAGAGGCCTGACCTCTACCTAAACGCTTACCATCACGGTTCTTAGCTCCTTCTGCTGGTTTTAAACTACTTAAATCCATTAGTCTTGGTTATTTAGGCCTCCTCTGTGGAAACCAAATGTTCTACTTTTTTTATCATTCCAAGGATGTTCGGAGTAGCTTCATGTTCTACTACCTGGCCGATTTTCCTTAAACCCAATGCTTCCAAAGTCCTCTTTTGATTCTGAGGTCTTTTTATAGCGCTCTTTAATTGCTTTACCTTAATCTTAGCCATTTCTTATCCTTTAAAAACTTTTTCAAGACTTACACCTCTTTGCTTAGCAACGGTACCAGCATCTCTTAATTGCAACAACGCATCAAAAGTAGCCTTAACCACATTGTGAGGGTTAGAAGATCCCTGAGACTTAGAAAGTACATCGTGGATACCTACTGCCTCCAATACCGCTCTTACGGCACCACCAGCAATAACTCCGGTACCTTGGGATGCAGGTTTAATAAATACTCTAGCCCCACCAAATTTACCTTTCTGCTCGTGCGGTAAAGTACTTTTATTTAAAGGTATTCTTACCAAGTTTTTCTTTGCATCTTCTACAGCTTTAGCTATAGCAGTAGCTACTTCTTTGGATTTACCTAAACCATGGCCAACAACACCATTCTCATCACCTACAACAACAATTGCAGAGAAACCAAATGCACGTCCACCTTTAGTTACTTTGGTAACCCTTTGCACGCCAACAAGACGATCTTTTAATTCTAAACCTCCTGGCTTAACTAGTTCTACGTTTTTATAATTCTGGTACATATGATTTAGAATTTAAGTCCACCTTCTCTGGCACCTTCTGCCAATGCTTTAACCCTTCCGTGATACAAATTACCGCCTCTGTCAAAAGCAACAGTTTCGATACCAGCTTTTAAAGCTTTTTCCGCAACCGCCTTACCTACAGCGTTAGCAATTTCCGTCTTAGTTCCTGTAGCCTCAAGACCTTTGTCTCTAGAAGATACTGCTACCAATGTTTTACCAGCATTATCATCTATTACTTGAGCATAGATTTCTTTGTTGCTACGAAATACAGATAATCTAGGACGAGATTCGGTACCAAAAGATACTTTTCTAATCCTTCTTCTTATCCTTAATTTTCTATCAGTCTTTGATAATCCCATTATATCTTGTATTAAGCTGATTTACCTGCTTTTCTTCTAATTTGTTCTCCTACAAACTTGATACCTTTTCCTTTGTAAGGTTCAGGTTTTCTAAAAGATCTGATCTTAGCGGCAACCGCTCCGACCAATTGCTTATCATGAGATGTCAATTTCACGATAGGATTCTTTCCTTTTTCAGAAACTGTTTCAATTTTTACCTCTGATGCAATATCCATAACTATGTTATGGGAAAAACCAAGCGCTAAATCCAATTTTTGCCCTTGGTTACTAGCACGGTAACCAACACCTACAAGTTCTAACTCTTTTGTCCAACCTTGCGCTACACCTTTAATCATATTGTTGATTAAAGCTCTATATAAACCATGTTTAGCTTTATGGTCTTTAGCGTCTGATGGTCTTGAAACGGTCAAAGTACCGTCTTCTACCTTTACGTCTACCCCATTAAATTCTTGGGTTAGCTCTCCCAACTTTCCCTTAACTGTTACTACGCTATCCTTTACGTCTACAGTAACGCCCTCTGGGATTGAAATTGGATTATTACCTATTCTTGACATCTCTTTAGTTCTTTTTACTTTTTAGTATACGTAACATAAAACCTCACCACCAACATTTTCAAGCTTAGCTTGTTTGCTAGTCATTACACCATGAGAGGTAGAAACGATTGCGATACCTAAACCATTCAATACACGAGGTAATTGTTCAGCTCCTGAATATTTTCTTAAACCAGGTTTACTGGCTCTTTCCAGCTTTTTAATAACAGGTTCTTTTGTGAACTTGTCATATTTCAAAGCTATTTTAATATTACCTTGTACAGAATCTTCCTCAAACTTATAGCTCAAAATGTATCCTTGATCAAAAAGGATTTTAGTCATTTCTTTCTTCAAGTTGGAAGCAGGAACGTTCACTACTCTATGACCCGCTCTACTAGCGTTTCTTATCCTTGTTAAATAATCTGAAATTGGATCTGTTAACATTTTTCCTTCTTTTTTAGAATTACCAACTTGCTTTTTTAACACCTGGAATTAACCCCTTGTTGGCCATTTCCCTAAACATAACCCTAGAAATACCAAAAGTTCTCATGTAACCTCTAGGTCTACCAGTAAGCTTACATCTGTTGTGCATTCTTACAGGAGAAGCATTCTTAGGCAACTTTTGCAAACCTTCGTAATCACCAGCCTCTTTTAATGCTTTTCTTTTTTCAGCATATTTGGCTACTGTTTTTGCCCTTTTTCTTTCACGGGCTTTCATTGATTCTTTTGCCATCTTAATTCTTTTTAAAAGGGATTCCTAGTTCTGCTAACAAAGACTTGGCTTCTTTATCGGTCTCGGCACTTGTTACGAAAGTAATGTCCATACCGTTGATTCTATTAATCCTATCAATATTGATTTCTGGAAAAATAATCTGTTCTGTAATTCCCAAGTTATAGTTTCCGCGGCCATCAAAACCGGTTGCTTTTACTCCTTGGAAATCTCTAACCCTTGGCAAAGCAGTTGTAATTAACCTATCTAAGAACTCATACATACGCTCACCTCTTAACGTAACCTTGGCGCCAATAGGCATTCCCTTACGCAATTTAAAGGTTGCAACGTCTTTCTTAGAAATTGTAGCAATTGCTTTCTGACCAGTAATCATAGTTAACTCATCAACAGCGTGATCAATTAATTTCTTATCGGCAACAGCTGCACCAACACCTCTACTAAGAACTATCTTCTCTAGTTTAGGAACTTGCATTACGTTAGCGTAACCAAACTCATCGGTCAACGCTTTTATAACACGCTCCTTGTATTCTGTTTTTAGTCTTGGAATATAACTCATGACTAGATAATTTCTCCTGTTTTTTTAGACACTCTTACTTTCTTTCCGTCTTTAACGGTATAACCAACTCTTACTGCAGAGCCGTTCTCTACCAATGCTAAATTAGAAATATGGATAGGAGCTTCTTTCTCTACTATACCTCCTTGCGGGTTCTGTGCGCTTGGTTTTTCATGCTTCTTAACCAAATTTACACCCTCTACTATAGCCTTGTTCTTTTCAGAATCTACGCTTTGCACTTTACCTTCAGAACCTTTATGGTCTCCAGCAACTACTATTACGTTATCTCCTGTTTTTATCTTTAGCTTCATCTTACTTCTCTTTTAAAGTACCTCAGGGGCCAATGATACAATTTTCATATACTGCTTATCACGCAACTCCCTGGCTACAGGTCCAAAAACCCTTGTACCTCTCATCTCTCCAGCAGGATTTAACAACACACATGCATTATCATCAAATCTAATATAAGAGCCATCAGGTCTTCTTACTTCTTTCTTAGATCTAACAACTACCGCAGTTGATACAGAACCTTTTTTCACTGTTCCATTAGGAGTAGCCTCCTTAACAGTAACAACAATTTTATCGCCTATACTTGCGTACCTTCTTTTTGTTCCTCCAAGCACACGGATAGTAAGTACCTCTTTAGCACCTGTATTATCCGCAACTCTTAATCTTGATTCCTGTTGTACCATGGTTACTTAGCTCTTTCTAGGATTTCTACCAACCTCCAGCACTTAGTCTTACTTAAAGGTCTAGTTTCCATTATTCTTACTGTGTCACCCTCATTACAGTCATTCTTCTCATCATGGGCAACATATTTCTTGGTCTTCAAAACGAATTTACCATACATCGGATGCTTTACTCGTTTTACCTCAGAAACAACAATGGACTTTTCCATTTTGTTACTGGTAACAACCCCGATTCTTTCTTTTCTTAAATTTCTAGTTTTATCTTCCATAAGGCCGAATCCGTTATTGTAGTTCCCTTTTTGTTAACTCAGTTGCCAACCTTGCGACAATTCTTCTTGTTTTTCTGATCTGCATTGGATTTTCCAATGGAGTTACCGAATGCGATATTTTTAAATCCGCATACTCCTTCTTCAACTCAGCTAACTTTTGCTGAATTTCTTCTACCGATAATTCTTTAATCTCTGTTTGTTTCATATCAGATTAATTTTATCCAGCGTAATCTCTGGCAACTACGAATTTTGTTTTTACCGGTAACTTTTGTGCAGCCAAACGCAAAGCTTCTTTTGCAATGTCATGTGGCACTCCCGCAACTTCGAACATGATTCTACCCGGTTTAACAACAGCTACCCAATACTCTGGCGCACCTTTACCTTTACCCATACGTACTTCCAAAGGTTTCTTTGTAATAGGCTTGTCTGGGAAAATCTTGATCCACAATTGCCCCTGTCTTTTCATATATCTAGTTGCAGCAATACGTGCAGCTTCTATCTGACGGGAAGTAATAAAATGAGAATCCAAAGATTTAATACCGAACATACCATTAGATAGCTGGTGACCTCTTTGGGAAATACCCTTCATTCTTCCCTTCTGGGCTTTACGAAATTTTGTTCTTTTAGGCTGTAACATCTTACCTGCTCTTTACTCTGTTATTTTCTACGACGTCTTTTACCACCGTCTTGTTTTCCTCCTTTTGAACCACCTTTAGATAAACCTACAAGTGGAGATAACTCTCTCTTACCGTAAACCTCACCTTTCATGATCCAAACTTTAATACCCAATCTACCATATGTAGTATGAGCTTCTTCTAAAGCATAATCTACGTCTGCCCTAAAAGTGGACAAAGGAATTCTACCATCTTTATAGGTTTCAGAACGTGCCATTTCAGCACCATTTAACCTACCAGAAATTTGTACTTTAATTCCTTCTGCATTCATTCTTATTGCCGCAGCGATAGCCATTTTTATAGCTCTACGATAAGAAATCCTGTTTTCTATTTGTCTAGCAATACTAGCCGCAACCAAGTTGGCATCTAACTCAGGTCTCTTAATCTCATGAATATTGATCTGAACTTCCTTGTTCGTAATCTTCTTCAACTCCTCTTTTAACCTGTCTACTTCTTGACCACCCTTACCAATAATGATACCTGGCCTTGCAGTAGTAATAGTTACTGTAATCAACTTAAGCGTACGCTCTATAATAATTCTAGAAACACTAGCTTTAGCTAAACGGGCATGGATATACTTTCTAATTTTGTCATCCTCTGCCAACTTATCACCGTAATCGTTTCCACCGTACCAGTTAGATTCCCATCCTCTGATAATTCCTAAACGATTTCCTATCGGATTAGTCTTCTGTCCCATATTCTTATGCCGTTGTTTCTGTGTTTACTTTACTACTAGATCCTAAAACCAATGTAACGTGGTTAGAACGCTTTCTAATTCTGTGCGCTCTACCTTGTGGTGCAGGACGCAGACGCTTTAACATAGTACCACCATCTACACGTATTTCTTTTACGATAAGATCAGCATCTTCAATGCTAGCATCCTCATTCTTAGCCTCCCAGTTAGCAATAGCAGAAAGCAAAAGTTTCTCTAGTCTTCTAGAAGCCTCTTTTTGGTTGAATCTTAAAATAGCCAAGGCCATTTCAACTTTCTTACCACGTACCAAATCAGCTACCAATCTCATTTTTCTTGGCGAAGTAGGACAGTTGTTTAACTTGGCAAAAGCCAAATTTTTCTTTTCTGCCTTTATTCTTTCAGCCATTTCTCTTTTACGAACTCCCATAGCCTATTACTTTTTACCTTTATTTTTAGCTCCAGCATGTCCTCTAAAAGAACGTGTTGGTGAAAATTCGCCTAATTTGTGCCCAACCATGTTTTCCGTTACGTAAACAGGAACAAATTGTCTTCCGTTATGAACCGCAATAGTTTGACCAACAAAATCAGGAGTTATCATTGAAGCTCTAGACCATGTTTTGATAACGGTTTTTTTACCACTCTCAACATTTTGCTGAACTTTCTTCTCTAAACTTAATTGAACGTAAGGTCCTTTTTTTAATGAACGTGCCATTTACTTACTTTTATTTCTTTCTACGTTCTACAATATATCTGTTACTATCCTTGGTTAAAGAACGAGTTCTATAACCTTTAGCAGGAATACCGTTCTTAGATCTTGGATGACCTCCAGAGGCCCTTCCTTCACCACCACCCATTGGGTGATCAACCGGGTTCATTGCTACTGGTCTTGTTCTAGGTCTTCTACCCAACCATCTACTTCTACCAGCCTTACCAGAAACTAACAACTGATGATCAGAGTTAGAAACAGCACCGATGGTCGCAAGACAGTTAGCCAAAATCATTCTAGTTTCACCAGAAGGTAGTTTAATTGTCACAAATTTTCCGTCTTTTGCCATCAACTGCGCAAAAGTACCTGCACTTCTTGCCATTACAGCTCCTTGACCAGGACGTAACTCAATACAAGAAATAATAGTACCCAACGGAATATCTTTTAACAACATAGCATTTCCAATTTCTGGAGTTGCCTTTTCACCAGATATCACCTTCTGCCCAACCTGCAAACCATTTTGAGCAATGATATATCTTTTTTCTCCATCGCCATATTGAACTAAAGCGATGAATGCTGTTCTGTTTGGATCGTACTGTATAGATAAAACTTCGGCAGTTTCACCTTGTCTATCTCTTTTAAAATCAATTATACGATACCTTCTTTTATGACCACCACCTCTATGGCGCATAGTCATTTTACCTTGACTGTTTCTACCCCCCGTTCTTTTTTTCGGAGCCAAAAGGCTTTTCTCCGGCTTATCAGTAGTTACTGCGTCAAATCCATTAACTACTCTAAAACGCTGCCCGGGAGTGATGGGTTTTAATTTTCTAACTGACATTACCCTGCTTTATAGATTACTATAGAAATCAATAATATCTCCTTCTGCGACATCCACGATTGCTTTCTTTCTCATGTTTGTCTTACCATGCTGTATACCTGTTTTAGTATATCTAGTTCTACGGTTTGGGCCGTAATTCATGGTTCTTACTTTCTCAACAGAAACACCGTAAGTAGTTTCTACCGCCTCCTTGATTTGCAATTTATTTGCTGTTGGATTTACGTAGAACCCATAACGATTGAACAACTCACTATCCGCGGTCATTTTTTCTGTTATGATTGGCTTTATCAACACACTCATTCTGCTTCTATTTACCTAAGTTTTCTTGTATTCCTTCTAAAGAACCCTCTAAAAGAACCACATTCTTAGCATTTAAAATCTTATACGTATTAAGCTCAGAAGCGGTTACTACTTCTGTACCTTTTAAATTCCTAGAAGACAAGAATAAATTCTTGTTCTCGCCGCTAAGCACTACAAGAGATTTTTTATCTTGAATTCCTAGAGAAGTTAAGAAAGAAACATAATCCTTTGTCTTTGGAGCTTCCATTTGAAAGTCCTCTACAATGAACAATGCATTTTCTTTTGTTTTTAAACTTAAAGCAGACCTTCTTGCCAAACGCTTAACCCCCTTGTTTAATTTTTGAGCGTAGTTTCTTGGTCTAGGACCAAAAATTCTACCACCACCTCTAAACACAGGAGACTTTATACTACCTGCACGTGCCGTACCAGTCCCTTTTTGTTTTTTAAGTTTACGCGTACTACCAGCAATTTCTGCTCTTTCTTTAGCCTTATGCGTACCTTGTCTTTGGTGAGCCAAATATTGTTTTACATCCAAATAAATTGCATGCTCGTTAGGCTCTATAGCAAACACTTCATCAGAAAGCTCAACCTTTCTTCCAGTGTCTTTTCCTTTATTATCTAATACTGCTACCTTCATCACCTTACTTTTCTATGGTTACGTAAGCATTCTTATGCCCAGGAATAGCCCCTTTTACAACAATAAGATTCTTTTCCGGAACAACTTTTAACACTCTTAAGTTTTGAACCGTTACACGGTCTCCACCCATACGACCGGCCATTCTAAGACCTTTAACAACCTTTGAAGGCGTAGATGCCGCACCAATAGAACCAGGAGCTCTTAATCGGTTATGCTGACCATGAGTTGCCTGACCAACACCACCAAAGCCATGTCTTTTTACAACACCCTGAAAACCTTTACCTTTAGACGTACCTACAACATCAACGAATTCACCTTCAGTAAATAAGTCAACACCAACAGTATCACCTAATTTAAATTCTCCTTCAAAATCACGGAACTCAACGACTTTCTTTTTAGGCGATGCGCCGGCCTTTTTAAAATGACCTTGCTCAGCTTTGCTGGCACGCTTTTCTGCCTTGTCATCGAAACCGAGCTGAAGGGCACTATACCCGTCTACCTCTTCGGTTCTGACTTGGGTAACGACACAAGGTCCAGCTTGAATAACGGTACAAGGAATGTTCTTCCCATTCTCGTCAAAGATGCTGGTCATGCCGATTTTCTTTCCAATTAACCCAGACATAATTATTATTTATTTTACTTGTTCTATTCGTTAAAAAAATTGGGTCAAAAGAAAATTTCTAGTGACCCAGTTTTTTCTTTTTTCCCGTTTTTCCCTTGCACGCAGCTCGGGACATGTGACCCCTTTTTCTTAAAGGGCGTGCAAATTTACACTTTTATTTCGACTTCTACACCACTTGGAAGCTCTAATTTCATTAAAGCATCAATAGTTTTGGAAGAAGAGCTATAAATATCAAGCAATCTTTTATACGAACTTAGTTCAAATTGCTCTCTAGACTTCTTATTAACGTGTGGTGACCTTAGCACTGTAAATATCTTTTTATTTGTAGGCAAAGGTATTGGACCTGTTACCACAGCACCTGTCGTTTTTACGGTTTTCACAATTTTCTCAGCAGACTTGTCCACCAAATTGTGATCGTAAGATTTTAATTTTATTCTAATCTTTTGACTCATCTTCTGATAAATTAAGCTGTTACTCCTTTTGCTGCTTTAATTACTTCCTCTGCTATGTTTGCAGGAGTTTCTGCATAGTGAGAAAATTCCATTGTTGAAGTTGCACGACCAGAAGATAAAGTTCTTAAAGACGTTACATAACCAAACATTTCAGATAACGGCACATCCGCCTTGATTACCTTACTTCCAGAACGATCAGACATATTGTTTACCTGACCTCTTCTTCTGTTTAAATCCCCAACAATATCACCCATATTCTCTTCTGGAGTTAAAACCTCCAATTTCATTATAGGCTCCATCAATACAGCTTTTGCTTTTTTAGCAGCAACTTTGTAACCCAATTTAGCAGCCAATTCGAACGATAGAGAATCAGAATCTACAGGGTGGAAAGAACCATCCTTAAGAACAATTTTCATACTATCCATTTCAAATCCTGCCAAAGGACCATTTTTCATTGCCTCTTTGAAACCTTTCTCTACAGAAGGAACATATTCCTTAGGAATGTTACCACCCTTAATTTCGTTTACGAAAGTAAGCCCGGTTTCTCCTTCAGCAGCAGGCTCCATAGTAAATACGATATCCGCGAATTTACCACGACCACCAGTTTGTTTCTTATAGGTTTCCCTGTGGTCAGCAGATGCCGTAAGTGCTTCTTTATATTCAACTTGTGGTTGCCCTTGACTAACCTCAACTTTAAACTCACGCTTAAGACGGTCTACAATAATATCCAAGTGTAGCTCACCCATTCCTGAGATGATGGTTTGCCCAGAAGCCTCATCCGTTTTAACCTGGAAAGTTGGATCTTCTTCAGCTAATTTAGCCAAAGCCATACCTAACTTATCCACATCTGCCTTTGTTTTAGGCTCAACCGCTATACCAATTACCGGATCAGGAAACTCCATACTCTCAAGCACGATAGGGTGTTTCTCATCAGATAAGGTATCACCAGTTTTAATATCTTTAAAACCTACCGCAGCACCAATATCACCAGCAGAAATACGCTCAATAGCATTTTGCTTGTTAGAATGCATCTGATAAATTCTAGAAATACGCTCTTTGTTACCAGAACGGTTATTCAAAACATAAGAACCAGCCTCTAGAGTACCAGAATAAGCTCTAAAGAATGCCAAACGACCAACAAATGGATCTGTAGCAATTTTAAACGCCAATGCAGCAAAAGGTTCTTTTGGGTCCGGCTTTCTAGACTCTTCTGCACCCGTATCTGGATTTTCACCAATAATAGCATCCTTATCTAGAGGAGAAGGTAAATATCTACACACAGCGTCCAATAAAAACTGAACTCCTTTATTCTTAAAAGCAGAACCACAAACCATAGGGATAATACTCATATCCATAACAGCTGCACGTAGCGCTGCATGTATTTCATCCTCGGTTATTGAATTCTCGTCCTCAAAGAATTTCTCCATTAATGTCTCGTCATATTCCGCAACAGCCTCGATAAGCATAGCTCTATACTCACTTACCTCTTCCTTCATGTCCTCTGGAATATCAATAACATCAAAAGTAGAACCGAAGTTATCATCATGCCATACTATAGCACGGTTTTTAACCAAGTCCACAATACCCCTGAAATCAGCCTCTTCACCAATTGGCAAAACAATAGGAACAGCATTAGACTTCAACATTTCTTTAACCTGCTTACACACGTTTAAGAAATTAGAACCTTGCCTATCCATTTTATTTACAAAGCCCATTCTTGGCACCTTGTAATTATCAGCCAATCTCCAGTTAGTTTCTGATTGTGGCTCAACACCATCTACAGCACTGAACAAAAATACCAAACCATCCAAAACACGTAACGAACGGTTAACCTCTACGGTAAAATCTACGTGACCAGGAGTATCAATAATATTAAAGTGATATCCTTTTGCATCTGCAGTAGGTTGCCCTTGCTCTGTAGGAAACTGCCATGTACAAGTTGTAGCAGCTGAAGTAATGGTAATACCACGCTCCTGCTCTTGCTCCATCCAGTCCATAGTTGCAGCACCATCATGCACCTCACCAATCTTGTGACTAACACCTGTATAGAAAAGTATACGCTCAGTAGTAGTTGTCTTACCCGCATCAATATGCGCAGCAATACCTATATTTCTTGTAAGTTTTAAATCTCTAGCCATGGGTTAATTAAAATCTGAAGTGTGAGAATGCTTTATTGGCTTCTGCCATTTTATGTGTATCAACTCGCTTCTTAACTGCAGCACCTTCTTCCTTAGCTGCAGCCAAAATCTCTGCGGCCAATTTCTGAGCCATAGATTTTTCATTACGCTTTCTGGCATAACTAATCAACCACTTCATGGCAGTAGAAATTTTTCTATCTGGACGAATCTGCATAGGAATTTGAAATGTCGCACCACCTACTCTTCTACTCCTCACCTCAACATGAGGCATCACGTTAGAAAGTGCATCTTTCCATAATTCTAAAGCAGTCTTTTCCTCATCTGTATTTTTTTCCTCAACTATATCAATAGCATCATAGAAAACCTTGAATGCAACGGATTTTTTTCCGTCCCACATCATCATATTAACAAAACGTGTTACCAATTGATCATTAAACCTTGGATCCGGCAACAACGGTCTTTTCTTTGCCTGTCTTTTTCTCATTACTACTTTCTAAAGTTGATTACTTTTTAGGGCGCTTTGCACCATATTTAGACCTTCTCTGAGTTCTACCCGCTACACCAGCGGTATCCAAGGCACCACGAACAATGTGATACCTAACACCAGGCAAATCTTTTACCCTTCCACCTCTTACCAATACTATCGAGTGCTCTTGAAGATTATGCCCTTCTCCCGGGATGTATGCGTTTACCTCTTTACCATTTGTCAACCTTACCCTTGCTACTTTACGCATTGCAGAGTTAGGTTTCTTTGGTGTAGTAGTGTACACACGCGTACAAACACCCCTTCTTTGTGGGCAAGAATCCAAAGCAGCCGATTTACTCTTCTTGGTAATTGTGCTCCTTCCTTTTCTTACTAATTGTGAAATTGTTGGCATTAAATACTTATATTATTTTATATAACCCTCATTTTGAGGGCTGCAAATGTAGTAATAATTCTAATTTATTCAAATACAGCAAGAAATATTTTACCAATAAATAATTTTGCTTTAAGTAAAGGCTTTGTTACAGATAAAAATCAACTTGAAGATTTAGCATCACCCATTTCAAAACAAAAGCTCAAGATCAGCTTTTCTTTTTAACATAAATTCAAAGGTTATATTTCCTGATTTTAAGTTTTACTTAAGAAACAAACATCACAGCAAAACAACAGAATTTAATAAGGTTTTTGAGGAAATGATAATTTAAACGCTAATATTTAGCAAATTATCAAGTTAACCCCTTTCTATTTTTAATCAGCAAATATTCAAACTAATTCTTAAAATTTAATGATCTTATTTTGGATTATTAACATGAATTTATGACTTTAGCTCCCAGCTAATTCAAATAATTTTAAAATGAAAACAAAATTAAGTGGAATCTTAACGCTTCTATTGGCGTTTGTCGTGCACATTACTTTTGCACAGGACAAGACGATTTCAGGTACGGTTACGGATGCCGATGGGCTTCCGCTGCCTGGGGTTAACATTGTCGTTGAAGGTACCTCCAATGGTACCCAAACAGATTTTGATGGAAACTACTCCATCACCGCCAGTACTGGACAAACCTTATTGTTCACGTACATTGGCCAAAAGCCATCTAGGCGAACCGTAGGTGCTGGCAACTCCATTAATGTTCAAATGGTAGAAGATGCGCAGGCACTAGAAGAAGTAGTTGTAACCGCCCAAGGTATTAAAAGAGAGAAAAAAGCTCTTGGATACGCAGTAACCTCTGTTGGTTCAGAAGATCTGGAACAGAGAGCAGAAGGTGATGTTGCAAGGGTACTTTCTGGGAAAGCAGCCGGTGTAAACATTACATCCGCTGGCGGTGCTTCTGGTTCTGCTACCAACGTAACTATTCGTGGTTTAAGTTCTTTTAGCGGAAGTAACCAAGCATTATTTATTGTAGACGGCATTCCTTTTAGTAATGACACCAATGCAGGTGTAAACGGTGATGATGGCAGCTTTATCAGCGGTGCCACTCAAGGTTCTCGTTTCTTAGACCTTGACCCCAACAACATTGCCAGTGTTGAAGTATTAAAGGGTTTAGCAGCAGCTACATTGTACGGTACTAGAGGTAAAAACGGTGTAATCTTGATTACTACTAAAGCTGGAGCTGCAAAAACCGGCCCTAAGAAAACTGAAATCACGGTAAGCCAATCTTACTTTACAAATGAGTACGCGTCTTTACCAGATTACCAAGACGATTTTGGTAACGGTTTTGACCAGTCTTTTGGATGGTTCTTTAGTAACTGGGGACCAAGTTTTGAAAGAGGTGGTGTAGCAGGATGGGGAAACCAACCAGCAATTGATGATAATGGAACCCTAGAACACCCGTATTCTACTACTGCGGTGGCAGCTACAAGAAACGCCTTCCCAGAATTACAGGGAACACGTTACGACTGGAAACCTTACGATAGTGTAGAAGAATTTTTTAGTCCAGGATATGTTACGAACACCTCTGTAAACGTAAACGGAAGTTCCGAAGATGGGAACACTAGCTTTAATGCTAACGTAGGATACTTAAATGATGTTGGTTTCACACCTGGAAACAGTTTAAACAGAACCAACGTATCCTTAGGGGGGAAATCTATCCTTTCTAACAAGTTCACTATTACTGGAACAATGAACTATGCAAGAACAGATTATAAAACTCCACCAATTGCGGCGAGTAGAGGTAATGGTACCGATGGTCTTTCGGTTTATGGTAACGTTTTGTTTACACCTCGTAGTGTAGATTTAATGGGTTTACCTTTTGAAAACCCAATAGATGGTAGTTCCGTTTATTATAGAAATGGTAATGACATCATAAACCCAAGATGGACTGCCAAGAATGTTACTTACAGACAGCTAACCAATCGTTTTAACTGGAACCTAGCACTTGCTTACCAACTAAACGATAACATGACACTTAATTGGAGGTCTGGTTTAGATTTCTATAACGAGCGTAACATGAACGGATCTAATAAAGGTGGTGTTGAATTTAACTCTGCTATATTCGGTTTCTATGATACGTATGATAACAACAACTCTATCTGGGATCACTTTTTATCCATTAACGGTAATTATGATTTATCCGAAAAGTTAGGAATGTCTTTCATTGCAGGGGCAACTTCTAGATCAGATATTTTTGATCAAAGTGGTGTTAGTTCTACCGGGCAAATTGTATACGGAATTAAAAGACACTTTAACTACGAAAACCAATCCCCTATCCAGTTCTCACAGAAGCAGAATATTATTGGTCTTTTAGCTCAAGCTACATTTGATTATGATGATTATCTTTTCTTAAATGTTTCTGCTAGAAAAGATTGGGTTTCTAACTTAACTTCTGAAAATAATAGTAAAACATATCCTGGTGTAAGTTTATCTTTCTTACCTACTAACGCTATTAGTGGTTTAAGATCTGAAGGAGGATTGAATTTCCTTAAATTAAGAGGTAGTTATGGTACATCTGCAACTTTCCCAACAGGATATCCAATTTTTGGTGTTACAGAGCAAAACACACAGATATTTACTGATGCCTCTGGAGGTTCAGTAACTACCAACCAAATTGGTGGTTTCCAAGCAAACCCTGATTTAAAGCCAGAATTATTAGAGGAGTTGGAATTTGGTTTTGAATCTAAATTCTTAAAAAATCGTGTTTCCTTGGATTTCACGTATTTCCATAGAACAACTAATGATTTGATTGTAGATATTCCATTATCTCCAGCAACTGGATTTACTACTACCCAGGGTAACGTTGGTGAGATTGTAAATAAAGGTTTCGAAGCTGATTTGGGCATAGATATCTTTAAGGGAGAAAACTTCTCATGGAATTCTAAAGTGAATTTCTTTGCGAATGATGAAACCGTTACAGAACAAGAACAAGATGCTATTTTCTATGCAGGTTCTTTGGCTCAAGGCGGAGCTTTATTCAGAGGTTCTAACGCAGCTATTAAAGGGGAGTCTTTAGGAACAATAGTAGGTACTGCAATTGGAAGAGATGACAATGGAAACTTTCTTGTAAACAGCGCCGGTAACTATGTAGTTGTTGAACAAGATGCAGATGGAAATGTACCAATCATTGGAGATGCAATTCCTGATTACACCATGAACTTCATCAACTCGCTACGTTTCAAAAACTGGAATTTTGGCTTCCAAGTTAGCCATGTAAAAGGAGGAGACATGTTATCTAGTACTACTGCCGTATTGTTAGGTAGAGGTTTAATTCAAGAAACCGCAAATAGATTAGACACTTACATCTTACCTGGTGTAACTGAAAGCGGCGCTCCTAATAACACTCAAATCAACAACTCTACTTACTACTTTTCTAACTTGTTATTTGGGCCAACAGAGACTAGAATATACGATGCTTCTGTAATTCGCTTACAAGAGGTTTCTTTAGGATACTCTTTCCCTTCAAAATTCTTGGACAAAACTCCTTTTGGATCTTTGACCATAACCGCACAAGGGTTTAACTTATGGTATGATGCTTACAATATGCCAGACGGTGCCAATTTTGACCCTAACGTTCAAGGTGTTGGTGTAGGTAACGGTAGAGGGTTTGACTTTATTAACGGGCCAAGTTCTAGAAGATACGGAATTAGTGTTAAAGCATCCTTCTAATAAAAATTGTTAATGATATTTTGATTATGAAAAATTTTATCAAACATATACCAATGGTCCTTCTAGCAGTATTAAGCTTTACTGCTTGCGAAACGACCGACTTGGACTTACAAGTAAGTCCTAATGACCTGTCACCTACCGCAGGTGACCCAAACTTGCTTTTGAATTCAGTTCAACTTGCATATATTACCAATCAGCAAACATTGGCTGATCGCGCAGCAGAGTTAACTCGTATTGACTATTTTGGAAACCGTAATTATTTTAATGGCTTACCTGGTAACACACTAAACGGTGTTTGGTCAAGAACATACAGCTCTGGAGGTAATGGTGCTGGTGATTTTGTAAATGTTGGTATTTTAACCAACCTACAGGCATTAGAAAACATTGATGCAGGAAGTGATATTGACTATAGCTTCCATGTTGCTGTTGCTAAAACACTATACGCCCATTCTTTGTTTCAATTAGTAGACTTTTTAGGAAGTGCCACCTACACTGAGGCAGGGCAACCTTTAGAATTTCCTGCTCCTAATTTAGACAGTGGAGAATCGGTTTATGATGCCGCTTTTGTACTTCTTAACGAAGCCGAATCTTTATTTAATGCAAATCCTGAAACACTTGGAGCTCAAGATTTCTTCTACTCTGGTGAATCAGAAAAATGGATTAAGCTTATCAATACCTTAAGATTACGTTCTTATAAAAACACGGGTAATACTTCAGCTTTTAATGCTATTGTAGATGCAGGTAATTATATAATGGACTCGGAGGATGATTTTCAGATAAGCTATGGCACAAGTGAATTACAGCCAGATGATAGACATCCAGACTATGCTACTGATTATACAGCTTCCGGAGCTAACATTTATCAGTCTAACTGGATGATGGAAACAATGCTGGAAAATGAGGACCCTAGAATACGTTACTATTTCTACAGACAAGTTGATGGTACACCAGGCGCTTTGGATGTTGATGGAGACCCTGTTGATGCAAATGAAGAAACACTTGCGTGTTCGTTTGTAACACCTCCACAACACTATATAGACGGTGGTTATACGTATTGTAGTGTAGATAATGGTTATTGGGGTAGATCTCATGGTAATGATGAAGGAACACCTCCGGATAACTTTACAAGAACAGCTGTTGGTGTATATCCTGCAGGAGGATTATTCGACGATAGTCGTTTTGAAGGAGTTGGCTTAGGACTTGGTGGCGGTGGCGCTGGTATTGAACCTATCATTTTAGCTTCATATGTAGATTTCTGGATTGGTGAAATGGCTACGACAGATACAGACAAAGCTGAAGCTTTAAGAAGCGGTCTTGAAAAGTCCATTGCCAAAGTACAAACTTTTGGTTCTTTAGATGGTTCTGCAGACCTATCAATGGCACCTACGGAAGAAGAAGTAGCGGATTATATTGATGATACCGTTGCAGATTTCTTAGCTGCAAGTGGAGATGATCAAGAAAACATTTTTGCAGAACAATACTTTACAACATTATTTGGTGGTGCAACAGAAGCCTACAATTACTATCGTAAGACAGGTTACCCAACCACTTTGTTGCCAAACTGGGAGCCAGATCCAGGAGCATTCCCAAGAAGCTTCTTGCTACCTCAAAACGAGGTGTTGAACAACCCAAATTTGACACAAAAAGACAATTTGGAAGGGCAAGTATTTTGGGATACAAATCCTGCAAGTCCAGCTTTCCCACCTGCTAATTAAATAATGAAAAAAATGAAAAACTTTTTTATAAAAAACACCGGAATTTTAGCAGGCTTAGCGCTTTTAGTAGCTAGCTGTGCAGAAGGTGATAACGTTGTTGATGAAATTTTTGACAACGAAACACGTGGAGCCATATTAAGAACGGTGAATTTTGAAACGAACGAAATTCCAATTGGCGCATCAGACTATACTTTTGAAGTAGATCTAGAAGTACAAGACCAACAAAATGGGACATTGGTAGATGCCATTGAGGTTTATTTAGGCTTTGTTGATAATACTTTTGAAGATACAGAGAATGAAACAGATAGAATTGTTAGAGAAGAAGTTTTATATGAGACTTTAAACGCTTCTACTTTCACTACTGGAGAATTTGGTTTACCAAGAACATCTTTCTCTGTTGCTTTACCAGCAATGCTTTCTGCTTTAAATTTAGAAGAAAGTGACATATTTGTAACTGGAGGAGATCAGTTAAGAGTTAGATTTGAATTAGTTTTAAACGATGGTCGTAGATATTCGTTTGCAGATAACTCTGGTACTTTAACTGGTTCTTTCTTTAGCTCTCCATTCTTGTACACTGCGGTAGTAGTATGCCCACCACTTGCACCAAGTGCTGGTACGTGGACTTTTGATTTGCAAGATTCTTACGGAGATGGTTGGAACGGTGCTTCTCTTGACGTAACTATAGATGGAGAAGTAACCAACATTACAATGGCAGACGGTAGTGAATCTACAGTAACTCTAGATGTTCCAGAAGGAGCTCAAGCAATTTCTATCATTTTCAATTCAGGGGATTGGGATGAAGAAATTACGTATCAAGTTACTTCTTCTACAGGTACCACGATTTTGGACTTGGCTCCTGATCATACAGCAGGTGTAGAACTATTAGATTATTGCAATACAAGCTTAGACTTGTAACATTAGCATAACTTACTTTAAAAGCCCAGTTTTACTGGGCTTTTCTTATTTTTACAGAGTTATAAACAAATTACCGCAAACCTCAATATTTGTGAAAAAATTAAATCCCCTTAGCTTTACAGTGTTATTATTGTTTGTTCTTAACGCTTGTAAGAAAGAACCCAAAAAAGACATTAATAATATAGAATCCGTACACAAACCCGTTTTTGAAAAAATAGCATCAGATCATAGCCAAATTACCTTTTCAAATTCCATCAAAGAAAACTTGGCAACCAATGAAAATCTGTTCAATTATGATTACTTCTATAATGGCGCTGGTGCTGGAGTAGAAGATTTAAATAACGATGGATTGTTAGATGTTTTCTTTATTGGCAACCAAGTAAACAATAAATTATACCTAAACCAAGGCGATTTCAAGTTTAAAGATATTTCAGAAAAAGCTAATATTAATCTTGGCAAAAATTGGTCCAACGGTATCACTTTCGTAGACATCAATGAGGATGGATGGATGGACATTTACGTCTCTCAAGGCGGCCCTTTCCCTAGAGATAAAAGGAAAAACCTATTATACATCAATCAAAAAGACAATACATTTTTAGAAGCCGCTGAATCCTATGGATTGGCAGATACAGGTATAAGCACACAATCTGTTTTTTTTGATGCCGATAACGATGGCGACTTAGACTGCTTAGTTATGAATGAAAGTGAACTATATGGAGTAGACCCCATTAATTTAAACAGAATAGTTAGTAAAGACCCAAAAACGCTTCATAGCAATAGTTCACATTTATACCTACAAGAAGCTGGAAAGTTTGTAGACGTAACTTTTAAAGCGGGAATAAACAGGGCAATTTTTGGTTTAGGGGTAACAGTCTCTGACTTTAACACAGACGGGTGGTTGGACTTTTACATTGCAAGTGATTATTATTTACCTGATGCCCTATTTATAAATAATCAAAATGGAACTTTTACTGATCGTATTAAAGAATATACCAATCAAATCTCATTTTATGGTATGGGCATGGATGTTGCCGACATTAACAATGACCAATTACAGGACATATTTGTCCTGGACATGGCGGCAAACGATCATGTTCGTTCTAAAACCTTAATGGCTTCTATGAATACTAAGAGGTTTGACTACCTAACCAAAAAGGCAGGTTTTCACCATCAATACATGTACAACACCCTGCAGTTAAACCTTGGCAATAATTTATATAGTAATATTTCACATGCAACTAAAACCGCAAGTACCGATTGGAGTTGGTCTGTTTTATTACAAGACTTTGATCATGACGAAGATAAAGACATCTATATAACCAATGGATATAGAAGGTACGCCTTAGATAATGACTTACAACGAAAGGTTTTTGAAGCTAAACAGAAATACAGGAACAACATTCCGTTAGCAATAAAAAAACAATTGTATGAATCCATGCCCTCTGAAAAACTTCCAAACATTCTTTTCGAGAATAGAACCAAATTAGACTTTAAAGAATCTGCTGCTAAATGGGGCCTTGCAGATTTTTCATTCAGTAACGGTAGTACAATAGGTGATTTAGACAATGACGGTGATATGGACTTAATTGTGAACAATATGGATGAAGAGGCTTTTATCTATAAAAACACCACCATGGAAACTGGCTCTGGCAACTATCTTAGAGTAAAACCATCCAATGAATTGGCAGATACCTATCCTACAATTACCATATCCTACAACAATAAGAAACAATTAATAGAAAACCGCCGGGTTAGAGGTTACCGTTCGGCACAAGAAAACGTTGCTCATTTTGGCATTGATACTATTACCACTATTGATTCATTAGTGGCCATATGGCCCAATGGAAGTAAATTAATTAAAACAGCTATTCAAGCCAATCAAACCATTCTTTTAGAAGCTAAAGATATTTCTATCGATAATTCTAAAAGACTAACTTCAAAATATGTAAACAACAAAGTAAATACAGGGGCATTAGGCTTAAACTTTAAACATCAAGAAAATACATATGATGATTTTGATACTGAAATCTTACTTCCCTACAAACAATCTAATTTAGGCCCTTACGCAAATACCGCAGATGCAAACAATGATGGACTTGAAGATATCTTTATTGGTGGTGCATCTGGACAATCTGCACAAATTTTTATTCAAACCAATGGCGGCAAATTTATTTTATCTCAGCAAAAGGCATTTGAAGAAGATAAATTGTATGAGGATATCCAATCCACATTTTTAGATATAGATTTAGATGGGGATTTAGATTTGTATGTTGTAAGTGGAGGAAATGAATTTTCCCCATATTCTTCATACTATGCGGATCGCATCTATTTAAATGATGGCAGGGGAAATTTCACTAAATCAAACCAACCTAATTTATTAAGTAATCCGGAGAGCGGAAAAGTTGTAAAGACAATCGACTTTGATTTAGATGGAGATTTGGACATCATTGTGGGCAATAGAATAAAACCACAAAATTATCCAATACCTGCCCCTTCCAAACTTTATGAAAATAGAAAAGGTATTTTGGTTGATGTAACCGAAACGCATAGTCCTGATTTATTAAATTTTGGTATTATCAATGATATCCTTGTCACCGATTTTGATAATGACAAACAAATGGATTTCATTGCTGTGGGAGAGTGGACTGAAATTGGTTTTTTTAAAAATCAAAATGGGACATTTAAGCTTGCCAGCCCCTTGAGTAAAGAAGAAAACCCAAAAGGATGGTATTTTTCAATTACCGAAACAGATGTTAACAATGATAACAAACCAGATTATATAGTTGGAAATATTGGTCATAACATTAAATTTTCTGCTAGCGAAACTAAACCGTTCAAGGTGTACACCAATGATTTTGATGATAATGGAACTCCTGATATTGTTTTAAGTAAAAAATATAAAGGACAATATGTACCTGTTCGAGGCAGGGAATGTTCTTCTCAGCAAATGCCGTTTATAAAAGAAAAATTTGAGACCTACTCTGGTTTTGCTAATGCAAATTTAATAGACATTTATGGCGACAAACTAACAACCGCTTATGAAGCAACAGCCACTACTTTCAACTCACTATTACTATTGAACACCAATAACGGTTTTAAAATCCAATCTTTACCCAAACTAGCCCAGCTACACCCAATATTGTCAACAGTTAACATGGATTTGAACAAGGATGGTTTTGAAGATTTAATTATTGGAGGGAACATCTACGAAACAGAAGTAGAGACACCTAGATTAGATGCGGTTAGTGGACAAATTTTATTATCCAATGGTACAGATAATTACACCGTAGTACCACAGTCCCAAACAGGCCTCTATTTAAACGGAAATGTAAAGCAATTACATTCTTTTCAACTTAAAGAAAAAAACTATCTGTTCAGTTTAAGAAACAATGATACTATTGAAGTATTTGCATTGGATTCCTTAATTCAATAATTGTTAAAATCAGACTTTAGAAATTATTATATTCTATAAAATTTTAATTTTTACATCTTTGAATTTTAGCTAATTAAGTATTTTTTATAGCTTTAACCAAAACGACTCAATTATGAAATATCTGTTTACTACATTATCCCTATTGGCGATGATAACAATTAAGGCACAAACAAGTGGGCAAATTGCTAATTATGGTTCCACTGCCACATCTGGGGCAGATGCCAATGCACAATTAAATGCGGTTCTTGGCCCTATGCAAGAAGCCGAAGCAAAATTAACTTACAAAAAGGAAGAATTTCAAGGTTCACCCTATACCCATGACCTATTTTTACCCACCAATTTATTTTATAAAAATGAAGACTTAGGCTTGATATTCTACAGGTATAACGCCTACAACGAAGAAATTGAAATAAAACGTCAAAACATTGAAGGTGAAGGTATCCAAGCTTTAGGTAGAGACAAACAAATATCTATAAGGGTTAATAATAAGCCCATGAGCTTTAAAACTTTTATTGATGATAAAGGGCTTACTCAAAATGGATATTTGACAAAATTAGTTGATGGAAAATACTCAATATACAAGCGTGTAGATGTTAAATTCACAGAAGGACAAAAATCCCAGAACTCATTTGTACCAGCCATACCTGCTAGATTTTCAAAATTTACAGAATACTATCTCGAATTAGAAGGAAGAAATAAAATAGAAGCTGTTGATTTGAGTAATAGAAAATTAATTAAATTACTCCCCGATGAAGAAAAAGCCAAGTTTAAAGCTTATTTAAAAGAAAACAACATTAAGATAAGAAATGAAGAAGACCTAACGTCTATTGTTAACTTTCTTAATAATGAGTTCCACACTGCGAGTTAATATTTTTTATAACCAGCAACAATATTTAACATACCTTTGCCCTCTATGAAAAAAGAGGGCATTGTTTATGGTATTAGGTCGGTTATGGAAGCTATAGAAGCCGACCAAAGTATTAATAAGGTTTTTTTACAAAAAGGATTAAAAGGAGAATTATTCTCAGAATTGGAAACCCTAATCCGCAAAAAAAACATTAGTGCTTCTTACGTGCCATGGGAAAAACTAAATAGAATTACCCAAAACAATCATCAAGGTGCCATAGCCCAAATAGCACCTGTAGACTTTCACGATTTCAATACCTTAATCGAACAAATACTAGAAGGAAAAGAAAGCCCTTTAATACTGCTGTTGGATCAACTAACAGATGTTAGAAATTTTGGGGCTATTATACGAACGGCAGAATGTGTTGGTGTAGATGCAATTGTAGTACCCAAGAGTGGCTCTGCACCTATTACCAGCGATACTGTAAAGACAAGTGCAGGTGCTGCTTTTACCGTTCCTATTGCTAAGGCAGACCATTTAAAAGATGCCATTTATTATTTACAAGCTTCTGGCTTTAAATTGGTAGCCGCAACCGAAAAAACAGACCATTCTATTTATGATGTAGATTTTACCGGTGCAACTGCAATTATAATGGGTGCAGAAGATAAAGGTATTAGCGATTCCATTCTTAAATTAGCAGACCACAAAGCCAAATTACCCTTAATGGGACAAATAGAATCATTGAACGTTTCTGTGGCTTGCGGCGTATTCTTATATGAGGCCCTTAGACAACGCTTAGCTTAATCCGTTTTTTCTTTATTAGGTTTGTATTCGTAGTTTACAGATATTTCATTTAGCGGTTCCTCTGGTAACTTTTCTATAAAATTGCCGTTTTCATCAAAATGTTTCAAAAAAGGGTCGTCTTCTTCTTTGTAATCTGCCTTTTCCCATTCATATTTTTTGGTTTCCGGCGTCTTTACTTTAATAAGTTTCGCCAGTAGTAAACCCGTAATAAAACCAGATAAATGTCCTTCCCAAGAAATGCCTTCTTCTATTGGAAAAATATACCATAATAGACTACCATAAATAAAAACAACGGCCAAAGATAGCGCTATCAACCTATAGTGTTTTTGAAATATTCCCTTGAAAAAAATAAAACTAGCAAATACATAAATTAAACCGCTTGCCCCAATATGGTAATTAGACCTGGCTATTATCCAAGTTAACAAGCCACTAAATAGCCATCCAAGTAGGACTATCCTCCATGCTTTCTGCCTGTAAAAGTAGAACAAGGCGGTTAAAAGAATGCCTAACGGCAAGGTATTGTTGTACAAGTGCTCTAGAGAACCATGGATTAACGGTGAAAACAATACACCCTTTAAGCCGCTTAACGTTCTAGGTAACACGCCAAATTTATTTAGATTGATTCCTTGACTCACCTCTATCCAAAACACGAACCAAATAAGCAACATGCCAAACAAAGGCGGAATTAATTGCCCTAAACTAAACTTAAAATAGTTTTCCTCTTTCATAGTATTGACGGTACAATAAGAAGTCCAACTTTAGGTTTACTGCTAAATTGTCATCCATCTAAATTATTCTAATTTTGCAATATGAGCGAACCCTTAGCAGAACGAATTAGGCCTAAAAATTTAACTGAATATGTAAGCCAACAACATTTGGTTGGTACAGAAAAAGGCGCACTTTACCAACAAATAAAGAGCGGCACCATACCATCATTAATTTTATGGGGACCACCAGGAACGGGCAAAACCACGCTTGCCAATATTATTGCCGAAGAAAGCAACAGGCCATTTTACACCCTAAGCGCCATTAGTAGCGGTGTTAAAGAGGTAAGAGAAGTTATTGAAAAAGCAAAACAAAGTGGTGGATTATTTACTACTAAAAATCCAATATTATTTATAGACGAGATTCATCGGTTTAGCAAATCACAACAAGATTCTTTACTTGGAGCGGTAGAAAAAGGTTGGGTAACCTTAATAGGTGCCACCACGGAAAACCCAAGTTTTGAGGTAATACCTGCATTACTATCTAGATGTCAAGTATATATTCTTAACCCTTTTGGAAAAGAAGATTTAGAATTATTATTGAATAGGGCGATTACTGAAGATGTTATCCTCTCTAAAAAAAACATCAAATTAGAGGAGACGGAAGCCCTATTACGGTTATCTGGTGGGGATGGCAGAAAATTGCTCAATATTTTTGAACTTATCATAAATTCTGAAGCAACGGACAACATAAGAGTCACAAATGACCTTGTCTTAAGCAAAGTTCAAAAAAACACTGTGCTTTATGATAAAACTGGAGAACAGCATTACGACATTATTTCGGCCTTTATAAAATCTGTTAGAGGTAGTGATCCTAACGCCGCTGTTTACTGGCTGGCCAGAATGATTGAAGGAGGCGAAGATGTGAAATTTTTGGCCCGGCGAATGCTCATTTTAGCATCTGAAGATATAGGTAACGCAAACCCTACCGCATTGGTTTTGGCCAATGCTACATTCCAAGCGGTTACTACCATAGGCTATCCTGAGGCTCGGATTATACTTGGACAATGTGCTACTTATTTGGCAAGTTCCCCAAAAAGTAATGCAAGCTATATGGCCATTGGCAAAGCACAGCAGGCGGTAAAACAAACCGGAGATTTGTCTGTTCCGTTACACATTCGCAACGCACCTACCAAGCTAATGAAAGATTTAGGTTATGGAGAAAATTATGCTTACGCCCATGATTATGACAATAATTTTGTAGCACAAGAGTTCTTACCAGAAGAACTCTCTGGAACCACGTTCTATAAGCCGGGCAATAATGCCAGGGAAAATGCCATGCGCGATTTTCTAAAAAAGCGATGGAAAGATAAATACGACTTCTAAAATTTTATGTTAATCGCTTTAGGGGCTTTATCGCCATCAAATTCTACGTACCACTGTCCATTATCCTTAAAAACCACCCCATTTTTACCATCCTTACTAACCATAAACACTTCTGGTGCACTAGTAGATTTTAGCACATAAACTATTTGTGGGGTACTATCAATTAATTGGTAACCATTCTCTAAGGGTTGTGCATACAAGACATCAGGATTAGTAGCTTCCTGTGCCCTTGTGGTAATATTGGCAGTGCTATTTGCAGGTTCTTTACCTTGAGACTGCTCAACATCTACCGGTAATTTGGTGTTATCTTTTGCTTCTTGTTGGGTAGTTGTAGGAAGTTGTTTTACATCATCCTTGAAATTAAGGGTAACTGTTTCCGTTTGTTTGGGCGTGTAATTGTGGCCTATACCCGCCAATTGTTGCGCGGCCTTTGTTATTGCCTCTTTATAACCGTCTTTGTACTCTTTAATTTTACTTTTTGCATCTAAAGTTTCAAATACTACGGTATTGTTACAATCTTTAAATTGTAAAGAAACTTTAGTAGTAAACATGTTAGATTGATCATTCAACACCGTGGTTAACCCTAAGCATCTATTCACGTTAAGATCTAAAGGCAAGGCATCATCATAAACAACATTAAAGCCGTAATTACTTAGCAAATACTTGGTTAAGGTACTAGTGTTATATTGATTAACTTCTTTAAAAGATTCAAATTGTTTAGGAACAATTATGTATTTGTAATCATTAAATTGCGCGCTTAGCGACATAGGGACTGTTAATAAAAACAGGCCAAAAAGTATGTTCTTCATATTCATATGCTCTTGAAATCAATTATCGTTCCAAGATAGAATATTAAATCCGAATTGTAAAGATGCATAGTGGCTATCTGCTACATTACGATAACCCAATAGGTTATCTCCCATAATGTAAAAATTGACAGGACCTGCTTGAAAATTTAATCCCAAACCAATATTGGACAGGGAATATTTATCTATTGTATAGGTAGTCTTTAACGCTAAAATATTACCCAACCGCTTTTGATAGAAAGCACTTAATGCAGCCTGCGGTCCTTTTGGTCTGTTGATCATAAATAACTGCGCACCTACTGCATTTTTGTAGTCAATATTTTGTGAGCTACCTGAACTACCAGCCCCATTAAAAGCACAACCACAATTATCTCTTCTTACTGTTTTAGTAGAAGTATTTCCAAAATTATGCCTAATAGATGCATATAGTTTTACGGGACGAAGCGAGACCCAAGAAGACGCATCTGTAGTATAATCTACTTGCTCTTCTATATCGTCTACCAATTCTTGCCACAAATCTGTATTAAAGTTGGCTAAATCTTCTGGTAAAATAATTTCCAAACCTTCATTATTGGCGCTCCCTGTTACCGAATAGTTTTTTACCGCATTGTTGTGGTAAATAAAACCAACATCTAATAGACTACCAGTAACCAAGGTGTTAGCACTAAGGTTATGCGTAAATCCAACATCAAAACCCAAACCCAGGTTACCACCAAATAAAGAACGAGAAATAAATTTATTAATTAAATCTTCCTGTGTGGTATTGCTGTCTTCATCTATAATATCTATAAATTCCTGTAGCCCGGAAGTTTCTAAAGAAAGGTCTGCCACTACCGTATTTCTTAAAATATTTTGCTCGCCTAATGTAGTTTCAAAATAACCTGAATTACCCTTGGTTTTAAACTCAAGCACACTACTGTATAATTTTGCTCTGGCCCCAATGGTCCAGTCCTCATCTAAACGCTTATTTACTCCAAAATGTAGTACGTTTACCACTTCACCCTGATTGGTAAGATGGCTCAAATCAAAACGCCTACCTATGTTAGTCGCATTTCCCTCGAATGCCAAAATAGCCAAATCTTGCGGCCAAAATTGAGAGAAGAAACCCTCACCGTACATTCCAAAAGAATAATAATTATCTGGATTGTTCTTTCCCCTAAACCCAACTGTAAACAACTCTAATTGACCACTAAGGCTGAACTCGTCTCGTTGTGACATGCTGTAGATAGCACGCTCACGTATTTTGGTATTAAAATCTACACCATCATTGGCAAAAAGGTCATTAACCGTTACACCACTAGTACCGGCCTGCATAGAAAATCCTGATAATAAGGGAACACCAGCATGCCATTTGTAAGGGGCTTTTACGCCAGGGTTTAATAGCAACGCCTGCGGCACCTCATAAAAATCATACAATACAGCTTTATTCTGGGCCGTACAAAATACCAATCCAACTAAAAAGAATAGTACGTTTATCTTTTTCATTCTACATTCAATACAACGGTAGCACTAGACTTAAATACCAATTTTGGATCGGTTAGGGTAGATTGGCTACTACCATCCCCTTCATTAGTAGCACTGATTCTAATTTTTGCCGTATTTCTAAGAATTTCCAAAGACTCACCATTTGGGCCAAAATTAACCTGACGTTCTAAAGCTGCCGTAGGTTGTGGTTCTATTGCAAACGGTTCTTGGTACAAGACAACATCTGCCTCATTTAAAAATTCTATAAGCAAACCCAAACTTTTACTGGTCGTGTTTTCTATTTGATACGTAATAGTACCTTCTACAACCTCATCCGCAATAAACTTTTCTTTAAAGGCCTCAAACGTAAACACCTCTGAAAAGAACACGCCAGTACCAGCGGCATTCATAGTATCCTCATTAGATTCAAAATACAACAAACTGGATGCTAAAGAAGGCTGTAGCGATAGGTCGTCTACTTGATTAAAATCTTGTTCTTCAGAGCAGGATACCATCAATAACAAACAACAGCAAAAAATTAAAATGGTTTTCATAGCGTGTAATCCTAGGTTTTATAGGTAACAATGTTTACCCATGTGTACCCTACTATAACTCTATAAAAAGTTTTTTATTTCGTTTAAATCATAAATGATATCACAAACATTGTGCTTGGGTTCGTTATGGGCATTAAAATGTAGCGCATGCAAGCCTAATGCCTTGGCTCCTAAGATGTCTGCCTCCAAACTATCCCCGATCATTATTGATTTATTTGCGGGTACCTTTGCCATTTCCAAGGCCAGAGTAAAAATCTTTGGGTTTGGTTTTTTAACACCCGCCATTTCAGAATTTACCACTACGGAGAAATAATCCAAGATGTTGGCATTTCTAAGTTTCTTTTCTTGAACATTGGCAAAACCATTTGTAATAATATGCAGCTTATAGTTTGGCCTTAAATACTCTAAAATTGCATGCGCTCCCGGAAAAGTGTGGTTAAAACTAGACAAATGGGCTATATACCCTTCTGACAGTGTATTTATTTGCGCATCGGTAGCTTTAAAACCAATTTTATCAAAGGTTTGTTTTAGACGTTGGTAGCGCAAGTCTTCTTTGGAAATTTTCTCTTCTCTAAACAGCTTCCAGAAAGCAAAATTTATAGGTACATAAGCCACTAAAAATTCGGGAAGCGAAACGGGAATATCGTGCTCTTCAAAAATTTTTTTAAACGTTAGTTCAGAGTTTTTCTCAAAATCCCAAAGGGTATGGTCCAAGTCAAAAAAAACATCGGTAACCACCTCTCTATACATAGTATCTTTTTAAAACCGCTTTATATAAATTTATCCAGTGTATTTGCTGTTTTTCGCCAAACAATTCATTGGAAAACACCAAATTAAAATTACCCCTAACTAGTTTTACTTGGTGGTATAGCTTGTCCATGGCCTCCAATGCGGCACTTTGTTTTTTGTAGCGTTTTAACGCATAATCACAGACTGCAAACGGGTGCACCTTTATGGGCTGTTGTACTTCTAGATTAATGTCATAAAAATAGAACGTAGTGCAGGTACCCGCCCTAAAACCTAGGTGATGGGTATACCCCATGGAAAAATCATCGGTAAATTCTGCCGCAACAAGATTCCTATAGGTCTGTGGTACCATAACCCTATTATACCGCATTCTAGAATATTTAATAGGCCTATTAATTAATTGAGACAAACGCCTTTTCTCTTCTTTAAGTGCATTTAAATTATCACCGGCAGCCATACTCGCACTTAAGGAAACAATACTATAGTCTGCAACCGACTTTATTAAATAGCGGAAACCGGTCCTATGAATAGAAATGTTCTTATCATGCTCTGAATAGGCCGCAAACTGAAAGAAAAACATACTTTTAAAAGAATAGTTCTTATGAATTTCTAACAGCTTGGAAAAATTATCATAGGGGTCTTTTTTAGGGTTTATCCAAACCGAAATTCGTTTTAACACACGAGCAAACCTAAAGCCAGATAGGTCTTTGAACAAACCGCCCAAGGTACGCCCCAAGCCACGCATTGCAAATATGTGAGATGTGGTAACATTAATAATTGGGGTAAAAACATAATTCCGTTTTTTTACCTCCAATTCTGGAAAACGCTCTAACAAAACGTTTAAAAACTGAAGCGCCCACAAGTCTACCACGGGCTTCTCTAAAAATTTATGTTGAAAAGCCAAACTTGTTTCTGGTGGAAAACGACCTAAACTGTCCCTAACATGAGGTAAGTACTCTTCATATCTACTCAATAGGTAAAAGCTGGCCGAAAAAATATCAAAAGGAATGCTGCTTCTTTCATCTGTTTCAAAAAAACAGGGCACATCTTGCCATTGCTTAACCCTAACCTCTATATCGTTAATTCCCTGCTCAAACAAAAGGTCGTTGGCACGTATAAAAAATTCGTTCTGTAAAGGCTGTTTGGTATACGTTATTTTAGGACCATTATGCTTAATAAAATCTTCTACTTTGGTAGTAAAACCAAGCTCTAAACCCAAAATTCTACCCAATACCTGGTTCATGGTATAGGTAAATCTGTTGGTAATCTTATGGGTATATATCAATAGCATAGATTGCTAAGGTACATTAAAGATCGTAGAGATAGAAGCGTTGATGGTTGATGGTTGATGGTTGATGGTTGATGGTTGATGGTTGATGGTTGATGGTTGATGGTTGATGGTTGATG
>NZ_MTBC01000009.1 GCF_002072105.2 Croceivirga radicis
TTAAATAAAAAATACGGAACTGATTGGCTGAACGAATTGAAAGCAAAACCATTCGGAATAAAATAAAAACGTTTTACAACAACGGCTATAGTTCATTACGTCTGAATTTCCTCTCGGAAATTCAATCTTATTAATTATATTTCGGTTATGGCGGAAAATGACTCGCGTCCTTTTCCCGCAAAAAATCATACACAAATACGTTAGCCACAATAAACACAATTGAAATTTACAGCCTATAAATATAAAATTATCAGGTACAAAGCTTCAATTACAAAGCTGTTGTTTTGGGCTGGCCTTTTATTTTTTTCTATTGGATTTTTTTTGTTTTTTTTAAATTATAAAATGCCTCTCGTTGATGATATTAGCAACATAGTTTTATCATTCATATTATTAGGAAGTATTCCATTTATAAGCTCCCACATTTACCAATATTTTGATTATGAAAGAATCGTTTTTAAAAAAGACGGCCATTTAGAAATTAATGAAGAGGCAATTGTTATCAACCATTCTTTAAATATACTATATCATGAAATTAAGGACATAAAATTTGGAATAGTCGCCTATTATGGTCAAAGAATTAATATGTTTTATAAAAATCCAGTAGAACAAAAAAGTCTGGGAATTAAAAACTATATTTCAATTGCCACGGATTCCGATATCTATAAATACAATTTTAAACTTGAAAGTGAGGTTCAATTTAAAGAGTTGGAACAAACAATCTTTGAATTAGTTCAAAGCGAAAAGTTGGACCATATTGATTCTAAAAGAAGGATAAAATTAGTTCCTGCCCGATTTAAGAAGACTGGTGAATACAAAAAATTCGTTATTAAACAAATTGTTGAAAAAAGGATAGGCTGCACCGAAGGGCTATTATTGCACGGTTATAACACGGATGATGAAGCTTTTGAATTAAGAAAAAAATACTGTGGCTAACAAAGAACTGAGTTAAAAAACAATTGCTATTGCAGGCTTATCCTGAAAATTCCGCAGGAATTTTCAACTTGTCGTGTACTTGTAAAGTTAAGTGCTAACCCACGCAACATACCATATAAAAAGATACTGGCACCCATTTAAACTCATATCATAAATTTGGAAAAGATAAAAGTAGATTTGGAAAAATAATATTGACTGTATAGACTCAACTTTGTATTTTAATTTAAAAACAATAAAAAATGAGTCAGAAAACAGCAATTATTTCAGGAGGAAGTCGCGGATTAGGTCGTGATATTGCAATTAATCTAGCAAAAGATGGTGTAAATATTGTTTTTTCTTACTATCAGAACAAAAGCAAAGCCAAAGAAGTTATCTCAGAAATAGAATCGGTTGGACAAAAAGCAGTTGCTTTTGCTTTTGATGCTAATAAAACCAAAAGCGGACAAGAATTCATCAATAAAGCGACCAACTATTTGTTGAAAGAAAACGGAGATACAAACTTTGATTTCTTGATAAACAATGCGGGAACAGGTGCTTATAATTTAGTTTCTGATACAACGGAAGAGCAATTTGATGAGATGATGAATGTACACTTAAAAAGCGTATATTTTTTAACACAGGCAGCTTTACCTTATCTTAATAACGGTGGAAGAATTATTAATATTTCTAGTGGTTTAACACGCTTTAGTTTACCCGGTATGTCTGCATACGCAATGATGAAAGGAGGTATAGAAGTCTTTACTCGCTATTTAGCTAAAGAACTAGGACAGCGTAAAATTACCGCTAATGTAATTGCACCTGGAGCCATTGCAACCGATTTTGCTGGTGGAAGCAATAAAGAAGAACAAAAGGCTGCTTTAATTTCTAGCATTACTGCTCTAGGCCGAGTAGGAGAAGCTGAAGATGTTGGTGGAACAGTGGCATTCCTGTGTTCTGATAAAGCAGGTTGGATTAATGGACAACGTATTGAAGTGTCAGGAGGTATGTTGGTGTAAATTCTTTTCTTTGATTTTAATAATGAAAGTCTTAAAACATTTCAAAAAGGTAAGCGATTATCATAAATTAGCTAATATTGATGCACCTGAACATCCATTAATTAGTTTGGTAGATTATAGTCAAGTGCAATACCCATCAAATATTGAAGAATTAAAATGGAGACAGGATTATTACACAATTGGCTTAAAGCGTAATGTATCCCATAAATTCTTTTATGGTCAACAGGAATATGATTTTGATGAGGGTGTCATGACATTCGTTGCACCAAACCAAATCATCAATCTAGGAAATAATCCTAATATTAAAGCTCACAAGCCTTCGGGTTGGTTGCTATTGGTGCATCCGGACTTTTTATGGAATACTTCTTTGGCTAAAGAAATAAAGCAACATGATTTTTTTGGATATAATGTAAATGAAGCGCTTTTCCTTTCCAAAAAAGAAGAGCAACTGATATTAAATCTCTTGAAGAATATCCGGCAAGAATACCAAACGAATATCGATAAGCACAGTCAGAAAATTGTGATTGCTCAATTAGAGCTACTTCTCAATTATGCAGAGCGATTTTATGCGCGACAGTTTATAACTCGTAAGATTTCAAGTCATCAAATTTTAGGTCAGCTGGAAAACGTATTGACAGAGTATTTTAAAGAGGGTAGTTTAGTAGAAAGAGGGCTGCCTACAGTGCAGCAGGTTGCGGAAAGCTTAAGTTTATCTTCAAATTATTTGAGTAGTATCCTCAAATCGTTAACTGGACAAAGTACACAACAACATATTCAAAATAAATTGATTGAAAAAGCCAAAGAGGAGTTATCAACAACATTTCTCTCAATAAGTGAAATTGCTTACAATTTAGGTTTTGAACACCCAGCATCGTTCACGAAACTTTTCAAAAACAAAACGCAAATGTCACCAGTAGAATTTAGAAAGACCTATAATTAAAAAATAAACCGGTGCCAACCAGATGTTTAATTTATTGGGGTTATAATTTCCTGCAATCAATTAAATTAGCTTACTAGCGGACATTTTCCGTTGGAAAAGCCCGCAACTAATCATCCACGAAGCGTTAGCAATAATGAATGGTAATAATTTCTCAGAATAAGACAAAAAGTGAAATGAAAAAGAAGAAAATGAAAATTAAAAATATAATAACATTGATGCTCTTGGCTCAGTTAATTATTGGTTGTTGTAATACGAATACATATGAAGTTACGATTTCAGGTTTAGAATCGAGAGTATTGATTTTTGACGGAAATAATCCCGTAGAGATAGATGAGCAAGCCCCCATTAATAAAGAAGATTTAGTTATTGAATTACTGATTACCGAATTCGAAAGTATCGCTTCAAGTGAACAAATTAAAACTGATGTAAAAGTGTTAAAAGCGGCCGTTGTGCCATGCGGTGATGACGAATTTATTTACTCGAATAAAATTGAGAGTGTTAAAGTTGAACTACTCAATTTAAATAATAGCGAAAGAATTGATATAACAAATCAGTTGGTTGTTCTCGGCACTGCTGAGCCCATTTCAGAATATATCCCATCGAACAGTCCAGGTACAAGGGATTATTTAATGAAATTGTCTGATACAAGCAATATACCAAATCAAATAGACTATCTGATTGAAGCAACTCTGAATGACGGTTCAAAGATTAGTTCAACTGGAGGAACAATCAATTTCAACTAATGCAGAATAAGAAGTTAGTGAACCCCTTCACATATTGAGGAATTAAAATAAAAATTACTAACAAAGAACTGAGATAAAAACCAACTTTTTTCTACTTTAAATTTGAGACATCTATATTTTGGCCAAATTCCTGCATTTTTTGGATTTTAGCTATTACGATTAGGAGTTCTTATCCTTATCCGTTTATCCTGACTGGCATGTAATTTTCATCCTAGGGCAGGTCTTATTTGACTATTGCGAACGCTTGTTTCAAAAGCTTGTTGCATACCGCTATCAAAGCAAGTTTTTTGCTTTTTCCCTTAGCTACTATACGTTCATAGATTGCTTTGCACTGTTTGTTGTACTTACAAGCTGAAAAAGCGCATAAGAACAAAAGGTTCCGTAGTATTTAGCTACCACCTTAATTAAGAGGCTGCTTGTTGGTGTTTCGTCATAAAATAAAATAAAAGAACTATATGTAAAAAACCGACTTAAGTCGGTTTTTTTTATTTGCCGGAAATCAGGGTAAGACGGTAAGCATTTAATCTCCATTTTTGTTTTACTCTTTATTTACAGATATTAAATAGATAAATCGTTTTTCTAATGTCAAATACAGCAACTACCAACTTGTTTACCTTTTCTTATCCTGATTTTTTTGAGGTTGATGCCCAGAATAGAATAGGGTTTTGGGCCAGTGCCAAAAATGTATCTTTCGACAACCAGTGGCCTAGTTTGCAAGTAGCGGTTTTAAAGCGGGAAGATTTAGAATCGGATACCTATTCAGGTAGTACATGGCAAGAAAAATTTGAAGATTCTTGTTTATCCCTGTATTATAAATCGCAAAAATTAGATGCAGAAGAAATGGTTTTCAAAGGTTACCAAACCTACGTTGTTAGGGCGCATACCGATGCAGCTTTTCAGCATACACATTTTAAGATTATTTATTTCTTTGCCTGCCTGTTGTTAGACGATGAATTTTATCTGGAATTTAGGGGCATTCATGAAAAAGTTGAGGACAATACCTTGGCCAATTGGATAGAAGAAGCTTTTAGTTCTCTTGTAATTATTGGTGATGTAAAGGACAGGGCAGTTGCTTGGCAACAACATGTGCTGGACCAAGAAAAAGAGGAGCTAGAATTTAACCAAAGTTATGAAACGGTAGAACCCGAAAAGAAAGTCTTTACGCCTCAGATGCCAGCAAATGGATTGGAATACTTAAAAATTGGCGATTTTACCTTCGAATTTATTCTAGACGAGTGTAAGGCCAGTATTCCGGATTTTTCAAAAATGCTTGTGGTGGATTTAGCGGCAAAAACAAAAGACCATAAAGAAGCCATCAAAAAACAATTGTTAGACGATTATCCTGGCGATGGTAAAATAACTCTGCAAATTCCTGCTAAAGGCATCTATGAAAATGGGGTGCCCACAGGTAGAATGGTAGTTGAAGAGGGTAAGACCAATGCACCACTTTTTTTGCATACCAGATTTAAGGGTTTTGATTATCGTTTGGATTTTAATGGTACGGTTGAATTTAAAGAAGGCTGGTTATTGGTGGCTGGCGAAATGACCAAAAGTTATCACAACAAGGTTTTTCCTATACATCTAGCTAAGAAAATTTGTATTGAAAACTTAGATTGGAGCAACTACCAATTTACTTCTTTAGAAGAGTTGCAATTGGTAAAACCAGAAACTGTGCGGCATATAGCTATAGAAAACCCTGAATTTCTATCCTTGCCAAAGCAGTTTTTTACCTTTAAGAATCTTGAAAGTTTAAGTATTTCACAACGGTCGCAATACTATGAAAAGCAGAAATTACCCCTAAGCGAAATCCCGGAAGAAATTGGAACGTTTAAGGCATTAAAGCGGTTTCATCTTAACGGTGCTTCAGTAAAAGAAATACCAACACAAATGGGGAATTTGAAAAACCTAGAACACTTGAGTATTAACAACTGCTTGCTGACCAACCTGCCAGATGGTGTTTTTAATTTGCCTAAGCTTAACTATTTGTTCGTGGCCAAAAACCAAATACAGGCCATACCAACCCACATACAATTGCCAACGCTTACGCATATTGGCTTGGAACACAATTTGCTAAAGACCTTACCAGAAAGTTTGGCCCATCAACCTAAATTAAAAGATATAAAACTAGATGGTAACCCATTAGAAATGTTGCCGGAAGCCTTTAATGCAATAGAAAATATTGAATTAAACATAGCAGATAAAAAACGTTTGCTAAATTTTGAATATCTAGGAGCAGATGGTAGTGGTTTGGCACCTTGGAACGATTTAGCCTATTGGTCTGTATACGACTTGGATTTAATAGCAGAGGTGTATAGCGTAATAGAAAAGAATAAACTAAATACCTATAAAACCCCCTTGGCGCATTTGGTTAAAAAAGCAATTGGATTTACCCATACCCAGAAAGAGGATTACAAGGAAATTGGTAACCATAGGTTTGGCGGTATGCCAGATTTACCCATACGTATTCCGTATCCTAGGTTTGGACAAAATTGGAGAGCGGAGAAGCCAGATTATGTCTATGAATTTATAGGGCAAGTAAATTGTGAGGCAATTGCGCACCTACAAGACTATTTGCCTAGAACAGGCAGCTTGTTCTTTTTTCTAGAAACCATGCACAATATTTATGGGGGAGATAAGCATCCTGGCAAGGTAATTTACGTGGCAAATAATAAAGAATTAGCCTCAGGAAACCGATTTCAATTTGAGGAAGATGATTATTTTGAAATGGTAGGAACCGCGTACCAAGGTTTTAAGGTGGATGCGAAAATAATGAACAGTGCACCTAGTTTGTATGCCAGTTATGTAAATACCCATCTGTTTGAAGGCCCTTCTGAAAGTTTAAAGGATGATGAAGATTTGCTAGACGATTTGTATGATACTTTTGAAAAACCATTAAATGAGCTAAATACGTATAACTATGCTATGAACAACCATGGCTTTACCCAGCACGAAGCGCCAGAATTACAGGCTTCTTTAGCCCTAAAAGGAAATCCGGAAGACTGGGTAATTTTACTTACCGTAACCTCTTCTGGAGACATGCAATGGGGAGACGCCGGTGATATTTTTTACGTTATCCATAAAAGTGATTTGGCCAAGCAAGACTTTAGCAAGGTGTTCGTAACGCTGGAGAGTAGTTAAAAAACTTCATTGGCCAATTCCATATTTACCATGGCACCTACTATATTTCCCGTAGCACTAGCATAGGCCACGGAACGCATTCTACTGGTTAAATCTCCACAGGCATAAATACCTTTTATATTGGTCTGTTGAAATGGATTTACTTGTAATCTACCAGTTTCGTCCAATTGGCAACCCATTTCCATCGGAAAATTGGAGTGTAGTTTAAAAGGAACTTGTGCATACAGGGCGGTAAAGTGTTCTATGGAACCATCTTCAAATAGTATGGTTTTTAAATGACCATTCTCATGGATAAGTTCTACTATGGCTTGTGTGCGTATACCCACATTGTTCTTGATTAGTTTGGTTCTTTGTTGCTCTGTAATGTCTGGTTTGCCCTGTGTAAGAAGCGTAAGGTTTTTGGTAAGGTTATGTACCAGGGGCAGCAAGTGCATAGCTTGATCACCATTGGCTAAAATGCCGGTTTTTTCGTTTTTAAATTCATATCCATGGCAATAGGGGCAATGTATGGCAGTAATTCCCCAGCAAGCCTCAAAACCCTTGATTTTCGGTAAAACATCTTTAATGCCCATAGCCAAGACCAATTTTTTACTCGTGAACTTTTGCAATGATTTTGTTAGAATTTCAAAACCATTGGGCAGCTTTTTACCGTTTACTACCACATCTTCTATAAACTGAACATTCTTGTAGTTTAAAACTTGCTCTTTTGCCTTGGCCGCTATCTTGCTGGGTGTTTCGCCATCTTGTGTTATAAAATTGTGGGAGTGTGGCGTTTGCTTGTTACAAGGGTTACCTGAATCTATGATCAAAACGTGCCTTAAAGACCTACCCAAAGCCATTGCCGCGGATAAACCGGCGTAACTACCACCTACAATAATAACCTCGTAGCTTTTCAATTTAATAACACCTTAAATGAGAATGGAAGTTCCATTAGCTTCATTATTGTTCATTTCATCAAAATAAAAATCAACCCTACCCAAATTAACGCCATAAGCACCTACCTGGTTTACCAAGACATTTTTATTGTCCAGATTTTTAACCAGCGTTGGTTTGGGTAAAAAAGTATGGGTGTGCCCACCAATAATCAAATCAATATCTTTTGTGGCCTTTGCCAAGTTTAAATCTGATATTTTGTTAGCATTGTCTTTATAATGATAACCCAAATGGGACAAACAGATAATTAAATCACATTTCTCCGTCTGCTTCAATTTTTGGGTCATTTCTTGGGTCATTTCAATAGGGTCTAGGTATTTGGTTTCCTTGTACATTTTTTTACCCACCAAGCCTTCTAATTCTATACCTAACCCAAAAATCCCAATTTTAATATCGTTCTTGATTAAGGTTTTGTAGGGTTTAACATGTGTATCTAAAACGGTGTTGGAGAAGTCATAATTGGCAGATACAAAATCAAATTTGGCATGGGGCAACTGCTTGTATAGGCCATCTATTGAATTATCAAAGTCATGATTTCCTATGGTTGCTACATCATATTTTAACATGCTCATTAACCGGAATTCTAGCTCGCCACCAAAATAATTGAAATAAGGCGTACCCTGAAAAATATCACCGGCATCCAGTAAAAGGGTATAAGGGTTTTCTTTTCTAACCTGTTCAATTAGGGTGGCTCTTTTGGCGACCCCGCCTTGGTTGGCGTACCTAAAATGGGTAGCCTCAAAGGGTTCTATATGGCTGTGGGTGTCATTGGTATGTAAAATGGTAATTTGCCTTTGACTCTTTTTCTTAAAAGCGGGTAGGGTTAAACCAGAAGCGGTAAGTACCGCAGCACCGCCTAATTGTTTTGTAAAATTTCTTCTTTTCATTGTTTGCTAATTACCCGGTTGTCTAAACTAACTTTTAAGGTGTCTGTTTTTTTAAAGTAGTCAATTATGGCATCTCGCACTTTATAATCTAGTGGTGTAAGGGTTACCGGATTTTTAAAGAAATCCATATGGTCTCCTCCATTTTGTAAATAATCAGAGGTTAGCACATTATAGGTTTTAGTACGCTCTAGTGGTTTACCATGGATCATAAGGGTATAATCCTTACCATCTAATATTAGGTTGATTTCTTTTGATAGGGGATGGGCACGATTATTTTCAATAAAAAAGGATACCAATTCCGCTACTTTATCTCCCGTAAGGGTAGCCACCACCAATTCATTTTCAAAAGGCATTAATTGAAATGCATGTTGCATGGTTACCGCTCCTTTTGGAATGGGTGCGCGAATACCACCGTTGTTGAACATGGCAAAATCTATGGTGTTGTTGGTCTTTTCTTGATACAGTGGGTTGGCAATATCTAAACACATATCTGCCATTAAATTACCTAAGGTACTTTGTAGTTTACCATCTTCTCGGGTTAGGTTTATAGGAGTGTAACTTAAAACCTGTTCCATTTTAGTAGTTAATTGTTTTTTATATGGCGCTACAAAATCTGTAATGGTAGTGGTGCTGGCCACTGTGCTGTCTACAACGGTGGTCTTTGCGGTTATTTTGGTGAGTTGGGTTGGTGCTTTTTTACAACTTACTAAAACAAAAAGAACTAAAAATGTATAAATCAATTTCATTGAAAGTGTCTTAAAAAGAAATGCTTTACAAGGTTATAAAAATATTAGACTAACAAGTCTTTATTGGCATAGAATTATTTAAAAGATAACCTGACTCCTTACATTGAACTCATAATTATTCAATAATCTTAAGGTCTATAGATGTTCTGCTTTGCCAGCCCGTTTGGTCAGTTACGGAATAGCCACAATGGTAATCCCCTACATCTATATCTTCCGGTATGGTTACTTCAATACTAAAAGTATGTTCTTTTGGACCTTCTTCAATGGTGTAATTTTCTACAATGAGCATTGGGTTAACGGGACTTTTAATCGGCGATAAATCGCAGGTTGCCCCTTGGTCGTCATGGGTGTGGTGGTCAAAATTATGGTGTAGGTTTATGCTGTAGGCAGCAAGTGCATCATTGTCTGTAACCTTAGCACTAAAGGTATAGGTTTCTCCTCGTTTTAAAGATTCGCAGGCTTGCGGAAAACCACCAGTAAAATTTACACTTATGGTTGGTTTCTCTTCATCTATTGTTGTGCTGTCATCTGATGAACACGCCGTGGTAGCTAACAAGGCTAGCGTACCTAGTATAGATAGTATTCTTTTCATTTCAAATTATATTTAAAAGCCCAACACCAAAGGAGGTATTGGGCTTATTTGCGTTTATACAGTTACATCAATATGTGTGTCAATAACAGAAGTATTACCGTTTTCATCTTCAATAGTAATTAACATGTGGTATTCCCCAGCTGGTGCCGTAGCAGGTACATCTATATGTTTGTGGAACTCAGCAGAAGTTTCGCCATGCAAACCTTCTTCGTATTCCTGTTCAAAATCCCACTCTTGTTCACCTTCTGCAACTTCTAAACCGTGAGCATGTATATCTACGGTTACGTTATGGATACCATTAACCGCATCTATCATAAATTCTACATGAAAATCGCTGCCACGGGCTACCGTTTCATCAATAGACATTTCAGAAGTAGTAATAGGCTCCATAATATCTATATGGCCTTCAATTTCGGTGCTGTTTCCGTTGGCATCTGTTACCGTAAGAGAAATGTGGTACTCCCCAGCAGGTGCAGTCATAGGAATATCTACGTGCTCATGAAATTCTGGATTTTTCGCTATGTATTCTGCACCGTCAAAAACTTGCTCAAAATCCCATTCTACTTCCCCTTCTTTCAATTCTAAATCGTGCCCGTGAATGTCTAGGGTAATGCTAGCTACAGTAGCTTCTGCGGTAATCTCTGCTTCTAAATGGATATCAGAACCTTTGTAAGCCACAGGTTCATCGCTATGGGTGCTTCCTTCTCCAAATTCAAAATTGGCAATTACGGGTGCTGCTTCGTTAAGGTTGTCTTCATCATCTTCGCTACAAGAATGTAGGGTAATAATAGCTGCAAATAAAAGGGCTAGGTGTTTAAAATTAGGTTTCATAAAAAAGTAATTAAGTATTTATAATTGATTAAAGTTTAAAATTGTTGTGTTAGTGAAACAGCAATATTTCGGCCTGCTTCTGGCACATCTATAAGTCTGTAAAAACTGGTATGGTCATAGTATTCTGTGTTAAAAAGGTTATTAAGTTTTAGGCGTATTTGTATGGGTTTACTTTTGCTAAAGAGCGGTGCTTTCCCCATTAAGGACATATGAATAACTTGGTAGCCGTCTGTGATTTCTTCTGGTGGTACAATTTCTTTTTGCGCTGCTGCTATACGTACATCGGTAGTAAAATTGATATCTGTAAAAATTCCTAGTTGTTCTTTGCCGTAGGTAAAGCTGAACATACCAATTAAGGGAGGTGAAAAAGGGATGGTAAACCCTTCTTTTGGACCACTGGTCTGTTCTGCATAAACATATTCTGCAGAGGCGGAAACATTAAAATTTTTAAACCACTGATAGCCTATGCTAGCTTCGCCTCCTATTCTAAAAACTTCTGCTTGTGTATACTCGTAAATTTGTAAGGTTTCGTAATAATTAGGGGTAGGGTTTAGATAGATGTAATTATCAAAATAGTTTGCAAAAGGGCTTAGGCCAAAGCTGAATTTTTGCTTTGCATAACTCACTTCTGCATCTATTTGGTACGAAGATTCTGGGTCCAAACTAAGGTTGCCCCGTTCATAGCGGTACATGTGGTAATTAACTCCATCAGAAGAAAGTTCGTGGGCTAAAGGCATTCTAAAACTATTACCAATATTTAATTTGTAAGTAGTATGCTCTTTTAAATAACTAGCGCCAATACCGCCACTAAAACTGCTAAAATTTAATCTAGAATTGGTAGCGCGCTGTAAAAAGATAGTAGAGGTAGAACCGTCTGCATTTTGCCGTGGTGTTTGGAACCAATCTGTATGTGTTTTGGTTGTAATTAATCCATAGTCATACCGGATACCTGCTTGCAAATGTAGATTGGGTGTTGCTTCAAAATGGTCAAATAGGTAACCGCCAATACTGTAACGGTCATAAGCGGGAATTAAAAATCCCCATCCGCCAATATTATTGTTTTGTAACTCTGTATTTAACCCTGCAGAAAATGTGTGTTTGTTATTAATAACTATAACATCTTTAGCATTTAAGGTATAGGTGTTTTTGGTGAAAATACGCTCTTTACTATCTGGTGGCGTAGGCATAAAACCGTGGGGTACAGGCTCTGACTGTTCTTCTCTTTGATTATTTTGGTAACCAAAATCTATTTTTAAGGTGTGGTTATCAAGTTGAAGGGTAGTGTTGTTGGTAATTTTGATGTGATTTACTTTATGAAAAGGGAGGTCTACATCTCTATTGGAGGTATCATAATCAATAGAAGAATTACGCACTTCCAATCCATGGGCATTAGCAAAGAATCCGTTTTTGGCGTTAACATTGCTAACAAAGGTTTCTGTTCTAAATGTTTCACCTACATATCCAAAACTAAAACTACTGTTAGCCTCTTCGCCTGCAGTATTTCTTAGGTTATTGTCTTGCAGTTCAAAAATGTAATTCTCGTAATTAATCTGCTCTGTTGGTACCTTAAAATCGGCATAATCCCTATAGGTTATGCGACCACGATAGTACCACTGGTCCTTTCTACCTTGGATACCTGTAGAAAAAGCTAGTAAGTCATTATTGGTTTCCCCCAGGATAGTTACTTCCCCAGAAAAGGAATTGGGCATGGGTAGTTTAGGGGGTTGTATATCTACCACACCAGCAATAGCGTCTGAGCCAAATAACAAAGAGGCTGGTCCTTTAATAATTCGGATTTCATCAATGCCATACTGGTCAATTTCTAAACCATGATCGCTGCCCCACTGTTGCGCTTCGTGCTTTATGCCATTTTGTACCACACTAACACGGTTAAAACCGAGTCCTCTTATGGTAGGTTTGGATTGCCCGGAACCAATGGTCATGGTACTAACTCCTGGAATTTTTTTTAGGGTTTGCATTAAGCTATTTTCCCGATTGGCATGTAAATATTCTTCATCTACTGCTATGCTTACCGTAGCCGATTCTTGAGCAAGCCGCTGTTGGGATTTACCTTTTAAAGTAACACCATCTAACTCGGTGCTAATGGGCTTTAATTTTAGAATAATGGGCGTTTTGGTATCAGATGTGATTGTATATTCCTTGTCTGCATAACCAATATGGCTAGCAACAAAGGAATCATACTTAGTTTTTAGTAAAAAGGTGCCATTTTGGTCTGTGGTAGCAAAACCATCTTTGGCAATAAGGTTTACACCAAATAAAGGCTCTAAGGTATGGGCATCTATAACCGTACCTTGTATGGAAGGCTTGTTTTGAGCACTGAGTATAGAGGTAATTGCCATACCCAGCCCAAATATGAGCTGTCTAATAGACATGTTATTCTAAAATAAAAGTTTGGTTTTCCTAGGGGGCTAGGAAATAAATAGGTTTTTAGATGCCAACAAAAACACAGGGTGTTTACGCTAAAAAGGGACACCAAAAATGTTAGCTTAAATAAGGGTTAGGCCAAGAGGTGTGGTGGCGGCCTAGAAAATTGAAAGTAAGAAAATAAGGTGTTGCTTAAACTTTGGGGAGCAGAGGTTACCTTTAATTGAAGATAATTTATGGTTGGTACATCTAACTGCCATTCAGACCCATTTTCTGGTAGTACAGGAGTGTGGGTGTCTAAGAATACCACCTCGCAAATGGCACAATCATCTGTAGCGTCTGCCTCATCCGTATGGGTAAAAACGTGTAGACCTGCCATTTTCACGGTAAGGAAAAGGGCTAGAAATACATAAGAAAGGTTATGTTTGATTTCTTTGGTCATAGTTGCTTAATGCGACTGATTTGCGAATTTAGGATTTTGTTTGCTTTTATTAAAAGTTATTTTGCACTTCTGTTGTATTAAGCATCAGGTAGTGTAAATCGGTATTTTTAATAAACGGTGTAAGTAGTTCACTACCTGGGCCATACATGGCTAACTCTACGTAGTCTGCAGAATGCTGCATGCTTATCCATCCCACGGAATTATGCTCCTTTTGCAACTCGGCTAAAGGTCTAAAGGGTAATTTTTTAGGGTTATACCAGCCCGCATCAGTATTTAAATTCTTGTAGTAGGATAGTAGTAGTTTTGCCGCTTCATCATCAATTGCAATACCATTGGCATAGGCTATACGTTCCTTTACCGTGTTTATAGAAGATTCTTTACCAAGACCGTTTAATATCCAAGAATTGGTGAATTTGTAATGCTGAATAGAATCAAAATTGGTGTTGGCGTTGCTACCGTATATTACCCCGGGATTGGCATTGCCATGGTCTGTAGTTATAATAACGAGTGTTTCACTATCTTTTTCTGCAAATTCCATAGCTGCATTTATAGCCTCATCAAATGCTATTTGGTCATACAATAGTCCGGTAATGTCATTGGCATGTGCCGCCCAGTCTACTTTGCCAGCTTCTACTTGTAGTACAAATCCGTTTTCAGTATCCTTTAAATTGTCAATTGCTTTTTTGGTCATTTCTGCCAGGGTGGGTACACTATTGGCTAATTCTTTGGTGTTTTCTTGGTCCTTGGCGTAGGGTAATCCACTGTCATAAAAAACGCCTAGTAAGGGTTTTTGACTGCTAGCATTTTGCATAGCCTTTTTGTCTTTAACAACGCTATAACCTTTGGCAGCAAATGCGTGGTACAGGTCTTTGCCATCTTTACGCTTGTCAGCAGCAAAGTGTTCGTTACCCGCTCCCATAAGTACATCAAAATCTTGTTCTAGATATTTTTCTGCAATGGTGTCTTGGTCATTTCTAGACTTAATGTTAATACAAAAACCAGCTGGTGTAGCATGCGTAATAGGTACCGTGGTTACACAGCCCGCTTTTTTACCTGCAGATTTAAACTTTTGCCAAATGGGTAGATTGGCTTCGCCATTAGCATCAATATTGATTCTACCGTTAGGTACCCGTACACCACCACCCCAAGCAGAACTAGCAGCTGCGGAATCCGTTACAACGGAACTGGCAGAAGCCGTATCCATTAAAGCCCGGGTTACTTTGTTTTCTCGATAAAGATTCATCCAATGGCTACCTACGCCAGTTTTTCTAGTAAGGTGTAAATCGGCCATATTTAAGGTACCCGTACTCATACCATCGCTAACTAGCAGAATAATATTCTTAGCTTTTTTATTTTTAAAGCTAGCGGCGGTTTCTGCAGCTTCTAATGAGTTAAAAGGCGCTAATAACGATGTTCCTAATGCTCCTAAAGAGGTGTTACGGAAAAATTTTCTTCTGTTCATTTTTGGTGATTGATGCTTTTTTAAACGTGCTATTTATTTCATTTTTAGTCCAGTACTTTCTGTTAGGATGTAGTTAAAATGTTCTACATCGTCTTTATTTAGCTTTAGTTTACCCGTAATAACCACAATGTCATCAGTTTTAAAGTTGGGTTTGTTTTTAAACTGAATTTCCATGGCAGTTTCTGGTCCGCTGGCACCACAGAAAAAGCAAGACGCCATTGGATTTTTAGATAAGATAAACAAGTTTCCGCTAGGGTCTATATCTAAAAAATAACCTACAATAGATACTTCTTTGCCCTGTAGTTCTTCTATACTTTTACTAAAGTCTGGGTATAAGAAATTAGAACCATAATCGGGGTAATATTTTTCGGTATAGGTAATATCCGCTAAGTCTTTCCACGTTAGTTCTACCTGTGCAAAAGTGTATGTGGAGGCCAACAGTAAAAGAAGGGACATCAATTTATTTTTCATCACTTAAAATTTTAGAGATATTCATTTTAAACAGTGGCACTATTGCCATTGCAATACCTATCAAAATTACAGCCAATATTAGTATTACGGTGTATAAAAAAGATTGCAGCGGTAAGGTGGGCATAATGTCTTGCTGTAAGCTAGATTTTAAGATAGTAAAGACGAAATGAAGACCAAGTTGACTTAAAGCAAAGCCAATTAATAGCGATAAAACCACTATGCATATACCCTCCAAAGCAATAATGGTACTTATTTTAAGATTACTAGCACCGTAGGTGCGCATTAAAGCAAGGTCAAACGCGCGCTCTTTCACCATTTTATACAAGCTAATAAAGATGGTAATACAAGAAATGATTAAAATGATATAAGCAATCCAAGAAATGGCTTGTATACCAATTCCTGTAAATTTAAACAGTCGGTCCAACTCAAACTTAGGTAATGCCGCCTGCATGTTTGTTTTTTCGTTAATCATTCTAGGTGTGGTAAGCAAGCCTACCGGACTTCGGAAAGAAAGCAACAGGGAAGTAACCTCTTTAGTTTCGTGTTGGTGTGCTTCTTCATGCTCATGTTCTTCATGTTCGTCATGGTCATGCACATCCCAAATACTTTCTAGGGTAGTGATGATTAATCGGTCTAAAACTTTATAACTTTTCTTATAAATACCAACCACTTTAAATTCGGCATCATGTGCTGCTATAGCTTCATCTGTAAGCCCATGCGCACTTTTAAAGGTATCACCCAGTTGCAATCCCAGTTTTTGTGCCACCTCACTGCCAATCACAGCCTCCATAGAATTTATAGGGCTAGTACCAGTTGCTATTTCAGCAGCGTAAAAGGAATCAAACGCTGGGGTGGTCCCTACAATACGGTAGCCTTTATAGTTATCGCCATAAGAAATAGGAGCAGCGTTTTTAATTAAAGGATTGCGCGTTAGTTTTATAGCCTCAGGATACGAAATGTTGCCGGTGGGATTGTCTACATGTAAAACAGAAGACAACACCAATTGTAGGGGACTGCCCTTTGCGCCGACCACCAAATCTACATTACCCAAGCTGTTTTTAAACTGATTTTGTACCGAGGCATCTAATTGTAGTACACCTAAGAGTAATGCAATGCTTATAGATAGCGAAAAAACGCTAAGAAATGTGTAAAGCGGTTTATTTTTTAGGTTGCTAAGTACTATTTTCCAGGTATTCATAGCGATAGTACGTTTTTGAAGTTCGCCTTAATACGCTGGTCGTGTGTAATCACGATGAGGTTCGCCTTATTTGCAGTTGCTTGTTCTTGTAATAACTGCATTACTTTAGTACAATTGGTATCGTCTAAGCTAGAGGTGGGTTCGTCCGCTAATATTAATTTAGGTTGATGTACCACTGCCAGCGCGATACCCAAGCGTTGTAATTGACCAATACTTAATTCGTTTGTTTTTTTGTTCTGGCAATCTGCAATCCCTAATACGTTTAATAATTCTACAAGAGCATTTTTATTACTTGTTTTTTTTGTAAAGTATAAGCGTGCTTTTAGATTTTCTAATACGGTTAATGACCTTAACGCATGATTGTTCTGAAAAACCATACCTATTTGCTTACCTCTGAACGCATCTAGCGCTTTGGCGGATAGGGTAGTGATATTGGTGTGGTTTATGGTAATGTTACCCGTAGCCGGATTTAGCAAACCTGCCAAAAGATGTAAAAGGGTTGTTTTGCCTACACCAGATTTCCCCAAAATAAGAAGACTTTCTGCCTCATCTAAATTTAGATTAGGAAAAGCCAAAACGGAAGAACTGCTAGGATATTGATATGTGAGGCTATTACTACTTATCATACAATTGTGCTAAAAAAGAAGCTTAAAGATAGTATGTAGCATACATCTGATGGATAGTTTTAGATTTAATTTTAAAGTGCTACATGTTGTAATATTCCTAGAAATTCTTCTCTTTTTCTATCATTTTTAAAACAACCACCATATTCTAATGTGGTGGTAAAACTATCTTTATCTTTTATACCCCTGGAAGACACACAGAGATGTTTGGTGGTAATCATGACAATTACATCTTCCGTATCCAATATGTTTTGCAGGTCTTTTAAGAGCTGCATGGATAAACGTTCTTGTACTTGGGGTCTATGGGCATAATAATCTACCAATCTGTTAATTTTAGAAAGACCTATGACTTTTTCTTTTGGTACATAGCCAATGTGAGCGTGCCCAGTAATGGGTAAAAAGTGATGCTCACAAGAAGAATCTATGGTAATATTTTGTTCTACCAGTAATTTGTTATAACCGTATTTGTTCTCGAAAACGGAGAGTTTTGGCTTGTTTGACGGATTTAGACCATAAAATAATTCTTTTACATACATTTTCGCAAAACGGTAAGGTGTGCCAGACAGACTGTCGTCTGTAAGGTCTAATCCTAGTTCTTCCATTATTTTGCCAAAATGGTGCTGTATAGCTGTAATCTTTTGATCATCGGTTTTGTCAAAAGCGCCTGCAACCATTGGGGTATCTACACTGAATCCAATATGATTGTCTCCTATAATCTCTATTTTCTCTTTATCCATTTTTGGTACAGCACGTATCGGTTTTACATTGGCAGTATTTTCTATTGTATAGATGTAGTATTACCAAACTTATGGCTACAACATAGGTTGCTATTTCGGGTAGTGGAAAACCCTCAAACTTTTCATTCAACAATAAAAAAGTTAAAGCAAACCAGCTCAACCATAAGGCAGGTTTTATTCTTGGTGCAGCGGTTGTTTTTGTTGCCTGAAAAACTGCCAGAAAAGAGATAATTAAAAAGAAAATATCTAACTGCTTCCACCAGTTAGGAACAACACCGGACTCAATGCCGATGGGCAGTAAAAATAAAAATGGGGTAGCTATACAATGCACCAAGCATAATGCACTAGCTAAAGCGCCCAAAGTATCTGGTTTTTTTAAGGTAATATTCATTCCTCTTTATTGCAATTGAATTGCAAAAGTACTCAAAGTGATTGTAATTGCAACTGTTTTGCATTAAATTTGTGATATGGGAGTAGTAAGAACCACAAAAACGGTACGGTTGGTAACGCAATTTTTTGATACCTATGAGCATGCAATTGGGGTGTTAGATTTGGTAGAGAAGTTTAAGGAAGAAATGAACCGTTCCACCATTTATAGAATTCTAGACCGTTTGGAAGATGAGGGCAAAGTACATTCTTTTTTAGGTGCAAATGGATTAAAGCACTATGCCAAATGCAAAGATTGCAACCATAAAGAGCATGTAGATGTACATCCACACTTTCAATGTACTAATTGTGGAATGGTAGAATGTGTTGCTTACGAAATAAAAATACCGGCACTACCAGATAAGAGCGTGGAGCAGGCACAATTACTCTTAACAGGTATTTGTGCAAATTGCAAGGATTAATTAGCATCTGCCAGTATACCAATACACATTAGGGTTTCTCCTTTTAACACAGGTGGTGTACCAATTTTGTACAGAATTATTCCTGTTGCCGTGGCATTTATTTTAGTAAGGGTATGCCCAAATTCGTTGGTAATATAGCCCACTTCTTGTCCTTTGGTAACCCTGTCTCCTGCAATAAAAGAACTGTAAAATATCCCGTTCTGGGGTACTTTTATGTAAGATTGATTGTTGTAATGCCGTAAGGTGTTCAAGGTTAATTCTGGTTCATTAACAGCTAACATTTCCATCGTCTTTAGAACATTGTAAATACCTTTCTTATTAAGTTTTACAGCCTCTTCTTGAACGGTACCCAATTTACCTGCTTCAAAACTTACACCAACTTTGCCATCTTGTACGGCTTGTTTAAAAGCGTACTTAGCGGGTTCGGTTTCTTGTAAAGTATAGGGATAAGAAACCACATTGGTAAAACCACTTTGTTCAGCTAAATTCCTTGCCATAGCCGTTGCCTCAGCATGGTTTTGGTTATTATAAAAACAAGCAAAAGGTATTAAATCTTCACTAGCGTCACCGCCATGTATATCTAAAAAGACATCGCTAACGGGAATAATGTTATTTGTAATGTAAAAAGCAATTTGTTGGGTAACCGTACCCTTTTCTTTACCAGGAAATGCATTATTTAGGTTAACACCATCCTTGGGATTAATAAAAGGTGACCTTCCGTAAAAGCTCCCCATATTACTGATCGGTAAAACAATTAGGTTACCTGATAATTTCTTAGGGTTTATTTCTTTTAAAAATTCTTGAACAGCAATAATTGGAGGGTATTCATAGCCGTGAACGCCAGCTAGTATAGTCAAGGTTCTACCTGGCTTTTCTCCCTTAATTAACACCAGGGGCAGGGTAGCGGTGTTACCCTTTAAATCTCTAAATTCTATTAGTTGGTTCTTTCTAACTCCTGGTCCTAAATTATTCCAAACAGTGGAAAAATTATACTGTTGGGCATTAGCCAAGCAAACTAATAAAATGAAAGTGGGTAGCAACCAAATCCTTAATCTATTACGAATCATAAATTCAAAATTTATGATTGCAAAGCTAAAAACAGCTACAACATATTAACATACAATACTCCAAAATTTATGAAAGCTTTTCTATTTGTTTCATAACCTCATTGGCTTCATACGCTTTTTCATCGCTTAGTTTTCTGTTAGATGTAGAAAGGGTATGTGCCTCTTTCATTAATTTGGCATATTGTTGCTGTAATTTTTCTTTCTCAGATTTTTTCTTAAATAAACCGAACATATCTTCTTTGTTTAGACCAGGGGATTCCCTTTTAATCGTTTTTCTATTTTTCGTTTTTTAACGGTAATACGTTTCATTGCATCCATTAGCTTGCTATCTTTTGTTTTCTTGTAAATTTCATTAATAGCTAAAACCAATTGTTTGGCCTCTCTGGAAGCTTCTACACGATCACTAGTAGACATGTGACTCATTGGTCTTTTCTCAAACTCTTCTGCTTTAAGTAATAAATCCATATCTTATTGTTTAATTAAAAATCTAAATAAATAAACAAAAAAATAAGAAAGCAAATTGTCTTTGTTTAATTAATATTATTTTGTGATTTGAACCAGTATGGAATAATACTTTAATTAATAACTACTTTTTTAAGTAAAATACGGTAGTCTAGAAGAAAATTAATTCTTAATTAACACATAGTATATTTTTAAATGTTTAAGTTTATAATGAAAATATTAAACAAAAATAAATAGTAGAACAAATGTGAACAAGTTAAGCAGTGCAAAGAGTAAAGAGGGTAGGGATAAAAGCAAGGAATCTTTAATCGCGATTCGCATTATAAATCCGGAAAACAGTAATACGGCCAAACATAAGGCACTTAATAAAGCTAAATGGTTGTAGTAAAGGCCAATTAAAAGGCCAAAAGCACCTACTAATTGGAAAAAGCCTGTGCTAATTCTGTAGGAAGCCAAGTTATAACGTTCAAATTCTATCTTGATAAAAGGTGAAAAAAAACAGGATAGCCCAAAAAACAAAAAACTCAACGAGTTAAAAAGTAAAAGTCCCTTAAGAAATAATTGCATTAAGTAATTGCTAACATATTACAAATCAACAAAGTTAAAGTATGGATTATATATTAATTACGATTAAGGTGTTTATTTTTATAAGCATTGTTAATGTTTGGGTGTTTCGTTTTCACAAACCAACCCAATGGCGTGGCGGCAACGCCGACTCTATGAAAGATGAATTTGCCAATTATGGTTTAAGTGAACCTATTATGTATTTGATAGGAGGTTTAAAACTTACTGCGGCAGGTCTGTTATTGGCCTCTATTTGGGTTTCTGGCTTAACATTTTATGGAGCTCTCCCCATGGCATTACTTATGGCAGGTGCAATTTTTATGCACTTTAAAGTGAACGACCCAATAAAGAAATCCTTACCTGCATTCATCTTTCTAGTACTATCAATTTTATTACTAATCTTAAATTAAAGAAATCATGAAAAATTTTACACTGCCTATCCGCTTTGGATTGGCCACTAGTGGATCCCTAATAGCTTATTTTTTGGTATTGGCCTTATTTGATTGGCATACCAATATTTTTTACAGTCTTTTTAATGGAATAATAACGGGCTTTGGTATTTATGAGGCAATCAAATATAGAAAGTTAGAAGAGGGTAAGGCATTTAATTATCGTAAAGGGTTTGAAACAGGTATTATAACCGGTTTTATGGCTACCCTAATTTTTACTTTGTTTTTTACCGTTTATACTACAGAGGTAAATCCGGCTTTTCTTGCCCAACTTTCTGCACAATGGTTTAGTAATTTAGAGTTTAAGGGAATTGTTTATTTTACCGTAGCTATCATGGGCTTTGCTACCTCTTTAGTGTTAACGCTTTCCTTTATGCAGCTTTTTAAGGTGCCTAATACGCTTAAAAGAAAAAAGCCATTGCACGTAGTAACGGAATAAAAGTTTACTTTAAAAGTAGTTACGCAAAGCAAGCAGTAATGCTTGCTTTTTAATAATAGCGCTTAAGGCTGTATGGCAATAGGGATGCTATGCCTTTCTGAATAAGACATGCTATATGTCTATATGTTAAGTTGAATTGGAATAAAACTAGAAAAGAAAAAAGCAAGCTAAATTTTTTAGTTTGCTTTTCATTTAACTTGTGACCCCGGCAGAATTACCTTAGGTGTTCCTTTGAGTCCTCCCATGAACATGGAAAATTCATTTGCAAGGCAATGGCATTTTCATTTCTTCCAAACGTTTAAAGTGTAGCTTCATGTTTTTCAAAAATGAAAAAAGTCCATCATAAAAATGATGGACTTCTGCTTTAAGTGACCGCGGCAGGATTCAAACCTGCAACCTTCTGAGCCGTAATCAGATGCGCTATTCAGTTGCGCCACGCGGCCTTATTTAAGGGGTGCAAATATATTTCTTTTTACCTTTACTGCAAAAATAGAGCGCAAAAAAATGGATTTTAAATCATTTATTCGTGATGTGGCCGATTTTCCAAAGGAAGGAATTGTCTTTAAAGATATAACTCCACTTTTAAAGAACCCAGATGCCTTGAACAACGCCTGTGATACATTAGCAGGTTTTTTAGAAGGCAAGCAAGTTGATAAGGTAATAGGAGTAGACAGTCGCGGATTTATTTTTGCCCCAATGTTGGCCTCTAAATTAGGCGCTGGCTTTGTGCCTGTACGTAAAAAAGGAAAACTGCCTTACGCTACGGAAGCCGCCAGTTATGATTTGGAATACGGTACGGATACCTTGGAAATTCACGTAGATGCCATTGAGAAAGGCGAAAAAGTACTAATCCATGACGATGTATTGGCTACCGGTGGTACCGCTGCAGCAGTTTGTGAGTTGGTGAAACGATTGGGGGGTGAAATTGTACAATGTAATTTTTTAATACACCTATCTTTTCTGCAAGGTGAATCAAAATTAAATCATGTACCGGTGAAATCATTAATTAAATACTAATCTAGCGCACGGCAAGTAACGTAATAACGCCAACCAATAATTGCCAATTGAAATTTAGAAGCCTTAGTTAAATCTAATTGTTTTTTGGAGTAGGAGGGGAGGAGTTGTTTATTGAGCTTGGCTAAAAATTTATACACGGTATTCTTTTTTTGTTGGTATCTATTCCTAATTTAAACAGGACCAAAGTACAACAATTGAAAGACACGGTTATAAAAGTCTAGTGATTGTAAGTTCGGATTGGTATCTGCTAGCATTCTCGCTTACTTTCCAATTAAAAAAGCCCGGTTTTTCCGGGCTTTTATTTGCATAGTATGGGTGGTGTTTAGTCCTGTTTTTGCATCATGGTCTTGGCTAAATCTGCTCCAATGAGCGACTCCAATAAATTACCATTACTGCTCTTGCCTTGGTTACCTTCAATATAAATCTCTGGTAAGTTTAGACTTTTTAATTGTCCAGCTACTCCAACAGCGGTCTTATATTCCCATTCAGCTTTTTCTTGTGGGGTAAGACCTGCGCTAACGAGCTTGGCGTTCTGATACGATTCTGCATCGGCAGCAACTTTCTTGCTCTGTGCCTTAAATTTTTCCACTTCAAATTGTTTTTTCTCTTTGATTAGGTTAAACTCGGCTACTTTAGCTTCAGTTTCTGCGGCAATGGTCTTTTGTATTTGCTCTTTTTCCAATCTAGCACGTTCTGCCGCTTTTTCTGCTTCGCCACGCGCTTTCTCTTTTTGGGCCCTATAAAACTCCCGCTCCGCTTGTTGCTTTTCTAATTGGGTTTGGGCAACCTCTTCTTTTTGTAGCTGCAAACGCTTATCAAAAGTTTGCTCCCAGTCTATTTCGGTAACCACCGCCTGTACAACTGTTAGGCCATAAGCTTTTAAAGAGTTGCCTTTTTCCCTAACAGGTAAACCGTCTTTGTATTTAATACGAAAGCGTTTTTGTTTACTTTCTTTATTCACAACGGTACGTACAGTGCTAGAATCGCCAATAATTTCCCTGTTTTGGTTTGTAGTATACTCTTCTAGAACATACATGCCATTTTCTAGCTGGTCTTTAAAATAGCGGTCAAAGTCAGACGCTTGCCCAGAAATATAGTCTTGTGCATCCATTAATTTACAGGTGTTTTTAATACTCTGGTCAATGTTTGGTATTATTCTAGAGCGTATTAGATTACGTTCTGTTTTGTTTCTATCGGCTACGGATAAGAACTGTGTTTCGTCTTCTGTATTTATGCTAATAACAACAGATGTTGCTATTCTAGCTTTAACGGCATCGCTAAACGCCCAATACTTGGCTTTATCTACATTGGCATATTCACTTTGCTCACCTAAATCTCCTTCTCCGTTAGGTATTACATATTTTATAGGTAGCTCAAACTGTATGGGTATAAGTCTACCCCACATTTTGCTGTTAATACCTTGCCTAAATACCGCTTTTTGGCCACCCCAAGGGTATTGCACCGCATATGCGGTACCAGGCTCGGCATAGAAAAACGCTCCTGTAACAATACTAAGTACAAGCCCTACTAAAACAATTTGAAGGCTTTTTCTGGTAGTAAACCAATTAAGGGTGGTTAGGTTTTTAAATAAGGTTTTGGCAATTAAAGTTCCTAGACCAAAGACAATAACGAGTATTCCTAAGAATGTAAGCATAGGTTAAAAATTTAAAGAGTTAGAAAATAATTAAAGTGATTTCTGGTTAGGAAATCGGTTGGTTACAATTGTGAGCGGTTACATGGCTGCGCTTACTAAAGTAAGTACAAGGGTCACAATTAATTTTACAATGGTTATCATGTTGATTGTTTTTTGATGGTTATAAACTCCTGTTTTGTTGATTGAGTTTTCAATATAAAATGAGTTATATCATGTTTGCAAATAAATTGAAGTTAAAAAATACAATTGAATACAAATATGTAAGAATAAAAATCAATCTGCCGTCAATATTTATGTGACCTCCTTGAAGTGTATTGATAATTGTAAGTAAAATGGGGGTAAATTGGCCTTAAGTGAAGGTTTTCAAGGGCTATTTAAGGGTTTTTTACAAATTACAAGGGTCTTTCTATTGCAAAAACGGTTTATTTTGGCCTTTCTATTTGGGGGATAAAAAAAACCGACCTTAAAAAAGGTCGGCTCAAAAGACAATTTTTTGATTGATGAATGTGACTAATTTTTCTTTTTAGTGAAGATTTCTATAACACCATTTTTCGCTTTTTCACCATATTTTTCAATAGCTTTTTTCCCTTTAATAACGTTAACGCTTTCAATGTTCTTAGGAGATAGTTTAGCCATTTCTTCCTTATTGGCTTTTTTTCCATTTATATAATATAAAGGTTGTTCTTTCTCTTGTTGGGCATTATTTTCTTCTGGGCCTATCAAGGTTATTGTATTACCGTTGTTGCTAATGTGTAAACCCTCTTGTTTGCTGGTGGCTGCATCCATTATGTCTACAGTTTCTCCCGTAACGGTTTCTTTAATAATGATTACATCATTTCCATTATTAATTTCTTGTTTACGTACCCTTATGTCGTTGTGTTCCCCAATTTGCTCTAGACCATTAAACATGGTTTTATCAGATACTTGAGACTCTTTTGATTCAGAAACCAAATATATTTTGTTGGTTGGGCTAGAGTTTTGTTTCAAATAGGTAATTTTTTTATAATCCCCATTAGCTTCCTCTACTTTAACCTCATTTATTTCTGTGTCGTGGTCCAAAGATTCCGTCACTTCTATAGTATTGATAAACTTTTCCTCTAGTTTGCCAATTTTACTAAGTTCGTCTCTGGATACCTCCTTACCATCAACTAAGATTTTTTCTACTCCCTTAGTGGTAATGATTTCTATAAGCTTTTCATTGGTATCTGTATTATAAATTGAACGGTTTTGTTGGTAGCCTACCTCTTCAATAAGGGTGTTATCTTCTTGTAGAACAACTATGTTGGCACTGTTGTCGCTTCCAAAGGATATCACTATTTTAAAAGGCGCAATGGTGTTTGCGCTATTTGCTTGTTGGTACACGCCTTTACTCCCTTTGCCATTGTCATAGGTTACTTTTAAGGAAGTAATCTCACCGTTCGAATTACGCTTAATTCCTTTGTATTTCAGAGAGATTCCATTCTCGGCTAAAAATTGGGCGTCTTTTTGTAATACGTCGTCAGAACTATATTTATCTATGGTTATGGTTATATTTTCAATTTTTACCTCTTGTATGGTATCATTGATGGCGGTCTTAGGGGTTTGTTCATAATTATATACTGTTTTAGTTTTTACATTAAAGGCCATTAGAAAAATGGCAATTAATGGCATAATTAGCAATACTTTTAGTTGACTTCGTTTTGTAGATGATTTTTGATGTAGCATTTGTATTCTATTTTTGATTAATGAATTGAAAAATGGATTGGTCAATGTCCCAGCTGTATATCCTGTAGAATGTTTCAGCATAAGGTATTGGTAATTTTTTAAGTTTTCTGTCTGGCAAATTGCATAGGCATCTGCGGCATATTCTAGGTTTTGTTGTACCATACGTTTGTAGATCCACAAAAGCGGGTTAAACCAGAATACCATACAACAAAGTTGCAAGACCATTAAATCCCATGAGTGGTTTTGCTTGGCGTGCGCCTTTTCATGAGTAATAATATTCTTGAGTTCTTCTGTAGAGTAAGCGTGTGGCGAATAAAAAATGTTTTTAAAAAAGGAGAAAGGGGCTATTGGTGTTTTACTTGTATATAGTTTAAAAACGTCTTCTCGACTTAGTTGGCAATTCTTTTTTAATTTACCTATTTGTGCAAGTTGAATGGTAAATCTCACGGAAAAATAGAGTACGCCCAATGCATATATAATACCTAATAAAATAAACCAATTAAAACCTGTATTATCTGTTGTTAGAACCTCTGTAGTTGTGGTATAAAGTTGCGGTTCTGTGTAAGTAAGCGTAACGGTCTCTACTTTGGTAAATTGTACAAATGGAAGTAAAAGGGCTAAAGGAATGCCCAATAATAAAAACCAACGATTGGTCTGGAAAAACGTATCGTTTCTTAAAAAACACCAGTAGGCTCCAATTAGTATTAGGAGTATGCCGCTAGATTTTAAAATGTAAGCTAGTACTATCTCCATCTAGTTGTTTTTTTCAATTAAGGCGATAATTTCTTTTAACTCGTCTACGGAAATCTTTTCTTCCTTGGCAAAATGAGAAACCACATTCTTATAAGAATCGTTGAAAAAACCTGCAATAGCCGTGTTTACAAAAGAGTTTCTATAATTTTCTTTAGTTACAGTAGGATAATATCTGTGTGTTTTTCCAAAAGCTTCATGCGCAACAAACCCTTTTTCTTGAAGGTTTCTAACTATGGTAGAAAGGGTGTTGTAGTGGGGTTTTGGGGTAGGCATGGCTTCTAAAATTTCTTTTACAAAGGCCTTCTCTAACTTCCACAATACCTTCATGATTTCTTCTTCCTTATTCGTAAGTTTTTCCATTTATTTTAGCTTTAAGGTAAAAGTATAACTATAAAATTAGTTTTGCAACTATAAAAATAGTTATTTAACTAAATATGTAGTTTTATGAATCCGCTGGGGTTAGGTTATCTTTGCCGAAAAATTTGGCATATGCTTTACTTTTTATTTGTGGTTCTAGGCTTGGCCTTGTTAATATTGGGTGGCGATTGGCTTTTAAAATCGGCCGTTGCTTTATCCTTGCGTTTGGCTATACCTAAAATTGTAATTGGGATGACGGTGGTTTCTTTTGCAACTTCTGCGCCAGAACTCATAGTAAGCATAAAATCTGCCCTAGATGGGCTGCCAGATTTAGCTCTAGGCAATGTAGTGGGCTCCAATATTGCGAATTTGGGGTTGGTATTGGCGGTAACCGTGTTGTTGGGTAGTATAGATGTGCGTAAAAGTTTTTACACTACGGATTGGCCCGTTATGATGTTGGCTTCGTTACTATTTGTGGGTTTCATCTATTTTGATGGTGTATTGCAACAGTATGAGGGTATTATAATGGTAGCGCTTCTTTTTGTGTTTTTGGTGTATTTGTTGCGTTTTCAAAAACCTGCCGTAGTAGATGAGTTGCCAGACGATGATAAGCCATTGCCTTTATATAAAATAGTACTCTTGTTGGGAGTTGGTGGTGTGGCGCTATGGGGTGGCTCAGAACTTTTGATAAAAGGTGCGGTTGGGTTGGCTTCTTCTTTTGGGGTTAGCGATCGTGTAATTGGTATTACCATAGTTTCTGTGGGTACCAGTATTCCAGAATTGGCGGCGTCTATAATTGCGGTGTTAAAAAAGGAGAAGGCAATATCTCTGGGTAATCTAATCGGTTCTAACATTTTTAACCTATTGGCTGTTTTGGGTATTACCTCAATCATAACGCCAATACGGGTTTTGGATCAAGGATTGTTGACCAATGATATATTCTGGATGCTGGGTGTGTCTTTTATGATATTGCCTTTGGTATTTATACCTAAAGGATTGCGTTTGGGTTGGAGAGATGGCATTGTTTTATTGCTTACCTACATATTTTTTGTTTATGTAACGGTATCCTAATTAGTTGCTCCTAAATACTACTTAAATTCATAAAAAAAGCCCTTACCAATAAGTAAGGGCTTTTTTAAATAAATAATCAACAACTAAATCTTAAACATCGGCAGACTTAACAGTCTTAACGATTCTAGCGGCTACTTTGTATGGATCTGCGTTAGAAGCAGGTCTTCTGTCCTCTAACCATCCTTTCCAACCTTTTTCCACAGTTAAAATTGGAATACGGATAGATGCACCACGGTCAGATACACCGTAGCTAAAATCTTTGATAGAAGCGGTTTCGTGCAAACCAGTTAAACGCTGGTCGTTGTACTCACCATAAACTTCAATATGTTCTTTTGTTACAGGTCTAAACGCCTCACAAATTTTCTCATACGTTTCTTTAGAACCACAAGTTCTTAAAACGGTATTAGAGAAGTTTGCGTGCATACCAGAACCATTCCAATCTCCTTTAATTGGTTTTGGGTGGTATTCTATGTAGTAACCGTAACTTTCGGTTAATCTTTGTAGTAAATATCTAGCAACCCAGATTTCATCTCCTGCTTTCTTGGCGCCTTTCGCAAACAATTGGAATTCCCACTGTCCGGCAGCTACTTCTTGGTTAATACCTTCAAACTGTAAACCAGCATCAATACATAAATCTGCATGCTCTTCAACTAAATCTCTACCCCAAGTGTTTCTACCGCCAACAGAGCAATAGTATAAACCTTGTGGGCCAGGATAACCTCCAACTGGGAAACCTAATGGTAACTGGGTTGCGGTATCCATGATAAAGTACTCCTGCTCAAATCCAAACCAAAAATCATCATCGGCATCATCAATAGTGGCTCTAGAGTTAGAGGCGTGTGGTGTTCCGTCAGGATTTAAAACCTCAGTCATAACAAGGTATCCATTTCTTCTTGCAGGGTCAGGATAAATTGCTACAGGTTTTAATAAGCAATCAGAAGATCCGCCTTCTGCTTGTTTTGTAGAGGAACCATCAAAAGACCAAGTAGGACAATCTTCTAGTTTGCCACTAAAGTCTTCTTCAATTCTAGTTTTACTTCTTATGTTAGCGGTTGGTTCATAACCATCTAACCAAAGGTATTCTAATTTTGCCTTGCTCATAATTTTGGTCGTTATGTCTTTAATAATATTAGGTAACAAAAATAAAATTTATAATGAATTATACTGTTTTAGGTAGGGTAAAAAGGAGTTATCTTTGTAAAAATTATGATACCCCCCATTAAGATAGGGGGCTTATTGATAATCATTCAAAAAAATCAATTCTTATTGAGAAATACTTAATGAATGAAATGTTAAATTAGAATTATTAATACGTTATATGAGGTTTAAAGCAGTAACGGAGAGCAATAATAGAACGCCTTTTGTTATTTCTGAAATGGAAAGACGGTCTACTCTTTTTGGTAAGCATGTATTCAATGATGAAAAAATGCTTCAATTTTTAACAAGAGATGCATATGATAAGGTGCAGGCGGCTATTTTTTCGGGAAGTAAAATAGATCGTAAAATAGCCGATCAGGTTGCGGAAGGTATGAAGGCATGGGCCATGTCTATGGGGGCAACGCACTATACACATTGGTTTCAACCTTTAACAGGTTCTACTGCAGAGAAACACGATGCCTTTTTTGATTTGCAAGAGAACGGAAGGGCCATGGAAAAGTTTGGCGGTAGCCAACTAGTACAACAAGAACCAGATGCCAGTAGCTTTCCTAGCGGTGGTATACGCAATACTTTTGAGGCTCGTGGTTATACGGCATGGGATCCTACATCACCTGCATTTATTTATAAAACTACGCTTTGTATCCCTACCATCTTTGTAGCCTATACGGGAGAAGCTTTGGACAATAAAGCCCCTTTGTTACGTGCGTTAAATGCGGTAGACGAAGCTGCTACCGCGGTAGCGCAATACTTTGATAAAAATGTCAAGAAGGTATATGCTACTTTAGGCTGGGAACAAGAATATTTTTTAATAGATAAGGCATTGGCTAAATCTAGACCAGATATTTTAATTACCGGTAGAACTTTATTAGGCAGCTCTGCTGCCAAAGGGCAGCAGTTAGATGACCATTATTTTGGGGTTATTCCTAGTAGGGTGTTGGCTTTTATGAGCGAGCTGGAGAAAGAAAGTATGCTGCTGGGTATACCGGTAAAAACAAGGCATAACGAAGTTGCCCCCAACCAATTTGAGGTGGCTCCGGTATATGAGGAAGCTAATTTATCCGTAGACCATAACCTATTGTTAATGGATATTATGGAAGAGGTTGCGGACCGCCATAATTTTAAAGTGCTTTTTCATGAAAAACCTTTTGCGGGTATAAACGGATCGGGTAAACATAACAATTGGTCTTTAAGTACGGATACCGGTGTTAATTTGTTGAGTCCCGGTAGCACCCCCATGAAGAATCTACAATTTTTGACCTTCTTTGTGAACACTATAAAGGCCGTGGATAGGTACGAAGAACTTTTGCGTTCATCCATAGCCTCTGCCAGTAATGATCATCGTTTGGGTTCTAATGAGGCGCCACCTGCAATCATATCTATATTTATTGGGCAGCAGTTGGCAGACGTTCTGGACGAGTTGGAGGGGGTTTCTAAAGGAAAATTGTCGCCACAGGAAAAAACTGAACTTAAGTTGAATGTGGTAGGTAAAATACCTGAAATTTTACTAGATAATACAGACCGTAATAGAACTTCGCCTTTTGCTTTTACAGGTAATAAGTTTGAAATGCGTGGTGTAGGGGCAAAAATGAACTGCGGTAAGCCCATGACAGTTTTGAATACTATAATGGCCAATCAGCTTAAAGAATTTAAAAAGGAAGTAGATGCGCTAATTGACAAAAAGAGTCTTAAAAAAGACGAAGCGGTTTTTAACGTACTTAGGGAGTACATTAAAACCTCAAAACGGATTCGTTTTGATGGTGATGGATACAGTTTTAATTGGCAAGAAGAAGCAAGGAATAGAAAACTAAGCAACAATAAAAACACCCCAGAGGCATTGCAGGTGCTTACCTCAAAAGAGAGCGAAGAGCTTTTTGCCAATACTGGTGTTATGAGTGCTATTGAATTAAAAGCACACCAAGAAGTAGAATTGGGTAATTACGTGCATCATATTCAAATAGAAGGTAGAATTTTAAGGGAATTGGTGTACAACTATATTGTGCCGGCTGCCGTTCGCTATCAAAACGAATTATTAGAAAACATAGGCGGCCTCAAAGAGGTGTATGGCGCCGCACATAAATCGTTTACCGAGCCCCAATTAAACATTTTGGAAAGCATGGCAGAGCACATGGTGGCAGCTAAAAAACTAACCGATAAAATGATAGAGGCCATGGAACGCGCAGATAATATGGGAACGGTTGCTAAAAAGGCACAGAGTTATTGTAACGGCATTAAACCCTTTTTAACGGAAATTCGTACCCATTTAGATGGATTGGAAAAATTAATTTCGGACGATTTGTGGCCGTTGACCAAATACCGTGAATTGTTATTTATAAAATAAAGTATACCAAGGGTTATGCCTATTTTTGAATAAAAAAGAAGCATGGCCCTTTCCTTCTCAGATATACAGGCGGCAAAAAACCGTATTACTCCATTTATAAATAGAACTCCGGTGATGTCTTCTACCTTGTTAAATTCTTGGTTGGGACACGAAATCTATTTTAAATGTGAGAATTTTCAAAAAGTAGGCGCTTTTAAAGCACGTGGTGCGCTAAATACACTAGCGTGGCTTAAAGAACAAGGTATTCATCCCAAAAGAATAATTGCCAATAGTTCTGGTAATCACGCGCAGGCTGTGGCTTATGCAGGTCAGCAATTTAAAATTCCTGTTACTATTTACATGCCAGAATATTCCAGTGCGGTTAAAATACAAGCAACCAAGAATTATGGTGCAACCGTAGTGTTGAGTAAAGATAGAAATGTTACAGATGCCCTAGTTAAGGAAGCGGCAAAAGAAGAAGGGGTTTATTGGGTGCCGCCTTTTAATCATGAGCAAGTAATTTGTGGACAAGGAACTGCGGTTCTGGAAGCTTTGGAAGAAGTACAGGGAATCAATGCTGTTTTTACCCCATGTGGAGGTGGTGGTTTAACCTCTGGTAATTTTATTGCAACAAAGGGGTTTAATAACACCATAAAATCTATGGGTGTAGAGCCTTTAAATGCCAATGATGCAGCAGAATCATTACGGAAAAATAGCATTCAAAAGTTACCTAACATTCCCAATACACTTGCAGACGGTGCAATGACCATGGCGGTAGGAGACCTAACTTTTGAATATTTAAAGCAGCTAGATGCCTTTTTTGAAGTAGAAGAGGAGATTATTGTTTACTGGACCCAATGGCTAACCCATTTGCTAAAGATTAGGTTGGAACCTACTTGTGCTATGACCATGGGTGGTGTTGTACAATGGTTGCAAACCCAAGAAAAGCCTCAAAAGGTACTCGTGGTTATTACAGGAGGAAACATGGATCAAAACACTTCGTCTAAAATATGGGCAAAGGATTGTTTGTCAGAGGTGCCAAAACTATAATTGGATTCTTTATTTTTGCCAAAATTCCAGTTTATGTCATCCAATCCCAGTAAAAGATATGCACAAAGAGGTGTTTCAGCTTCTAAAGAAGATGTGCATAATGCTATTAAGAATATTGATAAAGGTTTATTTCCAAAGGCCTTTTGTAAAATAGTACCAGATTATTTAACAGGGAGTGATGATCATTGTCTGGTTATGCATGCAGATGGCGCCGGTACCAAGTCTTCTTTAGCCTACATGTATTGGAAAGAGACCGGAGATGTTTGCGTATGGAAGGGTATTGCCCAAGATGCATTAATTATGAATGTGGACGATTTAATTTGTGTTGGTGCAACGGATAATATAATGCTGTCTTCTACTATTGGAAGAAACAAAAACCTAGTTCCAGGCGAAGTAATTTCTGCAATTATTAATGGTACGGAAGAACTAATAGCCGATTTAAAGAAACATGGCATTACCATACATTCTACCGGTGGAGAAACGGCAGATGTTGGGGATTTGGTGCGCACTATAATAGTGGATTCTACCGTAACGGCACGTCTAGAGCGTAAAAAAGTTATTGATAATGCTAATATAAAAGCTGGTGACGTAATCGTGGGTTTTGCTTCTTATGGTACCGCTACTTACGAAAGGGAATACAATGGCGGTATGGGTAGTAACGGGTTAACCTCTGCCCGCCATGATGTATTTGAAAAATATTTGGCAGAGAAGTATCCAGAAAGTTATGATGCTTCGGTGCCGCAGGAATTGGTGTACTCTGGTCACAAAAAATTAACAGATTCTGTAGAAGATGCTCCCTTGGATGCAGGTAAATTGGTATTATCGCCAACACGTACCTATGCACCAATCGTAAAAAAGATTTTGGAAAAATATACTGCAGAACAAATACATGGTATGGTGCACTGTAGTGGAGGCGCCCAAACCAAAATTTTACACTTTATAGACAATTTGCATGTGGTAAAGGATAACTTATTTCCTGTTCCTCCGCTATTTAAATTAATACAAGAGCAATCCGGTACAGATTGGAAAGAAATGTATCAAGTATTCAATTGTGGGCATAGATTAGAGCTTTATGTAGACCAATCTATTGCCAATGATTTAATAGCTATTGCTAATTCTTTTAATGTGGATGCCCAAATTATAGGCAAGGTTTCTGCATCTGAGACCAAACAACTTACCATAGCAAGTGAATTTGGAACGTTTACCTATTAGCCATACGATTCTTTTGTTTTTGACGTTATTTTTTTAGTAAAACAATTGTGCTATGGAAAGAAAAGAATTTTTAAAAAGTATTGGGGCCGGTGCGGCATTTGCTGTCTTATTTCCTTGTATCAATGGCTGCTCCAATGATAGTGGAGACCAAGAAGTTTTTGAGGTCTCTGATGGGGTAGATTTTACGGTGGATTTGAATTCTGATGCAGCAGCCCCATTGGCAGAAAATGGAGGTTTTATTTTTGTAAAATCCAACCCAGACTTAAAATATCTAGATATTGTGGTTGCGCGTAACCTAGAAGGTAATATTGTTGCTGCAAGTAAAATTTGTAGCCACGAGCAAACAGAAGGTATTTATTTTTCAGATACTGATGGTGGAGTTTTTATTTGTTCTACCCATAGCTCTAAGTTTGCACAAGATGGTACCTCCTTGAACTTGGCCACTACCAGCAATCCACTTAAAATATTTAACACAACAGTAGAAGGGTCTATTGTTAGGGTATTTGAATAGCACGGCAATTGAAGCGTATTTTTTACATAGCATTGTTATTACCCTTGGGCTTACTGGCCCAGAATTGGCAAACGGATTTTGCAGCCGCTACTAGCAAGGCAAATTCAGAACAAAAGAACATCCTTTTGGTTTTTTCCGGTTCAGATTGGTGTGCACCTTGTATTAAATTGGATAGAAAAATTTGGTCTACCCCAATTTTTAAGAAGGCGGCAGCTAAAAATTGGGTGCTCTACCGCGCAGATTTTCCAAAAAAAAAGAAAAACAAACTAAAAGCCGAGGTTTTAAACCAGAATAAAACACTGGCAGAAAAATACAATTCAAAAGGATATTTTCCACTGGTTGTCGTATTAAGGCCAAATGGTACGGTTGTTGGTACAACTGGATTTAATGGTATGGATGTTGAATCGTACATAGAGCATTTAAAGTCCCTCTAATTGAAAAAGTTTTTTTTACTCATATCGATGGTGTTGTTATTCTCGTCAGTTCGCGGGCAAGAGTCTTTGGTTGCAGTAAAAAAGAGTCTATCCTTAATGGGGACCAAGTTTGAAATTACCGTGGTGGCAGATAACCAAGATTTAGGTTACATCTACATTAACGAAGCCACGGCCGAAATTGAACGTATAGAAGGCATAATATCTTCATGGAAGCCAAATTCTGAAACCAGTCTTATTAATAAAAATGCCGGAATCAAGCCTGTTCCAGTTAGTATGGAATTGTTTGCTCTGTTAGAAAGAGCAATTAAACTATCAGAATTAACTTCTGGTGCGTTTGATGTTAGTTATGCGGCTTTTGACCGAATTTGGAATTTTAATGGTGAAATGACGACCATGCCAACAGCATCAGAAATTGAAAATACCATTGCTAAAGTTGGCTATCAAAATATTATTCTGGATAAAGAAAAACAGACGGTTTTTTTGGCTAAAAAAGGGATGAAGATTGGCTTTGGAGCCTTGGGTAAAGGATATGCGGCAGATAAGGCAAAAGAGTTATTGGTAGGAAAAGGTGTAGAAGGTGGTATTATAAATGCCTCTGGAGATTTAACCACTTGGGGTACGCAAGCTTCAGGAAAAAACTGGGTGGTAGGTATTACAAATCCATTAGCAAAAGATAAGGTGTTTTCTTGGTTGCCGGTTATAGAATCTTCCGTAGCTACCTCTGGTAATTATGAAAAGTATGTTACTTTTAAGGGAGAAAGGTATTCGCACATTATTGATCCCAGAACGGGTTATCCGTCTAAAGGAGTCAACAGCGTGAGTATTTTTGCGAAAAAAGCGGAATTGTGTGATGCTTTGGCAACTGCAGTATTTATTATGGGAAGGGATAGCGGTATTCATTTGATTAATCAAATAGACGGTGTAGAAGTAGTTGTAGTGGACAATGAAAATAAAGTGCACAAAAGTTCTGGCATTGTGTTGGATAGCAACTAATATAGTTATGAAAAAATTACTTCTATTATTGGCACTGTTAGGTTTTGTAAGTTCTTGTGTTGCCGTAAAGGAATACGAAAAAGTGTATTTAAACGACCCTGATATGCAGTTAGGGGCATTTTCTTCAGAACGGTTAGAAACTACATTTCAAGTATATAGGGAAGGTGCGGTTGGTGCTAATGGCGGTAAAACCGGAGGCGGATGTGGCTGCAACTAAGTATAGCTTAAAATTTTACTTTTAATTTCAGCTTCCATGGTCTAGGTTATTTGGTTACTGCGCTAAGTTTGCATCTAAGATTATAATTTTAAGCAATCTAAATGTTTAATTAAAAGTAATTGTTAGAAAAAAATAGAATAAAATAACCTGCCACTTAATGAAAAACCATCTTTTCTTAATCGCGTTGTTTTTTGGATTATGGGTAAGAGCCCAACAAACCAATACTACGTATAAAAAACGCATTTTAGAGCAAGCAGAGCTAGAAACACTATTTAGTTATTACAGTCAAGATGGACAAAATGCCGCAGTTACCGGTGGCGAAGGAACGGAAGAACTAACAGATGCAACTTCTACAATAGTATTGCGCATGCCACTAAAGGAAGATGCTATTGTAACCATTGATGCAGGCATATCTGCCTATTCTTCTGCATCAACTAGCAATATAGATCCTTTTGATGGTAGGCAAGAAGGTAGTCCTTTCCAGGCAAGCAGTGGCGCATCTCAAAACGACATCCTAGCCTATTTTAATCCATCTATAAGCCATCATTCCGATTCTAGAAACTTTATTTGGAATGCAAATGCTTATGTATCCAATGAATACGATTATTTTTCCATAGGTTTTGGCGGTGGCATCACACAACTTTTTAATGAGCGAAATACCGAAATTTCACTTGGTGGACAGGTGTTTTTAGATAGCTGGAAACCACAATACCCAATAGAATTAAGACCAGGTTATAGTAATGGTATTTTTGGTTATGAGCCAGATTTTACCGCATTTGAAAATGAGAATAGAAACTCTTATTCGCTAAATTTTGGCTTTTCGCAGATTCTTTCCCAGCGTTTACAATTTAGCTTGTCTGTAGATGCTGTTTTTCAAGAAGGTTTGCTTAGTACGCCTTTTCAACGAATTTATTTTCAAGATAAGGAAGACTTTTTTCAAGAAAATTTCCAGTTGGCAGATGATGTGGAGCAGTTGCCCAATAGTCGTGTTAAGCTCCCCATTGGTGGTAGATTAAATTATTATGTAAATGATTGGCTCGTGTTGCGTAGTTTTTATCGGTATTATTGGGATGATTGGGGTTTAACTGGTAACACGGCACAAGTAGAGGCGCCAATTAAATTGAACGATAAATTTACAATATATCCTACCTACCGTTATTACCAGCAGAGTGGGGTGCGTTACTTTTATCAAAAAGAAGAGGCGGTGTCTACAATGGATTTTTATACCTCAGATTTTGACTTGTCTAGCTACACGGCCAAGCAATATGGTTTAGGGTTACAGTATAAAGATGTTTTGGCGGCAGGTAAAATTTGGTTTTTTGGTCTAAAATCAATTAATCTAAGATACGCCTACTATACCAGAAACAATGGTTTAGATGCTTCTATTATAACCCTTAGCTCAACATTTATTTTAGACAACAATTAAACTACTTTTTAAAGCTATAAATTGTTGTAAATTCGTAGCCCTAAGGAAGATTGAACTATGCTCGATAAATTGAATATTGTAAAGCAACGCTTTGATGAGGTTGCCGATTTGATTATACAGCCAGATATTATTGCAGACCAAAAACGTTACGTAAAGCTAAATAAGGAATATAAAGACCTTAAAGAGCTAGTAGATAAACGCGAAACTTATATTGAACTCAGCAATAATATTTCTGAAGCGGAAGAGATAATTGCAGATGGCAGTGATGCGGAAATGACAGAGATGGCCAAAATGCAGTTGGATGAAGCTAAAAATAAGTTACCACAACTAGAAGAGGAAATAAAATTTTTACTAATACCCAAAGATCCAGAAGACGAGAAAGACGTTGTAATGGAGATACGTGCCGGAACAGGCGGTGATGAGGCGAGTATTTTTGCTGGAGATTTATATAGGATGTACGCTAAATATTGTGAAAGTAAAGGTTGGCGTACCAATATTATAGATTTAAACGAAGGTACTGCCGGTGGTTATAAAGAGATTCATTTTGAGGTAACGGGAGAAGATGTCTACGGTACTTTGAAATTTGAGGCAGGGGTGCATCGTGTACAACGGGTGCCACAGACCGAAACACAAGGTAGGGTACACACCAGTGCGGCAACGGTTATGGTAATACCAGAAGCAGAAGAATTTGATGTGCAAATAGACCCAAAAGAGGTTAGAATTGATTATTTCTGTTCTTCTGGACCAGGTGGGCAATCTGTGAATACTACATACTCTGCGGTACGTTTAACCCACTTACCCACGGGATTGGTGGCGCAGTGCCAAGACGAAAAGTCTCAGCACAAGAATAAGGATAAGGCATTTAAGGTACTACGTGCCCGTTTGTACGATTTGGAATTGGCAAAGAAACAAGCTGAAGATGCTGCCAAGCGTAACTCCCAGGTTAGTAGTGGAGACCGTTCTGCTAAAATTAGGACCTACAATTATCCACAGGGTAGGGTAACGGACCATAGAATTGGCCTAACCTTGTATGATTTGCAAAACATCATAAACGGAGATATCCAAAAAATCATTGATGAGTTGATGTTGGTCAACAATACGGAAAAATTAAAAGAAGCCTCTGAAACCATTTAATGGAAACTGCTCAATTAATTTCAGAAATAAAACGTAAAAAATCTTTCTTGTGTGTTGGTCTAGATACCGATATGGATAAGATACCGGCACACTTGCTCAAAGAAGAAGATCCTATATTTGAATTTAACAAGGCCATTATAGATGCTACGCAAGCCCATTGTGTAGCCTATAAGCCTAATATTGCTTTTTATGAAGCCTATGGTATTCCTGGTTGGAAAAGTTTACAAAGAACCATGGATTACTTAAATACCAACTATCCTGAGCAATTTACCATAGCAGACGCCAAGCGGGGCGATATTGGTAACACGAGTACGCGTTATGCAAAGGCCTTTTTTGAGACCTTACATTTTGATAGTATAACCATAGCGCCTTACATGGGTAGGGATAGTGTAGAGCCGTTTTTGGCTTTTGAAGATAAGCACACTATTTTATTGGCATTAACATCTAATCCCGGTGCTTTTGATTTGCAAACCAAGAGCGTGGGTAATTCGCAACTCTATAAAGAAGTTTTAAAGGTCTCTACCAATTACAAGAATGCAGAACGCCTGATGTACGTAGTAGGTGCCACTAAAGCCGAATATTTAGCGGAAATAAGAACAATAGTACCAAATAGTTTTTTGTTGGTGCCCGGCATAGGGGCGCAAGGAGGTAGTCTAGAAGAAGTATGCCGTTTTGGAATGACCAAGGATGTTGGTCTTTTGGTAAATTCTTCTAGGGGAATTTTGTATGCATCTAACGAGAGGGATTTTGCATCGGTAGCCAAACAGAAGGCAATAGAACTACAGCTCCAAATGAAAGAACAAATGGAGAAACTGTAATGCTATAATTCTTCTAATAGTTTTTTAATCCCGTTAGCTTTAGATTCTAAAAATTCTGTAAGCTTACTATCTATACCGGCAAATTGAGCTGCTTTTTCTAAGAAAGACTCATATCTAAGCTGTAAGATGGATAAACTTTGAGGGTCATTACCTATTGCGGTAACAGTTCCTACTTTACAAAATTGATTTTCCATAGTTATAATTTTTTACAATACCAAATATACGATGCATGCATAGTTTTAGATGTTTGTCTATGGTCAATTTTACCTAATATTAAGGTTATTTGTCTAAAATTTAACAGATTAGCTTGTTAAGAAACAATTTTGGAGTGATAGCTATAAAAAAAGCCGCTCATTAAAGAGCGGCTTTCTCATTCAAACTATAATAACTAAACTAGGATTAACTACTTTTTAAATAGAGAATACTAGTTAAGTTTTTTACTGCATGGTGTAGGTTGCGGTGTATTCGCCATTACCAAAGAAATCATCGTTCAAGATTAGTTCCAGAACACCGGTTTCTTGGTTCCAAGTACCGCCTTGGATACAACCAATACCGTAATCTCCACAGAAATCTACATCAGAAGAAGGTTGTACTACGCCACATACTACAGAAATCTTTCCGCCGTTGACCAATGCCGTATTAGAGGTACAATATTGCAACAAACCACCATCTGCAGTTTGCAGTTCCCAAGCACCATCTGGAGTTTCTGTAATCTGGATAGGAGGTATGGAACCGCTAGAACCAGAACCACAAACTGAATTGGTAACGGTGTAAGTTCCGTTTAAATCTGCAAAACAGTTTACGGTTAAATTAAAAGATTGGCCTTGAAAATAGTAAGACTCTCCATTGGTTTGGTTAACCTTTACCGTAAATCTAAACTGATCACCAATTTTTAAATCATCTTCTGTTACTGTTAATCCAGCTACAAATTCACTAATATCAGATAGGTTTACCGTAAATGGCAGGGCATCAAACGTATCCACAAGAACTTCGTCTCCACCATTAAAAGTTTTTACAACTTCAAAATTTGAAATTAAAGAGGCATCCTCTACAGAACCTTCTGTAACCTCCATACTCAATTCATTAGCAAGAATGCTTACGGCACTTTCGTCTATGTTGTCATAATCCTCAGGTTCTCCCTGAACTTTACCAAAACCACTAACGTTTATTGCTACACCGGCAATTTTACGGTTCTGTAACACCTCTGACTCTTCCTCGCCATCGCAACCTGTGAAGACTAGCGCTACACAGAAAATCAATAGGGAATATAAATTATATTTTTTCATTATAGAATAATTAGTTTTTATCAATTACTTAACGTCCCACCAAAGCTTTGTTGTTAGTGCATCTTCACCTTGGTTAGCCACGGCACCTGCTACGTTGTCTGCATTCAATGACTTTTCATCATTAGTATAGCCATAACGTGTAGGGATGCTATTAACCCCTGGTTGTGGGTCTATAGCTAAAGATAAATTTGCGGGAATATCCGATCTTCTCCACTCAGACCAAGTTTCATAACCTTGTAAGAAGGTACTTGCCCATAATTGCTCAGCAATGGATTGATATCCGTTATACGAAGGAGTAAAAGAACCTGCATCCAAACCATTCTGTTCTAAGGAAGCATCTATACCTGCTTGAAAGTAGGTTGCGGCATCTCCGCTAGCTCCAAATCTTTCTATGGCTTCTGCAATTAATAAATTTACTTGGGCTGCCGTCATTAAAAATAATGGAGCGTCTGCGGCCATGTAGGCGTCTCCAATTTCTGATACAACACCGGCACCAAATCCAGATATACCTGGGTTAATATATCCTGCAGGTTTACCAACGTACTCACCATTTGCGTTTTCTTTGGCATACACTGCTAATCTTGGGTCGCTTTGGCCTTTCATAAATTCAACCAAAGCTTCTCCCATACACCACTCTGCCTGACGACCGTTTTGTACTATACCATAATAAGGATTGGCATTAGGAGCGTTTTCTGTTTCAAAAGCAATAAAAGCGTTGTCATCATTTGATGTGATTAGATTGCCAGAGCTAATCAAAGATTGTACTTCAGAAGAATTAAATAGAGAAGTGTCAGAAATTCTCATTAAAGCTCTAAACTTAACCGATGTGGCAAATTTTAACCACTTATCAAGGTCACCACCGTACATTAAATCTTGAGAGCTACTTAACGCACCCTCACCAGTGGCAAACTTTGCAATAGCTTCGTCTAACATGGAGAATATTCCCTGATAAACTGCTTCCTGGCTATCATAAGCAGGTGTAAAATTACCATCGCTCAAACCTGCATTGGCCTCAGACATTGGAATGTCTCCAAAAGAATCTGTCAAATATTGTAAAGCCATTGCCTTTAAGGTAAGCGCTGCTCCTTGTATAGCAGGGTTTTCTGCTTCCCCACCTAACTTATACATTTCATCAGCTTCAGCAATAACGTTTACGTACATGGTGTTCCAAAACGTATTGATTGCTCCAAGTCTTGGATAATAACGATCTGCATCGTTATAAATAGGCTTAGAAATATGCTGTGGCCATGTTGCCGCACATTCACCAGAAACAAAGTAATCATACACTTCGTTTACAAGAGAACGCTCAATAAATCCCAATTGTAAGTCTGCAGAAATTTCTGTTGGCTTATCTGGGTCTGTGTTTATTTCTTCAAAATTACTATCACATCCTGTTATTAACATAGTAAGGCCTAAAGGCAAACAGATGGATAAAGTTTTATATATATTTTTCATTTAATGTAATGTTTAGAAGTTAACATTTAAGCTTACACCAATTGTTCTTGTTGCAGGAGTTTGAGCATATTCTAATCCCTGCTGACCAATTTGAGTTCCAAAAGCTGTTTCTGGATCAATGTGTGGTGCTTTTCTGTATAACACGGCTAGGTTACGAATGTTAACCCCAAGATTAACAGACTGTACGCCTATGTTTTCGAAAAACTGTCTTGGAATATCATAGCTTAAAGAAAGCTCTCTCCACTTTACAAATGTTGCATCGTAAACTGAAGATTCTGCTATGTTTTGATTAAATGCAGAAGAATAATAATCTATTGCAGGAACAACTACGTTGTTAGGTACAAAACCACCTGCACCATCAGACATTACACCGTCTCCAATAATACCAGATTCTCTACCAATTACCGTTTCTTCTAAGATACCGGATAGCATACCCCAAGTATTGGTTTGAGAGTAAACTTCTCCACCAATTTTAGCATCAAATAACGTACGGAACCTAAATCCTTTGAAAGAGGCGTTTATACCAACACCACCTACCCAGTCTGGTTGAGAGTTTCCTAAAATTTTATTGTCTCCAATAACAGGAAGACCATTTTCATAAATAATTTTACCAGACGCCTCGTCACGAGCAAATGCTGGACCAAAAATAGCTCCAATAGACTCTCCGTTTCTAGCTTGTGTATTTACGTTCCATAAACCACCGGCAGAAAGGTTAATAACACCAGAACCTTCAATGTCTGAAACCTCATTTACGTTTTTAGCAAAGTTGATGTCCACACCAAGATTTAAACCATTGTCTTTAGCACTTCTTAAAATGTCTATGCCCAAAAATGCCTCTACACCTTCGTTGGTAATGGTGGCTGCATTTTTCCATGTACTGGTAAAACCAGATGATGAAGAAACGTCTAATGGCATAATTACATCTTCGTTTTTCTTGTTGTAATAGGTTAAATTAAGATTAACCCTATTTTGAAACAATCTTGTTTCAATACCCGCTTCAATTGCTGTTTCCGTTTGTGCTTTAATATCGCTGTTCCAAGCGGTATTAGGAACAAAAGCTGTAGGTGTACTGCCGTTAAGTGGGTTTCCAGACAATTCATAGACTGGGTTTACACTATATGCACTTAATGGACCTGCACTACCAGTTTGTGCCCAAGAAGCTCTTAATTTTAAGAAATTTAATTGCTGAGATTCTATGTTAAGAATATCATGTGCCAATACACTAGTTGAAACTGCAGGGTAGAAAATACTATTGTTCTGGATTGGTAATACACTAGCCCAGTCATTTCTACCAGAAAAGTTTAAGTAAATGTTATCGTTATAGCTTAAAGAACCTGTACCATATAAACTGTTGATACGTTGTTGGCTGCTATCATCTGACAATACAGGTGCGCCATCTGAGTTAGCTAGGTTAAATAGGTTGTCTATTACTAAGTTTTGGGCTATACCTCCAAAATAAGAATATTTGTTTACCATTATTTGACCACCAACCAAAAGGTTTAGTTTCCATTGGTCATCCGCACCATACCTGTCATCATAAGAAAACATAGCTTGTGAGTTAACCTCATATCTATTTCTTTCTTCTAATTGGTAGTAACCATTTCTAAAATCTACAGTACCGTACTTGAATTGTTTTTCTCTAGTATCATCAAAATAATCGATGGCAGTACTAACGTCAAATCTGAATTTATCGTTGAATTGGTGACCAATATTGGCGGTTGCTATAAAGCGGTTACGCTCCCAAGGATTTAAGTTATTGTCCAGTGCCCAAAAAGGGTTGTTGTTATATCTTAAGTTCCAGTTAAGCGGAGTAAGTCTTTCTCTACCGTCGTCCACGGTATTGATTAAAGGCAAATTTCTCCAATCTTTTAAAAGAGACCAGTCTACCTGTCTAGCAGACCATACTAACTGTCCCACCTGATTGGATACCTCACCGTATCCAACACCATTTCTTTGGTCAGACGTACTTTTAGTGTAACGCGCACTAAAACCAGCGCTCCATTTTTCATTTAAATCGAAAGAAACATTACCTGCAATGTTATATTTTTTTAGATCTGTATTGTAAACAATACCTGTGGCATCTGTTAAACCAAGGGATAGGCGATAAGAAGTAGATTCTGTACCACCAGATAGTGCAACGGTGTTATCCGTAGATAATCCGGTTTGGTAAAAATTGTCTACAACGCTATTTGGGTAAGATACCCATGGTAGTGGTTGTGGGTTATCTGGGTTTTGAATGTAAGATCCAAATTGTACAAATTCTAAACCTGCATCTAATCTAGGTCCCCAGCTTTCGTCAGTACCACCATCACCACCAGCTAAACCTTCATCATAACCAAAACCATCTATAAAATGAAACAAATCTGGACTGTGTCCTTGACCGTATTCATTTTGGTAATCTGGGAATATGTAAGGGTTAGAGAAAGAAACTGTGCTATTGATACTTATACCTAAAGCTTTACCTTTTTTTCCGGTTTTTGTGGTAATAACCAATACCCCGTTTGTACCACGCATTCCATAAAGTGCAGTAGCTTCACCACCTTTAAGAACGTTTATGCTTTCAATGTCTTGTGGATTAATATCTGCCAGGCCGTTTGGAACATCTGTACCAGCATTTCCACCATTGTAAGTGTTGTTGTCTACAACGGCACCATCTACAACAATTAAAGGCTGTGAGTTACCAAAAATAGTAGAGACACCTCTTACCGTAATTCTTGAAGAAGAACCTATATCTCCTGAAGATTGCGTAATGTTTACACCTGCAATTTTACCAGAAAGTGCGTTAACAACGTTAGTAGTAGGTACATCTGCAATACTTTCGCTTTCTAGTTGTTGAGAAGAATATCCTAAAGACTTTTCTTCTCTAGAAATACCCAAAGCCGTTACCACAACTTCATCCAAGGCTTGTGCATCTTCTTGCATGGCCAAATTTATTGTGGTATTGGCACCAACAGTTCTAGTTGCATCCGTCATACCTATATAGGTATAAACCAATACATCGCCATTGCTGGCTGTTATGGTGTAATTACCATCAAAATCGGTTTGGGTACCATTGGTGGTCCCTTTAACCATAATGTTTACTCCAGGTAATGGTAGGCCATCTTGGTCCGTCACTGTACCTGAAATTGCTTGCTGCGCAAAAGATAGATGCACAGTAAACGCCGTGAGGAGCGTCAAAATAAATTTCAATTTTGTTCTCATCTAGATCATTTTGAGTTTGAGTTAGAAATATTAATGAGATATTGAAATGAATAAAAAAGGACCCGCCTTCATTTATTTGTGATAGCTAATTCAATAATTAAATGAAAATCAAAACCAATAATGTTTTTGAAAAGGCGAAGTCCTTAGTTAAAGTATTTCTAATATCTGTTTGGATCAAAAGAACTAGATTAAACAGTAAAATGGGTATTTTCCGACCTAAGTGAACGGTTTCCGATACATATTAACCTTTACTGTTGCATTTAAGTTACTGTAAATAAATAGATTAATAGCTAATTGTGATTTTGGCAAAAAATAAAGGAAAAATTAATAAATCCTTAATACTATAGTGTTTTGTGGTATTCTAAAGGAGTTTTGTTTAACCTTTTTTTAAAGGCTTTGTAAAAAGATACCTTATTGTTAAAACCTACCTGGAAGACAATATCGCTAATTACTATATCTTGATTTATTTTGTTCTCTAGCATTGTTTTGGCATAGCTGATTCGGTAGTCGTTTACAAACTCATAAAAATTCTTATTAAAGTTTTCATTGATTACCTGAGATATGCTGTACCTGTCCGTATCTAGTTTTTCTGCTAGGGTTTGAAGGTTAAGATTAGAATCCAAGTAAAGTTTTTCTACCTCCATAGACGTTATAAGTCTTGTTTTTAAATCTATGGCCATGTCTTTGGTCAATGGGCTATTCTTATATTTTGTTACTTGTGAACCTACTTTGTTATCCAAAACATGGGAAGCATTCATAAAAAGTTGGCCAATTAGCAGAATGAGAAAGCAACTTAAAAACAAAGAGGCAATAAGATTAATAGTTATAGCATAGTTTAGGTTGTATTGTAATTCCGCTTTTAGGCTTAAAAATATCCAGATGATAAATAGCGTACCAATAAGTGCAAGTAAAAGCTTAATGTCTTTTCTTTCAATCTGTATTCTAAGACGAAAAAAATTGTAAATCAGCAATCCTAAATAAATTGCAACATACAGGGATCGCAGCCAAACATTGTTTAAAACTGATGTTATTTCTTGGGTTATATAGCTTTCTCTTGCCAACAGTACCCAACTAAAACCCATTAATGCAATCAAAAAAGGAATAAAATGTAATAGGCAAAATTTGGATTTACAATTGATTTGCTTGTAAAACCTTCTATTAATATAGAGAAATAGAAGTGGTGTAAAACCTAAAATATTTACTCTGAAAAAAGGTATTCTTGGATTGTAGGCTATACCATCCCAAGAAAACATAAATAACTCTAAAACTATACTGGCGCAACTTAAAAGTACAAGACTTAAGAAGATTGTTGTGTCTTCTTTTGACTTAAAATATTTTACCAATAACCAAATGCCAAAAGCAAATCCATTTAAAGCGCAAACTAAAAAAAAGTAGTTTAACACATCTGTTGCCAATGCATTACCATCAATTTTTATACTGGGACTACCGTATGGGTTTGTGTTGAGTGTTGTTAGTAAACATGTAGTGGTTTTTAATTCTATCTCAAATATGGGAAATAGCAATTGATAGAAAACTTTTAAAAAAAGTTCCATTTTCATTTTATTGATTAGCCGTTGAGCCGCAAATGTAGATTTTTTTGATTATTAAAATTCTTTTGTTTTTTTTAAGAATTGTTAATAATGAGTTAATGTTGTCCGTAAAATTTAATAATTATTAAAGATATTGTGTTTTAATTGAGAATAATATATAAATATTGAAACTGAACAAAACATATGTTTTCAACAGAATAGATTAACTTGCCGTTTTATTAGAAAATTGCTCAATTACAATACATATATAAAGTCTAACAATACACCCTGGGTTACGTTTGTACATGGTGCTGGCGGAAGCTCTACTATATGGTATAAACAAATTAAAGATTTTAAGAAACACTTTAATGTTTTGCTTATAGATCTAAGAGGGCATGGTAGGTCTAAATTTCATCTAACGGAAGCGTTTAAGGAAAAATATACTTTTGAAGTTATCACAGATGATATTCTTGAGGTATTAGACCATCTAAAAATCCAGAAATCACACTTTGTAGGTATATCATTAGGTACAATATTAATAAGGAACATAGCAGAAAAACAACCGCATAGAATAGATAAGATGGTTTTGGGTGGAGCCGTCATGAAACTTAATTTTAGAAGTCAGTTTTTAATGAAAATGGGGGTTTTACTAAAATCCGTTGTGCCTTATATATGGTTGTACAAGTTTTTTGCCTTTGTTATTATGCCAAATAAAAACCATAAGGAGTCTAGAAACCTTTTTGTAAAAGAAGCCAAAAAATTATATCAAAAAGAGTTTATTAGATGGTTCAAATTAACCTCTGAAGTAAATCCGTTGCTCAAATGGTTTAGAACAGTAGATGTTAATCTACCAACTTTTTATGTTATGGGAGAAGAAGATTATCTTTTTTTACCTGCTGTTAAGAAAATGGTTGCACAGCATAAGCAAACAAAATTAGAAGTTTTTCAAGAAACAGGGCATGTGGTGAATATAGAAAGACCAGAAAAGTTTAATCAGGTTGTTTTGGCTTACTTAACAACATAAAAACAAAAAACCGGTGTATTACACCGGTTTTTAAACTAACTAACTCAAAAAAATGCTAACTCAAATAACTCGAGACAAAATTCAATTTTCTATTACGGTTTAAGGTTAATTAAACTTTAGTAATATGTTATAATTGTTTTGTCTAATAAAGTAACGCATTAATTTGATTTATATTGTTGATTATCAGTATAATTTTGGGTAAAAAATAAGATTTTTTAGACTTAAGTAAAAATCACGGTCTTATTGTTGTATACCATTGTCTTGTGCTTAAGATGCAACTTAACCGCTCTTGCCAAAACAATTTTTTCCAAATCTCTACCTTTAGCTATAAAATCTTTTATGGTATGGGTGTGGGAAACCGGTACTACGTCCTGTTCTATTATAGGACCAGCATCTAATTCTTCGGTTACGTAATGGCTTGTTGCCCCAATAATTTTAACCCCTCTTTTAAAAGCGGCATGGTACGGTTTGGCACCTGCAAAGGCAGGCAGAAAAGAGTGGTGTATATTTATAATTTTGTTAGGATATTGTGCAATTACTGTACTACTAACAATTTGCATATATCTGGCCAAAACAATAAAATCAACTTTATGTTCTTTTAAGAGTTTTAATTGTTCCGCCTCTGCTTCTTCTCTATTTTCTTTAGAAAAAGGAACATGGTAAAATGGAATGCCAAATTGTTCTGCTATAAACCCTAAATCTTTATGGTTGCTTAGAATAAAAGGAATTTCAGCTTCTAATTCGCCAGAATGGTATCTACTCAACAAATCATACAGGCAATGATTGTACTTAGAAACAAACAAAGCCATTCTAGGTTTTATTTTCTTTAAATGGCTCTGCCACTTCATATTAAAACGGGGAGCTAGGGTGTCTTTAAATTCAGAATCAAAAAGTTGCTGTGTATATCCGTTTTCAAATTCAGCTTCTAATCGCATAAAAAAAATTGCTGCTTGTTTATCTACGTGTTGGTCCAAATAAACCACGTTGCCTCCTTTTTCATGAAGAAAATTGGTAACGGCACTGATGATGCCCTTTTGGTCTGGACAATGAATAAGTACGGTTAAATTCATTCTTTTTCTGAATAAAATTGCGGTATTCTAAAAACGAAGCCGCATATTTAAATGATTATTGGATATATTTGAATAAAATTGGCGTTAAATTGAATTTATCGTAAATCAATAGCCAGCCTATTTATTCTTAAATTATGGAGCAAATTACGGCATATTCGCCCAACAATAAAATTAGAATTGTTACAGCTGCCTCTTTATTCGATGGCCATGATGCGGCCATCAATATCATGAGAAGAATTATACAGGCAACCGGGGTAGAAGTTATCCATTTAGGCCATGATCGCAGTGTAGAAGAAGTGGTTAATTGTGCAATACAAGAAGATGCACATGCTATAGCAATGACCTCTTACCAAGGTGGCCATAATGAGTATTTTAAATACATGTTTGATCTGTTGCAAGAAAAAGGTGCTGGTCATATTAAAATCTTTGGGGGCGGTGGAGGCGTTATTCTTCCAGAAGAGATTAAAGATTTGATGGATTATGGTATAACGCGTATCTATTCCCCAGATGATGGTAGGCAGCTAGGTTTACAGGGAATGATAAACGATTTGGTTCAAAAATCAGACTTTTCGGTACCAGATTTGACCATTCAACAGACAACGGAACTAGCCCAAAGGTTAAAAGACAAAGATGTTAATGTTATAGCTCGTTTAATATCATTGGCAGAAAACAGACCAGATGCTTTTGAAGCTGTTTTTTCCAAAAGCATGATTAAAGAAGAGGTTCCGGTTCTTGGAATTACGGGAACGGGTGGTGCGGGTAAGTCTAGTTTGGTAGATGAACTTATTAGAAGATTTCTCTTGAATAATACCAATAAACAAATAACTATAATTTCTGTTGATCCCTCCAAGAAGAAAACGGGTGGGGCACTATTGGGAGACCGTATTCGAATGAATGCGATTAATAGTAATAGGATTTATATGCGTTCCTTGGCTACAAGGCAAGCCAATTTGGCGTTGTCCAAACACGTAGATGATGCTATTCAGGTACTAAAGGCTGCAGCGTACGATTTAATAATTTTAGAAACTTCTGGTATTGGGCAATCAGATACCGAAATTTTAGATCATAGCGATGTATCCCTTTATGTAATGACACCGGAATTTGGGGCGGCAACACAATTAGAAAAAATTGACATGTTAGACTTTGCCAACATTGTTGCCATAAACAAATTTGACAAAAGAGGAGCTAAAGATGCCTTGAGAGATGTGCGCAAACAATACATGCGAAATCAAAATCTTTGGGATATTAACCAAGAAGACCTGCCCATTTTTGGAACCATAGCTTCGCAGTTTAATGACACGGGAATGAATAGGTTGTACTTAGCTGTCCTAGAACTGCTAAATACTAGGACCAGTGCAGAATTTAACGTACCGGATTCATTATCGGTATCAGATTCAGAAAAACGTTTTATTATTCCACCTGCACGTGGGCGATACCTTTCTGAAATTGCGGAAAACAGCAGACAGCAAGATGATACAGCAACTTATCAATCTAATATAGCCCAACGGCTTTACGGTTTGTATACTACTATTATTGGATTAACTAAGCAGGCTAATAATACAGAATCTTTTATAGAGCTATCTGGACTGCAAAAGGAAGCATTAGAGCAAGCGGTAACTTTAGAAAACGAAGAATTATTACAGCTCTTAATTGCAGAATTTGATAAGGTTTTGATGGATTTGCATCCTAGAAATTGGCAGTGGATATGTGATTGGGAAACAACAAAACAGAAATATGCCGGTCCTGAGTTTGTTTTTAAGGTAAGAGATAAGGAAATAAAAATGGAAACGCATACCACCTCTTTGTCCCATAACCAGATTCCAAAGATAGCGTTGCCAAAATACAGGGCCTGGGGAGATTTACTGTTATGGAAATATAAAGAAAACATGCCAGGAAGTTTCCCGTATACTGCAGGTATATACCCTTTTAAACGAAAGGGTGAAGACCCTACCCGTATGTTTGCTGGTGAGGGTGGGCCAGAACGAACCAACAGGCGTTTTCATTATGTAAGTCAAGAAATGCCGGCCAAAAGATTATCTACTGCTTTTGATTCTGTAACCCTATATGGTAATGACCCGGACTATAGGCCAGATATTTATGGTAAAATTGGTAATGCTGGTGTTTCTATTTGTTGTTTGGACGATGCTAAAAAGTTGTATTCTGGTTTTGATCTAAGTAACCCCTTAACATCTGTGAGTATGACAATAAACGGTCCCGCACCAATGTTGTTAGGTTACTTTTTAAATGCTGCTATAGACCAAAATTGTGAAAAGTACATTAAAGAGAAGGGCTTAGAACAGCAAGTAAAAGCTAAAATAGCCGCCCTATATAAAGACAAAGGAACCAAAATACCAACTTATCAAGGAGATTTGCCCAATGGTAATGATGGTTTGGGGTTAATGCTTTTAGGGGTAACTGGGGATATGGTATTACCAAAAGATGTTTATGAAACAATAAAGACAGCTACTCTTAAACAGGTACGGGGCACGGTGCAAGCAGATATTTTGAAAGAAGACCAAGCGCAAAATACTTGTATTTTTTCTACGGAATTCGCTATCCGGTTAATGGGAGATGTCCAGGAATATTTTATTGCTAAAGCAGTACGTAATTTTTATTCTGTATCCATATCTGGTTACCATATTGCAGAAGCAGGAGCTAATCCAATTTCACAATTGGCATTTACATTGTCTAATGGCTTTACTTATGTGGAATATTATTTAAGTAGGGGCATGGATATAGATAAATTTGGCCCTAATCTTTCTTTTTTCTTTTCTAATGGAATAGATCCGGAATATGCTGTAATTGGTAGGGTTGCAAGGCGTATTTGGGCCAAGGCAATGAGAGAAAAATACGGAGCTGGTCCACGTGCTCAGATGTTAAAGTATCACATACAAACATCGGGTAGGAGCCTGCACGCCCAAGAAATTGATTTTAATGATATAAGAACCACCTTGCAAGCTTTATATGCTATTTATGATAACTGTAATTCGCTGCATACCAACGCTTATGACGAGGCAATAACAACACCTACAGAAGAATCTGTACGTAGGGCCATGGCCATACAGTTAATTATTAATAAAGAATTAGGTTTGGCTAAAAACGAAAATCCATTACAAGGTTCTTTTATTATTGAAGAATTAACAGATTTGGTGGAAGAAGCGGTTTTATTGGAGTTTGATAGAATTACAGAAAGAGGAGGGGTGCTAGGCGCTATGGAAACTATGTACCAGAGAAGTAAAATACAAGATGAGAGTCTGCATTATGAAAATCTTAAACATTCTGGTAAATATCCAATAATAGGTGTAAATACTTTTTTAAGTTCTAAAGGCAGCCCAACGGTTTTACCCCAAGAGGTTATTAGGGCAACTAAAGAAGAGAAAGTACAACAGATAGATACTTTGAATAATTTGAAGGCTACCTATCAAAAAGAAGCTAAAGAATGGTTGCGCCAGCTACAGCAAACCGCAATGGAGAATAAAAACACCTTTGAAACTTTAATGGAGGTAACCAAATATTGTTCCTTAGGAGAGATAACAAACGCATTGTTCAATGTTGGGGGGCAATATAGAAGAAACATGTAATTGAAAACTAAATTTAAAAAGCTGCATTTAATGCAGCTTTTTAAATACTTATTTTAAAATTGACTTACGCCAAACCTTAAACGATTTTCTAAAAGCTTTAAGTTCAAAACGTAGCAAATTCAAATATTCTCTTTCCTTTACCCCATCTTTTTCAAGACCGTTACAATAAGATAACAAATTTCTGATGATTATATTTATCTGACTGGCATTTCTGGCTCTACTGGCAGAGCAAGTAGCATTGGATGCATTTTCAATGGATGCTATGATCAAAGAGGTGTCTGTAATTAAAGAATTGGCAATTACATCTCTTAAACTTGCGGTTCTAGATAGTTTATAGTTGCTATAATCTTTTGCAAAATAATGTGCTACGGCAGCACTTAAATCCTTAAGTGCTAGTGATTTTTGGTATACCGGTAAGTTGCTATACGCTTGTGAGCTCATCTTTATCCTAGTAATTTAGTATGCTAAAGATACTGCTAGATTATCGATGTATATCTTTAAAAATTAAAGCAGAATTATTAATTTGCTTTATAAATTAAATTTTTAACGTCAATTAAGATTGGAAATTAAACTAGACCCTTTAAGTAAAGAAATTTTAAACTGTTTACAAGAAAATGCCCGTGCTTCTTATGCAGAAATTGGTCGTAAAGTAGGCCTTACCTCACCGGCTGTGGCAGAACGTATTAAAAAACTGGAAGATTTGGGGGTAATAACAGGTTACCAAGCCAAAATTGCCTACGCCAAACTAGGGTATCAATTAAAAGCCATGGTAACGCTTAGGGCATTTGTTGGTAAGCTAAAGCCTTTTTTAGAACAAGTTAAATCTTATGAGGAAGTAATCAATTGTTATCGTATAACCGGTAACGAGAATATTATAATGGAGGTGGTAATCAAAGACCAAATGCATTTAGAAAATTTTATAGACCGTTTAATTGTTTATGGCGAGGCCAGAACACACATTGTATTGTCTAAGGTAGCAGGTTCCAATTCTTTGATCAATCCTAAAAAACAATAAATAATGGTTTGGCTAGATTTTTGCGGTTTAAAACGTATGATAAAAAACTACATCTTCTGCACATTTTTGTTGGTGCTAACTTTTTCTTTGGCCCAAGAAAATAAGACTACTTTAATTAAAGGTAAGGTTATAGAGTCTTTGGTAATAAATGATTCTTTAAAAGAGTCCGTTTCTTTGTATTTGCCCACTTCTTTTGAAATGAATAAATCTTGGCCACTGCTATTGGTTACGGATTTGGAAAAAGACGCGGCAGGAACATTGAAAAGGCTTTCTGTTGCCGCAGAAAAAAGAAACTACATTTTGGTGGCTCCTAATTCTTTGAGAGATACGGCATCTATATCCAATAATATTTTAAAGGTAAAGAATGCTTTAGATTTGGTCTTTACTATTTTACCTATAGATGTTAAGCGCTTTTATGCAGGGGGTATAAGTCATGGAGGGCGTTTTGCAAGCTTGGTCCCGGTGTTTATTAAAAATGTAGATGGTGTACTTAGTATCAATGGTACGCTGGCCAATATGGATTTGTTGAGTGTTGAGAGCAAATCTCATTTTATTGGTCTAACTACAAGAGAACATTATAGTTATGCACAAATGTTAGTAGACGAAAAAGTGCTAAATGCGAGAAAATTTCCTAATAACCTAATTGTCTATGATGGTAGTGAGGGGGCCTTGGAAGTGCAAGAAGTGGTAAAGGCGTTATCTTATTTTGACATGGCTTTGATGAAAAAAGACAAGACCTATAAAGATTCCATGTTAATTAACGCTCAGTTTGAAACAGATTTAAATCAAATCTTACTAAAAAAGAAAGCGGGTAACTATTTAGTTGCGCATAGGGATTTACTGGAAATGGAAGAGGTTTATAGGGACCTGGTAGACATTGATACGGTGAAAAACCTAAGAAAAGAACTACGAAAGAACAAGGAGTATAGGATGTTAAAGCGCATGCAAGAAGGTATCTTATTTAATGAGGGATTAAAAAAAGAAGATTTTGCCTATTATGTAGAAGAAGATTTACAAACCTATAATTACAATAATTTAGGTTGGTGGAATTTTAAATTGAGCGAACTTAAAAAAGAATTGTCTAGTGATAATCCCTTAAAAGTACAGTCTGCAAAAAGATTGATAGGGTATGTTAATGCCTTGGTAGATGACCAAATAGACATTATTAAACATGGATACGCAGACGATATAGAGGCGTTACTTTTGGTACATATGCTAAAAACAATAACAGCACCGGAAGATTATAATAGCTACCTGAAAGTTATTAGTATTAGTGCTAAAAACGAAGATTTTGGAACCGCTATTTACTATTTGGAAGAATTGCTTAAAAATGGATATAAGGATAAAGAAGGGTTGTACCAATTAGAAAATACGGCCTTATTACGTATAACTCCAGAATTTAATGCGTTGTTAGAGCAATATTTGGGTGATGCCAATTATTCACCATTAATAAAAGAATAAGCTAACTATTGGTTTAAAGGACAGTTTGAAAGGCTGTATTTTTAAGGTATGAATAAAATTGTTTTAGTTTTTTTAGTGTTATTTGTTTCTTGTGGTCAAAAGAAGAAGTATCATGATGTCGGGGGTGATTTGGGATCTGTCCAGGCTATTGATCCAGCTATTAAATCAATTCTTACATTTCAAGAAAATCTAAATAAAGAGTTTAAAGACCCAGATGTTTCTCCTTTGCCAGATAGGTATCGTAAGGATTTTGAAGGTTTGGAGTTTTATGAACCTGATACCAATTATATTGTTACCGCTTCTTTAGTATTTACCCCAGATTCAGAACCTATTTTAATGCCTACAACTACAGATAGGCAAACCTTGGAAAGGTTATATGCTATCGCGCATTTTCAACTAAATGGAAAGCAGCATCAACTGGAAATTTATCAAAGTTTAGATTTAATGGAAGAAGAAGGTTATGAAGATTATTTATTTCTTCCATTTTTAGATGAAACCAATGGGCTAGAAACGTATGGTGGTGGCAGGTATATAGATTTGCGTTTGCCAAAAGGAGACACCATAATTATAGACTTTAATAAGGCATACAACCCTTATTGTGTATATAATAAAAAATACTCCTGCCCCTTGGTGCCAAGGCAAAATTATATGAAAACCAAGGTTGCGGCAGGAGTAAAGGATTTTAAAAAACACTAAAAGCCCGGTGGTTAAGCCGGACTTTTAGCATAATGTCACTGAACGTGTTCTTGAGTTAGTTGGTTAAGTAGTTCTCAATGATATTTATTTAATCAAAAGAATAGATTGCAGCAATTGCAAAGGTTGCTAAGCTACTAGATGGAGCTAAATCATTATCTGTAAATGGTTCGAAATCATTGCCCCAGCTATCCAATCTAATCTCTGGTTTTATAATAAGGTTTTCCTTAGAATAACTTCCTGTCAATGTTAGTCCAATAACAGGTACATCATCAAAACCATCTGCAGTGTAGGCAAAGTATTCTCCTCTTAAACCTATTGCAAAATCTTCAGAAGCTGTTATTTGTGGGTACAATGCAGCTCCGTAGAAACCAGTTTCAGTCTCAGAATTTGTATTGTATGCCGCGTTAATGCCTAAGAAAAAGCTATCGGATAAATCAAACCCACCAGTATAGTCTACTTCAAAGCCTAGACCACCGTTTCTACCACTATCATAGTAAAAGTTGAAAAATTGATCGTATAAGCCAAGTTGTGCGCCTAAAGAATATTCACCAGTCAAGCTAATATCATTAGTGTCCCAAGGGTTCATTACGCCCAACATTAAACTTACATCGTCAGATAATTCAAAATCTGCTTTTACCCCTAAATGAGAGAAAGGACCGTTAGAGAAAAGGTAAGAAACGCTATAGTTAAAGTTAGCTGCAGGTGCAATTACTTCATACCCTAAAAAGGTGTTGAACCTACCAACGGTTAAGGTAGTCTTATCGGAAACATTCCAATAAGCATAAGCTTGGTTTATAATACCGTTCAATACGTCATTTTCAAAAGTGGCCTCGGTACCTCTTGGTCCAAAAACAAGGTCTACTACAACACCAGTGTCTCCTGCTTCGTACGTACCAATTAGATTTGCCATACCCAAAGCAAAGCCAGTCTGGTTTGCAAAAGAGGTAGACGCACCTTCTGGAGCATACGTTCCGTCTGCATCAGAAGTAGTAAGCGCAGTTCTAAAATAAGTGTCTATACTACCCGATAGAGAAAATGGAGAACTTGTATCGTCAGCGTCCTGAGCTGTTGCACTAACTGCAAATAAAGCGGCAGCGGCTAAAACTGTATTTTTTATGTATTTTGTGGAAATAATCGTTTTCATAAAGTTTAATGTTAGGACCACCCGTTCAAAGTGGTCGGTTAAATTTTAGTTTAATGTTAAATTGAAAATGGTTAGTTCAACGGAGCGTTCTGCCAAACGCTCCGTTTCCCTTTATATTTAATCGTTAGAGTTAGAGATGTGCTCTGGGTAAGATTCCATTCCATGTTCGTGAATATCCAAGCCTTCTACCTCTTCTTTTTCAGAAACTCTTAGGCCTAAAGTTTTCTTAAGGATAAACAATAAGATAAAGGTTGTTACCACGGCCCATAAGATATAGGCTAAAGAGCCATAAGTTTGTACCCAAAGTAGTTTGGCGCCACCTCCGTAGATTAATCCACCATCTAAGGCAAAAATTCCTACAAGAACAGTTCCTAAGAAACCACAAACGCCATGTACGGAAATTGCACCTACAGGATCATCAATCTTAAATTTCTTATCTAAAGTTTCGATGGATATTACTACTACAATACCACAAATTAGGCCTATGATAAGAGATCCAAAGGCATTAACCGCACCACAACCGGCAGTAATACCTACCAAGCCTGCCAATGCACCGTTCAAGGTCATGGAAAGATCTGCTTTTTTGTAACGCATCCACGTAAAGAACAAAGCTGCGATTGCACCTGCTGCCGCTGCAATATTGGTGTTTATAATAACACTACCTGCGGCAACGGTATCATCGCCACCCCAAGCTAATTGTGAACCACCGTTAAAGCCAAACCATCCTAACCATAGGATAAATACACCTAGTGCACCAAACATCATATTGTGACCTGGAATAACCTGAGGTTTTCCATCTACATATTTTCCAATTCTTGGCCCCACCATTATTGCGGCTACCAAAGCTGCACCACCACCAACGGCGTGTACTACGGAAGAACCGGCAAAATCTACAAATCCAGCAACGTTTAACCAAGCGTCATCGTCAAATGGCCAGTACCAGCTACCAGAAATAGGGTAGATAATCGTAGTTAAAACAGCAGATAAAATTAAGTAGGTAGAAAATTTTGTTCTACCAGCTACGGCACCAGATACAATTGTGGCGGCCGTGGCACAGAATACGGTTTGGAAAAATAGGTTGTACCAATCATCTGCGCTAAAAAAGAAGTATCCTTGATCTGCAGGGCTTGATCTAAAAAAACCGCCTAATACGGTATCGCTTCCATACATAATACCGTAACCTACTGCCCAGAACATTATGGAGCCAACAGAAAGATCCATAAGGTTTTTCATGATTATGTTTCCAGAGTTCTTGCTTCTAGTAAAGCCTACCTCTACAAGGGTAAAACCGGCTTGCATAAAGAAGACTAAGATAGCTGCTATGGTTATCCACAAAGCACCCATGTCGCCATTAATGGCTTCTATTGCTTTGTCTAAAGTTTCTTGTTCTAATTGAGACATAATTAAATTTTTTGTTGGTTAGTAATTTGTTTAGTTGATTCCTGCGTGTCCTGTTTCTCCTGTTCTGATTCTGTAAGCTTCAGAAACTTCAGAAACGAAAATTTTACCGTCTCCTACATTTCCTGTACTTGCGGTTTTAATTAATGTTTGCACGGTTTTTTCTAAGAAATCATCAGATACCACAATCACCAAGTACCTTCTCTGTATATCTGTGGTACTATAGGTAATACCTCGGTATACATGGCCTTGCTGCTCGTTACCAACTCCTGTTACGTCCCAGTAACTAAAGAAGTTTACCTCAATTCCATGAAGTGCCTTTTTCACCTCATCAAATTTTGATTTGCGAATAATTGCCTCGACTTTTTTCATAATTGATTTTGTTAGTTAACACGTCAAATATATGTTAAAAGAGATGCAACTATATATTTTAAGGGGGAGTAATCTGGTATTTTTATGATATAATAAGTTATACCCCCTAATTGTTTAGGGGTATTAAAATTTAATACCTATAAAATTTTGAATTCCTTAACAATAAGTTAATTGAATATGTTGTTTTGGTGTGTAAAATTTAACATGCTGATATAAACATGATAAATTATTTAACAAATACGGCTCAGAATTGTAAATATGCTAATTAAACGTGCTTGCTAATGTAGATACCTATACCAACGGCTAGTATTCCAGTAATAATGCTGGATAAGAGATAAAAACCAAAATAGAGTAGCTCTCCTGTTTTTAAGAGGTTGTATTTTTCCAAAGCAAATGTAGAGAAGGTGGTAAAGCCACCGCAAAATCCGGTAGCCAGTAAAAGTGTTTGATTTTGGGTCAAGATTTTTTCTTTAGCGCTAAGGCCTAATAAGATGCCAATTAACAAGCAGCCAAGAATGTTGGATAAGAAAGTACCTAGAAAAAAATTGGGGTAAAAAGAATTTAGGTTTTTGGATATTATGTACCTAAGCGCACTTCCAAAGCCGCCCCCAATAAATACTAGAAGTATCTGTTTCATACCTTATAAAGGTAATAACTTATACTGCCTTTTTGTATTTAGATTCAGAAAAATCGTCGGGGGATAATTTAAGAACAGTTTGCTCTTTGATTTTCTGAAAAGGTTTTTTAATGTTCTCCATGGCTCCATTTACACTAAATAATAGTAGGAAAGCGTTGATGCCAAGTAAAACAAATAGAATGCTAAAAAATGTTACCATTTGGTGTAGGATTAACGATTACAAAAGTACGTCTTTTCCTATATTTAACGAGATTTTGGCAGTATTTGTTGTGTAATTCTTAAAAAATGTGGTGTAGGAAATATTCTTGTTAATTTTTGAGGAAGTGTTTAACGGCGAACAAAAATATTATGAATATGATAAAGGTTAATAAAATCCATTGTACGCCCTTGTAGTTTTTTTGATGTAATTTTTTGTCTTTACGGTACATTAAAACCATAATTATTACAAAAGAAACAAAAAACAATAATGCAAATATTAACTGGCCGGTACTGAACATATTTAATTCTATATATTCACAAAATTAAGCAAAATAGAAGGTATGCAAGACAAAATTGATGCGGTAAAATTATTTCATGAATCTTTTGGATTAGGTGTTTTAGAAAGGCCAAAGGCAGATTTGGGATTAGGTAAAAACAAACTTCGATTCAATTTAATGGACGAAGAAAATAAAGAATATTTAGAGGCGGCAAATAATAATGATTTGGTAGAGGTAGCAGATGCCCTTGGCGATATGCTTTATATTTTGTGTGGTACTATTTTAGAGCATGGCATGCAACATAAGATTGAAGAGGTTTTTGCCGAAATACAGAAAAGTAACATGAGTAAGCTGGGGGCAGATGGAAAACCAATTTATAGAGAGGACGGAAAAGTTTTAAAGGGGCCAAACTATTTTAGGCCGGATATCAAAAAAATTATAGAACAATAAAAAAGGCGCCAATGGGCGCCTTTTTATTTTACTTTACTTCGTGTCTCCAGCCAAATTTGTCTTCGGCACGGTTGTATTGAATGTCTGTAATTCGTTTTTTAAGCCTAGCAGAAAACGGGGCTTCTAGTTCTGGCAAATCATAATCCTTGCCATCAAACCCAAAACCTGCCAAGGGCGAAATCACTGCAGCCGTACCTGCTCCAAAAATTTCTTTTAAAGAACCGTTGTTGGCGGCATCTACCAATTCAGAAACTTTTATTTTTCTTACTTCGGTTTGTATGCCTTCGTCTTCCGCAATTTTAAGAATACTTTTTCTGGTTATACCATCTAAAATTCTATCGTTGGTGGGTGCGGTCATAAGCGTATCGTTAATTCTCACAAAGACATTCATGGCACCTGCTTCTTCTATATATTCGTGCGTGTTATCGTCTGTCCAAATAATCTGTTGGTAGCCTTTTTCTGCGGCTAACTTAGTAGGATAAAATTGTCCTGCATAGTTGCCTCCTGCCTTGGCATAACCAACACCTCCATTGGCAGCTCTAGAATAGGTTTGTTCTATCAAAACTTTGACTTTACCAGAAAAATAAGCGCCAGATGGGGCGCAGGCTATTATTAGTTTGTAAGCATCTGCCGGAGATGCATGGAAACCCACACCCGTTGCAAACATAAAAGGCCTTATATATAAGCTGCTACCTGCAGTGGTTGGTATCCAATCTTTCTCTAGTTTTAATAAGGTCTCTAAGCCTTCCATAAAATGGCTTTCCGGTATGCTTGGCATGGCCAAACGTTCGGCACTTTTATTTAAACGCGCATGGTTATCTGTGGGTCTAAATAAGAATATCTTGCCAGCTTCATCTTTATAGGCCTTCATGCCTTCAAAAATAGATTGCCCATAATGAAAAATCTTAGAAGCTGGATCTAGGGAAAGGTTGCCATAGGGAATAATTTTTGGGGTTTCCCATGCTCCGTTCTTGTAATCACAGACTAGCATATGATCCGTATACACACTTCCAAAGGAAAGATTATTAAAATCTACATCCTGAATTTTTGTTGTTTTGGACTTCTCAATTGAAATATTGTTTTCCATTACATTCATATCTATAACTTTGCAGTGTTAAAATTAGCTATTTATGGTTAGTTTTAGTCCATAGTAAATATTATTTACGATTCCTTTTTCGTTATATCTATAAAATTGAATAATTATGAGAGTTTTTAACAGTATTAGCACACTTATTGTAATGTTTTTTGTGGTTGCAGGTTTTTCACAAAGAATAGACGGTGAGGCTAGATTTGGATCTTCCTTTAAAGTAGAAGAAAATCTTGAACAAAAGAATAATGTATACGCTAACTTAGTTACCGGCAATTCCACCCAAACCCAGCTTAAGGGTGCCATAAAGGAGGTTTGCCAGGCAAAAGGTTGCTGGATGCGTGTAGATTTAAGCAATGGAGAAGAAGTATTTGTTCGGTTCAAAGACTATGGCTTTTTTGTGCCTACAGATGTTGCGGGTAACGAGGTGGTTATGAATGGTAAGGCATTTATTGAAGAAATGTCTGTAGAAGACCAAAAGCATTATGCAAAAGACAAAGGTTTGATGACGACAGAAATAGCTAAAATAACAGCCCCTAAGAAAACATTGCGTTTTGAGGCGGATGGTGTTTTAATTACAGAAAAATAGGTTGAAAAGAAAAGTTGTTACAACCGCAGATGGGTCTGCAACCATACATTTGGAAGAATGGAATGAACAATACCATTCTAAGCACGGTGCAATACAGGAGGCGGAGCATGTTTTTTTAAAACATGGATTGCATCAATTCGAAAAAAATGCCAAAATAGCTATCCTAGAGATTGGTTTTGGAACTGGCCTAAATGCATTGCTAACCATTAGGGAAACCCTGCGTTTGGGTTATACTATACGTTACACCGGTATTGAGGCTTTTCCGGTAGCACAGGAAGAAATAACGCAGCTTAATTATGTGCAGCTGCTACATAAACCAGAATTGGAAGCAGTTTTTAAGCAGATGCATTCAATTGACTGGGGAGTGCCAGAAAACTTAATTGCGCAATTTAGCTTAGAAAAAGTACAAATTAATTTTCAGGAGATTACCTATCAAGATAAATTTGATTTGGTATACTTTGATGCTTTTGGTGCAAGGGTGCAACCCGAATTGTGGACAGAAGAAATATTTCAAAAAATGTTCTATGCACTCAAGTCTAAGGGAATTTTAGTTACTTATGCCGCAAAAGGTAGCGTTAGGCGTGCTATGCAAGCTGTTGGTTTTAAGGTAGAACGTTTGCCAGGTCCGCCGGGTAAACGCGAAATGCTTAGGGCTGTTAAACCATAGAATTTTAAATGTTGCGTTAAATTTTTTCGTTTAATTTTTCCCAATTATAGTTAAAAGTTGAACAGCTATGTTAAATAGGTTTTAACTTCCTGTGAACAGGATAATTAAGCTGTAATTTAGTAGAAAAATTTACATGAAAGTTTTAATTACGGGAGCAACAGGATTGGTGGGGAAAGCAATTGTTGGTTTGCTGCAAGAGAAAGAAATTCCTGTACATTATCTAACTACCAGCAAACAGAAAATTAGCTCCAAGGAAGGGTACACTGGCTTTTTTTGGAATCCTAAGAAGAATATAATAGATAATAATGCTTTTGAAGGTGTTACACACATCATTAATCTTGCCGGTACTACAATTTCTAAAAGGTGGACGCCCAGTAACAAAAAGAAAATCTTAACTAGTAGAATTAATAGCTTAAAAACCCTTAGGGAAGGTCTGGTGGCCTATGGCGCAGAAAAAATCAAAGGGTTTGTCTCTGCCTCGGCAATTGGTATCTATCCTAGTTCCCTAACTTCATTGTATGTTGAAAACGAAAAGGAGGTAGATGATAGCTTTTTGGGCGATGTGGTGGTTGCTTGGGAACAAGAGATAGCCAGTTTTGGACATTTTAATTTTAATGTTGCCGCTATTCGTATTGGGTTGGTATTGGCAGAAAATGGCGGTGCACTTCCGCAAATGGCCAAGCCAGTTAAAAATTATGTGGGCGCGCCAATAGGAACAGGTGAGCAGTGGCAATCTTGGATACATTTAGAAGATTTGGCTAGAATTTTTGTATTCGCGCTAAATAATGAACTTAATGGTACTTATAACGGTGTAGCGCCAAATCCGGTCACCAATTCAAAGTTAACCAAACAACTGGCCAAAACTTTACAGAAGCCATTGTGGTTACCCAATGTGCCAAAGTTTATTTTAAAACTGATTTTAGGTGAAATGGCCTATTTGTTATTTGCTAGCCAGCGGGTAAGCAGTAAAAAAATCGAAGATGCCGGTTTTAATTTTTACTACACAAATATTTGTAGTGCACTAGATAAAATCTACAAACCTGAGACCAATAAAATAGAGTCTTTAGGGGCATATGAGAATACTTACTCCTAAATAAGAGGCATTAAACAAGTGAATAAAATCCGCTTTGGCGGATTTTTTTATGGCTTGCTGTGACATTTTGACATTTTTTAAGATAATGGCAGTACTTTTGCCAACTTAAAATGCATAAATAAATATAAGATACGATGAGCAAAAAAAGTAAGGTTAAAGAAATGGATGAAGAGCTAGATGCAAAAAAATCTGTTGATGAAACTGAGCTTGAGCAAGCTGAAAATATAGATAACGATACAGAACAAGACGCAGAACTATCTGAAACGGATAAGTTAAAAGAAGATTTAGCCAAGGAAAAGGATAAGTTTTTACGTCTTTTTGCTGAGTTCGAAAATTATAAAAAAAGAACCTCCAAAGAACGTATGGAGTTGTTCAAAACAGCAGGGCAAGAGATTATGGTTTCTTTGCTGCCGGTAATGGACGATTTTGACCGTGCCATTAAGGAAATTGCAAAAACAGAGGAAAAAGAACTACTTAAAGGTGTAGAGTTGATTCATGGTAAGTTCAGCGAAACCTTAAAGAACAAGGGTCTAGAACAGGTAGAGGTTAAGGCCGGAGACGCCTTTGATGCAGAAGTGCACGAAGCGGTAACGCAAATACCTGCACCCGATGAAAGTATGAAGGGTAAGATTATAGATGTAATCGAGAAAGGATTTAAGTTGGGAGACCGCATCATTCGCCACCCAAAAGTGGTTGTAGGTAATTAATAAGGGATTATGAAAGAGGATTTTTACGATATATTAGGTGTTTCCAAAGGGGCAACTGCGGCTGAAATAAAAAAAGCCTACAGAAAAAAGGCAATAGAATTTCACCCAGATAAAAATCCCGGAGATGCCAAAGCAGAAGAAATGTTCAAGAAAGCTGCGGAGGCTTATGAGGTATTAGGAGACGCAGATAAACGTGCCAAATACGACCAATATGGCCATGCTGCTTTTGATAATGGCGGTTTTGGTGGCGGCGGTATGAATATGGATGACATATTTAGCCAATTCGGAGACATTTTTGGCGGTGCCTTTGGAGGTGGTTTTGGCGGCTTTGGCGGCTTTGGTGGTGGCCAAAGACGTGTAAAGGGAAGTAATCTTAGAATACGGGTTAAGCTAACTCTAGACGAGATTGCAAATGGTGTTGAGAAAAAAATTAAGGTTAAGCGTAAAATGCAGGCTGCCGGGGTTACCTATAAAACTTGTACAACCTGTAATGGAACCGGGCAAGTAACCAAGATAACCAATACAATTTTAGGTAGAATGCAAACCGCGACCGCTTGTAATACATGTGGTGGAGCGGGGCAAATGATAGACAAAAAACCATCTGATGCAGATGCTCAAGGTTTAAAGGTACAAGAGGAAACAGTATCTATTAAAATACCACCTGGGGTTGAAGAAGGCATGCAATTAAAGGTTTCTGGTAAGGGTAATGAAGCTCCCGGAAACGGTATTCCTGGAGATTTGTTGGTAGCCATAGAATCTGTTGAGCATGACACCCTTAAGAGAGAAGGAGACAACTTACACTACGATCTTTATATAAGTTTTTCTGAAGCAGTCTTAGGATGTTCCAAAGAGATAGATGCTGTTGGTGGTAAAGTGCGTATTAAACTAGAACCTGGTATACAATCTGGTAAAATCTTAAGGTTAAGAGGTAAAGGCGTACAGAGTATAAATGGTTATGGTAAAGGAGATTTATTGGTACATGTTAACGTTTGGACCCCTAAAGAACTAAATCGAGAGCAGAAAGAGTTTTTTGAACGGATGCAGAACGATGATAATTTTGAGCCAAAACCAGAAAAGAGCGATAAATCTTTCTTTGAGAAAGTTAAAGATATGTTCTCCTAAACAAAAACGCTTTTTGTTTAAGGAAAAACCGTATATTTGATTTTGATACTGTTAGCGCAGTATCTAATTTTCTTTTTCATAGCAATTTTTTTCCCATCCTTAAATTTATTAAGGGTGGGTTTTGTTTTTTTAGGAAAAAATAAAATAGGGTAACAAATTAATTAGTACCCTCTCAAAATTTTATATTTGATAAAATTCTCTGAATGAATTCAATTCTTGTTGCAGAAAATATCTCTAAAAAATTTGGAGAACATACAGCACTTAGCAACGTATCCATAAATATACCTAAGAACAGCATTTACGGACTTCTAGGGCCTAATGGCGCAGGTAAAACAACTTTAATACGTATAATCAATCAAATTACTTACCCAGATAAAGGGCATGTATTGTTTGATGGTGAACCCCTGGCGCCAGAGCATATTGCCACCATTGGCTATTTGCCAGAAGAGCGCGGACTTTATAAAAGTATGAAAGTTGGGGAACAGGCCTTGTATTTGGCGCAATTAAAAGGTTTGTCTAAGGCAGACGCTAAAAAACGTTTGGAATATTGGTTTGAGCGTTTGGAAATTGGTAATTGGTGGAACAAAAAAATCCAGGAATTATCCAAGGGAATGGCTCAGAAAATCCAGTTTATCGTTACGGTTTTGCACCAGCCAAAATTGTTGATTTTTGATGAACCTTTTAGTGGATTTGACCCCATAAATGCAAACCGCATAAAAGACGAAATACTAGAGCTAAAAAAGCAAGGTACTTCTATTATTTTTTCTACACATAGAATGGAATCAGTAGAAGAGCTATGCGAGTATATTGCCCTAATCCATAAGTCCGAGAAAATATTGGATGGCAAATTAAAGGATATTAAAAAGGCCCATAAAAACAATGTGTTCCAAATAGGCGTTGCACCCAATAATACGGCCGTTGATCTAGGCAGCGTATTACAAGAGCAATTTGTTGTTAAGCAGGCCTTATATAATAGGGAAGACGAAAACTGGGAACTTTCCATACAACTGCCTTCTGCAGATACCTCTCACTTGTTAGCTAGTCTTACTACCTACGGCAACGTTAATCATTTTGAAGAAACTATTCCATCTGCAAACGATATCTTTATTCAAACCATAAACGCCAAAAGTAATGAGTAAGCTGGGATTAATTATCAAACGAGAATATCTGGCAAAGGTTAGGAACAAATCTTTTGTCATTATGACGTTTTTAAGTCCTATTTTAATGGTAGGGATGATTGTTTTGATTGCTTACCTTACCAAGGTTAACGACAGTGAAAGTAGAACGATTGCTATCTTGAACCAAAGCGATTATTTTTCTAATGCATTTACGCCAACCGAATCTATTTCTTATGTAAGCTTCAAAGATATTACCCTTGAAGAAGCTAAAGACTCTACCCAAAGTTTAGATTATTACGCCTTGTTACATATTCCTAAAGAAGATAGTTTGGAAGAAACGGCAGAAAGTACATTTCTTTATGCTAAGGATAATCCAAACAGTAGTGTCTTAAACCGTTTAGAGGGTATTTTTGAACAAAGGCTTAGACAAGCCAGGTTACAAGATTTGGGTATTTCTAAAAAACAATTCGCTACGGTTGATACAAAATTTCAGATGCATGCAGGTACTTTTAAGGGTGAAGAAAACCTCAAAGGGATTAATGAACTTAAAGCAATAATTGGCGGCGGTTTTGGATATCTAATTATGATGTTCATTATAATTTATGGTGGTTTTGTAATGCGAAGCGTTATTGAGGAAAAAACATCACGAATTATTGAAGTAATTATTTCTTCTGTTAAGCCCTTTCAACTAATGTTGGGTAAAATAATAGGTACTTCTTTGGCTGGTATAACCCAATTTACCATATGGATTATATCTGCTAGTATGCTCTTGTTTGTGGCACTGTTATTATTAAACATAGATTTAGCTACTTTAACCCAAGGTCAGCCATTAGGGCCTGGAGCTATGGCGGGCATGGGCGATTTTGCGGATGCCAAAAATCAAAAAATGCTTTTATATGCAGCAGAGTTCTTTAAAATACCTTGGGTATTAATAGTGGTTTCTTTTTTAATCTACTTTGTCTTGGGATATCTTATCTACAGTTCTATTTATGCTGCAATTGGTGCTGCCGTAGATAATGAAACAGACACACAGCAATTTATATTTCCAATTATTTTGCCATTAATGTTGGCCATATATGTTGGCTTTTTCTCTGTTTTTAGCAACCCACATGGACCAATTGCGGTTGGGTTTTCACTTTTTCCGCTTACCAGTCCAATTGTAATGTTAATGAGAATACCTGGTGGTTTAGGTGAAGGTGGTGTGCCAATTTGGCAATTTGTAACCAGTATTATATTGCTAATCTTAACCTTTTTGGCAATAGTTTGGTTGGCGGCCAAAATTTATAGGGTTGGTATTTTAATGTATGGTAAAAAACCTACTTACAAAGAACTATTTAAGTGGCTTAAATACAAATAAGATGCAAGGGGCAGAGCCGGTAAAGGAAATATTGGAGAAAGATGTTTGGGGTAACATAAAAGAGTTTATGAACCTGGGTTTCCATATACCTACAGGAGAGGGTACCATACATCTTACCATTTGGTTATTGTTGGTTTTAATTCTTGCCTTTGTAGTTACCAGTTACTTTTTAAAGTTTTTAAGAAAGTTACTTACCCGCAAAATGGATAGCGAGGATACGCTAAAGTTTATTAGCATATTTAAGTTTATCAAATACTTTGTTTATCTGGTTGTTATTTTACTTACCATGAGTGCCGCGGGTATTAACGTAACGGTAATATTAACAGCCTCTGCCGCATTGTTCGTTGGTTTGGGTCTGGCTTTACAAGAGCTTTTTCAAGATATTATTGGTGGCATTTTTATTATTGTAGACAAGTCTTTAAATGTAGGGGATATTATAGAGGTTAATGGAAAAGTGGGTAAGGTTTTTGAGATTAAGCTACGTACCACAAGGGCAATAACCAGAGATGATAAAATTATTATTATTCCCAATCACAAATTTATTAGTGATATAATTTATAACTACACGCAAAATCACAAACTAACAAGAGAAAAGATAGTTGTTGGTGTAGCATATGGCAGCGACGTACAATTGGTGACCAATTTGTTATTAGAGGCGGTAGACAAACAAAAAAGTGTAAGAAAGAACCCTAAACCTTTTGTAACATTTGATGATTTTGGGGACTCCGCTCTTCTATTTTCAGTTCATTTTTTTATAAACGATAGCTTTGGAGACCCAAGGATTAAGAGTGATATAAGGTACACCATAGATGCTAAATTTAGGGAAAACAACGTTTCTATACCTTTCCCCCAAAGAGATGTTCACATTATTGGACATACCAATTACAAGGCCCCTAATACAGAGAGGTAATGGCAAAGGCAATACGTCCATTCAACATAAGTTTGTTTCTTGTTTTTGTGGTTTGTATGTGTAGGGCACAAAGCTCTGACTTATTGCGTTTAGAATATTTGCGAATACCAGAAAACAATTCTGGTGTACACACGGAGCGCTATAAGTTCGCCTTAAACCTACCATTAAAACTCTCCAAAGAAGACTATTTTGTGGTGGGTAGTGAGTACAATCAGTTTAATATCAATTTTTCAAAAGATTTTGGTTTTGATACGGCACAACTTCAAAAATTACATATTATAGATTTAAACCTTGGGTACATTGCAAAATGGAACGATAACTGGCGTTTAATAGGTATACTTACCCCCAGGTTGGCATCCAATCTTACCCAAGGAACAACACTAGACGATTATTTTTTTAATGCCACTGCAACTTTCTTAAAAGACAATCCAAAAGCAGACAAACCGTATAGAATTGTATTGGGCCTTTCTTACAATAGTACCACCGGTCTGCCAATACCACTACCAGTGGTGAGTTACTACAAACGTTTTCATCCAAATTGGTCCTATACCTTGGGCATACCTAAATCCAATTTTAAATATCACCCCTCTGAAGACCACATAGTACAATTGGCACTATTGTTGGACGGTTACTTTGTAAATGTTCAAAATCCTATTGCCATGCCAGAAGGCGTAGATGCTACCAGAATATCATTATCTGCTTTAGTGGCTACCTTGGGGTATCAATATAAAGTAAGCAACATAGCATCCTTTTACGCCTATTTTGGTAAATCTGTTCACCAAGAAGGAAAGCTTAGGGATAACAAAAGGAATGACGTATTTTTATTAAACGGCGAATCTAATTTTTTTATAAGGGGCGGATTTAAAGTTTCCATTTTTTAAAATTAAACACATGTCTAAAATATTAGTAATAGAAGATGAAGCGGCCATTAGAAGGGTCTTGGTTAAAATTTTATCCGAAGAAAGCGATGCCTATCAGGTTTCTGAAGCAGAAGATGGTCTAAAGGGTATCGAAACGCTTAAAAAAGAGGATTTTGACCTTGTTCTATGTGATATTAAGATGCCCAAAATGGATGGTGTAGAGGTGTTGGAAAATGCGAAAAAAATTAAACCTGAAATACCGTTTGTCATGATTTCTGGTCATGGCGATTTAGATACCGCGGTGAATACCATGCGTTTAGGTGCTTTTGATTATATTTCTAAACCACCAGATTTAAATAGACTATTAACTACCGTTAGAAATGCCTTGGATAAAAAGGAGTTAGTAGTAGAGAATAAAAAACTTAAGAAAAAGGTTAGCAAAAATTACGAAATGGTAGGCAGTAGCCCGGCTATTGAGACCATTAAAGAAATGATAGAGAAGGTAGCACCAACAGATGCAAGGGTCTTGATTACCGGCTCCAATGGAACAGGAAAAGAATTGGTAGCCCATTGGTTGCATCAAAAAAGCCCAAGGTCTTCCGCACCATTTATAGAAGTAAATTGTGCTGCCATACCGTCAGAATTAATTGAAAGTGAATTATTTGGTCATGTAAAAGGGGCGTTCACCTCTGCGGTAAAAGACAGGGCAGGTAAATTTGAAGCTGCCAATAACGGTACTATTTTTTTAGATGAAATTGGCGATATGAGTCTTTCGGCCCAAGCTAAGGTACTTAGGGCACTGCAAGAAAATAAGATATCCAGGGTTGGTAGCGATAAGGATATAAAAGTAGATGTTAGGGTGTTTGCGGCTACCAATAAAGATTTAAAGCAAGAAATAGCGGACGGTAAGTTCAGGGAAGATCTATACCATCGATTAGCGGTAATATTAATTAAGGTTCCTGCCTTAAATGATAGGAGGGAAGACATACCTACCCTTATAAAACACTTTTCGCAAAAAATTGCCAAGGAACAAGGTAGTGCGGCAAAAGTCTTTTCCCAAGACGCCATAAAATTGTTGCAGGGCTATGATTGGACGGGCAATATTAGGGAGCTACGTAATGTTGTAGAAAGACTAATAATCTTAGGTGGAGCTGAGGTAAGTGAAGACGATGTAAAATTGTTTGCTAGTAAATAAAGAAAGTTACCCTTTGTTTTCACAACCGGATAATTCTTTGATCGCGTTATTGCTAATTTCCAATACCCTTTTGTGGTAATATTTTTTGGCATCGGATAAACCTGGGTCATCCAATGCAACATTAGTGCGGTTTACCGTGGCTTGTATAAATTGTTGGGCTTTTTCACAATCTACCAGTATAATAACGTCTTTTAAAGATTTTTCGAACTTGGATAGACTTTTTTCAATAACCGAGTCCATTTGTGTTTTGGAGTCAATTGCTATACCACCTTGTAATTCTACGGCTTCCTTGGTATTCATTACCAAAAACTCATCTCCGTAGGCACTTAAGTGTTCTTTGGTATAATCTAAAAGATTGGTTTTGGTTAAATCCAAGTTCTTAGATGCAATTTCAAGAAATAGTCTAGCATCATCAAGTGCAACACTTTTGGTAACACTTCTCAGGTTTTTTTCTACCTGGTTTATGGTACCCAATGCTTTTTCGCATCCACAGTCGCCAAAATTGGTTTTACTATTAAATGTTGCTTTAAGAGCTCTAAATGAATGAAATTTTACCAAATCTAAGGTAGGAGCGTTCAACGCTTCTTGCGTACGCTCTGCAATGAAAGTGGTATTTTTTTTAGCGAATTCACAAGCATTATAATTAGTAGAAGCTACTAACAGGGGTAAACTTATGATTCCTAGAAAACCAGCTACTATAAGAAATAGCTTCCTGTAGGATTTCATTTTTAATAAGATTTGGTGCATGCAAGATACGGGCTATTGTAAACTTAATAGGATAACATCGGTATAAAACCTCTTTTGTCTTTAAAAAGCAAAAAAAATAGTCCCAGTTTAATTTACTAGTACGGCTTTTACGGTTGTTATTGTATCTTGGTGTTTATGGATACAATAGATATAACATCATATAAGGTTACAAAACCGGTAGCTTTAAAATCAGTCCCTACCAAGGACAATTTTAATAGCAGTAAAAAAGTGCTGGAAAAGCAATTAAAGGTAACCAGTAAAGAATTGGCAGAGTTTCAAGATAAACTTTATGCCCACGGTAAATATGGCGTTCTGGTGTGCTTGCAAGGAATGGATACTGCGGGTAAAGACAGTTTAATTCGTGAAGTTTTTAAAGAATTGAACGCTCGTGGCGTTGTAGTGCATAGTTTTAAAGTACCCACAAAATTAGAATTAAGGCATGATTATTTGTGGCGCCATTATATAGCGCTTCCAGAACGGGGTAAGTTCAGTGTTTTTAATAGAACACATTACGAGAATGTACTTGTTACCAAGGTACATCCAGAATATATTTTAGGTGAGAATTTACCAGATATTAATTCGGTAGAAGATGTGGATGATGCCTTTTGGGAAAAACGTTACAGGCAAATAAATGATTTTGAAAAGCACATTACCGAAAATGGTACGTTGGTTTTTAAATTTTTCTTGCACCTTTCCAAAGAAGAACAACGTAAGCGCCTACTAAGAAGATTAGACTTGCCACAAAAAAATTGGAAGTTTTCTCCAGGAGATTTGGCAGAAAGAGAACTATGGGAAGCCTATCAAAATTGCTATGAAACAGCAATTAATAAAACATCAAAGGAGCATGCGCCTTGGTATATTGTACCTGCAGACAATAAAAAATCTGCTAGGTTAATAGTAGCTTCCATTCTATTGCAAACGTTAAAAAAGTACAAAGATATTAAGGAACCAGAATTAGACCCCGAAATAAAAAGTAACTTGAAAAGCTATAAAGAACAATTAGAAAAAGAAGCTTAATGAGAAAACTAACCTTTTTACTCTTATTTGCCTTAATGCTTACCGTAGTAAAGGCCCAAACCGAAGATGAAAAACAATTACGAGCAATTTATGATATGGCCCTAACCAAGGGAAAAGCGTACGATTGGTTAAACTACTTGTCTAACCAAATAGGAGGTAGATTGTCTGGTTCCGTGCAAGCGCAACATGCCGTTGAGTATACAAAAGCCCAAATGGATTCTTTAGGTCTAGACCGGGTTTGGCTACAACCGGTAATGGTTCCCAAATGGGTTAGGGGAACGGCAGAGTTTGCTTATTTTGAAACCAGTCCAGGGTTAACTACCAATGTACCGGTTTGTGCATTAGGCGGTTCTGTTGCAACTCCAGATGGTGGTTTAAAGGCAGAGCTTATAGAAGTACAAGGCTTGGAAGAGTTAAAGGAATTAGGCGAGGAAAAAATAAAAGGAAAGATTGTCTTCTATAATCGTCCTATGGACCCAAAACAAATTTCTACTTTTAATGCATATGGTGGCTGTGTAGACCAACGTTATAGTGGTGCGGCAGAGGCCGGCAAATATGGCGCAGTAGGGGTTATTGTTCGTTCTATGAATTTGCGCTTAGATGATTACCCACATACCGGTTCTATGAGTTATGGGGATACACCGGTAGAAAATAGGGTGCCTGCTGCGGCTATTAGTACCAAAGGAGCAGAATTATTAAGTGCTACATTAAAATTGAATCCGGCAATAAAGTTCTACTTTAACCAAACCTGTAAGGTTTACCCGGATGTACAATCGTATAATGTTATTGGCGAAATTAAAGGTTCTGTATACCCAAATGAAATAATGGTGGTTGGTGGCCACTTAGATTCTTGGGATTTAGGAGATGGCAGTCATGATGATGGTGCTGGTGTGGTACAAAGTATGGATGTTCTAAGATTGATAAAAGCTAGTGGTTATAAACCCAAAAGAACCATTAGGGCGGTATTGTTCATGAACGAAGAAAACGGTCTAAGAGGAGGAAACAAGTATGCAGAGGTGGCCAAACAAAAAGGTGAAAATCATGTATTGGCATTAGAAAGTGATGCTGGGGGCTTTACCCCTAGAGGTTTTTCTTTTGATACGGACGATGCCAACTTTGAACAGATACAAAGTTGGGAAAAATTATTCAAGCCCTACCTTATTCATTTATTTGAAAAAGGAGGAAGCGGTGCGGATATAGGTCCGTTAAAAGAAGATGCGATTGTTCTTGCTGGGTTACGCCCAGATAGCCAAAGGTATTTTGACCATCACCACGCGGAGAACGACACTTTTGAACATGTAAATAAAAGAGAGTTAGAGCTAGGAGCCGCTACCATGACATCTTTAATTTATCTGATGGATAAATATGGCCCAATAAAACCAAAAAAGATAAAAGGTTAGCATTCAAGACATTTGTGGGTAGCCTACAATTATACAAATAGGGTAAACTCTTAAAAAGCCTTACCTTTGCGCCTTAATTTAAAATGAAAAAATGCAAGACGGAATTTACGCTAAATTCAATACTTCAAAAGGAGAGATTTTAGTAAAACTTACGCACGATAAAACGCCTGGTACGGTAGGTAATTTTGTGGCCTTGGCAGAGGGTAATATGGAAAATAACGCCAAACCACAAGGAACACCGTATTATGATGGATTAAAATTTCATAGGGTAATACCAGATTTTATGATTCAAGGGGGGTGTCCTCAAGGAACTGGAACGGGTAGCCCAGGCTATCAATTTGATGATGAATTTCATGACGATTTAAAACATGGTGCTCCTGGTATACTTTCTATGGCCAATGCTGGTCCTGGAACAAATGGTTCCCAATTTTTCATTACACACGTTCCTACGCCGTGGTTAGATGGTAAGCATACCGTTTTTGGTCATGTAGAGAGTGGACAAGAAGTTGTTGATGCTATAGCACAAGGCGATATAATAGATAGTCTTGAAATTGTTAGGGTTGGTGATGAAGCAGAGCAATGGAATGCAATTGAAGCCTTTAGAACTTTTGAAGGGGCAAGAGAAAAACGTATAGCCGAACAAAAAGCTAAAGCTGAGGCGCAAATGGAAAAATTAGCGGCTGGTTTTGATAAGACAGACTCTGGTTTGCGTTACAAGATAATCCAAAAAGGAAACGGGGCACAGGCAGAAAAGGGTAAGACCGTATCGGTTCATTATGAAGGTAGCCTAGATAACGGTCAAGTATTTGATTCTTCTTACAAGCGTAACCAACCCATAGATTTTCAATTGGGAGTTGGTCAGGTTATTTCTGGTTGGGACGAGGGTATTTCTTTGTTAAAAGTAGGAGATAAGGCCCGTTTTGTAATACCGTCTAACTTGGCATACGGTAGTAGGGGTGCAGGCGGTGTAATTCCACCAGATGCGACCTTAATTTTTGATGTAGAATTGATGAACGTAAAATAGACGTTCTTACTCACAATAAAATTAAATCCTCTTGTTTTACAAGGGGATTTTTTATTTGGCCTTGTTTACACTAAAAAATATAAGGCAGGCATTTAGTGCTAAAAGCAATAGTAAAATTGAAAAAAATGTACTCATGGTTATGGTGTTTACAATGCTGTTGTTGTCTTGAGAACAATTAATAAACGGTAATCCCTACCTAGAAATTGTTAAAACTTATTCTTTATTCCTATTTACGCTTACGGCAACTAGTAAAAGGTTGACGATTAGCAATATAGATAGTACGCTAAAAAAAGTGGTCATTGTTAAGTGTTTATCGGTTTAGGTATATTACCTAGATAAACAAAGAAGTAAAGGTTGCGTATAAAATCGCATAAAATGTAAGAATTTTATTATAAACAAAAAAAGCCCTCAAAAATTGAGGACTTTTCATTTTTTTAAGAAAAAATAGCTATACTTGAGTAGCTGCGAACGGATCTGCCGTAAATCTTAAATAAGGTTTTACTTCTTCTACGCCACCTTCCTTAAATAATTCTTTGGCCTCTTCTGTTGGTATGGATGGGCTTACCACTACTTTTTCTCCATTTTTCCAGTTGGCAGGGGTAGCTACCTTATGGTATGCAGTAAGTTGTAAAGAATCTAACACCCTTAAAAGCTCATAAAAGTTTCTTCCGGTAGAAGCAGGGTAAGTTAGTATCAACTTGATAGATTTATCTGGTGCAATAATAAAAACAGAACGTACGGTAAAGGTGCTGTCTTCATTTGGATGAATCATATCATACAAATTAGAAACCGTTCTATCCTCATCACCTATTATTGGAAAATTTATGGTGGTGTTCTGGGTTTCATTAATATCCTTAATCCAATTATGATGCGATTCAACGTCGTCTACGCTTAATGCCATCATCTTGGTATTTCTTTTATCAAACTCATCTTTAAACTTTGCGGCCGTACCTAGCTCAGTGGTACATACCGGAGTAAAATCTGATGGGTGAGAGAATAAAATTCCCCATCCATCTCCTAGATAATCGTAAAAGTTTAATCTTCCTTGTGTTGTATCTGCGGTGAAATCTGGTGCTTTATCACCTAATCTTAGTGTTGCCATATTATTTATGTGTTTATTATCCTATAAATTTACTAGATTAAGCCATCTAATAGAATTTGAAAGGGTTAAATGTCTATTAAAGTTTTACCTTTAAACATGGAGAATAAAGAACTAGAGAATTTGCGTTATCCAATTGGGTATTTTCAGATTCCGGCTACCATCACAGATGCCCAAATTGACCTGTGGATAAATGAGTTAGATGAATATCCAAATAAACTGAGAGACTTGGTCAAAAATCTTAATGAAGCACAATTAGATACCCCCTACAGGCCAAATGGCTGGACGGTTAGACAGGTAATCCATCATGTCTCGGACAGTCACCATAATTCATATCTGCGTTTTAAATGGGCGCTTACGGAAAATAAACCCCTTATTAAGGCATACAATGAACAAGCTTGGGCAGAATTATTTGATACCAAAACGGCACCAATAGAACTTTCTTTACAACATTTAAAAGCAGTACATGCCAAATTGGTTTATCTACTAAGGGGGCTAGATAAATCTCTGTTAGCTAGAGAATTTATACATCCAGAAGGTAACGTGGTTACCAATTTAAAAGAAAATGTTGGTCGTTATGTACACCATGGAAACCACCACTTTTTTCACATTAAAAATCTAATGGTGCGAAATAATTGGTAATTATTTCCATTTAATATTGCATCCCAAGCTAGGCTTTTGAACAGTATCTAATGGTTTATTTTGAAGTAATGCATCTATAGCTTCCATAAGGTCTTTACCTGTGAGGGGTTTGCCATTTTGAGGTCTAGAATCGTCTAGCTGCCCTCGATAAAATAATTTTAGGTCGCTATCAAAAAGGTAAAAATCAGGAGTACATGCTGCATCATAGGCTTTGGCAACTTCTTGAGTTTCATCATACAGATAAGGAAACGGGTATTTTTCTTTTAGCCCAACCTGTTTCATTAGGTCTGGTGCATCTTGCGGATACTTTTCAACATCATTGCTAGATATGGCAATAAAGGCAATGCCTTTTTCTTGATACGTATTGGCCAGTTTAACCAGCATAGGATTTACATGAATAACAAACGGGCAGTGATTACATATAAACATGATTACTGTTCCCTTAGCACCTTTGTATTCTGTTAATGCAATTGTTCGGTTAGCTATAGTGTCTGCCAGACTAAATTTTGGAGCTAAAGTGCCTAACGGGAGCATATTACTTGGTGTTCTAGCCATTTAAGATAGTTTTAATGATATTCAAATATAATTTGCTTAGTTTCTAAGAAACAAAAAATATACCATGGAAAAGTCATATACTTCATTATCAATTGCAATTAACGCCTTACAACAAGAGGGCTTTGTAGAAGATTATAATCTTTGTGATGCCGGAATTGAAAATAAAAATAGAAAAACCGTACATCTTGCCGAAACTTTAAATGTGGTAAAATATTATCGTTTTGAAGGCAAAACCAATCCTGCAGATAATACGGTGCTTTATGTAATTGAAACCAATACGGGTGAAAAGGGGTTATTGGTAGATGCCTACGGTGCCTATTCTGGCAATATTTCCATGGAAATGGTTCGTAAACTAAAAATTGAACATCCTTAACAACCTTTCCAATTTATTTAAAAATACTATCTTCCAGAACTAAGTTAAACTGTATTTTTTTTGGAAGAAATTCTGGATAACGTTAAAGTAAATTTTGATGAGCAAGCACTTTGGACACTAAACATTGCTTTGGCCTTTGTTATGTTTGGGGTAGCATTAGAAATTAAACCTTCAGATTTTAAACGAATTCTCTTAGAACCAAAATTGCTTTTAACGGGCATTCTTAGTCAGTTTATAGCGTTGCCTTTTCTAACTTTTATATTGGTCTGGATAATACGGCCAATACCCAGTGTTGCATTAGGTATGATTATGGTTGCAGCCTGCCCGGGTGGTAATATTTCCAATTTTATAACCCACTTGGCTAAAGGCAATTCTGCATTGTCTGTTTCGCTTACCGCTTTTGCTACTTTGTTGGCTATATTTTTTACTCCACTGAATCTTCAATTTTGGGGAGGCCTATACGAGCCTACGCAACTAATTTTACAAAATGTGGCTATTGAACCTTGGCAAATGGTAAAACTGGTAGCTTTATTATTGGTAGTACCCTTAATTTTGGGAATTATATGCAATACCTACTTTCCTATCCGCTCTAAAAAACTGAGTAAATTTTTTAAAATAGCTTCTTTGTTGTTTTTTATTGTATTGATTGGTCTTGCTCTTGGCAAAAACAAATTGGTATTTCTAGAATACGTTCCTTATATTTTTTGGTTGGTATTGTTGCATAATTGTATCGCCTTAATAACTGGCTTTTCCTTATCAAAGTTAATGGGTCTTAACATGGAAGATACCAAAAGCATTACCATAGAAACAGGAATACAAAATTCTGGTTTAGGATTACTTTTGATATTTACTTTTTTTGAAGGTCTTGGGGGCATGGCACTAATTGCTGCCTTTTGGGGTATATGGCATTTGGTATCCGGTTTGGTTTTAGGCTCAATTTGGAGTAGAATGGGAAGTACAAAAAAGAAAGTTTTGAATGGATAAATTATTGTACTACGCAATAAAATATTGGATAAAAATTGGTTTACATACCTATTACAAGCAGATAGGCATAGAAGGCTTACAAAACATCCCTAAAGCTAAACCCATTTTATTTTTAAGTAATCACCAGAACGCTTTATTAGATATTTTAATAATAGCTACACACTGCAGTAGAAAACCATGGTATCTAACACGATCCGATGTTTTTAAAGGAAAAATGCTCAAGGATTTTTTTCGATTTCTACAAATGTTGCCCATTTACAGAATAAGGGATGGTAAGGCAGCTTTAGCTAAAAATGCGGCTATTTTTGACTTTTGTGGCCAACTTCTAAGTAAAAACGAAGCCATTCTTTTATTTCCGGAGGCAAACCACAATCTAAAACGTAGGGTTAGACCCTTGAGCAAGGGCTTTACCAGACTTTTACAAAGCGCGTTTTTAGTAAATGAAAAGCTTGAAATGTATTTGCAACCCGTAGGTCAAAATTACAAGCGCCCTACCCAAATTGGGGATAGTTGTAAAATAATCTATGGCGAACCTATTGCTGTTTCGCCAGAGGAGGTAAAGGATAAAACTAATATTGAAACTTTAAAAACCAAGGTGAGCTTTGCTTTAAAGAACCTTACGGTACATGTGCCCGAAGAAGATGGCTATGAGTTAATTCTATACCATTTAGATACGGAAAAGGTAGATTACCTTTCTCCTGCAATGGTAAACAAAAGAATACGGCAAGGGTTTCTTGGAACGCCTAAACAAACCAGAAGCAATAAAAAAATAAAGGTTACAAAGATTTTGCTGGCAGTTTTAAATTTACCGGTTTACCTAGTGTGGAAATTTGTTGTTAAGCCTAAAGTTCCAGAACCTGAATTTATAGATACGTTTAGATTTATGTTTGCCCTTTTGGCGTTTTCTTTTGGGTATCCTATCCTATTTTGTGCCCTTATTTGGTTTTACCCACCACTTACAATTTTAATAGCCCTAATAAGTCACTATTTTCTAAATTTTGTACTGATAAAAGTAATGCCTTAGTCTTCCAATTGATAATTTAAAGTGGTAAAAAAATCTTCAGAAACGGTAAAAACCGTACCATGTCTTAATCCCTTTGGAAAAGTTACCTGATCGGAAATGTCCGTCCAGTTTTCTAGGTCTTTGGAACTAATAGCACCATATTTATGATCCATGTATTTATCAAAATAGACATACCAGGTATCTTTAATTTTTACCGCAGTTGGCCCTTCTGCCCAGTAATTTCCAGTAATAGGTTTGCTAGCTTTTGAGTATGGCCCGCTTGCATTTTTAGAAAATGCAATTTTAAGATTCTTTTGTGGTGGTTCCCTAGTTTCATCTTTTAAGAACATAACATAACCATTACCTGTTTTTTGCAGTGTTGCATCTATTACATTAAAACCTGGTTCATAAAATAATTGCGTAGGACTAAATGTTTTGAAGTCTTTTGTGATGGTGTAGTACATTCTATGATTGTAACCATTATCCATTTTAGACTGTGTCTCTAGAAATTTCCCGGTAATTGTAGAAGCCCAATAAATTATAAACTGGTTTTCTTTTTCATCATATGTAATTTCTGGTGCCCAAGTGTTTCTAGTACCTTCAAATTTTTCCATTACCGGAATAAATTGCTGCTGGCTCCAATTAACAAGGTCTCTACTGCTTGCATAACCAATTCCTTTATCGGTCCAACTTACGGTCCAAACCATATGAAAAAGCCCCTCTGGTCCTTTTATAATGCACGGATCACGCATTAGACTATCTTTACCAACAATTGGTTTTAATAAGGATTGGTCTTTGTGCAAACTTTTCCATTCCAAACCATCTCTACTAAAAGCCAAATGCAAACCGTCTTCTCCATTATCTTTAAAATACGAAAATAGGTAAACCTCTTTTTGGGGTAAGAACTTATTTTGCCGCAACCATTTTTCGCAAGCTTTTGGCCATTGATTGTGTGTGCCTGTAGTTCCCAGACCAAAACCGTGCCCACCATCTTGATAAATTAATAATTCTGCTGGTACGTTAGCTTTCCTAAGCGCATTGTAATATTGTTGACTATTTTCTACCGGAACTGCTTTGTCATTGGTTGCATGTACTAACAATGTTAGTGGCGTATTGTTGGTTACTTGCAATTCATTAGAAAATTTCTCTACTAAGCTCTTGGATGGCTTTTCTCCTAGTAAGGCATGTTTAGAGCCCTTATGGGTAAAGTCGTCTTTAAGGGTTATAACAGGGTAAATTAAAATGCTAAAATTTGGCCTAGCGCTTACCCTGTAAGAGCTTGTATAGGTTTGTTTATCAAATTGAGTGCTCAAGGTAGAAGCAAGGTGTCCGCCAGCAGAAAAACCTAAAACCCCAATTTTTTGCGCATCAATATCGAGACTGTCAGCATTTGCTCGTATGTAACGGATGGCTTCTTGGGCATCTTGCAGGGGCCCTATAGATTTAGTTTCCATAGTGGCATCGGCAGGCATTCTATACTTTAAAACAATGGCGGTTATGCCTAGGGTGTTTAACCATTTAGCAACCTTAAATCCTTCTTTATTGATAGCTAAGTGGGTATACCCGCCACCTGGTAAAACAAGGATGGAGGTTCCATTTTTTAGCTTTTCAGCCGGTTCAAATATGGTGATCTCAGGTACAGAGACCTTATTTACTCCTTTAACAATACCTAATGCATCATATTGGGTTTCTTCCTTATAGTTTTTTGTTGCTATTGCGTTGGGTACGCCATTGGGCCAAAGTTTAAGCGTTTTTTGCCCGTGTAGACTAATAGACAGGCAAAAGAAAAGTAATAGGAGCTGTTTGGTCATTGGTTAAAATTTGATTTATTAAAGTCTGTAAACCTCACTACCTGCTAATAAAAAACATCCGAGACCGTAATCTTCAAAATCTGGAATTTTGCTTTTAGATAAGGGCTGGCCATCTTTAGGTTCTTTACCGGTAGATTGCACATAACCCAAGAATCCACTGTCTTGTAATCCCTCTTTTATCATGGCGTTCCAGCCTTTTTCAATTACAGGCAAAAAGGTTTCTTTGTCTAAAATATCATTATTTACGCCATAGGCCATAGCGTAAACAAAAAGAGCCGTTCCTGTTAATTCTTTACCGCCAAAATTTTTAGGGTCGTGTAGACTTACGTTCCAAAAGCCATCCTTACGTTGTAAGGGCACCAAAGCATGGCTCATGGCTTTAAGGTCCTCTATATATTCTGCCCTATGCGGAGCATTGGTTGGTATTATTGAAAGTGTTTTGGCTAAGGCGCCAATAACCCAGCCATTACCACGACTCCAATAACAGTCTTCTCCGTTGGGTTCGGTGTAAGGTGGGTCAAAATCTTTATCGCGCCACCAAAGTGCATCTTCTGGATTGTATAGGCCATTATCTCCATGTTGGTTTTTGGTATACGCATACATTTGATACATTTTTTCAAAGTAACGGTCATCGTTTTCCAAAACACCCATTTTAGCAAATACAGGCATACCCATTTGTATGGCATCAATCCAAGACCAATCATCTAACTGGGGCGTATGCAATAACATGTTTAACGTTGCCTTTGTTTTTCTTAGTTTATGTGGTTGTGGCTCTAAGTTGTATAAATCTATGTAGGTCTGTGCGGCGCAATAATCATCAGCATTTCTATTGGCGGTTCCATATCTAAAACCCCATTCATGAAAATTGGCCCAATCTAAGGCATATTTATAGTACTCTTCTTTTGGCCAAATTTGGTAAAGGGCCATTAAACCTTCATAATACACCCCTCTAGTCCAAATATTGCTAGGCCTCTCTTTATTGGTTATTATGGTTTTACCTACATCTGGCCACTTTTTCATAAAGTAACCGTTGGCTAAAATCATATGGTCAAGCACTTCCTTTTTATCAATTGCTTGACTTGATAAGAAAAAGGGGAGTACTAAAAGTAAACTAGTTAAAAAAGATTTTTTCATCGCTATTATTATTTTAATTCGATTAAGGTAACAGGGCCTAAAAGTCCAGAAGGTACCGGCTGCCATTTTTCGGTTTCTAAAGGTTTGTAATCCTTATTAACCATATTTATTTCTTTAAAAATCTGCCATTTTTCTCCATTAAGGGCTTTCGCTCTTATGCGATTCGCAGGTAAATTGGCAACTTCAATGGTTATGGTGTTCGTACCCTGTTTTAGATTGTTTACCGGTAAGTTAAATGGTACGTGCCAAGCAGTTCCTATATATTCATTATTAACCCAAACCTTAGCACTTTCCCTTACATCTCCTAGATCTAGCACAAAATTTTTAGCTGCTTTATTGGTCAACTCAAAAGTGGTACTATATTTTGCTGTTCCCGAGAATTGGGTAGCCTCAGCATCTAAATTGGTCCAAGATTTTAGGGAGTCTAGTTTTCTGCTAGAAGGTAATGTTGGCCCTCCTTTGGTGAACTCGAGCGACCAATTAGTTAACTCAATACGTTTTTCTTCTTCGGTTTTATATATCCATTCAGGAACATTCTTGTCGTAATTGTTAATTGCAAAAATTGACTGCCCAGGATTTAACTGAATACGAAGTTGGTTATTTTGAGATGGTACACTTCCGTAAATAGCTAATTGAGGATCATATAAAACTGTTTTTTCCATATTTCTAGAAAATGGTATAGGGGCGTCAATAGTTTTATTTGTATGATTTACCAAGTAGTAAATATCTTGATCGTTAAATTTTCTACGTATAAATTTTAATCCTGTTTGAGCAAGGGTTTCTGGTTGTATACCCTGTTGTTCTAAAATTGCCGTAATATTTTCTTCTAGTACTAGTTCTAGTTTAGCGGCATCAATTAATTTTTCTAATTCTTTTTCTCGTTGTTGATATTCATAAAATCCAGGCACAGACTCGGGTTTGCCCATGAACAAAACCGGAACACCTTCTTTTTTTAAGTCTAATAACTTTTTAAGGGTTTCTAAGGGAATATATTTTGTAGCTGGTACAACAATAGCTTTATAATTTCCTCCAGGTAATTTTGCTAGATTATTTACAACTCTAACTTCTTCTAACCATCTGTCCGATATAAAATCTATACTATAGCCTTCTTTTGCAATTTGGGTTGCGGTGCGGTAAAAAGAGGTGTTTAAAAGCCACTCATCCAACGAATGAATTTTAAATTGAAAGAACAATTGATTATTTAAACTTTTATGCCAAACATCATGTATGGGCCAATACACTAATACATCATTATTAGGAGAACCTTTTTGCAATAAACGTTGGCAATTTTGGATATAGCTAAATAAACCATCTGCATGTTCCCAAATAGTATTGTTTCTATTAAAATTTACAGAAGCATAAAATTTATAACCAGGCCAGTCTGCCTCTGTGGGAGAATAAGTGGAACCGTGTAAAAATACATGGTTAATACCGTTTAAAAATAAGTCTTCAACTTCTGGCTTACAATGGGCCAGGGCAGTTTTAAAGTGATCTCTTAGCCAAGTAAAAGTTTCTGAAGAAATGAGTTTTTTATTGGCTATATGTCCTGCAGAAGAAGAGAATTTAAGCATCATAGGATTTGCATCTCCTTCTCTAATATTTTCTGGCAGCCTTCTAAAATTAGGAATTTCATAAGGCATTGAACCAAAGGTTTCACATTCAGGAATGTCTGAGGCTGCATATAGGTCTAGTAGATTGCCGGGAGATCCATGTGCCTGTAACTTGGTTTTCATCTTTTGGTTATTGGCCCATTTGGTCCAAGGCAAATCAAATTCTTCCAACAACAAGTCCCCCAATGTTCTTCTATAGTCCGCTTTTACCCTATTAGAAATTGTATTATTGGTAGTATCTGTTAAATGTAATAGCTGGTTTGCTAAATCATAGCCTCTTCTTTTTTTGAATTCAACTAAAAAGTTTGGTGTAAAATCAGTACCATAAACTTCATAACTATCGTTGAAAATGGCACGTGGTCTTAAACCAATAGTGTCAAAAACGGTATTAAATGGTATTATATAATCCAAAAGTGCCTCATTAGAATAATGATCAAGTGTAAATCCACCTGCACCAGGTGCGGCACGTTTTACTACTTGTCCTGTTTTGGCCTCATAAAAGGCATAAAGCGTGTAGGGTTCTTGTTTAGCCTTAAAACGAACTTGTTGTTTTGCATCAACTTTTAAATTGATGGTTCTATTAGTATGATGTCCTTTGGCAATTACCGCGAGTAGTTTGGTAACCTTTTTATCAGTAAATAAATCTGGATGTAATTCATAAGTTTTTTTGGTGTTTTTTGCTATTTCGTATTTTGCAATATGTAGTTTGGTAGCTGCATATTTCTGTTCTACTTGTGGCCCGCCATAAGGCCAACCGGTCCCCAAGGTAAAATCTACACCCAAACCCAAACTATCGGCAACTCTTATGGTATGTTGTAATAGCTGTACCCATTTGTAGGATAGGTAATCTATTTCTAAGCTGTCTTTTCCCTGAATTCCATAAATGGGCGCTATTTCTACCCCTCCAATTCCTTTTTCTTTAAAGTCGATAAGAGATTGGGTTATATTGGGTTTATCCACGGCGCTACCCATCCACCACCATCGCGTCCATGGTTTGGTGGTATCATAGGTATAAATGGGTTCGGTTGCCATTTGTGCGCTAGTAGCGTAACAGAAGATGGTAAAAAGCGATAGAAGAGATATGATTTTGGTGTTACCCATGAATTCGATTTATCAGTTGTAAGCAAAGCTAAAAATAGACTGCCAATTAAATTCTACCGTCCTGTTGCATCCTGTTAGAACGGTTACCATATACAACAGGATGCACACCTTATAGAGACATCTTAGTTTTAGCCAGGCCACCAACTAAAAACTACTTAAACATGGCAATTAAAAAAATTAAACTACTAATATATCTGCAATTTGCATTCGTTTTTGGTAATACGTTTGCCCAAGAAAATTTAGGTGATTATCAAAGTTCCCTTAAAACCAATCCGTCAGAATATATATTTACCACTACAAAGGGTAAAGTGAGAATTCAAATTCTACAAGATAACCTAGTTAGAATAAGTACATCATGGGAGGGCGATTTTTATGAGAGCAACCCTTTAATGGTACCAGATAAAAAATGGCCAACGGCCCAAACATCTTTTTTAGAAAACGAAACCTTTATAGAATTGGTTACCAATGCTATTCTTATAAAGATAACCAAAAGCCCTTTTAAGATAAGTTTCTTAGACACAAATAGAAAAACCCTATTGGGAGAAGGTAATTTAGCCAGAGGTGGATTTAAATCTAAGGAGAAGGTTGGTTTTTCTAAAACTTTAGAGGCAGAGGAACATTTTTTTGGTTTAGGTGAACGTATGGACGTATTGGATCGTAAAGGCACTAAAACCAAATTAAATGTTGGTAGGGGGCAGGGATTGCCGCATATAGTTGGGGCTTACAATATTTTGGAAGCCAATTATAGTCCAATTCCATTTTTAATGAGTACAAAGGGGTACGGATTATTTTTTAATACGGCCTACCCAACAGAATGGGACTTGGGTTACTCAGATACTTCTAAAATTACTGCTACCGCATCTGGTGGTAAGTTAGATTATTATTTTATGGCTGGCCCATCTTTTAAAACTATTCTAAGTAATTACACCGCCCTTACGGGCAGGGCACCCTTGTTGCCCAAATTTGCACATGGATTACATGTAGGAACTTACAGTGGAGGTACATGGGGGCACGAGGCAGAAACATCTGATACCTATGTGGTAGAATTGGCCAAAAAGTTTAGAGCCAATAAGATACCGGTAGATGTGTTGCATTTAGATAGTACTTGGCGCATTTTTGGTGAAAATGGTGGTAAAGGAGCTACTTCTTTTGAATGGCGAGACACGTTTAGAAACCCAAAGGCTATGTTCGATAGCGTTTATGCACAAAATTTTAGCATGGTTGGGGTGCATTTAAGACCAAGATTTGACAATGGTAAAACCATGCGCCTTTTGGATAAGGCCAGAGCATTGAATCATGTATATCCAGAACCTAATGGTACAGGAGAGTTCGTAAATTTCTTTGAGCAATCTGCTGTAGATTGGTGGTGGTCTAATGGTGTAATGAATGTAGCCAAACAAGGTGCTATGTTTTTAAAAACAGATGAGGGTAGTGCCTTTGGGCACAAGGCTAACGAGAGTGATAAAACGGGTCCGCAGGGTAAAGAAATAGTACCGCTTCACAATTTATTTCCTTTGGCCTATGCTAGGGCCCCATTTTTAAAATTTCAAGACTTCAATAAAGTAAGGGGCTTAAATCTTACTCGGGAGGGTTACGCGGGTATTCAACGTTATCCATATATTTTTGCAGGAGATTGGCCCAGTGAGTGGCAATATTTTGAACCAGTTATTTTGGCTGGTTTAAATATTGGTATGTCCGGTGTTGGTTATTGGGGGCACTGCATGGGTGGTTTTGAGCATGTTTCTGATGTAGAGCTTTATATGCGTTGGGTGCAATTTGGTATGCTAAGCCCAGTAGCGCATTTATTTGGAATGGAACATCCTAGCTACAAAGAGCCTTGGAATTATGGGGAAGAAGCTTTAGCTAATTTTAAAAAGTACGATGAATTGCGTTATAAGTTGTTGCCCTACATTTATAGTAGTGCTTACCAACAATACAAAACGGGAGTGCCATTAATGCGAGCTTTGGTATTGGATCATCAAGACGATGAACAAACGTATGGTATAACCGACCAATATATGTTTGGCCCCAATCTACTGGTATGCCCTGTAACTACTAAAGGAGCACAAACACGGGTAGTATACCTTCCAGAAGGTAAATGGATAGATTTTTGGAGTGGAGAAATATACGATGGTAAACAGCGGATAAGCGTACTTACCCCCAAGAATCATTTACCCTTATTTGTAAGGTCTGGAAGCATAATTCCACAGCAAAAATTAGTACAATTTATAGACAAAGAGCCGGTAAAAAATATCTGGTTACATTTTTATGGCAACAATGCTGGTGAATTTAACCTATATGACGATGACGGATCATCTATGGCCTACCAAACTAAGAATGATTTTGCTTTAACCAAAGTTAAAATGACCGAATGGCAAGGAGATTCAAGACAAGTTTTTATTGAAAAGCCTACCGGTAATTATAGATTAAATGAACGAAATTATTGGTTGAAGTTCAATTTAGAAGCTGCGCCAAGTAAAGTTGTGCTAAACAATAAGCCATTAGCCCAAAAAGGAACAAATGGGAATAAATCTCCTCATTATTCTTATGAAAACGGGGAACTTCAAGTTTTTATTCCGCAAGCAAATTTAAATTCAATTATATTGAAAATTTTCAGGTAAAAACCGCTTTATATTATTGTATAATCAATAAAATAAAGAATTTACTCAGGATAGTACAGGATAGGGGGGTAATATCAAATCTCTAGTTTCGTCTCGATTGATTAATTGTAATCGATTACACTAAAAACAAACAAATGAAAAAATCACTAAATTCTAAACTAAGTTCATGGTCGGTTTTTCTGGCTTTACTGCTTTCCCCGTTGTGCTTAATAGCGCAAACAGCAGTAACTGGTAAGGTATCAGATGCAAATGGGGAACCTATCCCTGGGGTTAATATAATCCAAAAGGGTACAGCTAATGGTGTAACCACAGATTTTGATGGTAACTATAGCATTAGCCTACAAACCAATAGTGCTTCAATTCTTGTCTTTTCCTATGTTGGTTTTAAAACTCAACAGGTTAATGCCAACGGAAAAACCGCTGTAAATGTTGTTTTGGAAGAAGACTCACAATTACTAGATGAGATTGTGGTGGTAGGTTATGGTACACAAAAGGTAAAAGACGTAACAGGGGCAATTGCTTCTGTAAAATCTGATGACTTTGTGGATGCTTTGCCTGTGCAACCAGAGCAGTTACTACAAGGTAAGGTAGCAGGGGTAAACATAGTGCAGAGCAGTGGTATGCCAGGGGCATCTTCTACGGTTCGTATTAGGGGAACAAGTTCTATTTCTGCGGGTAATGATCCACTTTATGTAATAGATGGTGTGCCTTTACAATTTGGTAGTGCCAATAATAATATTTCTGTGGCAACCTCTGGTTCTTCGCCCTTATCAGAAGAAGCTACCAATCCGCTTAGTTTAATAAATCCGGCAGATATAGAAAGTATAGACGTTCTTAAAGATGCTTCGGCAACTGCTATTTATGGTTCTAGGGGGGCAAATGGTGTTATTGTTATAACTACCAAAAACAAGGGTAAGTTTGGAAATTTTATTACGTATGATGCCTATACAGGTGTCTCAAGCGTTAGGGAATATTTACCAGTATTGTCTGCAGATGAGTACAGGCAAAGGGCTACAGAGAATGATCTACCTTTCTCAGACCTTGGTGCCAATACCAATTGGCAAAAAGAAATCTTTAGGGCGGCCATAACACACAACCACAATATTTCTTTCGCAGGAGGCTCAGAGACTACAAACGTAACAGGCTCATTGGGTTTAAATGATCAAGAAGGAGTCTTATTAAGTTCTAGGCTTAAGAAATATACGGGAAGATTAAACGCGAACCACTCTGCTTTAAACGATAAATTAAAGCTAGGGGTAAATATGACCTATTCCTACATAGATGAGCAACGCCCTGCTCTAAATTCCAATATTGCAGATGAAGGTGGTAATATTTTAAAAGATGCCATTAGATGGGCACCAACACTACCGGTCTATAACGAAGATGGTTCTTTTTACCAAATAGGTGCTCTGCGTATAAACCCGGTTTCTTGGAGAGATGTAACGGATGAAAGCACCAACACCCTGTTTTTAGGAAACATGAATGCTTCTTATGAACTAATAGATGGTTTAACCTTAAAAACTAGTTTTGGTTATAGCAATGAAAAGGTAAATAGATACTCATTTATACCATCTACGCATCCAGCCGGAGAAGGCCAAGGAGGTTTCGGCTCTATCAATAAATACACCAATAGCAACGTATTGTCAGAAACTACTTTAACGTATGACAAGGAGATTAATCCAGATAACCAAATTACATTGTTGGCAGGTTATTCTTATCAACGTTTTCTTACGGAAAACACCTTTACTTCTGCCAATAATTTTGTGTCAGATGCTACCCAATGGAACCTAATACAGTCTGGTACTATCCGTGCCAATACTTCATTTAAAGACGCCAATAGATTGGCATCGTACTACGGTAGATTAAATTATAAATTAAAAGATAGGTATTTAATGACCTTTACCTTAAGAAGAGATGGTTCTTCTAGGTTTGGAGCCAATAATAAATGGGGTACTTTCCCTTCTGGGGCATTGGCCTGGAATATTATTGATGAGCCTTTTATGCAAAATTCCAAACTTGATAATTTAAAATTTAGATTGGGTTACGGGGTAACGGGTAATCAAGAAATTCCCAATAATCTATATTTAGAACAACTTTCAATATCCGGTTCTGCTATATATGTTTTTGGTGGGCAAGCGGTACCCAGTGTGTTGCCTACAAACTTTCAAAATCCAGATTTAAAATGGGAACAAACAAGTCAACTTAACTTTGGTTTGGATTATGGATTGTTTGATTATAGAGTTTATGGTTCTATTGATTATTATATAAAAAAGACAGACGACCTATTGTTATCCTTTTCTACCGCTGCACCATCTGTGGTTACCACCCAGTGGGCCAATGTTGGTGAGGTACAGAATAAGGGTATAGAGTTTAGTATTAATGCAGATATTATAGATAACGGTACAGCGTTTTGGAGTACTAATCTAAATCTATCCTCTAACAAAAACGAAGTTATCTCCTTGTCTAATGAGAATTTTCAGAGAGATGAAATTAGAACATCAAGTGGTTCTGGTGTAGTTGGCAACCAAACGTCTACCAAGATTATTAAACCTGGTTTACCCTTAAATACTTTTTACGGATGGAAGTTTACGGGTTATGATGCAAATGGTATGGAAACCTATCTAGACGAAGACGGGGTAGAAGGAGCCGATGAGGTAGCTATAGGCGATGCCAACCCAGATTTAATTTTTGGTTTCAATAATACGTTTAAGTACAAAAGGTTAGATGCCAATATAAATTTTAGAGGTACAATAGGCAATGATATGTACAATAATACTAGGGCAGAATTTAGTTATACTAGTCAGTTTCCAGGTATTAATGTTTTGCGTTCTGCATTTGATACTGGTGCTAGTAGGGAACAAGTTGCCCAATATTCTTCGCAATGGATAGAAGATGCTAGCTTTTTACGATTAGACAATGTTACGGTAGGTTACAATTTTAATACAGATACTTCTAAGGTATTTAAAAAAGCGAGGGTTTATGTTTCTGGCAGTAACCTATTTGTGATTACAGGATATTCTGGCTTTGACCCAGAAGTTAGAACAAGGTCTGTTGGTATCGATTATTTGGTGTACCCAAGACCTAGAACTTTCCAAATAGGAACCAGTTTAACTTTCTAAAAAAAATAAGATGAAAAACGATATAAAATTAAAAAAAGCGGTAGCAAGATTTCTGATTTTGTGTGTTATGCTCCCGTTTGCAGGTTGTTCTCTAGAAGAAGAAACGTATTCTATTTACACACCAGAAACCTTCTACGCCAATGAACAGCAAATACTTTCCTCGCTTTCTGGGGTTTACAGGTTTTTTGCCAGTACCACTGGAATGGGCGTGGAATATAGATGCTTAGAATTGTCTGCAGATCAAGTTGTGGTTCACGAAAAAATCCAAGGCTGGTGGGGCGGTGCCAATTTCTCACAATTAATGGAACATGAGTGGGATGCGAGCCATGGTTACATTGGTGGTGCTTGGAATACATATTTTAGAACCGTGGGGCAAACCAATGCCTTAATCAGTTCTTTAGAAAATTCAGGTTTAGACGGTAGCTTGGTAGATGGTCCTATTGCCGAATTAAGGACGTTGCGGGCTTATGCCTATTTTTTCTTGATGGATTTATTTGGTAACGTTCCTGTTTTTACGGACCCTAAGGTTGACCCTTTGAATTTGCCAACACAAAATACTAGAGCAGAAGTTTTTCAATTTGTAACTACAGAAATGGAGGCGGCCTTGGAGAACCTACCAACTAAAAGTGAAGCAGGAAATGCTTACTATGGCAGGTTTACAAAAGAAGCTGTGAATGCATTACTTTCAATTATTTATTTAAATGCAGAGGTGTATACAGGTAACGCCATGTATGATAAAGCGATTACGAATGCAGATGCGGTAATAAACTCTGGTGCGTACAGCTTATTGCCCAATTACTTTGACAATTTTGTATACAATAATGATAATAATGCCGAATTTATTTTTGGCGCTGTTTACTCTCCAGATATTTCTGGTGGTATTGGCCATCCATTAGTTCAAAAGGTTTTACCGGGTATACAAGGTGGGCTGTTTGGTTTGCCCTACACCCCACAAAATGGTTTTGGTACCAGACCTTCTGTAATGAATAAGTATGAAGATGAAGATGACCGCAAATCAATGTTCATAGGTTATGGACCGCTAACAGACCCAAGAAATGGCGAAGTGGTAATGGTAGAACGCATTGTGCCAGATAACAATTCCACTTTGTATAATCCTGATACTTCAACCGAAGGTCCGGTTCCATACGAAATCATTCCCGCAACTGGAATACGATTACAACCAATGAATGCTGGTATCAAGTGGGTAAAATGGGGCCTAGACCCTAATACAAATGGTGGTAATGCAGGTAATGATATTGCCTTTGTACGCTATGCGGATATTCTTTTGGTAAAAGCAGAGGCTTTATTAAGAAACGGAGATGCCGGTGGTGCCCTTCCTTTGGTAAATCAAGTGAGGGAGCGTAGCAACGCAACCTTGTTGACCGCGGTTACCTTAGATGATATTTTGGACGAAAGAGGTAGGGAATTGGCGTTTGAAATGTCTAGAAGAAGAGACCTAATACGTTTTGGAAAATTTGGGGATGCCTGGGAGTTTAAAGAAGTTTCTGAAGACTTTAGAACCTTGTATCCCATACCTAGGGCAGCTATAGAAGCGAATCCTAATTTGCAGCAAAACCCTGGTTATTAAAGAATAAGTTAGTTTTTTCAAACAGGTGCAGGCGCTTTGGCAACTGCACTTGTTTTTTAAATTATGAAGACCAATATTATATATAGACTGGTATTAATTACGATGTTATGGTGCTTTGCTGGGCTATCTGCACAAACAATTAACGGAATTAATTATAATACCCTAAATCATGTTTCAAAAACATTTGATTTGGCAGGAGCAGATAGTTTTGGACAAACCTTTGCTTCAGAAAGTTTTACCTATAAAGACAAAGTAACTGGAAAAACAATAATCGCTTTAACTACTTCCAAACATCATAATTCAAAAATGTATCAAACACATCCGCAATGGACAGCAGATGGTAAATACATAATTTTTACATCAAACAGAACAGCAACAAAAGAAGACAAGACTAGGCAGTATTATGCCATTTCTACCAAAACCCATAAGATTACGCAAATTACAACTGGTAATAGCTATCATGACTTTCATTTGTCTTGGAAAAGTAACCAAGCGTATAGATTTAAAAAGAATAAGCTAATTAGCATAGATTTAGACAATCTGTTGGAAGATAGCTCTATGGAGGATGTTAAAAGTCCAGAAGCCTATGAAAAAATAATTGCTACTATTCCAGATACTTTAAAACCCACGGGAATGGGTTTAGATGCAACGGAAAACAAGATTTATTTTGCTTCTAAACTAGCGGACAAGTTATATGGTATCTATCAATTGGATTTTAAAACGGGAGTTACCAAACAATTATTGGAGGTACCTTTCTGGGTAGGTCATTTGCAAGCAAACCCATATAAAGCTAACTCCTTTCTGTATTGCTGGGAAACTAGGGGAGATGCCCCACAACGCATGTGGTACGTTACCGTACAACCAGATGGAAAAGTTACCAATAAGGCTTTGTACCGAGAACGTGCAGATGATTGGGTAACCCATGAGGTATTTATGGGAGCAAACCAAGTATTGTTTCATTTAATGGGGCACTTAGATAGGTTAAATGCCAATAAAACTGGTATTTTTTCTATAAATACCGAAACCAATAAAATTACGTTTCATGGCCAAACAACTGATGGTGGTTATTGGCATTGCAACGCTACCCCAGACGGTAAGTATATATTAGGAGATACTTTTGATGGTAAGCTTTATAGAATAAATACCAAAAATCCAGAGGAACAGCTACTTCTTACCCAAGGGCATAGAAAAACAAGCGTTAGTCCCTTTTCAAGCGAGGCACATATGCATCAATCCATTAGCCCAGATGGCAAATGGGTTTTATTTAATTCAAGCAGATTTACAGCTTGCGATATACTAGTAATGGAAATAGAGCAAAATTAATATGAGACCAAAAAGACTGTAACTTTAGCATATACAGAACCTTAAAAGATAAATATGAGAACAATTCATAAACTATTGTTTGCTTCTATTTTAAGCATCGGTTTTTCTTGTACAAATAATGACGCGGATACAGCATTAACCTTTAGTAACCCTTCCTCATTTAAAATGGAAGATAAACCTGTTGTAATAGCTAAAGACAGTCTAAAATTAAAAGTGCAATCAGGTTTTTATCCGCTTTTTCTTGTAGATAAAGATACCTTGGCATATCAAGAAATAGATGTGGATACAGATGGCAAAAAAGACCATTACTTTATTTTGGCCAATTTTGAGCCGAAAGAGAAGATACAGGTAACCCTAAAACAAACAAAAGAGAAACCAAAATTTCCAAAACGCACTAGTGTACGTTTTGGAAAAAGGGATAACGCCAACGAAGCTGTGTCTGCAAGAACTAGTGATAGCTTTTACAAAACGGAAGTTCCTAAAGCTTTGGGTTATCAACCCTACCAAACAGATGGTCCTACTTGGGAGAACGATAAGGTAGGATTTAGGCATTATTTTGATGGAAGAAATGCCAAAGATTTGTTCGGGAAAAAGACAGCGGCCATTTCACCGGAAACAGTTGGTTTAGATAGTCTTGGCAAAGTAATAGATAATTACCATGTTATGGAGCCTTGGGGTAGGGATATCTTGGCCGTAGGAAATTCTGTAGGGCTAGGTGGTTATGGCCTTATGGTCAAAGATTCTTTGTTGCGTCTGGGTATAACGGTCACAGATACCATAAATAATGTTGAAAAAACATCATTTAAAATTTTAGATGAAGGTCCGGTTTATTCTTCCCTGCAATTAAGTTATTTAAATTGGCAGGCCGCAGGTTGGCCTTATACTGTTTATGAAAAAACGTCTATTTGGCCAGGAATGTACGGGTATAAAAATCAAGTACTTTTTAATAATCTAAGGGGAGACGAAACATTAGCCATTGGTTTGGTTAATATAAACACAGATAAAAGTGTACAACAAGTTAATGTAGGGGATAAGTACACCGTGCTGTACACACACGATAAACAAACCTATGATAAAGTATGGTGGTTGGGTATGGCAATCATTGTACCCACAAAAGACTTTCTAGGAATAAAAGAAGCCCCTAAAGAAGGAAATTTTTCCAATTCTTTTTTAGCTCAAATGAAAATTAAAAACGGAATCCCTTTAACTTATTATGCCGTTGCTGGCTGGGAACTTTCAAATCCTAATTTCACTTCAGAAGATGCTTTTAAAGCGTATTTAGAAGAATTGGTATTAACCTTAACCTATGAGATACAGGTAGAAATCAACTAAAAACAGATACATGAATAAGACCAAAAAACTACTGCCTATACTTTGCCTTTGTTGCCTTGCTTTATCGGCACAGCAAAAAATGAACGATGCTACCGCACCGCTACACCTTATGCAACCACAGTATGATTATCCATATGGAGTGCCAGATAAGGCAAAAATAAATTCGGTTTTATCTAAGGTGCATGCCTATTTAGAAAGTACTACGCCTACAACAATTGTTGATAAGAACAAGGGAAAAGAAATTACTGATTTTAAGAATTTAGAAAAAGCGGCCAATTTAACTTTTGGTGCAGCAGATTTTAGGTTAGTAAGCTATGAGTGGGGGGTAACCTATGCAGGGATGCTTTTGGCTACACAAGCAACTAAAAATCCTAAATATGCCAATTACACCAACAACCGTATTTCCTTTTTGGCTGATTTGTATCCTAATCTTCAAAAATGGGAGAAAAAACATCCAGAAGGGGAACATCCCATGCACACTGTTTTGCATCCAAATGCTTTAGATGATGCAGGAGCTATATGTGCTGCCATGCTAAAAGCTAAACGGGAAGGTTTGGATGCACCTGTAGATCCAATGGTCAACAATTTTATAGATTACATCTCTAACAAACAGTTACGGTTGTTAGACGGGACATTGGCAAGAAATAGGCCAATGAAAAATTCACTTTGGTTAGACGATTTATTTATGAGTGTTCCCGCTTTAGCACAAATGGGGGCTTACACCAATAACAATACGTATTTTGATGATGCTACCCAACAAGTTTTGCAATTTGCGGAACGCATGTTTGTACCAGAAAAAGGGCTGTTTATGCACGCTTATATCATGGATATGGAAAGCCATCCTACTTTTTATTGGGGTAGGGCAAACGGTTGGGCGGTTATGACCATGGTAGAACTATTGGAAGTCTTACCTAAAGAACATAAAAATTACAACAAGGTTTTAGAATTATTAAGAAAGCATATTTCGGGATTGGCAAAATTACAATCAGCAAATGGTCTATGGCATCAGTTATTGGATAAGAATGATTCTTACCTGGAAACCTCTGCATCTGCAATTTTCACCTATGCCATGGCAAGGGCAATTAATCGCGGGTATATAGATGCAAAAGCATACGGGCCAGCGGTCTGTTTGGCGTGGAACGCTGTTGCGGAACAGGTTAATGAGAAAGGTCAGGTCACAGGTACTTGTGTGGGTACAGGAATGGGTTTTGATCCAGCCTTTTATTATTATAGACCGGTAAACGTTTACGCAGCACATGGCTACGGGCCTGTACTGTTGGCAGGCGCTGAGGTTTTGTTGCTATTACAAAATGCCCATCCTAAAATGAATGACAGTGCTGTTCAGTTTTATGATAAACCTGTAAAAACAACAGCACCAATATTTAGTGTTGATGAATAATGTGGTTTTTAAGATATTGGTATCATTTTTTATTGGTTTGTGTTTTTGGGGTTGCGATAAAAAGATAAAATCGTCTAACAGTTTACCTAAAGAGCAACCCAATATTTTACTGGTAATTGCTGATGATGCCGGGTGGAACGATGTGGGTTACCATGGTTCTAAAATTAAAACACCAGTTCTAGATAGTTTGGCAAATAATGGGGCTAAGCTAGAGAGATTTTATGTGGCTCCTACATGTTCACCTTCTAGGGCCGCCTTATTAACGGGCATACCTGCCAGTAGATTGGGAATAGTGGCACCTATTGCCGGTAAGAGCAAAATTGCCTTGCCAGATAGTTTGGTAACCTTACCTAAGGCAATGAAAAAATTGGGTTATAGAACAGCCCTGTTCGGAAAATGGCACTTAGGTCTTACCCCGGAAAATGGCCCCCAAGCATATGGTTTTGATACTTCTTACGGTTTTTTACATGGCCAAATAGACCAATACACCCATGAATATAAAAATGGAGACCCTAGTTGGCATAAAAACGGTAAATTCCTTAAGGAAGACGGACACGTAACCGATTTATTAACAGATGCAGCCATTGCTTATTTTAATCAAGAAACAAAAACAGAGACGCCAAGTTTTGTGACACTGGCATATAGTGCGCCTCATTTTCCGCTACAGGAAGAGGTGCGTTACAAAAGACCATATAGCACTATATTCACAGATTCTAGTAGGGTAGATTATGCAGCTGCCATGACTCATTTAGATATAGCGTTCGGTAGGCTTTTAAATTCCTTGAAGCGCTCTGGAAAGTTAGATAACACCTTAATTTTGTTTATGAGTGATAATGGTGCCATGAAAAATTGGTATCCTAAAAATCAATACCAAGGTAAACATGGTCCAAATACTACCTTGGGTGATAATACGCCACTTAAGGATTATAAGACAACTAATTATGAGGGCGCTATACGTGTGCCGGCCTTTGTATATTGGAAAAACCATTTTAATGGTAAAACGTTAGACGATTTTATTGGCGTTATTGACGTTTTGCCAACTTTAGTAGAATTAACAGGTGCTTCCGTTAAACCCAACACTATTGAAGGTAGTAGTTTTTTAAACCTACTTAATGGAGCATCGCAGACAAAAATTCCGCAGTTATATATTAGAGGGCATCTACAGGAAAGCATAATAATACCACCCTATAAATTAATACGAACTAGATCTAAAAAAGATACTCTTCTAGAGTTATATAATGTTGTGGTAGACCCAGAAGAAGCTTTTAATCTAGCGGCTTCAAAACCAATAGTTACCAACCAATTACACAAACAGTTAATAAGCGAATTTGCCAAGGATGCGGCAACTGTGAATGGACCAGAAATATTTGATAAATAGATATGAAACAACACGCGTTTACCATGAAACTGAAACCGGGCTACGCCCAAGAATACAAAAGAAGGCACGATGAAATTTGGCCAGAACTTGTATCCCTATTAACAGCATCTGGGGTTAGCGACTATGCTATTTATTTAGACGAAAAATCAAATACTCTTTTTGCGGTTCAAAAGCTAGCCGAAGATTTTGATAGTTCATTTCTACCCAATCATCCAATTGTAAAAAAATGGTGGGCCTATATGGCAGACATTATGGAAACAAATTTGGATAATAGTCCGGTAGAAGGAGATTTAAAAGAAGTTTTTTATTTACAATAAACCATGGTTTTAACTAGATATTTAAGTGTAATCCTGTTAGTGTTTACATTCGCATGCAAGAAAAATAAAGAGACAAAAACAAATATTGGTAGCAAAACCAGTTTGGAGCCCGGTTGGACCCATAAAGTAGGGGCCAAAAACTTTAATGTTCCAGAAAGAATATTTTATGCCAATGATTTTGGTGCGCAGAGCAAAGTTGGATTTACAAATACCAAAGCAATACAAACGGCAATTGATTCTTGCGCCGCTAGTGGTGGAGGTATAGTTAAATTTAGACCTGGTACTTATCTCTCAGGGTCAATATTTTTAAAGGATAATGTACAGTTGCATTTAGATAAGGAGGTAACCTTACTAGGAAGCCAAAATATTTTGGATTATAAAGAAATAGCCACCCGGGTAGCAGGTATTGAGATGGAATGGCCAGCGGCACTTGTGAATGCCATTGATACGCAAAACGTACTAATTTCCGGGGAGGGAACCATAGATGGTCAGGGTAAGGTTTTTTGGGATATGTATTGGGACATGCGAAAGAACGATTATGAGCCTAAAGGTTTAAGATGGATTGTGGATTATGATGCTAAAAGACCAAGGACCGTTTTAATACAAAATAGTAAGAACGTTATAGTAAGGGATCTTACATTACAACGTGCCGGTTTTTGGACGGTACAAATATTGTATTCTAAACATATAACCACAGACGGATTAACCATTAGAAACAACATTGGAGGGCATGGTCCTAGCACAGACGGAATTGATATAGATTCTAGTAGCTATATTTTGGTTCAAAACTGTGATATAGATTGCAATGACGATAATTTTTGTCTAAAAGCAGGCAGGGATTGGGACGGTCTGCGCGTTAACAGACCAACAGAGTATGTGGTTATAAAGGATTGTAAAACAGGTAAAGGCGCTGGCCTATTAACTGTTGGTAGCGAGACCAGTGGTGGTATTAGGCATATTTATGCCAACAACATACAGGGTAAGGGCACGGATGCGGGTTTAAAACTAAAATCTGCGACAACCAGAGGCGGTGTGATAGAGGATATTATTTTTGACAATATGAAAATGGATAGCGTGGGTACCTTTTTAAGCATTAGTACGAACTGGAACCCCACCTACAGCTATTCTAAATTACCTAAAGAATATAATATAGACGAAGTTCCAGAACATTGGAAAACCATGTTAAACACCGTTCCAGAGCAACAGGGTATTCCTCAATTTAAAAACATTGTACTCAATAATGTTTTGGTAAAACATGCTAACAAAGCAATTAGTGTAAGTGGTTTGGAGGTATCTACAATTAACAAGGTGTATTTAAAAGACGTTCAAATTAATGCTGCAACTGCCGGTAGTATAAACCATAGTAAAAACTGGAAAATAGATAATGTAAGCTTACGTACTTTGGATGCTTCTAAAGTTGAATTGGAAAATTGCTCTAATATCGATTTAAAGGCAATCTATGATTAGCGCTATTTTATAAAATAAACAATTTCACAACCTTTTAATTGTTTTAAACTTTTGGCCGCAATTGAAGCATTGAATTGAGCCCCTTTAAGACCCGTATGTGTGTGGTCTTTAGGAAAGAATTCGGCAACCTTCTTAGCACCTAAATGTTGATAAGCAGTTGCAATACTGTCACTTAAATCTATAAACTGTACGTTATTCTTTAGGGCTATCTCTTTAGTCCATTTAATGTAAGAATCTTTTCGTTGTTCCACTTTTCCCATAGGCCATTCATTTCTTGGGGTTAAACTACATAATATTGGGGTGGCTCTGGCTGCTTTGGTATCTTTAACATACTGCTCTAAATACCAACCAAATGTATGTACTACTTCTGTAGAATCATTAGCAAATGCTACATGCGTCGTATCTTTTCCTGTTCCTGGTAACGAGCCACGATATTTTTCTTTATCAATGTTACCTGCATCGTTGTGGCCAAATTGAATTATAACAAAATCGCGCGGGGTAAGTTTTTGTTTAATGGCATTCCAATGTCCTTGGTTCATAAATGTTCTACTACTACGCCCGCCAATAGCTCTATTCTGAACATTAACCCGTAAGGTATCTACAAATTGTACAAATGGAACACCCCAGCCAACGGCATTATCATTATTATTATCTGCCATAGTAGAATCTCCTATTAAATAAATGGTTCGTTTTGGGGGTAACTGAATGTCTGGGTTATTTAGGAGTATATCGTTAAAAAAAGAAACCTTCTGTTGTAGGCTTTCGGCGACTAATTTTGCGGCAACCGCAGCTCCTTTTGCGTTGGTATGTGTGGCATCCCAATCGTAGAAATAAGTATTAATCACTTTTTCCATGCCAAGTTTTTCCATTTCCAAAGCTAGCAGATTGTTCAAGTTTAAGTAAGGAACTTTCTCTTCTTCGGCTACCTGTCTTACCCAACCACCATAATTGGAGTTATTGCGTATAACAGTATTGTTAACCCATTTGTTTCTAGGTATAGGGGTAATCAAAATGGGTTTACCTCCGGCCTCTTTAACTTCGTTAACCATTTTTCTTAGGTACCAACCGTAAGAATGTACCGTTTCGTGCTTGCCTGTTAATAAATTATTTATGGTTTCTGTTTCTTCTCCAACTCCTTTAATAGTCCCTCTAGCCCTAATCGTGTCGTTAATAGGGCCGTCATCGTTATGACCAAATTGTATCAAAACAAAATCCCCCTTTTTAATTTCAGCAAGAACAGGACCCCAAAGCCCCTTATCTATATAAGTTCTAGAGCTGGTGCCGCCCAAAGCATGGTTTTTAACCTTTATTTTGGTGCTATCTAAGTATTGTTCTAAAAAATCGCCCCATCCCCATAAACCATCTGCACCATCACCACGCCCGTTTTTTACGGTACTATCGCCTACGGTAAATAAGGTGGGTGTTTCTTTTTTAGAAGTACCACAGCCAATTAATATCAATGCGAACAGGCTTGTGATTAGTTGTTTTGATATGTTCATTTTGTTTTGTTGTAATCAATAAAATCGAACCAAAGGCTCATGGTAATTCCTTGGTCTCCCTTTTTTATACGAATGTTGGTTGGTTGGCTATTAGGGCCATGGTCCGATATGGGTTTAAATGAACGCATGGCAGGTATTTCGTACATAAAAGAAATATCCCCTTCTGGAAATTCGGGTTGTGGATGGCTTCTTCCCTTAATGGCATACTTGGGGTATTCCGGTGTGAATAGCCTGAGAAAGGTATTTTCATTTTCGCTAAAAAACCGAAACGTATTGTTTTTAGAATGGAGTGTTCCTGCGTAAAAATTGGCGTGGTAGCCCTTAAATTCTGGGTAGACCAAATTTTCAAAACTTTCTCCGGTAATCGTATTGTTGTAGGCTTTTTCCCAGAGTCCATAATTAACCCCTTCCATCCTGTTTTTCCAGACACGGTAGGGTCCCTTTCCAAACCATTTAAAGCCAAGTACATCGGTCTCTGGATAATCAAAAGACAACCCAAAACTATTAATTTTAGCATCAAAAATAGGTCCGTCAAAACCCGTTATGGTTTTGGCTTTTTGTAAGGCCGTCATTTTAAGATTTATCTTACCATCTTGGGTCATAGTCCACCTTATTTTATCTATAGCTCCAGAGTAAAAGACGTCTACAACCGCAGTGCTATCTGTTTTAAAAGATTGTACGGAGTCTACAACGGCTTGCATGCCTATAGGTTTTGGTCCATTGGTTAGAGGAACACTTTTTTTGCTACTCGTAAATTTAACAATATAGCCAGTTGTTTTATTTAGGGTAAGACTAATGTTATTGGCAGACACGGTAATATTTTCGCCGTCTGTATTTAGATTTACTTTAGATGGATTAGCAGCACTTTTTAGAAATTTATCACTGTAAAATTTAGCCTTATGAATGGGCCATGTAAAGGTGTTCACTGCTTGCCCCTTATTGTTGAATGCCGTTAGTTTTAACCAGTCACCTTCAAAGAAATTTGCTGGTAAATTTAGATTGATTTTTCTAGTTTCCCCAGGAGAAATATCTGGAAATGAATAGGATGCTTCATGAATTACACTTGCCGAATCTTTGGAATAAAACGAATCTTTAGAAGCGCTTACTATTTGGTAAGTATACGTGAAGGTATTTAAGTTGGTGAATAAATTGCTGTTGCTAATGGCAAGCTCACCATTATACATCTTTGTGATTTGAACAGGAGCAATTTGTACGGGAGAAAAAATAGATTTAATAGCATAATAGCTACCTTCTTTTTCTCTATGGGGCCCTACAATCCCATCTGGGGCCAATGAACCGGCAGAGTCATACTTACGTGGGCCTTTCCAATCTGTACGAAGCACGGCCTCATCTACAAAAGCCCAAATAAAACCACCAGCAAATAGCGGACTTTTACTATAGTTTTCCCAAAAATCTGCTAGACCCGCTCCGCCACCGTTATCATAGGTGCTGTGCATAAACTCCGTAGGGAAAAAGACATTTTCTCCATTGGTAAATCTATGCAAGCCTGTTTGGTAAGTAGGGTAGTGGTGGGTGTCCCAACCATCATAATCAGACCAAGGGTGTATTACTATCCTATTTTGTAGATCTTGGGTTTTAAAAACATGGTCCGCACCTGGTCCCCATCCGCCTTCATTTCCGTTGTCCCAAATAATTACAGCTGGATGATTTGCGTCTTTATCGAGTACCTCTTGAGCAAGCTTGGCCCCTAAGTTGGTATCGTACGGGTTTTGCCACCCAGCCAGCTCGTCCAGAACAAGGATTCCTAAAGAATCGCAAACCGAAAGAAAATGTTCTGCAGGCGGGTAATGTGTGCGTACGGCATTCATATTCATGTCTTTGATCAAGGTAGCGTCCAATAAACTAATGCGCTTACTAAGGCTACGGCCAGATTCTGGCCATATACTATGCCTGTTTACTCCTTTCATTATTAACTTAGTGCCATTAAGGTAAATACCATCTTTCTTAATAAACGCTAAGGTTCTAAAACCAATACGTTCAGTAACGGTATGCATAATTTTACCTTTTTCTACTAAAGAGACCCTTAGGTCATATAATACAGGATTTTCTGGGGACCATGGCTTCACGTTTTTCCATTGGGTATGGATAGTATCTCTTACACCATTGTTTAAATCAACATTTTGCGATGGTCTAAATTTTTTAGCGGTATGCTCTTTTATGGATACATTTAAAGTAGAATTTTTGGCAAGTTTATTCAATTGTGTCGCTAGTATTAGGCTTCCGTCTTGCTTTGCATCTACTTTTAATTTGGCAATGTGTTTTTTAGGTAAAATTTCTAACCAAACCGGTCTATAGATACCACCGAACAACCACCAATCCGTGTAACGCTCTGCTTGGTTAACCGATTGGTTTTGGGAGTGTTTACTAACCATGACCTCTAATACGTTTTCTTGTCCGTATTTAAGAAACTTAGAAACATCATATTTAAACCTGTAGAAACCACCTTGATGTACTGGGCCAACCTTTTCTCCATTTAAAAAGACTTCTGCGTCTGTCATAACTCCATCAAACACGAGGTTAATGTGTTTATCCTTATGGTTAGGTAAAAGGTTAAAACGGTATTTGTAAAATCCTTTTTCCTTGCTGGGTTCTTTAAGGTTTAATTCTTTATACCATCTACCATAGGTATATTCACCAAAACCCTGCAGCTCCCAATTAGAGGGAACGCCTATAGTAGACCATTGGTTGCAGTTATTGCCATTACTACATTTAAATTGCCAAGTAACCGGATGTTCAAAATCTTTACCACTTAGGTATATCTTTTCTGTTTCTTGCGCATGTATTAGGTGGTAAGCGGTAAGGTATAAAAGTATTAGGACAAACAGTTTTGTTGGTCTATTCTGTTTAATTACCATAGGGTTTGGTATTTTCAAATCGTGAATTGGTTTTAAATTCAAATGTTTTATAGTTTTTTGGAAAAGCTGCATCATAATTGGGTAAATCTTTGATGAAATAGGAAGCAGGTATAGTGCTTGACTCCTTTAAATTATAGGCTACACACATGGCAATTTCAAAAGCCCCAAAATTGGTGAAATGTGTATCGTCTGCAAGTGCCGATGTTTGATTAGGGAAACTGTTTTCAGGTAAATGAACGTAAGCTTTTTTGCTTTCTTCAGGTCCCCAAGCAACTAACATTTTTGTGGTAAGATGGGTTAAATCTATTAGTGGTACCTGCATCTCTTTGGCCACGATTCTAATAGCATTTGGGTATTCGCCATGTGTAGCTTTTAGTTGCGTTTTATTGTTAAAGAAGCGTCTTTGAATGGGGGTGAACAATACAGTTTGCCCACCTTTTTTTCGAATGGCATTTACGTATTCTTTTAAGTAATTGGTAAAAGAGGAGTAGGGTCCAATATTTTGACCCTTTCGCTTTTCATCGTTATGGGCAAATTGTATAAAAACATAATCTCCTTGTTTTAATTGTGAAAGAATTTTTGCCATACGATTTCTAGCTCTGAATGAATGTAAGGAAGCACCCGATGCTGCATAGTTGGCTATACAGATGTTTTTGGTTAAACTGGGCAAAAATTGCCCCCATGCGGCCCAAGGTTCTAAATCTTGGTCGGTTACGGTAGAGTCTCCCGCTAAAAATATAGTTTTGGAACTTGTAGGTGTAATGCTAATAGATTTTATACAGGTGGTTCCTAAAAATTCCAAGGTTAGTTTATGGTCCCAATTTAAAGTTCGTTTCTCCCTATCTTTTAGTTTTACAAAAAGCGTATCGTTTATAACCGTATCCATTTTATGGACTAAATAGGTTACTTCTTTATGACTGCCCTTTTCTATGATTAGATTGTTACCTAGTAAGCGGCGAGATTCTGCTTTTATAGTGGTTTGGGTCTGTTCTATTGGACTGGCCAATACTATTTTAACTAAATAATTACCTGGATCTGCCATAACCGAAAAGTAGGAGGGTTTAGTTAGGCAAACACAATCGTCTAGCTGGGAGATGTGCTTATTGGTTATGGCATCCCAACCAGCACCACTTTCCATGTTGTACGCTTGTTTACCAACAAAATTATTGGTTGTATCATCAGCTAGGCCAAAAGTATACTTTTGCTCTTGCCCACTTAAGATAGCGCCATAGATAAAAAATAAGATTGATAAAGCTTTTTGTACCACCATACTTTTAGTAAAAATACTAGGTGATAATTTGGTAAGTATCCTGTAGTGTAAGGCTAAACAGAATTCCTTTCTATATAGCTAAATACGTTCTTGACTTTTTCTCTTTTGTTTCTAAGTACCATGTAGGCGGCAGTTTCTCCCATTGCAGTAAAATCAGTACTAATTACGGTAATACCCAAAAGCTCTTTTAGTGGCGTTTCATTATAAGAGATTATGCCAATATCTTCCCCTAAAACCAATTGTTTGGCGCGTACTTGTCTAACTAAATTCACCAAGTCCATTTCTTCTATGGTAATAAAAACATCTTTGCTTTGTAGTTCCATTTCATCATAGATTTCATCTAGGATTTCAAAGTCAAAATTGAATTCTCCACAAAATTTTTGAAAACCGTATAAAATCCGTTTTGGATAAGGAAAAACACTTTTGCTAGGGTAAACTAAAATAAGTTTGTCATATTTACGAAGTCTTTCTAAAGCCTCTTTAAGGGCATTGTAAATATCGTTTTCAAAATCTTGATACAAGGCACCGTAATTCCCGTTTAATTCTAGTCTTGCATTATCCAATACGATAAGTTGGTCTTGTGGAATCTTTTTTAATACTTCTAGTACGTTTTTGGTGGCACTAACGTGACCAAGGTTCATGTTCTTAAAATGCGGCATTATCACATAGTAATCATAGGCTCCTAAATTGCGTTCAATGGCTCTGGTAAACAAGGATTCGTCACAGTGATAAATAAATAGATTTACATGGCCATTTACTCCTAAACCATTAACAAAAGAATTGTAAATGCGCATTTTGTAAGAGCTGGGTTTGTTTATTAAAAAGAAGACATTGATTTTAGAAATCAAATCGGTCTTTGCTACGTAAAACCCCTTGCCCTTAACAGCGGTTATTATTTTTTTTGTTTTTAGCTCAGAATATGCTTTCTCTATGGTGTCTCTAGATAACAAGAGATTTTCACTAAGTTCATTTATAGATGGGATTTTACTGCCGATGGGCAAATTTCCTTTTGCTATATGGCTAATTAAAGAATCTACTACCTGTTTGTATTTTGGTATTCTAGAATCGTCATTTACAAGAATGTCCGTTGCTTTTATCACAATGGTAAATTTAAGGCTACGTCTAAATTTAGGGACATTTATATAGTAACCCAAGTATATTTTCTTTATTTCTTAAAACCCTTACACTACAGGATGCACTTACTTTTAACTTGGATTATTTTCGATTGCATTTTAGTTTAGTTAATTCTACTAGTAGAGTTAGTTTATTCAAAAAAAAAGCCATGGTATTACCATGGCTTTTCCTTATTTAGTTCCTTACTTACTACATACTTGGACCAAAAAATATGGCGTTCATCATTAATTTGTTGGTGCCATACCAAAAGGCTCTAAAGTTAGTATTATCCGTAAACAGTATAACTTTACCACGGCCTAATCCTTTTACTTTAAAAGGAACACTACCTTTTATCAAAGCCTCGTTTTCTTCTGAGATATAACCACTCTGTAGTGGGTTGGTGGTATATTGTATAGGATTGTCAAAACTATTTTTTTCCGGTTTTAAATAGATGTTGGTATTTCTAAATAAAGAAATTTTATCATTTTTATAACCGTATCCAATAGGGTGGGTTAAATCTAAATTGGCTTCAAATATAGCACCTCCGGTAACTTGGGCACCGTAGAAATCGCTACGCTTATCAAATGGAATATTTTTGGCTTTTAAGGTAGTATCCTTGAGCATTTCTAAATCTAAAAAACCATTTTTGTTAAACCATTGGGCTACATTTCTGTAACCAATTACGGTACCACCATCTTTTACCCATTCCTTAATTTTTTCTGCTCCATTTTTGTCTAATATATTACTGCCATATCCGCTCGGGATTATTAAATCGGTATAACTACTTAAATCAACCCTGTTAAAATAATCAGTGTCTATTTTGGTGATTTTCATTTGATATCGGGTATCAAATAAGTGCCATATTTCACCAGCATCGTAAGAACGTACCCCATTACCCACTAAAAGGGCCACCTTCTGTTTTTTAATGGGGTCAAAATCATTACTTCCCAAGTCTATACCTACGGTAGAACCTGTACCAACAGCGGTTATGTCTAACATGCTCTCTTTTGCTACCGTTTGTAAAAAAGCAAACAATTCTTTACTATCCATATTTTGACCTTGTACGGGTATCATGATAGTACCATAATCATAATTATTACCTTCTACCGTAAATGGAGATTTTGCAACTTTTGCCCGTAAACCTTGCTGTGTAATTTGGTTAAGTGCTTTTGGGGCATAGTAATTGTTCCAAGAGAACAGATAAGCATAATTGCTCTGGCCGCTTACTTTACCCGCAATAGGTTCTAATGCCGTAACCGCATTGCCGGCGTTGTTCAAAGAGGTAACCTTTTCGTAATCCAAATTAAATGCCAACGGAAAAGTCCAAGCAGATACATCGTAAAACAAACTATCTGTAAACGTGGTACGCATTTCGAACATGGCATGTATTAACCTTGGATTTTTTTGATTTAGTGGAACCACATAGGCCGAGCCCTTTTTGTAGCTTTTTCCGTTGATTTTAGCATCTTCTTTTAACTCATGAAATTTAATTTGTTGGCGTTCTAAGATTTCTGCCAAGTGCCAAGCTTTTGCAGCATCTTTTTCGTCGCCAAAAATATATGCGTTGCTTTTTTCTTTGGTAGCTTCTTGGGCTAGGTCTTGATAATATTTTTTCTGATAGTTTAAAATCTTGGTACGCATACCATTTGCAGCGGCAACGGTAGACAAAGCTGTTGTAAATTGATTTCTAATGGTAAATGGAAAGGTTAATACCCCGTTTTCACTTTCTTGGATGTGTCCTCTAGAACTACCTTGCTCAAACAATATTCCTATACTCCCGTTAACATCTGGAAAAGTTGAACCTTTGCCATAATAGTAATCGTCATAATTTTCTTCAGAATAATATAATGAGCCAATTTTATCCAAAGCCTTTGCGTGGTAGGTACCAATTTCTTTGGTAAGTTCTTGGTTAATTTTAGGGGTTAGTGGGTGTACTCTTGTGGGTTCTCCTGGTTGAAAAAAGAACGTGGAATTGGTTCCCATCTCGTGGTGGTCTGTTAGAATGTTGGGCATCCATTTATGGAAAGACGCAATACGTGCCCTACTTTCTGGTAATTGTACCGGTAGCCAATCACGGTTCATATCAAACCAATAATGATTGGTTCTACCGCCAGGCCAAACCTCGTGGTATTCTCTTTCATTGCCATCTGGATTTAGGTTCTGGCTTTTATGAATGTTGGCCCAATAAGCAAAGCGTTGCAAACCATCTGGATTAAAACTTGGGTCTAATAATATTATGGTATTTTTTAAAATGGCATCTATTTCTGGGCCTTGGGCGGCTGCAAGGTAATAGGCATATGCCAATGCCGCGTTAGAACCACTTGGTTCATTGCCGTGTATAGAAAAACCTTGATATACAACTATGGGCATGTTTTCTATAGTTGAAGCTCCTGTTTGGCCATTGGTTAGTGCTAAATGCTCTTTTCTGATATTTTCTAGATTAGAATGATTTTCTGGCGCGGTTACCGTTAACAATAGTAGAGGTCTACCTTCAAATGTGGTTCCTCTATCTTCTAGTGTAAACCTATTGGTACTTTTGGCAAGCGTTTGCATGTAAAAACTAAGTTTATCATGCGTTACGTGCCATTCACCAACTTCGTGACCAATTACCTCTTTAGGAGTGGGTATATTAGGGTTGTACGTAACGTTTTGTGGTAAGTAGTAATCTAAACTTAAATCTTCTTGTGCATGGGTGGTTAAGCAACAAAATATTGCCACCAGAATTGAAAGTCTGTTTTTCATTCTCGGATTGGTTTTGAGTTAGTCGAGCTTAAAAATAAAAAAACGACCTGGGTTACAGGTCGTTTTAAAATTTTATTAAGGTTTTTAATCCTTAAATATCATCAAAGCTTACATCTGTAAAGCTTTCTGCTGTACTATTTTCTAATGGTTGATCCTCTTTTTTGAAATCTTTTTGATGTCTTTCAGAGATTACTTCCATTCCTTTTTCATCAATTATATAGTCCATCATTTCGTTCATAATTTCCCTAAACGACTCAAAATCTTCCTTATAAAGGTATATTTTGTGTTTTTTGTAGTGAAATGAACCATCATCATTGGTGAATTTTTTGCTTTCTGTAATAGTTAGATAGTAATCCCCTGCTTTGGTACTTCTAACATCAAAGAAATAAGTACGTCTCCCCGCACGCAGTACTTTAGAGTAAATTTCTTCCTGTTCCATTAATCCTTTTTCGTTCATTTTGGTGTAGTGTCTGTTATTGAATTTGCTTACAATATTCTGTCAAAAATGTAAAAAAAATCATAATGTACCAACTTTTATGTTAATCTTTCTCTGTTAATTGATCTTCATAAAGTTGTTTATAATACCCATTTACGCTGTTTAGCTCGTTGTGGCTACCTTGTTGTTTTATACTACCATTTTCCATGATAATAATGGTATCTGCATTTTTTGCGGAAGATACCCTGTGGCTCACGATCAAAGTAGTTGTTTGCTGTGCCGCTTTTTTTAGATTTTTTAATATTTTTTCTTCTGTCTCCGTATCTACGGCAGATAAACAATCATCAAACAAATAGATTTTAGGCTCTTTTATAAGCGCCCTTGCTATAGAAACACGTTGTTTTTGACCACCGCTTAAGGTTATGCCACGCTCTCCTAAAATAGTGTCGTATTTTTTTGCAAAACCCATAATGTTCTTGTGTACAACAGCTTGTTTGGCTTTAGCTTCAATTTCTTCCTGTGTGGCATCTTCTTTGCCAAACCTTATGTTATTGGCAATAGTATCTGAGAAAAGAAAAGCGTCTTGCGGTACGGCACCAATACTGTTTCTTAAACTATCTAGGTTTATTTCTTTAATAGGTTTATCGTCTATTAAGATTTTTCCAGAATCTACGTCATATAGACGAGCTACCAAATCTAGAATGGTAGATTTACCAGAACCGGTTTTGCCTAAAATAGCCATGGTCTTGCCAGGTTCTAAGACAAAAGAAATATTATTTAATGCTTTTATACCCGTATCTGGATAGGTAAAGCTTACATTTTTAAATTCTATTTTACCATTTATGGGTGTAGGGGTAGTTGTAGTGTTGGTAATCGTTGGTGTTACCTCTAAAAATTCGTTTATCCTTTTCTGAGATGCTTCTGCACGTTGTACTATAGAGGTTAACCAACCAACCACGGCAACGGGCCAAGTAAGCATATTTACATACAAGATAAATTCGGCAATAATTCCCAAGCTAACTTCTCCTGCCAGATACTGTTTACCACCAATGTAGATTACAAAAATATTACTTACTCCAATTAGTAGGATCATCAAAGGAAAAAACCAGGCATTTACTTTAGCTAAATCCATACTGGTATCTTTACCTTCGGTAGCCAGTTGGGCAACGTCGGCATTTATTTTTGGCTCTAAGCCATACGCTTTAATTACGGCAACACCAGAAAACGATTCTTGGGCAAAAGTAGATAACGTAGAAAGGTATTCTTGTACTTTGGTGCTGCGCTTATGTATTATTTTACTTATTTGATAGATTAAGACGGACAAAATAGGTAAGGGTACCAAGGTATAAAATGCAATGGTAGGTGCCTTCATGAACATGAGCGGAATAAGACAAACAAAAAGTGTCAAGGTTTGCATACCGTACATTATTGCCGGGCCACCGTACATTCTAACCTGGGTTACATCTTCACTAATGCGGTTCATAAGATCACCAATGCGGTTTCTTTTATAAAAGTCCAGACTTAGTATTTGGTAATGATCAAATACTTCGTTTTTTAAATCATACTCTATATATCTGGAAACGTTAATTATGGTCTGCCTCATTAAAAAGGTAAAAAGAGCAGACAAAAGTGCGGTACCTATAATTACCAAAATGTATTGCAATAACAAATCATTAGCGGTAGCCTTATCAATATCATTGGTAGTCAACTTTTCAATTACGTTAATAGATTTGCTAACGTAGGAGGGCATCACCAAAGAAAAAATTCTAGCAATTATCGTAATCAATACACCCAAAAATAATTTGAGCCAGTATTTTTTAAAGTATTTATTTAGGTGTTTTAATGCTTTCATCAATACCTTTTAAAAGGAAGTTTTGCCCTTGCAAGATGCCAAAGATAGTTTTTACAGCCCAAAACAAATGTTATAAAACTAATAAGATAATGTGGGAACATAGGAAGAGTAAGAATATAACATTACTTTTGCAGCGTGAAAAAGAGTCCTAATCAAGAAAAAGTTCTTTTAAATGCTTACTAGAAGGCACATTAGAGTAAAGGTGATGCAGTGTATCTATGCATTAATACAGTCCAAAGAAGAGTCTTTGGAGAAACAACAAAAGTTTTTAAATGTAAGTATTGCCAACGTGTATAGTCTGTACTTACTAATGTTGAGTTTGCTTTTAGAACTTAGGGAACTTGCCGAACAGCATGTTACCGCATCTAATAAAAAATATATTTCTGATAAGAAGGATGCCTATCCGGATAAATCCAAATTTGTAAATAATCGTTTGTTGGTTCAACTAGCAGAGAATGCAGCGCTAAAAGAAGCATTGGAAAAAAGGAAGCTTAACAATTGGTATCTAAACGAGGAATATGTAAAAATTATTCTAAAAGATATCACCGAAAGTGAAGTGTATAAAAAGTACATGAGCGAGCCTACTTCTAGCTACGCTTTAGACAAAGAATTGATTATAAAATTATACAAAGAGGTAATTGCGCCCAATGACAAGATATATGAATATTTTGAAGACGATAAACTTACTTGGGTAGATGATATTCCTATTGTGAATACCTTTATTGTAAAGTTGCTAAAAAAGGCCAAAGAAGATGAGACCTTTAGCTATTTTCTGCCTAAGTTGTTAAAAGACGAGCAGGATATGACCTATGCCAAAGATTTATTGTCTAAAACCTTATTGCACAATGCCGAATGGGAGTCAATTATTGCTGAGAAAACACCAAAGTGGGACACCGACCGTATAGCGGAAATTGATCATATCTTATTAAAAATGGCCATATGCGAGTTTTTACACTTTGCCTCTATACCAGAAAAGGTAACTATTAATGAGTATTTAGAGATTGCCAAAGAGTACTCTACCCCAAAAAGTAGCATTTTTATCAACGGTATTCTAGATAAAGTAGTTAGAGAATTTAAAGAAACCGGTAAAATGCAAAAAATAGGTAGGGGCTTACTGTAAAAAGGAAATTATTATTTTTGAATATCTAAAATTTAAACCATGAAAAGAGTATTGTATGTTTTTGCCTTAGGGGCAATGTTAATAGGTGCTACTTCTTGTAAAGACAAGGCTAGCACTAAAATTGTAGCAGACAATGTAGAGACGGCCAGTACAAGAGATGAGGCCTCTAAAAAAGTACCTGTAATGCAGTTTGAAAAGTCTGAGCATGATTTTGGTACTATTGAAAACGGAACGCCTCAAGAAACAATTTTTAAGTTTACCAATACAGGAGATGCACCACTTATTATTACAGATGCTAAAAGTAGCTGTGGGTGTACGGTTCCAGAATACCCAAAAAACACACCTATTGCTCCTGGAGATTCAGGAGAGCTATTGGTAAAATTCAATGGAACGGGGCAAAACCAAGTAACCAAGACAATTACGGTTACGGCCAACACGGCTAAAGGTTCTGAATTGTTAAGAATAAAAGCGTTTGTAACGCCAAAAGACGGAGCTGCAATTTCAGTTCCAATGAAAAACGGATAATAAAATTTAATGGAACAATTACAACAGTTTTTTCCGCTACTACTAATATTTGTTGTGGCTTATTTTTTTATGATAAGACCACAAATGAAACGTCAAAAAGACGAGAAAAAGTTTGCGGCCGAGTTAAAAAAGGGAGATAAAATAATGACCAAAAGTGGTCTTTACGGTAAAATTGTAGATTTAAACGACAACGATAATTCATGTGTCATAGAAACTATGGCAGGTAGGTTAAAGTTTGATAGAGCTGCAATCTCTATGGAAGCTAGTAAAAAGTTAAACCCCGTAGCAAGTAAGTAATCCTTTTTGGCTCAAAAAAGATAAGCACCTATTTTTTAGGTGCTTTTTTTTTGCATGTAATTTTATGTGTAACTTATACACCTTAAAATAGAACCAAATGCATTCTAGAAGAAATTTTTTAAAAAATTCTGCAATGGCTACTGCAGCTACGGGTGTAAGTTTTCTGTTCCCTATAGAAATGCTGGCACATATGAGAAATAAGATAAGCCCCAACGATCAAATACAAGTTGGATTAATTGGGTGTAAAGGAATGGGCTTTTCTAACCTTTTATCCTTATTAAAACTATCAGAAATAAAGGTTGTTGCGCTTTGCGATGTGGATAAAACCGTTTTAGCGCAACGTACGGCAGATTTGGAAAAAGCCGGACTTAAAAAACCAGAGTGGTATACAGATTATAGGAAACTTTTGGAAGATAAAAATGTAGATGTTGTAGTTATTGGCACACCAGACCATTGGCATTGTCTACAGTTGGTAGATGCATTGACGGCCGGTAAAGATGTGTACTGCGAAAAACCAATAGCTAATAGTATTGCTGAGAGTAACGCTATGTTGAATGCGGTCAACTCCACCAATAAAATTGTTCAAGTAGGGCAATGGCAAAGAAGTCAACCACATTTTGTAGATGCTATAAATTACGTGCATTCTGGTAAATTGGGTAAGATAAGGCTTGCCAAGGCATGGGCTTATCAAGGATGGATGAAGCCTGTACCTGTGGTTCCAGATACGAAAACACCAAAAGATGTGGATTATAAAATGTGGTTGGGGCCAGCAAAAAATAGACCTTTTAACGCCAATCGTTTTCACTTTAACTTTAGATGGTTTTGGGATTATGCTGGCGGGTTAATGACAGATTGGGGCGTGCATTTAATAGATTATGCATTGTATGGAATGAAAGCAGGCACTCCAAATTCGGTGATGGCCTTGGGAGGTAAGTTTGCCTATCCAGAAGATGCTTCGGAAACACCGGATACCTTGCAAACTGTCTATGAATATGATGATTTTTCAATTCTATGGGAGCATGCCACAGGAATAGATGGTGGTAATTACGGCCGCAACCATGGTATCGCCTTTATTGGTAATAATGGAACTTTAGTATTAGATAGAGGTGGTTGGGAGGTAATTCCTGAAGATAATAAGCCAGATTGGAGTACTAATTTAGGGCCAAAGATTGAAGCGGTACCGCTGCAGACCAACCAAGGTAACGGATTGGATTTGCATACTAAGAATTTTATTGAAGCGGTAAAATCTAGGGATAGAAGTACGCTAAACGCTCCAATTGAAGTAGGTTACAATACGGCGATGGTTTGCCATATGGGTAATATAGCCTACAAAACGGGGCAAAAGGTTAATTGGTTGGCCACAGATGGTAAATTTACCCAAACCGAAGCAAATACATTGATTACTCCAGAATACCATAACAATTGGGTTTTGCCAAAATAATACTATCAACGGTATTGGTCATTAAGTCCAATACCGTTTTTAATCAAAGGCGTTATTTTCTCTATGCGTGCTAGTTTGGTTTTTTGTTGTTTTGCGGATTCAATAAATTCACAAAACTCCTTTTGTTTGTAAGGTGTAAACGCATCGAATTTTTGCTGGAGATTATTTGCCCTTAGGCAGCTTAGTAAAAGTTTTGGTATTTCTAATTTGTCATTCTTTTTGCTGGTCACCAACACCTTGCCTTGTTTGTGCTTGGTAATTGCCTCGTTTAAATATTGCCTTACCAGCGTTTTGTCTATAGAAGAAATATCTGATATTTTCCAATGTCGCATAGCTTTGGTCTTTCCTTCTTGGGCGTTTTCTAACAAATTTTTAGGATCATCCATGAAGGCGCCATTATAAAACCAGATACCGAAGTGATTTTTAAACCGGCAAATACCAAAAACGTTCTTGTTGTTTAGGGTATAAACCGGCATGCCCCATTTGCAACATTCCTCCGCATCAGTCTCCAATGCAAGTTTTCTTAGAATTGCAATAGCATCAGAAAAATGATGTGGTTCGGCATAATAGGCATCAGCCGTTTTACTTTTATTCATCTTTAGAGCGGTTACGAGCAGTAAGTTCGCAAATTTTTACAATTACTTCTACCGCTTTTTGCATGCTTTCTAGAGGTACATATTCATATTTTCCATGAAAATTATGCCCTCCGGCAAAAATATTAGGGCAGGGTAGCCCCATGAAACTTAGTTGGCTACCATCGGTACCACCTCTAATAGGTTTTATAATGGGTGTAATGCCAACTTCTTGCATAGCTGCCTCAGCAATAGATACAATATGGAATACAGGTTCTACTTTTTCCCTCATATTTCTATATTGGTCTTTTATTTCAACACCAATAACCTTCTCTTTAAAGTCTGCATTTAGTTTATTGGCTATAGCATTTAGCAACTCTTTTCTGGCATTAAAGTGTTCCAAATCATGATCACGTATAATTAGTTCAATTTGGGCGTTTTCTATAGTTCCTTCTATATGGTGTACATGAAAAAAACCCTCTCTACCCGTTGTTTTTTCTGGCACTTCGTTTTGTGGTAGCAGACTTAAATACGTATTTGCAAGGGTAATTGCATTGATCATTTTATTTTTGGCATAGCCTGGATGTACACTTTTTCCCTTAATGCTTATGGTTGCCCCCGCGGCATTAAAATTTTCATATTCTAGTTCTCCAACTTGGCTACCATCCATTGTATAGGCCCATTCTGCACCAAATTTGGACACATCAAATTTATGGGCGCCACGACCAATTTCTTCATCTGGAGTAAAACCAATTCTTATTTTTCCATGTTCTATTTCGGGGTGTTCAATCAAATATTCCATAGCGGTAATAATTTCGGTCACACCTGCCTTGTCATCGGCACCCAATAAAGTTGTGCCATCTGTTGTTATCAAGGTTTGCCCTTTATATTGTCTTAAATCTTCAAAATAATCCGGAGATAAAACTATATTCCTAGTGGTGTTTAAAACAATGTCCTTACCATCGTAGTTTTCTATTACCTTAGGTCTAACATTAAAACCACTAAAATCAGGACTTGTATCAAAATGGGCAATAAAACCAATGGTGGGTACTTCTTTTTTCGTATTACTGGGTAAAGATGCCATGATATAGGCATTTTCGTCTATGGTAACCTCTGTCATTCCTATTTGGTGTAATTCTGTTACCAACTTCTTGGCTAAATTCCACTGTTTGTCCGTACTAGGCGTTGTATTGGATTTAGGATTACTTTGTGTATCTATTTTTACGTACTCCAAGAATCTTGATAGTAATTTTTCCATTAAAAGGTTTTTCATCAAAAATAAGGTTTATTCGGTCGGATTTCTTCTAGTCAACACGTAAAGTAATGTATCTTGCCCCACGTTTGAGAACACGTAAATATGAGAGGTCCGTTAGTGGCTTTATCGCTATTTTTTCTAGTAAACCTAAATGCCCAAGATTGTTTGTTGGGAATAGGAGGTAAGGACGATGAGGTTATAATACAAACCTTTAAACTTACCGAGGAACAACAGGAAAATTTAAAAAACTGGGGTGCTGAATTAAAGTTTAGAAACGAGATTTATACCAATAGGTTAAAAAATGTTTTAAGAAACTACCCAACGGAAACTTTAGAAAATCTAGAGGTTCGTGCGCAAAAACACAGTGATTTATTAGATAGTATGGAAGCTAACATGCGTTTGTTGGATAAGCGCCTATTGGGTCTGTTCAGTGTGGAGCAGTACAATCTATACGTATCTCTATGCAATCAAATACAAAGGGTACCCATTTATACCAATGTGTCTCAAAACAAAAATTAAGTTAAAAATAACCTAGCATAATTAGAGTTTCTATTTTTGCAAAAAATTAAGGCCTTAATGTATAAAGTTTTAATACGTCCTATTCTTTTTTTATTTGACGCAGAAAATGCCCATCACATTTCATTTTTCCTGATTAAGCTGTTTTCAAAGCTTGGGTTAACCGGTTTATATGGCAAACTATTTGTTAAAGAAGACAAACGGTTAGAAAGGGAGGTCTTTGGTTTAAAATTTAAGAATCCGGTTGGTTTAGCTGCTGGTTTTGATAAAGATGCCAAGTTGTTCAATGAATTTTCAGATTTTGGGTTTGGTTTTATAGAAATAGGCACTCTTACCCCAAAACCCCAACCAGGTAACCCTAAAAAGCGTTTGTTTAGGTTGGTAGAAGATAAAGCCGTGATTAACAGAATGGGCTTTAACAACAAAGGAGTTTTTGATGCTGTAGAACGGTTAAAAAAAGAACACAAGGTTTTGATAGGGGGCAATATTGGAAAAAACAAAGTAACCGCCAACCAAGATGCCGTAAAGGACTATCTAATCTGTTTTGATGCCCTATTTGATCATGTGGATTATTTTGTGGTAAATGTAAGTTCGCCCAATACCCCTGGTTTAAGAGAATTACAGGATAAAAAACCACTTACCGAAATTTTAGTTGCTCTAAAACGTCAAAACGAAAAATTAGCAACTCAAAAGAAGAGCAAAACCAAACCTATTTTATTAAAAATTGCTCCTGATTTAACCAATGCCCAACTTTTTGATATTATAGATATTGTAAAAGACACCCAGATTGATGGTGTTATCGCTACCAATACAACTATTGCCAGAGATAATCTAAAATCTCATCTAACATTGGTAGAAGAAAAAGGCGGACTTAGTGGTAAACCCTTGACCAACAGAAGTACAGAGGTAATAGAGTTTCTGCATTACCATAGTAACGGTAGTTTTCCAATTATTGGAGTAGGCGGCATACATTCAGAAGAAGATGCCTTGGCAAAATTGCGGGCCGGTGCGTCTTTAGTGCAATTGTATACTGGATTTATTTACGAGGGACCTGCTTTAATAAAGCGTATTAATAAGGCAATTTTAGCACAGGCTAATTAGTAACCCAGTAATCTACTACCAAAACATCTGCTAAATAATCTTTAAGTAAAGCGCCAAACGCTTTATGTGCAGGATGTGGTAAATATATTGCACGGTCTGCTTCACTCTTAAAAGTTAAAAAGAAACAATGAGTAAAACCTTTGTCCAAGCCTTCTGGACTATTATTGGTACCCCATTCAAAATCTTTTATTACTTGTATCTTATCAGGAAGGGCGTTAAAGGCGCGTTCAATTTCAATTATTTTTCCTGCAGTGGTCTCTGGCTTAAATTTAAACAGTACAACATGTCTAAGCACACTATCTTTTGTTTGGTTCATGGTTTGGGCATTAATGCTACTTAAGGCGCATATGGCTAATAACAAAAATAGATTTCTCACGATAATAATTTTGAGTTAGTTGATAAAGCAACTTTTGTAAATTTAGCTTTTTAAAGTTTTCTATTGAATATTGAAATTTTACTAGCCTTTGCGGCTGCTACGGCTACTCTGGCAATTGCTCCAGGACCAGATAATATTTTTGTCTTGGTTCAAAGTATTACCAATGGTAAAAAGCAAGGTTTGGCCGTTGTAGCTGGTCTTATGTCTGGTTGTTTGGTACATACCACATTATTGGCTTTTGGTATATCTATTATCATAAGAGATAACCTATACTTATTTTGGATGATTAAGTTATTTGGCGCGGGTTATCTGCTTTACTTGGCTTATAAAGTATACCAAGCCAAAGCAGAGATAGTTTTGGATATAAAGGTGAACCAAACTACATCGGTTTGGCCGTTGTTCAAAAAAGGGTTTTGGATGAATGTGCTAAATCCTAAAGTAACCATATTTTTTCTAGCTTTTTTTCCAGGCTTTTTGTTCAGCGATACCCTTTCGCCCTATATTCAGTTTTACCTATTGGGTTTTTTATTTATACTGGTTTCCTCATTAATTTTTTGTGCCATAGCAATTCTTGCCGGCAGGGTAGGAGCTTATTTAAATTCTCATGCAAAAGCTGGGTTTTACCTAAAATGGATGCAAATAGTAGTATTCGTGGGCTTGGCAATCTATTTAGTAGGTACCGGTAAATAATGGTAATTTTGAAACAATGGAAAAAGAAGTGGTCAAAATTATAGAATGTCCTAGAGATGCCATGCAAGGCATAAAAACTTTTATACCAACGGCTAACAAAATAAAATATATACAATCCTTACTGGGGTGTGGTTTTGATACTTTGGATTTTGGCAGTTTTGTTTCGCCAAAGGCCATTCCACAAATGCAAGATACTGCGGCGGTTCTAGCGGGTTTAGACCTCTCTAAAACCAAAAGTAAATTGCTTTCCATAGTAGCCAATGTAAGAGGGGCAGAAGATGCCAGTGTACACCCAGAGATTACTTATCTAGGTTACCCATTTTCTATTTCAGAAAACTTTCAAATGCGTAATACCCATAAGACCATTGCACAGTCTGTAGATATTTTAAAAGCCATTTTAGATATAGCCGATAAAAGCAATAAAGAAGTGGTTACCTATATTTCTATGGGGTTTGGAAACCCGTACGGTGACCCTTGGGATGTGGATATTGTAGGTGAGTGGACAGAAAAGTTGGCAAGTATGGGAGTCAATATTTTATCACTATCAGATACTATTGGAAGTTCTGATCCAGATGTTATTTCTTATTTATTTTCTAACCTAATTCCCAAATACCCCAATGTAGAGTTTGGTGCCCACTTACATACCACCCCGGCAAAATGGCACGAAAAGGTTGCTGCGGCTTATGCTGCAGGTTGCCGAAGGTTTGATGGTGCCGTACAAGGATTTGGTGGTTGCCCAATGGCTAAAGATGAATTAACCGGTAATATGCCAACCGAAAAAATGCTCTCCTTTTTTACCGAACAAAAGGCAGAAACCAATGTAAACTGGATGGTTTTTGAAGCTGCCTATAACAAAGCCACCGAATTATTCAGCACGTATCATTAAGAAAAGTTTATTTATTTACAATAAGTCTAAATAAATTTTGCATAGTTGATGTGTCAACTATATTTTTGCAGCGATTTTTTATTTATAAGTAATCTAAATAAATTTTATGTTGAAGAAGATTGTACCTTTTGCATGTGTTATAGTAGGTTTAACATCATGTTCATTGGATGATGATGGTGACGATGTTATCATCGACGAAATTCAAATTGAAAATCCAAGCTCTTACACGTTTGAAAGAGACGGAGCCTCTACAGTTTCTTTCTCTGGCCAAACTACACGTTTACGTATGGGAGATGAACTTTTGGCTGCTATGATGGATGATTCATCTACCTTAGAAGAGCTAGGGGCAATGTATGCGCACGAAGAAGGAGCAGCAGATTTTAGTGATGCTGATTTAAATGCATCTGATAAAAACTTATTAACTAAAACGGCAGCTTCGGTAGATTACTTCTCTACTAATTCCGCAGAGCAAATAGCCATAAGAGCAGATTTTAATTCTTGGTTACAGACGCAGGTAGAAGAAGTGTTTCCTAATTGGAATACGGTTGCAACAGCAGGTGTTGCCGGGCAATTGGCAGATGGCGCATCTACCAGATATGTAAATGCTCAAGGTTTGGAAATGAACCAAGTATTCAATAAATCACTTATTGGGGCTTTAATGGTAGACCAAGCCATCAACAATTATTTAAGTCCAGATGTTTTGGATGCTGGCGACAATCCAGATAACAATGGAGCGGGCATAACAGAAGAGGGTAAAAATTATACCACTATGGAGCACAAGTGGGATGAGGCTTATGGCTATGTCTTTGGGCAGAATGCAGATGCGGCCAATCCTAATGCAGATTTAGGTGCAGATAACTTTTTAAATAAATACTTGGGTAGAGTAGAAGGCGATGCCGATTTTGCCGGTATTGCAGATGATATCTTTCAGGCTTTTAAATTGGGTAGAGCGGCAATTGTGGCAAAACAATATACGGTTCGTGACCAACAAGCTGTTATAATTCAAGATAAAATCTCTACCATTATTGGTGTACGGGCGATATACTATTTGCAACAAGCAAAGTTAGAATTGGAGAAAGAATCGCCATCTTATGGTACTGTATTTCATGACTTATCTGAAGGTTATGGTTTTATTTACAGTTTACAATTTACCAGAGATACTAGTAAAGAAGCACCATATTTTACCAAGAACCAAGTAGATGCATTATTGGCTCAATTGTTAGGCGACGGGGATAATGGTCTATGGGATGTTACCCCAGAAACCTTACAAGATATTTCCGAGACCATAGCAAATGCATTTAGTTTTAGCTTGGAAGCCGCGGCTAACTAATTGAACAAAAGCGTTAATTCTCAAAAATAATGGGGTTTTTGATAGGTGAAATATCGAGCCCCGTTTTATATTTGCACCGCTTAATTAGAATAAATAAAAATTAAGAAATGAAAAGGAAAGTTTGGTACGTGGGAGTATTGCTAGCCTCCCTATTTATTTTGGCGTGTAGTTCGGATGCTATGGATGACGGCACGCAGCAAGATGATGGCCCTGTGAACGTGAGCTTTGACCGTAGCGCTATGTTGCGCAATTGGGCAGACAATATTATCATTCCGGCCTATACCAATTTCAATACCAATTTTAATGCGGTGGTAGCTGCAAATGCTGCTTTTAAAGCAGATGTTTCGGTAAATAACCTAGTTACGTTACGTAACGCTTGGCTAAATTCTTACCAAGATTGGCAATCTATTTCTATGTTCGAAATTGGTCCGGCAGAAGATAACGATTTACGCTTAAATATTAACACTTATCCAACCGATGTTCAGGCAATATCCGAAGCTATAGCAAATGGTACATACGGTTTTGATTTACCTTCCAATAGGGATACCAAAGGATTTCCTGCTATGGATTACCTTTTAAATGGTATAGCGGCTACAGATGCGGAAATTATTGCAGTATATCAAGATACCAATTCGGGTCAAGCCCATTTGGATTTTTTAGAAGCGGTTGTGTTAGATATTCAATCTAGGGTTTCTACCGTAGCAACGGCATGGACCAGCGGATACAGAGATACGTTTGTTGCTAATGACGGTGCTTCTGCTACTGCTAGCACAGACCGCTTGGTAAACGATGTTATTTTTTATTACGAAAAATTCTTAAGGGCTGGTAAAGTAGGCATTCCTATTGGTAAGTTTACGGGAACTGCGGCCCCTAACACTTTAGAGGCCTATTACAGTCCAAAAAATAGTAAAGTTTTATTGTTGGCTAGTTTAGATGCTTTTCAAGATTTTTTTAATGGCACTCATTTTCAAGGTTCTGCAAAAGGTGAAAGTCTAGCAAGTTATTTGGTGGCCTTAAATAGCGTTAAAAATGGAGAGGAATTAGAAAATCTAATCAATGCCCAGTTAGAGAACGCTAGAGATTCTTTTGAAAGTTTAGGTGTTTTTAAAGAAGAAATAGAAAGCAGTTCTGCAAGTATAGCAGATGCATATGACCAACTGCAATTGGTAGTACCCATGTTAAAGGTAGATATGGTTTCTGCTATGAGTATTGCGGTAGATTTTGTAGATGCAGACGGTGATTAGATGATTGGTCAACTCCAAAAAAAATTAATACAACCTGTAGAGGCCGCCCCTTTGGCGGTCTTTCGTATTTTTTTTGGTGTAATGATGTTTCTAAGTATTTTGAGGTTTTGGGCCAACGGCTGGATAGAGAAACTCTACTTAGAACCAAATTTCCATTTTACCTATTACGGTTTTGAATGGGTAAAACCTTTGGGAAATTTTACTTACGTGTTATTTATAGTTTGTGCTATCACCGCTGTAATGGTAGCTGCAGGTATCAAATACCGCTTGGCAATAACGCTATTCTTCCTCAGCTTTACTTATATAGAGCTCATGGATAAAACTACTTACCTTAACCACTATTATTTTATTTCGGTATTAGCATTTGTAATGCTCTTTTTACCAGCGGAACGCTATTTTTCATGGGATGCTTATAAAAATGAAAAACTGAGAGCAAAATTTATTCCAGCGTGGAGCATTTTAGTCTTAAAACTATTATTGGGTATTGTTTATTTCTATGCGGGTTTGGCAAAGCTAAATTCAGATTGGTTGGTTAAAGCAATGCCCCTAAAAATTTGGTTGCCTTCTAAGTTTGATGTGCCGTTTATTGGTGACTTTATGGGCTTAGAATGGGTGCATTATGCATTTAGTTATACCGGTGCTTTGTATGATTTGGCTATTCCTTTTCTACTGTTTTACAAGCCAACGCGCAAATTCGCATTTATAATGGTGGTCATTTTTCATGTGTTAACTCGGGTATTATTTCCTATTGGTATGTTTCCGTACATCATGATAGTTTCTGCTTTGGTATTTTTCGATGCTAGCTTTCATCAGAAAATAATAGAATGGATTGCGAAACGACTTAAGGTTTCCATGGCCCTATTTCAAAATACAAGTGCATATCAACCTAAAGGGATAAAAGCAAAATTTGCAACTGGAGTATTGGTTATTTTTATGGCATTTCAATTGATATTCCCATGGCGTTACCTTTTGTATCCTGGCGAATTGTTTTGGACAGAAGAAGGGTATCGTTTTTCATGGCGGGTAATGCTCATGGAAAAATCGGGTTACGCGCAGTTTAAAGTGGTAGATACCAAAACCGGCAAACAATTTTATGTGGATAATTCGGACTTTTTAACCACATTTCAAGAAAAACAGATGAGTTTTCAACCGGACTTCATTCTAGAATATGCACATTATTTAAAGCAACATTTTACGGCCCAAGGTCATAAAAACATCGCCATTTATGTAGAAAGTTATGTGGCGCTAAATGGTAGGTTAAGTCAACCTTACATAAACCCAAAGGTGGACTTGACCCAAGAAAAAGAATCATTCAAACCTAAAAACTGGATATTACCTTTCAAAGATGAGATTACAGGTATTTAATACACTATTTGCACTATTTATTGCTAGTACCACTTGGGCACAGTTGACTATAACAGGTACCGTAAAAAACCAAGAAGGAGCAACTATTGCAGATGCAGAAGTGTATTTAAAAGAGTTACAAGAATTGCAGACAACAGATGACAAAGGCACATTTGCTTTTACAGACATACCTGTGGGTAAATATACCGTTTTGGTGTTTTCATTGGAATACGAGGTGTATGAGAAGGAACTAACCTTTGATCAACCTCTTTCGGTAGAAGTTATTTTGAGACCATTGCAGGCAAAACAATTATCAGAAGTGGTACTATCCCAACAACGGGAAAAAGTTTTTGCTTTGCAAAAACTAAAAACGGTAGAAGGTACCGCTATTTATGCGGGTAAAAAGAGTGAAGTGGTATTAATGGATAATTTGGTGGGTAATTTAGCAGCCAATAATCCACGGCAAATATACAACCAAGTGGTTGGGCTCAATATTTTTGATTATGGCGATGCAGGTCTACAATTAAATATTGGGGGCAGGGGTTTAGACCCTAACCGTACGGCTAATTTTAATACTAGGCAAAACGGGTATGATATTAGTGCGGACGCCTTGGGCTATCCAGAAAGTTACTATAGTCCACCAGCAGAAGCTTTGGAGCAAATACAAGTGGTGCGCGGCGCGGCCTCTTTGCAATATGGTCCGCAATTTGGGGGGCTTATAAATTTCAAGTTTAAAAAACCCAACCCCACCAAAAAAATAGAATTGATTTCTAGGCAAACCGTAGGTTCTTATGATTTATTTACCAGCTTCAATAGTTTATCCGGTACTACAGGTAAGTTAAGTTATTATACTTTTTTTAATTATAAGCAGGGAAGTAGTTTTAGGCCCAATTCTGATTTTAGTAGTCGCAATTTTCATGCACATATTGGATATCAACTGTCAGATAAAACAAAGTTAAGTGGAGAGGTTACGCTTTTGGATTATCTGGCCCAACAACCTGGCGGCCTTACCGATGCACAATTTATAGAAGATCCAACTTTTAGTAATAGAGAAAGAAACTGGTTTGATATTGACTGGAAATTATACAACTTAAAACTAGAACATAGCTTTTCTGTACAAACAGATTTTAGCCTAAGCCTTACGGGTTTGCAGGCATCGCGTAGTGCACTCGGTTTTAGGACGAATAGGGTGAGCCAGCCAGATGACCCAGAAGAACCAAGAGAGTTGTTGGTAGATGATTTTAGTAATATTGGAGCAGAGGCTCGCGTGTTGCACAGATATAAAATACAAGATAAAGATGCAGTAGCCTTATTGGGCGTTAAGTATTACCAAACTTACAACGAGCAACAACAAGGTCCTGGCTCTGCAGCGGCAAATGCCGATTTTAATTTTGCAACCGCAGAGTTTCCAGATTATGAAAGACAATCAAGTTTTACCTTTCCTAATTTAAATTTTGCGGTTTTTGGCGAACATATTTTTAACCTAAACAACAAGTTCTCTTTTACACCCGGGTTTAGATGGGAGTATATTAATACCGAAAGCAATGGAACGTATAAGAATATTGTAAAAGACTTAGCAGGCAATACCTTACTAAATGAGGAAATTGCCGATAATAGGAATTTTGAACGTAATTTCTTCTTATTAGGACTAGGACTTTCCTATAAACCCACTAATAGTCTGGAACTCTATGGTAATTTTTCAGAAAACTATAGGTCTATTACTTTTAGCGATATAAGGGTGGTAAATCCAAGCTTTCAGGTAGATCCAAATATTAGTGATGAGTCTGGTTTTACCGCAGATTTTGGCGCACGTGGTAGAATATCGGATATCTTATCTTACGATGTTAGTCTGTTTGGCTTGTATTATGATGACCGGTTAGGAGAAATACTAGAAGAGGAGACGCGTACCAACTCACAAGGCCAAGAAGTGCCAACGGGCCGTATCGTTCGTAAAAGAGGTAATATTGGTACGGCTTTTATCTATGGTTTAGAGACTTTTGCAGATGTAAATTTAAAGTCGTTGCTCAATTTTAAATCGAATAAAATTAAGCTCAACTATTTTGCCAACATGGCATTAACAGCTTCGGAATATGTAGATTCTGAAAGAATAGGGGTGGCGGGTAATGAAGTAGAATTTATTCCAGATGTGAATTTAAAAACAGGGCTAAGCTTTGGTTATGGCAATTTGTTAGGAAGTTTGCAATACACCTATTTAGGGCAACAGTTTACAGATGCCACCAATGCGGAACAAGATAGAACAGATAATCAACGAGGCATAGAGGGAACTATTCCAGCCTATGATATTTTAGATTTTTCTTTGTCCTATACCTATAAAAGATATAAGTTAGAAGCTGGTATTAATAACCTTTTAAATACTACTTATTTTACCCGTAGGGCAACAGGTTATCCCGGGCCAGGGATTATCCCAGCTGAACCCAGAACATTTTATACTACCTTGCAAATCAAAATTTAATATAACCAATCATGTTTAAAAAAATAGCTCTAGCACTTTTAGTTGTATTTATTGCCATGCAATTGTATCGACCAGATAAAAATACAGCAGAAGGAGATGTTGTAGCGGCATTTGAAGCCGAAACGATGCCTAGTGCCGCTGTTAAAACTATTTTAGAACAAAATTGTTACGACTGCCATAGTAATAACACGGTTTATCCGTGGTATGCAGAGGTAGCACCAATTTCTTATATGATTGCCAACCACGTGGATGAAGGTAAAGAACATTTTAATGTTTCTGATTGGTCTAAGTGGGATTTCAAGAAAAAAGACCATAAACTAGATGAACTCATTGAAGAAGTAGAAGAGGGGCATATGCCAGAAAGCTCGTATACTTGGTTGCACGGCAATATGTCAGAAGCAGAAGTAGAATCTCTAATAAGTTGGGCTAAAGAGGCCAGGGCCAAATTAAAATAAAGAAAAAGGGAGGTTTTACCTCCCTTTTTGTATTCTAAGCCATTGCTAAAGGTGCCCAACTAGAACAACTCATTTCGGGAGCTGCCTTTGCAGGATGTGCGCAATCAGCTGAATTAAATCTTGAGCAAGTACCACAAGTCATATTCATTTTTAAGGCCTGTTGCATGTTAAAACTATCACATGTGTGTCTTTCTGTAACCTTAGTGTGGTGTTGCGTACAGGTATGATCGTTCTGAAAATTGGTGCAATTGGCACAATTGCTTGCTAATCTTATAGGCATAACATTTCTTTTTTAAGTTTCCTTTAAAGTTAATCGCTATTAAAGGCAGAATCAATTTAAATAGTTGTTTCTGAGCAATATGTATTTAGATTGATTAAAAAAAGAAAGCGGCCAAATACCAATGCCGCTTTCTGCTAAACCTGTTAAATGAGAACAAAGGTCTAGTTATAATTTAGGATGTAATTAATGTCTGTTGATTTTAATAGTTTGTTTCTGTTAGAAGTTTCGGATAATAATTGCTTTAGCTCTTGTATCTCAGGACGGTTCATGACAATTATAAAATGGTTCTTACCTACAGAAATGGGTATTTTGCGGCCGTAGGGTGCGTTTTTTAATTGTTGCTCCCAATACAATACATCTATTTCGTACAAATACTCAATAAATGTGCGTAATTCCCATTCATACAATTCAAAACAAAGGTTATTGAAAACAAATTGAAAAAGTTTGCTTTTATGGCAATAGGTAAACCTGCCATTGGTGGTTGTATTCAATACTTGTAAAAACGGGCACTCCATAAAACAATTCTATACCCAAATATAATATTATTTATATTAAGTCTAAATAAAATTAATTAAAAACTAGTATTCTTTTCTCAAATTATTTTAGAAGGTTTTATTGTGGTATATTTGCACGCAATTAATCCGTAATTGCAATGGAATTTCACCAAAACAAAATTGTTGGCGAAGGTTTAACCTATGATGACGTACTTTTAGTACCCGCCTTCTCAGAAGTACTTCCAAGAGAAGTAGACATCACCTCAAAATTTTCTCGTAACATTTCTATCAACGTACCGGTTGTATCTGCAGCCATGGATACGGTTACCGAGTCTAAAATGGCTATTGCTATGGCCAGAGAAGGAGGTATTGGTGTGCTACACAAGAACATGACCATTGAGCAGCAAGCGCTTAAAGTAAGAAAGGTTAAAAGGGCTGAAAGCGGTATGATTTTAGATCCGGTTACCTTGCCACAAGAGGCTATTGTTAAGGATGCAAAAGCAGCTATGAAAGAACATAGCATTGGTGGTATACCAATAGTTGATGATGCGGGTAAATTAATAGGTATTGTAACCAATAGGGATTTACGCTTTGAAAAGAACAATAATAGACCAATTTCTGAAGTAATGACTTCCGCAAACTTGGTAACGGCTGGTGTTGGTACTACACTGGATCAAGCAGAAGATATTTTGCAAGAAAATAAGATTGAAAAGCTACCTGTGGTAGATGAAAATTATAAACTGGTTGGCCTTATTACGTTTAGGGATATTACCAAGTTAACACAAAAGCCTATTGCCAATAAAGACCAATATGGTAGGTTGCGTGTGGCAGCAGCTATAGGTGTTACCCCAGATGCGGTAGATAGGGCAGGTGCCTTGGTAAATGCTGGTGTAGACGCTATAATCATAGATACTGCTCATGGGCATACAAAAGGGGTGGTAAATGTGCTAAAAGAGGTAAAGAAAGCATACCCACAAATAGATGTTGTTGTAGGCAATATAGCTACTGCAGAAGCTGCTCGTTATTTGGTAGAAGCAGGTGCAGATGCGGTTAAAGTAGGTATTGGTCCAGGTTCCATATGTACTACCCGTGTGGTTGCAGGGGTTGGTTTTCCACAATTTTCGGCTGTTTTAGAAGTAGCAAGTGCTATTAAAGGTACAGGTGTGCCCGTTATTGCTGATGGTGGTATCCGTTACACCGGAGATATCCCTAAAGCCATAGCAGCTGGTGCAGATACGGTTATGTTAGGTTCTCTTTTGGCTGGTACCAAAGAATCTCCTGGAGAAACTATTATTTACGAAGGTAGAAAGTTTAAGAGCTACCGAGGAATGGGGTCTGTGGAAGCTATGAAAGAGGGAAGTAAAGACCGCTATTTCCAAGATGTGGAAGACGATATTAAAAAATTGGTTCCAGAAGGTATTGTAGGGCGTGTACCTTACAAAGGGGAGCTTATGGAAAGTATGCATCAGTTTATTGGTGGATTAAGAGCCGGTATGGGATATTGTGGGGCAAAGGATATTGCTACCCTACAAGATTCAGGAAAGTTTGTGAAAATTACATTTAGCGGTATTGCAGAAAGTCATCCACACGATGTTACTATCACAAAAGAAAGTCCTAATTACAGTAGATAGCGCTAGTTATTTTATAAAACAAAAAAGGCGACCAATTGGTCGCCTTTTTTGTTTAGGTGTTTTATTTGCCTAGGCCGGCATATGTTTTCCAATCTTTTTCTTTGTAGATGTTCTCGCCAAAATATTTAGCTATCTGCATAAACGGTTGTACTTTTTGGTAACCTGGAACAGGAGATAGCATTTTTAAATCTTTATCTAAGAACACAACGGTTGGGTAGCTTAATCTGCCTTGAAGCAAAGCTGCAGCTAGCTCATGATATCCTCTTTTACCAGAAGGAACAAACTTAAAGGTTTTACCTTCGTATTCAATAGGTTCTTTGCCTTCTGCATTAAATTTTACCATATAAAAATTCGCTTGCATATAGGCAGCTACTTCTGGGTTTTGAAAGGTGTCTTTATCCATTTTCTTGCACCATCCGCACCAGTCTGTATATACATCAATAAATACTTTTTTAGTGTTTCCTTCTATTTGGGTTAAGCTAACCGCTTCTTCAAAGCTTATCCAATTAATATCTTGGGCACTTAAACCTAAGGAGGCTAAAAAGGTAATTACAAGTAAAAGTTGCTTCATAACATTGTTTTTATCTATAGTCTATGGACTATAGTAAAACTAACGAAAATCGTACCAAATTATTTCGCAACCGCAGTTTCTTTCTTGGGCTTAAAAATATCTTTTACATCAACTTGATTTCGCAATATGTCATCAAAGGTTTCCCTTTCTCTTATTAAATGTGCTTTTCCCTCGTGCCAAAGTACTTCTGCGGGTCTGTATCTAGAGTTATAATTACTACTCATGGTAAAGCAATAAGCACCGGCATTTTTAAAGGCTAGAATATCTCCTTCGGATATTTCATTGATTCTGCGGTTACTACCAAATGTATCCGTCTCACAAATATAACCTACCACACTATAGTAACGCTCCCGTCCTTTTGGATTGGAAATGTTTACGATTTCATGAGTAGACCCATAAAGCATAGGTCTAATTAAGTGGTTAAAGCCAGAGTCTACACTCGCAAATACGGTAGAGGTTGTTTGTTTAACCACATTCACTTTTGCTAAAAATTGTCCCGCTTCACTAACCAAAAACTTACCCGGTTCAAAAGCCAAGGTTAACTCTTTGCCGTATTCTTTACAAAATTGATTGAAACGTTTGGATAATTTTTTACCCAATTCTTCCACATTCGTTTCTATATCTCCAGCCTTGTAAGGTACTTTAAAACCGCTTCCAAAGTCTATGAATTCCAAATCTTTGAAATTTTTTGCGGTCTCAAATAAAATTTCAGATGCGTACAAGAAAACATCAATATCTAAAATATCGCTACCGGTATGCATGTGTATACCGTTAATATTCATTTTGGTCAAATCAACAATACGAAGCAAATGCGGAATTTGGTGAATGCTAATTCCAAACTTAGAATCTATATGTCCTACGGAAATATTAGAATTACCGCCAGCCATAACATGCGGATTTATACGTATACAAACCGGAATATCTGGGTGTTTACTTCCAAATTGTTCTAAAATAGAAAGGTTATCAATATTTATTTGAACCCCTAAAGCGGCAGCTTCTTCTATTTCTTCCAATGAAACACCATTTGGTGTATATATGATAGACTCAGGTTTAAAACCGGCCAATAAACCTAACTTAACTTCCTGTATGGATACTGTGTCCAATCCACTGCCCAAAGAATTCATTAGGCGTAGAACAGAAATGTTTGATAATGCCTTTACGGCGTAATTTAGGCGTAAATGTGAAACAGATTTAAACGCGTTGGTAAGTCTGTTGTATTGAAAAGCTATTTTGTCAGCATCGTACACGTAAACTGGTGCACCATGTTGTTTTACTACATTTAATAAGTCGGAATTAGTCATGCTACAATTTTAAATCCAAAACTAGTCCAATTCTAGTATCAACCAAAAAAATACAACTCAATTTAAGTAAATTCAACAAAATGTTTTAAATGTAACAATCTGCTTGAATGTAAACTTTATGCTTCTTACCTTTAGGGGATAAACACAGACTATGAAATTACCGTTATTTCCACTGCGAAGTATTTTTTATCCGGGAGAGACCGTCCCGTTACACATTTTTGAAGACCGTTACAAGCAACTAATCAACGATTGTAGAGAAGAAGCAATGACTTTTGGTATTCCCGTTTTCTATAACAACACCATGACGTTTGGTACAGAAATACAACTTGTAGAGGTTGTAAACACCTATGCTGGTGGTGAAATGGATGTTGTTGGGGTAGGTAGGCAAATTTTTAAGATAGACACGTTTGCAGATAAGTTTAATGGTAGATTGTATCCAGGAGGAGAGGTAACTTTTCTAGATATGGAAAACGATGCAGACCTACATGCTAGACGTGTGGTTTACCGTAAAATACAAGAATTGTACGATTTAATGGAGATAGAGTTTCCGGAGAAACCATTAGACAAGTTCAATAGTTACGCTTTTGCCCACAAAATGGGGTTATCTTTTGAGCAAGAGTTCAATTTGTTACAAATTGCAAAAGAGAGTGATCGTTTACATTTTTTAAATCGGCATTTAGATGAGACTATTGCAGTGTTGCATAAGCTAAAACGCACACGTGGCGCTATTGAAATGAACGGGCATTTTAGAAATTTTGACCCATTAGATTTCGGGGATTTTAAAATATAATTCGTTTTTTTACGCGCAAAACAATAAGTTATTTCAAATAATCCACAGAAATTATAAATTAAAGTAGTGGTTTGTTATTTTTGTGAACTAAAATTTAACAGGATATACCTATGAACCTTCATGAATACCAAGGCAAAGAGATATTAGCAAGTTTTGGAGTAAGGATACAACGCGGAATTGTTGCACACAATGCAAAAGAAGCTGTAGATGCTGCCAAACAACTAACCCAAGAAACAGGCACAGGATGGCATGTTATCAAAGCCCAGGTCCACGCAGGTGGCCGTGGTAAAGGTGGTGGTGTAAAGTTGGCCAAAAACCTTAAAGAGGTAGAAGAATTGGCAGGTAACATTATTGGAATGAATTTGGTTACTCCACAAACCTCTGCTGAGGGTAAAAAAGTACACCAAGTATTAGTTGCAGAAGATGTGTATTATCCTGGTGATAGTGAAACAAGTGAATTTTACGTTTCCGTTCTTTTAAACAGAGGTACTGGTAGAAATATGATCATGTACTCTACAGAAGGAGGAATGGATATTGAAGAAGTTGCGGAAAAAACACCACACCTAATTTTTACGGAAGAGATAGACCCGGCAACCGGTCTTTTACCATTCCAAGCCAGAAAAGTTGCCTTTAATCTAGGTTTGTCTGGTACCGCATTTAAAGAAATGGTGAAGTTTATTTCTGCACTATATAAAGCGTACGTGGAAAGTGATTCTAGTATGTTTGAAATTAATCCGGTACTTAAAACGTCTGATGATAAGATCATGGCTGTAGATGCCAAGGTTACTATTGATGATAATGCTTTGTATCGTAGAAAGAATTATGCTGAAATGCGCGACCTAAGGGAGGAAAACCCAATTGAGGTTGAAGCCAAAGCCGTAGGTCTAAATTATGTAGATTTAGATGGTAACGTAGGTTGTATGGTAAACGGAGCTGGTTTGGCCATGGCAACTATGGATTTGATTAAAATGGCTGGGGGTGAACCTGCAAACTTTTTGGACGTAGGTGGTACTGCAGATGCAAAAAGAGTAGAGGAGGCTTTCAGGATTATTTTAAAAGACCCTAACGTAAAGGCTATCCTTATCAATATTTTTGGTGGTATTGTACGTTGTGATCGTGTTGCCCAAGGTGTTGTAGATGCCTATAAAAATATGGGAGATGCCATCCAGGTTCCAATTATCGTGCGTTTGCAAGGAACCAATGCAGAACTGGCCAAAGAGATTATAGATAATTCTGGTCTTGCGGTACACTCTGCCGTACAGTTTCAAGAAGCTGCGGATAAAGTTAAAGAAGTATTGGCATAAGCCTTACCAATTATAAATTCAAAGGGGTAATGTTTTCGTAACATTACCCCTTTTTTATTTTCATTACGTTCTAGCTTTAAAACTAAATTCTACTAACTCTTGAATGTGTTTTGATGGTTATAATGTGTTAAATAGTGTAAACCTTTTACCATAATCTTAAAGGGTTTGTCTCCTGCAAATTTTACCATAAAGTTTAGGCAATCGTTATCAAATTTAATCTTGTATTAAATGAAGCGGCAACTCTTTTTTTAAAATATGGTCTACGCTAATTTTGACCTGTGAATAACGATAAGGGGTGGAATGCAAAAATTGTGTTAAAGGGCAATTTAACTGTAACATTATCATTTTTGCGCCGTCTTTATAGCATATTCATCAATTAATCAATTAATAAAAACGAATTTATCATGAGAAAAGTTAGTTTATTCTTCGCAACAGCAATGTTATTTGCAGTAACCAGTTTATCTGCCAACACTACAGAGCCAATTAGTTTGGCCAAACAATTATCTAACGAAATTCACCAGATGTTAGATTTAAACAATTTTAATATTGAAAATGACCTAACGGCCAACGTAAAGTTCACCATAAATCAAGACGGTGAAATTGTAGTGTTATCCGTAGATACTACTGACGATAGTTTAGAAAGATTTGTAAAAAGCAGGCTAAACTACCAAAAAGTGAAGGCAGAAGATGTAAAGGAAGGTAGGTATTACACCGTTCCTGTTCGTATTGCGGCGTAAAAAACTGTAATTATTTGAGTTAGCTAGAAAATCCTGATTTGTTCAGGATTTTTTTGTGTCTTATTAGGAACCAAAAATCATTAAAAGTGACAAAAAGGCAGTGTTTTGCTGATAAAATCAGTCGAAATGACAGTATAATTCAATTGGTTTAATATTTGACTAGTAGTAAGTGTATTTGAAATTTAAAATGTAAAACCATGAGTTTAGTAAAAAGAAATAATTTGATGTTACCTAATTTAATGACCGAGTTTTTTACTCCAGATTGGTTTGGAGGTATGGAAACCTATAAGAATGTTCCAGCGGTCAATATTATAGAAAATGATAAAGACTTTGCATTGGAACTAGCCTTACCAGGTTTTGTAAAGGAGGATTTTAATATTGAAGTAGACAACGATGTTTTGACCATTTCTTCTGAAGTGGAAAGAGAAACGGAGGCTAAAGAGGACAATTATACCAGAAGGGAATTTAGAAAAGCTTCTTTTAAAAGAGCATTTACGTTGCCAGAAACCGTTAATACGGATACTATAAATGCTGCGTATGAAAATGGTATTTTACGATTGACTTTACCTAAGAAAGAAGAGTCCTTGCCAAAACCAAAACGGTTAATTCAAATAGGATAAAAATTTTGTGTTACACCAACTAAAGGTGTTTCATGATGGTTGGTTTGTTTAGTTGGTTAGTTTGGAAAAGCCCTGCATTTGCAGGGCTTTTCTTTTATTCTTTTTCTTGTAATACTTTAATCTCATCCCGTAATTTGGCCGCTTCCATAAAATTAAGTTCTCTGGCCGCCTTTTCCATGGCTTTTCTCTTTTCTCGAATCAATTTGTCTTTTTGATCAGGAGTTAAATAGTCCAAATCTGGTTCGGCAGCTCTCATGGCTTCCTTCTCAAAATGATATGTTGAGACAGAGTTTTTAGCTAGAACATTATCCAAGCTTTTGTTCAATGCCTTTGGCGTTATGTTGTTTGCGGTATTGTAGTTTATTTGCTTCTCTCTACGGTAGTTGGTTTCGTCTATGGTTTTTTGCATGCTTTCTGTTATTTTATCCGCATACATTATGGCCTTGCCATTAAGGTTTCTAGCGGCCCTACCAACTGTTTGGGTAAGAGAACGGTTGCTTCTTAAAAACCCTTCTTTGTCTGCATCTAAAATGGCAACCAATGATACTTCTGGTAAATCCAAGCCTTCTCGCAATAGGTTTACTCCCACCAAAACATCGAACAAACCTTTTCTCAAATCTTGCATTATTTCTACTCGCTCAAGGGTATCCACATCACTATGTATATACCTACAGCGTACATCTATTCGTGTTAAGTACTTGGTTAATTCTTCTGCCATACGTTTGGTCAAAGTAGTTACCAGCGTACGTTCATCTAACTCTATACGAGATTGAATTTCCTCGATTAAATCGTCTATTTGATTTTCACTTGGCCTAACTTCTATAATGGGATCTAAGAGTCCGGTTGGGCGTATAATCTGTTCTACATAAACACCTTCGCTTAATTCCAATTCATAATCTGCCGGTGTGGCGCTAACATAAAGCGTTTGGTTCTGTAAGGCTTGAAATTCTTCGAACTTCAAAGGTCTATTGTCCAGGGCAGCAGGCAATCTAAAGCCATATTCCACTAAATTCTCTTTTCTGGAGCGGTCACCACCATACATAGCATGTACCTGGGGTATGGTAACGTGGCTTTCATCTATTACCATTAAATAATCCTCCGGAAAATAATCTAACAAGCAAAAGGGCCTAGTACCCGGTTTTCTACCATCTAAATACCTAGAATAGTTTTCTATACCGGAGCAATAGCCCAATTCACGAATCATTTCTAAATCAAAATTGGTACGCTCCTCTAAACGTTTGGCTTCTAATGGTCTCCCAATTTCCTTAAAATAATCTATTTGCTTTACCAAATCATCTTGAATTTCCCGTATGGCGTTTTGTAATACGTCCGGAGAGGTTACAAACATGTTGGCCGGATATATGTTTAACGATTCGTAGATTTCCAGAACCGTATTGTTATGTGGGTCTAAGGCTTCTATTTCTTCAATTTCATCTCCAAAAAAATGGATTCTAAAAGCATGGTCTGCATAACCGGGAAATACATCTACTACATCACCCTTAACCCTAAAATTTCCGTTTCTAAAATCGGCCGTGGTCCTAGCATAAAGACTTTGTACCAATTGCTTAAGAAATTTAGTTCTAGAAATTACTTGGTCCCTGTGTATGGTTATTACGTTTTTTTGGAATTCTATTGGGTTGCCAATCCCGTATAAACAGGATACGGAGGCTACTACAAGTACGTCTCTACGGCCAGATAGGAGAGATGAAGTAGTACTTAACCTTAGTTTTTCTATATCCTCATTTATGGATAAATCCTTTTCTATGTAGGTACCGCTTGTGGGTATGTATGCTTCTGGCTGATAATAGTCATAGTAAGACACAAAATATTCAACCGCGTTGTTTGGAAAAAACTGCTTAAACTCTGAGTACAGCTGTGCGGCCAAGGTTTTATTATGTGCCAAAACCAAAGTAGGTTTTTGTACCTCTACCACTACATTGGCCACAGTAAACGTTTTACCGGAACCCGTAACGCCTAATAGGGTTTGATGCGGGTCTCCGGATGCTATACCTTTTACCAATTGTTTTATTGCTTGCGGCTGATCGCCGGTGGGCTTAAATTCGGATACTACGTTGAATTTCATACCGTAAAGATACGAAGGGTCTTGGTACTAGTATTCTAACTAAATGTTAGCATTTAAGTTTTTATGATTATAAATCTCTTTTCTTTAGAAGTGCATAAGATCCGTAGATAAAAATTCCAGTCCATACCATTACAATTAGTACCTCGTGAAAATAAACGTGGTAATCTAATTTAAACGATTCGCCAACTTGGTTAGCAACGTTTTGTACGGCACTTAAACGTGTAAAGGGTTCTTTAATTAAGTTGAACATGGAATTTAATGGGAAAAAGCCCATGACAAAATCAGTTCCAGTACCATCTAATAGTTTCCAACGGATTAAACCTCTTACAATTCCTTCTAAAATTTGCCATAAGAAAAGAAACCCCAATGCAAAAGCAGAGCGCTTTACCAAGATGCCCAAGAACAAACAAAAACTGAAAAAGCCAACTAACTTTATAAAGAAAGCCAATAAAAACTCCAAATCTGAGAAGATAATAGAAAATTCATTGTAATCTGAATAGGCTAAACCTAAAATAAGGGAGACCACAAAAACAAAAATTGTGGATATGGCCGCAAAAGTAAGTACGGTCAAAAATTTAGATAGAATAAATTCTTTCTTGGAAAGCCCATCTATTAAATTCTGTTTTATGGTTTTGTTGCTATACTCATTGGCCATCATTGAGACAATAACAATTGCCAAGAACAACTTAAAGAAGGCGGTAATAAACGTATTAAAGTGCCAGATATAAGGGAAGTTAAATATGCCTTGTTCCGCTAGGTGAAATTTAATTGGACCAATATCAAATTTTATGGCCGCAACTAGCGCAATTGATGTTAACAAAACAAAGTAAGATAAGATTAGCACCTTGCTAGCCCTATTGTTCCATAATTTTATAAATTCTATTTGTAATAAGCGTATCATGATTGGCGGTTTTTGGTTAGGGTTAAAAATTGTTCTTCTAGACTTTCTTTACGTTTAACCAAATGGGAAAGCAGAATGCCTTGATCCATGACCAGCTTATTTAGTTCGCCAGCATCTAATTCTTCTTTTAAATAGGCCGTAAGTAGCCCGTTAAACTCCTCTATTTTTCCAAAACTGGCATGTTTTTCCAAAAAGGTTTTCAACTGTATTTGGTCATTGGCGGCCAAAACAAAGTAACCATGACTAGCTAATAGGCCGTCTACAGGGCCAGCATAGAGTTTTACGCCTTTTCTTAGAATAACAACATGGCTACAAACTTTTTCTACCTCATCCAAAAGATGGGATGCCAATAAAATTGTAGTGCCTTGATTCGCAATTTTTTTGATTATTTCTCTAATTTGATGTATCCCTTCTGGATCCAAGCCGTTGGTGGGTTCATCTAAGATGAGAATTTCAGGGTCATTAAGTAGGGCAGAGGCTATAGCCAAACGTTGCTTCATACCCAAAGAATAGGTTCTAAACTTACTATTTTTACGCTCTAAAAGACCTACTAGGGCCAGTTTCTCTTCTATTTTTTCTTCTGAAACTTCTTTGATTTTACAGACTAACCTCAAATTTTGAATTGCTGTCATGTATGGATAGAAGTTGGGCCGTTCTATTATGGCACCTACTTTTTTTAGGGCTTCATGGGTAGAAGTTTCTCCATTAAACCAACTAAAAGATCCACTGGTCTTATTTACTACATTTAAAATTATGCCCAATGTGGTAGATTTTCCGCTACCATTTGGACCTAGAATGCCATAAACATTACCTTTTTCTATGCTGAAAGAAAGGTCGTTTACCGCTACTAAGGGGCCAAATTTTTTGGTAAGGTTGGTAACCGTAAGAATTGTATTCAAAACTCGTTTTATTTTGATTGATTGTACCTACTTGACGAGTCCTGATTAAAATTGTTACAAAACTTTTTAACTTTTGTTTACCCTTACAGTAATTCGTCTATTGGTAATTACCGTTTGTGGAGCTTGAAAGTTTACAGTTATGGTTTCTGATGGGTCATCTGTAGTAATATTTGCGTCTACTTGGTCTTGCGCATTACTAATGGTATTGGTGTATGTTGCCGTTTGGGTATAAATGTCTGGTAAGGACACTTTTGTTAGTAATGTCAAGGTTTCCAAATCACCGCTATTCATAGTACCTATGTTCCAATTAGGATAATTAAAGCTTCCTTTAGTTTGGCTAGCGGACAATAAGCTTATGCCATCTGGTAATACGTCTGTTAAAACTACATTGGTTATAGGATCTCTACCTAAACTCTCTACGGTAATGGTAAAGGTTACGTTGTTACCATTGCCTACCGTGTTTTGATTGGCCGTTTTCCTAATCACTACATCCGGGTCACAATAATAAGCTTGTAAGGGTTGGCTATCGTATGTACAGCCCCCTTTGGTTACCCTTACAAAATAATCGCCAGCTCTAGTAGGGGTATAGGTAGATGCGTTGGCTCCTGCTATTAACAAACCATTTTCAAACCATTGATAATCGTCAAAATTCGCATCCACTACTTCAACCTGGGCGGTAGGTAGGCAACCACCACCAGTAACTTGCAAATCTACTTCTGGTACCGTATCAAAACCAGAAAAATATCCTGCAATACCACGTGCTCCATTAAATCCAATGAAACCTACCGCGATTGGTCCAGTTGAGTTTACACTTACGTTCCCAGTTAAATTGGGTACATAAAATGTTTTCCAAAGACCTGTTCCCGTAACGGTATTTGCAGGGGGTAATGCTACATTACCATTACCATCCGTAACCGTTATGTTGGCATCTGGTGTAGATGTTGAAGCTATTATGGTAACACCGCCGGTAACCGTAACGCCTGCTGCGTTTCTTATGTCTGGAATGTTGTCCATGGTATCTGGAAGTAGACAGTTTACGGGTGCAACAAAATTTAAGCCTTGTGTATATGCAGCGGTAGAACCGCCCATACATTGGTATGCATATGCATCTTTTGAGGTTGTAACATACATGTTGGCCCCTACCGTATTAGAAGAATAATTTGAACTAGGAATTTCAAAAAACTCTCCGTTGTTAATAGTGGCAATAGGCGTGGTAGCCCCATTAACGTAAATGGCCGTATTGTTTTGGGTTGCAATGATTAAGGGGAACTCGGTCCAGCCATTGGCGTTTCCGTTACCTCGTATAAAAACATATTCTTTGCCCAATCTGTTTTCTGGTACAGGTTGGTCAATACCAGCATCTCTATTACTGTTATTTGCTTGTCTACCATAGTTCATAGAACCATTGCTAATGACAATATCTTTATCAGCAACTATGGAAGCACCTATCCAACCTTCGCTTTGGGCCAAAGAAAAATTGTTTCCTAAATAGGCTTCAAAAACAAAAGATTCATTTGCGTTTAATGTAATTTGATAAGAATCATTGGTTAGGGCAGAAACGTTATTTCCAGATCTAAAAACACAATTTGGATCATAACCAAAAACATCGATTGTAGTATTATCTTCAGTGGCCATAATACCCAAGGTATTTGATTTTGATGGATGTGTACCTAAATTGGGAACCCCACCCCATTTAAACTGTGTTCCCATTGCCGTACGGCCTTTAGAGGTTAACGATGCTGCTTGGGAACCAGATCTACCCCTATAGTTTACATAAAAACGTTCGCCTCCGGTAGATTCAAAACGAAGTCCAGCGTCTGTAATGACTATACCGGTATGGGCATTGTCTACCAAGGTTATATTATTGTCACCATTGGCCAAATTATACACTGCTGGTGCCGTATTTGATATGGTAAAGGAAGTTAATATTGCAGGATTAGTACCCCTATACACATTAACTGTAAATGGGGTGGTTTCTGGTGTGGATAAATGAATAGCTTGTTGTTGTATAGCTTGATTATTCTGTCCTTGCTTCAATGGCGGTAAATAATGCAAATCACTTAACTGAGCGTTGCCAATTGCCGCACACAATAACAATACTGTAAATAGTATTTTTTGAAAATTCATTTTTAGTTTGTTCTATACATTTCAAAAAAACAAATACCAAGGTGAAAAATCAATTTTTAGTTGTAAAGGAAGGGTAAATAGTGGTTAACGAATAAAAAAAAGGCAATCTTTTAAGATTGCCCTTACTATCTGTTATTTATCATTTTATCGATAAAGGGTAAAGTGGCCTACAAATTCCCTAGTGTCTGCTACTCCGTTTAATCGAATTACATACCAGTAATCACCAGAAGGTAATTCCGTGTTTTGGTAAATACCATCCCAACCATCTTCATTATCTACAAATTTATAGATAGAACGTCCATACCTATCGTAGATATTGATGAATATTTCTGGATAAATTTCAATATTTCGTGGTTTCCAAACGTCATTTCTACCATCGCCGTCTGGTGTAAAGAAATTAGGAATTTCAATATCAATAAACTCCATAAATATTTCTTGGGTTACGCTACAACCATTTTCATCGGTAACCGTAATAGAATAGGTTGCCGTCTCTGTAATGTAAAAGTCCGTTTCGCTGGTTGGGTCTTGACCGTTAAAACTAAAGGTGTAGTTGCCAGATCCACCTATGGCCGTTGCGGTTATCATATTAATATTACCTTCTACAAGTTGTAGCTCTAAAGGTTCAAAAAGTGAAATTTCAAACGGATAAGTGTTTAAACAACCATTGCTATGCATTACGGTTATGTAATGGTCTCCCGCCGTAAGATTGGCAAACGTGCCATCCATTACCATTTCATTTGGATCATCCGTATCCAATCCGTAAAGTACCTCAGGTCTAACTGTTTCATCTTCAAATTCTAAGGTTACGGTATGGTAGGCTTGTCCCAAATCACAATCATAATTTACAATTGCTTGTCCGGCTAAGTTGGCACCGCTTTCTACCTCAAATACCTGAGACATTTCGCATCCATTGGCATCCCTAACAAATACTACGTGCGTACCACTGGGCAGGCTGTTGTATTCTATAGTATCTACTGTAAAATCAGCAGCTGAATTTGAATTTAATGCGGTATAATAGGGGGCGGTACCACCTTCAATAGTCAATGTTACTATACCATCACTACTCCCAAAACAGATTTCATCCTGAACACTTGTGCTAAAAGATAGCTCCTCTGGTTCGGTGATTTCAAACTCGATAACTTCAAAGCATCCGTTATTATCTTGGACTATTATGGTGTAGGAATTTGGTTCTAACTCGTCAAAAACATTTTCGTCAAAGAATTGATTTAAATTCGGTGAAATTGCATATTGATAGTCTCCGGTTCCGCCAGAAACATCCAAAGTTATACTACCATCATCTGCACCATTACATGTTACATTATTTGCCTGGTAGGCTACCGTTAAAGGGGTAGGTTCTGCAATTGTAATCATGGCACTTGCCTCGCAATCTTCACTGGTTACCTGTACGTAGTAGGTTCCAGAAGCTAGGTCTGCAAATAATCCAGTGGCTTGATTTGCCCTTACTTGGGTAGCAAATGTGGCGTCTGTAAATAATGCATATTCATAGTTGCCCAAACCACCATCAGCAGTAGCTTGTATAACAGCCGTACTATCTCCAGCACAATTAACTATGGCAGCGCTATCATCTATTGTTAAGGTCAATGGTTCAATTGCATTAACATTTACCGTATTGGATACCACGGAAACACAATTAAAACTGTCTCTAACATAATATTCATAGCTACCAACGGCAACATTTGTGAATAGGTGCGAGTTAGGTCCATTAGTCTCGTTCATGGGGTTAAAGGTTACACCATCTGTGCTCCACGAGTAAGGTGCCGTACCTCCAGAACCGGTTAATTGTAAAGAAGCTCCATTGTTACATGTCATCATTTGGGCAGTAACCAATTGCCCTTCTACAGAAACCGGTGCAACTATTTCTTCTATTGCGGTTTCAAAAGAACAAGCCATATCATCTTCTACCAAAATACTGTAGAACCCGGCACCAAGATTAACAAAAGAATTACCTATTTGGGAAGGCGTACTTTTTAACAATGTACTTCCAGTACTATCTGAATAAATGTTTAATGTATACCTATAATTGGCGGTAACGTTTCTTGAGCCAACTGTGGCGGTAACAGATGCGTCTAAATCTCCCTCACAAACTAGCGTAGTACTAGAGATACTTGCAGTTATAGGGTCTGGTATTACCAGAGTAAACTCATTATTGTAATTCTGGGTACAACCTAATGCATCCGTTACAGATATAGAAAAAGTACCTGCCTCTAAGTTTTGGAATAGGAAGCTGTTAACATTTGTTTCTGTATAGGTTGTAGCCGTGTTGGTATTAGTTAAGCTAATAGTATACGGGGCCATACCTCCTTGAGGAACAATATTGGCACTACCTTCATTACCATTACAACCTACCTCTACAGTATTTACGGATGCTAGCGCAAGCGCGGCACTTGGTGTGGTAATACTAAACGTTTGCTCCTGAACACATGTTGGTAGGCCAATTTGGTTAACACGTACAAAATAATTGCCTGCGCTAACAGCTATTACAGCCGTAGTTCCCGAACCGGTAAAGGTGCCATTGTCATCCGTTCTTGCCGTTGGTGTGCCATCAGCATTAAAAATCTCCCAAGCATAATCACCCGTATAGGTGGCATCTGTAAAGCTTAGGGTTATACTGCCATCATCTCCATAACAAACCACATCAGACAGTTTATTTACGTCTATATTGAATGTATTTGGAGCTTCAACTGTATGGTTTATATAGATTTCACACCCGGTTGTAATATTACGAACGCCAAACGTATGTGTACCTACACCAAGATTAGCAAATGTATTGGTAAGTTGATAGGTAGCACTTGGTAACTGTCGGAATTCAAAGTTGGTTGGGTTCGTGGTATAATTTGTTATGGTTCCGGCAGCTTCTATGGCGATAGTTTCCCCACCATTAACACAACTTATAGCAGTTATCACATTAATTGCAGGATTCGTATCCAATGCATCAAACGGATTAATGGTTACTGTATGTGTTACAGGTGAAGCACAACCATTGGTATCGTAAACAATAACTTCTACATCACCACCAGCTAGGTCCGTAAAACTATATGTAGTGCTATTGCTGTCTTGTAATACGTTATTAGTGGCATCATCAATAAATACAAAACGTTCATACGATCCACTACCACCAGTAATACTGGACATATCTATAGCTATAATTGCATTATTGGTGTCATTATCTACCGTACATCCAAATTGGTCTATGGTAGGCGTTGCAAAACTTATAACCAGATTTTCTGGAACTGTTACATCTAAAGGTGTAGAAGCACAACCATTTGGTCCGGTTGCGATAACTTGATAATTTCCACCAGGTAAGTTTATAAAAGATTGTGTAGCCCCATCCCAAGTCGCCGTTGCTGGCATAGGGTTAAGCGTGTAGTTCAATGGGTTATTACCATTATTAACCTGAACCAGCTCTATACGGCCATCTTCTGCACCATTACAACTTACAGATGTGGCATTGGCAGAAAAATTGGGTGCTATTGCAGCAGGTACTTCTACTACAAAAGACCTAAAGCATTCCGGATTGGTAGTACTTGCATCGTATACGTTTACCGTGTAACTATCTGCGGTAATGAGTTGTACATTTTGAGGGTTTGTAGTAAGCGCTTGGCGTGGAATAGCAATTCCAGAAGCGCTATCTAAAATTTCAAACTCAAAATTACCAGAACCAGTAGTGGCTTCAATTCTTATTTCTGCTTCATTACCAGGACCACATCCTAGCTGCTGGTCCAAAGTTGCCGTAGCTTGCAGGGTAGGGTGTACCGTAATATTTTCAGTATCTAAACAACCTGTTTGGTCTTTTATGACTACATCATAATTACCGGCAGGAATATTATTGAAAACATTAATAGATTGGAACGTAACACCATTGTCAATAGAATATAGTACCGCACCGTCTGATGACCCTACGTTTATAGTTATAGTTGCATTGGCACTACAATTAGCTATATCTACATTTGAAATGCTTGGAGCCGGTGTAACTGCCATTGTAACATCGCCTAAAGGATAGCTACAACCGTATTGATCTTCTACGCTTATGGTATATAAACCAGGGTCTGAACCAACTGGGATTTCGATTGGGTTGTCATCGGTCGCCGTAAGGCTAAAAGACGAAGGCCCGGTAATCGTATAAAAATACTCACCACCACCACCAGTAATATCTGGTATACTTATTAGACCTGGATTTTCACAGCTGATGTCTCTTAATGAAGTGGGTGTTCCAGTAATAATATCTAATTCTTCTAGGATACTATTTTCACTGGCGCTAATACACTGTGTTGTTCCTCCGGCATCCACTTGTTGTACAACAATATAGTAATCATTTTCTGCTAGATTGGAGATGGTTATAGTATTAGAATAAGGTATGGTGCCAGAACTACTATCAATAACATTATTTGCTATATCGTAAAGGGTCCAAGTCATGTCAGGTTCTGTACTACCATCAGTATCAATAATGGTATACGTAATTTCACCCGTTGTAGCACCATTACATGTAGGAGCTACTTCGGCAGTAATTTCCATAGGTAAAGGTTGCTCGTTATTTACATTTACATTACTTTCTCTTACACAACCTACAGCATCACGCACATAAAAAACATAGGTTCTACCAGGAGTTAAACCTGGGAAAGTGTGTTGTACCCCAGCAGCGAAAGGAGTTGTCCAAGGATTTGTAGGTGCGGAAGGATCAAAATTAGTGGGGTCTTCAGAATATGTATACTCATAAGGCGCAGTACCATCTTGCCCTCTAACACTTACTTGCAGTTCATTACAGTTAATTATAATAGGGAATAAGGTGATATCCAAATCATCTAATGGATATGGAATGGTATACCTTGGTAAATCTGTTTGACAAATTGTAGTGCCACTTCCATCAACCGTTTTTATAGAAGGATAAACTTCATCACCTGATAGATAATCTCTAAATTCATTACTTGTTTGCCAAGTAATTCCCCCATCATCACTAAACATTAAGGTACCTGCCAATGTTAATGGATAGCTTTCAAAATTGAATCCATAATCTGTAGAAGGTCCTGTACAGTCTGATGGTGTTACGCCAAGGATATCCGCCGTCAACTCTACCGGTTCTCCTATAACCACTCTTTCAGGGGTAGATATACACCCTGCGGCATCCGTAATAATTATATCATAGTTGCCGGCAGGTAAGTTATAGTATGTTCTAGTGGTGCTTGCCACCCCAGATTGGGTCTGACTTTTCACACCGTTATCCACATCTACCAATTCGTAGGTAAATGGTGCCATACCGTTGGTGATATTAACTTCAATGCTACCTTCGCCGCCAAAACATGCTGCATCCGTAGGTGTACTTGAATAGCTTAAACTTGGTATGGCTTCTACCTCTTCTGTAACCATAGTTTGGCAATAGCCGGGGTTACCCAAGTTATCTCTTACATAAATATCATAAAGACCAACATTGGCTAAAGGAATATTAACGGTGTTACCTAGTGCAAAATCAGAATCGGAAACAGGGTCACCGTTATTTACAAAGGCGTATAAATACGGTGTGGTGCCTCCGGCAGCAGAGGCCGTTAAACTACCATCTCCACAACTACTTGCATCTGTAACCGCTACCGATAGCGTTAGTGCGGGAGCAATAGTAATGGTTTCTATAGTAGATGTGCAACCAAATTGGTCCTGAACTTCTACTTGATAGGTGCCATTGCTTAAATTGCCAAAAGTATAGGTAAGTGCATTTATTGGGTTTGGCGTTTGCCATGCACCACCGTTGATTCTAAAAGTGTAGTTTCCATTACCATCTCCGGCAGTTGCGGTTACCGTACCATTGTTTTGACCGTCATAACAACTAGTTGCTGATAGATTTAAGGTTGGGGTGCTTGGAGCGGTTACGGTAACCGTTGTGGAAGAAATTACCTCGCATCCTCTATTATCCCTTACACGAACATGGTAATCTCCTGCAGGTACATTTAAGAAAGTGGTAGCAGCGCTAAATGCTCTTACTATAGTATTTGTAGTTGTTTCCAACTGATATTCGTAAGCAGGAGTACCGCCTACAGCAGAAGCTTCCAATGTAGCACCTGTATTAAAGCAAGTAAATTCTGCAGTTTGCTGTAGGTCTGCAACTACCGCATCTGGCGCAGTAAGTGTAATGCTTGTGGGGGCAGTAGCCGTACAGGTGTTATCACTTACCTTTCTTACCATTAAATTGTACGTACCAGCGCTTAATGTTGAAGGGGTAGTAAAGACTGAACTGGTCTCCGTTATCCAACTGGTGCCACCGTCCAACGAATATTCATAACCGGCTGCATCAAAATTTGATACTTCAAAACGAATACTTCCATCCGATGCTCCGTTACAAGTAGGGTCTGTTCCTCCTAAAATGGCTGTTTCAAATGCTTGTCCGGATGCTACGTTAACAATAATATTAGTAGTTTGTTCACAAACCTCAGGAATTTGTACCGCTTGTATATCATCTAAAACAAGGTCGTTACCGTCATTACTATTAACATTATTTCTAAAAACAACGTCAAGGCTGGTATTGGGGCCAGGGTTAAATGTAACTGTACGCTCGTGCCAATCGTTATTGCTCGTATTTTTAGGAATAGCTGCGGTTGCGGTGCTGTAAATTACTGTTCCAGAATTGTCCAGTATTTCTACCAAAACCTCAGGGTTATTGCCTGCATTTCCGGTTTGCATTAAATTATAGGCCCAAAAACTCAATGTAATTTCTCGGTTTGGCAATACTTCTATACCTGTTTTAGACCATAATATATTGTTCAAGGATGGGCTACCTGTATCAGAAAAGGTACTAACATCAATAGCAAAGAAGCGACCATCTGCTAGGCCCGTGTGATCTTGTGGACTCCTTACAAAAGGGGCTGGATTGGTTACAAAATTGGTAACTGTGTATTCGCCGTTGACCAAAATACCTGCAGGACCTCTATTGCAGTTTGTTTGACTGCCATCTTGTGGTTCAAAACAATATTCTGGACCAGCCTCGGCGATTTGTGTACTACTACCCGTACCAAAATTTTCTATAAACAACGTGCTTTGGTCTGGTGTAATCGTTGTGGTATAATCTACGGTTACAGTGTGTTGTCCAGCAGCAACATTCTCAAAGTAATTTTGGTTGGCCGGTGTGTTTGCGGTACCATCCAAACTATAGGTGTAATTAAAATCTGTTGTATTGTCTGTTGAAATGGTTATGATTCCCTCTCCGTTACAATCATAAGTTACAGCGGGTGTTAGGTTAGGGGCAGTAACCGGAGCTGGTACCGTAATTTCCATTGGATATGTACAACCTAGGGCGTCTTGTAATACCAAATTATAATTTCCTGGGCTTAAACGCTGCTCTGTTAGCGTATTAAAATTTGAACCACCATCAAAACTATACAAATATGGAGCCTGACCACCGCTTGGGTTTAAAATTTTAACCAAGGCCTCACCAGAAGGGTCACAAGAAGCGTCTTCTATGATACTAGCAGATGCCAATAATCTAAAAGGCTGGGTAATTTCGTGCTCAATGGTTGTGGTACATGACGTACCATCTGTACCACCACTTGCATCCATGATGGTTATGGTGTATATACCAGCGCTTAAATTGTTAAAGAAATTTTCGTTCTTGAAATTAACACCATCTATGCTATAGCTATACGGAGCTGTACCACCACTTGCGGTAATAGTTAAGGTTGATGATGCTTCATCTGCACACGTCATGTCCGTATTAGACGCGGTAGCTGTAAGTACACCTAAATCATCTAAACGTACACTGTTGGATAACTTATAGCAACCATTATCATCTTTAACTATAAAAACATAGTCGCCATCTTGTCCAGGAACGTAGGTTGCGGGAGTACCCGTATAGCCAAATAAGAAATTGGTATTACTGGTAAAATCGGCTTCTGGTATGCTAGCTTGATCGGTATAATAGGGCGTACCATCTTTACTCCAGATAGCAAATGCATGACCGCTAGTGCCTCCTACAAAACTAAGGTCTATTTGTCCTGGTCTACAAGAAATATGTTCTTGAACAGTTGCGGTTAAAATTAATTCTGGAATCTCGTTAACTGTTACAAACTGCTCGTTTGTACATCCATTGGTGGTTGAGGTAACTACACGGTAATCTCCTGGTGCAACGCCTATGAACGTGTGGGTATTATCCGCTGTAACCAATTCTGATGTTACAAAACTACCAGCTCCGCTATTGCTACCATCATCAATAAATAACTCATAGCTATAATCTGGTAATACGTTTAATGCTTGTATACCAATTGTACCTTGTTCATTACAATCTGCAGGTGTAGTAGTAATGTTAACTTGATAATCCCTTCTTTGTATACCAATGTCCTCTGTTTCAAAAACACAACTATTTTCTATAGGGGTGTTGGTAGACGGGTTTAATTGGGTTACCTGTACCCTGTACGTTCCGTTGGTATCAATATCAAAATTAGGTCCTTGCCCTGCGCTAAATGGTACAGCTATAGCATTATTGGTAACATCAAATAATTGAAAGCCATATCCAGAGCCTACATTGGTTATTCTAATATTACCGTCCGTATCACAGATGATATCATTGGCAATGTAGTCTATATCCAAAGTGTTTTGGAAAACATTAAAATAGAAGCGACTAAAACAACCATTTTGATAAGCAATTACCACACGGTAACTACCACTTTCAGTAATTGTAAAGTTATCTTGAACGGCCAATTGGTCCCACGTACAAGTTCCATTTTTATTTGCACAATCATCACCAACAGAAGAACAAGAAGTTTCATCTAGTTTTTCCCAAGTAATGGAAAGTGCATCTGTAATACCTAATTGGATTGAAGCGGTATCATTAGATCCACACAAGAAGATTTTTGGTAGTAAATCACCATCTACTGAACAAGTAACTATTTCGCCCTGTAAATCATTATCTGGATTGGTATCTGAGTTTACTTGGTTAAAAAAGTCTACAACCGGATTAGTTTGGGTGGTACCAAAACGTTCTACGGTGATTCTTTCTATTTGGTCGTTACAACCATTACCAGCAATTTTTTCTACCAAGTAGTTCCCTATATTGGTAACGTCCATTGTTCTGGGGTCTGTGTCTGGATCACCATCATTTAGAATTGTATCCGCCGCATCAATTACTCCGTTATTGTTGTTGTCCAGTGCCCAAGTATAACTAGTAAACCCTTCACCAGCTGTAAGCGTTACATCATCACCACACAGTTGTACGGTTCTTGCAATATCACAATCCAATAAGGCATTGGCCAAGTTGTTAGAAGCGGTTTCCAATGTGGTAATACAGGCTCCTGCTGGGTTAGAGCCATCTTCGTCTGAAAACGTACTGGTGTTAACAATACCCTGGTAGGTTGCAAATGCTTGGTTTTCTAGTTGTGAAGCACAAGCAGCAACAAATTCAGAACAATCACCATCTATCGTAACTTCAATCTTTATTTTATATTCCGGATCGCCAATTTCTACCAAATTATCAGGAACGGTAAAAGTTACCGTATTGGTTAAGGCATCGTAAGTTTCGGTTACCCCAGGGGCATCCGTATAGTCATAATTGTTAATGGTAACATTATTGGGCAATACGTTTCTAATGGTAAAATTAGTAGCATCGTCATCACCTGTATTTTGGAAACGAATCACATAGTCAAAGGTTTCGCCAAGGCTTAGATCCTGACCATTGATATCTGTTCCTCCTAAATCTTCAGAAGTATTACCCAATATAATTATAGGAGCAAATACTTGCTGGTAAGATGCGGCTATAACTGTTCCATCTGTTGGGTCTACTGCAGGCACTCCTGTTCCGTACTCACCACCATCACCGCCATCTGCGTTGTTATCTTTATAGTATTCATTGGCATCACTACAACCATCACCATCACTATCAAGATCTAAATGGTCTGGAATACCATCTAAATCCGTATCTAGATTGGCACAGAATCCGGTAAAAGACTCAGTATTATAAGCTAAAAAGGCCAAATCTGAGCTTGAAGAGAGTTGTAGTCTTAAAAAGGCAACATCATTTAACCTACCTGCTGGAATATTAAATTCTGATAGTTCAATTGTTGCCAAACGATATTCTCTAACGGTATTGTCGAAGAAAACGCTTCCATTTGCATGGTAAACATCAAGGTTATACGAACCAACAACGGTACCAAGGGCACCTCCGGTAGATGCTTGAACCTGTACGGCATTACCTATTGGAGCTCCAGTGGCATCATAAAGGCTAATAATATGGCCGGCACCTCCGGGTTGTGCAATTTGTGTAAGCATTATATCTGGTATGCCATCACCAACCGTAGCTGCAACTATAGGGTCAATATCATAGGTCCAATCATTACCTACATTTGCAATACCTGTACCCAAATCCAAACCATTTAAGCCATTGGTCAATAACGGATTTAAAGGGTCTGTGGTAGGGTCGTCAACAACGGTTAGGCCCAATGCATTATTTACATCTCCATCATTTAAACTTGCTTCAATGGTTGCTTCTCCATATATATTGCTTGCCGGTGTTAAGGCCATCCAATTAGATTCGGTAGTATTTGTATCTACCAAACCATCATTATTGGTATCTATACCATCAAATAGGCCATTACCATTGGTGTCATATACATCATCGTCAATTACCCCTGTTGAGAAAGTAGTGCCACCAGAAGTAAACGCTAATAGTTCATGCGATAGATTTGGGAAGTTTGGATTTCTAGCGCTAGCAGAACTTCTCCATAAATCATTGTAGTTTGTGTAAATTTCTGTTACAGGACTTCCACCTTGAACGGTAGAAGATGGTGTTGTAAATGTTATATCATTAGAAATGGTACACAATTGTTCTACCGTATCCAAAATTCCATCGTTGTCATCGTCTAAATCCACGCTATCTATAACCCCGTCATTGTCGTAATCATTATGGATTACCAATCGTGCAGACGGAGTATCTGGCGTAATATTGGCGTCTACTTGGTCTTGAGAATTGGTTACTGTATTGGTTAGGTTTAAGAATGGTAAAATAGCAATTTCGTCTGCTTTGACTTCTAAATTTAAAAATGCGTTATCACCGCCATCCAAGGTGCCAATGTTCCAAGTGTTACCGCTAAAACTACCGGTTATAGTTTGTGCGTTTATTAAGGTTAGGCCAGCTGGTATGTTATCTGTGATTTGTAAATTGGTAAGTGGTCCTAAGCCGTTATTGGTAACTTTTATGGTAAAGGTTGCTGTTTCTCCTTCTAGAATTTCTGGTTTATCCACGGATTTTTCTAGAACCACATCTGGATCACAATATAGTGCCTGTAGCGGATTACTATCATAAGTACAAGGCCCCTTGGTACCTCTTAAAAAGTACTCGCCGGCACCCGGGGGTGCATAACTTGGTCCGTTGGCCCCTGGTATTGGTTGTCCGTTTTCGTACCACTGAAAAGCATCAAAATTACTGTTGGTGGCCTCATATATTTCTGAACCTACAAAGCAACCTGTACCCCCTCTAATGGCTAGTGTAACTTCTGGCAATGTGTCAAATCCTGAGAAATACCCAGCTACACCTCTAGCTCCGTTAAAACCAAAAAATCCAATAGCCATGGGGCCAGTGGACTGTACGCTTACATTTCCGTTTAAATTGGCAATGAAAAAGGTTTTCCAATTTGTAGAACCCGCAACAGGTTGGGAAGCAGGTAGCGTTACCGGACCGTTACCGTCTGTTACAACAATATTAGCGTCTGGTGTATTAACTGCGGCAATAATCGTCATTCCTCCGGTTACCAAGCTGCCGGCCATGTTTCGTATGTCTGGAATGTTATCCATGCTATCCGGAAGCAAACAGTTAACCGGGGCTACAAAGTTTAGCCCTTGGGTATATGCTTTTCCGTCTCCACCCATACATTGGTAGGCGTAAACATCTTTTGAAGTTTGTACCAACATATTTGCCCCGGCGGAATTGGAAGAATAAAAAGTGCTAGGAATCATGAAATACTCACCATTATCTATAGTAGCTATTGGTGTAGTATTACCATTCACAAATATTTGTGTATTATCAGCAGTGGCAATAATTTGAGGAAACTCCGTCCAACCATTAGCGTTACCGTTACCACGAATAAATACATATTCCTTGCCTAATCTATTTTCTGGTACTGGCTGATCTATGCCTGCATCCCTGTTTGCTTCGCCAACTTGGCGACCAAAATTTATAGAACCGTTACTAATTACAATATTTTTATCAGCTTCTATAGAGGCACCAATCCAACCGTCTTCATGGGCTTGTGTTGGGCTAGTACCAATGTATGTTTCATAAACAAAAGATTCATTTGCATTTAGAGTTATGGTGTGGAAATCTGCCGTAATACCCGCTCTGTTATTGCCAACCCTAAACTCACATCCTGGATCGTAACCAAAAAGGGTAATGGTTGTGTTATCTTCCGTGGCCATAATACCCAACGTATTAGATTTAGATGCGTGTGCACCTAAATTGGGTACTCCTCCCCATTTAAAACGGGTACCCATGGCTTGTCTACCTTTTGCCGTTAAAGAAGCTGCTTGCGCACTAGAGTTACCGCGATAATTTACATAAAAACGATTGCCGCTTGGCGATTCAAAACGCAAGCCGCTATTGGTTAAAACCGTACCTGTGTTGGCATTATTAACCAAGGTAATATTGTTATCGCCGTCTGCCAGTGTCCACACAGCAGGAGCCGTATTGGAAATGTTAAAGGTTGCTACAGGCGTAGCGTTGGTACCGCGATAAGCATTTACCGTAAAGCTGGTAGGTTCTGGTGTAGACAAGTAAATAGCTTGATCTCTAATACCTGCATTGTTTTGTCCTTGCTTTAAAGGTGGTAAATAATGAAGGTCGCTTAACTGCGCATTGGCTGTCATCCCAATGGTTAATGTAAGAAACAAACTGAAAATTAATCTCAGAAATTGCTGTTGGCCCATGTTTGTATTTGGAGATTAGTTATACGTTACCAAAAAAAACACCAAACAATGGACTGTGCAGATTTATGTTGTAAAGGAGAGGGATTAGTGGTTAAAACCGAGATTTAATGTTGTTACGAATTGGGCGTGATTTTTAAGCGGTTTTGTACCTTTAGACAAAATGTAAGTAATGTCCGACGAAAAATTGATGTCTAAAAAAAAGCCAGCTTTTCCTGTAAATGCCAAGTTAGATGCCTACTTGGGAAAATACAGTAGAAAAATTGAAATACCCATTTTTTATGAAGATTTACTACGTTTTTCTGGTTCCATAGCGGTAGAGGATAGAGAAGGAAATGATACCCTTTGGGTACGGGTTTATTATTCAGAATTTGAAAGGGAAGAGATTGATTTAAGTCTTAAAAAAGTTTACTCTATTTTACATTCAGATGGTAGTGAACGTATTTTAGATTATTTGAATATTGATGCAATTGATTACTGTACTTTTGGTAATTCTAAGCCTTTTAGAATTAAAGTTAGAAATATATTAAACGATAATTACACCCATTTTTACGTAAAAAAGACAGATGCTTCTAGGGTCTACGGCTTAGAACTGGAGCATATGTTGTCTCCTTATAACCTAAACTTTTTAGTGTATAAAGATACTCTTATAGAAGAGCATATAGCCGGTATTCCCGGAGATGAGTTTATAAAGGAAAATTTACCCAAATGTACCGAATCTCAAAAGGCGCAATTGGCAAAAGAATTTGTGAAATTCAATGAACGTTGTATGATTCGCTTACTGGGAGATATGCGTTCTTATAATTATGTTATTGTTCCGGTGCATGATTTTGATCATGTAGTCTATAGAATCCGGGCCATAGATTTTGACCAACAATGTTTTGAAGGTAAGTTCAAGGTGTATCTACCGCAATTTTTTAAAGAAAACAATGCTATGGTAGATTTGGTAACTAAAAAGTTGCAAAACTATAGTGTTGAACAGTATAAGATAGAGGAAAGGTCTATTGTTGCCAAACGTATTTTAAGTTCTGGAAACCGTATTAAACGATTGGTAAACATAGCCAAAACAGATACTATTTCCATACCCGATAATGTGGCTAGATTACAGTCTGAACTTTATGAATTTACCCACGATGTAGAGTTTAAAAAGTGTAAAAAAATGGGACAGGTATTGGCAACGGCCCTTGAATTTGTAAAGCGTAACTATGAGGATGTTAGTATGAAACAGATAATGGAAAAGCGGTTTTAAATCATAGAAATAAAACCGCTTTTTTCAAAGTTTTTAGCTCTTTTGCTCCTTATTAAAATAGACCAAGTAATAATACATTTGCCTTTCTTCGTCCCACCCTTTCTCTACAAATTTTTCTGCAGATTCTGGGTTAATAAAATCCATTTTAATCTGGATATTGGTATCTAGGTTAATTACGTTTTTGATTTTTTTACGCGCATCGCTCACCGCTTTATTGGCAATATCAAAATTGCTTACGTCCTCAATACTATATTTTGGGCCCTTTTCTACCTTGTAGTGCTTAAATTCCGGGATAAGTTCTGGGTTATCCATAACCTCATTTAAAAAACTGGTTTCTTCAAAATTATCGTTCTTGGCAAAATGGTTTACCGCACGGTTCATGAATAAAACTTCTTGCTGCTTATCCTCTGCCGGTAAAACAACATCTTTGGCAAAATTCTGGCAAAATTTCAAGTAGTTTTTGGTGTAAAAATTTTCATCTGTAAGAGGCGATAGCCCTAAAAAGTTTTCTATCCAATATTTGGCATCATAGCGGTTGCTATCTACACTTAATACTTTAAACCCCTCTTCTTTTTCTTGATTAAAAATAAGGCAACCCTTATCTAACTTGTTTATGTTTATTCCTTGCCTAATAACAATGTCCAAATTTTGCTGGTTTTCTTCAAACTCAAGAAAATCATGCTTTAATTCACTTTTAAAGATACCAATGGCGTCCATTTTCTGATTATCCAACACCACATCTGTAAAGTGGGCAATATAAACTTCTCCATTTTTTATATGTGGGTGATTAGATTGGTCAAATAAATGGGTGGTAATTGTTTTGGACTGTTGGTGCGTTCTACTTGGGTCTTCAAAGATGGCAACAGCTGCCTTGTATATTTCGTTAAACTCAACATCTACCTCATTACTAAATCGAAAATAATTTTCTTCTTTTTCACGAAAAGGTTTAAAGAAATACTCTTTTAATAGAGCAGAGATTTCATCATTTAATTTATGGGGTCTTTCCGATAAAAAAATGGGTTCGTTTCTACTTTTATTGCCTACACGGTGCAAAGAAATACTTTCTATTTGAGCAGAATATAAATTGATCATAAGTTGTTAGTGTACAATAAATGTTATGGTTAAAAGGAAATTAATTCCAATTTTCGTCAAAATCCAAGTCGTCATAACTGCCAAAAGAATCATCAAAATCTACAGACTTTTCAGATTCGAAACTCTTTTCAGGAGGTGAGTCTGGCAATTCTCCAAAACTAAACAGCACGTTAGGATAAGAACGCCCGTCTTCTTTATCAACAATGTCTGCCAATTCTATAAAGAACGTCCACATGCTAAAAAAGTCATATACGTATATAAGTTTAGGGTTGTCTTCTGTTAGGACATCATCTAAAGCAGTCTCGTTCATTAACCTAATGTCAGAACCATTTTCGCTCATGTCAAAAAGCGCTATTTCCTCATCTTGGTTCCATTCTTCGTCACAGGTGTAAAAAGATGCCATTTGGTCTCCAAGAAAGCCAAATGCTTGCGTAATTGCATTATGGAAACTCTCTAAAGTAACTTCATGTTCAATCTCTAAGTCTCTAAAAATATCCTCTTCGGCATCTAGGATTATCCTGATTTTATATATCATCCCTTAAAATTTTCAAGGGGGTAAAGTTACAAAGAATTCTTTGCCATCTTAGGTGAATAGACTTTTAAAAACAGATAAAATTGAAGTCCAAAAAGTATAGAAGCCAACACAAGGTGTACCGGTTGGCTCCCAAAGGGAAAATCCACATAATACATTAAAATTCCACTTAAAACCTCAAACCCAATAAGTACCATAATCCAGCTAGTAGCTGGTAATTTCCAGTTGTTTTTTTTAGTTTGCCAGTATATGGCCGCGTTAATTATTAAAACAAGGATAGAAAATGAACGGTGTATGTAAAAGTTAAGGGTAGGAGAGAGCAACCATTGATCCTTGGCATATTCTCCCATAAGTTTAGCTTGTTCGTCTACATACTGTCTTACTTGGGTACCCAATGCAACTTGTACAAAAGTTAATAATAAGGAAAATAGAACAAGAGATTTAAAGGTTTTGCCAAATACAATGTTGTCTTTATTGTCAGAAACCATATGCATTACATAAAGAATGGCGCCCACAATTACTAGGGCCATTAACATATGTAGTGTAATCCTAACCGGGGCTAGTAATGAATACACCACCGTGGCGCCCAACCATGCTTGGAACCCCATGCCCAAAACAATAAACCAAGATAAAAAGGTGATTTTTTTACGGCGTTTCCAAAACCTAAAAGATATAACCGCCATTACTAAAGTGGCCAAACCAGCTAAGGCACCCACCAATCTATTTATATATTCTATCCAAGTGTGCCAAACATTAAATTTAGCATAATCATGTTTGGTATATGGTGCCCAATTTGCACTATTAAAAGTAGTATTGGTCCTAAAATTAGTTTTAGCAACTTGTAGGGTTTCTTGTACAATAATTACTTGCCCTTTTTTGAAATCTCTATTGGGCTGCCATTCCAGAGTTTCAATATCTGTGGGTGGTATGTAATAACCAAAACATTTGGGCCAATCTGGGCATCCCATACCGCTACCCGTCATACGTACAACGGCACCGGCAACGATAACTAGATAGACGAGTATTAGACTTGTTTTGGCTATAGTATAAAAGCTCCTTTCCATAGTAGTAATTGTGTTACAAAAATACCACACTTTTTACTTTGAAAAGGAGCTTGTTTAAAGGTTTGAACCGTTGAAGGATTATTCCATTACAATTAACTCTGATCGTCTGTTTTTATGATTCTCTTCCTTAGAGCAATTGCTCCAAACCGTACAATCATTTACTAGATTTTCTTCGCCATAGAAGTTGATGCTCAGCCTTTGGGCATTAATACCCTGATCAACAAGATACTGCCTAGTAGTCTTTGCTCTGTTTTCAGATAATTTAATATTGTATGCTTTGCTGGCCAAGGCATCTGTGTAGGAACGTATTTGCAGATTTACGGTAGGATTGTCTTTTAGAAATTGAACCGCTTTATCTAACTTGGTAATTGCATCTACTGTTAGATTATATTTATCCAAATCGAATAATATATTCTCTAAATTTAAATAAGCTAGTAGATTGTCCCCAGACTTTGGCAAGACTACCAATGGTTTTAGGGAAATAGTAATTTCTTGCTTTTCTTCATCAGTAATACTATAAGTTGCAGCCCCTTGTTCGTAACCTTCTTTTTGTGCTAAAATATCAAGATTTGCAGCACCACATTTAGGATCAAAAGTTATATAGCCTTCTTGTTCCGTAACCGCACTAAAATTACGCTCCCCAGATATTTCTACGTTTGCTGCATTTAAATAATTACCGTTTTCTATATCTATGACTTTTACAATAAGTTCTTTGCCACAGCTAAATTCTAACGGTTTTACTTGTTGTATGGCATAAATATCATCACTACCCATACCACCACTGCGGTTAGAAGCAAAATAACCTTTTCCGGATTCCGCATCAATAATCATAGAAAAGTCATCTTCTACACTATTTATGGGCATTGCTAAATTGATGATATTACTGAATTCTTCGTTTTCCACTTTCACGGCAAATAGGTCTAAACCTCCTATGCCTGGATGGCCATTAGAAGCAAAATAGAGCACACCGTCTTTTCCAAAATAGGGGTAGGTTTCTGAGCTTTCGGTGTTAATTTTAGGACCTAGGTTTATAGGTTCCCCAAAATTGCCGTTCTCCAAGATGGCTACCTTGTAAATATCTGAATCTCCATAAGTACCTTCTCGGTTAGAAGCAAAATACAACCATTTTCCATCTGGACTCAAGGTAGGGTGGGCGGTAGAAAAATCATCCCCATTAAACGGTAATACCTTTACATTTTTCCATTCACCATCTCTTAATGTAGCGCTGTATATTTTAAGTCTACTTACACCTTCGTCATCTTTTGCAAAACCACCGTTTTTACTATTATTACGTGTAAAATATAGCGTTTGCCCGTCATTACTTAGTACTGGTGATGATTCATGAGTCTTTTTATTAATATTTCTGCTTAGTTTTTCGGGCCCTTCTTTTTGATTGCCCCCAGTTCTATAAATATCCAAGAACGGTCTTGTGTTCCAAGAGTGCGTGTATTTGGTAACCATACCCGTGTCCCTTGCCGAAGCAAATAGCACTTCTTCACCATAAAATGCTGGAGAAAAATCACTTTCCTTTGAATTAAAACCTACTTTCTCAATTTTGAAAGTACCTGCCCTGTTTCCAATTTCTTTTAAATAATCTCTGTTGTTTTCAAAGTTTTTAGCTCTAAGATCATTTTCTTTTAAGCTATAAAACTTTTCCATCCATTGATTGGATTCTTCATATTGTTCAAGAGACTTAAGACTTACCGCATATCTATAGATATACTCTGGGTCGTTATCAAAAGTTTCTTGCTTTATGAGCTGGCCATACCATTTTGCAGCTTCGTCATAATTAGCAATTAAATAATTAGAATTCCCCAACTTTTTCAGCACTTCTTCGTTAGTATACCCTTTAGCTACTAAGTCTTCATAGGAATCTATTGCGTTTACATAGGCGAAAGAGTTGTACTTTTTATCAGCCTTTTTCAAGGATGTTTTTTGTGCATTTCCAAAAAAGCAAGTCAGTAGAAATGCTGCTAGTATGTTATAGTGGTTAATTTTCATATTGTGCTACTTAAAAGAATCTTGGTGTAATTACTTTCTGAATCTTGTTTCTAAATTCATACCTTAAAAATACTTCAAAAGAGCCATCATTGAAACGTTGGCTGCCTAAATCTGTAGTTTCTTTGTCATATGCCAAACCGAGCATTAATTGGTCAGACAACTGAAAACCTGCTAAAGCACTGACCGCGGCATCCCAACGATAGGCTGCACCGGCATAAAATTTATTGTTAAATAGAAAATTAGCCGAAATATCTGCCTGTAAAGGTGCACCCTTAACCGCTTTAAACAAAAAAGCTGGTTTAAACTTAGTTCTGGCACCAATATCAAACACATATCCAGTAATAAAGTATAAATTCATTCTTTCCGTAGCTACATAAGAAGTACTCTCTGCTTCATTATCAAAATGTTCTGTTTGTAGAAAATTTGGTATAGAAAGCCCGGAATAAAAGCGATCCGTATGGTAAAACACTCCAGCACCAAAATTAGGTGAAAACTTATTGTCTATTACTGGTTCGTTACCTGGATCTGTTGATGGGTCATAAACCCTAAGTTTATTAAAATCGATATTTAAAATGTGGCCGCCAGCCTTTAATCCAAAAGACAATTTTCCTTCATAAGATACAGGTATCGTATATGAGGCCGAAGCATCAAAATAGGTATCCTGGTTGGTGCCATTTCCAATTTCATCATTTACCACGGAGAATCCTAGGCCAACCCGCTCAGAAACAGGGGAGTGTAGGTTAAGAGTTTGTGTGTTGGGGGCACCATCTAGACCCACCCATTGAGAACGATGAAGGGCTGCTATACTAAACACACCTCTATTGCCGGCATAGGCTGGATTTATAGAAATTGTGTTATACATGTATTGTGTGTATTGGGCATCTTGTTGGGCCCATAAACCTTGCATTATAAGAAAGGTTATTGCTATTGCTAAATTTATTTTTTTCATGCTGTTTATGCTTAAGGGAACTTTTTTATCTGTTAAGGTATAGGTATCCAGTGCGACTTCTAGCGCTGCCGTCATTTTCATAATTGATGATGTAATAATACACGCCTGCAGGTAGTTCTTCATTGGCTTGGATGGTAACTCTTCCATTAGAAATTCCTTGGAATGAATTACTATCGTTGTCATATCCTTTTGCACTGAACACTTTAACCCCCCATCTATTAAATATTTCAACAGTATTGTTAGGGAACTGTTCAATGTTGATGATTCTAAAGGTGTTTTGTCCTAAAGTTGGGTTCATCAAATCGGATTCAATTTCAATATCACAAGCAGAACCTGCAGGTGGTGTACCACCAGAACTATTACAACCATCTAGTGGGTCGGTTTCATCAATTACTTCCTGACCGTCACTTATACCATCTCCATCAGTATCTGGGTTTTCAGGATCGGTACCAAGATTTGCTTCTTCAGCATTGGTTAATCCATCGGCATCACAATCGCTGACTCCAAGCGGTGTGCCATCAACAGAATCACAATCTTCTAATGGATTGGTATTGTCCAATACTTCTTGACCGTCATTTATACCGTCACCATCCGTGTCCGGATTTAGCGGATCAGTATCTAGACCAACTTCTTCACTATCTAACAATCCATCATTGTCGGTATCGGCATTAAAAGGGTCTGTACCTAAATTAGCTTCCTCTGCATTGGTTAGTCCATCGGCATCACAATCACTCGATTCAAGAGGCGTACCGCTTACAGAGTCACAATCATCTAAAGGATTTGTGCCATCTAATACTTCTTGTCCGTCGTTAATACCGTCACCATCAGAGTCTGGATTATTAGGATCGGTACCAAGAGTTATCTCTTCGTTGTTGTTTAATCCGTCACCATCAGTATCTACAGAAATAGTTACTATACCGGTATTGCTATTGCCTGCATTATCCGTAGCGGTTATATCAATTATATCTTCATCTCCTAGAGTAGGGAAGGTGCCACTTACTGGTGTAGCATTGCCAGTATCAATACTCCAATTACCAGAACTATCTGTTGTTACTATATAGGTAACATCTATAGTTCCATCTCCATCCGTGTCTAATTCAATGGTTAATTGTTCATTGGCATCTCCTAGACCGGTTAAAATAGGCGTAATGTCTATAGTGCTAAAACTATCTACTTCTGGAGTGTTATTGTCCAAAGTAATCGGGTCGTTATCGGTGGCCGGGTTGCCGGCTACGTCGGTCACGTCCGCGGTCACGGTAATGGTACCATTGTCCAATCCTGAGATATCGGCATCGGTTGCCGTCCACGTGTTACCAGCAACGGTAGCCGTAGTGGTAACGGTGTTGGTTCCATCGGAGAAGGTCACGGTCACGATCTGTCCGTCCTCCACATCCGTAGTGGTACCGGAAATGGTCACGTCGTTATCCTCACTGGCGTTCACGATGTTATCGCCTTCGATAGGCAAATCGATATCGATGGTCGGTAAGGTATTGTCCAAAGTAACCGGGTCGTTATCGGTTGCCGGGTTGCCGGCTACGTCGGTCACGTCCGCGGTCACGGTAATGATACCGTTGTCCAATCCAGAGATATCGGCATCCGTGGCCGTCCAGGTATTACCAGAAACGGTAGCCGTAGTGGTAACGGTGTTGGTACCATCGGAGAAGGTAACGGTCACGATTTGTCCGTCCTCCACATCCGTAGTGGTACCGGAAATGGTCACGTCACCATCCTCACTTGCGTTCACGATGTTATCACCTTCGATAGGCGTTGTGATATCTATAGTCGGTAGGGTATTGTCCAAAGTAACCGGGTCGTTATCGGTTGCCGGGTTGCCGGCTACGTCCGTAACATCGGCGGTCACTGTAACGGTACCGTTGTCCAATCCGGAGATATCGGCATCCGTGGCCGTCCAGGTATTACCAGCAACGGTAGCCGTAGTGGTAACGGTGTTGGTACCATCGGAGAAGGTAACGGTCACGAT